>WOUP01000004.1:0-127500 GCA_009772895.1 Puniceicoccaceae bacterium 5H | reverse complement strand
TAAATCCGAGTAACGCTCGAGGTCTCCGTATTACCGCGGCTGCTGGCACGGAGTTAGCCACCTCTTCCTCTCCGAGTAACTTCAGGCACGGGTATGAACCGTGCGTTTAATCCTCGGTGACAGGGGTTTACAACCCGAAGGCCGTCATCCCCCACGCGGCGTTGCACCATCAGGGTTTCCCCCATTGTGAATGATTCGAAACTGCTGCCACCCGTAGGTGTCTGGACCGTATCTCAGTTCCAGTGTGGCTGATCATCCTCTCAGACCAGCTACCCGTCTTAGCCTTGGTGAGCCGTTACCTCACCAACAAGCTGATAGGCCGCGAGCCCCTCTTTAAGCGCCATTACAAGCTTTAGCTTGCCAACTATGCAGTTGGAAGCCACATGCGGTATTAATCCAGGTTTCCCTGGGCTATCCCCCACTTAAAGGCAGGTTGCTCACGTGTTACGCACCCGTTCGCCGCTAGGAGCAAGCTCCTCGCTCGACTTGCATGTCTGAACCACGCCGCCAGCGTTCACTCTGAGCCAGGATCAAACTCTCCGAAAATACATTAAAGTATTTTGCGGAGTCCTGATTCAATAATGAATCGTGGACTACTTTGTGTTATTGCAAAGGATTGAGCAGGTCTTTATTCCCGCCAATCGCACTAAGTAACTTTCAAAGAACTTCCGTTTGTCGGAAACCGCTTTCGCGGCTGAGGAAAGCTGCATATTAATGAGGCTTTTCTCAAACGCGTCAAGCGCATTTTTGAATTTTTCTTTTGAAAATCGTGACGATTTAGAAAAGAAGCAGTGACAAACTTGAAAAGAACGAATTGGGAAAGCTGATCATTAAGCTTGTTTTGTTTTCTTACGTCAAGCGTTTTTCAAAAGAATTTTTGCTTTTCACAAGAAGTGAAACAAACTAACGAACCAGACTTTCAAAGAAGTAAAGCTCAAGACTAGATCAGAAATCTAAAACTCAGTCAAGCGAATTTCGCTTAATTTATTTTGATTTTTGAACTACTCAAAGAACGCTTTTCGAAGCAACTTTCGCTACTTGCGAAAGGTGATCATCAAGAATCAAACCGGAGATCAAGTCAACAATCTTTTTGAACTTTTTCTCAACCCGCTTCACCAGAGGCGGAGGGGCGGTTCAACCTCGAGAGCCTTCAAAGAACGGAAAGACGATCATTACTGATGTTTTCCCGATT
The DNA here is from genome assembly GCA_009772895.1 of Puniceicoccaceae bacterium 5H. Lineage (GTDB taxonomy): Bacteria > Verrucomicrobiota > Verrucomicrobiia > Opitutales > Oceanipulchritudinaceae > WOUP01. The sequence continues at coordinate 126,308 of WOUP01000004.1, read as the reverse complement.
CCCGTCAAGCGTTTTTCTCGGAGCTTTCAGGATTTTTTCTTTTGGAAAGAACGTGGAGCGCACTGGGCGTTCCAAAGTGGAAGGCAGAAGACACCGTACTAACGTCCGTGGTGCAAGTACTTTTGCCTCACTTTTATTCACAAACCCGCAAGCGCTTTACTAAGAATCACTTGCGATTGCATTTTTTGCCTGCAGCCGCCCAATGATCTCCAGGATCTCGGCTTTGTTGTAGGGCTTGCAGAGGGCGGCGTTGAAGCCAAAGCGCTCGGGCTCCCGCATCACGGGGTCGTCCCAGAGGCCACTGGTGACGATTGCCGGCAGTTTTGCACGGCGCTGGCGCAGGTATTGGATGACTTCCAGGCCGCCCATTCCTTCCACCACGGCCATGTCGAGGATCACGAGATCGATGGAGGTGCCCTGGCGTTCCGCCTCTTCGTAGGCCTTGATCGCTTCTTCCCCGCTGGCGGTCGGGATCACCTTATAGCCCGCAGGCGCGAGCAAGCGGGCCAGACCGCGCCGGATAATGGGCTGATCTTCCATCAGCAGCACACAGGGTGCATCCGCCCGCACCAAATTCGCTTCGGAGTTCCCCGCTGCGGCCGGTGGTTCGGCGGGCCGTGATTCCGGCGGCACCTCCTGGACCTTCTGGGCTGCAGGCACGTAACAGACAAAGGTGGCCCCCTCCCCTACGGCGGAGCGCACACTGATGAGGCCGCCGTGGCGCTTCATGATGGCATAGGTCGTGGCGAGGCCGAGGCCGCTGCCTTCGCGCTTGGTGGTAAAGTAGGGATCGAAGACGCGGTCGACGATCTCCTGCGGCACTCCGGGACCATTGTCCGCAATCTCCATCTTGACATAGCGTCCGGACGGCAGCGTCAGGCTGTTTTGCGCGTCCAGAGCGACATTGCCAAGGCGAGTCTCGATCTTGCCGCCGGAGGCCATGGCCTGCTCCGCATTGATCAGGAGATTGCTGATAACCTGGACGAGCTGGCCGCTGTCTGCCTCGACCGGCCAGAGTTCTTCGTCGCAAAAGTGCTGCACCTTCACCGCGCGGTTGCGCACAGTAAACTGGCAAGTCTCCTTGAGCAGGCGTTGCAGGTCGACGGCATCGGTCACCGGCTCTTCGCCTCCCTGGGAAAAAGTCATGAGCTGGCGCGAGAGGTAGCGCGCCTGGTCGAGGGCGGCCCGGCAGTCGTCGAGATAGGCGGATGCGGGCTGGTCTTTGATGCTCTCGCGAATCAGGGCCAGACTGCTGATGAGCGCACCGATGATGTTGTTGAAATCGTGGGCCACTCCGCCGGCGAGCACGCCCAGAGTGTCGAGACGGTCCGTCTGGATCCGGATCCGCTCCACCTGCTTCTGCGCGGAGACGTCACGGACGAAGGCGATGACCGTGCTGACTTCTCCGTCTTCATGCCGCTCGGGGGCGAACAGGGCCTGGAAAGTCTGCACCCGGTCTTCCTCTCCCAGGGCGACTTCCTTGATCTGGCGGCTGCCATGCTCGCGGACGAGGCGACAAGCATCTTCCCACAAGGCGTCCCACGGGGCATCGAGCTGAAGTTCGCGGCCGGTACGGCCTTCGAATTCTGCGATCTGGCGGCGGAAGAAGTCGGCGAGCACGCGATTGACGAGCAGGAAGCGCCCCCGGCAATCCAGACGCGCAACCATCTCCGGCGCGTGCTCAGTCACGGCCTGCAGCTCCGCCGTCCGTTCGGCGATCGCCCGTTCGCGCTCCAGCCGTTGCGTGATGTCTTCTATAATGCGCAGCCAGCCAATCACACCGCCGGTCTCGTCGGTGACCAAAATGACGGTGGTCTCTCCGATGAAGACCGAGCCGTCCGCGCGGCGGTAGTTTACTTGATAAGTGGCGGTGCGCCCGGGCTCGATCTCCTGCTGCCAGGCCACCTCGTGCTCCCGAAAGACGCGGTCGTCATCGTAGAGCATGCCGGCCTTGCGGTTGTTCACCTCGGCGTCGCGGTAGCCGAAGTGCCGGGAAAAAGCGGGATTCACCAACAGGATGCTCTGGTCGAGCCGACAGAAAATGATGGCGGAGGGGATGGACTTGAAAATCGCGTCGAACTGGAGGCGCTTGTTGCGCAGGCGCTCTTCCAGCAGGCTGGCTTCGATCAGGCCGCGCAGGCGCTCCCGCAGGATGCCCAGCCGGAGCGGCTTGGGGATAAAGTCCGTCGCGCCGGCATCGTAGGCCTGCTTGACTGCCGCCGAGTCGTCCAGACCGGTGATGATCAGGATGGGAATCCCTTGCCCGCGGTCGTGACGCCGCAGGCGTCGACAAACTTCGAACCCGTCGACGCGGGGCATGATGGCGTCCAGCAGCACGGCATCGAACTCTTCCGAGCTGAAACGATCGAGCGCATCGTCGCCCGTTTCGGCCTGTGCGACAGCAAACCCGCGCCCTTTCAAGCCCAAGGCGATGGTCTTTCGCAGGACTGCGTCGTCCTCTGCCACCAAGACTCGAAAGTCGGTGCCCTGCCTGCCGTTAACCTCAGCCAAAGTATATAAAACCTACCATGAAACGGCCTTACGGGAAAGTCGAAAAGCGTCATGAACCTCAGGGACTTTTGCTACGGTTGCGGCGTTGCTTCACCCCACAAAATGCGCCAGCGTAGGGCCATGCGTGCCATCTCCAAGCCGGCCTGGGCCTGGGCTCTCTACGACTGGGCCAACTCCGCCTTCGCGCTTTCCGTGCTCGTTGTGTTTTACGGCCCGTTCTTCACCCGCTATTGGTTCGATGGGCCGGCGGAGCAAGGGCTTTCGTGGGTCGCGGTCAGCGTCACCGTTTCCAGCCTGGCAGTGGCCGCTCTCGCCCCGATCCTCGGGGCGATCGTCGAAGCGGGGCGCCTGAAAAAGAAGTGCCTGCTAGGCCTTGCGGGCGTCGGCATGCTCAGCACTGCTGCGCTCGCGGCCGTTCCGCAGGGTGCCTGGGAGCTCGCACTGCTGCTGCGCCTGGTGGCCTCGCTCGGCTTTTTTGGCAGCCTCGTCTGCTACGACGCCCTGTTGACCGGTGTCACGACGCGCCAAAACCGTCACCTGGTTTCCGGCCTCGGCTTCTCACTCGGCTTTCTCGGCAGCATGCTGCTGCTCATCGGGCAGTTCATCGTCGTGCAAAAGCCGGAGCTACTGGGGCTCGACGGCACCCATGCGGTCAAGCTCGCCTTTGTCACCGTTGCGCTATGGTGGCTGCTCTTCACCCTGCCCCTCTGGCGTTGGGTCGAAGAAGGCCAGGCGGAAAGCCCCGCCAGCCTGCGCCAAGCCGTCGGCCATACCTGGCGCGAACTCGCCCAGACGCTGCGCTTTCTCAGGCACACGCCCGCCGCCGGCCTCTTTCTACTGGCCTACTTTATCTATATAGACGGCGCGAACACGCTGACCAACATGACGACGACCTACGCCGAAGCGGTGGGCATCCCCTCGCAGGACCTGCTGCTGGCAATCATCCTGGTGCAAATCGTCGGCGTGCCCTGCGCGCTGCTGCTCGGCTTCCTCGGTCAGAAAATCTCCCCGCGCAAGCTGATCACGTTTTGCATTCTCGTCTACCTCGGGGTGGCCATCTGCAGCTTTCGCCTTTCCGCCGCTCCCATGCAGGCCTTCGGCCTGCCGGTCAGCCAGATCTACCTACTGGCCGGCCTCATCGGCATGGTGCAGGGCGGGCTGCAAGCCCTCAGCCGCTCGCACCTTGCCAACGTCGTGCCGGAGCAGCACATCAGCGGCTGCTTCGGCTTCTATAATATGCTGGGCAAAGGGGGTGCAATCTTCGGGCCGCTCATGATGGGCGGCATCGGCCTCGTTTCCGGAGACACCCGCTGGGGGACGCTGGCCATGGCCGCCTTGTTTATCGCCGGCCTCGCCCTGCTCTGGCGCACGCCCCAACCCGCGATTACCCGCGCCTAGCGCTGCAGCAAGACCCGCCCGAGGACTCGCTTCAGGGACTCCTCGGAAATCGGTTTCGGCAGGTAATCGTCCATACCCGCCTCCAACGCCTTCTCGCGATCGTCGCTCATCGCCCCGGCGGTCACCGCCACGATAGGCACCCCCGCCAGCTGCGGATCCTCCAGTTGCCGGATCGCCCGCGCGGCCTCGTAGCCATCCATCACGGGCATGCGCACATCGAGCAGCACCACGTCGAACGCTGCTCGCTGCAAAGCATCGAGCACCTCCTGCCCATTGGAGACCGTAGTAGGCTGGTGCCCCTGACGGCTGAGCATAAGCGTCAGTACCTTCTGGTTCACCTGATTGTCGTCGGCCACCAGCACCCGCAACGTTTCAGGTGCTTCCGCGGCCGGGAGGCTGCGCTGTTCCCGATAGCCCAGACGATCGGAGAGCTGGAAGGCGCCCGCCTCATCACTTTGAAAGCGCGTCAGCGTCGCCACCACGGCCCCTGCCTTATAGGGTTTTTGCACCATAGCATGTGCTATCGTCTTGTCTTCGCCAACTTGAAGAGGCGTTGACAAGAGAATTTTATAGCCCTGCCCCTTCATCTTTATCAAGCGCTCACGATCAGCCGTGCTTTTAACCGCCGAGGATGCCACCAGCCACACCCGCTCTCCGTCGTCCTTTGCCTCGGCCAATCTCGGGAAATAGGCTGCCTGCACTTTCTGGGGTTCGAAAATCGATCGAAGCGCCTCCCGCTGCACTGCGCTTGGCTCCACCACCACACACTTCAACTGCGGCAGCTTCGGTGCCGGTTTGGAGGCTCGCTGGCCACTGTCGCCGGCAACCTCCGCCTGAATGTAGAAGCTGAACGTCGCCCCTTGGCCCAACTCACTTTCGAGGCTGATTTCGCCGCCCATCATGTGGACGAGGCGGTCGCAAATCGCGAGGCCCAGCCCAGTGCCGCCATATTCGCGCGTCGTCGCGACGTCTCCCTGACTGAAGGCTTTGAAAAGGTGGTCGCGCCGCTCCTGCGCGATGCCGATACCGGTGTCCTGCACAGAGAAGCATAGACGCGCCTTTGCCTTTTGATCGGCGTCCTCCTCCGGCATTTCCGACCAGACGCGCAGCACCACTTCGCCCTGGGCCGTAAACTTGATCGCGTTGCCCAGGAGGTTGAACAACACCTGGCGCAGCCGCGTTGCGTCCGCCACCACGGTAGCTGGCACCTGCGGGTCGAAGATCAGGGCCAGTTCCAACCCCTTTTCCGCCGCCGAATGGCTCACGAGGTCCAGCGACTCTTCCACGCACTGCCGCACATCGAAGGTCAGGTGCTCGAGCTCCAACCGCCCTGCCTCGATCTTGGAAAAGTCCAGAATGTCGTTGATCAACGCCAGCAGCGTGCTGTTGCAGACTTCGATGGTGCGCACAAACTCCCGCTGATCGGGCGTCAGGGAAGTGCGCGCAAGCAATTGCGTCATGCCGACCACCCCATTCATGGGGGTCCGGATCTCGTGACTCATGGTCGCGAGAAAGGCACTCTTCGCCCGGTCCGCCTCTTCGGCGGCCTCCTTCGCGCGCCGCATCGCCGCCTCCGCTTCCTTGCGCGTCGTGATGTCGGAGCGGATCGCCACGTAACGCTCGATCGTTCCATCCGCCGCCTTGAACGGCACGATGGTCGATTCGACCCAGTACAGCCGGCCATCTTTGGCCCGGTTGCAAAGCTCTCCCCGCCACACGCGGCCACTCGAGATTACATCCCACATCTCACGGTAATACTGCTGAGAGTGGATGCCGCTCTTGAGGAGGGCGTGTGTGCTGCCCAGGAGCTCGTCGAGGGCGTATCCGCTGATCTGACAGAACCGGTCGTTGGCGTAGGTGATCACGCCCTGATCGTCCGTTACGGCCACGATCGCGTGCTGGTCGAGCGCGTATTTGTGGCTCGACAGCTCGCGCAGCGCCCGCTCGACCACTTCCTTGCTCCGCCGCAAATCCGCCTGGACCTGCTTGTAATCCGTGATGTCGCTAAACGTGAGCAAAAAGCCCTGCCGCTCATCCACCTCGACCGGCGTCAGCGCCAGATCGACCGAAAAAACGGTGCCGTCGCGCCGCATGAGCACACACTCCGAGCGGCAGTAGCCCTGGCGCATCGACAGCTCCGAAATCTCGCGGCACTTGTCTTCCGAACTGCGGCCGTCGGGCTGGCAAGCCGGAGCGAAATCTACCATCTGCAGCCCCAGCAGCTGACTCTTACGGTCGCACCGCAGCAATTGCAGCGCGGCGCGGTTGCCGTCGAACACACCCTTTTTGTCAAAGAGGATGATCGCACTGGTCGAATGGTCGAAAATAGTCTGAAAGCGGGCCGCGCTCCGCTGCGCCACCTCCGTCTGCTCGTGCACAGTCAGCAACATGCCGTTGAGGCTGCGGGCCAACTGCCCCACTTCGTCCTCACGCTCCACCTCAACCAACGCGCTGGGATCACCGGCGGCCCGCAGGCGCATGACGCCCGCCATATTGGCCAAAGGCTGCAATACACGTCGCTCCAGCACCCCCATCATCCAGAGTAAAAAGAGCAGCAAGGTGCCGGTGAGAAACGTGCCGGCCACGACAAAGGTATGCGCCAGCCCCTCATCGATCATGCGCGTATCGAGCTGCATCACGACCGCCCCGCGCTCAAAAGCCAGGCGGTCGTCGCTATGCGCATACAGGATCGGCTCAACGTATTCCACCCGTTCGCCCTCCAGGAAGTAGTGCTGGTGCATGTCGCTCTCCAGGGCGTCCATGGAGCCGCGGAAGCCCACCTCGTCCGGCAGATCTTCCAGCTTCAGCCCGATCCATTCCTGACGGGTACTGGCGACCACCGTGCCGTCCTTCCCGCTGAGCACCACGATCAGCAAGACGTCGCGCTCCGCGCCCGCCGCGGCTACGAAGCGTTCAAAGCTGACCGGGTCCGTCTGGGTTTCCGCGGCCTGACTCAGCGCGTGCGCCAAAAGCTCGCCCCGGTGCGCCAGCTCATGCCGCAACTGCCAGCGCAGCGCCAGCGCCATCAGGACCAGGCCGCCGATCGACAGGAGCGAACCCGCGACAAACAACGGGCCCAACAGGTTCCAGCGCAAGCTCTGCCGCTTCAGCCAGCGCCCGGGAGTCATGGACGCGACGCCTCCTCCACGAGCGAGGGATCCACCGCCGGGCGGCCTACCGCATTGTCCGGATAAAAGGAAAGTGCCCGCAGCGCTTCTAAAGTCTGCTCAGAGCTACGCTCGACCACCCCGCCGGCCTGAAGTAACTCCGCCTGCTGTCCGAACTCCAGCAGTTCAATGCCCTCCAGGGCTCGCTCAAATTGCTTTGGCGTGACGTTTTGGCGACGAGCCATGCGCTCAACCGTCACCGTCGGATTCTCGCGGTGCAAGCGCAAAGCTCCGTCATACGCACGAAGAAAATGCACCAGTTGATCGCGCCGACTGCGCAGCATTTCCTCCTTTACCGAAAAAACGTCCACGATCGATCCCGGTGCCGCCGTCGAGTCCCACAAGCGGTGCAGCTCCGGTCGCGCCAACAGCACGTGCGACACCACCGGGTAGGTCGCTGCCGCATCGATACGCCCCTGCCTGAAGCCCTCCACCAACTCCCCTTGGCTCAAAGGCACCACGGTCACATCGTCCAGCGACAGACCGGCCTGCCCCAATGCGATCATCACCACCAAAAGATCCAACGCGGCCGGTTCCACCCCGATGCGCTTGCCCTTCAGCCCCGCCACTCCCTCGACATCCTGCCGCGCGACGATCATGTCCGACCCCGCCGAATAGTCAGCAGCGTAGATAATGCTCACCTGATCACGTGTCAGCTCCTGCGCCAGGACGGACTCGATCAGGGTGCTGGCCATGACGTCAACCTGCCCCCGCTCGAACGCCCGGCGCACATCCCCCAGCGAGCCCAGCTCCACCAGTTGGACGACGACGCCCTCTTGTTCATACAAGCCAAACTCCTCCGCCAGTGACAGGAACTCGTAACCCGCCCAGTGATTATAACCCACTCGCAAAGCCGGTTCTTCCGTCGGCGCACGCCAAACCCAGAAAACGCCAAGGATTATCCCTCCCACCAGAAGCAGGAGCAAGACAAGCAGCAGAGTCGGTAGACGCTTGAGGAGCAGGGACATGGATCCGCTAGACAGCGGCGCTATAACAGCACTTATAAGGCACTGCGTCTAGAACTTATCGTTGGCGCAACGCGTTTTTCAGCACCTCGATGATGCGCTCCGCCGGCTCCGTCCCCACCGACAGGCGCAGCAGATCGGGCGACAGACCGGCCAAAGCCAACTCGTGGCGGCCCTGAGGCGTTTTTACCAGATCGTAATGAGCCAGGTAAATGAAGGGGCAGATCATCGTAAAGCTGCCACCGAAACTCGGCGTCTTGGGCAGCGCCACGTTGTCGTAAAACGACTCCATCGACGTGTGCAGCACAAACGAAATGACCGCGCCCGGCCCCGCCTGTTCATGCCGGTAGACCTGGCGGTAGGCGTCGCAACTGGACTCCTGCTCGGCCCAATACACCGCCTTTACCTCCGGCTGATGCTCGAGCCATTCCACCACCCGGCGAGCGTTGGCGTTGACCTGCTCCACCGTCTCCTCGTAGCGGTCGATCTGGAAAGCCAGGCGCTGCAGATCGCCCCAGAAGGGCGGAGCGATGAAGTTGCGCACGCGGTCGCTCACCTCGTCGTAGAAGCGGGACGCCGGATTGAGCGCCAACACCCCGATCATCACATCCGCATCGGGCGCGGCGTATTTCGTCAAGCTGTTGAGGTGCAGGTCGGCGTACGGATACAGGTGCACATTGTGCGGGCTGGCCAGCGAAGGATCGAGAATCAGCGCCGCGCCGTATTGATCCGCCAGCGCCCGCAACCACGGCAAATCGGGCGTTTGCACCAGCGGATTCGTCGGCGCTTCGGTCACGATGCCCGCCACCCGGCGGCCCCGCTCGCGCATCACCTTTTCCAGTTCCTTGAGGTCGCTCACGCGCAGGATCTTCTCAGGCTGCTGGTAGCGCGGCGAATACTCCTCCAGCAGGCGCGTCGTATCGACATACAACCAGCCCAGCTGGATCCACAGATCGCGCCCCTCCTTCGCCGCTACCGAGCGCAGCGCGCGAAAACCCGCATAAAAAGCGTTCATGCCGCTGCGGCAGAGGTAGAGATCCTCCGCCTCGGCCCCGTAAAGCACGCTCAGATAGCCGCGCACCTTGGCATCGGCCACCATCGCCGGGGCCTCCAGCCGCGATTCCGGATAGGGTTCGGCCAGGCCACGCTGCACGAGAGCCGCCTCCGCCTGGCGTGAACTGACGCCACAGCCGGTATGGACCAAAAAGCAACGGCCCCGCTTTATCACGTCGTCGCTGGCGCCCTTGGGCAGGCACACCCACCAGGCACCGTCGACTTCGGCCACTTCGGCGCCCTTGGCCACCTCGCCCACAAATTCCTTCCAGTCGCGCACGGCTTCCTCGTTGGTCAGGCCAAAACCGATGCGATCGCCCCAACCCAGCTCCTGCCAGACTTCGCTGCGCCATTGGCGGATCAACGGGTGGATGATGAAGCGCGGGTAGCCGCTTTGCATCGCCGCCATCACGCGCGAATCCTTCTCTTCGTAGCCGACGACGTCCTTGAGCGTCGGCAGGCTGACGGCCACGCTATGCGGGCTGCCGGTGATCGAGTGCCCCAGCGGGAAGTGTTTCCCGAGGGTATCGTCGTTGAAGGTTCGGGAGGACAAGGTAATGGCTCTTGGTTACGCCAGCGAAAGTTCGTTGGCAAGGATCTGGTCCAGAGTCTGGCGGCGGCGAATCAGCGCAAAACTGCCATCCGTGCGGAGCAAGACCTCCGGAGCTTCGGGGAAACTATTATAATTCTTCGAGGGCATCGACGCGCAGTAGGCGCCGGTGTCGCGGATCAGGATCAGATCGCCGACCTCCGCCTCGGGCAGATCGCGCGGGGCCAACGCCTCGGCATCACCCGCCGCCGGCGTCAGGATATCCCCCGACTCGCAGCAGTGGCCGACGAGAATATAAGCGGCATCGACCGCCCGTTCTTCCGCCGCCAGCAACTCAAAGCGGTGCTGCGCGCCATACATGGAGGGGCGCAGAATCTCGGTCATGCCGGTATCGAGCTTGAGGAAGCGGTAGCCCTCCTCGCCCGTATCCACGATATCCTGCACGCGCGCGAGCAGCGCACCGGTCGTGGCCACGATATAGGTGCCGGGCTCGATCTCCAGGTTCAACTCACGACCGGTCTCCTGAGCAAAGGCTTCGAAACGGCTCTGGGCTCGACCGCCCACCACCTGCAGGTCGGTCGTCTGCTCGCTCGGCACGCGCGCCACCTTGAAGCCGCCACCCATATTGACCGTCTCGACGTCCGGCAACTGGCGCACCGTCTCCAGGTTGAGGTCCACCACACGCTCCCACACCTCGGGGTCCGCGCCGGAGCCAATGTGTGTATGCAGGCGCTCGATCACGAGGTCGTAACGCGCCGCGATCTCCTTGGCCTGCGGCAAATGCGCGTGCCAGACGCCGAAGCTGGAAGCCGGCCCGCCCACGTTGGTGCGGTTGACGTGCCCCGAGCCGAGACCGGGGTTGACGCGCAAGCCGACACGCCCGCCGGGGAAGGCCTTGCCAAAGCGCTCGAGCTGTTGCAGCGAGCAGGCGTTGACCTTCAGGCCTTGCGGCACGAACGCCACGAAATTGTCCGGCAGCTCCTGGGTGGAGAGCGAAATGTGATCGGCCGGGATGCCCGCCTTCAACAAGCGCTGGACCTCGTAACCGCTGCTCGCATCGAAATGCAGCCCCAGGCCGTGCAGGATCTGGATCACCGCCAGCGTCGGGCAGGCCTTGACCGCATAGCGCGCCGTGAAACCGAACGCGTGCGGGAAGTTCAGCACTTTTTCCGCCTGGGCCCGCAGACGTCGCTCGTCATAGACGTAGACGGGCGTGCCGTGCTCTGTGGCCAGACGCTGGGCCTCGGAATAACCGAGAAAGGGCTGCCAATCGCTCATGCCCCAAATCTGCCTTCCGGAACCGCAGGGTCAAGTTGCTTATGTAACCCCGCCAGCCAAGAAAAGTCGGACCGTCATCCCCCGCACGTTGACCTTTGCCCCCGCTGCCGCTACCTAAGGCATATGGCCAAGGACCTGCATGAGATGCGCCAGGAATACGGTGCCTACAGCCTCCACCGCGAAGACCTGACCGAGGAACCGGCAGCTTTCTTCCGCCGCTGGCTGGAGCAAGCCGAAGAAGCCGGGCTGCTCGAGCCCAACGCCATGACCGTCGCCACGGTCGATGCGGAGGGCCAGCCCTATACGCGCACCGTGCTGCTGAAGGAGCTGGATGAACGCGGCCTCGTCTTTTACACCAACCTCGGCAGCCGCAAGGCCGACCAGCTGAAGCACAACCCACGCATCTCCCTGCTCTTTACCTGGCTGCCTCTGCAGCGGCAGGTGAGCATCAACGGCCACGCCGAACTGCTCAGCCGCGGCGAAGTGATGAAGTATTTCATCAAGCGCCCGATCGGCAGTCGCCTGGGCGCCTGGGCCAGCCCGCAGAGCAAGGTCATCAGCTCCCGCAGCCTGCTCGAAAACAAGCTGGCCGAGCTGAAAGCCAAATTCGCCCAGGGCGAAGTGCCCTTGCCCGACTTCTGGGGCGGCTATCGCGTGGTGCCGGATTCCTACGAGTTCTGGCAAGGCGGCGCCAACCGCCTGCACGACCGCTTCATCTACCGCAAATCCGGGGGGAACACCTGGGACATCGAGCGTCTCGCGCCTTAAGCGAAGTGTAAAATCTACGGTCTAACCCAAATCGCGGTTTACACGCCCGTAGCCTTACATTGGACTGCGAGCAGATGCGCTTCGATTGCCATATGCACACCCCGCTCTGCGGACACGCGAGGGGGACCCCTCAGGAGTTCATCGACCAGGCCGTCCAAAAGCAGTTGAATTTGCTGACGTTTACCTGCCACATCCCCATGGAAAACCGCAAATTCGGCGGTTCCAACATCCGGATGGGGCGCGACCAACTGGGCGAGTACATCGCTTGGGTCGATCAGGCACGCGAACTCGGAGCGGCGCATGGCATCAAAGTGCTGACCGGGATCGAGGCGGAAGTCTTTCCCGATGCGAAGGAGATGAAGCTGATGGACGAAACGCTTCACGCCTACCCCTTCGACTTCGTGCTCGGCTCGCTGCACCACCACCTGCACGCCTACCGCGAATGGTTGTCGGACCGCGGCAAGAAGCATGACGAGGAGATTATTCCCACCTATTTTGCCCACCTCTCCATCGGGGCCCTCAGCGGACGCTACCACAGCCTCTCCCACCCCGACGTCATCCGCCTTTACGGCACCCTCAAGGACGCCTTCCTGCCGCAAATCTACGAGAAAGATATCCGCCAGTTTCTCGAGACGGTAAAGCGCGCCGGCGTCTGCCTCGAAGTCAACACCAGCGGCCTGATCAAGGGCGACTATGTGGTCCATCCCGACCCCGTCATCCTCTCCTGGGCGGCGGAAATGGACATCCCCTTTACCCTCGGTTCCGATTCGCACGCGCCGGAGCAGTTGACCCAGCACTTCGACGAGATCGTGGAATTGCTGCAGGCCAAGGGCATCCACCACCTCAACTACTTTGAAAAGGGCGAGCGCGTCAGCGTGCCGCTCGAATCCTGGACGCCCCTCAGCCCCGCCGGTTAAGATGAAGCTCTACCTCCTGCGCCACGCCGAAGCCGCGGATGCCCATCCCGACTCCAGCCGCCCCCTCACCGCCAAAGGGCGCGCAGATGCGCAGGCGCTGGGCACCTACCTCAACACCCAGTTGCAGCTCCAGGTCGACGCCATCTGGCATAGCCCCTACCTGCGCGCCAAGGAGACCGTCGATTCTCTCTGCCAGGGCTATGGCCATGCGTTCGCCCCTTTTGAAGAAGTCCCCTGCATCACGCCGGAGGACGACCCGCGCCAGCTCGACGCGCCGCTGCAGGAGCTCGAAGGCCCGGTGCTCATCGTGAGCCACAACCCCTACCTCAGCTACTTTGCCTCGTGGCTGCTCACCGACAGCTTCGACCGCCTGGGCGTGCGCTTCAAGAAGGCCGGCCTGCTTTGCATCGAGTATTTTCCGCGGCGCGGCCGTAGTGTCGGCGGCGCCGCCTTGCTGCGGTGGATGGTCACCCCAGCGCAATATCGGCCCGCCCAGTAGAGCAACGCATAAACCCATCAAGGTGTTTTAATGCGAAATGCACCCCAAGGAGACCGCTACGACGAAAAGGCATTGACAAGCGCACGCCGCTAAGGACTTTGTAAGGACGAATTTACGAATTCCTTTACCAAAATCCTATAGATGCAACAGCGCGATACGAGACAACGAGCGGCCATCAAGCGAGCCTTTGCTCAGGCTCAACGTCCTCTGGGGCCCAAGGAAGTCCTCGACCTCGCCGGAGCCGAAGTGCCCAAGCTCGGCATCGCTACCGTCTACCGCAACATCAAGAGCCTGCTGGAGCAGGACGAACTCCAGGCGGTAGAAGTCCCCGGCGGCCAGACCCGCTATCAGATACCGCGGGCCGAGCGCACCCACCTCTTCATCTGCCAAAAGACGGACCGCGTCTACGTCATCCAGCCCAAGCTGGACGAGCTCCAGCTGAATTTGCCCGACGGCTATCAACTGCAAGAGGCGCAACTCATCTGCTACGGCCTCGGTCCCGAAGCCTGAGGCCACCAGTCGATCGACTGCATGAGCAGCAACATGGCCTGGTAGGCCAGCGCATGGCGGATCTTGCCCTGCTGGAACCACTGCCACAATTCATCCAGCGGCAGCGCCACCACGGCCAGCTCCTCGTATTGCTCCCAGGCGGCGGGCCCCGTTTTTTCCGCCTGTTCCACCAGCACAAAGTGGCACCGATTGTTCTGCAGGGCCGGGTTGGGCCACCCCTCGCCAATCTGGCGCGCCCCCGGGCCCTCGTAGCCCGTCTCCTCCTTCAACTCCCGCACCGCGGCTTCGACCGGCTGTTCGCCCGGATCGATCAAGCCCGCCGGAAATTCCCAGGTCAGCGCGTTCATGCCAAAGCGGAACTGCTGCACCAGCAACACCTTGCGGTCCTTCGTCACCGGCAGCGCCACCACCCAGTCCGGCATGTCGAAGACGAAGAAGTCGCCTTGCGCCTCACTGATGGGATGCCGAAACCCCCGCCGATAGACCCGGCACACCCGGCACTCGGCATGGAGGACGTCGTGCGTCTGTTGCCAGGAAGACGGCTCGTCGGGAAGCGGCGTGGAGGAACTCATAACCGCAACCTAGCGCCTCATCCGTCGATGTCCACGGCGATCCAGGCTCTCTTTGCTACTCCACCGGCAGATTCAGCTCCTGGCCCACGTGCAGGCGATTGGGATTCACCCCCGGGTTCGCCGCCGTAATGCCGTCGACAGTCGTGCCCGTCTTGCGCGCAATGCGGTAGTAGTTGTCGCCCGACTCCACCGTATAGGTGCGCACACCGCCCTCGCTGGAGCTGGTGCTTGCAGTAGAGGCATCCGATGACGGAGGCGAGGTGCGCTCGGTCGACGAACTGGAGGACGTCGATGCGCTCGAGCTGGAAGAACGGCTGCTGCCGCCGCCTTGGCGCATCTCCGAAACGCCCGAGTTGAGCTTATCCATATTACCGGCCAGCTCAGACAGGGTGCCGCGCTGCTGCTGCACCTCGCGCGAAATGCTGTCGATCGCCGCCTGCACATTGTCCCGCAACTGGCGGTCCGTGCGGCCCAGCTTCACGATCTCGCTGCCCAACGTCACAATACGATCGTCCATATCCTGGACGCGCTGCTGCAGATCGGCCGTGGGATCGCCCGCGTTCGCCAGCTGCTCGCGCAACGCCTCCACCTTCTGGGCGCTCTGGTTGGCCATGACGATACCAGCCACACCGGTTGCCAAACCGCCCAGAGCCAACAGCAGGGCCACGACTAACAATTTCGAGCCGCCCTCGGCAGCGCGCTCCTCCGGTTCTTCATCCGGAGTCAGCGGATTTAATGGCTTATCGTCAAAATCCTCCATGCGTGGCGAGCCTAATACCACATTTGCCCCACGCAAGCGAGAAGCATCACCTAAATACCATCTGGCGTTGACTTTGCGCCCACATCCCGGAGACTGGCGGTTTGATCGGGGCGTAGCGCAGTCTGGTAGCGCATCTGCTTTGGGAGCAGAGGGTCGCAGGTTCGAATCCTGTCGCCCCGACCATTTTTCTTCTTTTCCGCGACACCATCGCGCCTGCCGTTTGGGCTGGTGATGCCGGCTCCGGTAAGGAGACCAGCCATCCGGGCTCCCGAGTTCCTCCGCCAAACGAGCGCCGGAGTTGTTTTGTGTCCGTCCCTGCCCTCTTCCCTTCTCATGGGCAACGCTTTCCAAATCGATGAACAACCTGAATTCAAACGGCAGCTTGGTCTTCTTTTGCGGCAAAATGGGCGCTGGTAAATCAACGCTGGCCCGCAAATTGTCTCAGGAACTCAATGCGATCCTCTTGTCTGAAGACGCCTGGCTGTCGGCTCTGTATCCTGGAGAGATACGGGCCTTTGAAGACTACCTGCAGTATTCGAGTCGCCTGAAGCCCTTACTGAAAACACATGTCCGGGCCATCCTTCGCTCGGGTACCTCCGTAGTCATGGATTTTCCGGCCAACACCCGGAAGCAAAGAGCATGGTTCAAAGAGATATGCCTGAACGAAGAAATCCCTCATCGAATGATCTATCTGAACATCGCCGATGAAACCTGCCTGCAGCAAATTGCAAAACGGCGAGAGACCCATCCTGAGCGGACACGCTTCGATACAGAAGACGTTTTTCGGCAGGTCACGAAGTTCTTCGAGCCGCCTTCAGCAGAGGAAGGCTTCACCGTCGAAATCGTCCACTGAAGCCCGACGCAGCGTCCACCTTACCCTTGCTCTGACTCGAAGCGGCCGTCGCGCATGGTCAGGAGACGGTCACAGGCCTGGGCGAGCTCCGGGTTGTGCGTAACGATCAGGATCGAGGGGCCGTAGGCATGCGCAGCTTCCTGTAGCAGCTCCATCACGTTGTTGGAGTTGCGGGTGTCGAGGTTGCCCGTCGGCTCGTCGGCCAGGATCAGGGTCGGCTCGTTGGCCAAGGCGCGTGCGACCGCCACCCGCTGCTGTTCCCCGCCCGAGAGCTGGTTGGTGTAGCGGTTCACCTTGTCGCCGAGGCCGAAGCGCGTCAGCAGCTCCGTCGCACGCTCGCGCATCTCCTCATCCCCCCAACGCCCCAGCTTGCGCATGGGCAGGAGCAGGTTTTCCAGCGCCGTGAACTCCGGCAGCAGAAAGTGAAACTGGAAGACAAAGCCGATGTGCTCGTTGCGGAAGGCCGTGCGCGCAGTGTCGTCAGCCGCCGCCATCTCGCGATTCTGCACGTGGATGGTCCCCTCGTTGGGGCGATCGAGCAGCCCCAGCAGATAGAGCAGCGTGCTTTTGCCGCAGCCGCTCGGTCCCACCACGGCGCAGGTCTGCCCCGCGTGCAGGTCCAGGTCGAGCGCATCGAGCACCAGTTGGCGGTTGGCGCCGTCGCCCAGGTAACGCGTCAGCTGGCGCGTCTGCAGGACGACGGATTTTTGGGTGCTGGTTTCGCTCATGCGCTCGTCCCCCGGATGATGTCGCCCGGCTCGATGCGGGCCGCCTTGCGCGCCGGAATGTAGCTGGCACCCAGCACGATAATGACGGTCACGACCCCAGCCAGGACGTAGTGCATCGGGTCCCACTTCACCACAAAGTGATCGGTGGCAAAGATGCCGCGGATCCGGATCGGCAGGTTTTCAACGCCATAGGTCAACACCGCGGCAAAGATCCAGCCCAGCACCGTGCCGACCGCGCACACCAAGGCCCCCTGCAGCAGGAAAATTTGCGCCACATCGCTGCGGCGGTAGCCCATCGAGCGCAAGATCGCGATATCGCGCTGCCGCTCCATCACGATGATGGCCAGCGTGTTGAACATGCCGAGCCCGGCGATCAGGATGATGATGCTCATCGTGATGCCCGAAGACACCCGCAGGGCGCGGAACACCTCCAGCCAGACGCGCTCGCTCTCCTGCCAGCTGTCGACATCGTGCCACAGGGCGTGCTTCATCTGCTCGGCGATCTGGGGAGCCTTGTCGTTGTCCCGCAGATTTACCTGCAGGTACGTCAGCCCGTCCATCTTGTTGAGCAACTGACGCGCCTCCCGTTGCTGAATGTAAACCCAGCTCTTGTCGTAGTCGCGCACGCCGGTCTCAAAAATCGCCACTACCTCATAGCGTCGGGACTGTCCCGCGTTTTTCAGCAACAGCTCGCTGCCGATGTCGAGGTTCAGGCGCTCGGCCAGGATGCTGCCGATCACCGCCGACTGGGGATCTTCGTCGAAGGTCGTAATATCGCCGTAGCGGATCTGGTCGGCTACGCCGCTGACGGTCACGTGATCCGACATCTTCACGCCCATCACCTCCGCCGTTTCACTGCGAAAGCCACTGGTGGCCGTGACGTTGCCCGAGAGCACCCCGGAGACGCCCGTCACCGCATCGAAATTCCAGACGGCCTCAATGACGCGCTCCGGCTCATGCACGCCGGGCACGTATTGGCGCCCCTCGCGCAGCGGGATCGCAAACGAACCCTTGCCGTCGGAGCTGCGGGCCACCATCTCCGTCACCGAAGCCTGATATTTGTCCTGCACGCGCAACGGCCCGCGCGTCTGCCAGATCGTGCGGATAAAGAAATCCTCGAAGCCGCTGGTTTGTGCCTGGGTGAGCACAAAGAACGCAACCCCGCAGACGATGCCCGCGAGGCTCATACCCATGGCGCGCTTCTTGGCCCAGAGCAGGCGCCAGGCGATGAACAGATTCAGCTTCATCAGCGCAATTCGTCGGCGGTCGTATGTTCGGTGTGCACGGCATCACCGGTCTTGAGGTCGGCCTGCCCCTCGGCGATGACCAGTTCGCCCGGTTCGATGCCTTCGAGGATCTCGGCCTTGTTGAGGCTGAGGAAGCCAGGGCGCACCTGCCGGATCTCCACCTTACCGTTGTTGACGACGTAAACTTCGCTGCCGATCAGTGCCCGGCGCGGAATGATGACGGTATCCGAGCGCTCGGCCTTCACGAGGTAACCCTCGCCGGTCAGCCCCGGCGCCAGCACGTCGATCGGCGCATCCACGTCCACCCAGATCATGCGGGTCTTGTCCGCGGTATTGGCGACCGGCGAGATCCAGCTGACCTTGCCCGAAAACTCTTCGTTGGGCCGGCTCGCCAGGTGCACCCGCACCAACTGGCCCAGTTCGACGCCCACAAAATCCTCCTCGCTGATGATCATCTCCACCCGGCGGTTGTTCGAGACGAGGCGCATCAAGTCAGTCGCCTGGTGCACAAGGTCACCGGGATAGCGGTAGATGGCAACGATCTGGCCGTCGAATGGCGCGGTGACGGTCAACTGCTCCAGGTCCAGCTCGAGCAAGGAAATCTGTGCCTTGAGGTAATCCACGTTCTTCTCCAGCTCGATCCGGGTGCGCTCGGCCAAGTTTTCGGTTTTCTCCACCTCACGATTGAGGCGCTCGAGTTCAACCGTCGAGCGCTGCCCCACATTAACGGCCACTTCGGCGGCCTCTTGCTGCTCGTGCAGGTTTTCCAGGTCGTAGCGTTCCGTCTGCGGCAGCTTCTCCAGCGCCTCCGCCGCTTTCAACTGCACGCGGTAGGCATCGAGTTTACGCTCGGTCTGGGTCGCATCCTGACGCGTCAGCACATCGCCTTGCTTCACGAAATCTCCGGCAGAAACGGGCTTTTCGATGATCTTGCCGTAACCCTCCGAGCGCACGTTGATATCCGTCTGCGCTGCAACATTGATGTTGCCGGTGATCGCATTCACGGCCGTGCCCTTTTGCGCCTCGACAACCAAGACGGTGGGCCGCAACAGGTACCCGACTAAGAACCAGGCCGCTACGACAATCAGCAACGGCACACCCAGGCGTAAAAACCACTTCATGATTCAGGCAAAATAGGATCGTTGAAGGCCAGCAGGCCCAGCTTGGCGAGGTTGAGCAGATAGTTGATGCGCAAATCGCGCACATCCTGCAGCTGCCGCTCGTAATTCAGCTGGGTACGCAGCCGGTCCAGCGACGTCATCTCCGAGCGATCGCCCAGCTCATCTGCAAGTTGGAGCTGACGCTGGAGCAAGTCTGCCCGGCGCTGACGCGAATCGATCTGCATACGGTTAAAATTCAATTCTTCGACCAGGGAGTCGATCTGGTTTGCGTTCTGGCGGCGCTTCAGGCGCTCTTCCATCTCCAGGCGGCGCAGCTTGGCGCGAGCGATGCGTTCATCGGCCTTGGCGCGCCAGCCATCCCAGATCGTCCAGTCGATGGAGACACCACCGTAGGCATAGGTACGCATCACATTGTCATCACTATTGATGTCCTCCAGACGGTCGTTGTTCAAACCTACCTCCAGATTCACGTCGGGCAGGTAGGTGCGCTTGGCGATGTAAATGTTCTTTTCCTCCGTCTCGCGCATGGCATCGTAACGCTGCTCCGTCAAATCGCCCAGCAGCTCGCCAGAACGGATCCGCTCGCCCCACTCCTCGATCGTCTCCTGGCTCCACAGCTCGATTTCCGGAAAGTCGGTCGCCTGCACTTGGGCCTCCACATCCTCACGCCCCACCAATTGCTTCAACTGGTTCATCCGGTAGGCGTATTCACGGCGGGCCGACACCTGCAGCTCTTCCGCTTCCTGATACTGAATTTGCAACTCCAGGAACTGCGCCTCAGAGACCTGCCCCGCATCATAGAGTCGCTCGTAGCCATCCAGCGCCTTGCGCGCGATTTCCAACGAATTGTCTGCCAACTGCACACGCTCCTTGGCCGCCAGCGCCCGCAAGTAGACCTCGCGCACCTGCAGTAGATGGTCTTGCAACGCGAGGCCCACGTCGGCCGAGGCTAGGGCACGCTGAGCTTCGGCCTGATCCTTGCGTGCGTCCAGCTTGCCCCAATGGTAGAGGGGACGCCGGCCAATAACATTGGTGTAAACAAGTTGGCGGACCCCGTTGTCGATATCTTCACGCATCTCATAGCCGCCCACATAGCGGCCATAGGCGTTTACCTGCCAGTGGTATTGGGTCTCCGCCCGCTCGATCTGGCCCTCGGTCTCTTCCATGCGCGCCTGCTGAAAGACCGCATTGGGCGACTGCGTGACGCTCTCGCGCAGCAGCGGCTCGAGACCCGGGAAGTAATGCTCGGGGAAAAACGCCCGCGGGTCCGAAGCGGAGACAAGTTGACGGTCGGGGCTCCCGTCCTGCGCTGAAAGTGCGGAGGTGCTGGCAAGGCCCAGCAGGAGTACGGCAAGGGTTGAGCGGGAAGCAAGCATGCGACGAAAATGAATGGAAAACACGAACCAGAACGGAAAGGTCAAGGCAAGTCCGGCTGAGCCAAAGGGGGGCGCCAGTCTTTGCCTTGAGAAAGGGCGACACGATTTTCCAGAAAATGCAACACAGCATCCGCCTGCGGTACCGGGGCAAACCGCTCGCGCGCATGCTCCGCCCCCGCCTGGCCCATCTGGCGACGCAGCGCAGCATTTCCCATCAGCCGCACCACCGCATTCACCATGGCCGTCGTGTCCCCCTGCTCGATCAACACACCCGAACGGTCCGGCAAAAACGTTTCCGCCACCCCCCGGTAATCCATCGCCACCACCGGCAGCGCCGACGACTGCGCTTCGACCAGGAAATTGGGCAGCGAATCCTCCTTGGAAGCCGAGACCGCGGCATCGGCGGCCGCGTAAAACGCCTGGGGCCGCGCCTGATACCCAAAAAAGCGCACGCGCGCGCCAATCTTCTGCTCCCGCGCCAACTCCTGACAGGCCCGCGCCTCCGGGCCCTCGCCCACCAGCCACAACTGCCAATCCAGCTCCGGGTGGTCCAACGAAAGCTTCCGAAACGCCTCGATCAAGACACGGTGCCGCTTGCCCCGACGAAAACCCGCAACCTTCAAAAATACGCAAGTATCCGGGCCCAAACCATGCGCCGCCCGCATTTTCTGGCGCTCCGCCTCCCAGGCCGCCTCATCCTGCGATTCCGCCCAAAGCAGGGAATTGTAGACCGTGGTCACCTTGGCCGGGTCGAACCCGCGTCGCAACAGCCGTTGGCGCCACCACTCGCTGTTGACGATCACCCCGCGCGTGCGCTTGAGCGACCAGAAGGAAAGGGCCGACAACGGCTTGCCCGTGCGCACCGTGCCGACCACAACCGCCTGCGGGCAGCGCAACTGCACCCAGCCCGCATAAAGATTGGCCACTCGCCCCATGCACAGCACCACGCAGGGCCCGCACTCACGGATGATGCGCGTCAATCCCGGAGCCCACATGTCTCGCGAGGTAGAGGTCGGCTGCAGGACGCGTGCGCGCAGCCCGTGCTCCGTCACCTGCTCGAAAAGCCGTCCGCCGTCGCGGTGCAACAGCACCTCCACCTCATGCCCACGCGCCCCAAAATGGCGGGCCAGCCAAAGGGCCTGCCGCTCGGTGCCGCCATTGCGCAAGTGGTCTTGCCAGACGAGGATCTTCACGCGCGCATCTCTCCCACCCCGTAATACGCAAGGTGCGCGCGACGACGCAAGCGCGCGGGCAACAGGCCGGCCCCCCAGGGAGCCAACCGGGTTTGAAAAGTCGAGCCCGCCCGCAAGCGCCCGCGGTGGCCCCGCTGGATCGCGGCAAGCAAGGTGCGCGCGATCGCTTCCGCCGGCGGGCCGGATTGCAGGTGACGGTCGAGATACTGCCACACCCGTTCGAGCCGGGCGCCGCTCCCGCGCGTGCGCTGGAGGTTGCGGTTGAAGTCCGTCCGGAAGTCGCCGGGCTGGAAGTCGATGACGCGCACCCCCGCCGGCGCCTCCAACAGCAGCGTCTGGCTCAACTGGCTCAAACCCGCCTTCGCGGCATTGTAGGCCGGCATGTAGGGCAGCGGAAATTCCACCGAAAGCGAGCTGACGTTGACGAGGCAGCCGTGGCCGCGTGCCACCATCGCCTTGAACACCGGCTGGCACAGATGCATCGGCCCGGTCAGCAGCAGCTCCAGCTGCGCCCGGATGTCCTCCGCACGCCATTCGGAAAACGGCCCAAAGCAGCCCGCTCCGGCGTTGTTGATCCAGACCTCAGCCTCGGCCAACAGATCCGCATGCTCGCGGGCAAAGCGTTCCACGTCGGCCGGGTCCGCCAGATCCAACGCCCGCCATTCGCCCTCCGGCGCGGTCGACGGCTGCCGTGTGGTGCCCACGACCCGATAGCCCGCGCGGCGCAGGCCAGCTGCAACGGCAGCCCCCAAGCCGGAACGTGCTCCAGTCACGACAGCAAGGGCCTGTGAGCGAGCTTCCTCCATAGCTGAAACATCTAACTTGCTTCGCGCGCGCAACTGCGACAAGTCATTTCCTATGTCAGCCCCGCGTAGTGTGCACCTGCTCACGCATGAGTTTTACCCACGACGGGGTGGAATTGCGACCTATACGCTCGGTCTCGCACTCGCCGCCGCCGAAGCCGGCTACGAGACCCACGTCTGGGCGCCCCAGGCCCACGAGCTCTCCGCTCAAGACTGGCCGTTCACCATCCACGAGCTGCCCTTCCCGGGCCGGGAAGACTGGAGCGATCGCTGGGCCCTGCGTCGGACACTGCGTTCCGCCGCCGTGGACTGGCGTCAGGCCCAGATCTGTCTCGTCGATCCCGGGCCGCTGCGCCTTTGGCTCTATCAGCCGTGGCTCGACCTGCCCCAGCCCGCCGCGCTCAGCCTGGTGCTGCATGGCTCTGAGCTCAATCGCTGCATTCGCTGGCCCCACCGGCACCTGCTGCTCAAGGCCCTGCTGCGGCGAGCGCGCCGCGTCGGCGTCGTCTCCAACTACGTAGGGCACACCTACCTGCGCCACTATGCCGCGCGCCCCGGCCAACTCGTGCGCGTGCCGGGCGCGCCGCTGCCCGGCTTCCAGCAAGTGCAGGCCGAGCGCGAAGAACACCCCCGCCTGCGCCTGCTCACGGTCGCCCGCATCCACCGGCGCAAAGGCCAGCACCGCGTGATGCAGGCCCTCGGCCTGCTCCCGCCCGACCTGCGCCGCCGGTGGGACTACCTGATCGTCGGCCCTTCGCGCGATACCGCCTACCGGAGTGAGCTCGAGCGGCTGGCTCGCCAGCATGGCCTGCGCGTCAATTTTGCCGGGGCCGTGCCCGACGCCGCCCTGCCCCAGTTTTACGCCGCGGCCGACGTCTTCGTGCTGGCCAGCGAGCCCCACGGGGCCAGCGTCGAGGGGCTGGGGCTCGTCTTGCTCGAAGCAGCGGCCGCCGGCCTGCCCGTGCTCGGCACCCGCACCGGCGGCATCCCGGAAGCCGTCGCCCACAACGTCAACGGCCTGCTGGTCTCTCCCGGAAACGTCACCGCTCTGGCGGCCGCACTAGAACGCTTGACGACCGATACCGCATTGAGGCATCGTTTGGGCCAGGCCGGTCCCGAGTGGGTGCGCACGCATTTCAGTTGGCAACGCAACGTCCAGGCGCTGTTTTCAGATGATGTGCCGCCTCCGTGCAACTTTCCACCGGCCACGGGGTCTAATTAAGCCTACGTCATGACGAACCGATCCATCACGCGCAACCTGATGGTGGCCGCCCTGCTGGGTGGCAGCTGCAGCCTGTCCGCCGCGAGCAACCTGGTCAGCAATTCTCCATTCCTGCCCCAGGGTTTCAATCCGGACAGCGCGCCAGCCCCAACCGTCGAACGCCCTCAGGTCAGCTCCTCGCAACTGGAGTTTCAGGGCGTCTATCAGCTCAATGGGGAATACCACTTTCTCATCTTCAACAAGATGGACCGTTCCTCCAATTGGGTGACGCTGAACGATGTAGAAGCCCCCTTTCAGGTGTCTCACTACAACGACCGCCAAAATGAGATCGAGGTGAACGGCCAACGGCTGAGCCTGATCAAGCTGCCCAACGCCACCGGCAGTCCTGTCGATCCCCTCGCCGCCGCGCGTGAGCAACGGCGTAGCGACGCCGCCCTCGCCCGCGCCCAGGCGGAAGCCAGCACCACCAAGACGGTGGGCCGCTCCAACATCCGCCGCCGCGTGATTCCGCCGGCCCCGCCCAGCAAGCCGCCGAGCACGCCTCCGCCCAATTTCACGCCACCGCCGCCGCCCAGCTACAACCCGGGTTCGCCGCCCGATGAGGCCCTGGCGGACAACGGCAACAACAGTGGTGAAAACTCCGGCATGCCGGATGCGCCGGGCGAAGCCCCCTCCGACAGCCCGACCTCCGGACCGCCCAGCGACTCCGGGAGCAACGGCAACACCAGCGGCGGCAACGGTCGCGATGACGGACCCCCCTGGGGCCTTACGCCGCCTACCGGCGCACCGCCTTCGCCGCCACCGACCTACACGCCGCCTGGCCGTCAGTAACGGCCAAAGCGCAGGACGCTTTCAACCAAGCCGGGTTCACGCCCGGCTTTTTTAATGCGCCCAGACCAAAAGCGGGCGAGCCAAGAGCACACCCACCCTCATGGGGATATGCCGGGAGCCTCTGGCGCTACCCTTTAACCCGGCCCCAGAGGCGCTGGCGGTAACGCTGTTGATACAGCTTTTGCGGCCACCAGCGCGCCACTGGCTTGCACGACAGCCGTGCCTTGCGCTGCTCGAGGATCGTCTGCAACGTCGCCGGCCACTGTTGCGCGGCCCTCAGGTGCGTTTGCACGATGCCCTGACCCGCGGCCACCAGTCCTTGCCAGGCAAAGCCGGAACGCCGCTCCAGATCGCGCCAGGTGTCCACCGCCGCGTCGATATCGTGATAGGTATAACGGCAGTCCTTCAGCGCGTCGCTCGCGTCCAAGTGATCTTCCTGCGGATAAATGGGCACCACGCCAGCCGACCAGGCTTCGAGCCGAGCCAGAGACGTGGATTCAAAACTGCTCACGCTCCAGGCATACCGCCAGTGCGCAATGGCCGCGGGATCGAAATCCTGCGCTGGAGGCGGCACGATCTGCAAATCGATCCCCTGCTTGCGCGCCTCTTTCTCCAGCCAGTCTACATCCGGCCCACGCCCCAGCACCTCGAAACGCCCGCGCCAACCGGAGTCGCGTAGCCGTTCGATCAGGGGGAACAGGCGCTCCACACGCTGTTGGGGACGCCGGACCCAGCCGTTGAACCCCATCACCTCCTGGGCCGAGGTCGGGACGTGCTCCGCCCCTTGCGCCTCGTCGCGCCACGGCAACGGCAGCGGCTGCACGTGCATGATCCGCGTCGGCAACCAGCTGATTTCCTGCTTCAGCTTTGCTTTGGTCGCCTCATCCGGCAGGACGAACGCGTGCACGTAGCGGGCAAGGTAATCTCCCACAAAACGCATGTGCGGGTAGGGCGCGTGCAACAGCGCGACCCGCCACTCATCCTCACCGGCCGGTGGCAGCAAATCCGCCCCCCAGCCATCGTGAAACACCCAGACGCGCGGCCCCTTGCGGTCGGCGGCCAACTCCTGCAAGCGCCGGCTCCAATAACCGACGCCCCGCCAATTGCCGCGCTCGTCCGGCAGCCATTCGTGCCAGATCTCACCCCGCTGCTCGGCCAACGTCCGCCAGGCCTCCAGCTCACGCGTCATCTCCGCAGGCGGGCATACGTGCACGACCGTGGCCTCGGATGCGGAACGGTGGGTCGACTGCGGGTGACTGAGGGCTTGCGTTGACACGCTTATATAGGGAGACTACGGCCTTTCCTTTTATCTCTCAAGCCCTAGATTCCGTGGAACAGCAAGACGAGCGCCTCGAACGCAATTTTTTCCCCTCTCCCGTCGCTACCGATCAAACCCCGGCGCCGGATAGCACGAAGAAAACCATGCCCGGTATCCTGCTCGATGCCGCTCACGGCCTGATTCAACCCACCGAACGGGTTTTCATCTGGGGCATGATGCAGGCGCTCAATCATGATTACGTGCGTGCGGTGGAGATAGGGACCTGGCGGGGCACGACCATGCACGTGATGCGCCGTGCTTGCGACGAACTCTATTGCATCGATCCGGAGCCGCTCTGGTATCCGCAAGACGGCGATGTTTGCCGCTCCGGCCAGCCTGTGCAGCTCATCAAGGGCGGCAGCCCGCACGACCTCGACAAGATCCCCGGCCCGATCCACTTTGCCTTTGTCGACGGCGACCACAGCGAGGACGGCGTCTACCGCGACGGCATGGCGCTCGAACCTCTCATGGCGCCGGGTGGCGTCATCTGCTTCCACGACGCCTACCACCCGCCCGTCGCAGCGGCCATCCAGCGCCTCGCTCAGGACTGGTCCCGCCAGATCGACCACTACACCCACGCCTGCGACACGATTTCCCGTACGCCGGAAGGCGTCTACGGCGGTCTGGCCGTCTTCATTGTCGACGCCGAAAACTACGCCGACGAACGCGAGCCGGCGGTCAACTGGCAACGCTCCTGATTCCCATGGCGCAGGACGCCCCCATCCTTGCGGAACACGATCAGGACGCATGGCGGATTCGCCTACGCGGTGTCACCAAGCGTTACCCGATCCCCGAGAGCACCCAGGCCTCGCAGCGGCAACCGATCAAGCGCGCCTTTGAGTGGGCTTGCCGGCGCGCACAGGGCCCGATCGAAGCCCCGGAATTTACTGCCCTGCGCGACATCGATCTGGAAGTGCGTCCGAGTGAATGCGTCGGCATCCTCGGCCTCAACGGCTCCGGCAAGAGCACTCTGCTGCAGATCATCTGCGGCATCCTCGACCACTCGGAAGGCACCGTCGAAGTGCGCGGGCGCATTGCCGCCCTGCTCGAGCTGGGCTCAGGCTTCGATCCCGACTTCACGGGCCGCGAAAACGTCTTCCTCAACGCCTCGATCCTCGGTCTGGGCAAGAAGCAGGTGCAGGAGCGCTTCCACGAGGTGGAGGCCTTCGCCGATATCGGCACTTTCATCGATCAGCCCGTGCGCACCTACTCCTCCGGTATGCTCATGCGGCTGGCCTTTGCCGTGCAGATCCTGGTGGAGCCCGAAATCCTGATCGTCGACGAAGCGCTCGCCGTCGGGGACGCCGCCTTTCAGCGCAAGTGCTTCAGCCGGATCGAGCAGCTGCGGGCCAAGGGCATGACGATCCTCTTCGTCTCCCACGATCAGTCGGCCGTGCTCAACCTGTGCGACCGCGCGATGCTGCTCTACCAAGGCGATTCCATTTGCAGCGGCAACGCCAAGTTCGTCACCGCCCAATACGAAAAGTTGCTGCACGCCCCCCATGCACAGCGCTCTCGCCTGGTGGAAGAGATCCGCGTGCTGACCGATTACGAGGATGAGCCCGAGGCCGAAGACGATGGCTCCAACGAGGCGGTTTCCGAAGTCGATCCCGACCTGAACTCGCGCAGCCGGCTCGAATACCCGAGCCACGGGGCCTACATCCGCAATCCTAGACTGTTGGACGAGTCCGGCGAGGAAGTCAACCGGCTGCACCGGCGCGGCTTCTATACCCTGGCCTACGAGGTGGAATTTCATCGCGACTGCGAGCACGTCGCGTTTGCCATGCTGATCAAGACCAAGGAAGGGCGCGAGCTGGGCGGTTGCCGCTCACACCCCAACCACCAGCGGATTCAGCACGTGAGCAAGGGCGAGATCAAGCGCGTGCGCTTCCGTTTCCAGGCCCTGCTCAACCACGGCGTCTATTTCATGAATACGGGCGTCGAAGGCTATGTGGACGACAGCCCGTCCTACCTGCACCGCATCGTCGACGTGCTCGCCTTCCAGATCATCGCGGAAAAAGGCGCCCTGCCCACCAGCGTGGTCGACTTCGCCTTCGACCCGTCGGTGGAGGACGCAGCTCTCCCCATCGAGGTCGAAGTGCGCGCGGAGGCCTGAGGCAAAGCTCAAGGGCGCTCCCGCCGCCCGTCGTGCAGGACGTCTTCCAGGTGGTCGACGAACACCTTGCGGTGCGCCAGCCGCACCGAGCGTGCGGAATCCTCGCGCGAGGCAAAGCCAAACCGCCCCGGCACCGGTTGGTCGAGCACGCCTCCGGCATTCTCGATCAGCGGTAATGGGATCTGCGCCCCCTGCCAGCCCGCCTCCAGCAAACTCAGGCACGCGTCGCGCAAGCGGTCGTCGAGGTAATGCCCCGCCTGTGGAGACGAGGCTAGCCCCTTCCACGCGCAACGGCGAATAAAGGCATACTCTGGATATGCAGCCGGGTGCACCAGGCTCGCAGCCTCCACCCGGTGCGCCACGTTCAGACCGCCATCTTTCGTGCGCCGCCAGACAGTGGCAAAGCCCACCTCGGGGCGCGCGGCAAAAAACCGCCCGATACGCAGCAGCGCCTCCTCCGTCAACACCACGCCCTCCGGCAACCAGCCCACCACGTCCGCCGCCTGCGCCAGCTCCAGATCGGCCGAGCGCCGCACCTCCACTTCGAGGGCAGCGGCAGCGGGCGTCTGCTGAGCCCGCTCCCACAGGGTAGCGTAAAAATCTTCGTGCGCCCGCACCACAGCGGCGTCGTCGCAATAGTCTTCGATTCGGCGCTTGCCGGCCGCTCCCATCGCAGCTGCCACCTCCAGCGGCGTCTGCAGGATCTCGCGCAGGCGCGCCTCCAGGCTGTCCACCAGCTGCGCCCGACCATCGGCCCCCGGTCCCCCGACCGCAATCCAGGCCGTCACCCCCGGCAATGACATCTCCGCCTGACCGCCCTGGTCCGAAGCCAACACCGGCCGGCCGGCTTCCATCGCTTCGACGCAGGTATTAGGGAAGTTGTCCCAACGCGAGGGCACCGCGCAGACATGGGCCGAAGCGTATTCGCGCCCCAACTGCTCCCGCGGGATCTTGCCCACCCATTCAAAACGGTCTTGCAGGTCGTCCGGGATCAGGCGGCGCAACAGCTCCGCCGTCTCCCCATCCGCTTCGCGCCCCAACCGCACGTGCGGGCCGCCGACAAAGCGAAAGCGCGCCCACGGGAAGTCCCGCGCCACCCGACAGGCCGCCTCGACAAACTCGAACACACCCTTGCGAGGCTCCACGCGTCCCACGTGCAGAAAGCGTCCAGGCACGATTTCGGCCTCCGTCGGCACCTCGAGCCGCGGCCCGACCGGGTAAGGGATCACGGTCAGCCGCTCCCGCGCCAAGCGCGTCCAGCCGGCCACTTGCTCGGCCAGAAAGCGGCTGGGCGAGAGCACCGCATCAGCCAGCGCGATCGCTTCGTGTTCATGCGTGCGGCGCGCTTCCACCCAATGGTTGTCCAGCGTGTCGTCGTTGTGGGTAAAGATCAGGTGACTCGGCGAATGCAGGTGCGTGATCACCGGGATGCGGCGCGCGGGATGGTCCTCCGGATACGTCAGGCGCCGCAATTGCCAGATCAGCCCCGGGGCCTCGTATTCGGGCGCCTCGATCACCTGAATGGGGTCTTGCGCCACGAGCTGGTCCAACGCCTCTGCCACCACCCAGGCAAACGTTGCAATCAAATCGCGCGCGGCCAGCGCCTCGGTCTCCGGACCCGCCACCTCCGGGTACATCGCCCAGTTGGCGTCCACCAGCGGCAGGTAGTAGACGCGCAGGCGGTTGTCGTGAGATAGCGCGGGTTGTTCCAGCCCCTTCGTCGGCGCCGCTTCGCACCATTGGGTCAGCACCGTTACGGTATGTCCGGCCTCCGCCAGCAGGTGGGTCATGTTCATCACATAGGTCCCGATGCCGCCCATCGCATTGGGCGGATATTCGCGGCTGACGAAGCAAACGTGCATGGCGCGATCTTGTGGCCTCACCGCCACGCAGCGCAAGTCTGGCCTTTTCGCAAAAAGGGCGTTGTCTTTTTTGCCCCCCTCTGGCTAGGTGCCTGTGTCTTAAGTGCCTCTGGATGAAAGCTCGTGTCGCCATCGTCACCCGCACCCGAGACCGCCTGCCCTTGCTCCGGCGGTGCCTCGCCTCCGTGCTAGGCCAGACCTTTACGGACTGGCGACACGTCATCGTCAACGACGGAGGAGATCCCGCCGCGCTGGAGGCATTCCTCCAACCATGGCGCGAACGCTACGCCGACCGCCTGCAAGTGCTCCACCACGAGCACAGTCAAGGCATGCAGCAGGCCGCCAATGCCGCCCTCGAGGCGAGCGAAAGCGCATTCGTTGCCATCCACGACGACGACGACGCCTGGCACCCGGATTTCCTGCGCGACACGGTGGCCTACCTCGAGGCCAAGGGCGCCGACAGCCCTTACCAGGGGGTGGTCGTCCAGACCGAGCGCGTCTGGGAAGACCTCGACGAGGACGGCCAGGCGACCGAGATCAGCCGCGAGCCCTACCAACCGCTGAAGGAGGTTAACCTCTTCCGCGTCGGCTACGAGAACCCCTTCCCTCCTATCGCCTTCCTGTATCGCCGGGCGGTGCTGAGCGAGACGGGGCCCTACCGGCCAGAATTCGACGTGGCAGGCGACCTCGACTTCAACCTGCGCTTCCTGTTGCACTACGAGATCGGCGTGCTGCCCGATGTGCGTGCCTATTACCACTGGCGTCGGACCGCCCCGGACGGCCTCTCCAACAGCGTCACCGCCGGTCAGGCCCACCACGCACAGAAGCTCAACGAGCTGAAGAACCACTACCTGCGCTCCGGCCGCACTCCCGCTGAAGCCGCGCTGGGCCTCGCGCTCGAGATCGCGCAATACACCTTGGTCCAGCAATGGGAGACCCGCCAGATCCTTCAGCAGGTCGAGCAGCTGCCCGAGCGCGCCGATTTTCACGCCAAGATCGAAGACCTGCGCCACGCCATCCGGGAGGAAGACCACCAGAGCACCGCCCGCACCCGCGATTTCCTCGCCAAGGAGATCGCCGACAAGGCTGAAAGCCAAGGCTATGCCGTCTCCCAGCAGCTGGGCGAAAAGCTCGAAGGTCTGCGTCAGGAAGTCCTGACTGAATTTTCCCGCAAAGCCGAAGACCTGCGCCACCACATCCAGCACGAAGACCAGGATGCCGTATCGCGGATGCGCGACTTTCTGGCCAAGGAGATTGCCGACAAGGCCGAGGCCAACGCCTACCATCAACGGGTCGAAATAGAAAAGCTCGAAGCAACTCAACGTGCCATCGTCGAGGAGATGCGCCAAGAACTGAATGCACGCAAGGTCCTGCTCAAGCTGGGACCATTGGAAATCGCCTGGCAAAAGAGGCAACCGCGCCCGTGAACGCTGCCCAACCGACACAACGAGCCGCCCGCCCCCTGCCTCGAAGCGCCGCGATCGAAGAACGCATGTTTCGCAGCCTCGGCTGGGAACGCCAGGAAGACGGCTGGACCCACCTCGAGCATACGGTCGCCCCGGTGGACGCCAAGGTCTGGCACGAGATGAGCGCCGCCCTGCAGGGCCTCCATCGCGCACTAAAGGAGGGCGAAGCCTTGGGCCCCTTCGCCCGACTCGCCCGTCCGCAGGGCCGGATCAACCGCCACCTCGCCACTGCGCTGCTGATGCAGATCCATGCCCTGCGGCAGATGGAAGCCTCCCTGCCCCCCTTCGCACGCCGGCGGCTCGGCTGGACGCACGACCTCGATGCCTGGGAGGAGCAAACACGCAAAGTGCTCGAAATCAACGCGGTGGGTGCAGGCCAGCACTGGATGCGGCGCCGACTGCAGCGCGATCAGCAAACCATCAACCACCACCTGGCGCGCCTCGTAAAGTGCATCCGCGAGCGCGCGCTACGCGTGGCCGAGCTCCGTGTAGACCGGACCGGCACCGAGTCCTTCCAGGGCTTTACCCCGCGGGATCTGCCCGAAATCGTGCGCCAGCAGGCAGCCGCCCCCACCCCGACTGTACGCTGGTTCCGCCCCCAGAAACAGATCAACCGTGCGCTGCGGGCCGCGATCACCGAAGGGCACGACTTTCTGCGTTGGATCGACGAACTGAACTGACTTTTCCATGCGTATCGCCATTGCCACGACTCAAGTGCCCTTCGTTCAGGGCGGAGCCGAAATCCACGCCCAATCGTTACAGCATGCGCTGGAGCAGGCCGGTCACGAAGCGGAGATCGTCGCCATCCCCTTCAAGTGGTATCCGCCGGAGCAGATCATGGATCACCTGCTCGCCTGCCGCCTGCTCGACCTCAGCGAAAGCTGCGGTGACCGCATCGACCGGGTGATCGGGCTCAAATTCCCCGCTTACCATGTGCAACACCCGCACAAGACGCTGTGGGTCTTGCATCAGTACCGGAGCGCCTTCGACCTCTGGGGCCTCGACGACTGCGACCTCGCCCACTTTCCCCAGGGCCGCGAAATCGCCGAAGCCATCCGCACGACGGAAGACCACCTGCTGCAGGAGGCCCAAGGCCTCTACGCCAACAGCCAGAATGTCGCCCACCGCCTGGAGCGCTTCTGCCACCGCCACGCCGAGCCGCTCTACCACCCACCGCGTCACGCCGACCGCATCTACACCCGGGAGGCGGAGGACTACCTCTTTTTTCCCAGCCGCCTGAACGCACTCAAGCGGCAAAGCCTGGTGGTGAAGGCGCTCGCTCATACCAAAGAGCCCGTGCAGGTGCGCTTCGCCGGCGCGCCGGAAGGCCCGGAGATCATGCAGCAACTGCTCGATCTGGCCGAACGCTACCGCGTAAGTGACCGCATTACCTGGATGGGCCGCGTGAGCGACGCGGAAATGCTGGAAGGCTACGCGCGCAGTCGGGGGGTGATCTTTACCCCCGTCGACGAGGATTACGGCTACATCACGCTCGAGGCCTTTCTCGCCCACAAGCCAGTCATCACGTGCACGGACAGCGGCGGCCCGCTGGAATTCGTCCGCCACCGCGAAAACGGCTGGGTGGCCGACCCCACCGCAGAGAGCCTCGCGCTGGGTCTGGATGAGCTCTGGCGCGAAAAGGCCTGGACACGCGAAGCGGGCGAACGCGCCCACCAGACCTACCACGAGCTGAACATCAACTGGCCCCACGTCATCTCGAAGCTGCTGGCATGAGGACTCCGCTCAACTGGTTTTCGC
Organism: Puniceicoccaceae bacterium 5H; assembly: GCA_009772895.1. Classification (GTDB taxonomy): domain Bacteria; phylum Verrucomicrobiota; class Verrucomicrobiia; order Opitutales; family Oceanipulchritudinaceae; genus WOUP01. Next base: position 93,466 of record WOUP01000004.1, on the reverse strand, counting down.
CGCTGCCCGCCCACCGCACGGACATCGCCAACTACACCGCGCGCGTGCTGCCGGCCTTGATCGAAGAAGGCCCCGTGACCCTGTGGTCGGACCTCAACGCCGATCACACCGCGCTGCGCGGCGCCGAGGTGCGGCAATTTCATGGGTTGGATCTGCCTTGGCCTCCGCTCAACTACCAGAGCCCCTCCATTTACCAGGTGGGCAACGACGGGCGCTTCCACCGCCAGATCGTGGAAGTGGCGCTGCGCCAACCCGGCGTGCTGGTATTGCACGACCTGGGGGTGCACGACCTGCTACGCTTCTATTGCCTGGAAGGAGACGGCCCCGGCAAGGAAGCCTACATCCAGCTCGTTCGGCGCTATGCCGGGAATCTGGCCGCCCAGGAGGCGCGCGAAACGCTGAAGGGTGAGCGCCCGGTTGAAGACGTGGTGCCGCGTTACCCGATGTTCGAATGGCTGACCACCGGCGCCTGGGGCGTGATCGTGCACAACCCGGAGAACCTCGACCGCGTCGCAGCCTCCACCCGCGCCCCCGTCTGGGCCGCCCCGCTGCCTTATTGGCCGCAAGATCGCCTGCACCCGGTCCAGCCACCGCGCGCCGCTCCGCAGGGCCGCCGGCGACTGCTGCTCTTCGGCTTCCTGCACTCGGCCAACCGCCGCCTGCAGCCCATACTCGAAGCCCTCGCCACCTTCCCTCGCCGGGACGAGCTGGAGCTGACCCTCGCGGGCGAATACCCCGATGCGGAGGCCATGCCGCGGCACCTGCAGGAAATGGGGCTCAGCGAAATCGTGCATGTGCGCGGCTTCCTCAGCGAAGGCGACCTGCGCGCCGAACTGGATGCAGCCGACCTCGTGCTCAACCTGCGCTGGCCCTCTCTGGGCGAGGCATCCGGCACGCTGTTACGCGTGTGGGACCACGCCCGCCCGGCGCTCGTCACCCGCACCGCCTTTTACGCCACCTTGCCGGAAGAGGTCGTAGCCTTTGTCGACCCCAAGGACGAACAGGCCGAGCTGCACCGCCACTTTTCCCGCCTGCTCGACGAGCCCGCGTACTACGCCCGCATGGGCGAAGCCGGGCGCGCCTACCTCGAGCGACACCATACGGCCGAAGCCTTCGCGCGCGGCCTGCGTGCCTTCCGGGAAGAGGCGGCCGCGTTTGGCCGCATCGCCTACCCGGAGAAGTGGGGCGAGAGTATAGCCCGCCGCCACCTCGCCCGGCTGCCGGCCACCACCCATCCGGCCATGATCCGGCGCTTGAGCGAAGTGATCGAAGGCTGTTACCCCTTGCAGTGATGCTGGCGATCGATCTGACCCACTCTGCCCACTCGCGCGCCCAAACCGGCATCCAACAGGTCTCGCGCGGGTTACTCGACGCCATGACGGACCTGACCGACGCCGAGGCGATCGTCTACGACCGCTTTGCCCGCGCCTGGCGACGCCTCGACGGTCGGGAGCGCCGCCACCTAAAGCACGTCGACAGCCGCAAGGGCGTGCGCCGCAAGCGCGCCCACTGGAGCACCTGGCAACGCCTGCGCGGTCGCTGGTTGGCCAATCTACGTGGCAAGCGCCTCGTCCTGCCGCCCGAGGGCCGCTACCGGGGGTTGCTCGTGCCGGAGTTCTTCGGCAGCGATGTCGGCCCGTGGCTGCCGGCCCTGCGGGAGCGCATCGGCGGCCCCGCAGTCGCCATCTTTCACGATGCCATTGCCTTTCGCCACCCGGAGCTGGGCATGCCGGAGACGACGAAGCGCTTTCCCCAATACCTGCGCGAGCTGGCCCAGTTCGACGCCGTGGCCGCCGTCTCCGAAGCCTCCGCCGACGAACTGCGCGAATGTTGGGCGCGCCTCGACCTCCACGACCCCCCCCCGGTGCATGCCGTGCAACTGGGCCTGCGCCGCCCACCCCAGCAGCGCCCGCTCATGCCCGCAGGGCCACGCCCGGACTGCCCGGAGCTGCTGATGGTCGCCACCCTCGAGACGCGCAAGAACCACGAAGCACTGCTCAAGGCAGCCGAAACACTCTGGCAAGAGGGCCTCTCCTTTGCCGTCCACCTGGTCGGGATGCCGCACGCGGTGACCGGCAAGCCCGTGGTCGCCCAGGTCAAGGCGCTGCAAGAGGCCGGTTACCCGCTGATCTGGGAAGGCGGGCTCAACGCGGCGGCGCTCGAGGAACGCTATCGCCAGTGCTGGGCCACCGTCTTCCCCTCTCACCTCGAGGGCTTCGGCTTGCCGGTATTGGAGAGCCTGGACTACGGCAAGCCCGCCATTACGACCGACCGGGGCGGCTTGAATGACTTCGTGCACCACGGCGGCTGCCTCGTGGTGGAGCCCAACGCCCACAGCGTCGAGACCGCCCTGCGCCGCCTGTTAACGGAGCCCGAGCTGCACCCATGCTTGTGCGACGAAGCGGCCAACCGCCCCATCCGCACCATGCACGACTTCGCAGCCGACCTGCGCGACCTGCTCGATCAGCTGGCGACCGCGAAATCCGCGGGGCGCCCGTAGGTGGCGCGAAAGTAGGCATCGTCCCCGGCCATCAGCTCCTTGGTGCCGCGCCCGGCGTAGTGGATCGCCCAGGCGCGGCGTCGCAGCGCCGCATCCGCAAACGCTTCGCCCGCCACCGGCATCAGGTTGCAGTGCGCCGGCAACACCCGGATCGGGTAGCGCCCTTTCGCGGCGTAATAGTTGAGCGTGTTCTGGTCGGGCCAGCGCCCGGAGGCGAATTTGCGGCCCCGGATGGCAAACAGTTCGCGGTGCACGCCGCCCATCACCATCACGCCGGCATTGAAGTAGCCCGCCGGCGGCTGCGGCAGCGGCCCGAGACGCTTTTGGGCGCGCTGCCACTCCTCGATCCGCTTCGGCTCCTCGTGCGCAATGTCTTCGTAGACAACCCCCAGCTCACGCTCCGGCACCAGCTCGAGAAAATTGGGTGCCTGCGGGTGCAGCAGCACATCCGCGTCGGCGTAGAAGATGCGGTCGAACTGCGGGAACAAGTCGAAGAGCTGAAACTTCTCCAGATACAGGTTCACGCGCGGCTTGAACCAGCGCACACATTTGCGCACCCGCGCCTGCGTCAACCGCACATAGGCCAGCCCATGACGCGCCGCATAGGCTTCGCGCCAGGGCTCGGTGTGCGCCAGCCAGGGCATGTCGTCCCCGATGGCGAGCGTGACCAGAGCCGCACGTGCCGGCGAGGTGCTCATCAGCGGGACTTCTTGAACGCCTTGCCGATCGCCTCCAGCACGCGGTCGAGCTCCTGACGCGTCAGGCGCGCCGAAATCGCCGTGCGCAGCAAGTCCTTGCCCGGAGGCACGGCGGGCGCAATCGCCATGACGGTAAAGACGCCCTCCTTCAGCAGCTGCTTCCAGATGCGATAGGTGCGCTCGCGATCGCCCACCACCAGCGGCACCGCCGGGGTCTCACTGCCCCAGGTGTCGATGCCCAGCTGCTTGAGCCCGTCGAGGTAGTAGCGCGTGTTTTCCCAGAGACGCGCCCGATGCTCCGGCTCGTCGATCAACACGTCGAGCGCCGCACTCGCCGCCGCCGTCTGGCTGGGGCTCAGCGCCGCGCTGAAAATCGTCTGCTTGGAGTGCGTGCGCAGGTATTCGATCAACGCCCGGTCGCCCGCGACGTAGCCGCCGGTGCTCGCCAGGGACTTGGAGAGGCTGCCGACAATCAGGTCGACCTCCCCTTCACAACCGCAATGGCTGACGGTCCCCTGCCCGCGTTCGCCCAACACCCCGAAGCCGTGGGCGTCGTCGAGCACGACAAAGCAGTTGTGTTCCGCACAGGTATCGAGCAGCTCGCGCAAGGGCGAAACGTGGCCCTCCATCGAGTAGACCCCCTCGATCACGAGCAGCTTGGGCGTCTTGGCCTCCTCGACCCGCAGGGCTTCTTCGAGGTCGCGCGGGTTGTTGTGCGCAAAACGCTCCACCCGGGCCTGGGTCTGATTGATGCCCGCCCAGAGAGAGGAGTGCACATTGCGGTCGACCAGGATCAGGTCGCCCTTTTGCGCAAAGGTCGCGATGGCCGTCTGGCACGCCAGGTAGCCCGCACTGAGGATCTGGCACGCCTCCGTGCCCAGAAACGTCGCCAGCTTGGCCTCCAGGTCGCGATGAAAAGAGCGGGAGCCGTTGGCCATGCGGGCGCCCGTGGTACTGGTGCCCCATTCACGAATCGCCTCCTGCGCGGCGGTCACCACCTTGGGGTGGTCCGTCAGGCCCAGATAGTCGTTGCTGCTGAGCATGATCATCTCATGCCCATCACGCCAGACTTTGGCCCCCTTCTGCCGCTCCATGTGGTGATACCAGGGCTCGAAACGCAGACGGGCCTGGGTAGCAGCATCCTGCTGGCAGCGGGAGGCAATGCTGTTCGCTCGGGAGCGGCGCCCGGGGCGTCGCATTGGAAAGCTCAAGGAATCAAACAAGGCTGATAAAAGTTACCGGTTACCCCCAGAAGAGCAAGGATTGCCAAACAACCTACTGTATCGCTATACCTAAGCGCTAAACGGTGTCAACGTCCCGCCTGCTTCCCTTAGTCGATATGCCTTCCGTAGCCTCAACATTTCCAGGAGTTTCCATCATTCGTTACCGCGAGCTGTTTCTGCAGCTCAGCCAGCGCAAGATCGACGAATTGACCAAAGGCAGCTGGCTCGGTTGGGGCTGGTCCATCCTCCACCCCCTGCTGCAGCTGGGGGTTTACACGGTTGTTTTCGGCCTGATCCTCGGCGGTTCGTTCGGCGACGTGAAGACCAGCGGCCCCTTCGACTTCTCCCTCGGTATCTTCATGGGCCTGCTGTTGGTCAATCTGATCAACGACACCCTCATGATCGCCCCCAACACCGTGGTCGGGCACGCAAATTTCGTCAAAAAGGTCGTCTTCCCGGTCGAGCTGCTGCCCGCCGCCGCCATCACCAGCGTGCTGCACAAGTTCGTCATCTCGACCGGCCTCTTCCTCATCGCGCTGCTGGTGCTCGGGCCGGGCTGGTCGTGGCGCCTGCTCTGGCTGCCGCTCTTCCTCTGCCCCGTCGTGCTCATGACCTACGGGATCGGCTGGGCGCTCAGTGCGGTGGGCGTCTACCTGCGCGACAGCGCCCAGATCGTGCAATTCCTCACCCAGGTCATCTTTTACGCCAGTGCCGTCTTTTATTCGCCCGACGAGATCCCGCAGGACATCGCGGTGTGGCTCAACTTCAACCCGCTGATGCACGCGATCGAGCTGAGCCGCGACGTCACCCTCTGGGACCGCCCGATCGATTTCCGCTCCGTCATCTACCTGTGGGTCTTCAGCCTGGCGATCTTCTACGCCGGCTACCGGGTCTTCGCCCGCCTGCGGCCCGGCTTCGCCAACCACATCTAGCTAGCGGCGCGGGGGGCGCCCCTGCTTGCGCGCGGTCTTGGCGGCCCGCTTGGCCTTGCGCGCCACCTCCTGCGGGTCTTCCCAGGGCTGCACCTGTTTGGCCAAGGTCGCGGTGTCGAGGTGCACGAGGTATTTCTCCTGAAAGTAATCGCGGGGGAAGAGCGTGTGCAGGTCGTACACCGCATAGGGCTCGACGCCCAACGCCTCCAGCTCGTCCTTGTAGAGCGAACCCTTGAGATAAAGCACGCCGTTCGGGAAGCCCTCGACGCCGCCCGGGCGGATGTTGTCGACCACCCAGGGCAGGAAGTTCGGCAACGCCGTCACCGCCCGGCCTGTCACAAACTCCCACTTGCTCTCAAGCTGCTCTGCGCGCTTGTTGACCGCCTGCACATTCTTCAGCTTCAGGCGCTCGGCCATGTCGGCCACGGCCTGGATCTTCTTCGCCACCGAGTCGCAGAGAAAAAACTGCACCTCGGGAAACAGGATCGCCAGCGGCAGACCCGGCAGACCGCCGCCCGTACCCACATCGAGCACGCGCGCGCGTTCCGGCCACTGCGCCACCTTGGCCAAGGCCAGCGAGTGCAACAGGTGATGCTCCTCCCACTGGTCGATGTCCTTGCGCGAGACAAGGTTGATCTTGTCGTTCCACTCCCGGAACAGCAGCGCCAAATGCTCCAACTGCGCCTGCTGCCGTGGGGTGATGTCGGGGAAAAACTGTTGCACCAGCTCTAAAGGCATCCCGTAGACCTAGAACAAAAGCCGGGCTGTTGGCAACTGCGCCATTTTGCGGTCACGCATCAGCTCCACTGCATCCCCCTCTTTCAGATTCAGATGCTCCATCAGCTTCTTCGGGAAGGTCACTTGGCGTCGATTGCGAATGCGAACCTGCGGCGGGACATCCCATCACCTCTTCGCCGGGCCGGCTCAAGGCTAGTTCTCTTCCGGCTTCAAACGGCCACAGACTTCGCCGAGCTGGGCGAGCAAGCCGTTGAGCTGCTGGGTGCCGAGCATCGCTTCGGCCTTTTGCTGCGCCGTTTCCCAGCGGGAGTAGCCCTCCATCAACGCATCGACACCGTCCTGGGTCAGCGTGATGCGACGCGTACGGCGGTCCTTGCCCGGCTCGATCTGCAACAGCCCGCGCGACTCGAGCGGGCGCAAGTTGCGGCTCAGGGCCGAACGATCGAGCCACGTCAAGTCGGCCAGCTCCTGGATCGTCGGACGATTCAGCAGGCGAATGCCGATCAACAGCGCAAATTGGCCGCTGCGCAAATTGAGGGGACGCAAGACATCGTCATAGATTTGCGTCATCGCCCGGCTGGCCTTACGGAGATTGAAGCACGCGCAGCCCATAAAAGCTTGTTGGGCTTGTTCATCCGACAACCCTAACGCATCGGCAGTGAGAATAGGCTCTTGCACAGGCATAGCGACCGATCAGGATGAAGAGGCCTTTCCCGCACCGGTTCAAGCAAATTTCGCCACTGTAAGCCCCGGATTAGCAGGCGTTCAGCGCCACATCGCCCCTAAAAATGTCCGATAATCGCCGATTATGCGCTTGAAGCGTAAAGTCCATCTTAATATACAAGAACATAAATTAAGTTTAGCTAATACTGTTATCTCCATGAATTCTGCTACGCCCTACACCGAGATGACCCCGGAGGAAGCCGCCTCTCTGATCCAGAACGGACAGACGATCGGCTTCAGTGGGTTCACGCCAGCAGGCGCCGCCAAAGCCGTTTCCCGCGCTTTGGCCGAACGCGCCAAGGCTGAACACGAGGCCGGCCGCCCCTTCCAGGTGGGTGTGGTCACCGGTGCGTCGACGGGCCAATCGCTCGATGGCGTGCTGGCCGAGGCCGACGCTATCGCGTGGCGCACGCCGTACCAAAGCAACGGCTCACTGCGCAAAGCGATCAACGAAGGGCGCACGCGCTTCTTCGACATGCACCTTTCGCTGCTCCAGCAGTGGGTGCGCTACGGCTTCCTGGGCAAGTTCCACTGGGCCATCGTCGAAGCCGCCGAGGTCACGCCGGACGGCGAGATCACCCTCACGTCCAGCGTCGGCGCCGCCAACACCTTCCTCAATCAGGCGGAAAAGGTCATCATCGAGATCAACCGCTTCCACCCGACGAAGCTCTACGGACTGCACGACATCTACGAGCCGGAAGATCCGCCCCGTCGCCGCGAGATTCCCGTCTTCAGCGTACGCCAGCGCTGCGGCGCCCCCGTCGTCAAGATCGACCCGAGCAAGATCGTCGGCGTCGTCTACAACGACCAGCCCGACGAAGTGGGCGGCTTCAAGGCGCCGGACGCGATTCCCCAGAAGATCGGTCAGAACGTGGCCGACTTCCTTGCCGCCGAAATGCGCGCGGGCCGCATCCCGCTCGACTTCCTGCCGATCCAGAGCGGCGTGGGCAATATCGCCAATGCCGTGCTCGGCGCCATGGGTGAACACCCGGACATCCCCGCCTTCGAGATGTATAGCGAGGTGATCCAGGACAGCGTGATCTCCCTGATGGAGGCCGACCGCATCAAGTTTGCCAGCGGCACCTCCCTCACCATCGGCGAAGACCTCATGCGCAAGGTCTACGACAATTTCGACTTCTTCCGCCGCCGCATGATCCTGCGCCCGCAGGAAATTTCCAACAACCCGGAAGTCGTCCGCCGTCTCGGCGTCGTCACGATCAACACCGCGATCGAGGTCGACATCTTCGGCAACGTCAACTCCACCCACATCATGGGCAACGACATGATGAACGGGATCGGCGGCAGCGGCGACTTTACCCGCAACGCCTACATCTCGATCTTCACCTGCCCCAGCCTCGCCAAGAAGGGTGCGATCAGCCCGATCGTCCCCCTCTGCAGCCACCTCGACCACAGCGAGCACTCCGTGCAAGTCGTCGTGACCGAGCAAGGTATCGCCGACCTGCGCGGCAAGGACCCGCACGAACGCGCCCTCGAGATCATCAACAAGTGCGCCCACCCCGACTACCGCGACACGCTGCGCGGCTACTCGAAGGACGTGAAGGGTGGCCATACGCCGCAGACCCTCGACCGCGCCTTCGCCATGCACCAGCGCTTCCTCGAGACGGGCTCCATGCAGGGCACCGAGTGGGGCTCGGCCAAGTAGCAGCCTTTACCCCGCACCTCCCCCGTCGGGAATTCAGAGAATCCTGACTGATAGGATAGATTGCCACACATCGACTGCCGGACCCCATACGTCCGGCAGTTTCTTTATCTACCGGTTGCTTGTTGCCCGCAGCGCCGCCATCGTAGGGGCATGAAATGGGCGACCCGAGCCATAGTGCTGGTAGCTGCCGCCATTGCGGGCGTCGGCGGCTTTTTCTGGTGGGCCGGCACCCATACCTTGCAGTCGCTCGTGCACGAAAATCAGGCACTGCAACAGGCCATTTCCAACCTCCAGCAGGAAGAAGTCGTCGCCTACCTGCGCGTCGTGCCCGACGCCCCCGGCCAAACGATCACGGAGCCGCACCTGCGCGTCGAAGTCCAGGAGCCTTCCGGCCCTGAAAAGCTGCCCCAGCCGCAGACCTACGTCGTCTTCGGCGAAGAAGTCTTCCTCGAGGGCGCGGTAGTCAAGTTCGACAACCAACTCGTCTCCGACGGCAAGGCCCGGGCCCTCCTGCTCTGGCGCCGCATCTACGGCGATGAAGAACGCCCCGCCGAAGGCGCCCAGCTCTGGCCCGACCAGCCCAAAGTCCCCGCCCGCTACGAGTCGGCCTTCTCCGAAGTGCCCGCGCGCGTGAGCCAGCAGTTCTGGGCAAAGGTCTGGCAGCTCGCCCACGACCCCGAGCAGCAGCAACAGCAAGGCATCGTCGCCGTCTACGGCAGCAGCGTCAGCATCCGCCCCCGGGCCAATACGCTCTACATGGTGCTCTTCACCGCCCAAGGTCAGCTCTACCTGCGCCCCGCTGCCCATGCACCGGTGGCGGACAGTGCCCGATAAGCCCCGGCGACCGCCTAATCGCCTGCACCTTACTGGCATACGCTTGTCACCTACCCCGCTTGACAACGTATCATCGAATTTTGATGATATGATTTATGAGTAATCAATCCAATGCCCAGCGCGTGAAAGAACGCGAAGCCGCCCTGCGCCAGCTTCTGAGTGAGCGCATCGCCTTTCTGGACGGTGGTATGGGTACCGAAATCCAGCAGTACAAGCTGTCGGAGGAAGATTTTCGCGGAGACCGCTTCAAGGATCACCAGGGTGACCTGAAGGGGAACAACGACCTGCTCGTGATCACCCGCCCCGATGTGATCGCCAACGTCCACCGCAGCTTCCTCGAGGCCGGTAGCGATATCATCGAAACCAACACTTTCAACGCCACGAAGATCTCCCAGGCCGACTACCACATGGAGTCGCTCGTGCCGGAGCTCAACGTGAAGGCGGCGCAGCTGTGCCGCAAGGTGGCCGACGAGTTCATGGCCGAAAACCCGGACCGTCAGGTGTTCGTTGCCGGCGGCCTCGGGCCGACCAACCGCACGGCCTCGCTCTCGCCCGACGTGAACAACCCGGGCTACCGCGCCATCAACTTCAATCAGCTGAAGGAAGCCTACTACGAGCAGGCCAAGAACCTCGTGGAAGGCGGCGTCGACACGTTGTTGATCGAGACGATCTTCGACACGCTCAACGCCAAGGCCGCCATCTTTGCCTGCTACGACTTGTTCGACGAGCTGGGCTACAAGCTGCCGATCCAGATTTCCGTCACGATTACGGACCGCTCGGGCCGCACCCTCAGCGGGCAGACGGTCGAAGGCTTCTGGGCCTCCGTCGCGCACGCCCGACCGCTCAGCGTGGGCCTCAACTGCGCCCTCGGCGCCAAGGACATGCGCCCGCACGTGGAAGACTTCAACCGCCTGGCAGACTGCTACGTCAGCTGCTACCCCAACGCCGGCCTGCCGAATGCCTTCGGCGAATACGACGATACGCCGGAAAACATGGCCAATGTGCTGGCCGAGTTTGGCGACCAAGGCTGGCTGAACCTCGTCGGTGGCTGCTGCGGCACCCGCCCCGCCCACATCAAGGCCATCGCTGAACGCCTCAAGCAATGCCCGCCGCGCAAGATCCCGAACTTCGAGCCGGTCATGCGTCTCAGCGGCCTCGAAAGCCTCGTCATCCAGTAACATCCGCCAAGCCAGATAAACCAACAGAAGAACGCGAAGAACACAAAGATGCAGGCCGAGAAGCGATACGCTCGATGACGCCTTAGCGTTCTTTGTGTCCTTCTGTTCAGCTTTATTATTATGTCCGGAAATCTATTTGCCAATTTCATCATGGTGGGCGAGCGAACCAACGTCACTGGTTCCCCCCGCTTCAAGAAACTCATCAAGAACGACGACTTCGACACCGCGTTGGAGGTCGCTCGCCAGCAGGTCGAGAACGGCGCCAACGTGATCGACGTCAACTTCGACGAAGGCCTGCTCGACAGCGAGGAATGCATGACCCGCTTCCTCAACCTGATTGCCAGCGAGCCCGACATCGCGCGCGTGCCGATCATGATCGACAGCTCCAAGTGGTCGGTCATCGAAGCCGGTCTGCAGTGCGTGCAGGGCAAGGCCATCGTCAACTCCATCAGCCTCAAGGAAGGCGAGGAGAAGTTCCTCGACCAGGCCCGCAAGATCCAGCGCTACGGCGCCGCGACCGTCGTCATGGCCTTCGACGAGCAAGGCCAGGCCGCCGAAAAGGACGACAAGGTCCGCATCTGCAAGCGCGCTTACGACCTCTTGATCGAGAAGCTGGACTTCAATCCGGCCGACATCATTTTCGACCCCAATATCCTGACTGTCGCCACGGGTATGGAGGAGCACAACAACTACGCCGTGGACTTCATCGAAGCCACGCGCGAGCTGAAGAAAGTGTGCCCCCACGCCAAGATCAGCGGCGGCGTCAGTAACATCTCGTTCTCGTTCCGCGGCAACAATGTGGTGCGCGAGGCCATGCACAGCGCGTTCCTCTACCACGCCATCCACGCGGGTCTCGACATGGGCATCGTCAACGCCGGCATGCTCGCCGTCTACGAAGACGTCGACAAGGAGCTGCTGGAATACATCGAAGACGTACTGCTCAACCGTCGCGACGACGCCACTGACCGCCTCATCGACTACGCCGAACAGTTCAAGGGCCAGAAGACCGAGGAAAAGGCGAGCAACAAGCTCGAATGGCGCGACAACCCCGTCGAAGAGCGCCTCGCCCACGCCATCCGCCACGGCATCACCGACTGGGTCGACCAGGATACCGAGGAAGCGCGCCAGAAGCTCGACCGTCCGCTGGACGTGATCGAAGGCCCGCTGATGAACGGTATGAAGATCGTCGGCGAGCTCTTTGGTGACGGCAAGATGTTCCTGCCTCAGGTCGTGAAGAGCGCCCGCGTGATGAAGAAGGCCGTCGCCTACCTCACCCCTTACATGGAGAAGGAGAAGGAAGAGGCGCAAAAGGCCGCCGCCGAAAAGGCCAAGCGCGAAGGCGTCCCGCTCGAAAAGGTGAAGCAGAACAATGGCGACATCCTGCTCGCCACCGTGAAGGGCGACGTGCACGACATCGGCAAGAACATCGTCGGCGTGGTGCTCGCCTGTAACAACTACACCGTGCACGACATCGGCGTCATGTGCCCGTGGGAGACCATCGCGGACAAGGCCAAGGAAGTCGACGCCGACGCCATCGGCCTCAGCGGTCTGATCACGCCCTCACTCGACGAAATGGTGCACAACGCCAAGGAGATGCAGCGCGGCGGCTTCGACGTGCCCCTGCTCATCGGCGGCGCCACCACCTCCAAGGCCCACACCGCCGTCAAGATCGAGCCCGAATACGACAAAGCCCCCGTCGTCCACGTGACCGACGCCTCCCTCGTCGTCGGCGTGGTCAACGACCTGCTGCAAAAGGACACCGCCAAGCGCGAAGCGGCCTACCAGAAATACCGCGAGGAAAACGTCCGCCACCGCGAGTCTCACCAGCGCCGTCAGGCCGGCAAGAGCCAGGAAATCCTCGCCTACGCCGAGGCCGAAGAGCGCAAGCCCGAGTTTGACTGGAAGCAGATCGACATCCCCACCCCCAAGGTCACCGGCCTGCAGGAGGTCAAGGACGTCTCCCTCGAGCGCCTCGCTTCCTACATCGACTGGTCGCCCTTCTTCTGGACGTGGGAGCTCAAGGGCATCTTCCCCAAGATCCTCAAGCACAAGAAATACGGCGAAGAGGCCGCCCGCCTCTATCAGGACGCCCGCCGCATGCTCGACGACATCGTGGCGAACAACCGCTTCCAGCCGCGCGGCGTGTGGGGCCTCTGGCCCGCCAACAGCGTGGGCAACGACGTGGAACTCTACCGCGACGCCCAGACCCGGGAGCTGCTGACCAAGTTCCACTTCCTGCGCCAGCAGAAGAAAAAGGTCGATGACGACGGCTCGAAGAACTACTTCAGCTGCGCCGACTTCGTCGCGCCCAAGGAAACCGGCCGGATCGACTACTGCGGCGGCTTTGCCGTGACCAGCGGCCCTCAGGTCGAGGAATTCGCCAAGACCTTCGAAGACAAGCACGACGACTACAACTCCATCCTCGTCAAGGCCGTGGGCGACCGCCTGGCCGAAGCCTTCGCCGAAATGCTGCACAAGGATGTGCGCGACGCCTGGGGCTACGGCTCCGAAGAAGGCTTTGACGCCAAGACCGACCTGCGCTCGCCCCACGAAGAAGTGCACCCGCACGTGCAGTGGATGATCGACGAAAAGTATCGCGGCATCCGCCCGGCCGCCGGTTACCCGGCGACGCCCGACCACACGGAAAAGGCCATCCTCTGGGACCTGCTCGAGGTGGAACAGCGTGCCGGCATCAAGCTGACGGAAAACTACGCTATGTATCCCGGCGGTTCGGTCTCCGGTCTCTACTTCGCCCACCCCGAGGTCAAGTACTTCAACATCGGCCTGATCGGCGAAGATCAACTCAAGCAATACGCCGAGCGCAAGCAGGTTTCCTACGAGGAAATGGCGAAGTGGCTTGCGCCAAATCTACAGTCGTAAACCGGTAAAAACTGGACACTTGATAAGAGGCATCTACCGTCAGGTAGATGCCTCATTCGTCGGTAAAGCTCTCTGCCGCGCTGCGCAAACTGACTGCGGAGTCCCACCGCTCAGCCGAACGCGCGCCTTTCGTCAGGCGCTTGATACGCGGGCCCCTTACGATGCCGGCGTATATCTATTATCTGCAGGAACTACGGGAACTCTACATGGCGTTGGAGCAACACCTGCGGGAGCACGCCGCCCATCCGGCCCTCAGTCTGCTGGTCCGCCCCGAGATCTTCCGCTCTCAGGCCCTCGGGCAAGACCTGGAGCAGCTCACTGATCTTTGCAGCGATACCTATCATGCGGAGCCGCACGCCGGGCGCCGCTATGCCAGCCACCTGAAAGACCTGGCGGAAGAAATGCCCGCCGCCCTGCTCTCTCACGCCTACGTGCGTTATCTAGGAGATATGTCCGGCGGACAGATGATCGGCCAGGCCATCGAGCGCCAGTTCGACTTGCCCAACGAGCTCGGCACGAATTTTTACAGTTTCCCCCAGATTGCGGACCTCGACCGCTTCAAGGAAGACTTCCGCAACTGGATCGACGACGCCCCCTTGAGCGACATTGAGCGCTGCCACGTGATGGAAGAAGCCGTGCGCGGCTTCGACCTCAGCAGCACGATCTTTGAGGAAGTCGAGCAAGTCATCGTCCGACAGCCTCAATAAGGAGACTGCGGCTTACGAAGAGTGCGAGACTGAGCCGTTTTGCGGCTCCTCCAACCGTTCCGGCTCGAAGACGGCCCGCAGTTGCCGCGCCAGCTCTCGCGGCTGGAAGGGCTTGTAAACGATGCTGTGGATCCCTGCCGCCTTCACCACCTCCGGCTTCGCCTTGTCGCTATAGCCCGTAGTGAGCAGCACCGGAATGTCCGGCCAGCGCTGGAGGACGCGACGGGCCACCTGTAGACCGGTCATCCGCGGCATCGTCTGATCAGTGATGATCAGATCTACCGGGCGCTCCGACTGGGCCTCGAGCCATTCGCACGCTGCGATGCTGTCCTGATGCGCCACCACATCGTAGCCCAGGCGGTTGAGCAATAGCTGCACCGCCTCGAGCAAGCGCGGCTCATCGTCGATCAACATTACACGCTCCTGCCCACCGGGCACAGAAGCCGTCGTTTCGTTCGGCAACGCGTCCTCGTCGTCGATCAACGGCAGGTAGACGCAGAACGTCGAGCCTCTGCCTACCTCCGTATCGACGGTGATGAAACCTCCGTGGCGCTTGACCACGCCCTGGGAGACCGTCAGGCCCAGCCCGGTGCCCTCCCCGGCTTCCTTGGTGGTAAAGAATGGATCGAAAATCCGCTCTACGACATCTGCAGGGATACCCTTGCCGTTGTCCTGCACCTTGATGCGGGCGTAGGCGCCGCCCCGACCGTCGGCCCGGAAATCGCGCACCTCCTGCTCGCCCAGCAGACAATCGGACACCTCTATCGCCAGTACGCCGCCGTCGTCGCTCATAGCTTGGGCGGCATTGATGCACAAGTTGATGACCACCTGCTGGATCGCAGTGCGGTCGACGCGTACGATGCCCGCTTCGGTCGGGATATCCTGCTGAATGCTGACCGTGCTCGGGATCGTCTTGCGCACCAACTTCATCGCCTGCGCCACCGCATAGTGGATCGGCACCGGCTCGGGATCCTCGTCGCGCGCCCGACGGCTGTAAACGAGGATCTGCTGCACCAGGTCGGACGCGTGCAGCACGCTGTCGCGGATCTCGTCAAAAATCTCGTTAAAGTCGGCATTGTCCGCCATGCGCCCCACTTCGGCCAAGGCCAGGACAGGCGTGAGCATGTTGTTGATGTCGTGAGCGATGCCCCCCGCAAGCGTGCCGATAGCATCCAGCTTTTGCGTCTGCTGGATCTGACGCTCCATCATCTCCTGCTCTACCTGCATATTCTTGCGCTCGATGGCATAACGAATCGAGCGCACCAGCAGGCTGGCCTCCGTCTCCCCCTTGATGAGGTAATCCTGGGCACCCATGGCGACGGCCCGCAGCGCCTCTTCCTCATCGGCCAGGCCGGTCAGGACGATGAGCGGCATCATGCGGTCTGCCTCGACCAGTCGCTTGATACCCTCCTGCCCGTCAGCATCTGGCAGCCCCAGATCGAGCAGTACGGCGTCGTAACTATTGCTCGCCATTTTTTCCAACCCACCCCGCAAGGTGTCCGCCGTATCGAACGAGAATTGGATACTGGGCACCTCCTTGAGCTGCTCACGAAGCAGCACAACGTCGGTCGGGTTATCCTCGATTACGAGGACGTTGATCAGTTGGGACATAGGATTGACTACAAATGAGGAGGGAAGGTGACCACACTCAACCAGAAACTCTCGATCGAGCGCACAACTACACTAAATTGCTCATAGTCAACAGGCTTTGTCACATAGCAATTCGCATGATAAGCATAGGAACGCGCAATGTCTTCTTCGGCTTTCGAGGTGGTCAGGATGACGACCGGCAGCGTCTTGAGCTTCGGATCGCTCTTGATTTCCTTTAGGACCTCGCGGCCGTCTTTCTTCGGCATGTTCAAGTCGAGCAACACGAGGTCTGGCCGCATCTTGGACTTGTAGGGGTCTTGCCGCCGGAGAAACTTCAAGGCTTCCTCGCCGTCGTGGACCACGTCCATATGGTTGCGGATCTTCGCGTCCGCCAGCGCCTCACGCGTCAGCAGGACGTCGGTCTCGCTATCGTCTACCAGCAGGATATTGATCGGGCGGATGTCCATATGGGTGTTCATTCTTCAACAGAGGGAGAGAGGCTGAGGTCAGCCCGTGGGAGCGTGAAATGAAAGCGGCAGCCCTTCGGCTCGACTGGCTCACATTCGATGATCCCGCCGTGCCGTTGGACGATTTTCTTGCAGATCGCGAGGCCAATACCGGTGCCCTGGTATTCCTGTCGCGAGTGCAAGCGCTTGAACATGTCAAAGATACGTTCGGCGTATTCCGGCTCTACCCCGATGCCGTTGTCCGCAATATAAAAGTGATGGAAGTCGCCATTCTGGCGAGCGGAAACATGAATTTTGGGTGCATCTTCCGAGCGGAATTTGAGGGCATTCCCCATGATGTTCTGGAAAAGCTGGACCAACTGCAGGCGATCACCGCTCACCGCCGGCAAACGGTCGCATGTCACCTCCGCCTGGTTCTCCTCGATCGAGACCATCAGGTTATGGCGCGCCTCTTCCAGCACGCCCTCCATCTCCACCTCGGCAAACGGTCGCCCGCGGCTGTTGATGCGCGAGTAGGCCAACAGCCCCTCGATCAGCCGCTGCATACGGATCGAACCGTCGACCGCGTGCTGCAACAACTCGGCGGCCGGGCCGTCCAGCTTATCGTTGAAGCGGCGCTCCAGCAGGCGCAGGCACCCGGCCACTGCACGCAGCGGCTCCTGCAAGTCGTGCGAGGCCACATAGGCGAACTGCTGCAGGTCGTGGTTGGAGCGCTTGAGCTGGTCCACGGCGCGGCGGTAACGATCCTCCGCCTTGCGCCGACGCTCGTTTTCCACCCGCAGGGCGAGCTGCGTGAGGGTAAACTGCTCCGCGTTGTCCAGCTCGTGCGGCTGCCACGCGCTGGAGCGGTGCCGCACCGTCTCGCGCCAGACCGCGAAGGAACGCCGCGGGCTCAAGCGGGCGCGCCCATCCCCCAGCTCCTTGATCTCCTTCTCGTCCGGTTTGCCGGCCCAGTTGACCGTGCGCGCCTCTTCACCGCGAAACCAGATGATGTAAGACTGCCAATTATCCTGCAGCGGCACGGCGAGCAGACCGGAGGCGTGATCCTCCATGTCCGCGTAATCCGGGTAAGACTCCCGGATACTGGCGGTGTGCCACATGCCGCGCACCTTTTGCTGCCGCAGCCAGGCCACGAAGCGCTTGACCGCCGCCCCCGCCGGCGTCTCACCCCGGCAGATGAGGTGGTTGCCCACCTTGAAAGCGACGCCCTGCGCGTTGACCATCGACAGCAGTTGCTCGCTCTCGGCCTGCAACGTGCGGTGCACCGGCTGGTCCGCCTGCAAGGCCAGCGTCATATCATGCGCAATGCGCTTGGCCCGGCGCACTTGGTCCAGCGTCGCGCGGTCGAGCTTGTTGCGAAACTGCAGGGCAAACGCGTGCGCGAAATATTCACAGGCCGTGCGCACGTTAAAGGGCAAAAAGCGCGGGGAATAGTGGTGGCACGCGATCAGACCGATCAATTTATCGCCATCGAGCAGCGAGACCGACATCGAAGCCCCGACCCCCATGTTCTGGAGATATTCGATGTGGATGGGCGAGACCGCACGCAGGGTCGAGAAGCTCATATCGAGCGGCGCACGCGTGATCGGATTCACGTTCGGCGTCAATGGCACGGTCGGGTCGTTGACGTCCGCAATAATGCGCACGGGGTTGAGCGCATAGAGGCGACGCGCTTGCGCCGGGATATCCGTCGCCGGGTAATGGAGGCCCAGGAAGCTCTCAAGGTCATCCCGCTTGCTCTCACCGACCACTTCGCCCGAGCTATCCTCCTGAAACCGGTAGATCATCACCCGGTCATAGCCGGTGAAACGGCGAAAATAACGCGCACTGATCTCACAAAACTCGCCGATATCGTGCGCCCGTCGCGCCTCCGCAATCGCGGCACGCAACAACGAAAGCTGGTTGATGGCCTCGTTGGGGTTACCCGCAGGCTCGACCTCGATAATGAACAGGTCGTTTTGTTTGTGCGCCAGGCAATCGTAAGCCGCTCCACTGACGGGATGCTTGAAGGAAAAGACACTGAGCGGCACCTGCTCGGGGAAAGGCTCACGCAAAAACTGCTCCAGCTTTGCGTGGGTCGCTTGAGGCACCAAGGTAATCAAATTGCTCTCCAGCACCGCGTCCGGCTCCAGGCCGAGCACCTCCTTTACGTTTTGACTGACTTGGACAATTTGTAGCGTGTGCCGATCAGCCACGAGCAGCACGCCGTGCGACTGAACCCTTCCCGGTATGTGGATAGGTTCGCGGTCGCAATTCTCCAGAGTCACTTCAGCCATTTTGTTTCAGACTACGTGATGTAAACAAGCTCGCAAGGGATTGTACTTCTACCAGAAGTTTTCAAAAATCGGGTATAAAACCTTATTTGCGATCAACTTAACATCGTTCATGTTCTAGGGAATGTCACCTCAGCCGTGCACCCTCTGTGGTCGCCTGACGCCCCCCGAGCACCAGGAGGAGCACCACCTCGTGCCGCGCGCCAAGGGAGGAACCGAGACCATCACCGTCTGCCGCAACTGTGGCGATCAGGTGCATCGCCTCTTCTCGCTGGAAGAGCTGGCGCGGGAATACCACACCGTGGAACGGCTACGGACCCACCCCGACATGCAACGATGGATCCTCTGGGTCCGGCGGCAACGCGGGTTTGAGTTTGCCATGAAGACCAAAAAGAAGCGGCGGAGACAGTCTGGGCGCTAACGCTGCCTCACGATCCGATAAATTCCGTAGGGCGCCGGCGGCCGCGGCGTTTGATGGATGCGCGAGGTCGTAAAATATATGCTACCATCGGGTCCTTGCGCCAAGGTATCCGGCCATTGGATGGAGGCGTCATCCTGCACCACTGCCTCCAGCTGATGATCTGGCGTCAGGCGATGGATCGCATTCGTCTCCAGCGCCGTTAAGTACAGGTTACCCTCCGAATCGAGCAAAATACCGTCAGCTCCTCCGGTGCGTCCGACCACCCGCACCTGCTTTTGCCGCTGCTGCGCGGAGATTTTACGATTCCTTAAAACCTGAGTCGGGACGGAGTAGAGCGTGCGCCCGTTCAGCGCCTGGTAGTAAAGCGTCTCACCGTCGCCTGTCAGCGCGATGCCGTCGCTGTTGATTTTCGGGATCTGACCGTTGCGCAGGTAGGGCTGCCCATTGAGCACGAGGGCCGTCATCTCGTGCTGCGTCGAAAGGTGGTCGCTCAGGGTGCGGTAGGCCTCCCCCGTATTCAGGTCTACCACGACGATGCCGCCCACCCCGCTGTCGGTGATGTAGGCAAAGCCGCGCCGGGTATCGATCCGCACATCATTGAGGTAGCTCTTGGGCAGAACCACTTCGGCGTTGAAAACGTGCTTCCAGATGACCTCACCCGTCTCCGGGTCCAGCTTTACGAGTTTGGCGCCGCCCTCCTGCACGCCCTGCATCCGAGGCGAAGCCGGGTCGAGCACCCACAGGCTGCCCTCGGCGTCGACGTAGACGCTTTGCACGCACACCCATTGGGTGGCGAGGTCACCCTCGGGATGGTAATCGTTCCAGGCAGCGTCCGGGAAGGGCTAGGGCTGTCCGTCTACCAGCTTCGCGACCGAGATCGGGACATCCTGCGACCAGCGGGGATAGTTGACGAATAGCGTCCCGTCCTGGGCCACCGTCAGCCCCGTCCATTGCCGCTGACTCGTCGCCACTTCCTCCAGGCGATAATCGCCCGCCGAAGGCAAGACGTTGGCCGAAGGCGAAGCCCAGGCCTCCATCCCGGCTGCAGCCAGGGCCAAGAGCGCAATCAGGCATTTCATACCAGCTACGATAGCACAGGATCGAGGTTCTTCTAATGCAACTGCCCCCTAAACGAAGCCCAGCAGCCGCTGCGGATTAACCGCCGTGTAGGCCGAGAGGCTTTCGCGCCACGATTCCGCCAGCTGATGCCCCGAACGGTGCCACAGCTCGTGGTGCAGACGCCGGATCGTCGGCGGATGGATCAACACCGCCACGCGCTCCTTCTTGTCGAGCTTGTCCCAGCCCTCGATCAAGACCCGCTCCACCAGCTTTTCCGGCGGCTGCTCGATGGAGGCACCCGCCGGGTTCTGCTCCAGCAGCGTATAGTGCAGCGTGTTGATGTAGGGGTCCGCCAAGGCCAGCGCCGAGCCCCGCATCGGGCCGTTTTCGAGCGCGTTGCGCAGCTTTTCCTCTTCCTCCTTGCAGGTGCTCCAGATCACGGGCTCCTGCGATTCCTCCGGAGTCTGCAGCAATCGGTGGCGGCGCAACCACTGGCCCAGCTGCGGCGAACTCGTGATCTTGCTGATGACCGGTGCGAGGATGAGGGAGAAAGTGACCGGGCTGAGCCACCAGAAAAACGTCTCGCTGTAATACAGGGCAATGCCGCTCCAGAGAATGCCCAGCACCACCTGCCCCATGTGCGCGCGAATGGCATCCACCCACGGCGTGCCTTGGCCCGCGTCGCGATTCTGGGCATTCCAGCCGGACTTGCGCCCCAACAGCACCTCGATCAGGAAGCGGCTGTGGAACGCCATCAGCAGCGGGGCGATGAAGGCACTGGTCAACGTCTCGATGAAGACACTGCCGCTGAGCCGCAGCACCCCGCCAAAGCGCTTGCGGCGGGCGGGATCGAAGACCGCGTCCAGCCAGGCGAGCAGCTTGGGCGTAAAGAGGATGATCGCCGTGAAGCCCAGCAGCAGCGCGCCGTGTTGCTCCATGCTCAGGTTGAGGTTGCGCGTAAAGCCCTGCGACACGATCAGCGACAGCCCCGAGCGCTCGAAGCGCACCACCGAAAGCGTCGACGCGATCAGGAACAGCAGCCAGAAAAGCGAACCGGCATAGCCCATGATGCCGTTGAAGAAGTGCATGCGGTTGATCGCGTGCAGCTGGCCGGAGAAGAGCAGCCAGGTGTGCTGCAGATTACCCTGACACCAGCGGCGGTCGCGCGTGGCGCTGTCGATCAGGTTGGGTGGCCCTTCTTCGTAGGAATCCTCGAGGTCGTCCACCAGCCAGACGGCAAAGCCCGCGCGCCGCATGAGGGCGGCCTCTACAAAGTCGTGACTGAGGATCTTGCCGCCGATCGGCTCCTTGTAGGGCAGCTCGGGCAGCTCACAGTGCTCGATAAAGGGTTCGATGCGGATGATCGCGTTGTGGCCCCAGTAATTGCCCTCGCTCTGCTGCCAATAGTTCAAGCCACTGGTGAAGACGCGCCCGTAGAAGCGACTGGCAAACTGCTGCAGGCGGCCGAAATACGTATCCGCCCCGATCAGCCCCGGGGCCGTCTGGATCAGCCCCACACCCGGATTGGCCTGCATCAGGCGCACCAGACGCACCAGCGTCGGCCCCGTCATCAAGCTGTCCGCATCGAAGACGATCATATAGCGATAGCGGGCGCCCCAGGTTTCGAGGAAGTCCCGCACGTTGCCGCTCTTCTTGTCCACATTGTCCGTGCGGCGACGGTAGTGGATGCGGTCCAGCGCGTTGAGGTCCTTGCAGAGGCGCAACCAGGCCACCTCTTCCTCGATCCAGCGGTCGGGGTTGGTCGAGTCCGAGAGGATGAAGATGTCAAAATGCTGGTGCTCGCCCGTCTTGACCAACGCCTCGTAGGTCGCCTTGACCCCCGCCATCACGCGCGAAACGTCCTCGTTATACACCGGGAAGAGGATCGCGGTCGCGGCCAGCGGCGTGTCGCTGTCTTCGGGAATGCTGGCGTTGATGCGCCCCACCGAGCGATTACCCCGCAGCGAGATGAAGCCGAACAGCGCGTTGCAGAAGCCGAGGCTGATGTGCGTGAAAAGAATCGCATACAGCACCAGCACCACCCATTTGATGTCGTAGATGCCCGTGCGCCACATGAAGTCGGCAAACAACAGGATGCCCGCCACCGAGATGATCGTAAACGTGGCGAGAAAAAGAAAGCGGCGCAGGCTGGCGCGCTTGGCGGAGAGAGCCGGCGAGCCGGACAAGATCTCCTGATTCTCGTCCGTGATTTCCGTCGCGGTTACCATGAGATCAGCGGGTCAGGTAGAAGAGAATGAAGCCCCCGACGATGACGAAGAGGAACAACAGGATGTTGCGCAGGTGCGGCTTGCGGTCCAGATCTCGCAGCGTCTCGCCCGCGAGGTTCGGGATCGGCCCCAACTCGAGCGGACGCGCGCGCATCTGCGAGAGGTGAAAGTCGGGGCCCGCGCGCAGGAAGCTCTTGCGCATGGCCTCCACAAACGGCTCCGGCCACGGCGGATCGGTCAGAAACTCGTGCTGCCATTGGCGCGGCATGTCAGCCAGCAACAGCGACAGGCGCCCCCGCAAGACAGGGTCTTCCCCCGCCTCTTCATCCAGATCCAGGATCTGGATGAACCACTGGTGGACTTCGCGGTCCGCCTCGTCCATCGCGATCTCGGTCGGAGCCCCGACCTCGCCCGCGTTCTGGCGCTCGGCCGCCTTCTGCAAGACCCGGTGCACCAAGGTGCTCAGGAGCAGCTTGTTGCGAATGCGCAGGGCGGCAAAATAGGCCTCCACGCGCCGATAGGCTTCATCCCAGGCCGAAAAATCCGCCTGGCCGTCCACCTTGCCACCCCCCACCGCGGGGGTTACCAAATCCACTGGTAGCTCCATGTCTCGGTCAGGGCCTCCTCACCCTGCTTGAGGTAAGCGCGCATCTCCGATACGCCCTCCGGCTGGCTCTTTTTCACGTGCAGGATCAGGCGCCAGCCCTTGGTGTAGGGGTTGCGCTGCACGATCTGTTCGAGCAGCTCCGCATCCTTCTCCACCGAGACGACGGCACTCAACTCGGTGACCGGCGGCAGCTCCTCGAGCGCCTTGCCCTGAAAGTCGATCACAAACTCCACCACGCCCGGCTTGAAGGCACTGTCCCCCACCCGGGTGGCGCTCACGTAGGCGTCCTGGTTACGCTGGTTCATCATCCAGTAGAGCCGGTAGGCCACCTCGTAGGGCTCGCCCACCTTGGGAGCCTGTTGCGGCGTCCAGAAGGCCGCGACGTTGTCGTCGGTCTCCTTGTCGGTGCGAAATTCCCAGACGCGCACGCTGCCCGGCCCCCAGTCCGACTTGGGCTGCACCCACACGCTCGGCCGCTGGTGGTAGTGCGCCTCGATGTCCTGATAGTTGGCAAACTCGCGGTCGCGCTGCATCACGCCAAAGCCCTTCGGCGTGGCCTTTTCCTGAAAGATGCTCGTGCGGTTGCGGACTTCGTTCACAAAAGGCCGCCAGATGCGCTCATCGTTGCTCGACTCGATAAAGATGCCGTCGGAGTCGTGCACCTCGGGGCGAAAATCCGTCGGCGGGTCGAAGCTGTTTTCACCAAAGTAGAACATGCTCGAGAAAGGCGCGATGCCCACCTGCTGCACTTCATTGCGGAAAAACAGGCGGCTGCGCACATCCACCGTCGTCATGTCCCCCGGCGTCAGCACAAACTTGTAGGCCCCGGCGACGCTCGGGCTGTCGAGCAGCGCATAAATCGTCAGCGCCGTATCGCCGGCCTTCGGCTTCCCGAGCCAGAACTCGCGGAAGACGGGAAACTCCTCGCCCACATCCAGGCCGGTGTTCAGCGCCAGACCGCGAGCCGAAAGGCCCCAATGCTGGTTGCGCCCCAAAATGCGGAAGTAGCTCGCGCCGACCCACACGCCCACTTCGTCGTAGACGTCGGGATTGTTGATCGGATACAGCACGCGGATGCCAGCGTAGCCCTGCGGGCGCGGGATGCGATCGGCCAGACGCTCGTTTTTGCCATAGTCGAAAAATTCCGGCACAAAACGGATCTCCTGCACGTGCGAATCCGTAAATTCATGGATCTTGACGATGTCCTTGAAGTAAAGCCCCGGGTGGAAAAACTCCACGCGGAAGGGCAGCCCTTCCTCGCGCCACAGCGCCTTGCGCGAGTTGAACCGGATATCCCGGTAGGCATCGTAATCCAGCTCCATCAGGTAATCCGGAGCGACCGGGTATTCCTGGAAGGGCTCGGCGGCCTTTTGCTCGGCAATCCGCGACACGTAGTCGAGATTGATCTGGGCCGGTTCCATCGCGCGCAGCGAAGCGGAACTCAGCACCAGGAGCGCGAGAATGGGTGTGGCAAGCCTGATGAAGCGAGCGGCGAAGCAATCGAAGATACGGGACGTCATCGTGTGACAGGTAGTTATAGATTCGACTTCTGCAACAAGACCCGGGCCAAGTCATTACCCTAAATGCAGTAAACCCATCATCTCCAGCAGGATCAGCGGTAATAGAGTTAGGACTACACCGCGCCCGAGATGCGACATGCACTTCTTCTACCCGCGCAACTTGCAAAGCGCAACCGCCATTGCGCCCGGCAAAACGGGCTTTCGTCTTACCGGGCTCCTGCCGCTCCGCAAAAAAGAGCCACATGTCGCTCTCTTATCGGCCCGAAGTGGATGGCCTCCGAACCATCGCCGTCGTCTCAGTAATTCTCTTCCACCTGGGCGCGACCTCTGCCTACTTTCCGGGCGGATTCGTAGGGGTAGACGTCTTTTTTGTCATCTCCGGTTTTCTCATCACCAGCATTCTCCAGCGGGACCTCGAGCGGGGAACGCTGTCGCTACGGAAATTCTGGTGGCGCCGCATTCGACGCCTCTATCCGGCCTTGCTGACCGTGGTCATTGCCGTGCTCGTCGCGGGTTCGTTCCTGTTCATGAACAGCTTGAGAGACAACCTGGTCTGGCAATCTCTCGCGGCTCTTTTCTCCTTTCAGAATATCCATCTCTGGCAAGCGACCGACAGCTACTGGAACAACAACTCCGAGCTGGTTTCCCTCCTTCACACTTGGTCGCTGTCTTTGGAAGAACAGTTTTACATCCTGTTCCCGTTCTTCCTAATCATCATCCACAAGTTTTTCCGCAAACACGTCCTGCTCATCCTATCCGCCACCGCGGTAGCGAGCTTCGCGGTCTGTCTATGGGGAACGGCACATCACCAGGAAGCGGCGTTTTACCTGCTTCCAGCCCGAATGTGGGAGTTGATGATCGGCGGCATCCTGGGGGTCTACCGCTTACACCGCCCGGAGAAGAACTACAGTGGTCCCCTGGCTTCAAGCCTTTCCGTGGTCGGCCTTGGCTTGATCGTCTTGACGGTCCTGACCATGAGCGGCGAAACCGGTTTTCCGGGTTACAAGGCGCTCTTGCCCTGCGTGGGCGCGGCACTGGTGCTGCACTTTGGCCAGAGCAAAGGTCCCGGCTACCGCTTTTTAACGCTGCCGCCCATCGTCTACACCGGCAAAATATCCTACTCGCTCTACCTTTGGCACTGGCCGATCATCTTCTTTGCCAACGGCTTCTTCTTCAACGTCGGCCCCGTTGAGCAACTGATCCTGACCGTAATCCTTTCAATCCTGAGCTATCACGTCATTGAACAGCCCTTCCGGCGCGGATTCCCCCGATTCCGCCTCTGCATGGCCGGAATCGGCACCACGGTGGCAGCTGCCTTCGCCTTGCTGTTCTTCACGCCGGGGCCAGCCGCCTATATCCCCGCCGACAAGGAACTGTATTTTGACGACAGCAAGTACGATGTGGGGGGACGAGAGTTCAACGCACTGTGGAAAATGAGGGTCAACCGCACTCCGCCCCATTTCGGTCGCAAGGAAGGTCCCGTGGACATCTGTTTGCTGGGCTCGTCCCACGGCCTTTTTGTCGGCCATTCGTTCGCGGACTATGCCGAGGATCACCACCTCTCGATGGTCAACATGTCCGCCCGCGCGCTAGGATTCGGCGATCCGGTATATACGCTCGATTACGAGGCCGATGTCTCAAACCTCCGTCTAGAGCTCATCGAAAAACTGCGACCGCGTGTCACCGTAATGCTCGGTCGATGGGATGACGAATTCTACGGATATCGGCAAGGGGGTGAAACATCCCGCCAACAGGCCTTTCTGCAAAGGCTGCGTAGAGTGGCGGCCTCCTCCGATCAAGTTATTATTGTGCTCCAGGTTCCGATACTAAAGACGCCGCCCATGTGGGAAAGCGACATCCGACACTATTTCGTTGGTACGCTAGTTTCCGGGGAGCCTTTTCAGTTTACCAGTGATCCTCACGTTAACGAATCAAACCAAAAACTCGTTAAGGCTCTCGACAGCGCTCACATTCCAAACGTAGCAACCATTGATCCAACCGAAGTTTTTGTTGATCGAGAAACAGGCGAACTTGATTTGGTGCAGGGAGGAAGCCTGCTGTATTTTGACGATGACCACCTGAACGTCACCGGCGGCGGCATCCTCTTCGACTCGACCATCGAACCGGCCCTCGACCAAGTCTTCGAAGCGCGGCAACATGTTGCCGCGCGCGAAGAGGGCAAACGCGCCGCAGAAAACGCCGTCAACTAGACCAGTAGACCATCCACACCTTCTTAGTTTCGGGAGGGCGTTTCTCGGCATAGCCTCTCCTCCATGCCCACCACTCGCCGCCTCTACCTCGTGCTGGGAGACCAGCTCGATCACCGCAGTGCGCTGTGGGAAGACTTCGACCCGCGGCAGGACGCCGTATGGATGGCCGAAAACGAGACGGAGGCGACACACGTTTGGTGTCACCAGTTGCGGCTCGCGTTTTTCTTCAGCGCCATGCGGCACTTCCGCGACGAACTGCGCGCGAAGGGGCACCCCGTGCATTACCATGCGCTCACGGCACGGCGCAGCGACGACCGCGGCCAGGACGTTGCCGAAATCCTGCGCCAGGACGTGCACCGCCTGCAGCCCGAACGGCTGGTCGTGGTCGAACCGGGGGATGAGCGTGTGCGGCGGATGTTACAGGGCGCGGCGGTAGAACTGGGCCTCGCGTTGGAGATCCGCCCGGATACGCATTTTTACGCCAGCGTGGACGACTTCAAGGACTGGGCGCAGGGCCGCAACAGCCTGTTGCTGGAGACGTGGTATCGCCACCTGCGCCGTCGCGAGGGGATCTTGATGCAGGGCAAGCAGCCCGAAGGCGGCGACTGGAATTACGATGCCGACAACCGCGCGACCTTCGGCCGCGAAGGGCCGGAATACATCAAGCCGCCCCGCCAGTTCACCCCCGACGCCACCACCCGCGAGGTGCTCGAGATGGTGGCCCAGCGCTTCGGCGATCACCCGGGGCGACTCGATCACTTTCACCTGCCGGTCAACCGCGAACAGGCGCTGCAGGCATTGCGCGAGTTCGTGGACCGCCGGTTGGAGCTGTTCGGGCGCTTTCAGGATGCGATGTGGCAGGGTGAGGATTTTCTTTATCACTCCCGCCTCTCGGCCGCGCTCAACATCAAGCTCCTGCACCCGCGCGAAGTGATCGAAAAGGTGCTAACCGCCTATGCCGGCGGGGATGCCCCGCTGAACAGCGTCGAGGGTTTCGTGCGCCAGATCCTCGGCTGGCGGGAGTTCGTACGCGGCATCTACTGGACCCACATGCCGGAATACGCAGAGATGAACGCGCTGGGTGCCCAGGAGGCGGTGCCGCCCTTTTTCTGGGATGGCGAGACCCAGATGGCCTGCGTGCGCGACGCCATGCGCAACGTGCTCGACAACGCCTACGCCCACCACATCCAGCGGCTGATGGTGCTGGGGCTCTTCGCCCTGCTCTACGGCGTGCACCCCCGCAAATTCCATGAGTGGCACATGGCCATGTATGCCGACGCCATCGACTGGGTGTCCCTGCCCAACGCGCTCGGCATGAGCCAGCACGGCGCCGGCGGCATCGTCGGCACCAAGCCCTACTGCGCCACGGGCAACTACATCCACAAGATGTCGAACCACTGCGACCGCTGCCGCTACCAATACAAGCAGGCAACCGGCGAACAGGCCTGCCCGATGACCACGCTCTACTACGACTTTCTCGACCGCCACCGCGACACCTTCAAGGACAATCAGCGCATGGCCTTCCAGCTCAAGAACCTGCAGCGTAAATCCGCCGACGAGCTCAAGCAGATCCGCGCCCGCGCGCACGCCATCCGCCAGCACCCGGAGCGGTATTGATCCACGAGTGCATTCGGAGGCCAACAATGGCGCGAGAAAACTGGCGGCGTGCCTAGAGACGGCCCTACCCTCGCGAACGCTCAGCGCTACGAGGCTACGGCCTGAACGGTCTGCTCAATCATGCCGTCAAAGCTGCCGTTGGAGAAAAACACCACTACCTGGCGCGGCTCGTCACGCAGACTCTGTTGCAGCGCCTCGCCCATCGCTTCGTTGCTGCCGTGGGCGACCGCTTGCGGCCCCAGTTGCGTCGCGATGGCCGGCAAATCGATCCGGTCCTCGTCGCGGTAACGCTCCGCGCGAAAGACGGCCCCGAAGTGCACCCGGTCGGCCGGCACAAACGCGCCCGCGAAATCCGTCTCGAGCACCTTGCGGCAGGCGGTATTGCTGCGGGCCTCGAAACACGCCACCACAGGGCGCCCCTTGTAGCGCTGCTTGAGCGATTCCAGCGTTTGGCGGATTGCCGTGGGGTGGTGCCCGAAGTCGCTCAACAGCGTGGTCGTGCCGTTGTCGAAAAGCACTTCCTGGCGCCGCTTCACCCCCTGATAACCCTGCAGCTTTTCGGGCTCGATCGCGCAAAACGGATCGTCCGGCTTCAGCGCCAGCCCCGCCGAGAGGCAGGCCATCGCCGCATTGCGGGCATTGTAGAGCCCCCACTGCTTCCACTGCACGCGCCCCCACACCGTGCCGCGCCATACCAGTTGAAAACGTGAGCCGCGTTCGTCTTCGCTGAAGCCGCGGATCTGCAGGTCGTTCGCGGCCTCGGTGCCGACCTTCAGCACGCGGCACCAGCTGACCGCATCGACCAGCGCGGCCTGGTTGGGGTCGTCGCCATTGGCGAGAATGAAGCCGTTTTGCGGCACGATGCGCAGCAGGTGACTGAACGTGCGCTGCACGTCGGCCAGGTCGCGGAAGATGTCCGCATGATCAAACTCGAGGTGGTTGAGCACCACGATGTTGGGCGCGTAGTGGATGAACTTGCTGCGTTTATCGAAAAACGCGCTGTCATACTCGTCGCCCTCGATCACAAACGGCGCGTCTGCCCGGCCCAACTCGGAGCCACCCGGCAAGTCACGCGGCACGCCGCCCAGTAGCCAACCCGGTTCCTGCCCGTGCTGACGCAGCAGATGGGCGGTCATGCAGGTGGTCGTGGTCTTGCCATGGGTACCCGTTACCACGATGTTACGGCGGCGATTGAGCAAGTGGCTGTGCAGCAGGCCCGGCAGCGAGGTGTAGGGGATGGCGCGCGTCTCCAGCAACCACTCGATCTCGGGGTTGCCGCGGGTGTTGACGTTACCGACCACCACCAGGTCGGGCTGCAGGCGTTGCAGGCGCTCGACATCGAAGTCGGGCAGGATCTCGATCCCGGCGGCCTGCAGCGCATCGCTCATCGGCGGGTAGATATTCCGATCGCAACCGAGCACCTCGTGCCCCAGCTGCCGCATCAGCAAGGCGGCATTGCCCATCCCCGTTCCGCACACGCTCATGAAATAAAGCCGCATATCTCACCAGCATTGGCCAGCCTGCGCCCGAAAGGCAAATGCGGATCCACGGTAATTATGCGCGGGATCCCCAATACAGCGGCCGCCTCCTCAAGTCAGCAACCGCCTTGATGTATATAATGTCCGGATTGACTGTATAGATTACGGCGAAATTCCCGAATCGCGGCAGCATCACGCGTCGATTTTCGCCATAGACTTTCCGGTAAACCTCCGGCCCAGCCTCGATGCGCCTGAGCGCCTTGCGAAAGGCTCGCAAGAAATCGCCACCCAGGCCGACCTGCTCCGATTCATAGTAATTCACGACCTCTTCAAGGTCGTTGGCTACGCGGGGATGGATCTTTAGATGCCGCAAGGATGAAGTCATGCTGAGAGTTTAACCAGGCAAATAGATTGCCAGCATAAAAACCTCCGTTTCACGGGCTCCATCCAATGATCGCCTGAAGCAATGCAACGGCTCGTCTGCGAACGCCCCCTAATGTGATTCGTTCAAGAGGTGCTGGATTCGGGCTTCCAGTTCTTCCTCGCTCAGCAACGTCACTTTGCCCTCCTGAAAATCGCGCGCGCGCCGATCCAATTCCGTTTTCCAGTCGGGGTGAATTTCAGCTTCCGCTTCAACTGCAAGGGCGTGGATCACCGAAGCTGCAACCGCCTGTTTTTTGGGCGGAAGATTGCGCAGCTCCTCGATCAGCTGATCCATGGCAGCATCCATACTCTCTAAATGGCCTTTTTAAGGAGGTGCGTCAAGCCGCCCTACATCGACATCACCTCGAGGAAGGCCCAGGGGCGCGCGAGAAATTCCCGCACCTCGCTGAAGACGCGGGCGCGCATCGGCGCGTCCGGGGCGACATAGGCGACCGCATCGACGTGTTTGGCGTCGGCCAGATAGAGCGCCCGGTAGTCGTGGAAGGCCTGCGACACAATGACCACCGGCGTCCCGGTTCGCACAAAGGGCTGCACGTTGCGAATGCTCGCCCGCGTGCGAAAGCCCTCATCGTCGGGCTGCACGGCCTCCGCCGGCACACCGTGCTCAACCAGCCAGTCCTGCATGTACGCGACCTCGTCGTAGTCGGGGCCGTAATCCGCCCCGCTCACAATCAACCGTTCGACCTTGCCCGCCTGGTAGAGCTCGAGCCCGGCCTGCAGGCGCTCGTCGAGAAAATCGCCCTGAGGATCCGCCCCCAACACCAGCGCAAACTCCGTCCGGGGCACCTCGGCCACGTCGTTATACACGCGGCTCTCAGTCTGCGAAAAGACCCAGAGATTGATCGCCGCCAACACCAACAGCCCGCCGCACGCCATGGCCAACAACGCGCGCAGCAGCCGCCAGATAATCCGTCCGGAGCGGGATGAATGGGAAGAATGCATACCCTATAAACAACCCGCACCCCCAAAACCTCTCAAGCGCACCGCCTGAATTTGCGAGGCGTTGATGTTTGCCGCCGCATCTGCCGGAACGGCACCTGCTAAAGTCCGCAACCATGTTCGATGTTTCTGCCGAATGGCCGTTGGCCTGGGCCATCCCCATTTTCATTGCCTGCGGTGCGCTGATCTTTGCCGTCGGGACGCGCCTCAGTGCGCTGGCCGACGAGTTGGCCGACCGCACCGGCATGGGCGAAGCGCTCATGGGGGCCGTGTTTCTGGGCGCCGTCACCTCCCTCCCCGGTATCACGACCTCCGTCGTCGCGGCCTCACAGGGGCTGGCGCAGCTCTCCCTGGCCAATGCCTACGGCGGCATCGCGGCCCAAACCGCCTTTCTCGCCATCGCAGACATCTCGTATCGCGGGGTCAACCTCGAGCATGCCGCCGCTTCGGTCGAAAACCTGATCTTCGGCGCCGTGCTGGTGGTGCTGCTCGGCATCCTGCTCTGGGCCACCAGTGCGCCCGAAATCACCGTCTGGGCCGTGCATCCCGCCTCATTCCTGTTGCTGCTGGCCTACGGCGCCC
This sequence comes from Puniceicoccaceae bacterium 5H, assembly GCA_009772895.1. Lineage (GTDB taxonomy): Bacteria > Verrucomicrobiota > Verrucomicrobiia > Opitutales > Oceanipulchritudinaceae > WOUP01. Next base: position 61,955 of record WOUP01000004.1, on the reverse strand, counting down.
TGCTGAAATTCGTGCAGGCCGCCCGCGACAACCCCATGTGGACGCCCGTGCGCACGCGCCAGACTCGCGAAGACACGCCCGAAGATCACCCCGAGTCCGCCTCCCTCACGGTGCAGATCCTCAAACTCGCGGGCGCGGGCGTGCTGGTCATGGGCGCCGGCTGGGCACTCACGCAGTCCGGCAACTCCATCGCCAACAAGACCGGCATCAACGCCACCGCCGTCGGCGCACTCGGCACTGCAGTCGTCACCTCCCTGCCGGAGCTCGTGACCTCCATCGCGGCCGTCCGGCGCGGCGCCCTCACCCTCGCAGTGGGCGGCATCCTGGGCGGCAACGCCTTCGACACGCTCTTTGCCGCCGTGGCCGACTTCTTCTACCGCGACGGCTCGATCTATCACGCCGCCTCGGACAAGGCCGCCAGCCTCGTCGCCCTCAGCATCGTCATGACGGGCATGCTCCTGCTCGGCCTGCTCCACCGCGAGCGCAAGGGCCCGGGCAAAATCGGCTTCGAGAGCCTCAGCGTGCTCATCATCTACGTCGTCGGCAGCCTCGTGGCGGCTCTGGCGTAATCACAATCTCGGCTCTGTTAACCATAAGCCGCCGCTTTTCCCTTTCCATCGGGCGGACTTTTCTCCTTTGCTGGGGAGATGGAAGCATCGCAGTGGAAAGTCCTCGTCATCGGCAGCGGCGGCCGTGAACACGCCCTCGTCAAAGCCTGCCTCGCCAGCCCCCGCGTCGAAAAGGTCGTGGCGGCCCCTGGCAACGCCGGCATGGCCCTCGAGGTCGAATGCCGCCCCGTGGATATGGAGGACGCGCTGTCGGTCGTCGCACTCGCGATGAAGACCTCGGCCGACCTCGTGATCGTCGGCCCCGAAGCCCCGCTCGCCGCCGGCGTGGCGGACACCCTCCGCGAAACCGGTTTTGCCGTCTACGGGCCCAACAAGAACGGCGCACTGCTCGAGGCCAGCAAGGCCTATTGCAAGGAGGTGCTCGCCCGCTACGACATCCCGACTGCCGCCTACGCGCGCTTCGACGATGCCGATGCGGCCCGCGACTACCTCGCCACCGCCTCCTTCCCGCTCGTGGTCAAGGCCAGCGGTCTCGCCGCCGGCAAAGGCGTGATCATCTGCGAGGACAAGGCCCAGGCCGAAGCCGCGATCCAGGAGATGATGGTCGACGCCGTCTTTGGCGACAGTGGCCGTGAGATCGTGATCGAAGAGTTCCTGCGCGGCGAAGAGGCCTCCATGATGGTGATGGTCAGTGGCGAAAAGTATGTCTGCCTGCCCGTGAGCCAGGACCACAAGCGCCTGGGCGAAGGCGACACCGGGCCCAACACCGGCGGCATGGGCGCGTATGCCCCGGCAGCCGTCGTCACCCCCGAGCTGCAAAAGCAGATCGAGGAAACCATCATCCGCCCCACCCTCGCCGGCCTCGTGCAGGAGGGCATCGACTACCGCGGCACGCTCTACATCGGCCTGATGCTGACCGAGCAGGGCCCGAAGGTGCTCGAGTTCAACGTGCGCTTCGGCGACCCCGAGTGCCAGGTATTGCTGCCGCTTTGCGAAACCGACCCGGTCGAGCTCATGATGGCCTGCGCCAACGGCACGCTCGAGCCCGAGCAGGTGAAGATCAAGGACGCCTACGCCATGATCGTGGTCCACGCCGCCGAAGGCTACCCCGCGAGCTACCCCAAGGGTGACGCGATCGAACTGCCCGCCTCGGACGCCCTGCCGCCGGAGGCCCACATCATCCACGCAGGCGTGAAGCTCAACGCCGAAGGCCAGATCGTCACCAACGGCGGGCGCGTGTTGGGCGTCGTAGCCCAGGGCAAGTCCTTGCAGGCTGCCGCCGAACTCGCTTACGAAGTCAGCGCCAAGGTCCGCTGGGATCACCAGTTTTACCGCAAGGACATCGCCTGGCGCCAGCTCGAGCGCGAGGGCTAAGGTCCAGTTGCATAGGCTTTACAGCCCAGGCGCGGTTACCTGCCGCGCCTTTTTTTGCGCTCTATTCGGCGATACTGAGGTCGGGCAGCCAGTCCAGCGCCAGCCATTCGTCCATCGTCGGCGAGTAGACCACCCGCTCGGCCGGCGTCTCGGCGGAGGTATCCAGATAAACCCAGCCCGCCAGATCGTGATAGATCCAGGGGTAGCTGCCCGCGCTCGTGTAGAACCACCCGTCGGCGGCCTGGTCGTACCACCAGAACGCATCGTTGTTGAATTCGCTGATGTGGACCCAGCCGTTCGTCTCCCAGTGATACCAGGGAGGCGTGTAGATCATAAACCGGCCGAACGGCGGCGCCAGGTATTCGTAGCTGCCATCGTGGAACGCGATCTTGAACGCACTCAGCCCTTCCGGCGAGTCCCCGCCGTCGAGGATCTGGTCCGGCGGCCCGAGCGACTCGATCCATTCGACGCTGGTGTCGGAGATCATGTTCCAATGCGCGACCCGGCGAGAGCCATCGGCCACCCCATTGCGGTAGTCCGCGCAGGGCTCACCCGTATCTTCCGCGCCGTCGCAAGTACTCTTCCGCGCGTAGATCAGCCACGTGTAATTGGGCGCATAAGTCGGGGAGCAATAATCCATGCCGTCCGAGCGGATCACCACGGTTCCTTCCGGGAAGGTCTCGCCGTCGGTCTTCCACGTCGCGATCAATTCGATCGTCGCCTGGTAGACGGTGTGCGGCCAGTCCCCCGGCGCCGATTCCGTGACGACGACGCGGGTAGGCTTGCCGAGGAAAACGGCGTCGGCTTCCTCGTAAGCCTCCGCCATGGTGGGCGGGCTGCAATCGAACCACAATGCCTGCAGCGAAGCCGCACTGGTGAGTAAAAACAGAAGCGGGAGAGGGGTACGTAAACTCAGCATAACATCGATAATAATAGATCTACCCTTGGCTTCGACATACCACTGTCAATATAATCCCAAACCCTGCCTTACGAAAAAACGCCGCCGTCGGCCGTGATGACCTGCCCGGTAATCAGCGCCCCTTCGTCGCTGGCCAGAAAGGCGGCGAGCGCCGCGATTTCCTCCGCCTTGCCGAGGCGGCCGATCAATGACTGCTTCGCATAGGCGTCCTGACGCTCCTTGCTGTGGCGGCCGAACATGCCCGGCAGCGTCGGCCCCGGCTGGATGGCATTGACCGTGATGCGACGCTCGGCAAAAGCGTGGGCAAAGGATTGGGTGAAGCTGTCGACGGCGGCCTTGGTCGCCGCATAGATGCTGCCGCGCGCGCTGGGCCGCTTCACCATGCCGCTGGATATGTTGATGATACGCCCGTGGTCGGGCATCAGCGGCACCGCCGCCTGCACGGCAAAGAAGACCGCCCGCACATTGACGTCGAAGGCCTGCTGATACTGCTCCGGCGTAAAACTGGTCACCTCCCCCGAAGCCGGGATGCCGGCGTTGTTGACGAGGATGTCCAGCCGCCCGAAGGCGGAATGTACGTTGTGCACGAGCTTGGTCACCGCGTCCACCTCTGCCAGATCGGCCTGAAAGGCTTCCGCCTTGCGGCCCTGCGAACGGATCTGCTCCACCAGTTCGCGGGCGGGCTTTTCGTTGGAGCTATAGTGGACGGCGACATGAGCCCCTTCTTCGGCAAAACGGGCCGCAATGGCGTGACCGATTCCGCCGGAGGCTCCGGTGACGAGGGCGACTTTGTCTGACAGGCGCATGGCCGAAGATAGCGCAGCTTTCCGCTTTTTCCTGCGCTGAGGGCGAACTTTGCCCCGTGTAGATGATCTTCCTGAGGCTCAAACGGTAACGCATTTCGGGCGCGCTCTTTGCCAAACGGCCATATCGCCCCCATATTATAGCTGCCATGACTTCCCTGATTGCCCTGATTTTTATGCTCCTGCCCCTGCTGGCCCGCCCCTACCTGCCGCCGGAGGCCATTGCACCCGTCTGGGCGCTGGGGCTCGTTTTCAGCCTGGTCATGCTGGTGCTCACCTGGCCCCAGCGTCGGCAGCCCTCCGTGCTCATGCTGGTCGCATTATGGGCTCTCGGCCTCTACCTGATGACCGACCCCTGGGGCACGCTCGCGCCAGACCCGAGTGCGGTGCGCGCCTTCACGGCCTTCATCGCCGGCCTGATCATCGGCAGCCGCTGGCAATGGTTGATGAGCGCCCTGTTTGCGCGCCGCGTGAAGTCATAAAGCCAGCCACCCCAACGGTCCGCATCCCCCTTTCCATTTGCCAAAGCATATAGGGTCCCCCATAGTGGCGTTTTCGTGTCATGGCAGAGCCGCAGCCTAACAAAATCATCGTCGTCTGCACCGGTAACATTTGCCGGAGCCCCATGGGCGAGCGACTGCTGGCCCACGCATTGGCCGCAGAGCCCGAGCCCCTCAACCAGTTGGAGGTCATCAGCGCCGGCATTTCCGCCTTTGCGGGAGACCCGGCCAGCGCCAACTCCGTGCGTGCGCTCAAGAAGGTCGGCATCGACCTGAGCCAGCACCGGAGTCGCCGCCTCGACCCCTACCTGCTCGACGAAGCCGCGCTGATCCTCTGCATGACAGAGGGCCACCGCCAGATGGCGCTGCAGCTCATTACCGACGACCACCGGGATCTCCCGATCCACCTTTTCCGCGAATTTATGCCCGGGGATGTGGACCACGAAGTCCCCGACCCCTATGGCGCGTCCCTGGATTACTATCTCGAAACCCGGGACGCCCTGGCCGAAGCGGTGCCAAGTGTGGTAGCATGGCTCCGCGAACGCTACATACCAGCAAAAGCATCCAAACAAGATATGCCGACTGCGACCGATCCGTCTCTTAACTTGAACGCTGCGCACCTGCGCGATCTCGACCCCGAAATCTTCGAGGCCATCGAGAACGAGAAGAACCGCCAGCAGAACCACCTGGAGCTCATCGCTTCAGAAAACTTCACCTACCCGGCCGTCATCGAGGCGACCGGTAGCGTGTTGACCAACAAGTACGCCGAGGGCTACCCCAGAAAGCGCTACTACGGTGGCTGTGAATGCGTCGACGTGGCCGAAGAGCTCGCGATCGAACGCGCCAAGCAGCTCTTTGGCGCCGAATACGCCAACGTGCAGCCCCACGCCGGCAGCCAGGCCAATTTCGGCGTCTACACCGCCGTGCTCAACGTCGGGGACAAGATCCTGACGATGAACCTGTCCGACGGGGGTCACCTGACCCACGGCAACCCGGTCAACTTCTCCGGCAAGCTCTACGAAGTCGTGCACTACGGTGTGGATCCGGAAACCGGCCGCATCGACTACGACAAGCTCGCCGAGCAGGCCGAAAAGGAAAAGCCCAAGATGATCACCGTGGGCGCCAGCGCCTACCCGCGCGAGATCGACTTCAAGCGCATGGGTGAGATCGCCCGCTCCGTCGGTGCCTACATCCTGGCCGACATCGCCCACATCGCCGGCCTCGTGGCCACGGGCGAACACCCGAGCCCCGTGCCGCACTGCGACTTTGTCACCACCACCACGCACAAGACCCTGCGCGGCCCCCGCGGCGGCCTGATCCTGGCCAAGGGCGAATACGAGAAGAAGCTCAACAGCGCGATCTTCCCGGGCGGCCAAGGTGGCCCGCTGATGCACGTGATCGCCGCCAAGGCCGTCTGCTTCCGCGAAGCCGCGAAGCCGGAGTTCAAGCAGTACCAGCAGCAGGTGAAGCGCAACATCGCCGCCCTGGCCGACTTCCTGAAGCAAAAGGGTTACAAGCTCTGCAGCGACGGCACGGACAACCACCTCATCCTCGTCGACCTGCGCCAGAGCCACCCCGACCTCTCCGGCAAGCAAGCCCAGATCGCCCTCGACAAGGCCAACATCACCACCAACCGCAACACGGTGCCCGGTGAAACCCGTAGCCCCTTCCAGACCAGCGGCATCCGCATCGGCTCCCCCGCCTGCACCAGCCGTGGCATGAAGGAAGACGACTTCCGCGAAATCGGCCGTGCGATCGACATCGTGCTCAACCACCCGGAAGACGACAACGCCATCAGCCAGGCCCGCGATATCTCCCTCGGCCTCTGCGCCAAGTATCCGCTGCCTTACTAGAGACGCATCACGTCCTGGAATTTCTCCGCCGGCCCGCCTTGTGCGCGCCGGCTTTTTTGTGGCCTGAATTTCGCGGCCCCTTCACTGCAACGGGTTTGCTATTCTTGAAACGCCCTGATAACCATCAGGTGGTTTTTTCCTGCCTAACTTCCCCCCATCGCCGTGCCATGACCTATGTCAGCCGTCCCATCAGCGCGCTTCCGTTCCGCCGCCTCGCAGGCTTTGAGCTGAAGATCTACCGTATCACACCGCAAAACCAGACGTTCGACTGGGACGCGTTTTCCGGCGGCCTGAAAGCCGCCCAACCCATGTTGCAACAGGCGGCTCAGGCTCTCGGAGAGCAGCAGCGCCTCGGCTTTGCCATCGCCCACCCCTCCTCCACCGGCCAGCCCTACCTGACCCTCGCCTGGTGGGGCAACGGCAACGAGCTGTTCATCCGCGTGCTGGTGATGAACGAGAAGGGCAAATGGGTGGAAGACCGTGATCGCCACTCCTTCTGCGTCTGGGACCTCGAGGTTATCTGGTTTGAGCGCAACGCCTTCCTCGAATGTATGCTGCAGCCGCAGCCCGAAGCAGAGCGCTATCTGCGCCTGCAACTGCATAAAAACGTCTAGAAACAGGCTAAAGGAAACGATCCAGCTTGCCCTCACGGCCCTTGCGGCGCAAAACGAAGGCATGTCTGCTCGCCCTGTCTCCGTTCGCCGCGCTGGCTTTTCGCTGATCGAACTGGTCACGGTCATTGCCGTCATCGGCATCCTGCTCGCCCTCATCGTGCCCGCCGTCGGCGGCATCCAGGATGGGGCGCGCAAGGCCCAGGCTGCGAACAAGCTGCGCCAGATCGCCCAGAGCTACCAGACCTACCTGCAACGCACAGGCGGGCAGAAGGCGCTCAACGCCAGCAACGCACACGCATGGGCGGCCGAACTGGCCGAACGTGCCGACCTCAATGTGCCGGACGTCTGGATCGTCGACGAAGACCCGCTCGTGGTCGCGACCACCGCCACCCGCCCCGGCGTGATCGCCCTGCCCCCGAGCGGCGACGCCACCAACTGGACCACCAGCACCGAATTTACCGCCTTTCCCTTGAGCTTTGCCGTGGCCAACAAGCTCAACCCCGCCGCACCAGCCGCGACCACTCCCCTCGCCTGGACACGCGGCCTCGAGACCGATGGCACCTGGCGCGCCGAAGACGCCGCCAAGCCGAGCGTCTATGGCAGCGAAGGCGGCCACATCGTCTTTCTCGACGGACACGTGCGCTTTTACAGCGACCTGGGGGAAGACGGCGGCCAATTGCAGGACTACACCTCAAAGCAGCGCACCAGCAATCTGTTAGAGGCCCTCAGCCCCGGTGCCGAAGGGCTAGACATGGACGGCAGCGCGTTCTAGATTCGCAGCATGGCTCCTGAATCACGATCCGGCTCCTCCCGCCGCTCATCGTCTTCCTCCAGTTCCTCTCGATCCTCGCGCAGCCACAGCAGCGCCTCCTCTTCTTCGAGCAGTGGCGGTTCGCGGCGCTACATCGTCAGCATTGCCAACCTGCAGCGCGCGATGGAGCTCTTGCCCGAGCCGGAGTTCACCAACGGCGATAGCTACGAAGTCAGCCTCGACGGCCGTAAGGTGCCCTTTCGCAAGGTGAAGTTCAAGGACTCCCGCGGCCGCAGCGAACAGTGGATTTTCGACGGCAAGGTCCTCGTCAGCTAGCGCTGCCGTTGCGCCCGCGATGCGTGCAGAGCGCCTCGACGTGGGCCAGCGCCGACGTCACGAGCCCCTGCTCGTCGTAACCACCCTCCAGTAAGGACACGACGCGCCCCTGCGCCCAGCGATCGGCCCAGGAAGTCACGAGCGTCGTCAGGCGCGCGTAGTCGGCACTTTCCAAAGCAATTTCGCCCAGCGGGTCCCGGCCATGCGCGTCGAAGCCCGCCGAGATGAGGATCAACTCCGGCTGGAACTGCGCCATCGCCGGCTCGAAGCGCTCCCGGAAAAAGCGCTCGTAATCCACGCCCGTGGAGCCCGCCGGAGCCGTCACGTTGACCGTCAACCCCTTGCCCTCGCCGGCACCGTCTTCGTGGGTCTCGCCGGTAAAGGGCCACCAGTCCTTTTGCTGAACGCTGCAGAGCAGGACGTGAGGGCTCGCGTAAAAGATCTCCTGCGTGCCGTTGCCGTGGTGCACGTCCCAGTCGACAATCGCCACCCGTTGCAGCCCATAATGCCCGCAGGCGTATTCCGCCGCGATCGCCACGTTGTTGAACAGGCAGAAGCCCATGCCCTGGGCGCGCAGCGCGTGGTGACCAGGGGGGCGCGCACAACTGAAGGCGGCCCGATGCCCCTCTTGCATGACCGCATCGACGGCGCGCGTGGCGGCGCCCGCGGCCAGCAGGGCCACTTCGTAAGAGCGCTCGCTCACAATCGTTTCGCCATCGCCCAACTCGCGACGGCCACTGAGGCACAACTCCTCGATATATTGCCGGTAGCCCGACTCGTGCACCCATTCGAGCCACTGCACCTCCACCGGGGCCGGTTCGACCCAACGCAATGCCCCCGCAAAGGGCGCGGCACGCAGGGCCGCACTCACCTTCTCCGTCCGCCAGACCGCTTCCGGGCTGGCCGCACCGGTATCGTGGCAGGCAAAGTCCGGATGATAAACGACGGCGACCCCGGGAGTATTAACCTCAGTCACGAAGTCTAGAATGCAGGCTTCCGTTCTACGGCGCAAGCCTAGCGGCCCAGGCGCATCATCACGCTGCTCACGCGCGTCAGCTCCAGATCATGGCGGGAAGCGTCCGCATCCAGCTGCCCGAGAAAATTCCAGTACGCCTTGCTGTGATTGAGGTGCTTGAGGTGGGCCAGCTCGTGCAGGATCACGTGATCGTGCAAGCGCGGATCCAACAGAACCAGGCGCCAATTGAGCGAGATGTTGCCCGACTCGCTGCAGGAACCCCAACGCGTGCGTTGATCGCGCACACTGATGCGCCCCACCGTCAGCCCGTGCAAGCGCGCCAATTCGCGGGTGCGCGGCGGCAAGACCAGCTTGGCGGCCGAGGTGAGCGCCTCTTTCAGACTGGCCTCGCGGGACTCGCGACGATCCAGCCACAAAGTAATGGCCTCCTTCGCCCGATCCAGCTGCACCGAAGTCCGCCCCCGATGCTCCTCAATCTGCAGCTCAAACCGCTCCCCCATGATGGCGAGCCACGGCTTGCGCCCCACGTATTCGCTGAGGCTCCAGCGTCGCGGCAAGCGCTCCAGGACGCCCAATAACCACTCACCCTGCTGGCGCAGGTATTCGATCGCGATGGACTCGGAAACGCGATAGGGGACCTTCAGGGTCACCTGATCGGCCTCGTTGACGCTCACGCGCAGATACCGCATGCCACGACGGCGATGCAGCTCATAAGGCAGCATCACCGGCCCGGTCGCGGTCGGAATTTCACACAGGCGAGGTTCGGGCAGCGGTGGCATGTTCGTGGTGGTCGATGATTTGCTGCCCGTAGCGGCGCAGGGCCGACTCTGGGTCGATTCCTTGCTCCCAACAAGCAGAGACTAGCGTGAAAAGCAACTTGCCCGCCGATTCATCCGTCAGACGGTTATTTCGTTCAGCCGGAGACGATGCTTCCACCCACGGGGAAACATCCAAGCCCCTTTTGTTCATCTGCTTGCGGATTTTCGCCGCCCACTGCAACGCCGGCAGGCGCGGGGGCAGCGACTTGAAGACCCGATGCGTCTCGGGCTGATTCTTTTTTTCCTCTGCCTTGATTTCCTCCCAATTTTTGACCACTGCGGCCGCGTCCTCGGCCTGCGCATCGCCAAATACGTGCGGGTGACGGCGAATCAACTTGTCGTTGATTTCGCGCGCGACATCTTCGAAGTCGAAATGACCGGCTTCCTCGGCCAACTGTGCGTGAAAGACGACCTGCAACAACACGTCGCCCAGCTCCTCGCGCATATGCGGCATGTCCATCTGGTCGATGGTCTCCAGCAGCTCCGCACACTCTTCGATCAGCGGAGTCGTCAACGTCTCGTGGGTCTGCTCTTGATCCCAAGGGCAGCCATTCGGTCCACGCAGCGTCGCCATCGTGGCAAGGAGTTCTTGCATCGCACTCACAGCTACTCACACTTTTTACGTACCTTGCGTCGTTTGGCGACCCTGTTTTATGTTAAAAGCGTGTAAACGCTCCTATGGACAAACTTGACGAAATCATGGCGTGGAAACGCCAGGAAGTAGCGCAGCGCTCCCGGCCCGTTACGGACAGTGAACTGGAGCGGCTTGCCCGCCTGCAACGCAGTGGCCAGCGCTTCCGCGATGCCCTGCGCCGCGACTCCGGCCTGGCCCTGATCAGCGAGATCAAGCGCCGCTCGCCTTCCGCCGGCGCGATCAAGGAGGCGGCGGACGCGGTCGAGCAAGCCCGCCAGTACTATAATGCCGGCACCGACGCCATCTCGGTGCTGACGGACGAAAAATTCTTCCAGGGCCACATCCGCGACCTCTGGGAGGTCAACGACCTGCTGGCCAACCGCCCGGACACCCCGCCCACCCTGCGCAAGGACTTCTTCGTCGACCCCATCCAGATCGTCGAAGCCGCCGAAGCCGGCGCCGGGGCCATCCTCATCATCGTCCGCGCCCTCAGCGACGACGAGATGCGCCGCCTCTACGATGCCGCCACCCTCGCCGGGCTGGACAGCCTCTTCGAAGTCCATAGCGCCCCCGAGCTGGAGCGCGCGCTGCAGATGAAGCCGAAGATCGTAGGCGTGAACAACCGCGACCTGGGCCGCTTCGTCACGGACCTCGCCTATTCCGAAGAGCTGATCCCGCAAATCCCGAGCGACATCGTGCGCATCAGCGAGAGCGGCATCTGGAATCAGGAAGACGCAGAGCGCGCGCGAGAGACCGGGGCCGACGCCGTCCTGATCGGGGAAGCCCTCATGCGCTGCGACGATGTAGAAGCGTTCATCGAAATGATCCACAGCGTTAACTAAGATTAAACTTTATTAGGTTGTATCCGACTTATAGCTAAGGACTAAACCCCTCCCTTGGCGTCGATATTAGATTTGCAATCCGCATGACGCTGGCGTTTGCTCAGCAACTGTCCACTGCGCTTAGTAACGTCTGTTGATCTGCTTGCGATTGAAGATAGGTAATTTCGGTTACCCCAACTCTGCTGTGTCATGAAATCCACTACCTCCGCTTTTGCATCCGAAGAACCCGTGGTGACGATTCTGTTTGTGACAGAAAACGCACTGCTCCACCGTGAATTGCAAAGCTGGTGCCTGGATCAAGGCTGGAACAGCCTGCACTGCACCCACCCCAGCCGGGCCCTCTCGACCGCCCAGGGCCAACGCGTCGACGTGCTCGTCGGTGAAGCCAAGGGCTCCGCGCTCGATGCCCTCAACCTGGGCCGCCGCCTGCGCGTGCGTCACCCGGGGCTCAAGCTGGTCTTGCACCCAACACGTGAGGAGTTGAAGACGATGGATGCCAAGGCCTTCTGGATGAGCGGATTCGACTTCAACGCCATCAGCGGCTCGCTCCAGCAGGTGCTGCAAGACGTGGAAGACGGTAACGAAGCCGACCCGGCCGAAGTGGCGGAATTGAAAGAGCGCCTCGGCGAGCAGGAAGAATCCATCGTTCTGCTGGAAACGCAACTGAAGAAGGCGCAGGACGAAATCCGCCGGATGCGCGGCGCCATGGGCTCCTCCGAACCGGTTGACTCGGAGGATCTCGCCGAGCGCGAAGCCTATGTCCGCCAAAGTGAGGAACACCTTTCCGAGCGCGCGCTGGACCTGACCCAGCGCGAGGAGGAGCTCGCCGTGCGCGAAGACAACGTGAAGGAACTCGAGCAGCGCCTGCGCGACCTGGCCACCCGCTACTTCAGCGAAGCTGCCTCGGTCGAATTCCAGGACCAGCTCAGCAACCTCGTGCAGTTCGAGCCCAGCGCCCGTAACGTTTCCTGAGTCGAGCAGATCGCGGAGCGAAAAAAGCTCCAGCGCTGAAGAAATGAGCTTCAGCAGATGGCGTCCTGACCGATCTCTATTAGTTAGGACGTGTTCTTCACGGCCCTACCCTCAGCAGGACCAGGCACGCCCCTCGCCTCCCCGTGCCTGCTCATGAACCTCTCCGCTGCACTCGATTCCGCCAAGGCATCCCTGGCTGCGTCAGGGCCTATGGCATTTCTCATGTGCGGCCTCGCGGGCTCCGGCAAAACGGAGTTGGCCCTGCAGCTGGAGGCGGCCGGCTGCGCGCGCCTCTCGCTCGATGAGGAAATCTGGCACCGCTTCGGTCGCTACGGGCATGACTACCCGCCCCACCAATACGATCAATACCAGATCGCGGCCGAGGCCGATCTGAGCCAGCGCCTGCTGGAACTTCTGGACCAGGGCCGCCACGTGGTGCTCGACTTCAGCTTCTGGCAGCGCTCCATGCGCTACACCTACACCAGCCTCATCCGTCAGCACGGCGGCACCCCGCAAATTATCTACCTGCGCCTTTCACCTGTCACCCTGCGCAGGCGTCTCGAAGAGCGCAGCCGGCACGGGGACGCCAACGCGGCCTTTCCCGTCTCACTCGAACTCCTGCAGAAATTCATCGACGGGTTTGAGGCTCCGGTGGGCGAAGATTGCTGGGTCGTCGACCCCGAGGCCTCCTGACCGCCCCCAGTCGGCACTTTTCGGTTGCAGCCAGCCCTGAAGCAGTAAGGCTGCGGCCTATGCCGTCCCTCGACGCCGACCTGCCGCTGACGCCCTCCCGGACCCGTGCCCTGCTCGAGCAGTTGGGCCACCACCCGCGCAAGCCGCTCGGCCAGAACTTCCTCATCGACGGCAACATCGTGCGCAAATCCCTCGCCATGGCCGAAGTCGAACCCGGTGATGCCGTGGTCGAAGTCGGCCCGGGCCTCGGCACCCTGACTCGCGCCCTGCTCGCCGCCGGCACCGAGGTCTACGCGGTGGAACTCGATACCCGCCTCGCGGGGCATCTGCGCGATACCTTGGGCGAAAATGCCGCCGAGCCCGTGCCAACCTTTCACTTACGCGAGGCGGATGCCGTGGACTTCCCCGTCGGCGATCTCCAGCCCGACCCGGCCAGGAGCTTCAAGATCGTGGCAAACCTGCCTTACGCCATCACCAGCCCGTGGCTCGACGAGGTGATGCAAGGCACCGTCCTGCCGACCAAGCTCGTCCTGATGATGCAAAAGGAGGCCGCGGACCGCCTCACCGCTCCCTGCGGGCACAAGCATTACAGCGCGATCACCATCTTTCTGCAGAGCGCCTTCCGCGAATTCGGACGCCACGGCGTCTCCCGCCAGTGCTTTTACCCTGTGCCCGGAGTGGATTCCGTGCTGCTGGGCCTGGAACGGCTGCCCGAACCCGTGCACTTTTCCTCCGGCACGCGGCAGGCCATCCGCAAGATCTTCACCCAGCGTCGCAAGCAAATCGGCGCCCTCGTGCGCGGTGAAGCCGAGCTGGAGACCTGGCTCGCCGAGGCCATCGAGCAACACGGGGTAAAACCCACCGACCGCCCCGAAGTCATCCCCCTGCCCGCCTGGCAGCTGATGGCGGAAAAAGACTAACCTACCGCCCGAGCGGCAGCCACAAACCGCGCTGCCGCCTCGCGTAGATTGTCCTCGCTCAGCGTGCCGAAGCTCAAGCGTACCGCATGGTGTGGCGCGCCCTCCGCAAAGCACAAGTCTCCCGGCACGTAGAGCACATCACGCTCGAGGCAGGCCTGGTAAAACGGCGAGTCGATGGCGGTATTGAAGCCGGTGGGGCCCTCCAGCCACATGAGCAGTCCACCCTCCGGCGCCTCCCATTGCCAGCCCAGCTCGCGCAGCCCCTCGGCCTCCAGTGCCTCGGTCAATACCCGCATCTTGTGTTGGTAGTGCGGGCGCACCCGCTCGAGCTGCGCCTGGTAATCCCCGCGCTGCCACAAGCGCTCCAGCAAGGCCTGCGCGTAGTTGGCGGTGCCGAAGTCCTGGTGCCCCTTGATGCGCGCCATGCCTTCCAGCCATTCCGCGTGGCGGCTGACGACGTAACCCGTCTTCATGCCCGAAGCGAAGGACTTCGAGAACGAGCAACTGTAAAGCAGCGGCAGGTCGCGCCACTCCGGCAGGCTCAACATGCTGCGCGCCGGGTAGGGCTCCCCGAAATACAGTTCACGGTAGGCCATGTCTTCGATCACCGGCAGCGGCTGGCCGAGGCGACCGATCAACTCGGCCAGCCCGATCTTGTCCGCCTCCTCGATGCAGCGCGCCGAGGGATTGGCGAAGACGCCCATCAGGTAGAGCAGTTTTACCCGCGGCAACTCGCGCGACTCCCGCAGCTCCTGCAACAGGCCCTCCAGCGCGCCTAGGTCGATGCGGCCGTCGGGCCAAGTCGGCACCGAAAGCGCGCGCACGCCCAGCCCGCGCAGCAATTCCAGAAACACGAAGTAGCTCGGTGCCTGCACCAGCACGATGTCGCCCGGATCGCACAAGAGCTGCACCGTCAGGTAGAGCGCCTGCTGAGAACCGTTGGTCACCAGCACCTGACTCGCCTCGAGGTCCAGCTGCGCTTCGCCGGGAAAGGTCCGCAACAAGTCCACCACCGCCTGTCGGAGCCCAAAACGCCCGCGGTTGAGGCCGTATTGCAGCGTCTCCACCTGGCCGGCCTTCGCCAGATCGTGCGCGGCCTCGGCAGTCGCCTCGACCGGCAACACCGCGTTGTCCGTAAAGCCGGCAGCGAGCGAAAGCAGGTTGGGACGCTCGAGCGCCGCCGTCATCAAACTGGTGATGACGGGCTCTGCATGACGTTGCCGCAGCCCGAGCGAGCCGTAGGGCAAAGAGGAACCGTGCTTGGCGTGCATCTGCGCCTTTTCTGCGCTCGCCATGCACAAATGGCAACCCTAGCGTAGGTTAATCCGATGGATTGGTTCCGCGTCCTAGCCCTCCTCATCGCCCTTTACGTCTGTCTCAACCTGGCTGCGATCTGGTTTGCTCCCAAGTTGATTTTTCCGGCCCCAGAGCCCTCCTATGCGCTGGCGGACGCGCCGTTCCAACGCCTTGAATACGCCGATGGGCAGCACTTTCTCCTCACGCTGCAGGCCCCGACTCAGGGCGAAGCGATCCGGCCCGTGCCGGGCGCGGAGGGCCGCGTGATCCTCTACCTGCACGGCAACGCAGCTGACTTGGGCCACGTGCAGAGCCGGATCGACGCCCTCAAGCAATACGGCTTCACCGTCTGCGCACCGGAATACCCCGGTTACGGCCTGAGCGACGGCCGCCCCACCGAAGCCGGCGTCTTTGCCGTGGCGGACCAGACCTACCGATTCCTGCGGCAGCAAGGCTACGAGCCCGAACAAATCGTCATCTGGGGGCGCTCGCTCGGGAGCGGCCCCGCCAGTTATCTGGCCAGCCGCCAAAAATGCGACCGCCTGATCCTCGAGACGCCCTTCGCGAGCACCTTCCGGGTCAAGACGCGCATTCGGCTCTTCTTCGGCGATATGTTCGACAACCTGGGCCGCGCGGCCGACATCACCTGCCCCACCCTCGTGCTGCACGGCACGGACGATGAGATCGTGCCCTATGGGCAGGCCCGCAAGCTGGCAGAGCGTCTCGGCGGCCCGGTCGAGACTTACTGGGTCGAAGGAGCCGGCCACAATGATTTGCCCGACGTGGCAGGTGCCCTATATTGGGAGACCACCCTGGGCTTTGCCGCCGGCCATCCCGATGCGCCGATCCCGGTTGCCCAGGCAGACGCACTCCCCACCATCGAAGATTAGACCATGGCCCAAGCTCTTGTCATTATCGCCCCCGGATTTGAAGAAATGGAAGCAACCGCGCCCGTCGATTTGCTGCGCCGCGCGGGCGCCGAAGTCACCGTCGCCACCGTCAACGACGAGCTGGTGACCGAAGGCCGCAACCAGTTGCGCTGGGAGGCCGACGCTCTACTGAAAGACGCCGCGACGGAAAGCTACGACGTGATCATCGTGCCCGGCGGCCCCGGTCATAAGGTTTTGCGGAATAACCAGCAGGTGCTCCACCTCTTGCGCGGTCAGGCCGAAGCCGACCGCCTGATCGGAGCCATCTGCGCCGCACCCCTAGTCTTGCACGAGGCGGGCCTGCTCGACGGCAAACGCTACACCGCCCACTTTTCCGCCGCCGAAGAACTGAAAGAGATCCGCCGAGACGACGCGGTCGTCGTCGACGGCAAGCTCATCACCAGTCAAGGCGCCGGCACCGCTACCCGCTTCGGCCTCGCCCTGATCTCCGCCCTCTACGGTGAAGAAAAGGCCAACGAAGTTGCCGCCAGCATCTGCCACCTCAGCGATCGGGCGGCGCAATAGCCGCAAGAAAAAGGCGCGGCGAACTCCCGGTTCTCCGCGCCCTGCTGCAAAGCGATTTCTGAACGGCGCTTATTTGCCGAGGTAGATCACGTCCGCCATCTCGGCATCCGTAAAGCCGCTGGGGCTCAGGGGCGTGCTGTTGCCGGTGGCCGTATCCAGCACCATCAGCCGCGCGCTCTGTTTGGTGCGCTGCGTGTAGATCAGGTGACGACCGTCGTTGAGCCAGATCGGGTGCACCGCGTCGCCGGGGCCACGCGTCACCCACGTGCTCTTGCCTTCGGAGAAACTGAACACCGCCACTTCGAATTCACCCCCGGCAGCCGCCGTAAGCGCGATCTTGTCGGCGTCGACCGGATTCCAGGTCGGCTCGGAGCAATTGCCGCTGATGTTGGTCGGCACGCGACGGGCGCCCCGGCCATTGGCATTGATCACGTAGATCTGCGGCGAGCCGGCCTCGTCGGAGGTGTAGACGATGCGATTGCCATCCGGGGACCACGAGGGGTCCGCCTCAAGGCCGCGCGTGCTGGTGATGCGTTCCAGGTTCTTGCCGTCGGCATTGGCCACATAAAGCTCGGAATTGCCGCTGCCGCTGAGCACCATCGCCACCTGGCGGCCGCTCGGGCTGTAGGCCGGGCCGGTATTGATACCGCGGAAGCTGGCAAACACCTTGCGCTCCTTGGTCTGCAGATTGATGCGGTAGATGTCCGGAAAGCCGTTGCGGTGATAGCTCGTGTAGAGCAGCGCAGAGTTGTCCGGTGCGAGGTCGGGCACCAGGCATTCGGAGCCATCACTCGTCAACTGGCGCGGCTGACGGAAGAGCAAATCGCTGGTATAGACTTCGCGGTCGCCCGTGCGCTGGGAGACGAACGCGATCTGCGAATTGAAGAAGCCCGGCAGGTCGAGCGTGCGGCGCACCGCGTAATCGGCCGCCTGGGCCAACGCGTCCGCCCAGCTGCTGCCGGTGAAGTCCTGGCGCAGCAGCTCCTTGCCGCCGCTGCCGACGATCAGGGTGATCTGGCTGCCCTGGCCGCGCTCGAAGCGAAAGTCGAACTGCGTGCGGCCGTCGCTCTTCACTTGATAGCCGCCGTGCAGCGCAAAGGCCTGGCGCACCCAGTCGAGCACCGCCCCGTCATTGGAGGCCAGCTTGACCGTCAGCACCTTGGCGTCGACCTTACCGCGCACGTCGCCGATATTCTGGCCCTGTGCGTGAAGCTGCGGAACGCTCACTAGCGCCAGCAGAATGAGGCCCATCACGCATCCAAACACATCCCGTTTCAATCGCATAGCCTGAACTATGGGTGACGATCCCGCATCGCGCAAATCAAATGCCCGTTGACACGCCGGAGGTGCGGGCATACCGGTGAATCCACTAGCCCACTGCGGCCGTTCAAAATTTTTAACAGCTCATGTTGACCGAAAACCAAGTCCGCGACGCTCTCAAGCAGGTCAAATATCCCGGTTTCAGCCGAGACATCGTCTCCTTCGGCCTCGTGCAGGGCCTCGAAGTCCACGGCGACCACGTCCACGTCAATCTGGCCGTCACCACCTCCGATCCGAAGGTGCCCAAGGCCCTGAAGGAAGACGTGGAAAAGACCCTCGGCGAACTGCCCGGTATGAAGGCCGTGCACTGTCAAGTAGCCGTCACGGCCCCCAAGGGCAGCACCGGCACGATGGGCGACCAGAAGAGCGGCACGCTCAAGGGCGTCAAGAAGGTCATCGCCGTAGCCAGCGGCAAGGGCGGCGTCGGCAAGAGCACGGTGGCGGTCAACCTCGCCTGCGCACTCGAGCAAATGCTGCAGGACACCCAGGGCAGCAGCCGCGTCGGCCTGCTCGACTGCGATATCTACGGCCCCTCCGTGCCCCTGATGATGGGCGTGGGCCAGCGACCGGAGATCAAGGATGAAAAGCTGATCCCGCCGGTCAACTTCGGCATCAGCGTCATGTCCATGGCGCTGCTCGTGGATGAAAACGCTCCCGTCGTGTGGCGTGGCCCGATGGTCAACCAGGCGATCCAGCAATTTGCACAGCACGTCGACTGGGGAGATCTCGATGTGCTCGTCGTCGACCTGCCCCCGGGGACGGGCGATGCTCAACTCTCGCTCGTCCAGATTTTCCCGGTAGACGGCGCTGTCATCGTCACGACGCCGCAGCGCGCTGCCGTCGAAGTCACCTGCCGCGGGGCTCGCATGTTTGAAAAGGTACAAGTCCCGCTGCTCGGGGTGGTCGAAAACATGTCTTTCCTCGAAACACCCGCTGGCAAGCAGGCCATCTTCGGCGAAGGCGGAGGTGCACTCGCCGCCGCCGCGCTCGAAACAGAGTTGGTCGGGCAGGTCGCCTTGGATCAGGCCATTCGCGAAGGCGGCGACCACGGAATCCCTCTGACGGTCGCCCAGCCGGAATCCTCACCCGCCAAGGTCTTCCGTTCCGTGGCCGAGAGCGTGTGGCAAAACTTGAACAAATCGTCAAAATAACCCGTCTAACCCCTCTTCGGCATAAAAAAAGGTAGAACAAATCTTAGTGCCAACGCTTTAGGCGTGCAGGACACGAATTTGGCTGTATATTGCCGTAGGTAACTTAGCAGCCCATTGATTCAGCCTACTACAGTCTTCCCAGAAGAGACCCCTATGACCCGATCACGCCAGACACCGGAGGATCGCCATGACTTCGTCAAGCGATCAAGCCTGTATAAGGAGTTCCTGGCAGAGCGGGAGGAGATTCTACGCCACAAGTGGATCGAATCGGAAAAGGCCGGCAAGGATATTGGCTTCGAGCGCGCCTTGCTCGACTGGATTCGCAACCACAAAGCAGGCTGGAAAGCTTCTCGCCGCAAGGGCGACCCGGAGGATCCCGAGACCGAGACTCCTCCTGTTGACGAATAAATCAGAAAACAAAAGAGGCGAGGACGCATGTTCCTCGCCTTTTCAATACCCGGATGCAACCGGTGCGACTGCGCCTACTTGATTTCGCGGTGCAGCGTGTAGCGCTGAAGGGCCGGGTTGTACTTCTTCTTTTCCAGGCGGCCCTGTTGCTTCTTCTTATCGCGGGAAGAGTTGTAGCGCGAGGGGCGCTTGCCTTCCTTGCGGGCTTCGGTGCATTCCAAAATGATGTGTTCGCGCGGCATATTTCCTCCGAAAGTTGAAAATCGAAGAAAATGCCTGGGTCACGCGGGCGTGGCAAGCCAAAAAGGCCGGAGCGCCGGGGCGCCCATTTTAGTTAAAGAATGCCGATCTGTTTAGCTAACAAGAGCCGGACATATCTTGTCGGCGTTTCTAGTGCCGCAGCCCTAGCAACAAACGGGTCTAGATGGCGCCGATGGGCTTGTCCAGTAACGGCAGCATCACGCCCTTGCGGAACAGCGTCACCTGGCCGGTGCTGGCGCTCACACACACGCTAAGGCAGTCCGCCGCCTGGGTGATCGCGGCCGCGGCGCTGTGGCGCGAACCGTAGCCGCTGGGCAGGTCCGCATAGTATTCACTGGGGGCGTGCACGAGGCTGCCGGCGCTTTCGATCACGCCGTCTCCGCGGATGACCCAGCCGCCGTCGACGACCGAAAACTCCTTGATCGTCTCGTCCATGAACGGGTTGAGCACGTTGCGCTCTTCCTCGCGGTAGCCGTAAAAGGGGTTGAGTACCAGTGGCTTGACCATCGTGTTGACGCGCTTGGCGTCGCCGAGCACGAAGAGCGTGCCGACCGGCTTGCCCTCGCGGCCCTCCACCGCCAGTTCCGTCGCGATCGCGATCATGCGCTCGACCACCTCGACCTTCACGTCCTTGGGCAGCAGATCGTTCTCGCGGTCGATCACGCTTTGGAACTCGCGCTCGATGTCGACCACCATAACGGTGTCCAATTGGTTGCTCGAGGGGATGCCGCCCACACAGCACAGCCGGTCGCTGTATTTGAAGAGGCCGCGTGTCAGGCCGATGAGGATGGCGCTGCGGACCTGGGAAAGCCGTTGACGCGAAAAGCTGCGCACCTCGATCGTCGCCTCTACCGCCGAATTGGCGGGCAAGCGGTCCGAAGACGCCCGACTGACAAGGATCGTGCGGTAGTTCGGCACATCGTCCGTCATTTCGATGCCGCCGGCAAACGTGTCGCTGAAGACCAGCACCGCCTGGCAGTTGGCCTCCCGCGCAATCTTCTCGGACTCGCGCAGAATGATGCGGTTGAAGCGGTTCTGCCGACGCTCCGGCTTGGCCAGCAGCCCACCGAAGGCCATGAATACCCGCTCCTGAAACGTCTGCGTGTCGGGCGCCTGCACGAGGCTCTCCACCATCGCCTGATCGCGAAACAGACGGGCGAGCGACGCCAGCACGTTGAGGTAATTCTTCTCCCCCTCCGAAGCCAGCAACAGAAAAATCAGGCGGACGTCGTTGTAGTCTTCCGCCCCCTCGAACTTCAGCCCCTCGCGCACGCGCCCGATGGCGAAGATGTAGGGGCGCTTCATCTTGACCCGCAGGTGCGGCATCGCGACACCATGCCCGAGGTAGGTCGTCATGTTGCGCTCGCGGGAGACGAGGTCGTCCGCAATGCGGTTGGCGTCCAGCTCGTCGGAGAGACGAAACGTGGACACACTCAGCAGTTCGAGCAGCGCACCACGGAGGTCCTGGCTCTCGATCTCGATAATACGGGTCTTTGCGATGTATCGATCCAGTCGCATGCTGCTGCCGCGGCCCCTCACTCCGGGCCGCTGGGAAAACTGCCGAAAGAAGCCTCTACTTTTCCCACTCCAGCGCGCCCTTGCGGAGCTCGTAACCCAGGCCGGCTACGACCAGCAGCACAAAGACCATGACGGGCCAGAAGATCGACAGGTTTTGGCTGAGGAAATCGCGGTAGACGAGCACGCCCGGGATAAGGAACACCACCTCGATATCGAAGAGGATGAACAGCATCGCCGTGACGTAAAACTTGACGCTGAAACGGGCTTCCTGGCTCCCCTCTGCGGGCAGGCCACACTCGTAGGCACTGTCCTTGATCTTGCTCGTCGCCGCGCGCTGGCCGAACAGGTGGCTAGCCACGATGATCCCGAGCGCCATCACAACCGCGAGAAGGATTTGAACCAGAACTGGGAGGTATGCTTGCAAGTCCATGGGAGGCAAAGGTCAGTCAGACTTCGCAGAACGGACACTTTCCCGGTCTTGGGCGGAAAAAGCAACCGCAAAGCGGGAGAATCTGTGCATCCGTCGGGTCAAAACCGGCTCAATGCGCCTCCACTTCGATGATCTTCGCCTGGCTGGCGAGCGGCTCCCCGAGGTTCAGCTCGTAAGCAAAATCCAGCTGCGGCAAGAGGCGGGACAGGCGGTCGAAGCCCGCTTTTTCCCGATCGTCGCTGATCTCGTCGGCCATCACCGCATCGAGCACCACCGGATCGGCGGCGCCCAGCAGGCGCGGCTGCGAGCGCACATACAGGTGGTCGAAGGTCGGCCCGCCGATGAACTGGTAATATTCCATCGAGACGAGGCTCAGCGCCCAGGTGTCCTGCAGCTCGGGGATGGCCGCGATCTCCGCCACCGCCACCGGGGCATTGGAAGAGCTGACGAAAAAGCGGCTGTTGTTGCTGATGTTCCACAGCGTGGCGTTGACCATCGCCCCGTTGAGCCCCAGCTCGGGGTGGTCCGTTACCACGGGCAGGTCGATCCAGAAGTCGACTTCCGACAACAGGGGCGCGGGCAGGTAGCTCTTGCGGTCCCCCGGCTCGTCTTCCAGCAGGTCGCCGCCGCGGAAGAGGTCGCCCAGCGGGCTGATGATGTCGCGCGGCAGCGGGCTCTCGTAATACCAGCGGTCGCTGTAATACTGGCCGGAATCCAGCGCGTAGACGGGCACCCCCTCAAAGAAGCTGCCGACGACGCTGCGCCGCGACAGTAGCGGCAGATAGCCCGCGTCGCGCATCGCCCGTTCCCGCTGGTCGAGCAGAAACATGTCGCTACGCCGGTAGCCGCGGCGCTCCAGCGCCTCGATCACGGCGAGGGTCAGGGCGTGCGGCGTGCGCAGCCCTGGGCCCGAGTTGGTGTAGATTTTGAGGCCGACGCGCCCGCGCTTGCCCGGCGTAAGGCTCTTACCTGTCCGCTCTTCAAAAGCTTGCAGGATTGCCTCGACGCCGTCGGCATAGCTGCCACGGTCGAATTGCGCCAATGGCGCCTCCCAGACCAGCCCGCGATAGGCCGCTTTCTGGTTGTCATAACCCCAAAAGACCTGACCGCATGCCACACAAGCGGTCAAGATCGTTGCCAAGATGCACCCGAGTCTTTTCACTACAATTACTACCAAATTGCCAGAGGTGGGCTAACCTATCATGACGAGAAGCCGGGAAAAGCACATTCGTCGATTCCTTTGCGGGATCGCCCTTCTGCTAGGTTCAGCCTGTGCAGAGAAACCCCCGACACCGCAAGAAGTTGTGGACGAGGCCCGCGAACTTGTGCGGGCAGGACAAATCGAGGCCGCCATCACCCGACTCGAAGCCTATCTCGACGACAATCCCGATGTCGTGCCCGTGATCGACGAGGTCGCTACCATCGCCTCCCAGAGCGGAGACGACATGCTGGCCGCGATCTACTACGAGCAACTGGCCCAACTCCAGCCGACGGACCCCATGCCGCTGCTCTTTGCGGCCGACGCCCTCAATGACGCGGGCGACCCCAAAGGCGCTGCTGATCTCTACCACCGCTACCTCGAGCAAGACCCGGACAACGCCGCCGCCTGGATCCTCCTCGCCGAACAGGAACTGGAACTCAACCACCGGCGCAACGCGATCGACGCCTACCTGCAGGCCAACCGCCGCCAGCCGCGCGACCGCACCCAGCTCGAGATCGGCCGTCTGTACCTCGAAGCCGGCAACTTCGCCCAGGCCCAGCAGTGGTACGCCCAGGCCGTCGAGTCCGCCGACCCGGAGGTGCGCGAAACCGCCCTCATCGGCCTCGTCCGCACCGCCGTGCGCGCCAACCGCATCAGCGACGCCGCCCTGCTCAGCCAGACGCTGGAAGACGAATACCCCGAGGCGCTGGAAGATCCGGAGGTCGAAAACCTCGTCGGCCAATTGCGCCAGTGGCAGCAACGTCAGGACGAAGCCGTCGCCGCCGCCCAGGAGCTTGCGAACCGCCAGGAAGCCGAGCCGGAGCCGGAAGCAGCCCCCGAGCTGCCGACAGACGCCGACACCGAGCCCGAGGAGACCGCGTCTACCGACCAAACGGCCCAGAACCCGCAACCTGAGCCCGAGCAGACGCAAACGGCCGCCAATCCCCAACCCGAGGCTCAACCTGAGCCCGAGACGGAACCCGCGGCGCAAGGCCCTGTCCAGCCCGTGGCCAATGCAGAACCGGAACCGGAGCCTGCCCCTTCCACCGGCGAGCCGGAAACGCCATCCGAGCCCGAAACCGCCCCCAACCTGCGCACCGCTGGCTATTGGGAGGCCCTCAGCTGGGCCCGCAAGGTGCGGGATGAGGGCGCGCTGGAGGAAGCCATCCGCTATTACAACCGCGCCGTGACCCGCGACGACCGCGACCCGGAGGTGTGGTACGAGCTGAGCGACGTCTATTTCATGTCCGGCCAGGCCGCCTGGGCCCGCGCCACCGCCAACGAAGCCGAGCGCCGCGCCCCGGACGAGCCCAAATACGCCCTGCAGGTCATCCGCGTGCAGCAAAACACCATGCGCCCGGAGCAGTTGATCGCCGCCATGCAGCAGGCCCAGCAGCGCTTCCCGGAAAACCCGGAGATCACGCTGAGTCTCGCCCGCGCCTACCGCCAGTTGACCAACGACACCCGCAGCGCACGGCGCATGTACGAGCGTTTTCTCGAGATCGCCCCGCCCATGCACCCTCAACGCGAACTGGCCGAGCGCGAGTTGCGCCGCCTGTAGCTTCGCTTATAGCTCTTACTGTCAGCCGGATAGACAGTCGCCACCGGCGGCAGGAGCCGTAGAATGGTGACATGGTCAACCCCACCCCGATGCGCACGCCTACTCCGCTGCGCCTCTGCGCCCTTGCGCCGCTCAGCCTGCTGGCCGCCCCGCAATCGATTCACGCCCAAGCCTCCTCCCCTGCGACGCCCCACGTCGTCCAGCTAGACGGTCATGCCGGCGGCAAACGCTTTGACGGCATCGGCATCGTCAACGGCGGAGGCGGCACCTCCGTCCTGCTCAAGGACTACCCCGAGCCGCAGCGGGGCCAGATCCTCGACCTGGTCTTCAAGCCCAAGTTCGGCGCCTCGGTCAGCACCCTGCTGGTCGAGATCCCCGGCGACGGTAACTCTACCCAAGGCTCGATGCCCAGCCACATGCGCACGCGCGACGACCTCGACTACACGCGCGGCTACACCTGGTGGGTCTTGCGCGAAGCCAAGGCACGCAATCCGCAACTCTCCCTCGACGGCGCCGCCTGGAGCGCGCCCGGCTGGATCGGCGGCGGCGACTTCTGGTCGCAGGACGCAGCCGACTACTACGTGAAGTGGCTCGAAGGCCTGCGCGACGTCTACGGCCTGGAGTTCGACGCCATCGGCTGCCGCAACGAAAAGGGCGTCAGCTTTTCGTTCGTGAAGCGTTTTCGAGAGACGCTCGACGCCAACGGCTTCGACGACGTGAAGATTCACGCCTTCGACAACTGGCCCGAGGACAAGTTCGATTTCGTCGACGACATGCTGCACGACGCGGAGCTGCAGGAGGCGATCGACGTCATCGGCGGCCACGTATTCTACGGCCAGCCCGACGGCCACGCCTCCGCCGAAGTCCAGCGCATGGCCGAGCAAATGGGCAAGCCCATCTGGAATACCGAGGACCACGTCTACCTCCCCGGCTTCGATTGCGAGATCGGCCTCGTGGAGTGCTTCAACGACAATTACATCCGCAGCGGGGCGACCAAGATCGTCAACTGGTACGACATCGGCGGCGTCTATCCGCTGGAGCCCTATGCCGAAAAGCCGCCCATGATCCTCGCCCACGCCCCCTGGAGCGGGCACTACGAAGTGCGAGAAGCCCTATGGGGCTATGCCCACTACGGGCAATTTTCCGCCGTGGGCTGGCAATACCTCGACGGCGGCTCGGGCGAACTCGAAGGCGGCGGCAGCTACGTCACCCTCAAGTCTCCCGGCGACGACTACAGCATCATCATCGAGACCAAAGACGCCGACGCGCCCCAGACCATCCGCTTCGAGCTCACCGGCGGACTCTCCACCGATGACCTTTGCGCCTGGCGCAGCAACGCCCAGGAGCAGTTTACCCGCCTGGATGACCTCCAGCCGGACGATGGCAGCGTCACCCTCACCCTCCAACCCGAGACGATCTACTCCCTCTCGACCACCCGCGGGCAGCAGAAGGGCTCCTTCGACCCCATCCCGGAAGCCGCCCCGTTTCCCTTCCCCTACTACGAGACCTTCGAGAGCTACGACGACCCGGCGCGGTGGGGCCACCTGCCCCGTTATACCGCCGATATCGCCGACGTGTTCGAGCTTACCGAGCGCCCCGACGGCAAGGGCCGCTGCCTGCAGCAGGCCATCCCCGCCCGCACCATCTCCTGGGCCCCTGCCTGGCAACCCTACACCATCATCGGCGACGCCACGTGGCATGACTACGAAGTTGCCGCCGACGTCTACCTGAATCCTGGCGACACCGCGGGCGTCATGGGCCGCATCAACCATGTCGGCACTGGCTACGGCTACATCCCCAAAGGCTATTCGCTGCAGCTGTCCGATTCCGGCGAATGCGCCCTCGTCGTCATGCGCGGCAAGCGAGACAAGAAGGAGCTGGTGGGCGATGCCGAACAACAGGCCCTGATCAAGGCGCAGAACGACGCGGCCGAGGGGGGCGAAAAGGTCCTGGCCTCCACCCGGCTGCCCGACTTCGAACCACAACAGTGGCACCGCCTGACCCTGCGCTTTGAAGGCAAAACCATAACCGGCCTCGTCGACGGCAAGAAGGTCCTGCACGCCGAAGACTACCGCTACGCCGAGGGCATGGCCGGCCTCTTAGCCGCCGCAGATGAAGACGGACGCCTCAGCACCCCCTATTACGACAACCTCGAGATCAAGCCGCTGGGCGCGCCGACGCCACCGCCGTCCGCAGCCCGCTCAGGCCAGACACCGATCTATCCTCGCTAGCGCCTCGGGTATTTCCGACCGCCGCCTCATTTCCGGGGCGGCTTTTTTTCCTTTGTAGACAATTCACAATCGCCGCCCGTTTGGGAGCTTCTCGGCGGCGGCTCTCCCTCCTGAAGCCGCTTTGCCAGCCGCACGAACGCCCATCGCCAGCACCGGCCACCGTGGTAAAGTTGAGCAAAAACGGTTACGTAACAAGATAACGTGCAGCAGCTTATAAAGGCGTCACAAGAAAGTTACATGCCAGTTGCGCTAACTTTGGGGGTGCCGCTTCCGCAACTCCGCTTATCCCCTGAAGTTATTGCACTTACTCACAATGCGATGTGAATAAGTGCGAATAAAAGCCAATAACTTCCCCTTCACTTTCTCCGATTTATGGCCCTTTATCTTGCAGATTTTTCTCTGTCACAAGAAACCAATACAGGCATTTGCACTCATTAGGGATGTCCTGTATTTAGACTAAATGCCGCTGATCAGCCGCCAGTCGATCGAAGACCTCAAGGCCCGCATCAATATCTACGATGTGGTGTCGCCCGTGGTGACGCTCAAACGCAGCGGCAAGAACTACGTCGGCCTGAGCCCCTTTTCCCACGAAAAGACCCCGTCGTTTTACGTGCTGCCCGACAAAGGCATCTACAAGTGCTTCTCCTCCGGGCTGGCGGGCGACATCTTCTCGTTTCTGGAGGAACAGGAAAAGCTGACCTTTCAGGAGGCAGTCGAGGCCCTGGCCGAGCGCTTCAATGTCGAACTGCAATACGAACAGGGCGAAGGCCCCGACCCGCAGCAGCGCTCCCTGCGACAGGAGTTGCTGGCGATCCACGAATATGCTGCCGAGTTCTTTCACCGCGCCTTCCTCGCAGACCAGGCCAACAGCGAACAGGTCCGCACCTATTGGCAGGAAAAGCGCGGCTTTACCCTCGAGCTGGCCAAGGACTTCAAGATCGGCTTCGCGCCCGTGCAGGGCAATCAGCTGAACGAATTCCTGGTCAAGAAGGGCTTCAGCGACGACGCCCTGCGCCAGTGCGGCCTCTTTTACGCCCGCGACCACGTCTCCGATCCGCGCCGCTGGCTCAACCGCTTCCGCGGTCGCCTGATGGTGCCCATCCGCAACTACCAAGGGCAGATCATCGCCTTCACCGCGCGCCAGCTCGACCTCACCCCCGAGGACGATCCGGCGCGCGAGGCCAAATACATCAACAGCCCGGAGACGCCGCTCTTCCACAAGAGCCGCCTCGTCTTCAATCTCGAGCGCGCGCGCGAAGCCGTGACCGACGAAGGCGCCTTTACCATCGTGGAAGGCCAGCTCGACGCCCTGCGCTGCTGGGCCTGCGGGATCAAGGCCGCCATCGCCCCCCAGGGCACTTCGATCACAGAAGACCAGATGCGCCTGCTGCGCCGCTACGCCGAGCGCGTGGACGTGCTGCTCGACGGCGACAACGCGGGCCGCAAGGGGGCCCTGCGCATGTTGCCGCTGGCCCTGAAGGCCGGCCTCGAAGTGCGCTTCATCCCCCTGCCGGACAAGGCCGACCCGGACGACCTGCTGCGCGAAGGCGGCAAGGAGGCCCTCGAAGCCTGCCGCGCCGATGCGGTCGAAGCCATTCCCTTTGCCGCACGTGCCCTGTTGCCGCAAGACAACCCCAGCGCGCAGGAACGCAGCAACGCGCTGCAACAGATTTTCGCCATCATCGCCGAATGCGAGCAGCAGGCCCTGCAGAACGCCTACCTCGAAGAAGCGGCCCATTGCCTGCACCTCGATCCAGCCGCCGCCAAGGTGGATTTCCAACGCTTCACGGCGGCCCGGAGCCGTGGACAAAGCGCCCAACCACAGGCCGCAGCGGGGCCTATACCAGAAAAAACTGGCAATGGCAAGTTGACATCGATCGAAAAAGATCTACTCTGGTTAATTTTGCGAGACCCCCGTCTGGCAATCGCTGTTGCACCTATCCTGGACTATGACTGGATCGATCGTTCTACCATGGAGGGCCAATTGCTGGAGAGGTTCTTGGCCGCCGCTCGCGAAGGCATTTGGGAGGATTCTCAACAAAGTGACGCATTACTCGAAACAAAAGAAGAGAGACTCTGTTTTTACAGCTGTCTGGCGGAGGAACGCGACGTTGAGGGTAACGACCTCAATGTCTGGGCGAAACACGCCTTTTTACGGGCCGTCCATCGCGGCCTGAAAGATCAATTGGAGCACCTGACACGACAAGTGCAGAACCTGCCCCCGCAAGAAATTGATCAACTGCGCAACCTGCTCGCAAAACGCAAAGAGCTACTCCAGCTCCGCTCCGACCCCACCCGCCTCCTGCCGGAGGAACTTACGGCTTAGCCATCAACTTTACCGTCCGACTTATTTTTAAGCATGCCCACTGAATCTGCCAGCGCCAAGTCCGCCGAGAACAAAGTGACCGCCCCGAAAAAGACCGCCGCCAAGAAAGCGGTCAAGAAGGCCGCAAAAAAGACGGCCGCCCCGACCCAGAGCGAAAAGGAAGCCGCTACCAAGGCTGCGGTGAAAGCCGCCAAGGCCTCCGTGAAGGGTGACCTCGCCGCACGCCAGGGCGAGATGAACGAGCGCGTGACCTCGCTGATCCGCAAGGCCAAGGCTCAGGGCTACCTCACTTACAAGGACATCAACGACGAGCTGCCCGACCAGCTCGAAAGCGCCAACGAGATCGAGAACATCATCACGATTCTCGAAAACCTCGAAATCGACATCATCGACAGCGAAGAGGTCGAGCTCTACAAGCAACGCCTGGAAGAGCACAACGAGGAGGAGATGCGCACCGCCCAGCAGGACATCCTCGACGACCCCGTCCGGATGTACCTGAAACAGATGGGTCAGGTGCCTCTGCTCACCCGCGAGCAAGAGGTGGCCATCTCCAAGCGCATCGAGGCCGCCGAGCAAAAGGCGACCGACGTGTTGTTCTCCACCGCCTTTACCAAGGACTTCCAGAAAGAGCTCGCGCAAAAGCTGCTCGACAAGGAAGAGCGTTTCGACCGCGTGGTGCTCGACAAGAAGATCGAGAGCCGCGAGGCCTACTACGAGGAGCTGCAGGAGCTCGTGAACGAGATCACGCTGCTCGAAAAGGACCTCGACTCCACTTGGGCCGCCTACTGGAAAACCGAGGACGAAGCCGCCCAGCAAAAGGCCTTCGCCAAGTACCAGAAGCAGGTCGACAAGCTGAAGCCGCTCTTCAAACGCTTCTGCTTCAAGCTCAAGGTCTTTGAAGAATACCTCGAAACCCTCGAGCCGCTGATCCGCGAGATCACCGACCTCGTGGAAAGCCTCGACCTCGCCGGGCGCGCCAATACCCGCCGCCGCCGCGCGATCGACGTCAACCGCGTCGAACGCCGCCTGAAGGAGATCCACAACCAGTTGCGCGTCGAGCCCCGCGAATTCCTCGTGATGATCCGCGAGACCCGCAAGGCCATGCGCCAGGCCCACCGCGCCAAGACCGAAATGGTCGAAGCCAACCTGCGCCTCGTCATCTCCATCGCGAAGAAATACACCAACCGCGGCCTTTCCTTCCTCGACCTGATCCAGGAGGGCAACATGGGCCTGATGAAGGCGGTCGAAAAGTTCGAATACCGCCGCGGCTACAAGTTCTCCACCTACGCCACGTGGTGGATCCGCCAGGCCATCACCCGCTCGATCGCCGACCAGGCCCGCACCATCCGCATCCCGGTCCACATGATCGAGACGCTCAACAAGGTCATGCAGGTGCAAAAGCAGCTGTTGCAGGAGCTGGGCCACGAGCCCACCGCCGAAGAAGTGGCCGAAGAGATGGACCTGCCGGTCGAACGCGTCCAGCAGATCATGAAGATGGCCCAGCAGCCGATCTCGCTGCAAAGCCCGGTGGGCGACTCCGACGACACCAACTTCGGGGACTTCATCGAGGACAAGGGCGCCGAGAATCCGTACGACATGACGGCCTACAGCCTCCTGCGCGAAAAGATCATGGACGTGCTGGACAGCCTGACCGACCGCGAACGCCGGGTGCTCTCCCTTCGCTTCGGCCTCGTCGACGGCTACAGCCGCACGCTGGAAGAAGTGGGCAAGCAATTCAACGTGACGCGCGAGCGTATCCGCCAGATCGAAGCGAAGGCGCTGCGCAAGATGCGCCACCCCACCCGCCTGCGTCAGCTGCACGGCTTCTTCGAACCGGAACACGTCAAGAACCAGCTCGAAGCCCAACCGTAGGCCCGTTGCTTGGCTGGCTTCCCCTATGAGGTCAGCCAATTGGCATTTACAGCCTACCTAAATTGTATATACCCTCTTTAGACCATGTTTTCCACCGACCTCGCCTTCATTCAGAACCTGAGTGCGACCGAAATCACGCTCATTCTGCTCATCGTGTTGCTCCTCTTTGGCGCCAAGCGCCTGCCGGAGCTCGCTCGCAGCATGGGTAAGAGCATGCAGGAGTTCAAGAAGGCGACCCGAGAAGTCCAGGAAGATTTCCAAAACGCAATGGATTCCGCCGGCGAGGACAACAGCTCTGCCCAAAAGAAGCAGCAGGCCCAAGCCCCCGCCCAGACGCAGCCGCGTGCCGAAAGTCAGGCCGAAGGCGCGAAAGAAGAGACGGAACACGCCCACACGCCCAAACAGGCGTAAGGACGGATTTTCCTTTTTTATCGAAGGCGCGGACCTCAACAGGGCCCGCGCTTTTTTGTGCCCCTACCACCCCCCTTTTGCCCTTGCCGCTTGAGCGCGGGCGGCCAAGCATGCACGATTTGATCCGTGGCCAAGTCATCGCGTGAATTTCTCTATGGGCTCAACCCGGCGTTCGAGTGCCTCCGGGCCGGACGCCGCAAGGTGTATGATGCCTACCTCAACGAGCAGACCTACCAGAGCGGTCGCCTCTCCAAGCTGCACGACCTGCTGCAGCGCCAGGGCGTGCCGGTCGAGCTGGTCGACAAGGGCCGCCTGATCCAGCTCAGCGGGACGCGTGAACATCAGGGCGTAGTGTTGCGCACCGGCACCTACCCCTACGTGCGCTTCGAGGAGGTCTTCGAGACGCAGCACCCGCGCCTGCTCCTGCTCGACAACGTGGAGGACCCGCACAACGTGGGCGCCATCCTGCGCAGTGCGGAGATCTTTGGCTTTACCAGCGTGCTACTGCCGACCAAGGGCGTACCGGAAGTCTACCCCAGCGTGGTCAAGGTCTCGGCCGGCGCGGCGGAGTTTATGCAGATCGCCAAGGATTGCACGGCCAACAAATACGTGCAACTGGCCCAGGAAGCAGGCTATCAGGTGGCCGCACTCGACGCCAAAGGCAGCATCGACCTGCGCGATCTGGCCAAGGATGTGCCGGAGAAACTGCTGCTCGTGATCGGTGGCGAAGACAAGAGCGTCGGGCAGTTCATCCTCAACAAGGCCGAGCACATCGTGCGCGTGGAGCAACAGGGCAAGATCAACAGCCTCAATGCCGGCGTCGCCGCCGGCATCGCCATGTTCGCCCTCTCCGGGCAATAGGCAATACGGCTATTTCGTGAGCGCCCAGGCGGCTTCGGCACTCACCGTGCCTGCCTCCACCAGAGCCGCCGCGTGGGTAGCGAGATCGGCCATGCCCGCCTCGATCGCCCGCTGCCGCAGCTCCGCCTCGTTCGCACCGGCGTGCACTGCCGCACTCAACGCCGGGCTTATCGGCAGCCATTCAAAAACCGCCACCCGCCCCATATCCCGGCGCGGCACCAGTCGCTGGGCCAGCAC
Source organism: Puniceicoccaceae bacterium 5H (assembly GCA_009772895.1). GTDB lineage: Bacteria > Verrucomicrobiota > Verrucomicrobiia > Opitutales > Oceanipulchritudinaceae > WOUP01. The sequence continues at coordinate 29,843 of WOUP01000004.1, read as the reverse complement.
CCCACGCAAGCAGGCGGCCAGACGATAGTCTTCGATCCCCAGATCGCGCAGCCGCGTGATCGCACCGACGCTGTCGTTGGTGTGCAGGCTCGACAACACGAGGTGGCCCGTGAGCGATGCTTCGACCGCCACACGCGCCGTCTCCGCATCGCGGATCTCGCCCAGCAACACCACATCCGGGGCCTGCCGCAACAGCGAACGCAACACCTGCGCAAAGCCGAGCCCCTGCTCTGCCCGCACCGCCACTTGCGCCACCCCCGGCAAACGCACCTCGATCGGGTCCTCCACCGTCGCGACCTTGCGCCCCGGCCCGCTCACCGCCCGCGCCATGGCATAAAGCGTCGTGGTTTTGCCCGAGCCCGTGGGCCCCGTCACCAACACCAAGCCCTCCGGTCTTTGGATCTCGCGCACCACGCGCTCCCGCACGTGCACCGGGATTTCCAGCCCGCTGAGGGTCTCCGGTGCCTCCGCGTGATCCAGCAGGCGCAGGACCGCCGACTCTCCAGCCAGGCCCGGCAGAATCGAAACGCGCCAATTGCACCCAGCGGCGGAAAAACGCCCGTCCTGCGGCCGCCGCTGCTCCGTCGAGGAGAGCCCGGCGCGCAGCTTCAGGTGATTGAACAGCTCGGCCCCATCGGTCGCGGGGTCCGGCCCGGGCCGCAGCACGCCGTCCACCCGCCAGCGCAAGGCCAGTCGCCCCTCGATCGGCTGCAGGTGCACATCGCTCGCCCGCGCCGCCAACGCGTCTTCCAGGATACGCTCCAAGGCGACCGCCTGCCCTCGCGGCAACGGAGGTGACGCGTCGGCGATCAATTCCTGGGCCAGCTGCAGCACCTCGGCCGTCACCAGCGCCGGCTCGACCGGCTCTGCCAGCAGACACGCCAACTGCTTCAGTTCCGCGAGACGCGGCTCCGCCATCGCCACCCGCCATTTGCCGCCCACACGACACCAGGGCAACACCCCGTAGCGCACGGCCCACTCCAGCCCGACCGCCCGACCGCAAGCGGGGTCGAACTCTGCCATCGTAAGAAAAGGCCACCCCTTCAACTCGGCCCGCAACGCCTGCACCTCATCCGCCGAGACGAGCCGGATCTGCTGCCAATATACCAACCAGGCCGCCGGATCGTCCGAGCAGGTCGTGAGGCGCGCCAGCGAGACATCCGCCTGCGTCGCGCTGCCTTGCCGCAGCAGCTCTTCCACCAGCGCCTCCGCCCAGGGAGTGCCGCCCTCCGCAGCTGAGTCTTCCACCCCTACACTGCCGGAGCCCAAACGCGCTGTTTCACGCGCTCGATGTTAGCCTCTACCGCCGCGATATAAGGATTTGGGCCATCCGGAAAGGGACGGCTCAAGTAGTGGCACACGCCGGCGCACTCGATCTCCAGCTTTGGGATCACAACATCCTGCCAAAATACGGGCGTGTTCTGCATCAGCTCGGTCGCATTGGCAAACGCACGCTCTTTCCGCGCAATGCCGCGATAATCGTCGCTCTCCTCAAACTCGCAAAACAGCACCGGCAACTTATCCGGGTAACCTGGATCGCTCATCTGCCCCAGGTAGTCCGCCGTGCACACCATTTGGCCCAGCAAGCGCTCCGCACGGCTGTCAAAAGGGATCGCATCCATCAGCGCCCTCGGGCCCGTGCAGCTGATCAGGTGCTGCACCGCAAAAATATCGTCCAGACTCCAGCCACGCTGCAGCAGGCAGACCACAGACATCTCGCAGCTGCGCCGCTCGTGGACGAAGGTGTATTTGGCACCCGTGCCGACCTCGTCGCCCTGCCGCTTGAGATAGCCGATGTCGTGCAGCAGAATCCCGAACAGCCCCACCCGCAGGTCGTGCTCGGTCAAAGGCAGTTCACCCCCGCCCCTTACGTAACCATGAAAGAGCCGCATCCAGCACAGCGTCGCCTGCATGGTATGCTCCAAGTCATGGTAGACCGTATCCATGGCTTGAAAGTCCGCGAAACGTCCTTCAAAAATGTTCTGCGTATCCGCAATCGCCTCATCGACAAACGCCACAGGAAAGGCGGGGAACAAATCCTGCACCAGCTGCTTGACCGCACGGGCCACCGCTTGGGGCGCACGGGTATCGATATCTTGCAGCGTATATGACATGACTCAGCTCAGCGGGAATGGGCTATCAAACACCCTCAGCCTAACTGAGTCGAGTTAAAGAAGCCTTTTTACATACTTTTCCCGCCGTTTACCGCATTTTTTGACCGCTCACCGCCCTATGTCGACGTCCATCCCAGTAGCGCTTCCCCATCTCCGCATCGGCCTGACCGGTGGCATCGGCTGCGGCAAATCCACGGTGCTCGAGATTCTGCAGCAGCTGGGGGCCCGCACCGCCCAGGCCGATTTGCTCGCCCGGGAGCAATTTGACGACCCCGCCATGCGGCAGCGCCTACGCGAACGCTTCGGCGACGGCATTTTCGATGCGGAAGGAAAGGTTGACAGGCCATCTCTGGGGCGTATCGTCTTTAATTCACGAGAGCGGTTGGCCGAGCTCGAAGAATTGCTGCATCCCGCTGTCCGCGCCGCCTGGCAAAGAATTTGTGACGAACCGCAGCCGCTGGTGGTGATTGAAATCCCCCTGCTCTTCGAAAAAGACCTGCACTCGTCCTTCGATCTCACCTGGTGCGTTGCGGCTAGCACCCAGACCCGCCATCAGAGGCTCCAAGCCCGGGGATGGAACGACGAACAAATCGCTCAACGTGAAGCCAACCAATGGACGGTGGCGCAGAAAATGCAAAAAGCTGATGTCGTGATCTGGAACGAGGGCTCCCTCGCCCACCTTCAGGCGCAAATAAAACACAGTCTCTTCTCCCCCACGACCGCCTAATCCCCGATACTTTATCACTCGTACCGCACCTCTCAGCGGTCTTACGTTAGTCAAGATGGACGAACGATCCGAAACCCTGCCCAGCGCGGAAGTATCTCCCGCCGAAACCACGCCCAAGAAGGCCGCCAAAAAGGCCACCCGCAAGCGGGCGGCCAAGAAGACCGCGCGCAAGACGGCCGCGGCCGATGCCGTCAGCTCCACCCAACTCGAGCTGACCGACGAAGCCGGCCCGGCGCCGGAGGCCAAGCCCGCCGCCAAGAAGGTGGCGCGCAAGAAACGCGTGGCGCGCAAGGTCGCCAAAGATCGCGAAGAAGCGGACCAGGGATCCATATTTGAAGGCGAAGCGCCCAAAAAGCCCGCGGACGAGGGTGCGCCCAAGGCCCCCGCCGCGCCCAGCCTGATCAAGCCGCCCGTCACCAAGGAAGCGGTGCCGACCAGCTACTCTTCCGATCACGACGACTGGCAAGAGCGCCAGGCCGCGCAGGAAGCCAAGGAAGCCTCCGCCAGCGAGACCGCCGAAAAGCCGGACAAGGGCAACCAGAAGCCCTCCCGCGATCAGGACCGAGGCGGCGACCGCGAGCGCGACCAGGGTCGGGGAGACAAGCCGCGCAAACAGTTTGACCGCAACGACCGCTGGCAGGACAACAAGCCGCAAGGCGGTGGCCAAGGTCACCAAAACGGCCACGGCAATCGCCCCGACAACAACGGCAAGGGCGGCAAGAACTTCCAGAAGGGCGGCAAAGGCAACAACCAGCGCGGCCAGCAAAATGGCGGCGGCAAGAACTTTGGCGGCAAACAGGGCAAGTTCGACAAGAAGGGCGGCGGCAAACAGCAGCAAAAGCAGCAGCAACGCCAATCGCGCGGCAAGCAGCAGAAGCGCGCCAACGCCAACTTCTTCGGCGCCGAAGAGACCTTTACCATCCAGATCGGCGAGCTCGACAGCCTGCCCCTGCTCCGGCACCCGGACCGCATGAGCGAGCTCGCGGCCGACTTCCGCCGCGGCGAAGGCGGCCCCGTCAATCTCAACGTGCTGCTCAAGCAGACGCTGCCGCAGCTCATGGCGATGGCGAGCGACGAGTTCGACATCAACCCGGACAACAACCCTTCTCGCCAGGAGCTGCTCACGCAGATCATGTGGCGCGCCTGGCAGCAGAAGTGGGCGCTGGAGGTCGAGGGCGTGGTCGAGACGAGCGAAGAAGGCTACGGCCTCATCGTCTACGAGCACGAGAGCTACCGCATCAAGCCGCTCAACGCCTTCATCTCGCGCACGCTGATGAAGAAGTACGCCCTGCAACGCGGTAGCGTCGTGAAGGCCCAGTTGCACCCGCCGCGCTTCTCGCTGCCCGACGACGCGCTGGAGCAGCTCCGCGACACCGGTCGCGTGATCGAGGAGGAAGAGCTGGAGCGCAGCGACGCCCGCGATCCTTCCGTGCCCAGCGGCGAGGCCATCCCGGACGGCTGGGAAGACGACATCGCCGAACAGGCGATGGAAGCCCTCTTCCCCATCGCGGACTACGTGCCGTCGATCGACGCGGACGAAGAGAGCTGCCCTTACGTGCTCGAGATCACCAGCGTAATGGGGCACCCGGCCGAAGAGGGCCGTCAGCTGACCCCGTTCGAAGACCTGATCCCGTATTACCCGACCGAGCGCATCATCCTCGAAAACGAGGAGGCCAAGAAGTGGGACAACTTCTCCCTCCGCATCGTCGACCTGCTCACGCCGATCGGCCTCGGCCAACGCGGCTTGATCGTGGCACCGCCCCGCACCGGCAAGACCGTGCTGCAACAGGGCATCGCCAATTCGATCCTCAAGAACATGCCCAAGGCGCACCTCATCGTCTTGCTGATCGATGAGCGCCCCGAAGAAGTCACGGACTTCCGCCGCCAGATCAAGTCGGGCGAGGTCATTGCCTCGACCTTCGACGAGATGCCCGAAAACCACGTGCACTGCGCGGAAATGGTGATCGAGAAGGCGCGCCGCATGGTCGAAGACGGTCAGGACGTCATCATCCTGCTCGACTCCATCACCCGCCTGGCCCGCGCCTACAACGCGCTCGCCGCCAACAGCGGTAAAATCCTCTCCGGCGGTGTCGAGGCCACGGCCCTGCAAAAGCCCAAGCGCTTCTTCGGCTCTGCCCGCAACATCGAAGGCGGCGGCTCGCTGACCATCATCGGCACCGCTCTCGTCGAAACCGGCAGCCGCATGGACGAAGTGATCTTCGAGGAGTTCAAGGGCACCGGCAATATGGAGCTGCACCTCGACCGCCAGCTCTCCGACAAGCGCGTGTTCCCCGCCATCGACATGAACAAGAGCGGCACCCGCAAGGAAGAGCTGCTCTACCACCCGGACGAAATGGCAAAGGTCCACAGCCTGCGCCGCGCCATGAAGGGCGTGCCGGGCACCGATGCGATGGAAATGCTCATCGGCCGCATCAAGAAGACCCAGACGAACATCCAGTTCCTCATGGGCATCAACGGCTAAGCGACGGTCACATCCTGTTTTTCTCCCCGGCGTTTCCTCCATGGAAACGCCGGTTTTTTGTGCAAAGAGCACCCGCGCGATACGCCATCCGCAAGCTGAAGGCTTGCCATAACGTAGCCGGGGGTTGGAGGGCCATTGAGCCCGATACCACCGGGATACTGGGATCCGACCTTCACCCACCGGGTGGTGCATCGAGGCCGCCCCTTTGCAGATGCCGCTTTTCCGGTTATACTGCGGCAGCATGGGCCACGATCATCACCACGGACACGGCCACCATCATCACGATCACGGGACGGACCAAGTGAGCGATGTGGGACTGCTTTGGGCCGTCATCATCAATTTCGCGCTCTCCATCGCGGAATTTGCGGGCGGGATCTTCGCCGGCAGCATGTCGCTGATGGCAGATGCGCTGCACAATACCAATGATGCCGCCGCCCTGCTCATCGCCTACATCGCGCGCAAGATCTCCCGGCGCGGCGCGGACCGGCATTACACGTTTGGCTATCGCCGCGCCGAGCTGATCGGGGCCATGATCCAGCTCACCGCCCTGATCATGGTCGGGCTCTACCTGCTCTACGAAGCCGTGGCGCGCTTCATCAGCCCCGAACCCATCCTCGGCGGCTGGATGATGGGCGTTTCGGTGCTCGCGATCGTGATCGACCTCGGGACGGTCTTCCTGCTCTGGTCGATGTCCAAGGGCAGCCTCAACGTGCGTGCCGCCTTCCTGCACAACCTGACCGACGCCGGCGCCTCTTTTGCCGTGCTCGCCGGCGGGGCCGCCATCTACTGGCTCGACTGGACCTGGATCGACCCGGTGCTCACGCTCGTCATCGCCGGCTACATCCTCTGGATGTCCGTAGGCATGCTCAAACAGACCACGCGCATCCTCATGGAAGGCACGCCCGCCGATCTCAGCCTGGAAGACCTCGCCCAGGCCGTCGCTGGCATCCAGGGCGTGCAGGAGCTCCACCACCTGCACGTATGGGAGCTGGACGAACACCACCGCGCGCTCGAAGGCCATCTGGTGTTGATGCCGGAAGCCGAAGGGCGTGAATCCATCCGTAACCGCGTCAAACAGCTCCTGCACGACGAGTTTCACATCGGCCACTGCACGCTCGAGATCGAGACCCCCGCCTGCACCTGCGGCGACAAGGGCCACCTGCTCGCGCAGCATTAGACCGCCTCAACGAAAAGTCCCCGCGACCGAGCGATCACGGGGACGAGAAAGGCAACCGAACTCGCGGCGCTATTCTCCGCAGCCGCCGCCTTCGGCGAACATCTTGGCCGCAGCGGCCTGCATTTCCTCCGGGGTCGGCTGGGCAACGGTTGAAGCCAGGGACCATTTGTGGCCGTAGGGATCTTCGACCACGCCGTAGCGGTCGCCCCAGAACATGTTTTCGAGCGGCATGGTGACCTTCGCGCCCGCTTCGACGGCTTGCGCGAACGCCGCGTCGACATCCTCCACCTGCAGGTGGATCGAGACGGGTGAGCCCTTGAGCGTGAGCGGACCGAGGCAGCCCCACTTTTCGTTTTCCTCGCCCAGCATGATGTGGGCATCGCCAATCTGGAGCATGGCGTGCATGAGCGCCTTCCCGTCGGGCATCGGCATGACGACCAGTGCCTGAGCGCCAAAGGCCTTCTTATAAAACTCGACCGCCCCCATCGCATCGCGACAGATAAGGTGGGGCGTGACGGTGTGCATGAATTCCGGAACGGGTTTGACCGGCGTGGCGGTCGTATCGGCAGATGTAGACATTGAGATAGGTGGATCGTGGTGAGTTGGGCGGACCAGGCCGCGCAGCCGTGCTGTTATGCTGCATACGGACGCGCGCGTCAGACCCAAAATGTTGCTTTTATGCCTCAGAAACGGTCCCACCGAACGCCCGGGTAACGAGCGTGCGAAGGGGCCGCTTCAGCAACATGACGCGCCGGCGACGCCCAAGAGGACAGGCCGGGCCGCTTTTGCTGCATTTTCACGGTCGTCAGGCGTTTTCCTCCACCACTTGACCGTCAAGAGGCTTCCGGTTGGCCGTCTCCATCTCACCCTGCCAAGCTGGCAGCTCTTCAACTGCGCTCCCCCTGCCAACCCCGAAACCCCTTCGTTATGCGCACCCTGAAACCGTTGTTACCCCTGGCCGCCATCTGCGCCGCCGTGCCCGTTCACGCCGATCCACTGCCCCTGAAGGCCGAGCCCTTTCCCCTCTCCCAGGTCCACCTGACGGAAGGCCCCTTCAAGGCGCGCCAGGACGTGCACCTGAAATACCTTTTGATGGTCGATGCAGACCGCCTCATCGCCCCGTTTCGTGAACAGGCCGGGCTCAAGAAAAAGGCCGACCGCTACGGTGGCTGGGAAGGCGCGGGCATTGCCGGCCACTCCCTGGGGCACTACCTCTCCGCCCTCAGTCTGCTCTACGCCACCACTGGCGACGAACGTCTGAAGGAGCGTGTGGATTATATCGTCGACGAGCTCGCCCAATGCCAGCAGGCCAATGGCGACGGCTATCTGCTGCCGGTCGACAAGCAAGCGCTGGCCAAGCTCGGGGAAGGCGAGATCGACGCCTCCGGCTTTAGCCTCAACGGCGTGTGGGTGCCCCTCTACAACCTGCACAAGGTGCTTGCCGGCTTGCGCGACGCCTACCGCCACGCCGGCAGCGAAGCGGCCCTGCAGGTCGAAAAGGGCATGGTAGACTGGATGGACGGCATCTTTTCGCGCCTCGACGAAGACCAGATCCAGGAGATCCTGCGCTCGGAACACGGCGGCATGAACGAAGTCCTGGCCGACCTCTCCGTCGATACCGGCAACGATCACTACCTCGAGATGGCGATCCGCGACTTCAACCATCAGGCGGTGCTCCAGCCGATGTTCGAGGGCAAGGATGAGCTCAATGGCCAACACGGCAATACCCAGATCCCCAAGGTGATCGGCGTGGCGCGCGAATATGAGCTGACGCAACGCCCTGAATTCCACACCGCCGCCACCAGCTTTTGGGAAGACGTCGCCATCGACCGCGCCTACGTCATTGGCGGCCACGGCGACAGCGAGCACTTCTTCCCGGTCGACGAGTTCGAGAACCACCTCACGCCCTACACAGCCGAGACCTGCAACACCTACAACATGGAGAAGCTGACCGGCCACCTCTTCTCGTGGGAGCCGCAGGCGCGCCTGATGGACTTCGCCGAGCGGGGCCTGATCAACCACATCGCGGCCAACATCGGCCCCGAGCCGGGCGAATTCGGCTACTTCCTCGGGCTGGACTCCACCGGCGTCAAGGTCTTCTCCAGCAAGTTCGACTCGTGGTGGTGCTGCGTGGGCACCGGCATGGAAAACCCGGCGCGCTACCCCGAGCAGGCTTACTTTCACAGCCCCGACGGCGACACCTTGTGGATCAACCTCTACATGGGCAGTGAACTCGAATGGCCCGAGCAAGGGCTCACTTTGATCCAGGATACGCTCTTTCCCAACGAAGAGCGCGTCCGCCTGGAGCTGGATCTCGACTCGCCCCGCCAACTGGCGTTGAAGCTGCGCCAGCCCTACTGGTGCGAGCAGCCCGAGATCTCCATCAACGGCGAGCGCGTGGAGGTCGCTTCCGAACCCACGTCCTACCTCACGCTCGAGCGCGAATGGCAGGACGGCGACACCGTGGAGCTGCGCCTGCCGATGCGCCTGCACACCGAAGCCCTGCCCCACACCGACGGCGAAATCCTCTCGGTGCTGTATGGGCCCAGCGTGCTCGCCGGTATCGTGCCGGTCCAGGACGGTGAGAAGCAGCCGGGCGGCCAGCGCTTTGGCGACCACCTCAAGGCCCGGGGCAAGACCGACGCGTTTCCACCGGTCTTCGTGGCCGACGATGCACAAGCAGTGCTCGATTCCCTTGAGCCCACGGGCGAAGCTTTTGCCGAATTTCGCAGCCACGGCACGGTCAAGCCGCAGGACGTGCGCTTCGAGCCGCTCTACCGCGTCTATCAGGAGCAATACGCCGTTTACTTCCCATTGATGGACGCCCAGGAATGGAAGGTGCGCGAGGCCGAGATGCAGGCGCAACGCCAGGCGGAGATGCAGTTGCAGGCCGCCACGGTCGACTACGTCACGCCGGGCTATCAACAGCCGGAAGTCGAGCACGACCTCGTGAGCGAAGACAGCCGCGTGGAAGAAAAGGCCGGGCGCAAGAGCCGGGTCGCCAGCAACGGCGGCGCCTTCTCCTACGCGATGGAAGTCGCGCCGGACCGCCCCTTAAGCCTCGTCGTGACCTACTGGACCGGCATCTGGAGCAGCCACACCTTCGACATCTACGTGGACGACCAAAAGATCGCCTCCCCCACCATCGAGCGGGGCAAGATCGTGGGCGACTTCTACGACCGCACCTACGACATCCCCGCCGCCTTGACCAAGGGCAAGCAACACGTGCGCGTGCGCTTCGCCTCCCGGGAAAACGATCAGGCCGGCGGCGTCTACGGGCTGCGCGTCGTCTACACCGACGCCACGGATACGGAGTAGGCGCTACACGGCGTGACGGGCACGCAGTTCACGCTCCATCTGCAGCTCCAGCTGACGATCGATGTTGTAGAGCAGCGTGACCCCGACCGTAGCCAGACCGATAAGCGCCGGCACCAGGCCCATGAGCGAGCGGATGCCGCCAATGGCCTCCGCCGATTGCTCCACATTGGCCTGGTAGCCGTAAAAGCCGAGCAGGAAGCTGGCGATCGAACCCCCGATCGCCCAGCCCGCCTTTTGCGAGAAGGTGCCGGCGGAAAAGGCGAGGCCCGTCGTCCGGCGCCCATACTTCCACTCCCCGTAATCCGCCGTATCTGCCACCATCGACCAGAACAGCGCGAAGAGCGGCCCCGTAAACAGAGACATCACGATCTCGGTGCCAAAGAGCAGCGCAATCTGATCGGGGGTGATCACCAGATACATCAGCTGGGCCAGCGAAGCCAGCAACGTGAGCATGGCAAAGGTGTTGCGCTTGCCGCGAAAAAGCCCCGTGAAGAACTTCAGCAGCGAAACGCCTGCGCAGTTGGCGACGACCCCCACCACGAGGAACCACGCCGTCCACTTCTCGTAGTTGCCAATGTAATACTTGAAGTAATAGAGCGTCGCGCCCCCGCGGACCGAGACCCAGATGAGCATCAGGATGCCCATCACGCTCAGCACCACCCAGGGTCGGTTGCGCAAGAGGTAGCCGAGGTCCTGCCACCAGCTCGAGCCGTGGTCCTCCGGCTGGGGCTGAACCCGCTCCCGCGTGCCTGAGAACGTAAAGAAAAAGAGCAGGCTCGCCAGCACCGCAAAGACGATCAGGGTGCGCTGATAGCCCGCCGCTTCGTCCCCCGCCCCCAGCCGCGTGACCAGCCAGATCGTCAGTCCCTTGACCACCAGGTCTCCGGCCAGGGCGCCGTAGTAGCGAAAGGACGACAAGACAGTGCGCTCATCCGAGTGCGGCGTCATCACCCCCATCAGCGCTCCGTAGGGGATGTTGATCGCCGTATAGAGCATGCCCGCCAACACATAGGTCACCCAGGCATAGACGAGCTTTCCCTGCGGCCCGAGATCGGGCACCGTAAACAACGCGATCGACACCAGCCCGAGCGGAATGGCCATCCACTTGAGCCAAGGGCGAAACTTGCCGTCCCGCGTCTGGGTCCTGTCCACCACGATCCCCATCAGCGGGTCGTTGATGGCGTCCCAGATCCGCGTCACCAGAAACATCAGCCCCACCTGCTGCGCACTGATCCCGAACACATCCGTGTAGAAGATCATCAGGAACATGGCGAAGCTCCGGTAGTAGAGGACCGAAGCGGTATCGCCGCAGGCGTAGGCGATCTTTTCTTTGAGACCGGTCAGGGGGGCAGACAATTGCTCCATGGGGGAAGGAGGGGGTAGCAGGGTAGTCGTGAAACAGGCTCAGTGCTCGAGGATCAGCACCGTCATGTCGGGTAAATCGGCGGCAGACAACTCGAGATTACCGGGGTATCGTCGCACCAACGCAGCATCCGCCGGTTGGGACTGCATGGCCTCGAGGTCGAACTGCAGGACGCGCTGCGGTTGCGTGGGCAACTCCTGCAGCGGGATCATCATGGGGGCCGAAGCATCCAGCCGTCGGACCCACAGGTAGAGGGCCTCACTCGAAGCAAAGGCCTGCAGCTCCAGGCCTTCGACCCGCGGCAAGGCCACCGGCGCGACCTCCCAATTGCAGCGTTGCGCCACCAACTGAGCGAACTCCGCCGCTACCTTGAGGATGGGCAGGCCGCCGTTTTCGTAGTGCAACTCCCACCACCAGGCCAGCGGCAAAACGGGCGTCTCGCTGAACAGCGCCCGCCACAGCGCCAGCTTCAGGTCGGCATTGAAGAGGTGCGCGAAGGGGTCCTCCGGCGCCCGCCAATCGTAGCCGAACTCGCCCACGATGACCGGCTTGCCGTAGTTGCGCCGATTGCGCTCCAGTTGCTCCAACAGCTCTTCGCTGCGGCAGTAGAGGTGGAGCTGGGTAAAGTCGATGTGTTCCAGACTGAACAGTGCCCGGATATCCGTATGGCTCAGGCTCGTGGCCACCGGACGACCGTAGGGATCGAGCTTCTTCAAAAAGGCGGTCATCTCGCGGTGCCAGTCCACGATGGACGCTTCGGCGATCGGCTGCCGATCGCCCTCCATCGCGTTGTCGATCTCGTTCCACAGCTCGAACACGCCCAAGGCCGGACTGTAGCCCCAGCGGGCCACGATGTAGCGCAGGCGGTCGCGATAGTCGTGGCGTGCTGCCGCATCGGTGAAGAGGTCCTCCGGTTTGGTGCAGGTGCCACCGTTTTCGCGATTGTAAGGGTGTCGGGGCCAGAAGGCGTTCCCGCCCCAGTAGTCTTCCACCAGCTTGAGTGCGCCGTGGTAATCCAGACAGAACATGAAGCACAGGCCCAGGCCTTCGCTCAAAGCCACGACCGCATCCAACTTGGCAGCCGCCTGCAGGTCGTAGCGCTCATGGCGCGGGCTCGGCGTGTTCCAGATCAACGGCAGGTTCCACGGGCAGGACCAGGTACGAAAAAACGTTGCCCCGGCCGCTTTCAACGCGGGCAGAAAGGTCTCGTAGCGGTAGTCCAGCTTGCCCCGCCGGCGGCCCGGCTCCTCCTCCCAGGCGAAGTTGATGCCGACGCCGCGCACCCGCTCGCCGTTTTCAAAACGCAGGCCCCACCCCTCCACCTGGCGGAGAAAACCCCGCGCGCCGTCGCGAGATGCCTCGACTACAAACCGCTCCGGTTCGCTTTGATGGGAGACTTCTCCCCCGCTCCGGACAACCCACATCGCCTGATATGCGCCCGCGGATCGCGGGGTAAAACGCACCTGCCAGGGACGCTCAGGACACAAGCGGGCATCGTAGAAGGCAGGGATCCGCAGCGCCTCCCCCATCGGTGTCTGCACCTCCCAATCCACCGCGATGTCGCGGGAATCGTAGGGGTCGCTAAAATCGACGGGGCTGGCAAAAGCGCGGTTCAATCGCTCATACGCTTCGGTAGAACGGGTCGCCGCGCCAGGCTGATCTGGGCTGACAAGTGACATGAAGGAATTGCGGGTAATCCGGATAATCAGGCATGAAGGGCCGCCAGACGGGGCGCGGAATAACTCCGGCCGCTCTGCAGCAGGCAACGCTCGCGATACTCCGCGGGTGTGATCCGGTGCAAACGCTTGAAGGCCACGTAAAGGTACTCGGGATTGACGAAGCCCGTGCGGTTGGCGATTTCAGCAATCGTAAGATCCGTCTCCTGCAACAGCCGCTTCACCTGTTGCAACCGTGCCTGGCGCAGCTCCGTCTGCGGCGAATGACCGACTTGCTTGCGAAAGCGCCGTTCCAAACTGCTGCGCGAGATCTTCAGTTGCCGCGCGAGAGCATCGACAGTCAGGCCCTGCGTCGCGCGATCCTGAATGACGCGGATCGCCCGCGCCACCCGGTCATCGGAAACGGCCGTCGCGTCGGTGGAACGCCGTTGCACGATCTCGACCGGCTCCAGAAAAAACGCCCGCCGATCCGGCACCTGCCCCTGCAGGCATTGCTGCAACAGCCGCGCTGCCGTCAGCCCCATGTATTCGTAGCCCAGATCAATGCTGCTGATCCCGGGCGAACACAACTGACAGCGCACGCTCTCGTTGTTGATGCCGAGCAGCGCCAGGTCTTCCGGCACCGAAAGCCCCAACCGTTGACACGCTGCCAGCACCTGCACCGCCAACCCGTCGTGGTGCACCAGCAGCCCCAGTGGTCGCGGCAGCTTTTCCAGCCAACGTACCAACGCGAACGGCGCTCCACCATCGGCCACATCAGCCGGCGGCAACTCCAGCGTGCCGACACTCGCGCCCGAGAGCTCGGCCGCTTCGATGAAGGCGGCCTCGCGTTCGGGTGACGACGCAGCCAGGGGCGAGCCGCCATACGCCAGGTGACGGAACCCACGTTCCACGAAGAACTCTGCGCCCATGTGCCCCACATACGTGTTGTCGGGCCCAACGTGGATAACCTGGTGGAGGCCGCTCTCGGCCGCATTCACCGCCACTGTCGGCAAGCCGCGCCAGGCACAGGCGTCGAGCAGGCCGGGAGCGGCCTCGATCGTAATCACGCCGTCCAGCGCGTGTCCGTTCAGGCTCGGATGGCATTCATCCCCATCAGGCAGCGGGAGCAGCGCGCAACGCCAATGGGCCTCATGTTGCTCCAGGAAGCGTGCCACGCCCGCCAATACGCGCAACGCACACTCCGACTCCTGAGGGTCGTAAACCAGGGCGATTTGGTGTGGGGGCATGTGGAAACGGGAAAAGAAGGGGTGAAAGGAGCGGGACCATACCCGTGCTAACGAATCAGCCCGACTACTGTCAACTAAAACGATTTAGTTGACGTGGGCAAGATCAAAAAAAGCTGAAGCCGTCAGGGTCGGCTCCAGCCAGAGAGCGGTGAATCTCTCGGAAATCTCTAGGCGGGAAGCGTCTGACGGGCAGCGTGGTCGGGGTCGTTTTTCAGCTCGCAGGTATCGCTGAGCACCATCGTCTCACCCCGCTCCCGTGTGTAGCGCGGCCAGCGCGGCAGGGCACCGCCATTCGGATCGCCCGTGCGCATGAACCGCAGGAGCGCGTCAGCCATCTTGAGCGACAGCGCCTGCGGCCGCGGCCCGCCGCCGGTGTGCGTCATCATGCGCGAGGTGTTGAGAAACCAGAAGCTGATATCGAGACAGTGAAAAGAGCGCAGACGCCCCCCGAAGAGCGGCGAATCCCAGTCAAACCACGCCATGTAGACGGGCGATTTCTGGTGCAGCTTGGCGTTCGCGGTCTGCACCACCGACTGACGGGACGAGAGGATCATCGACCACACCTCGACGGGCCGCGCATGCGGGAAGGTTTTGGCGTAAGCCTCCACGATACGGTCGGTATTCTTGCCGTAACGCTCGCGCAGGCGCTCCTTCGCTTCCGGCAAGGTGATGTCTTCCGCCGTGGGATCGTAACGGCTGGGCCCCCACTCGTGCACGGTCGTGCAAAGCAGCATCGGCACGTCGGAAGCCGCATCACCTCCTGGCTCAAAGAAGCGGCGCGCCGGGATGTGCACCCCATCGGCAACTGGCCCGAAAGCGCCGCGCCGACGCCCGGTGCCCCCGACCTCGCAATCCATGCGTCGGGCCGCCCGCTGGGCCAGGTCCAGGTATTCCCGCCACGGCATGTACTGCAGCTGGTCCAGCTGGTCGGCCTCCAACCCCGCCTCTTTCAGGATGTATTCGCCCAGTTGACGCGAATCCTGCTGCGGAATGGCATCGAGCGTGTTGCCGCTGAGCGCCACCGCCCGCTGGAACAGCCCTTTGGCTTCGGGCATGGCACAGAGCAGGCAGACCTTGGCCCCGCCCCCGGACTGGCCCATGATGGTCACATTGCCCGGATCGCCGCCAAACTGGGCAATGTTATCCCGCACCCACTTCAGGGCTGCCACGAGGTCGAGCATACCGACGTTGCCCGAACTGGCAAAAGCCTGCCCGCCCGCACCCGACAGATCCGAAAACCCGAACACGCCGAGGCGGTGATTGACGGAGACAAACACCATGTCGCCGGCCTGGCTCAGATGCTCGCCGTGGTAACCGTCCTGCTCCATGCCGTTGCCGCGCACGAAGCCGCCGCCGTGCAGCCAGACGAGCACCGGACGCTTCCGTCGATCCAGCTTCGGCGACCACACGTTGAGGTAGAGGCAATCCTCGCCTAGCTCGTCATAATTCCAGTGATCGAGAAACGTGTCGTAGGAGTCGGACTGGCGCGGATAGACGTCCTGCGGCGCGGAGTTACCGCAAAAGACGGTCGGTCGTACGCCCTCCCAGGGCTCGCGCGGCTGCGGCGGTTGAAAGCGGTTGGTCCCGCTGGTATCGGCAGCGTAGGGGATCCCCATGAAGGTGTAGATCCCGTGCGAGACGTAGCCTTTGACCTTGCCCAGCTGCGTCTCGGCGATGGCGATGTCGTCACCGATCTGCAATTCAGCCCCCTCGGAAGCGACTTCGGGCATTTTCAGCCCTTGAGGCGTATCGGCCGCCGACAAGGCGGAAGTGATCCCGAGGGTCGTGGAGGCCACACAGAGGCCCTTGAGGAAAGAACGACGGTTGGTGTACATGAGGTTTTGGGGTAGGAGCTCGATCGTAAATTGTCGGACCGATGCGGCCGCGGAGACGGCAGCCAATGGATTATAATCAACCTGGAACGCTTAACAACTGTGAAGATTTAGCGCAACTCTTTGTTCTTTTCTCAGCTTCACCGGACGAATCGTTAAACATGATCATAGTCTGTAAATTGAGTTGAAATCACATCCATACAGCCTCTTTTATCACGAGCCCATAGGCGACAGATCGATCCGCCTGAAAGTTCTATTCACAAACCCTGCCACATGAAAATATTTCCTCGCCTCCTCTCCCTCACCCTGACCCTCGGCTCAACGCTTCACGGGCAGGATATCTCCGCCTGGATTACCACCTCCGACCGATCCATGCTGGGCGAGCGCAGCCCGGAGCAACGGCGCTTCCAGGAGCGCAAGCCCGGCCTCGGCCCCGTCATCACCATCGATGACAGCATGGCATACCAGACGATGGACGGCTTTGGCTTCGCCCTCACCGGCGGCAGCGCGGAGCACCTGATGGCCATGAGTGCGGACGCGCGATCCCAGCTCCTGCACGAGCTTTTCGAGCCGGGGCCGGCAAGCACCGGCATCAGCTACTTGCGCCTCACCATCGGCGCGTCTGACCTCAACAGTTTCGTCTTTTCCTACGACGACCTGCCGGCAGGCGAGACCGACCCAGACCTGCAGAATTTCGACCTCGGGCCGGACCGCCTCGATGTAATCCCCGTCATGCACGAGATCCTCGAGATCAACCCCGACATCCCCATCCTCGGCTCTCCGTGGTCCGCCCCGGCCTGGATGAAGGGAAACGAGGAGGTACGCGGCGGACACCTGAAGCCAGAATACTACCCCAGCTACGCGCAGTATTTCGTGAAATACATCCAGGAAATGGCCCGGGAGGGTATCAGGATCAGTGCCATCACGATCCAGAACGAGCCGCTCAACTCACGCAACACCCCCAGTATGCCGTGGTATCTGGACGAGCAGCGCACCTTCCTGCGAGACCACCTCATCCCGGCATTCAAGCAGGCCGGGCTCGAGACGGACCTCGTATTGTTCGACCATAATACCGACCGCGCCGATTATCCGCTGGCCCTGCTTGACGACCCCGTCATCTCGGACTTTGCCCTTGGCTCGGGCTTCCACAACTACCGCGGCGATCTCGGAGCCATGAGCGTCGTTCACCAGGCCCGGCCCGACAAACACCTCTACTTCACCGAGCAGATGGTGACGGAAGATCCGACCAGCAATGAGATCGCCATTGCCCGCCGCGTGAAGCGCATGATCATCGGCGTGACGCGCAACTGGAGCCGGAATGTCATCCTCTGGAACCTCGCCGCCGACCCCCACAACGATCCCCATACCGACAATGGCGGCTGCGGCATCTGCCAAGGGGCGCTGACGCTCGACGGTGACACGGTGACGCGCAACATCGCCTATTACACCATCGCCCACGCCTCGCGTTTCGTGCCCCCGGGTTCCGTCCGTATCGCCTCCACCGCGCCGGGTGACGACACCGTGCAATTGACCGAAGACGAGGAGCGCCCGGGCCTCATCCGCGCTACCCTCATTCACGAGACCGAGGTGCTGCCCAACGTGGCTTTCCGTACCCCGGACGGACAGATTGTGCTCATCGTGGCCAACGACAGCTTTTACGCCGATTCTCTGCTCGTACAGTATCGCGGCCACTACGTGCGCCTGCCACTTGAACCCGGTGCCGTCGGCACCTTCGTGTGGGCTGCGGGTGAATAGCCACTTTCACCGCATACAAAGCAAAAAAGGGGCACTGTCTGGAGTGCCCCTTTTTTTGATTACTTACGGGAGCTTCTCCCCAGAAACTCCCTCTATTGTCTATAATAACAAGGCCGCTTATCTTGAACAGCACTTGCTATCCGGCTGCATTGCCAGGATTCCGGTCCTGTCACGAGATACCCCCAGACAGTTTCTATATACAATTGCAGGGAATCGCCCCTTCCGGATGGCCCTGATCCGAAAAGCGATGGCGCCGGAACCGTCTTTCGATTTCACACGAAAAGGTTGACGGCCCGAACTTGGGCGGTAGCAGAACTCACTATAAACTAAATCGTTTTAGCTCAAGCAAAAACACACAAGGATTCACCACAAAGGCAGTCCCCGGACAGGAAATAATCATGCAAGCAATTAACAATCAGCAATATGAACCAATAGCAGATCAGACAACCTTCGCGCCGCGGCAACCTGACCTCGGCCAATCTACCCCTGCTAGGGCACTCATAGGTTCACCTCTTTTCCTCAGGATTAAGCCGCTTTCTCTTGCCTAAAACGTTTTAGCTTTCCAAACTGCCTCACAGAAGATGCCACCCGAGGAAATGCCCACGCTCGTGTTGCCGGGTTGACCCAAGGCATTCCTGCGACTAAGTCACCCAAGGTTAACCTTCGTCCCATATCCGCCGGTCCGTCCATGAAGCGATCCACCATTCAAGAGATAGCCGAGGAGCTGTCGCTCTCCCCGACCACGATCTCCTTCATTCTCAACGGCAAATCTGAACGTTACAAGATCAGCAAAGCCACCCAGCAGAAGGTGCTGGACTTTGTGGAGAAGCGGAACTTCCGCCCCAATGCGCAGGCCCGCAGCCTGACCTCCGGCAAGACTTTCACGATCGGCTTCATCGTTCCCGACATCTCTGACCGCTATTACGCCAAGATCGCCAAAGGCATCGAAGACATCATCGAGCCACAGGGCTACCAGATCATCATGGCCAGCACGGAGGAAAACCCGAAGCGTGAGCAAAGCGTGGTCAACAGCCTGCTCGCGCGCCGGATAGACGGCGTCATTATGGCGCCCACGCCCAAGGCGCACAAGTCGCTGCTCGAGATCGAGGGCAGCGGCATCCCCATCGTGCTGTTCGACCGCAAGGTGCCCAACTTCGAGACGCACTATGTCGGGGTGGATAACCGCGAATCCGTCAAACATTGCGTGCTGCGCATGCTCGATCAAGGGCTCGAGCGCATCGCCCTGGTTACCATCCCCACAGAGGCCGAGACCATCCGCGAACGTATCCAGGGCTACAAGGACGCGCTGAAGGAACGCCACAAGCGCTCGCTGTCGGCCCTCATCTGCACGGTCGACCCCAAGGATGTGATGGGCACGCTCACCCAACAGTTCCGCCGTCTCTTCAAGCTCACGCCCAGCATTCAAGCGATCTTCTTCACCAACAACATGACGTCCTACAGCGGCTATCTGCTGCTCGAGCGCGACTTTCCGGAAGAGCTGAGCCGCCTCCAGCTCGCCAGCTTCGATGACATGGACTACTTTGAATTCACAAAGCCGCGCATCACCGGCATCGAGCAGCCCGAGAAGTACATTTCCAGCAACTGCGCCCAGCTGATCATGGACAGCATCGAAGGCCACATCCGTGAACCCAAAGAGATCAAGCTCGAGACCAATATCCGCTGGCGCATGTAGCGGCGATTTCTCCTTTCAATAACCCTACCCCTCCCCTTCGTTCCTCTTGCCGGGCTGCCAGAGCACCCCGCGGGAGCGTTTTACAAACCCCACTCCTCTCCTTGGACATCATGAATACCCCGTTGCGCCTCGCCGCGATCCTAACGCTAACAAGCCTAACCACACCCTTCACCTCAGCCGCGACCGAAAAAAACACGTACAGCGTAGCGGGCTGGTGGGACAGCGAGCACGAGCCGTTTTCTCCCGTCATTCACGAAGACCGCAGCGTCACCTTTCGAGTGCGGGCGCCAGATGCCGCGTCCGTCACGCTCGCGCTGGGCGAATGGACGGTCGAAAAACACGAACTGCAGCGCGGTGAAGACGGCGTCTGGAGCGTAACCGTCGACCCGCTCGAGCCAGAGATCTACGGCTACAACTTCATCGTCGACGGCCTGCCGGTGCTCGACCGCACCAACCCCAACGTCAAGGCCGGCACCATGGTCTACTCCAGCCTGCTCGAGATCCCGGGTGAGCCGCCGCGTTTCTACGAGCGCCAAAACGTGCCCCAAGGCGTCACCCACATCCACCATTTCGACTCCACCGCCGTCGGTGAGATGCGCAGCTTTTACGTGCACACACCGCCCGGCTACGATCCCGACGGCAAGACCCGCTACCCCGTGCTTTACCTGCGCCACGGCGGCGGCGACCATGCCGGCAGCTGGTCCGCGGAAGGCCGTGCGGGCGTCATCCTCGACAACCTGATCGCGAAGGGCGAAGCCGAGCCGATGATCATCGTGATGCCCTACGGCCTGCTCGACGGCTCCTGGGCCAGCGGTAGCACCCAAGAGGGTATCGATACGCTTGAGCACGAGCTGTTCGACGACATCGCCCCCATCGTCCAGCAGGCCTACCGCATCGAACCGGGCGCGCAAAACACCGCCATCGCGGGGCTCTCCATGGGCGGCGGCCAGGCGTTTCTCATGGGCCTGCACTACCCCGAGCGCTTCGACTGGATCGGCGACTTCAGCTCCGGCCTGCTCAGTGCGGTCGAGTTCGATGTGGAGGACCGCGTGCCTGGATTGCTCGGCCGCGCGGACCAGGTCAACCGCCAGTTCGACCTCATTTACCTGGCCTGCGGTTCCGACGATCCGCGCATCCTCGGCCACCGCGAATTTGCCCAAAAGCTGCGCGACGCGGGCATCGAGGTCACCTTCCACGAGATGCCGGGCGGCCACGAATGGAGCGTGTGGCGTCACGAGCTCCGCAATTTTCTCCAGCGCGTCTTCCAGCCAGGCGACCAACACTAATCCCCACCCCGCCATGTTTCGACACCCCCTGAAGCTGACGCTGCTGGTCCTGTGCGCCGCCCTCGTCGCGAGCGCCTTCGGCCAGCCCAAGCGTCCGAATGTCATCTTCATCATGAGCGACGACCACGCCGTCAACGCCATCAGCGCGTACGGCAGCGACTTGGTCGAGACGCCCCAGATCGACCGCCTCGCCTCCCAAGGCATGCGGTTTACCAACGCCTTCTGCACCAATTCGATTTGCGGCCCCGCCCGCGCCGTGATCCTGACGGGCAAATACAGCCACCTGAACGGCTACATGGTCAACGAGACCACCCGCTTCGACGGCAGCCAGACGACGTTCCCCCAGCTCTTCCAGCAGGCCGGCTATGAAACCGCCATCATCGGCAAATGGCACCTGGGCTCCGAGCCGACCGGCTTCGACCACTGGGACATCCTCGATGGGCAGGGTCAGTATTTCAACCCGCCCTTCATCACCGATGGCCAGATGCACGTCGAAAAGGGCTACGTGACCGACATCATTGCCGACAAGACGGTCGACTGGCTGCGCCACCACGATCCGGACCAGCCCTTCATGCTCATCTCGCAGCACAAGGCCCCCCACTCCAATTTCCAGCCGCCACCGCGCTATGCCCATGCCTTCGACGACGTGACCTTTGCGGAGCCGGATAACCTGTTCGACGACTACAGCGACCGCAGCGAGGCCGCCCGCGACAACAACATGCGCATCGACCCGCACCTGACCCTGCAGTACATGAGCGACGATCCGTTGATGAAGGTGCCGGAAGATCTCACGGGGCAGGACCGCACCCGCTGGATGTATCAATACTACCTGCGCCACTACCTCGGCTGCGTTCTGGCAGTCGACGATGCCGTGGGCCGCATCATGGATACGCTCGACGAGCTGGGCCTCGCGGACAACACCATCGTGGTCTACACTTCCGACCAAGGCTTCTTCCTCGGCGAGCACGGCTGGTACGACAAGCGGTTCATGTACGAGGAATCCCTGCAGATCCCGCTCATCTTTCGCTACCCCGAAGGCATCCAGTCGGGCCAGGTTGAAGACCGCTTCGCGCTCAACCTCGACTTCGCGCAGACGCTGCTCGACTTCGCCGGCATTCCCGCACCGGACGACATGCAGGGCCGCAGCCTGAAACCCATCCTCGAGGGCGATCCCATCGCCCTCTGGCGGCGTTCGATGTATTACCACTACTACGAGTACCCGGGCTGGCACTTCGTCAAACGGCACTACGGGGTGCGCTCCGAACGCTTCAAGCTCATCCACTACTACCACGACATCGACGCCTGGGAGCTCTACGACCTGCAGGAAGATCCGCACGAGATGCACAACGTCTACGACGATCCGGCCTACGCCGGGGTGCGCGAGACGATGCACCAGGAGTTGACCCGCCTGCAGCAGCAATACGGCGATTCGCCCGAGCTAGCCGAAGAAATGTTGCGCCGCTATCCGCACGGCTCGATGCCCGCGTGGGGTCGCTACGAAGATCTACCGCGAGAAAAACGCCTGCCGACGCCGAAAGAACAGGCCGCCGAACACACCGGGCATTGACACCCGGCGCTGCCACCTTTGCTTAAAACCCTGGATATGCTCCAATTCCCCTCCTCCCCAAAAATCGGCCGCACACTGCTCGCGGCCGCTTCCTGCGTCGCGGCCTTCGCGACGCCGTTGACCACCCACGCCCAGGCCGCGGAAGGCCACGAGGCCGAGATCCAGTCGCTGATCGACCAGATGACGCTGGATGAAAAGCTGAAGATGATCCGCGCCACCTCGTCGTTTACGTCCGGTGGCGTTGGTCGCCTGGGCATCCGCGAGCTGGTCATGTCCGACGGCCCCCACGGCGTACGCCACGAGCACGGCCGCGACATGCAGGCCGACGCCCACGCCGAAGACCGCAGCACCTACCTGCCCGTCGGCATCTGCCTGGCCTCGACCTGGAACCCCGAGCTGGGCCACGATTTCGGGAACGTGCTGGGCAGCGAAGCCCGCTACCGTCGCAAGGACGTGATCCTCGGCCCGGGCGTCAACATCATCCGCACCCCGCTCAACGGCCGGAACTTCGAATACCTCTCCGAAGACCCCTACCTCTCGGGTGAAATGGCCGTCGGCTACATTCAGGGCGTGCAGCAAAACGACGTCGCCGCCTGCGTGAAGCACTACCTGGCCAACAACCAGGAGACCAACCGCGGCACTGTGGACGTGCAGATGAGCGACCGCGCGCTGCACGAGATCTACCTGCCGGCATTCAAGAAGGCCGTGCAGGAGGGCCACGCCTACAGTCTGATGGGCGCCTACAACCGCTTTCGCGGTCAGTTTGCCACCCACAACGAGTTCCTCATCAACGATCTGCTGAAGGGCGAACTCGGCTTCGACGGCGTGGTGATCAGCGACTGGGGCGCTGCCCACGATCCCTACCAATCCCTCGCCTATGGCCTGGACATCGAGATGGGGTCGGAGCTGAAGGACGGCATGGCCTACGAAGACTTTTACATCGTGCGCGACGCCAAGGAGTTGATTGATGCAGGCCGTATCTCTGAAGACATGATCGACGACAAGGTCGAACGCATCCTGCGCCTGATGTACCGCATCCATAAGCTGGGCGATCAGCGCCGCCTCGTCGGCGAGTTCAACTCCGCCGCCCACCAGCAGACCGCCCGCAAGGTGGCCGCAGAGGGTATCGTATTGCTCAAGAACGAAGGGGGGCTTCTGCCGCTCGACCTCTCGGGCGTGCAGTCCATCGCCGTGATCGGCGCCAATGCGGACCACAAGCACGCCGAAGCCGGCGGCAGCTCTCAGGTGCCCGCACTCTACGAGATCACCCCGTTGCAAGGCATCCGCGAGGCATTCGACGATCAGGTGCAGATCGACTACTTCCCGGGTTACGCTATTGCCAAGGGCAAGAAGCCGTCCCGCAAACTGCGCCGCGAGGCGGTAAAGGCCGCCCGCGATCACGACCTCGTGATCTTCGTCGGCGGCTTTGTCCATGGCTACGACAATTCCTGGGGCGGTAACGCCTTCGATGCCGAGGCCGGCGACAAGCCCGACATGCACCTGCCCTTCGGCCAGGACGAACTCATCCACGAGGTCTCCGCCGCCAACCCCCACACGGTGCTGGTGCTCTACGGCGGCGGCGCAGCTGATATGACCGGCTGGGTCGATCAAATCCCCGCCCTCGTACAGGCCTGGTATCCGGGCATGGAAGGCGGCCACGCGCTGGCGGACATCCTCAGCGGCCAGGTCAACCCCTCCGGCAAGCTGCCCGTCACCTTCCCCAAGGTGCTCGAGGACAGCGGCGCCCACGCGCTCGGCGAATATCCTGGCGGTGACAGCGTGCAGTACAAGGACGACATCTTCGTCGGCTACCGCTATGCCGACACCTACGACGTAGCGCCCCAGTTCCCCTTCGGCCACGGCCTCTCCTACACCACCTTCAACTATGCGCCCGAGCTGCACGTCTCCACCGCAGACGATGCCGTGACGGTCGAAACCCAGATCACCAACACCGGTGATGTCGCCGGCGCCGAGGTGGTGCAGCTCTACGTGAGCCAGGAAAACCCATCTATCCGCCGCCCCGCCAAGGAGCTCAAGGGCTTCCAGAAGGTCTTCCTGCAGCCGGGCGAAAGCCAGACCGTGACCTTCACCCTGCACCAGGACGCCTTCAGTGCCTATCACGAAGACGAAGGCTGGGTGATGGAGCCCGACACCTACCGCCTCCAGGTCGGCAGCTCTTCACGGGATCTGCGCGCCTCGGCCGAACAGGAGCTTGAGGCCTTCTGATTCACCCAACGCACAACCCCTTCTTCGCCAACGTGCTAGAACACAGTTTCTAGCGCGTTTTTTACATCCGGAGCTCCAAATCGGCCTGAAACCAGTAAAGATAGAACCGCAAGAGGCGCTAAGGATTAACCCCTGCTTATACTCTCGAGAACGCCGTATCAAA
Source organism: Puniceicoccaceae bacterium 5H (assembly GCA_009772895.1). Taxonomy (GTDB): domain Bacteria; phylum Verrucomicrobiota; class Verrucomicrobiia; order Opitutales; family Oceanipulchritudinaceae; genus WOUP01. The sequence goes on along the minus strand of WOUP01000004.1, from coordinate 5,235 downwards.
CACTAAGCCTCACGGTGTGGCGGGCGAGTTGTACCGACACAGACGGTAACCCGGTACGCGAACTTGCTATGACGAAAAAACTAGGACTCCGCCAGCGCCTGCTCATCTTTGGCATCACCTGCGCCCTCGCCCCCATGGCCATCGTGGCCCTCATCTCGGAATACGAGTCTCACCAGTTGGAGCAACAGGTCGTGCAGGATGTGGATCGGCAAACCGCCGAGCACCTGCAACAAACGGTGGATGGTTTGGTGCGACGTACCGCCCTGGCGGACGAGCTTTTAAAGGAGAAGCTCACGCCTACCCTCGGCGCGGCGGAAGAGATGTTGGCGCACGCCGGCGGGATTGGGCTCGACGTCTCGCAGCAGGTCAGCTGGGAGGCCGTCAATCAGGTGACCCACGCGAGCACAACGCTCGAACTGCCGCAGATGCAGGTGGGCGGTGAATGGCTCGGGCAGGAGCGCGCTTTTGTCGAGGGCGAAGAAATCCCTGTGGTCGACCGCCTGCAGGCCCGCACCGGCGACACCGCCACGATCTTTCAGCGCATGAACGAGGCGGGCGACATGCTGCGCGTCGCCACCAACGTCAAAAAACTCGACGGCGAGCGCGCCATCGGCACCTACATTCCTCACACCAGTCCGGTCGTGCAGACAGTACTGCAGGGGGAGACGTTCATGGGGCGCGCCTTTGTGGGCAATGCCTACTACATCACCGCCTACAAGCCCCTCTTCGATGCGCAGGGCGACGTGATCGGCATCCTCTACGTCGGCACGCCCGACGCCGTGGCCGCTACCCCGCTGCGCGAGCAATTCGGCGCCGCCACCCTCGGCGAGACCGGCCGCATCTTTGCCCTCAACGCCACGGGTGACAACCAGGGCCGCTTCCTCGTCGGAGATCAGGCAGACGAAACGGATACCTCGGCCTCGCGCCTGAGCCAGGCCGAGCCCGCCGTCTATAAAAAGCTCGCCCAGGACGCCCGGCAGCTCGCGCCCGGCGAAATCGCCGAGGCCCATTTTACCACCACCGCGCCCGACGGCACCCCGCGCGAACACATCGCCTTTTACGCCTACTACGCGCCGTGGGACTGGGTTCTCGGCGTGAGCATGACCGAAGACGAATACTTTCACGTGGTGAACGAAGTCGCCCACGGGCTCAAGCGTTCTTCTTATATCCGCATCGGCGGCATGATCATCGGCGGTCTCGCCGCAGCGCTCGCCTTCTTCCTACTCGCCAGGCAGATTTCCCGCCAGCTTCGCCGTATCTCAGAGCAGCTGGGCCTCAGCGCAAACGAGTCGAGCCACGCCTCGGCCGAAGTCTCCAAGGCCAGCAACCAACTCGCGGAAGGCTCCGCCGAGCAGGCGGCCGCCCTCGAGGAGACCAGTGCATCCCTGCAGGAGATCGAGAGCATGGTCTCGCACAACAGCGAAAACGCCCGCCGCGCCACGGAACTGACCAGCGAGAGCACGCGCATGGCCGACAAGGGCGCCGAGCAGATGCAGACCATGACGCGTTCGATGGATCGGATCAAGGATTCCAGCCGCGAGATCTCCGTCATCATCAAGACGATCGACGAAATCGCCTTCCAGACCAACCTGCTCGCCCTCAACGCCGCAGTCGAAGCCGCCCGGGCAGGCGAAGCCGGAGCCGGATTTGCCGTCGTGGCCGAGGAAGTGCGCAACCTGGCCCAGCGCAGTGCCAAGGCCGCCACCGAAACCTCGGCCAAGATCGAGGAGGCCGTCAAAAGCAGTGAGGCCGGCGCGCAGATGTGCCAACAGGTCGACCGCAGCCTGAACGACATTGTGCACCGTGTGCACGAGATCGACTCACTGGTCGAACAGATCGCCAACGCCGGCGCCGAACAGAGCAACGGCATCATGCAGATCAACCAGGCCGTCTCCTCCATGGATTCCGTGACGCAGCAGAACGCCGCCGCCTCGGAGGAAACCGCTTCTTCCGCCGTCGAGCTCAACGCCCAGTCCGAGAACATCCGCCAGCAGGTGGCCGACCTGCAGCTGCTCATCAACGGCGGCAAGGCGAAGCGCAAGGCCCCGCAAAAAGAAACGTCCTCCACCGACGAAGTGGAAGACGCCGCATACCCGGACTGGGTGGAAGAACGCCGCGCCAGCTAAGGCGGCGCTCCAGGCCCGACTACCGGTGCCCGCCGGCGACCGCGATGATCTGTCCGGACACCCAGCCCGCATCATCCGAGGCCAGGAAGGCGGCCACCGGCGCGATGTCGCCCGGCACGCCGATGCGCCCCAAAGGCGTCTCAGCCGCAATCTGCTGGCGCATCGGCGAGTCGTGGATGCCCGCCGCATGGTAGCCTTCGGTCTCGACCATGCCCGGGCTGAGGCTGTTCACCCGGATCTTCCTGGGGCCCAGCTCCTGCGACAAGGCCAGCGTAAGGGTGTTCACCGCGCCTTTGGTCGCGCTGTAGACCGACGATCCCGCCCCCGCGTAGGTCGCGGAGACCGAGCTGACGTTGATGACGCTGCCCCCTTGCTCGCCTATGTATCGAACCGCTTCCTTGGTCGAAAGCAGCAGACCGAGCACGTTCAGATCGAACTGACGGTGAAAGTGATCGGGTGTAACCGCTTCCAACGGCTCGAATTGAAAGATGCCCGCGTTGTTGACCAGCACGTCCAGCCGACCGAAAGCCGCGTGGGCTTCGCGAAACAGGCGCTCGACCTCGGCGGGTTGGGCCAGATCGGCCTGGATGGCAACCGCGCGGCTGCCCTGGGCTTCGATCTCCTGCACGACCTTGTCGGCGCCGGCCTGATCCGCAGCATAGTTGACGACCACAGACGCCCCTTCTGCAGCCAAAGCGCGCGCAATGGCCGCACCGATCCCCTTCGACGCGCCCGTTACGACCGCCACTTTGTTTTCAAGTTTGTTGCTCATGAAAATACGCTTAATTTGAATGATGGTGAGTTGGTTACCCTTGAGGTAAGTTATTTTATAACGCACAGTATAAAATTACCTGCCAGAATCAAGCGATTCTTTAACGATTGTTATAAAATAAGGAGGAGACTTTGGCCCGCCATCGAGAATTTGACCCAGAAAAAGCCTTGGAAACCGCGATGCTGCTGTTTTGGGAAAAAGGCTACGAAGGCACGTCTTACGCCGACCTTTGCGCTGCCACCGGCGTGGCGCGCCCGAGCCTCTATGCCACCTTTGGCGACAAGCAGGCCCTGTTCTTCAAGGCACTTGAGCGCTACATGCAGCAGGAGATGCGCTTCCTGCAAGAGGCGCTGCAGGAGCCGACCGCTTTGCAGGTCGTCGAAACCATGCTCAAACAGTCGGCCCTGGCAAATACCCAGCAGGACAAGCCCCAGGGCTGTCTGGGCATCAATGGAGCCCTGGCCTGCTCCGACAAGGCCCTGCCGATCCAGGAAACCCTGAACCACAACCGCGCGGCCGCATTCCAGGCCCTGCAGGAACGACTGGAGCGGGCGCAACGGGAAGGCGATATGCCGCAAGCTACCGACGCCGCCACCGTAACCCGCATGGTCATGACGCTGACCCAAGGCGTGGCGGTCCAGGCAAAAGCGGGCGCTTCGCGGCAACAGATCCACGAAATGCTGGACCTGGCGGTGGCCATGCTGCGCCCCCATGTGAGCGCCTGATACTGAACACCTGAACATTATGCTTGCGGGAATCCCTCACGCGGATAGGCTGCGGCTCCTATGCTGGCTGTCGTAACATCCGGGGCGCTAATGGGCGTCGACGCCGTGCCTGTGCAAGTGGAGTGCAACACGGGTGAACAGGGGGAGCCCAAGCCCGTGATCGTCGGCTTGCCGACGGGTGCCGTGAAGGAGGCCAAAGACCGCGTGTGGAGCGCCCTGATGAACACCGGCTATCGCGCGCCACGCACCAAAACGACCATCAACCTCGCCCCCGGCCACCTGCGCAAACAAGGCCCGCTCTACGACCTGCCGATCGCGCTCGGCCTGCTCGCCGCTACCGGCCAATTGCCTGCGGAGCCGCTCGACGATTACCTGATCGCGGGTGAGCTGAGCCTCTCCGGCGAAACGCGTCCCGTCGTCGGGGGCCTGGCGCTCGCCGCCCTCGCCCGCCAGCTGGGCAAAAAAGGCGTCTTGCTGCCTCCCACCACTGCGCAGGAGGGCGCGCTCGTCGGCGGCGATCTCGAAGTCTATCAAGTCAACTCGCTGGACGAAGCCTGCTCGTTCCTCAGCGGCAAGACCGCGCTCACGCCCCTGCCGCCCTTCGTCGACGGCGCGGAAGACGACACCCAGCACCCGGCCAGCGTCTGCTTCAGCGAGGTGAAGGGTCAACACGCCGTGCGGCGCGCGGTGGAGGTGTCCGTCGCCGGGGGGCACAACATCCTGATGATCGGGCCGCCCGGCAGCGGCAAGAGCATGATCGCCAAGCGCATCGGCACCATCATGCCGCGCCTGGGTCGCGAGGAATACCTCGACCTGCTGCGCATCTACAGCGCCGCCGGCATGACGCTCGAAAACGGCACCCTGCCCCGCACGCGACCGTTTCGCAGCCCCCACCACACCATCTCCGACGTCGGCCTGATCGGCGGCGGCAGCACGCCCGCGCCCGGCGAGATCTCGCTGGCCCACCACGGCGTGCTCTTCCTCGACGAGTTGCCGGAGTTCAAACGCAGCGCGCTCGAGGTCATGCGCCAGCCGCTCGAAGACGGGCAGGTCACCATCTCGCGCAGCGCGGGCAAGCTCACCTTTCCGGCCGCCTTCATGCTCGTCGCGGCGATGAATCCCAGCCCTGACGGCTACGGCAACGACCGCACCAAAAACACCGCCCAGCAAGTCCAGCGCTACCGCAGCCGCCTCAGCGGCCCGCTGCTCGACCGCATCGACCTGCACGTCGAAGCCCCCGCCCTGACCATTGCCGAGCTGCAACAGGCCAAGCCCGGCGAATCCTCGGCCTCCATCCGCGAGCGCGTGGAACAGGCGCGCGCCCGCCAGCGCACCCGCTTTGGCGACCACGGCGGCATCCGCGTCAACGCCCGCATGAGCCCGCGCGACATCCGCGAACACTGCGCCCTCACCGATCGCGACGCTACCCTGCTACGCTCCGCCATGGAGCGCCTCCAGCTTTCCGCCCGTGCCTACGACCGCATCCTCAAGGTCTCCCGCACCATCGCTGACCTCGCCGGCACCGAACGCATCGAAACCCCGCACCTGCTCGAAGCCATCCAATACCGCAGCCTCGACCGTAATGTGGGCGGCAACTAGCCCTGCTTACACG
>WOUP01000037.1 GCA_009772895.1 Puniceicoccaceae bacterium 5H | reverse complement strand
CTGCCCGTTTGATGAAAGTCGTTGGCGTGCCGTTTAGCGGCGGCGACGCAGGAAAGCGAAGGCCGCCACGAGACCGCCGGCAATCAAGCCATAGGTCGAAGGCTCCGGCACCGCGGGTGCGCTCGAGGCCTGAAGCTCGTAGAGATCGCGATTGTCGTCATAGCCCAGCCACAGCTGAAAGTCGGAGACATCGGCAGCTGCAGTGTTGAAGGTGCCGGTGAATGTCGCGGAGCCTGCAACGGTAGTTCCGTCGGCCACGCTGCTCGTGTTCGTAAAGAAATAGGCGGAGTAGCCGGTGGTGCCTCCATTGTTCGCCATGGCGAGACTCACGGGCGTTCCGCCTATGGTGAGGGTGCTGGAGGTGTCTGTAGGGGTGCCCGTATAAAACGCAACGTCTACGAATTCACTCGGGCTGATGGTGAGGACACCTCCCAATACAGGCGCACTATCTGTCTTTTCAATCGTGCCCGAAACCGTAAAACTGAATTCGGTTTCGGTAAACGAATCGATTTGCAGGTTGAGCGCGGCCCATGCGGGCGCGGTGAGCAGCAGGGCTGCCCGTTTGATGAAAGTCGTTGGCGTGCCGTTTAGCGGCGGCGACGCAGGAAAGCGAAGGCCGCCACGAGACCGCCGGCAATCAAGCCATAGGTCGAGGGCTCCGGCACCGCGGGTGCGCTCGAGGCCTGAAGCTCGTGAAGATCACGGCTGCCGTCATAGCCCAGCCACAGTTGGAAGTCGGCGATATCGGCTGCTGCAGTGTTGAAGGTGCCGGTGAATGTCATGGAACCGGTAACGGTGACTCCGTCAGCTATGCTATTGGTATTTGTGTAGAAGTTGGCGGAGTAGCCGGTGGTGCTCCCATCCTCGAGCATCGTGCTACTCGCGGGCGTTCCATCTATGGTGAGCGTGTTGGAGGTTCTTGTAGGGGCGCCCGTATAAAATGCTACATCGACGAATTCACTCGGGCTAACGGCAAACACGCCTGGCAACGTGGGTGCATTGTCCGTCTTTTCGAGCGTGCCCGAAACCGTAAAGCTGAATTCGGTGTCGGTAAATGAGTCGATTTGCAGGTTGAGCGCGGCCCATGCTGGCGCGGTGAGCAACAGAGAGGAGGCGAGTGCAAAAACCGTTTTGAGCATAACTGTATGTGTTTTGCTTTGGGCGTGGGGGCAATATCCTATTTTATAAAAAACATTAGGCCACTTGATCGGAGGGCCGCATGTCTTGCGCTGCGTCTGTCTTTGGCGTGAAATAGCGGCATGGCGGAGCCTTTCAAGAACCTCTTCAATGCCGACGTGGTGACCGCGATGGGGCGGGCGCTCGCGGCCAGTTCGGCGGCGTTTCCGCGCGCGGAATTCGAGCGGATCGCGTTGGACGGCCTGGAAGCGCTGGAGCTGAAGGCGCGCTCCGAGCAGATCGTGCAGGCGCTGGAAGCCACGCTGCCGGCGGAGTTCCCGGCCGCGGTGGCGGTGCTGCTGGGCGCGTTGCACCCAGAGACCGACGGCCATGATCGCACGGACCCGAAGAGTCTGGAGCGCGGCATCAACGGTTGGGCCATCATGCCGATGACGGAGTATGTCGGGCGCCATGGGGCGGCTCATTTCGAGCTGGCAATGGCGGCGCAGCGGGAGCTGACTCAGCGTTTTACGGCCGAGTTTGGCATCCGCCACCTGATCGCCTTGGATCCGCCTCGTGCGCTGGAGGCGATGGAGCCCTGGGCCCGTGACGCCAACGAGCATGTGCGCCGTCTGGTGAGCGAGGGCACGCGCCCGCGCCTGCCCTGGGGCATCCGCCTGCAGTGCTTCATCCGCGAGCCGGAGGCCTGCCTGCCGTTGCTGGAGGCCCTGCGCGACGATCCAAGTGAATACGTGCGCCGCTCGGTCGCCAATCACCTCAACGACATCGCCAAGGACCACCCGGACTTGTTGGCGCGCATCGCGGCGGACTGGTGGCAGGGTGCGCCTGCACCTCGGCAGAAACTGCTGCGCCACGCCCTGCGCACGTTGCTCAAGCAGGGCCACCCGGGCGCGCTGGCGGTGGTGGGGCACCGGCCGATCGCGTGGCACGACGCGGCGCTGGAGATTTTGACGCCCACGGTGCGCGTCGGCGACAAGCTGGCCTTTCGCTTCGCCGGGCGCATGGCGGAAGTGCCGGAGGCCCTGCGTCTCGACTACGCCATCCACCACATGAAGGCCAACGGCCAGACGCGTCCCAAGGTCTTCCGCTGGAAGCACCAGCCGACCGTCACAGACCGGCAATGGGAGGGGACGCGTGAGCATTCCTTCAAAATCGTCACCACCCGCCGCTACTACCCTGGCAGGCACGAGCTCGACATCATCGCCAACGGCCAGGTCGTCGCCCGAGGCACGTTTGAACTAAGGGAATGATGAATTGAACAGGAGTTAAAAAGAGTAAAGAGGAGTTCTTCTGTTGAAGATTTCTGACTCCTTTAACTCTTGTTCCAAAATCCCCTTACACTTCGACGGGTTTGGGCTCCTGCCACTTGCCGTGTTCCTTGATCAGGTTGATGAGTTCATCGACGGCTTCGGCGCTGGGGATGTGGTATTTCACACACTGTTTGCCTACGTAGAGGTTGACCTTGCCGGGAGCGCCGCCGACGTAGCCGAAGTCTGCATCGGCCATTTCGCCCGGTCCGTTGACGATGCAGCCCATCACGGCGATGGTCACGCCCTTGAGGTGGCCGGTGGCGGCGCGGATGCGCTGGGTCGTCGTCTGGAGGTCGAAGAGGGTGCGGCCGCAGCTGGGGCAGGCCACGTATTCGGTGCGCGTGGTGCGGGCGCGGGAGCCCTGAAGCATCCCGTAGCTCAGCGCGAGCGCCTGACGCGGGTCCTCCGTCGTCTCCACGCTGACGAAGTCGCCGATGCCGTCGCAGATCAGCGCGCCGGTCAGGACGGAAGCTTCGAGCAGCTGATCGCCGTAGTACGGCTTCGGATCGAGCGCGTTGGCCACGGTGTTACGGATCCAGATGGGTGCGCGCAGGCCGAGGCCGTCCACCACTTCCGCCAGTTGGCGATAGGCGCCCAGCGGGTGCAGCGGTTGGGCCGGGTCGGGCGCCCCGAGGGTGAAGATCAGCTGCCCTTTGGCCGCCTGGGCCAATGGCGCGGCGAGGGCGGGCAAGGCCTCCGGATCGGCGTTGATCGCGAGGCGCAGGTCGTGCTGCCGGGTCCAGTCGAGCATGGTCTGCAGGCGTTCGGCATCGCCCGCGGCAAAGTAGTCGAGCAGCACATCGCCGGCGCAACCGCTCCAATCCACGCCCTGCAAGGCCTCGGGCGCGAGGTCGGAAAGCTCCCACAGGCAGGCGTCGACCACCGGACGCAGCGCCTCGCGCGTGGCGGGGATCGCGGCGAGGTCTTCGGCTGAGCCCACGCGGAACTGCAGCAACTCGGCCTTGGCATCGCCCGCCTGACGCTGCACGCGCTGGGCGGCTTCGGCAATGGCGGCGGCTCCGGCACGGAGGGGTTGCGGGCTGGGCAGAATGACGCGCGGGGGCTCCAGGGTATTGACCGCCAGCTTGCCGCCGATGGGCTGCAGCTCGACGGTGCGGCGCCTGAACTCGAAGGGATCGACCGGATCGGGGGTGGTGCGGATCGTGCCGCTCACCTCTGCGGCGCGCGCCCAGAGCGTCTCGGCCTTGCGTGCGAGATCCTGCGCTACGGGCACTTCGTAGACCGGGTCTTCGGTCAGGGACACGCGGATGGTGTCGCCCAGGCCGTCGTAGAGCAGGCTACCGATGCCGATGGCGCTCTTGATGCGGGCGTCGTCGCCGTCCCCGGCCTCGGTCACGCCCAGGTGCAGCGGGTAGCGCATGCCTTCGGCTGACATCTTGGCCACCATCAGGCGGTAGGCCTCGATCATCACCTTGGGGTTGCTGGCCTTCATCGACAGCACGATGTTGTGAAAGCCGTGACCCTCGGCGATGCGGATAAACTCCAGCGCGCTCTCGCACATGCCCAGCGGCGAGTCGCCGTAGCGGTTCATGATGCGGTCGCTCAGGCTGCCGTGGTTGGTGCCGATGCGCATGGCCCGGCCCAACTGCTTGCAACGCAGAACAATAGGAGAAAAGGCCTCGTGCAGACGCTCCAGCTCCTCGTCGTATTCGGCGTCGTTGTATTCGCGCTGGGCAAACTTCTTCTTGTCTGCGTAGTTGCCGGGGTTGATGCGCACCTTTTCGACCCACTTGGCCGCTTCCATGGCGGCCTTGGGCAGGAAGTGGATGTCGGCCACCAGCGGGATGTCGCCAAACCCGGCCTCACTGAATTGGCGGCGGATGTGCTCGAGCGCCTCGGCGGCGGCCACGTTGGGCGCGGTGATGCGGACGATCTCGCAGCCTGCCTCGGCCAGGGCGATGCACTGTTGCACCGTCGCCGCGACGTCCTGGGTCTGCGTGGTCGTCATCGACTGCACGCGGATCGGGTTGTTCCCGCCCACGCCGACGGGGCCCACCATCACTTCACGCGACGCGCGACGCTGGGAAACAAACCGGCTGCTGCAATAAAAGGGAAGCGGTGCTGTCATGATGAAAGGGACAAGAAAACAAGCGCTGAAAAATGTTGCTTACAGAAGAAAACGGGGAGAACGAATGCGCTATAGCCCCCCGTCTCGGTTGGCTTCGTTGCCTTCTGTTCAAAACCCACTTTTTGGGCTCTTTTCAACTCCTGTTCAGGAGCCTGGTTCCTGGGCGGCTTTCGCCTCGTCGGCGTCGAGACCGTCGAAGACGGGCGCCACGCTCTGCTGCTGCAGGCTGAGGGCTTCCTGCTGGTATTCGGCCTGTTCGTTGACGCGGCGCACGTCGAAGAACGAGACGTAGAGCATCAGGCCGAGCAGCAGCACCATGAAGGAGCCCTGCAGCGCGCCGATCACGTTGGCCGGGATGGGCTTGCCGCGCAGCTTGGCGATGGTGGCAAAGGCCATGTGCCCGCCGTCCAGCACGGGGATGGGCAGCAGGTTGAGGATCGCCAGGTTGACGTTGATGACGACGAGAAAGTTGAGCACGAAACGGATGCCTTGCTCAAAGGCGGTCAGCAAGGCCTGACTGATGCCGACCACGCTGCTCATGTCGCTCAGGCCCACGTCGGAACGCGGATTGAGCAGGGCGCCGAGGATGCGGAAAATGAAGGTGGCGGCGCTGCCGACCTGCTCGACCGGATTCTCATGCACGAGCACGGAGCCGACGGCAAAGTGCACGCCGATCATCGGGGTCGCGTCGCCCGCCTTGTTGATCACGACCTCTTCGGGCTCCATCTGCACGGTCAATTCCTTGCCGTCTCGCAGGATGGTGAAGGTGCTCAGCTCGTCCTCATGCGCATCGAGGTAGGTGCTCAGCTGCGGGATGGAGTAGAGCGGTTGACCCGCGACGGAGAGCAGTTGGTCGCCCGATTGCAGCCCGGCCTGGGCCGCGGGGGAGTGCTCGCTCGTCTTGTCGACATACATCTCGTAGGCCGGCATGATGGGCAAGATGCGGATGCCGCGGCTCTCGGTGTCGGGGTGGACCACGATGTCCTGCACCTCGCCGTTGCGCTCGATCGTCAGCTTGACTTCCGGTCGGCCCTCGGCGTCGCGACCGGAGCTGGTGGCAACGACGCCGACGAGGTCTTCGTAATCCTTCACCTTGCTGCCGTCGACCGCGAGGATGGTGTCGCCGAGTTGCAACGGGCTCTCCCACGCCTGGCCCCGGGTCTCGCCGTCGGCGCTTTGCACCTGCACCTGGCCGATGTAGCCCACCTGGGTGCTGGTATAGCGGCCGTCCTGCTGTTGGCCGATGCCCCACAGGACGGTGGCGAGCACGAAGGCGAAAATGAGGTTGAAGAAGGCCCCGGCGACGGAGACCACCATCTTGTCCGTATAACTGATGGGCGGGAGTTCGTCCTGGCGGCTGCGTTCGCTCTCGCCCTCGATGCCCTTCATGTCGGCCAGTTGCGGCAGCAGCACGTAGCCGCCGAGCGGGATGGGCGAGACTTGCCAGGTGCAGCCGTGCTTGTCCGTCCAGCCGAAGAGCTTGGGCCCGAAGCCGATGGAAAAGCGCTCCGCGATCAGGCCCCGCCAACGGGCGGCGAGGTAGTGCCCCAGCTCGTGGATGAAAATGCAGGCCCCAAACGCCACGACGATGCCGAGCAGCAGGAGCGGATTGGTGACCAGTTGTTGCAGGAAATAAAGCATGACTCAGTTAAGGAAACGTCACCGAGCGGAAAAGGTATACGGTCAGTTTAGGATAAGTTGCGGGAACTGCAACGCTTCGCCTGCGCGAAGCGGGCGGTTATGGCGCGGGCGCGGTGGCGGGCTTCGGCCTCGATCTCGAGCAGGTCGTCCAGCGATTCGCCCACCTCGGGATCGACGGTTTGCAGCGTTTCTTCCACCACGTGCGGGATGTCGAGAAAGGCGAGGCGTTCGGCGAGAAAGGCCGCGACGGCCACCTCGTTGGCGGCGTTGAAAATGCCGGGAGCCGCGCCGCCGCGCACCATAGCCTCGCGGGCGAGGCGCAGGCAGGGGAAGCGCCCGGCGTCGGGCGGCAAAAAGTCGAGCTGCAGCGCCTGGGTAAAGTCGAGGCTCTGGGTGACGCCCGGGGCGCGGTCGGGGTGGAGCAGGGCGTGCTGGATCGCGAAGGTCATCGACGGGGGCGAGAGCTGGGCGAGGATGGAGCCGTCGACGTATTCCACCATGCTGTGCACGATGCTCTGGGGGTGGATCACCACGTCGATCTGGCCCGGGGCAACGTCGAAGAGCCAGCGCGCCTCGATCATTTCCAGCCCCTTGTTGGCCATGGTGGAGCTGTCGACCGTGATCTTGGGCCCCATGGACCAGTTGGGGTGCTTCAGCGCGTCGGCGGGCTGGATCGCGGCCATCTGCTCCGTCGTCCAGTTACGGAACGAGCCGCCCGAAGCGGTCAGGATGAGCCGCCGCACGTGCTTGGGCTGCGGGCAGCCCTCGAGGCACTGAAAGATCGCGTTGTGCTCGCTGTCGATCGGCAAGACGCGGCAGTTGTGGCGCTTCGCCTCGGCCATCACGTATTCGCCCGCCAGGACGAGGATTTCCTTGCTCGCGAGCGCCACGTCCTTGCCTGCCTCCATGGCCGCGAGAGCCGGTCTCAGGCCCACCGTGCCCACGGCGGCGATCAGGACCACGTCGGCCTCGTCCAGTGTCGCGAGGTCGATCAGCCCCTGCAGGCCGTCGCGCGCGTAGAGGCTCTGGTGGCGCACGCCAAATTCCGTAGCGATGGCGTCGAGCTGGTCCGCGTTGGAATGGGCCGCGATGCCGACCAGCTCCAGCGAGCTGCGGTTGGCGCGGATGACTTCCAGCGTGCTTTGGCCAATCGAACCGGTCGCACCGATCAGCACCAGGCGTTTGGGCTCAGGCAGAGGCTCCATAAGTTTCGATCCACCAGAACACGAGGGTGAAACCGACGGGCCCCGTCAAGAGCAGGCTGTCCGTCAGGTCGAAAGCGCCACCGATCCCGGGGATCATGCGGCCGGAATCCTTCACGCCCGCCTCGCGCTTGATCGCGGATTCCAGCAAGTCGGAAGACACGGCAATGGCGGCGATCGGGATCGCGATGAGCATGGCCGGCCCGACCGGGAAGTGGTAGGAGATGAGCGGCTGCATCAGCCAGGCGGCAACACCGCCCAGCGCGGTGGCCAGGATCACGCCGCCGATCACGCCTTCCCAGGTCTTGCCGGGGCTGATCGAGGGGGAGAGCTTGTGCCGCCCGAACATGCGCCCGCTCAGCAACGCGCCCACGTCGGAGAATTTGGCCACGCCGATCACCCACACGCCGAGCGCCATCGCGCCCTGATGGATGAAGCCGTTGAAATAGCTCATCATGTAGGGCACCATGAAGAGGCCGAAGAGCGTGGGCATGATGCGCTTTTGCACCAGGCCCGGACCGGGGCGCGCCAAGCTCGTCATCACCACGATGAGCGTCGCGGGGATCAACATGCCGCTGGGCGTGAGCCCGACGAAGGGCGCCAGATAGCCGCCGACCGTGACGACCACACCCGCCACGATGCCCGTCGCGGAGTAGGGCTGGTAGTGGCACTTGTGCAGCAACTGGTAACACTCCAGTTGCGTGAGTGCGGCGGCGACCGCGATGAGCAGGGCCGCACCGATGGGACCTCCCAGCCATGGGACGAGCACGAGGGCTGCCCACAGGAGGACGAAGCTGAGAAAACGCCACCTCATACGCCCGAAAGTGGGGCTTCTTGTTCGCGGATCTGTTCGCCCGTCAGGCCATAGCGGCGCTCGCGCCGGCGGTAACTGTCGACGGCCTCGGCAAAACGGTTTTCGTCAAATTCCGGCCAGCAGACAGGCGTAAAGTAATACTCGGCATACGCGCTCTGCAGCAGCAGAAAGTTGCTGATGCGGCATTCGCCGGAGGTGCGGATCACGAAGTCCGGGTCCGGGATGTCGCGGCTGTAGAGGTGGCGGGCGACGGCGGCCCAGTCGGCCTTCTCGGGGTCTTCCTCGCCGGCCAGGGCGGCGCGTGCGTAAGACTGGAAGGCATCGACCACTTCCGTGCGGCTGCCGTAGTTCAGCGCCAGGTTGAGGTTCCAGTCCGTGTACTGCTCCGTCTCCGCGATCGTCTGTTCCAGCAGCTTGACCACGCGCTTGGGCAGGTCGCGCCAACGCCCGAGCACGCGCAGGCGGATCTGGTTTTCGTGCAACACCTTGCGCTGATCCTTCAGAAAGCCTTCCAGCAGGCGCATCAAGGCCTCGATCTCCAGCTTCGGGCGCTTCCAGTTTTCCACGCTGAAGGCGTAGAGCGTGAGGTGGCGGACCTGTTGATCGCGCGCGGCCTTGACCACGCGTTCCACGTTATCCACGCCGCGCCGGTGCCCCTCGTTGCGGGGCAGGCCCTGGCGTTGGGCCCAGCGGCCATTACCGTCCATGATGATGGCGACATGCTGGGGCGGCGGCAGCAAATGTTCGGTTTGAGTGGTGTCTGACACGGAGGCGGCTGATGATGCTTGTGCTGACAAAATAAATCTCCAGCAAAGACCTGGCTCCCACCTTTGGCAACGGGAAAAAAGGTCCGGAGCCGACAGCCGGGAGCGCTGCGTTGATCCCCTAATCTATCCAGGGACGGGGAAGATGACACCTCCCGGCGGCAAATTTTCTGTGCGGCAGAGACAGGATCAGAGGCAACGGCCCGTGCGGCTGCGTTCGACTGCCTTCAGCCCCGCCGGTGGCCCGGCATAGAGCAGTTCGCCACCTTCCTCGCCACCGCCGGGGCCGAGATCGATCACCCAGTCGGCCAGCCGGATCACGTCGAGCTGGTGTTCGATGACGATGACCGTATGGCCCTGGTCGCGCAGGCGGAAGAGCAGGTCCATCAGCTGCTGGATGTCCGACCAGTGCAGCCCGGTGGTGGGCTCGTCGAGCAGATAGAGGGTGGGCACGCTGGTGCGCTTGCTCAGCTCCAGCGCGAGCTTGATGCGTTGGGCCTCGCCGCCGCTGAGGGTGTGGGCGGCCTGCCCGAGCCGAAGGTAGCCCAGCCCGACCGCCTGCAGCGTTTCGAGCTTGGTCGCCAGCTTGGGCACGCGTTGGAAGACCCCATAGGCCTCGTCGACGGTCAGCCCCAGCACCTCCGCAATGCTCAACCCACGGAAGCGGACTTCCAGCGTCTCGCGATTGTAGCGCTGGCCGTGGCAGCTCGGGCACTCGGTGTAGACGTCGTTGAGGAACTGCATGTCGAGCTTGATCATGCCGTCGCCCTGGCAGCGTTCGCAGCGCCCGCCGCGCACGTTGAAGCTGAAGCGGCTGGGTCCGTAACCGCGCACCTTGGAGAGCGGCGTCTGGGCGTAGAGCGCGCGCAGTTCGTCAAAGATCTTGGTGTAGGTCGCCGGGTTGCTGCGCGGACTGCGTCCGATGGGCGACTGGTCGACGCGGACGAGTCGCTCGAAGTGCTCCAGGCCCTTCAGCCCGCGGTGGCGGCCGGGGATGGACTTGGCGCGATTGAGCGCGCGCGCGGCGGCCTCGCCCAGGATGTCGTTGACGAGTGTGCTCTTGCCGCTGCCGGAGACGCCGGTCACGCAGGTGAGCAGCCCGACGGGGAAGGACACGTCCACGTCCCGCAGGTTGTGCTCGTGCGCACCCTCCACGACGACCCAATCCGCGCGGTCGCCGAGCCCCGGGACCTCACGCGGCACCAGGGCCGACATGTTTTTGGGCACGCTCAGGCGGCCCGGCAGCAGGGTTTCGGCATTTTTCTCCACCTGCTCGCGTCCGCTGAGAAAACGGCCGGTGAGGGATTTGGCGTCGGCCTTGGCCGCCTCGACGGTGCCCGAGAAAATCAGGTGACCGCCGTGGTCGCCCGCGCCGGGGCCGAACTCCAGCAGGTAATCCGCCGGGTGCATCACATCCTCGTCGTGTTCGACCACCACCACGGTGTTGCCCCGGTCGCGCAGGTCTTCCAGCGTGCGCACCAGCGCGGCGGTATCGTAGGGGTGCAGGCCGATGGTAGGCTCGTCGAGCACGTAGGTGACGCCGACCAGGCCGAGGCCCAGCTGCGTGGCGAGGCGGGCGCGCTGGGCTTCCCCGCCGCTGAGGGAGGCGTATTCGCGGTCGAGCGACAGGTAGCCGAGGCCCACTTCGTTGAGGAAGTGCAGGCGGCCCTTGAGCCCGTTGACCACGTCGGCGAAGGCGTCGTAGTCCTGGCCCGGTTCCACCTCGAGCGTCTGCACGAAGTCGTGGGCGTGGGTCAGGTCGCGCTGCAGGAAGTCGTTGAAGGTGTGCCCGGCCACAAACACGTGCCGCGCCTCGGCCTTCAGCCGCGCCCCATGGCAATCCGGGCACTCGCCGCTGCTCTGGTAGGCGACGAGCCGGGCCTTGAGCCCCTCGCTGCTCGTCTCGCGGCGGATCTCGTCGATCAGGGCCAGCACGCCTTGCCAACGCTTCTCCTCGGGCTTGCTGTTACCGGGCTTGAGCTTGAACTGAAACAGGCGGTCGCCGGCCCCGCGCAAGATGACTTCGCGCACCTCCTCGGGCAGGTCCTGCCACGGCGTGTTGGCGTCGAACGGCAGTTGCTCGGCCAGCTGCTTGAGGATGGCGTTGTGCTGGATGATCATGCGCTTGGAGCCCAGCCGCAGCGGCTTGATCGCGCCTTTCTTGACCGACAGGGTGGGGTCGGGCACCAGCAGTTCGGGCTCGAACCGCATGACTTTGCCCAGCCCGCCGCAGGTCGGGCACGCGCCGTCGGGGTGGTTCCACGAAAAGGTCTTGGGCGTGACGGGCGCATAGGTGGTGCCGCAGATCTCGCAGGCCAGGTGCTGGCTCACGATCACTTCCTCCCATGCGCGCCCCTGTTCGTCGGTCCACACGGCGTCCCCCTGGCCGTCCTGGGCCTGCACGAGCACGAGCGCCTGGTCCTGGGCTTCGCGGAACGCCAGCTCGAGGGAGTCGGCGATGCGCGAACGCTGATCTTCCCGCAGCACGAGGCGGTCGATCACGAGGTCGAGCTGCAAGGGCTTGGCGCCGCTGGGCAACGCATCGTCGCGGTCGATCTCGACGATCTGGCCGCCGATGCGCACGCGTTGAAAGCCGCGCTGCCGCAAGTGGGGCAATTCGCCGCGCAACACGCTCGGCTTGGCCTCGAGGTAGGGCGCCAGCAGCATCGCGCGCGGCGCATTGCGTTCCGCGCCGAGTTGCAGGAGGTAATGCACCGCGTCGTCGAGGCTGCGGCGGATGATGCGCCCGCCGTCCTTGGGGCAATGCGCTTCCCCCGCGACCGACCACAGCAGGCGGGCGTAATCGGCGATCTCCGTGACCGTGGCGACGGTGCTGCGCGGGCTGGCCCCGGCGTTACGGTGTTGCTCCACCGCGATGACGGGCGAGAG
This sequence comes from Puniceicoccaceae bacterium 5H, assembly GCA_009772895.1. Lineage (GTDB taxonomy): Bacteria > Verrucomicrobiota > Verrucomicrobiia > Opitutales > Oceanipulchritudinaceae > WOUP01. Next base: position 4,683 of record WOUP01000037.1, on the reverse strand, counting down.
CCCGTGGATGAAGTCCACGTCGGGCCGGGGCAATTGCTCGAGCACCGAGCGGGCGCGGGGGCTGAGGCTGTCGATATACTGCCGGTAGCCCTCGGCATAGAGGGTGTCGAAGGCGAGGGAGCTCTTGCCGCTGCCGCTGACCCCGGTGATCACGGTCAACTGATCGCGCGGGATGCGCACCTCCACGTCCTTCAGGTTATGCTGTCGCGCGCCCTTGATGTGAATTTCGCCCATGGTACAAACCCCCAAGCTACGCCCTGAACCCGCGCTTGTCGAATGGTTTGGGGCCGAGGTGGCGCCTGCCGATCCGCGAGGCCGAGGCGGGTTTTGAGGGCAGGGCACGTCGCGTGGCATCCCGTCGGGATGCTACAGATTGGGCGCTGCCTTCAGACAAGCCGCATTGTCGGGTAAGTGCTTTCAGCTCGATCTGGATGGAACGAGGCCCGCCTGCTGGCGGAAAAGGAGCATCGCGTTCGTGCCTCTATCGCGCTGCGAAAGCTGAGCCGAGCTCAGCACTCAAAAGCGAACCGTCCGTCTGCGACGTCTTGGAGTGCGCCGCATCCGCGCTTTACTGCGATGTGCGGTCGGCGGGACGGTGGGTTTTTGCCCGCCATCCGCGAAAACCGAACGCTCGGTGGCGGGCCTCTGGGGACAGCGGCGGGCGATCTGCGGCTTGCGTAGACGCTACGCCCTACCGACTGATTCAATGCGAGGTGGAACCTCGCACTCCACGGTCCAGACCCCGAAGGGGGCGTAGCTTTTAGCCGGTGGTTGAGTCTGCGTAGCGGACGACACCACCGGTAGCTTGCCTCCAGCGTCGGCACCTTGAAGAGGTGCCAGCAACGAAACCGTGCCCTGGCCATTGCCCATCACCCATCGCACGCAAGCTTCTTCCTGCGCGGCCAGTTGACCCCCAACCGGTTCCGGGATAGCTTGGAGGTTATGAGTCACCCTCTCTCTGCGCAGGAACTGGAAGTCGCTCTCAGCAGTCTGCCCGGCTGGTCCATCGAAGAAGACCACCTGACCAAACTCTACATCCTCGGCACCTTCCGCGAAGCCATCGGCTTTATCGTGCAGGTCGGCTTTTTGGCGGACGAGGCCAACCACCATCCCGAGCTCTACAACGTCTACCGGCGCGTTCAGGTCTCGCTGACCACGCACGACGCCGGCTCGCAAGTCACGGAAAAGGACGTAAAGCTGGCCGAAAAGATCGAAGCGCTTTACCCCACCGAGCCCGATGAAGAAGCGCCGGCCGACTAGGGTATTCTAATACATCCAGCTGACGGGTGTGCCGTCGGTGAACTGCACGAACAGTTGGCCACCGTCTTCGTAGACGACCAGCTCGGAATAGTCTTCACCCGCGACGGGCTCGATGGGCCTTAGGTAGCCTTCGTCCACGAGCGTCGGATAATCCACCGAAGACACGCCGTTCTCGATGTTGTAGCGCATGCCGGTCTGGGCAATCTGCTTGAGGTTGTCTTCGGCCGCTCCTGCCTGGGAGCTGACTCGGACGGCCTGGAAAGCCGGAATCGCCATCGCGGCCAGCAGCCCAACCGCGACCGGGCTGCTGAACTGCAGGTTGATCCCGCTCGCACTCGTTCCAAACTCGTCGTAGGCCCAGCCGTCGGCGGTCAGGCGTTGGAGGGTGACCTTTCGGCGTAGCATCGGCTGATAAAAGGCGTTCAGAACGCCTTCCATCGCCGCCGGAGAAATGGTTCCTGCGTCTTGCTGAGCGATCGCCTCATGCAAATAGGCCGTGACAATTTGCTCATATTCCGGGCTGGAATACTGGAGTGCAACGCCTTCAGGGGCGCGGCCGTGCAGCAAATGCTGGAAGTCGGCATCGTCCTTCAGCTTGGCGCCGGCGCGGTGGCTGATGATGTCTTCGGGTGAGCCGGTGGTGAAAACGAGGTCGCCGTCTGCCTGCTGTGAAACGAGCAAAGCCGGGCGCACGGGCCCTTCGCTCGCGAAATGGTAGACCGTCCAGCCGTTCGCGTCCATCACGCCTTCCGCCGCTTCGCGCAGTTGGGCCTCATGCTGGGTGGCGGTTTCGGCGGCCCCCAGGAGACGCACGGTGATGTCAAACGGCGTCATCGCAGGCATATCCGGTTCCCATTCGATCGCGGGTTCATCAGGATGGTAGGTCATCCAGGCGACGGCGCGGTGGCGCGAGAGCTCCAGCAGCTCGCGGATGGTAAAGCCGGGCGCGCGTTCCTGATCCAGCTGCAGGGCGATCAGTTGCGGGCCGTATTCGCCCATCATGTTGGTGGCGATGGCGTTGACCGCCTGCAGCACCGGTTGGTAGTCCGGCTGCACCTCCAGGACCCAATCCGCGCCAGCCGGCACCAGTTCGGGCGCGATAAAGGGCTGGTTCTCTCCCAGCGTCTGGAGGATCGTGGGCGGTTGAGAGCCGTCGCTCCAGTGCAGGAAGGTCCGGTGCTGGTAAAAGCCGTCCTCCAACGCGACGGTCGAGGCGCCCGCCGCATCGAGGCGCTCGAGGCCGAGGGACTGGCTGATGTTCACGAAGTCGAGCGCGAAGGGCATTTGCTGCTGCCTGGCCACTTCGAGCCACACTTGCGTGGCCCATTCGGCGACCGCCTCGGGCATGCCGTCGATGTTGTAATACTGCAGTTTCGTGCCCTGGAGGTCGAGTTGAGAGGTCACGCGGTCGAACAGCGCGCGGTCCTGATCGTCGGCGTTGAGGCGCAGCACCGCCGCGGCCATCAACAGGCTCAGCAAAAGGAATCGTCGTAACATAAGCAGGAAGAGGAAAGGACGGTTAGCACCTTAGCGCTTGCTTTACGAGATTTTCTGGCACTAATTTGAGGCATGGGAATCGAGACTGCGTCGCAACAGGTCCAGCAATGGCGAGGAGCTTTCCCGCTGCTCAACCAGCTGGTCAACGGTCAGCCGCTCGTCTATCTGGACAACGCCGCGACCACCCAGAAGCCGCAGGTGGTGATCGATCGCCTGCAGCGCTACTACGCCCACGACAACGCCAATATCCACCGCGGCGTGCACGCGTTGAGCCAGCGGGCGACGGAGGATTACGAAGCGGCGCGCGAAGTGGTGGCGCGCTTCCTCGGCGGCGTCGAGTCTCGCCAGTGCGTGTTTGTGCGTGGGGCGACGGAGGCGGTCAACCTCGTGGCCCAGTGCTACCTGCGCCCCAAACTGGGCGAGGGCGACGTGATCTTGCTGACCGGCATGGAGCACCACGCCAACATCGTGCCGTGGCAGCTCGTGGCCGAGGAACGCGGTGCGCGCATCGAAGTGCTGCCCGTGACCCCGGAGGGTGAGCTGGATCTGGAGGCGCTGCCCCGGATGTTGCGCGATCTGCCGGTCAAGCTGATGGCCTTTGTGCACACTTCCAACTCGCTCGGCACGATCAACCCTAGCGCGGAGATCATCGCCTTGTGCCGCGAGGCCGGGGTGCCGGTGTTGCTCGACGCGGCCCAGGCCGCCCCGCACCAGCGGCTCGATGTGCCGGCGCTCGACCCGGACTTTCTCGTGTTCAGCGGGCACAAGACTTACGGCCCGACGGGCATCGGCGTGCTCTACGCCAAATGGCAGCACCTCAGCCAGATGCCGCCTTACCAGGGTGGGGGCGACATGATCCTGAAGGTCAGCTTCGAGCAGACACGCTTCAAGGAGCCGCCCGAGCGCTTCGAGGCGGGCACGCCCCATATCGCGGGTGCCATCGGTCTCGCCACCGCGCTCGAATACTTTATGGAGCTCGACCAGGAGGCCCTGCTGGCGCACGAAGCGGCCATGCGCCAACGCGCCGAAGCCGGGTTGGGCGAGATCGAGGGCTTGCGCATCATCGGTCAGGCGCCGCGCAAGGCCAGTGTCGTCTCCTTTGTGGTCGACGACGTGCACCCGCACGACATCGGCACCTTTCTCGATCAGGATGGCATTGCCATTCGTGCCGGGCACCACTGTACTCAGCCTCTGATGAAGCACCTGGGGCTGCCGGGCACGGCGCGCGCCAGCTTCGCCTTTTACAACACCATGGAGGAGGTCGATGCGTTGGTCCGCGGCGTCCAGCGCATCGTCAAATTCTTCCGCTAGAGAGCCATGCACGAACTCGAAGAACTTTACCAGGAGATCATTCTCGAGCACAACAAGCGCCCGCGCAACTTCCGTTCGCTGGACGACCACACGGCGCACGCCGAGGGCAACAACCCGATGTGCGGCGACGAGATCGAGGTGTTTCTCAAGACCGACGGCGACCGCATCGAGGCCCTGACCTTTCAGGGCGAAGGCTGCGCCATCTCCAAGGCCTCCGCCTCGCTCATGACCGAGGCCCTGACCGGCAAGACGGTCCAGGAGGCCTATGCGGAGATCGACCGCGTGATGCAGTTGCTGAAGGAGCAGGGCATCGAGCCCGACCTCGCCCGCGACGGCGATATCGCCGCGCTCACGGGCGTGCGCAAGTTTCCGGCCCGCATCAAGTGCGCCACTCTAGCCTGGCACGCCCTTCATGCGGCCCTCAAAGGCGAAGGCAACACCAGCACCGAAGAATAGCGCCGAGGCCGGGCGGCCCCTTCCGGGACGGTGTCACCCGCTTCGGGGTGCAGCGCGCGAGGGGGGCATCCCGGTGGTGTCGGGTCGCTGGCGCGCCCCTCAACCACCGGCTATAGGCTGTGACCCCTCCGGGGGTCGACGGTGCGGCGTAGAAGCCGT
>WOUP01000019.1 GCA_009772895.1 Puniceicoccaceae bacterium 5H | reverse complement strand
AGTGATAAAGCGATGCAAATGGCTCACGCCTCACTCAGTTTAGCGATCTACCGCAGAGTACAAGCTTATTTTGCGAGTTTTGAAACCGCTTCTAGGCTCAATTTCCGCGCTACAACCCATCTCGCCTTTCGCCGCACACTTTTGCCCATTCAGCCGTACCGGCTTGTCTGGCTGCTCGTTAGCGCACATAATGGGGGTCATGAACAAGTTTCTCTGGTTGCTGATAGGCATTTTTACGCTCCCGCTCGGCATGCTCCGCGCGGAACCGCTCGAACCCGGCAAGGACGCCCCCAAGCTCACGGTCATGACCCACGAAGGCAAACAGCTCGACCTGGCCGAGATTTACGAGCAGGGCCCCACCCTCGTTTACTTCTATCCCAAGGCCGACACCCCCGGCTGCACCGCCCAGGCCTGCAACATCCGCGATCACTTCGAAAGCGTGAAGGAAGCCGGCATCACCGTGATCGGCGTCAGCGCCGACGGCATCGTCAACCAGAAGGCGTTTGCCGAGAAGTATGAGCTGCCGTTCACCCTTGTGCCCGATCCCAACAAGCGCCTGGGCAAAGCCTTCGGCGTGGACGACATCATGGGCAAGGTCTTCAAGCGGCAAACCTTCCTCGTCGTCGACGGCAAGATCGTCTGGCGCGACCTCTCCGCTGAGCCCAAGAGCCAGGCGCAGGACGCCATCGCGGCCCTTCAGGACTACCAGCACAGCCACCAAGGCTAAGGCCTCGGCACAGCCCGCTTATCCTCTTGCTTCCGCCCGGCGTCATGCCTGGCGGCTTTTTTTACAATCGGCCAAACGGCATTTTACGTGGTATGCCGAGCTTCCCCTGCCCAGGGTCGAAAAACCGTCATTTTGGGCACTCAAAGTCCAGACCTTCCTTGCCTTGCCCTTTTGCATGCTCAAAATTGCGGATCAAAATGAGAAACTGGTGGCGATGGATGTGTGTGGCGGTGGCACTCTGCAGCGGTAACGGCGTGCTGGCAGCGGCGTGGCAGGAAGACTTGCCCGCGGCGATGGAGCAGGCCCAGCAGGAGGGCCGCTACGTGTTTCTCGCGTTCCTCGGCCTCGACTGGTCGGTCGCCAGCAAGCAGTGGTGGCAGGAGGTGGGCCAAAGCGAGGTGTTTCAGGACTTCGCGGACGAGCGTCTGGTGCTTGTGCTGGCCGAGGGCACAGCCAAGAAGCAGCCCAAAGAAGACGAAGAGGCCCACCACCGGCTGGTCCAGCAGTTCGACATCAAGAGCTACCCGACTTTTCTGATTCTGGCGCCCGACGGCTCCATCATCCTCACCCACGGCACCACCGAGGCACCGGCCGACGAATACGTCGCTGCCCTGCGCGCCCTGCTCGTGCCCCTGCCGACGGCCTCGTAACCCCACCCGCATGGCCTCTCCCACTTCCACGGTCGAGAATTACCTGAAGGAGATCTACCTCGCGCAGGAACGCCAGGGTGATCAACCGGTCGCGATGGGTGAAGTCGCCCGCAGTCTGGGCGTCGTGCCCGGCACCGCCACCTCCATGATCAAGAACCTCGCCAGACGCGGGTGGGCGGAGTATTCCCCACGTATCGGCGTGCGTCTGACCGACGAAGGCGAACTAGTGGCGCTCAACATGATCCGCCGTCACCGTCTGTTGGAGCTATTTCTGGTCAAAACGCTCGGGCTGGACTGGTCGGAGATCCACGAAGAGGCCGAACAGCTCGAGCACGCCGTCTCCGAGCGGGTGCTGGACGCGATGGACGCCTTTCTCGGACGCCCGACCTCCGACCCCCATGGCGACCCCATCCCGAGCGCCAACGGCAAGATGCGCCAGCGCAAGCTGGTCGCCCTGAGCCGCTGCAGGGTCGGGGCAAAGGCCAAGGTGGCCCGCATTACGGACCAGGACAGCGACTTCCTGCAATTCGTGGAAAATCAGGGCCTCAAACCGGGCACCGAGCTGACCGTGACCAGCCGCCTGCCGGGCGCCGACGCCACCGGGATTGCCTTGGGCGAATCCGCACCCCTCACCCTCGGCACCCGCGCGGCGGAGAAGATCCTCGTCGAGGAGTGTTAGAGGCTGCGTTCCGGACACCCGCTTGGCTGTAGGCCCAGGGAAACCGTGGTGCAGCCCGGCCATCGACGCCGACTGCTTGGGCACGAAAAAGGGCGACCCTGTACCAGGGCCGCCCCGTCTCTCTCAAGTTCCTGTGTTTTTACCTGTCTGGCAGGCAAAGGGGACCGGTCTTAGTCCGGCATCTCAATGCGTTGCGGCGGCTCGTGTTCTTCACGGGCTGCCTCGCCGGAGAGCCGGGCAAAGAGCACCAGCAGACAGGGCGTCAGGACGAGAGTGAGCACTGTAGCAAAGGCCAAACCAAAGGCAATCGAAGTCGAAAGCTGCACCCACCATTGGCTGGAAGGCGCGTCGTAGCTGACCTTGAAGTGGACGAAGTCGATGTTGAGTTTGAGGACCATCGGCAGCAGGCCGAGGATGGTCGTGACCGTGGTCAGCATCACCGGGCGCAAGCGCTGGGCACAGGTGCGCAGGGCCGCCTCAAAACTGTGCAGGCCACGCTTGTGCAGTGCGTCGTAGGTGTCAATCAACACAATATTGTTGTTTACCACGATACCGGCGAGCGCGATGACCCCGATACCGTTCATCACCACACTGAAGGGCTGGTCGGTGATCAACAGACCGAGGAAGACCCCGATAGTCGAAAACACCACGGCAAACAGGATCAGCAGCGCCTGATAGATGCTGTTGAACTGCGTGACGAGGATGATGAACATCACGGCCAGCGCCACCATGAAGGCCTTCATCAGGAAGACCATCGATTCCGCCTGGTCTTCGTTCTGACCGCGGAAGCGCACCGAGAGGCCTTCGGGAATGTCGTAGGTGTCGGCCCAGTCCTGCAGCTCACGCACCTTGGTATCCGTCAGGTAGCCCTCCTCGACGTTGGCCGTAACGGTGTAGACGCGGCGGGCGTCGACGCGCTCGATTTGGCCGACCTTCTGCGCCGGCACGAGGTCCACGAAGTTCTTCAACGGCACGACGCCGCTGGTGGTCGTCACGCGCAGATCGCCGATCTCGGACAGGTGGCGGTCGCCGCCAGGGAAGCGCACGCGGATGTCCACCTCGTCGTCGGCATAGTCCGGGCGATAGGTGCCCAGCATCAGGCCATTGGTGACGAACTGCACGTAGCTGCCCACCGTCGCGATGTCGGCCCCGTAGCGCGCGGCTTCGGCCCGGTCGACCTTCACCTGCCACTCGACGCCCGGCACCGGCCGGCTGTCGTCGACATCCTTGAGGCCTTCGGTCTGCTCCAGAATGCCGCGCACCGTGCGCACCGCCTGCTCGAGCACCTGTTGATTGTTGCTCGAGAGTTCGATCTGGACGTCCTTGCCCTGGGGCGGTCCCGCCTCCTGGGCCTGCACTTCCACAATCACGCCGGGAACGCCGCGCAAGTAGGGGGCTACCTCCGGCTGAATGCTATCCCAGCTCGTCTGGTTGGCGGCCACTGCGTCGGCAAAGTTCAGGTAGACGCGCCCGATCAGCGAATCCTCGCCCTCCGCCCGATCGAGCACCGAAGTCCCCATCTGGAAGGAGGCGTAGCGGATCTCCGCGGTACCTTCGAGCGCAGCCTTGAGCTCGCGCATCATCGCGGCATCGGCACGCAAATCGCCCCCGTCGTCAGTGCGGGTGACCTGAATCTTGCCGCGCGCACGGGTACCCTCGGGCGCGACATAGGCAAACCGAAGATCTTCCCGATCCTTCAACACCTCCTGCGCCACTTGCTTGACGGTGGACCAGGGGAAGGGCTCGAGTTTGGGTGCCTCGTCGGGGTTCTCCGGCTTTTTCAACTTCTCAAAGAAGCCACGCGGGTCATCCACAGCGGGCACCAGCGTCAGCTCGCCGATCACGTTCGGGCCGTTCGCCAAAGCCGAGCCGTCGACGATCTTCGAACCCGCCACCGGTCGGACGAGGCCGATGCGCTCGATCAGCCCCTCGAGATTGCGCTGTATGCGGGTGCCGCCGAGCGGATAAGTGGTGTGCACCGCCAGCCCGAGGTCGTAACCGTCCTCGGCGGCAACCGGCTCGACCGTGATGCCGTTGAGGCCGTTGGTGCGCAGCTCGATTTCGTGCAGGATGGCCCACCCCGTCTGGCGTTCGTCCCAATCGACGAAGTTGAGCTGGATGAGGCCGTGCGTGTCTTCGGTGATGCCGTCGCCCGTCAGGCTCATGCCCGTGCGACCGACCACCGACTCAATGCCCTGGATCTGGGAAATGCGGTGCTCGACCTCCTGAACCTGGCGGTCCATTTCTTCGACGGACATATTGCCGCGCATGCGCACCTTCACCGTCGCCGTTTCGGGATCGACGCTGGGAAAGAACTCCATGCCCCGCCCGAACGTCGGGTAGAGGTAGAACATCACAAAAATGAAGATGAAGCCGATCCCGCCGAGGATCTTGAGCGGGTGGCGCAGCGCCTTGTTCAGCACACGCACATACATGCCGGTATAGCCGCCCATGCTCAGGATGTCGCCCCCTTCGGCGGCAGCGAGCGCCTTCATCTGGCCCTCACTGGCCGGCCCAGGCGCACCGATCATCGCCCCAATGGTGGGCACGAAGATCAAGGCCATGACCAGGCTGGCGGAGAGCGTGGCGATGAGCGTGATGGGCAGGAACTTCATGAACTCGCCCACAATATCCGGCCAGAAGAGCAGCGGCATGAAGGCGGCCAGCGTCGTGGCGGTGGACGAAATGATCGGCCAGGCCATGCGCTGGGCGGCTATCTTGTAAGCCTCCTTGCGATTCAGCCCCTCGTTCATCTTCCGGTCAGCCAACTCGGTCACCACGATGGCGCCGTCCACCAACATCCCCACCGCCATGATCAGCGAGAAGAGTACGATCATGTTTACCGTCAGCCCCATGGAGGCCAGGATCAGGATGCCGGCGAGGAAGGAGCCCGGGATCGCAATGCCGACCAGGAAGCCGCCGCGCCAGCCGAGCGCCAGAATACAGACCACCATCACCAGCAGAATCGCGCTGATCACGTTGTTCTGCAGGTCCAGCAACATGCTGCGGATGTCGTCGGACTGGTCCTGCGAAAAGGTCACTTCCAACCCTTCCGGCCAGCGGTGCCGTTCCTGTTCCACCACTTCGCGCACCTTGGTGACGGCGCTGATGAGGTTTTCGCCCACACGCTTCTTCACGTAGAGGTTGAGCGAAGGCTTGCCGTCCAGGCGGGAGAAACCGTCCGGATCCTTGAACGTGGGTCGCACCGTGGCGATGTCGCGTACGCGGATGACCGTGTCTCCCACCGTCTTGATCGGCAGGTTGAAAAATTCCTCCGGCGATTCAAACAGGCCGGGCACTTTGACCGGCAGGCGCCCGGAACCGCTATCCAGGTCCCCCGCGGCCACGAGCACGTTATTGCGCGAGGTGGCCTGGGCGATGGTACTGAGGTTGAGCTGGTAGGTATCGAACATCAACGGATCGACCACGATCTCGACCACCTCCTCGCGCAGGCCGCCGATGTCGACTTCGAGCACCTCCGAAATGCCTTCGATCGAGTCGCGCAGATCCTTGGCCGTGCGCACGAGCTGGCGTTCCGGGATATTACCCGAGAGGGACACCACGACCACGGGCTGCAACGCGAGGTTGATCTCGTTGACCGTTGGCTCGTCCGTTTCTTCCGGCAGATCGGCCTTGGCGATGTCGACCGCTTCGCGCACGTCTTGCAGCACCGGGTCGATGTCGAGGCCTGCTTCAAATTCGAGCATGACGTTGGCACCGCTCTGGTAGGCGGTGGCGGTCATCTCCTTGAGTCCGTCGAGCCCGCGCAGTTCCTTTTCCATCGGGCGGACCAACATGCGTTCGGCGTCCTCCGGAGAGATGCCTTCGTGGTGCATGCTGACGTAGACGTAGGGGATCGTGATGTCGGGCGAGGATTCCTTGGGGATGGTGACGTAGCCGACGACGCCGGCGATCAGCACCAACAGGAAGATGAGCACGACCGTGCGCCCGCGAGACAGGGCGGCTGAAATGATTGAATTCATATCCGAGCGAGGAGAGCGGAACTGCCGGGGCAGCCCCAACAGGATGAGTCGCTATTCAGTGGGTTCGGAAGCGGCCGGTGCGCCACGCGCATCGTCCACCTCTGCTTCAGTCCCGAGGAAAGAGTTGTCCGGCTCCGTCTGGACGAGGTCGCCGTCTTTGGTAAAGCCCTGCCCCGTGGTGATGAGCTTGATCTTTTGGGGCAGGCCAGCGACCCAGACATACTCCGGGTTGGATTTGACCAGGTCGGCCTCGACGAACTGCACATGGTTGTCGGCGTCCACATACTTGACGCCAAAGCGGCCATCGTCGTCGATCGAGACGTAGGCGACGGAAATCTGGTGGGCGAACACGCGGTCGGTCTCGATCACGATCTCCGCCGACTGGCCGGCCGGGATCTTCTGGTCGGGATTGTCGACCTCGACTTCGACGCGGAAGGTGCGGGTCTGCTCGTCGGCCAAAGCCGCCACATAGCGGATCTGGCCGTGTACCTTCTTGCCGCCGGGCAAGACGGCTTCGGCCTCTTCCCCTTCATGTACCTGGCTGATCTGCAGCTCGCTGACTTCGCCTTCGACCACGATCGGGTCGATTTCGATCAGCTGCGCGACCTGATCGCCCACGCCCACGTAATCGCCGACTTCGACGAAGCGCTCTTCGAAAACCGCCTTGTAGGGGGCCTTGAGCGTCGTCTTGCCCTGGTCGAGCTTGAGGGCCTCCAGCTGCTGCTCGGCGGCGCGGAAGGCCGCCTTGGCCTGCGCCACGCCCGATTCGGCGGTCAGCGAGCGCTCGGCCAGACGCTGGGCGGCTTCGTACTCGAGCCGCGCCTGTTCCAGGGCCGCTTCCGCCTGCGTCACGCGGGCCGCCCGGTCTTCCGGGTCGAGCCGCACCAGCACCGCGCCCTCTTCGACCATGCCGCCTTCTTTTACGGGCGTGGCCATCACACGCCCGGGCGTCTCCGCCCGCAACGTGATCGCCCGGTTCGGGGAGGTGTGGCCGGGGATGCGGATTTCGCGCGGGATCTCTTCGGCCTGCAGCTCACGCACCTTCACCGTCATCAACGGCGGGGTCTGCGTGTCGCCAAGTGGCACTTCTTCAGCGTTGCTACCGCCACAGCCCGCTGTATAAAAGGAAAGCGTGACGGCTCCAAAGGCCAGCCATACGCGGATCAAAGACAAGGGCAGATTCATGAGCAGGGATTGAAACAAATGTTCGCTTGAAATGGGCAGGATAGGGCGCGACGGCGGAAAATCAATGACAGAGATGAGGAAAGTGCAAGATGTTCGTTGGGCCGCCCGGAAAAAGATTTCATTTTCCCCAAAAAAGTACTTGCACAACGGACGCTCTCTGGTAGGTTCAGTTGTAACAAATTTCCCGTAAGGGAGTTTTGGGGTAACATATAAGGAGTAGTGAAATAGAAAATAATGGCCGGTAGTCTAGGGGTAGACTACCGGCCTTCCTAATTTAAACGCCCGTGAGCGCAAGGGGAATCCAGCGACGCTCAGCTCTTCGCGACAAACAATCCCCTGCCGGTTGAGAAGCCGCACACGCAGCGAGGGCCTAAGTGCCCGGTCTCTCCAACGAAGCGTGTTCTAATCCGGCTTTTCGTGCTGGTGCATCCAGCGCTCCATCAAGCTGCGCAACGTTTCGAGCTGCACGGGCTTGCTGATGTAGTCGTCCATGCCGGACGCGAGGCAACGCTCGCGGTCCCCTTCCAGACGGTGAGCCGTCATGGCGATGATGGGCCGCAGGTGGCGGGGGTCGAAATCTTCCCGGATGCGCCGCGCGACTTCAAAGCCGTCGATGTCCGGCAGGTGGCAATCCAGCAACATTACGCGGTGCCGCTGCTCCTTCCAGAGCGAGATAGCCTCCGCCCCGGTCCGGGCGATGTCGATCTTGTAGCCGAGCTTGCCCAGCATGAGACTGGCGACGCGCTGGTTCACCTCGTTGTCTTCTACCAATAGGATTGGCGGGGCATCGCCATTGAGCACGGGGTCCTGCCGGGTCTGTACGATCGGCTCGTTGCTGCGCGGCTGCAACCGGGCGGCCGTGATACTGCGCACGCTTTCCATCCAGCCTTCGGCGGATGTCTGGCTCTCCGGATCGCCAGTCGGCAATTCGACTTCAAGGGAAAAGATCGAGCCCTTGCCCTCCTCGCTCTCGAACCACAGGCGGGCTTGCATCGCATCGGCCAACTGCTTGCAGATGGCCAGCCCCAGGCCGGTGCCCTGACGCGCGTAAGCGGTATGAGCCTGGCTGAAGGCTTTGAACAGGCTCTCCTGCTTTTCCTCGGGGATGCCCATGCCGGTATCTTCCACGATGTAGCTCAGGCGCATGTTGCCTTCCGGCAGCAGCGACAGCAGGCAACGCAGGGTGACGTGCCCCATGGAGGTAAACTTCAGGGCATTGCCGAGCAGGTTGATCACGACCTGACTGAGCCGCCCCGGATCTCCCACCAGCACGGTGTCTTCATCGCTGCGCGGAATCTCGAGGTTGAACTCCACTCCACGGCTACGGGCGGTGACGGTAAAGATCGACGCAATGTTGCGGGCCAGCTCTCCGGCGCGGAAAGGCCGCTGATCGAGCTCGAGCTTGCCGGCCTCTAGTTTGCTGTAGTCGAGGATATCGTTGATGATCGCCACCAGCACCTGCGCGCTATGGTGGATGATTTCCGCAAACTCGCGCTGCTGCGGCCACAACTCCGTCTCGCGCAACATCTCGCTCGTCCCGATAATGCCGTTGAGCGGCGTGCGGATCTCGTGGCTCATGGTGGCGAGAAAAGTAGCTTTCGCCGCCATTAACTCTTCGGCCCGCTCCTTGGCATCTTCCAGCTGTTGGGTGCGCTGCACCACCTGGTGTTCGATGCTCGTCTGCCGCTGGTAGAGCGCCAGGCAGAGAAATGCCAGCAAAGACGAGAAGCCGAAGCTGCCGAGCAGGATGATCAGGGGAGAAGTCTGCTCAAACCACGCAATCGGCTCCACCTTTCCTCGCAGCAGCAGTCGCCACGTCCGCCCCGAAGCGTTGATCTCCTTCCACTCGCTGAAGTGGCTGCCGGAAAGGCCCATTTCTTTCATCGAGTCGGACAACGGCAGGATGCCGTTTGGGCCCAGGGCCGAGATCAGCTGCGGCTTGAAACCCGGCGTGACATCGTAGGCAAAAAGCTCGAACGGGTAAGGCCCACGCGCTTCGGTCATGCCCGCCAGGACATCATCGGCGCGCAGGACGACCGAAAAGAGCGCCACCGACTCCGTCGGCCAGTCCTCCAGCTCGTCCATGTGCTCGAGACGGTGGCTCGCCAGATAAATGACGACCCCTCGGCGATGGTTGCGCTCCTGCACCAGCTCAATCGGCGGAGACATGCGCGGCTCGCCCGTCAGCAGCGTGTCGGCTACCGCGTGCCGCACCACCGAATGGTGAAGCACATCGAGCCCGAGCGTCGGCAGATTCCCGTCAATCGGAAAGGTGTAGGCGATGGGGGTGTGCGCTTCCTGCACAGCTGTCTGGTAAAGCGTGCGGTCAGCATCGCGGACAAAAATCTCATAATCGCGCCCCCAGGTCGACGACTGCTGCGTCTCGAAAGCCTGGACGTCCTTCGGCTGCACCAGCGGCATCCAGGCCACCGCCTGCAGATTGCCGATCGAATCGCGCACCTGAGCGGCCACATTTCGAAACAAATCCAGCGGCAGCTGGCGATAGGCATCGTAATGATGGGCCAGAATTTCCAGATCCTGCGCCGCATTGTCCAGATCGCGCTGCAACCCATCGGTGATCAGGCGCATCTCGGCCTGAAAATGTCGCTCCTGCCGTTCGATGCTCTGACGGCTGTAGATGGAGAAGACGAGGCCGACGATCAAGACCACCCCCGCCACCAAGCTGCCAAACGACAGAATGGAACCAAGGCGATCCCGGCCCTTCGAACGCTTCAGGATCACCGCCAGGGGCAGCATCGTGATCATGCCCAGCATGTCGCCATACCACCAGGCCCCCCAGAAACGCCAGTCGACCCCCGCCCGATTGAAGGCCAGGAGCAGCAGCGTCACCCAGGTTGCGCTGACCACCGCCCCGGCCGGGCCCGCCATCAAATACAGCTGCAGCCAGTCTCTCAAGTTGTTCAGCCGCTCCGAGCGGTTCATCAGCGACCGCGTCCAGACGTAGATGACCGCCATCATGACCAGCGGACCGAACGCAGTCAGAATGGCCTCGACGACGTGGGTGAAGGCGCCGGGCCCCAACGCTTCCGGTCGCACGATGAGGCTGATCAACAACTGCCCCAGAAAGACGCCGGGCAGCACCGCCCACCCACGCCACAGCGTAGCCACCAACGCAATACCGGCCGCCGGCCAGAACGGCGCCGCCAGGGAGTCTACGCCTTGCAAGCCCTCCGGCACCGTCAACCACAGTGTGGCTTCGCCCGCCAGCAAGTAGAGCAGCGCGACGATGAGGGACTGCGGCAGCCAATGCTTCACGGTAAGTAAATCGTTGTCCTTAAGGGTAATTAAAGAACTTTAGTGATATATCAGAAGGTAACTCCTCAGAAAAGCTCAGCAACTAAAGGAGTTTCTGCACCCAATATAGCGAAAATACGTAGTCTTTGGCAAGATATACGAACTTCCGTTATGCCAATTTTACCAAAACGGCCTCTCGGGTGGAGTAGAGGAAGCCGCGAATGGTCGGTAGCTGTAGCCGCTGCAAGCCCGCCAGATAGGCCCGCACCTGTGGGCCGTAGCGCTGCTCCAAGGACGCTGCCATCGTTTGGCCCGGCAAGGCCAAATCCGTCTTCCAATCCACCAGCCAGAGTTCTTCCGGCTCTTGCAACCGGCCCAGCCAGTCAATGATGCCCTCCATGGCCAGGCCGTTCTCCGCCGGGTCGAGAAAGGGCACCTCGCAGCGCACCGTGCGCTCCCGCGCTGCTAATTGCCGCGCAAAATCGCTATTCGCGAGTCCGTCGAGCTCCTGCTGCGCCCGCTCGCGATCCGGTGCACGTTCGAGCGCGGCTTGCCAATGCGCCTGCCAGGCCTCGGGCGCATCCTCCCAGGGCGTGTGTTCCATCGTCTCGTGCCACCAGTTGCCGTAGGCGGTGGGATCATGCGGCGACTGCAGCGTCTCCTGCTCAAAGTCGTTGGCCAGACGCTGCTCTCGCAGATGCTCCTCCGGGGCGGCGTGCCGGGCGAGCGAGCTGGGCAGGGTCCGCCGCCAGCTGGCTTTCGCCCCTTCGCGTGCCGCCGTCAAATCCAGGGCCACGGGCGCTAGCTCGGGCTCCGGTTCGGGTTCGGGGGCTTGCTCTGTCTCCCCCGCGTCGGGCGTCAAGCGCTGGGGCAGACCCTCCCAATGCGTCCGGTTCTGGCCGCCGGTATCGACGCGCAGCATTTCACCGAGCGAGCGGTCCGTCTTTTTCATCCACGCCTGGTCGTCGACGAAGACCAGCGTCTGCCGGGCGCGCGTGCAGGCCACATAGAGCAGCCGCTCGAGCTCACGGGCCCGCCGCCGGTTTTTTTCTTCCTTCCAGTGCTCGGGCTGCCAATGGCTCGACAACGCCACTTCCAGCCCACGTTCACCGGCTTGCACGCGCGGGAAGGCGGGATCGACAAAGCCAACGGGACGGAAGAAATAAGGCAGCACCACGGCATCCCAGCCCAGTCCTTTGGCCTTGTGGCACGTGAGCAGGTTGCAGGCCGTCATCTCCTCGCCCGCCTCGACGGCCGCCAACTCCACCCAGCGACGCAGCTCCGCCACCCATTCGGGCAAGGTCAGGCGTTGCTCCTCGGCCTCGGCGGCCTGCCGCAAGATGGCCTGCAAGACCGCTCCCACCTCCTCGGCCTTGACTTCAGGCAGGGTCGCCAGTCGCTCACCCAACTGCAGGCCGTCGAACCAGGCCCGCACGCGCAGGTAGAGCGGCAGCTCGGCCGAGGACTCCCAGAGGCGCCGCAGCGCAAACAACGCCTGCCCCACCGGGTGATCGACCCACGGCAGCGGCGCCAGCAAACTGAAGGGATGTACCGCCGGCCAACGCGCGTCACGCCGGAAGTGCCGCGCATAAGTCGCCAGGGCATCATCCGAAAAGCCCAGCACCTCGCGCAGCACCCCGTAGCATTCAAAGGCGTTCTCCGGGTTGGCCGCCACCTCGAGCACCGCCACCGCCCAGGCCCAGGCCGCCTGATCGCGTCGCAACAAACGCGTCGTCAGCAGCTGCACCGGCACATCGCGGTGCCGCAGCTCGCGCGCCAGCGGCGTCAACCAGTCGTTGCGCGGGCACAACAGCGCCACCTGACTCCAGCTGCGCGCGCGCCAGGCCTCCAGATCGAACGCCAGCACCTGATCCAGCAGCGCGTTGGCGTAAGCCCGGTCGAGGTCCGGCTTCGCATCCTCCGGGTCTGGCAGCGCGAGCCGCACGACCTGCCCAGGCGTGGCATCCGGGCGGGCTTCGAGCGGAATATAGGGCACCTGGCTCTGCGGCCCTTCCCCACCGGTCAGCACGGCGGGCAGAAGGGTGTTGAGCGTATCGACCACCGCCTGCTGGCAGCGCATGGTGACCTGAAACCGCAGCTCTTCGCCACCGGGGAAGTCCAGCAGACGTTGGTGCAAGGCGCGGTAAAAGCCGAGGTCAGCCCGCTCACTGTAAATGCTCTGTTGCGGGTCCCCCACCATGCAGAAGCGACCGGGCACGGGCCCGTCATTCGCGCCGTCAGCCCACATTTCGGGCGCATTCACGGGGCGCGCGATCTCCGTCAGGATGCGGAACTGCAGCGGGTCGGTGTCCTGCGCCTCGTCCAGCAACACCTGAAAGCCCTGCCGGCGAATGTCGCGCACGGATTCCGGATGCCGGACCAGCTCAAAGGCCAGCGCAATGGCATCGTCGAAAGTGGCGCCGCCACGCTGCAGCTTGAAGTTCTGGTAGCGACGCGCCAGCAGCACAGCCAAGGGGAAAATCGCATTTTCCAACCACTGCTGCAGGGGCGCACAGGCCTCAAAAGCCGCGCCCACGATCTCCTTGCCCCCACTGCTCACCTCCGGCAGCGGCAAGGAAGGGGCTTCCTCGGGCGGGCGCTCACGATTCTCCAGTAACGCCTCCCAACGCGCCTGCCACTGCTGCAACTGGCGCTTGTAGGCCTCCTGCGTCTCTTTCTTGCCACGGCCCCCGGCGGCCCGCACCGCCTGTAAATTCACCTCTGGCGGCGGCCCCAGCCTCGCCAGCGCGGCCTCGGGATCGGGCGTCAGGGCCAGCGTCTCGGGGTTCAGTTCACGGGCCAGCTTGAAGGTCAGCGGCACCGCACCGAGCGCCGCCAGGCCGGTGCGCCAGCGCTCCGGAGCGGGATCGAGCACCCCGGATACCTCCCGGCGGAAGGCCTCCCAGATCTCGTCGTCCTGCGCCTGCATGTCGAGCTGCGCGGGCAGGTTGAGCCGCCAGCCGTGCAGCTGGATCAGGCGCAGACAGAAACTGTGGATCGTGCCGAAAAAGGCCTGCCCAAGTTCGCCCAGCGCACGTGGACCGGCTCCGCGTTCCACCAAAGCGTATTTGGCGCGTTGGTACATTTCGTCCGCCGCCGCACGCGTATAGGTCACCACCACCAGGCTGCGCAGCGACTCGCCCTGTGCGGCGGCGTATTCGGCCAGCGACACGATACGGTTGACGATCGAGGTGGTCTTGCCCACCCCGGCCGGTGCCAGCACCGAGAAGTTGCGGTCGTGCTCCGCCACAAAGCGGTCCCGCGAAAGTTGGTCGGCCAGTTGCATCAGGCGGGGAAGGGAAGGTGAGGGTGCGTGCGGGACCACTTGGCCTGCAAGACCCAGGTGGGCAGCGGCAAAATGGCGAAGGGATACGTGCCCTCGTAGCGGTATTGGCTACGCGTTGGACCCGTGAAGCCAAAGACGCCGCGTTGCTGTGCCTGCGCCAGATCTTCCAGCAGCGGCTGCAGATCCTCGAGGTCGGTCGACTGGATTTGCCCGATGTCCTCGACCTGTTCAGACAACAGCGAAATGCGCGTCGGCGCCCCCGCTGCCGGCAGGGCGAGTGCGTAGAGCATCAGCTGCAGGCTCTCGCCCTTCAGGGCATCCTTGGGCCGCAGGGCTTTGCGCTTACCGGTTTTGTAGTCGATAATCCAATACTCTTTGCCGCTCGCGCCCCCGCGTTGCAGCAGCAAGTCGACGCGCCCGCTGATCGGCAGTTGCACGCCGCCGAGCACCGCCTGGGCGCGCTTGGGTAATGCGTATTCCGGTACCGCCTGCCAACCGGAGTCGATCGACGCCAGCAAGCGCCCGCAGTGCTCGGCAATGCGCAAGGATTCCTGCCAGACGCTCGGCCAGATCACGGGGCGGGCCCGCTGCAGCCGCTGCCACGTTTGTTCGGCCTGCAGGCGCTCCCGCTGGGCAAATGCACGCAAAGGGGTAGCGTAATCGTCCGGCAGCCCGCTTTCGGCCGCAGCGCGCACCACCGATTCCAGCCAGCGGTGCACCCAGATGCCGCGCACGCGGTAATCCGCCGCCGCATCCTGCAGGCGACTGCCCGGTTGCAACCCGGTGATGTGCTGCATCCAGACTTCGGCCGGGGCCGACAAGACGCGTTCCCAGGTGCCGGCGCTGAGGATCAGGGGCGTTTCCGGAGGCTGCGCGAAACCGCCGTCCCACGCGCCAAACGGTTGCTGCGGATCCAGACGCGCCCGGGCCGCCTCGCCCGTGGCCGCCACCGGAGTCAATTCGTTGTCTGGCGGCGAGGCGGTCTCCAGTGAGGCCTCCAGCCAGCGGCGGGCGGTGATGGCTTGCTGACGGGCGAGCTCGGCGTCCTTCCAGAGTCGGCCATCTTGCGCGTAGACGAGCTCCCAGAACCATTCGCCCGGTTGCAACGGTTCGCCCACCTCCCGGTCGCGGTGCGCGGTACAGCTGGCATAGGCCTGCACCGTCGTCTGCCGCAACACCTCCAGCAGGGACTCCCGGGCGAGGATGCGCCGGTCGGAAAAGGTCGGCAGGAACCCGCGTTCGCCCAGCAGGGCGAGTTGGCCTTCACCGGCGGTGCCCATCGCCACGATTTCCTGATTCAGGCGCCGCCGGTCATGATCGGTCAAAAAGGCGGTTTCCGGCTCCTGTGGTGGCCATTGGCCATCGGCCAGCCCGGCGAGAATCGCGTGGCTGAAGACCTGCCCGCCGGCCTCCCGGTAGTCCAGCAACTGCACGCGCGCAAAAGCGTCACGGCCCCAGGTCTGGCGTTGACGCCCCGGCGTGCGCAGGCTCTCGGCCAGCCAGCGCAGGAAGGTCTCGCGGTCGCAGGTAGCGGTCAGTTGTGCAAGACCCGGCCGTTTTTCGACCAGGGCGTCGAAGGGCTCCCGCCAGCCCAACTGCTCCAGACTCATGCCGGCCTGCTGCACATAGCTGCTCCAGGTTGCCCGGTCTTCGAGCAAAGGCCAGGCGTCGAGGTGCTCCAGCCCGTGCGGATCGGCCTCGGTCACGCGCAGCCATTCGCGGGCGAGCGCATAGTCGTCGCTGATCAACGCCCCCGCCGCGTTTTCCCACTGACGGCGCAGACGGGCAAAGGTCGTAGCGTCGATCAGACGGTGTTCCACCAGCAGGGAGAAAAAGGCCTCCGCCTCATCCAGCCGTCGCGTCTCTTGCCACGCCACCCAGCGGTTGAAGAGGCGTTGCTCGATATTGGGGGCCGCAAAAAAGCCAAAGGTATCGTGATGCGGCACCTCGAGGTCCTGCAGGCGTTGTGCGACGAGCCGGGCGAGCCCGTGACTGCCCGGCAGCAACACGCCGACGCGCGCACATTCCGGATCCTCCAGACAATGCAGCACCTGACGCGTCACCAGCTCGGCCTCTTCGGTCAACGTGCGCGCCAGATTCAGCTCCAGCGGCACCGGGCCGCCCAGGACGCTGCCGGTCTCGAGCGCCTGCGTCAGAGGCTCGAGCGGTTGTGGCGGCAATTCGGGCTGACTGACCACTTGCGCCTCGCCCGCCAGCGACTCCCAAGTGCCCCACCAGACCTGGCCCAGATCGGTCGGCGCGGGTGTCGGCAGGGCCAGAATCACTTCATCGGCCTGACGCAGCACGCCGCGCAGCAACGTCTGCCAGCGCAAGTGAGCCGCGGTAAAGCCTACGAGCAGCACCTGGCCCAACGGGCGTTCCTCGGGCGCGGCCTCGGCAAACTGCCACTCCGCCAGCGGGGCGGTCAGCAAATCCGTCTGGCGGAGCAGAGCCGCGTACTGGTTGGCCCATTGCGCGGCAAAGTCGACCGCAAAGGCGTCGCTGCCCCAGCCCGCCGTCGCCAGTTCATCCCAGGCGCTGAGCCAGGCATCCGGGGCGGGCGCTACTCCGTGGGCCGCATCGTCGGGCAGCTCCGGACGGGCCAGCGCGGCCAGTAGTTGCAGGTCTTCACGCGTCGCCAGGGTCTTCTCGCCAAAGTCGTGCGCGACGAGGTGACGCCGCAGATCGCTGGGCGTCCAGAATTGCAGGCCCACGAAGCCGATACCCGCATCGAGCAAGCGCACCTTGAGGGCCGCGGCGGCGGCACGGGAGGGCGCGACGACGACGTCCGGCTTCTCCGGGGGCGCGAAACTCAGCCGATTTGTGCGACACCAGGCCTCGACCACCGCCCAGATGTCTTCGGCGTGGTAGGCGGTGTAGAGTGCGGCACGGGCGGGCATGCGGATGAAACGTTAGGACACTCCGACTGTGGGATCAATGCGGAAGTTGCGGGCCGTGGTCTGCCGGCAACTGTTGGCCCCCATTGGCCTGCTCCCACTCATCGCGCGCGAAATGCAGCGTCCGGGTGGGGAAGGCCACGCTGCTGCCGTGTTCGGCCACTGTCTGGGCGATCTTGGTGTTGATGCGCTGGCGCACGTCCATGTATTCGACCCAGGCCGTCGTGGTGGTAAAATAGTAGACGAGGATGTCGAGACTCGATGCCCCGAAGTCCGTCCAGCTGACCAGGATGAAGTCCTGCTGCACGCCCTCGTCTTCCTTCAGCAGTTGGCGGATGGCCTCGACCAGCTGGTTCATCGTCTCCGGGCTGGTCTCGTAGGTCACGCCCACAACCTGTTTGACCCGGCGCTTGGGCATGCGCGACCAGTTGTTGATCACGGCGTTGGCGAGCACGCTGTTCGGGATCGAGATGACCGTCTTGGGGAAGGTGCGGACCTTGGTCGAACGCAGGCCGATTTCCTCCACGTCGCCGTCGACCTCATCACTCACCTGGATCCAGTCTCCCACTCTGAAGGGGCGATCGAGAGCCAGTGCGACGGAGCCGTAAAGGTTGGCGATGGTGTCCTTGGCGGCAAAGGCGAGTGCCGCCCCCCCGATCCCGAGGGTGGCCAGAATGCCGCCGATGTCGTACCCGAGATTGTCGACCACCATCACGATACCCAACACGATGAGAAAGATGCGCAGGCTCTTCTTCACCAGTGGGGCGAACCCGTAGAAACTGTTGTCGGTCCCCCCACTGAGGTGCATCGCCATGTCGATCAGGACGTCGACCACCTTCACCAGGGCCCAGAAGACCAGCATCATGGTGAGACCGCGAAAGAGCAGACTGGCCATGCGCGCCCACTCCTCGTCCAGCGACAGGATCATGAAGGCCAGGTAGACGCCCAGGATGGGAAAGAACATCGTCAGCGGCTTCTCCAGCGCATGGATCAACCGATCGTCGTACTCCGTGCGGGTACGGCTGGCGAGCGCCTTGGCCGTGCGCATGATGATGCCGGTAAAGACCCCGCGAAACACAAGGCCCGCCAGGACAAAGAAAAAGCTCAAGATGAGCTCCCGCGCGGAATACGGCCCTAACGTCCACTCAGCAAAGGCGTCCATACCGCCACAACAAGAAGCTCATGACGCCCGCGCAACGAAATTGTGGCAGGCATCGTCAGCACTTGCGAAGCATGCGGCAGAGTATATGCTCAACGATACCATGCCAACTTCCGATTCTACACCGCAGTCCTCTTATCAGACGCTAGGCCGGCGAGCCAGTGGCTTTTACCAGGTCACGTTTAGCGACCAGGCGATGAAGATGCTCAATGAGCTGCCGGTGGACGACCAGCTCCACATGGTCAGCGAAATGAGCGAGCTCAACGAAGAGGCCTTGCAACGCCACAGCGAAAAGATCCGCGAGTTCAGTCGCGACGGAAAGACGTTCTACCGCCTGGCGGCCGGCGACTTTCGTTGCTACTTCGAAGTGAAAGGCTCGACCCTCTACGCCCACTACATCCTCCACCAGCACACGATCGCGGATTTCCTCTTCCGCAACAACCGCCCGCTGACGGAGGAGGTACTGGCCGAAAAGGACGCCAGCTTCTGGAAGTACCTGGAAGCCACCCTCAAATGGTAATTGCTCACATCGGGTGAGGTACAAGCAGCCGAAAAACATGGGAGTAAGCTGTGAATAACCTCGGGGTTATTCTTGTTCACGCCTTGTTGGAAACTTGCTGGTGCAGTTGCTCACCGCACAAGGGGATCTTTAAAACGATCCTTTGGAGGTACTTCCGCAACTATCCCCACTTATTCACCGTACAGAAGAAGAAGACGGTACCTTTAAATAAGAAATCCCTATATATCCCAGTACTGGCCGGTACCGCCCGAAAACAAAAAAGCTTGCCACTGCTGTATCCTCATCATGATGGTGAGGGAAAGAGCACGGGGCTGCCCCGTACCCTGTTCTTGAGTCCCTTTACCCTCGATTTGTCGTTGACCGCATGAAGTTCAAGATCAACCGCGACCACTTTACCAGCGGCCTGCAGCAGGTGCTCAACGTCGTTGGCACCCGCGCCACCATGCCGATTCTGAGCAACGTCCTCATCAACGCAGAGGACGGCCACATCACGTTGACGACGACCAACCTCGATCTGGGGATCCGCTGTCAGATCCGCAGCGAGGTGACGGAAAAGGGCACGATCACGTTGCCCGTCCGCAAGCTCGCCACCATCGTGCGCGACCTGCCAAGCCTCGATGTGGAGGTGGAGACCTACTCCAACCAGCAGGCGAAGATCAGCTCCGGTACGTCCACCTTCCGCATCATGGGCATCAGCGCCGACGAGTTTCCGCCGCTGCCCACCTTCGCGGACCAGCACAGCTTCATGCTGCGCCAGGATGAGCTGGAACGCATGCTCAAGAGCGTCTCCTACGCCCAGTCGTCCGACGAGACCCGTTACATCATGAACGGCGTCTACTTCAATTTCGAGGACGAGAAGCTGACCCTCGCGGCCACCGACGGCCGCCGCCTCGCCGTCATGAGCAAGGAGCTCGAAGTGACGGAAGAGAATGCCGGCAGCCTGATCCTCCCCGCCAAGACCGTCTCGGAGGTCGAGCGTCTGCTCGGCCAGGGCGAGACCGTGCGCATCGCCTTCAACGATCGCCAGGTCGCCTTCGAGATCAGCAGCGCGACGGACAGCGACGACAAGGGGCTGATGGATAACATTTACCTGGTCTCCAAGGTGGTCGAGGGCAAGTACCCGAACTACCGCCAGGTGATCCCCAAGGAGAACGACCAGCACCTGAAGGTCAATCGCGAGTCGTTCCTCAGCTGTGTGCGTCGAGCGGCGCTCGTCACGACGGACAAGAATCACGCGATCAAGGTCCACGTGCACGACAATACGCTCGAGATCACGGGCGAGAGCAGCGAGTTCGGCAATTCCAACGTCACCCTGCTGGTCGAGTACAACGGCCCGGGCGTCACGGTGGCCTTCAACCCGAATTACATCATCGAGCCACTCAAGGCACTGACCCGCGACGAAGTGATCTTCGAGTTCAAGGACGAGCTCAGCCCGGGCGTCATCCGCACGCCGGACAGCTTCCTTTGCGTGATCATGCCGCTGCGCCTCACCTGAGGCAAACCCTGGGTCCATCATTGCCAAGGCGGCGAGGACGGCTATTTTATCGTTTATGGGTACTGATGTAGCCTCCACCGATCCGGCCAGCTGGGCCCTTCTGGCAACCGGTTTGGCAGTGCTCCTGACGCTCGCGGTCAGCCGCTGGGCGCAGAGCTCCGGCTCCCTCGTGTTGGCCGTGTTCAGCCGCTGGTTGCGCTGGATCTCGATCGCCGTGATCGGAGCATCCATGATCTACAGCATCTCGCAGGACTACCCGTTCTGGGCGCTGATCGCGGTCTGCTTCCTTGGCTGGTTTCTGCTGGAGACAGGCTACAACTGGATGGCGATCAACGCGATCAGCCACAGTGAGCTACCCCTTTTCCCGCGTTTCGAGACCAACCGCCGCGGCGACGAATGGCCGAGCCAGAAGCGCTTTATCGAATTGCGCAACTGGCTGCGCCACCAGGACCTGCACCGCGTGGATGCCCTCGTGACCCGCGCGGGCGAGCAGGAGCTGCAACGCGTATCGATCTACCGTAACGAAGACGACAGCATCCGCCTGCACGTATTTTTTATGCCGACCGCGCGGCAGCAGATCCTTACCTGCTACGCCCTGCACTCGATCACCGAAGACGGCGAACGCGTCATCACGGACAACGTCTTCATGCCCTACGGCGGTTTTTACCCCGAGAAGTGGCTGCTTGAGCGCCGCCCCTGGAAGCGTAGCCTGCCGGGTCTCTGGAAGCGTCACCTCGAGCGCATGGACGCCCACGGCGGCCCGTTTGTGGCCCTGGAGGTCGATCCGCAGACGATGATCAACAACGATCAGCGCACGCTCGAGCGCCTGAACCGTCAGCTCGGCTTCCTCAGCGACGGCGAGGAGCAGGAAGAGCAACAGGGGCGCATCAGCGCGGAAGGCCGGTTCCGCATGTGGACCGAAGTCTGGATGCTCGGCTATCTGGGCCGTTCGCACCGCTATTAGCGCCATTCAGCCGATTCGGTCGGCGCAACGGCAGGCGTGTGCTAGATTCTGGTCGTGGACTATACCGAAATGCTGCGCCGTACGACCCCTGAGCAGGTCGGCACCCTCCATCCCGAAAGCGCGGAAGCCGAGGCGGCGCTGACCCGTTTCAGTGAGTTTATGCGCGACTTGAAACCGGACCAGGTCCGCGCCCAGGCCTGTGATGTCTACGGCGATGCCGCGATCCTCTACGACACGCTGACCACGCGCATCGGCAATGCGGCCATCCGGGACTACTTTGCGCGGACGGCGGAGAAGGCCGAAGCGGTGCGGATCGAGATCCAGGAGGCGGTGCCGCACGGCCACGACTGGTATTTGCGCTGGAACATGGCCATTACGTGGAAGCTCTTCAGCCGCCACACCACCGAATCGGTCGGCATGTCGCACATCCGCTTCGGCGGAGATGGGCGCGTGGCCCTGCATTACGATTTCTGGGATTCGGGCAGCCACTTCTACCAGCATATCCCGCTGTTGGGCTGGGTGATCCGGCAAATCAAGCGGCGCGCATAGCCGCCGTGGAGAGGAAAATGCGTGTCGAAGGCAACCTGCGAGGCATCACCGGCTTGCATTTGCCCTCGGTCCATGCTAACAACGCTTTTTCCATGCTATCTCCGGCGGTGGTAGATCTACCCCGCGATCTCCTGTCGGACTGCACTTTTCTGTTTTTGTTTTTCGTATGGACGTAGCAATCGTTACCGGAGCTTCGACCGGCCTTGGCGCCGCGATTTCCCGCAAGCTCCTGGAGTTAGGCTTTCGCGTTTATGGCCTTGGCGGCAATTACACGCAGATGCCGTTCAACAATGTGGACTTCCGCCCGGTCTCCTGTGACCTGAGCGACCCTGCCGCAGTTGAACGCTGCACACGTGAAATCCTGGAGGAAGAAGACGCCATATATGTGGTCGTCAATAACGCCAAGATGGTCCCCCGCCAGGACTGGCACGAGGTGACCGGCCCGGAGCTGCAACGCTGCCTCGCCGTGAACCTGCTGTGCCCGCTTGTGATCACCCGCACGGTGCTCGAAGGCTTGTGCCGGATGCAGGGCTACGTGGTCAACATCGGCTCCTCGGATCCGGAGACGGCGCGCGGTGGCCCCGTGGGTGCGGCTTCGGCCGGTGGTTTGCGCTGGATGGGCGAGGCCCTCTTCAGTGAGCTGCGCGACTACGGCGTGAAGGTCACCAACGTGTGCCCGATGCCCAACCGCTGGCGCCCGGCCGATGCGCCGACCCCGAACGAGCGCCGCCCGCAGAGCGCGATCGACCCCAACATGGTCGCACAGGCCGTGGCCGACGTGTTGAGCAACCGCTCCGGCAACATCGTGACCGATCTGGTCATCCGCCCGCAGCGCATCGTGGAAGAGCCGCTGGTGCCGGTCCGCGAGATCCCCTACCCCGACCCGCAACCCATCCCCTACACCGTCCCGCGCGAAGAGATCGAGGCGGAGGAGTTGCTGGAGTCCGAAGACTTTACCGAGCAGCAGCCTGACCAGCGCAACGCCGAGGAAGGCGATACCGGCCGCGACAAGAAGCGCCGCCGCCGTCGTCGCCGCCGCAAGAACCGCGATCGCGGCAGCGAAGGCGGGGAAGAGACGCAGGACAAGCAGGCGGAAGGCGAAAAGCCGGCACCGGTCGAAAAGTCCGAGCCGAAGCGTGAAGCCCAACAGTCTGAGCCCGCTCGCGCCGAACCGCAGATGGAAAGCCAGGAGCGCCAGCGCGAGCCTCAGGATGACCGTCGTGAGCCGCGCGAACCGCGTCGCCAGGGCAAGCACCCGCGTGAACGTCAGGAGCGCAAGGAGCAGGAAGAGCGTCTCGAACACAAGGGTCGCGAGCGTAAGCCGCGCCGTGAGCGGGACGATGATCGCCGCTCTCGCCAGGGTGGTCGCGAAGACCGGTCGGAGCGCCGTCCCCGCGAGGCCGCCAAGGAAGCGCCGCAACCCAAGGCTGAAGCGCCCAAGGCCGAACCGGAGGAACCGAAGGCTGCCGAGCCGGCCCGCACTCCGGAAGCCCAACAGCGCCCGCAGCCCGTTGCTGAGCCTGCCCCGAGCACGCCGACGGGTGAAGAGGCGAAGCCTGCGGGTGGTCGTTCCGCTCAGGATGCCTTGCGTGCCTACCAGGCCGCCAGCAGCGAAAGCGCTAACGAGCAACAACCTGTCCCGGCCGCTGAAGGCGGAAGCCGTCGCCGCCGCCGCAAGGGTCGCCCGGCTGCGCTCAAGGGGCCTGCCGCCAAGCCCGAACCGACTTTCCGCGCCAAGAATCCGCTCGAGGCCCTCGCCAAGGTGCCGGGCAAGAGCGTGACGACTCAGTACACCCCGATGCCGGGCGAGCTGGAGCCGTCGAAGCGCGAAGAATCTCCCGCGCCGGCACCAGCCAAGCCCGAACCTGCCGCCGTCGCTCCGGAACCGGAAGCGGTGGAAGCAAAGGCAGCACCGGCGAAGAAAGCCGCCCGCAAGACCGCCAAAAAGGCCGCCCGCAAGACGGCGACCAAAAAGACTGCGGCGAAGAAGACCGCTGCAAAGAAGGCGGCTGAACCGGCTTCGGAGCCCGCCCCCCAGGAAGAACCGGCCCCCGCCGCGGAACCCAAAGAGGCACCTGCACCGGCGAAAAAGGCGGCCAAGAAAGCTGCCCGCAAAACGGCCGCAAAGAAGACCGCCACCAAGAAGACGGCGACCAAAAAGACCGCGACGAAGAAAACCGCCGCCAAAAAGGCAACGACCAAGAAAGCGGCCGCTAAAAAGACGGCGCGCAAAACCGCCGCGAAGAAGTCGACCCGTCAGGCCAGCAGCGACCAGGCGTAAGGCAGCCGTGGCGGCCAGACGCCGGCGGTGAGCCGGATTCCCTTCATTTGCCGGATGCGCTCGATGCGCATCCGGTATACCCATGCCCGGCCCAGATCGGAGCCGCTGGCCGGGTGTAGTGGCACGGGGCGGCGGTAATAGAGATTCACGCCCTCGTGATCGCGTGAGCGCAGGTCTTCCCAATAGTCGAGCGTGCGCCATTGGTCGGCCTCCTCGATCTGCCAGCAGTCGCCCCAGATCCAGCCCTTTTCATCCGAAGCCGCCGGGTAACCGGCGCCAGGAAGGTGATAGAGACGTCCGCAGATCCGGGCGCGGCCGAGGTAATGGGCCCCCTGCATCCATCGCTGCCCGGCAGGCAAGTGGCGTTGAAGCGTCCCGTAAACGAAAAGGCGCTCGGGTGCGGGACCAGGCAAGCGCAGGTGCGCCCTAGCTCCTTGCGGCGGTCGGGACGTGGCTGGGCAGGCGGACTTCAAAGGAGGTGCCCTCTCCCGGCTCGGATTGGACCTGGATGGAGCCGTGGTTGCGTTGGATGAAGCTTTTGACGAGCATCAGGCCGAGGCCGTGGCCCGCTTCATTGCGCGTGCCGGGGCGCGAGGTCTTCTTGCGCTGATCGAAGAGGCTGTCCCGCAATTCAGGCGGCATGCCGACGCCTTCGTCGCGGACGAGCAGGCAGGTTTCGTCGCCATCGCGGTAGATCGTCAGGTAGATCTGCTTGCCCAGGTGGGAGAACTTGATCGCGTTGCTCAGAAGGTTGCGCAACACCGTCTCCGTCATCTCGCGGTCGGCGTAGACCATGGTATCCGGCTCCACCTCGTTTACCAGCGTCAGCTCCTTGGACTCCAGGACCGGGGTCAAGGCGGCTTCGACCGTCTCGACCAGTTCCTCGCAATCGATGGCCTCGGACGCCACGACCAGGTGGTCGGTCTGCGAGCGCGCCCAGTGCAGTAGTTTGGTCGTCAGGTCGAGCAGTTGCTCGGCGTTGTTTTCGCCGCGCACGAGGAACTTCTTCAGCATGGTCGCGGGCTGACTCTCGACTTGCTCGGCGCAAAACTTGAAGGTGCTGCGCAGCGTGGCCACGGGCGCGCAGATGTCGTGCGAGATGATGGACAGCATCTGATCGCGCACGTTGAGCGCCGCCTTCAGCTCCTGTCCGGCCTGATGATTGCGCAAGGTGTAGCGAATGGTCCGGTCGAGCAGTTCGGCCGTCATCGTGCCCTTCTTCAGGTACTCCTTGGCCCCGGCGCGCATACAGGCAATGTCTACCTCGCGCTGGTCCATGGACGTGATCATGATCACCGGCGGTGACGTTTCGTCCTTGCGCAGGTGCTTCAGCAGGTCGAGCCCGCTTTCGAGTCCGAGGACGAAGTCGCTGATGATCAGGTCGAAATGTTGTTGGTCGAGCGCCTTGAGCGCTTCCTTGACCGTTTCGCATACGACAAGCTCGAACCGGAGCGGCCGGATCTTGTTCAACAACTTGCGAAAGAGAAAAACGTCTTCACGATCGTCTTCGACCAGGAGGAGACGGATGACCGGTGATTCCATAGGGTGTGGGAGAGGCGAAAGGGTTAGCTTTAGCTTAAGGGGACTAAGGCGAGCTTCAACCAGTACTCGCCGAGGCAGCGCACGGTATGCACGAGCGCCTCGAAAGTCACCGGCTTGGTCATGTAGGCGTTGACGCCCAGATCATACATGCGGATCACGTCTTCCGGCGCGTTGGAGCTGCTGAGGACGATGACCGGGATGCGGCGAAAACGCTCATCGGCCTTCAACTCCTGCAAGGTTTCGCGGCCATCCATTACGGGCATGTTCAGGTCCAGAATGATGAGGGCGGGTGCGTAGCCGCGCGGTTTCCGCTCTTGAGCGTCCAGAAAATGCAGTAGCTCCTCGCCGTTGCTAAGAAACGTGAGAGGGTTGGGGTAATCGTTGCGTTCAAATGCCTTGCGCATCAACATGCAATCGTCTGCATCGTCATCGACCACCAGCACGGGCAGAAGCTCCCGTGCCTTGGTTGAAGCATTTATAGGGGAAAACATTGGTCCTAGAAGGCGGGGAGGTAAATAGTAAATGTAGATCCAGCATTCGGTTTACCTGAGGCTTCGATGCGGCCGCGGTGTCTTTCGACGATGCGGCGACAGATGGCCAGGCCGATGCCGGTGCCCTCGTACTGCTGGCGCGTGTGCAGACGGCGGAAGGGTTTGAAGATGCGTTCGGCGTGTTTGGGGTCGAAACCGATGCCGTTGTCGCGGATGGAGACGACGTGCCAGGCCTTGGGGCTGCCCCCGGGTTCGGGCGGTTCCACCTCGGTGCGCGCACTCACCTCGATCTGCGGCCTGACTTCGTTGCGCCGATACTTGAGCGCATTGCTGATCAAGTTCTGGAATAGCTGTCGCAGCAGGGTTGGCTGGCCCGGCACGCTGGGCAGCTCTGCGATCTCGATGCTGGCCTCCGATTCGCGGATGGTAAACTCCAGAACCTCGCACACCTCGCTGAGGATTTCCTGCAGGTCGACTTGCTCCGGCTCGAAGCTGGCGGTGGAAGCGCGCGAGTACTGCAGCAGGTCGTCGATCAGCTTTTCCATCCGGCCGGCGGCCCGCTGCATGTTCTCGAGGTAGATTGTGCCTTCCTCGGGCAGCTCCTCGCCAAACTCCTCGTTAAAGAGATTGGAGTAGGCCTGAATCTTGCGCAACGGCTCGCGCAAGTCGTGGGAGGCGGCGTAGGCGAACTCCTGCAGGTACTCGTTACGGGCCTGGAGCTCGCGGGCGTAGTTGTGCAGTTGCTTTTCGTGCTCCTTCTGGGCCTGCACGTCGGTCATGCTGCCGACCCATTCCAGCACATTGGCCTCGCCCCGCAGCAATGGCAGGGCCTTGACGGCAAAGTAGCGGTAACGGCGCGTATCGTTGCACCAGATGCGGCATTCGGAGGCAAAGGCCTTCACCTCGCTCAGGCTCTCTTTCCATTCGCGCAGGAAGTGTTCTGCGTCGTCTTCGTGGATCATACGGTGCCAGCCTTTGCCCGCGGCATCCGTCTCGGATTGGCCGGTATAGTTTTGCCACGAGGGCTGGGGCTCCACGAAGTTCCCTGCCTTGTCGGTTGTCCAGATGATGGAGGAGACGGCGTCGGTCAGCATCCTTAGCCGGCGCTCGTTCAGGGCCAGTTCGCGGCTGGACGCGGCTTCGCGCTTCAGAGCCTCGCGCAGGGCCGAATTGACGTCTTCCAGCTCTTGCGTGCGGTGCTGTACCCGCTGCTCGAGTCGCTCGTTGGTCTGCTCGACCTGGAGCTGGGAGGCCTTGAGGTTGTGGATGTCCGAAATCGTACCGATGGCGCGGGAAACGTGGCCGTGGGCGTCTCTCACGACCCGACCGACACAGCTGACCCAGCGCCATTGATCGCCGCACTGCAGGCGACACTCGAAGGCGAGGTCCTGACCGCTGGCGAAAAGTTCCTCGAGGCAATTCCGGGCGAGGTCCAGATCGTCTGGGTGGATGTACTTGAAGAGATCGTCGTGGCTCCGGGGCTTTTGATCCAACGGTATCTGGAGCAACTCGCAAATGTGATCGGAGAGCCACAGCCGGTCGCGGTTGAGATCGTAGTAGTCCCAGACGGTGTCGTTGGAGGCATCCAGCGCCAGCTCCAGCCGTTCCTTGGTCAACCGCAGCTCCTGCTCCATCACGTATTGCTCATGAATGTCGCTGATGGTGCCGATGACGCGGGTTGAACCGTCTTCATTCCGCACCACCGAGGCACGGGCGCGGAACCAGCGATAGCCGCGGTCTTTGGTCAAGATGCGGTAATCGCAACTCGAGCTGCCGCCTTCCTCAATGTGCTGGACGACGAAGGCGCGAATCCGGGCCCTGTCTTCCGGGTGGACCAGGCTGCGAATGGTCTCGGCCGTGGGCGGCAGCGCACTGGGCTCATAGCCGAGCAGGCCGTAGTAACGGTCGGACCACCACATCTCCTCTTCGGATACGTCAGGCCAGTCCCACAGACCTTCGTAGAGCGAGTCCATGGCCAGAACGACGCGCTGCTGGTCGATCGTGAGGCCCTGCTGGTGCGTAGTAGCCTTGACGAGGACGCCTTCCGGGCAGGACTGGAGGTGAAGTTGAAAGTGTTGCCGACCGACCTTGGCGGTAAGCTTCATGCCTGAATCGGAAGCCGAGGCCTCTTCCAGCAGTTCGTGGAACGGGATTGGGTCGACCGGTTCTATGTTTTCAGGATCCCAATCCTGGAAGTCATTAAGCTCCAGAAGGTTGCGAGCAGATGCGGAGGCCCCCGCCAAATACCACTGGCGGGCCTCTATATCTCGAATGACCACGACAATTGCCTCCTCACTGAAGTTGAGAAGCGCTGTCGTGGTGGGGTGAAGCTTGTAGCTCAAACCAGACAGGGCCATGAATGCTCGCACTCAGTCAGATCGACTGAAAACCAACAATCATTAAAGAAAGCGTACAGAATATTCATGTTTAGTCGTTGGAATATAGGTGTATGCCCGCGCGATTGACAATAGAAGGCGATCTCGGGCATGCTCGAATTTTTCCTTTTTTCGAGCGATGAACCGCGTTTACATCAAGACCTACGGCTGCCAGATGAACGAGCGCGACTCGGAGGCAGTGGCGGAGATGTTGCGGGTCCGCGGCTATTCGATCGTGGACAGTGAGCATGACGCCGACGTCGTGTTGCTCAATACCTGTGCGGTGCGTGACCAGGCCGAGCAAAAGGCGATCGGCAAGGCGGGCCACCTGGTGCGGCGCAAGCGCGAGAACCCCAACTTCCGCGTCGGCGTGATGGGTTGTATGGCGCAGAACCGCGGCGAGGAGCTGGTCGACCGTCTGCCGGATCTGGACTTGCTGGTGGGCACGCAGAAGTTTCACCGGGTGCCGGACTTGCTCGACCGCGTGATCGCGACCGAGCGTGCGCTGGGCCCCAAGCCGCAGACGCTGGTGGAGCTCGAGGAGGAGAGCGGTAGCGAGGAGACGATCAAGGATCACAGCCAGGGGGAGCGCCAGATCAGTGCCTTCGTCAGCATCATGCAAGGCTGTAACATGCACTGTAGCTTCTGTATCGTACCCAAGACGCGTGGCCCGGAGCGCTACCGCTCGATGGACGCCATTTGCGCCGAAGTGGAAAGCCTCGTGGCCAACGGGACCAAGGAAGTGACGCTGCTGGGCCAGATCGTGAACAGCTATGGGATGCGCCAGATCCCCTACCGCAACGGCATCAGCCCCTTTGTGCAGTTGCTGGAGCGGGTGAACGCAATCGACGGGCTCGAGCGCATCCGCTTTACGTCCCCCCACCCCCGCGGCTTCCAGCGTGACCTGGTCGAGGCCTACGGGCGCCTGGAAAAGCTGATGCCGTATGTGCACTTGCCCTTGCAGAGCGGCAGTGATCGTATCTTGCGGCAGATGCGCCGACCCTACACGGTGCGCCGCTTCCGCGAGATCGTGCACCAGCTGCGTGAGGTCAGGCCGGACATTTGCCTCTCGACAGACGTGATTGTCGGCTTTCCGGGGGAGACAGAAGACGACTTTGCCCAGACGCGCGCCGTCTTTGACGAACTGGCCTTCGACATGGCCTTTATCTTCCGCTACTCGCCCCGTCCGGGCACCAAGGCGGCGGACATGCCCGACGACGTACCCGAAGGCGCAAAGGACGTGCGCAACAAGGAGCTGCTCGAAGTCCTTTCGCGGCACTCGCTCGCGCGCAACGCGTCGCTCGTCGGCACCGTGCAATCGGTCTTGGTAGAGGGCAAGGCGCGGAAGGGCGACGGCCTTTACATGGGCCGCAACCCGGGCTTCCGCAAGGTGATCTTCCCGGCGCAAGAGCGTCTGGTCGGGCAGATCGTGCCGGTGTATGTGCACGAACACTCGACCACCGTGGTGAAGGGCGAGCTCGTCCTCGCCGGGGATCAAGCACCCGCCGTGGCCGCGATGGCCTGAACGGCGGGCCGAGCCCAGCCTCATACGAGCAGGGGGAAGGGCAGTTGGCGCAGCGGCCGCAGGGCCAGTGCGAGCAGTGCCCGTTCGTCGTCATCACCCGCGATGCGGTTGAGGCGTACCACTCCGCAGCGTTGGCAGCGGTGGACGAGCAACCACTCTCCATCGGGCCTCAGCGCGACACCGACGGGCTCCATCGGTTGATGGCAGTCGGCGGCCCGATCACCGGGCACGATGTCGAGGTGCAAGCTCCAGAGGCAATAGGGGCAGTGGTTGCGGTGGCGCGTGCCGGGAGCGTCGGTCGGAAACGGCCTGCCGCAATGACAGCAGACGATGGGGGCGTGCTGGGGTGCGCCGCACGTGGGCGCTTCGTGTAAAGGCATCATGGTTGGGTTGCATCGAAACTCAGCCTCAGGGGAACGACCGCTGAGACTACCGGGCGCGTGGTGATGCGCGCCATTGACTCCGCAACGCGTTTCACGACCGAAGCGTGAACGTGCAGGTCGCGGAGAACGTCTATGCAACAAGGGCAGATGCCATCTGCATCAGGTCGTATCGCGGCCATCTCGGGCTGTCAACGCAGGGCTGTGCGTGCTTTTGGCTTTCCAAGCTGTCCGAGGCCTGTTCTGCTAGGCTCGAACCCATGACGTTATCGCTCGCCCCCACCACATTCCTTACCGGGCTGGTGCTCCTGGTCTTCGGCATCCTCTTTTTTCTGAACCGCCCCGGCTGGCAGCGGGCGGTGGAAGCCTTCCCCCGGAGCCCTCTGGCGAGCTACATCCTCATGGGCACGGCGGGCGTCTGGTTTCTCTACAAGATGCTGCACCTCTCGCCGGCCGACTTCGGTAGCTACAGCACGCTGATCTTCGGGCTCTTTGCCGTAGTTCTGGTCGGCAGCTTTGCTTTTGTGAAGGACTTTCTCGCCGTGCGGGGGCTGGCAGCGCTCTGGCTGCTGCTGAGCATGGAGATCCTGCGCAGTGCGTTTGGCTGGTATGAGCTGCCGCAACGGCTGTTCCTCGTCACCTTCACCTACGCGATCATCACGCTCAGCCTGTTTCTGGGGCATTCGCCATGGCTGTTGCGCAACTTTTTCGAGTGGTTGTACCGGGGCGCCGGTCGCAGCCGCATCTTCGGCGGAGCCCTGGCGGCTTACGGCCTTTTGCTCGTGGTCGTTACCTTCACTTACTAGATCGGACGGCAGCGATATTGCGGTTGCACTACGCAGGTGCCGCCCACTATAAAACCATATAGCCAACCTACATTCAGCGGGAAAAATGACCATCGGGGAAAGACTGGAAGAAGCACGGAAGCGCAAAGGCATCTCCATCCGCGAAGCGGCGGAGGCAACCAAAATCCGTGCCGACTACCTGATGGCAATGGAAGACGGCTCCATGAACGTGCCGTTGCCGGAGATCTACCGCCGGGGCTTTTTGCGCAACTACGCCAAGTTCCTCAAGCTCGACCCCGACCAGGTGTTGACCGACTATGAGGCGCAGACGGCGAGCCGCAACAGCCAGCACGCCGCCCACAGCCACCACCGCGGCTTGCGCGAGACTTTTGGCCGCATTGAGCTGCCGGGCCACGACGACCCGATGGCGGAGAGCGAGTTTACCGGGCGCCCCAAACGGCAGGGCGATGAAGGCGAAGAGGACGAAGGTGGTGAGGGCGAAGCGCGCAAGGGCGATACGCTGAGCCAGATCCCGACCCGTTACTTGATGGCGGCCGTTGCCGTGGTCGCCTTTATCATCGTTGCCGTGCTCGTCGTGCTGATCGTGACTTTGAGCGGCAACGACGCAGAGCAGCCCCAGACGACGGCCAGCAACAACGCCCCGGTTACCCAAAACGCTTCGGCGCAGAACAACACGCGCCCCAACGAAAGCTCCCCCTACGCGACGGATACCCTCGTCATCCGCGCCACGGATACGGTGACCCTCATCGTGAGCAACCAGAACACCAACGAGCGCCTTTTCCGCGGCACCCTGTTGGCGGGTGAAAGCACCGACCCCATCCCACGCGACGGACCGCTGCAGGTGCGTTTTACCGACGGTGAGGCGTTGATCCTCGAGTACGACGGGCAGCAGCACACTCTGGATAGTGGGGGCCGCGGTTACGTGACGATCGAATAGAGCGTCCTTTCCATCTGTTGTATCTTCGATTCCCGCTTCTCCCTGAGGCGGGTTTTTTGTATTTGTTGTGCTCTCTTCTCACCGAAGCCAGTGGAAAGGCCTCACGTTATACCATATGGCCTAGTCACTTCGGCTAGAGGGCGATTCGTATTTGCCCGAGCGCTATCGGAAGGGTTTTATTATTCGATTGTAAATCTTTGATATAAAATTAGATACACGCTATTGCTAGGGTTTTATTGTTTCATGCAATACGCAATGATCAATTGCAATATGCAACATAAGCAGAGAAACAGGATTCGTTATTGGAAAAAGAATGAGAAGTACCTATGCTATCCATGCTCAAATAGCTATCGAAGCACACACCTCGAACTGTAAGCTTATGTTCAAAACAATTCTCTCCCTGACCTCGCTTGCGCTCGCTGCTGCGTCCGCGCATGGTGCCATCCTCAACCTTGACCTCAAGGGTGCCGGTGGCTGGGGTCTGCTCCCCACTAATGAAGTTCCCGCGACCACCGGCGGTACCGGCGGCGAAATTGGCGACGGCATTTTCTACGATACAGATACCCAGATCCTGACCCTCAACTTCGGCTGGGGCAGCGACTACGGTTTCACCGACCTCAGCTCCGAGATCAACAACGACGTCGGTGGTGGCCTCCACATCCACGGTCCCGCGACCATGGAGGAGAATGCCGGCATCAAGGTGTATCTCGAGGAAGACGGCGTCAGCGATAACGGCAGCTTTGTCCGCAACGACGGCCTCTCGGGCTCCTTCTACGGCACCGTGGTGCTGGACGACAACAAGGAGGAAGACCTGCTGGCCGGCCTCTACTACATCAACCTGCACACGCTCGACAATGCTTCGGGTGAAATCCGTGGTAACATCGTGAACCCCGCGATGATCCCCGAGCCGGGCACCTATGCTGCTCTCGCCGGGATCGGCGCCTTGGGCCTCGTCGGCTTTCTGCGTCGCCGTCGCCGCGCCTAGCGTTCCTGACAGTTTATAAGTCTTTTGCCCGCTGGAGCTTATTGCCCGGCGGGCTTTTTCATGGGCGAGATTCTTGACTTCCCCAGTTCGGGCGTCTTACCTCTATGGCTTTCGCGTAATACCTAATGCCGACGGTAAGTGTCAAATTGACGGACGAGGAGCTCAACCGCTTGGAGCGGCTCTGTTCAGCCCGTACGCAGACGAAGTCCGATTTGATCCGTGAATTGATCCGCCAAGCGCCGGAGGAGGAAACGGGCGGTGAACCCGGCTCGTTTTTCGAAGCGGCACGCGATTTGTGCGGCAGCTTGAGTGATGATGAGGCCCCGGTGGACCTCTCGAGCAACAAGAAGTGGTTCGACTCCTTTGGCCATGACTAGCGGGCAGATCATCGTCGATGCCGGTCCACTCGTGGCCTTTCTTCACCGCCGGGACCACCACCATGCCTGGATGCGCCGCCAGGCCCAGCACCTGCCCACCCCGTGGCTGACCTGCGGCCCCGTCCTGACCGAAGCGGCGCATTTGCTGGCGCAGTTGCCGCAGGGCGTCGAAGCGCTCTTCAAGTTGCTGGAACGCAACCTGGTGACGATCGATTTCGACCTGATGCGGGAGCGCGAGGCCTTGAGCCAGCTCATCCGCAAATACGACACGCCCGGCATGTCCCTCGGCGATGCCTGTCTGGTGCGCATGAGCGAGCTGTATCCGGAGTCCCGCGTGCTGACCTTCGATCACGACTTCACCGTCTACAAGCGGCTCGGCCGCCGGGTCATCCCTATCATTGCGCCTTTCTAGCCTACCTTTTCGAACTCACACGAAAATCGATTACGTTTTTACTTTAACCTCGATCAACCCTAAGCACCATGCCCGAGCAACTCTCTGACATCGGCCTGATCGGCCTCGCGGTCATGGGCCAGAACCTGGCCCTGAACATCGCCGACCACGGCTTCCAGATCTCCGTCTACAACCGCACGACTTCCAAGACGGAAGCGTTCCTGCAGGAAAACCCCAACACGCCGGGCGGCCTCGTCGGCACCGAAAGCCTCGAGGAGTTCGTGCAATCGCTCGCCAAGCCGCGCAAGATCATCATCCTCGTGCAGGCTGGCCGCGCGACCGACGCTGTGATCGACGGTCTGGTGCCGCTGCTCGAAGAAGGCGACATCATCATCGACGGTGGCAACGCCAATTGGAACGACACGATCCGCCGCGAAAAGGCCCTGACGGAGCAGAAGCTGCGCTTCATCGGCAGCGGCGTGAGCGGTGGTGAAGAAGGGGCCCGTTTCGGCCCGAGCCTCATGCCCGGCGGCACGCCCGAAGCCTGGCAATACCTCAAGCCGATCTGGGAAGCCGTCGCCGCCAAGGTGGACGCCAAGACCGGCAAGCCACTGCTCGGCGCCGAGCCCGGCAAGCCCGTCGAAGGCGGCGTGCCGTGCACCGCCTATATCGGCACCGACGGCGCCGGCCACTACGTCAAGATGGTGCACAATGGCATCGAATACGGCGACATGCAGCTGATCTGCGAAGCCTACGACTTGCTGCATCGCGTATTGGGCCTCACCCCGGCCGAAATCGGCAAGATCTTCGCCCAGTGGAACGACGGTGCGCTCGACAGCTTCCTGATCGAGATCACGGCCGATATCCTCCAGCAGGCCGACCCGGTGACGGGCAAGCCCTTTGTCGATGTGGTGCTCGACACCGCCGGCCAAAAGGGCACGGGCAAGTGGACCTCCATCAATTCGCTCGATCTCGGCATCCCCGCCTCCACCGTGGCCGAAGCCGTCTTTGCCCGCTGCCTCAGCGCGATCAAGGAAGAGCGCGTCGAAGCCGAGAAGATCCTGCCCGCCGCCGCGCCCTACCAGTACGAGGGGGACAAGGACGCCTTCATCCAGGCGGTTCAGGATGCGCTCTACTGCTCCAAGATCTGCTCCTACGCCCAAGGCTTTGCCCTGATGCGCGAGGCTCAGAAGGAGTATGACTGGAACCTGAACTTCGGCGAAATCGCCCAGATCTGGCGTGGCGGCTGCATCATCCGCGCCCGCTTCCTGCAAAAGATCACCGAAGCTTTCGAGCGCGACGGCGACCTCGCCAACCTCCTGCTCGACCCCTACTTCAAGGACGCGATCGGCCAGGGCCAGGCCAACTGGCGCGAAGTGGTCGCCGTGTCCGCCAAGGCCGGCATCAGCGTGCCCTGCTTTGCCAGCGCGCTCAGCTACTACGACGGCTACCGCACGGCCCGCCTGCCGCAAAACCTGCTCCAGGCGCAGCGCGACTACTTCGGCGCCCACACCTACGAGCGCGTCGACCAGCCCCGCGGCAAGTTCTTCCACATCGACTGGCCCGAAGCGGATCGCCCGCAGCTCGACGCGTAAGCGCCGTCACTCGCCCCTGATCCTGATTTTGCCCGCCGGAAGCTTCCAAGCTTCCGGCTTTTTTGTGAAAAGCTCTTGGGCTGAGCGCTACCCCAGAGCCTGTTGCAGCGCTTCGGCTGGAACGGGTTTGCTGCAGTAGTGGCGCACGTTGGGGTAAGTGAGCGCACGGCTGCGGTCGACTTCGCTGGTCGAGGAGGTGACGACGACGACGGCATGGCCGAGTTGGCGCTCCTGCATCTGGTCGAGGAAGGCCCAACCATCGAGCACGGGCATGTTGAGGTCGAGAAAGATGACGTCCGGGTTCAACCGGGCGACATCCTCGATCGCCTTTTCGGGCGCGGTAAAATCGTGGACGTCGGCCTGAGCGGCATGCTTGCTCAGCAGCTTGCGCAGGATGAAGTTGGCGATCTGTTGATCGTCCACGAGCATGATTCGCTTCGGGTTCATTCGGAGGCGGCGGTGGCTTTGTTCACTTCTGTGTCGGCCAGTTGGATTACCTTCTGCAGGGTTGTATCGAGGTCCTGGGCCGACACTTCCAGCATGGGCATGAGCTCTTCGGCCATGCTCGCGTCACTGTGGAGCAGGCCCAGCAGGCCCATGATGCGCGTCAACGGTTCCCGCATATTGTGGGCGTTGATGGAAAGGATCTCGAGCAGCTTGCGGTTCTTGTCTTCCAGGTCGGCGGTCTGGTGGTGAATGATGGCGGCCTGGTCCTGCAGGATAGACTCAATACGACGGTTCTTCTGCGCCACCTCGTCGAAGAGACAGATCTCGAGCAGCTTGGCCTCGAGCGCGTCAGCCAACAGGCGGATAATGGTCACGTCCTTGTGGCTGAGCTGGTAGCCCGGGCCAGGGGCAAGACTGAGCAGTACCCG
Organism: Puniceicoccaceae bacterium 5H; assembly: GCA_009772895.1. GTDB lineage: Bacteria > Verrucomicrobiota > Verrucomicrobiia > Opitutales > Oceanipulchritudinaceae > WOUP01. The sequence goes on along the minus strand of WOUP01000019.1, from coordinate 39,485 downwards.
CCGATTGGGGCTGTCATCAAAGGACCAGCCCCACAGCTCGTGCAGTTCTTCCGGGTCGATCTCGAGGGCTTGAGCGGCCGTCGCGAGCTCTGCACCCGCGAGAGTGAAAGGCAGGCCTCGGTCGAGCAGCGCCTCCTCAAACGACAGCAGGGCCGCGATGGTGGTGTCTTCGATCTGCCCCTTGCCGGGTTCGGTGATGGACAGGATCCAGCGTTCGCCATAGCCGAAGCAGACGCGGAGGTAGCGGAACCCGATCAGGTATTTGAGGTTACGCGTGAGGCAGCGCTCGATGTCCTGCAGCGAGCGCGCCTTGTTGAGCTTTGCGGAAAACTGGGAGAACGCCTCGTAGGCGATCCGGTAGGCTTGCCGCCCACCTGTGTGCTCGGCCGCCACGGCGCTACTGCTCGACTTCGAGCAGCTCGTTGTCGATGCGGATCCCGGAGAGATCGGCAATCGTGTTAAGCATGTTGACGAGGTCGGCCTGGGCGAGCAGCTCCATGACTTCGTCTTCGGAAAAGCCCGCAGCCTTAAGCGCTGCAAAGTCTTCATCGGAAAACGCCTGGGGGTGCAGTGCAGCCTTGCTCGTGAGCGAAACCGCCAGTTTGTAGCTTTCCGGGATCTGCGGGCTGTCGAGGTCCGTCGCACGAAAGCCCGGCTCGTCCGAGATCATGCTGCTCATGCTGTCGGCAAAGATGGCGTGGGCTCGGGCGCAATATTCGCAACCGCGCAGCTTGGACACGTTGTAGATGATGAGCTGCTTGAGCACGTTCGGCACCTCGCCCTCGAGCAGCGTGTTCTTGAGCTTGGCCCAATTACCCTTCAGCAAGACGGCGTTGCTGCCCTGGCACTTGAACCAGTTCAGGACGAAGGGCAGTTGCAGCGTCTTCATCGCATCGTCGTAGACCTCGCGGACCTGCGGTGAAGCTTCTGCGTAGGAGACGATGGGAAAGCGGGGAGAAGGTGCGGTGTCGGTGCTCATTAGCTCCTTAAATCGGAATGCGGTTGAGGAGTATTAGGACAATATTTACGTATATACACCTATCGTATGGTAGGGGCCGGGAATCGCCTTGCGGGTTGTGCGATGCCGGACGATATTAGAGGTATGTCCGTCAACCAGATCCTGAAAGAGATCCGGAATATGCCACCCGAAGATTTTGCTACGGTGGCTCGGGAGGTGAGCGCTCGCCAAGAGCGGTTGGCGGTGCAGAAGGGGTTTGCTTCACTGGACAAGGAGCAAGCTGTTTCGTTCGCCCACGACCAGGAGCTGCACGACTACATGCAGGATGTTAAGGCTCGTGGCCGGAAGGCTCTGGCCCGTATTCAAGCCGCACAATAGGCGGAGGACATGTATCGCCTGTCACGTGAGGCAGAGAGTGACCTCGAGCAGATCTGGATATACATCGCACTGGATAATCCGGAGGCAGCGGACGGCGTGGTCGATTTTCTTGAAGCGCAACTCCAGCGCCTTTCGCGCAACCCCCAGATAGGCAGACCGCGTCTTGATATTTGCTCCGATGCGTTGTGCTTTGCCGCTGGCAAGCCCAGTTGGCGAAGTCAGTTTCTGATTTCTACCGTCAGGAATCCAACGGCATCGCTCTCGCACGTATCCTCGAGGGGCATCAAGATCTTCAGGATAAGGATATTTAGCTCCTACCCTGGCACGTTTGCATCGGTGGCAATCGTGGCTACCGGTGGTATCGCCCGACGGGCTCAACGCACCGGCTACGCTATGGCAAGCCTTCCGCTTGCTCAGGACGGATGACTGGCGTGAGCCTCTCCCCTACCCCCGCACATCTGCGTAGGGGGTGTGGTGGCGGCGGTGGCGACGGATGATGACGAGGATTTCCTCCATGTCGTCGCAGGCCATGAGCTGATCGCGCACCTGCTCGTCGGAACAGAGACGGGCGATCTCACCCAGCACGGCGAGGTGCATTTCGGGCTGTTCCGGTGGGCTGAGCAGCAGGAATACGAGGCGCACCGGTTCGTCTTCGCCCGCGTAGTAGGTCATGCCGTCCGGAATTTGAGCCAGCACGGCGATGGTCTCGCTGAGGCCCGACAGGTGGGCGTGCGGCAGTGCAATGCCATGCCCGAGCAGCGTGGGGGCAGCATTTTCGCGCTCCTGGATCTCCTGCAGGGTGCGGCTGATCGAGAGTTCGGGGAACTGACCGGATAGGTGCGTGACGAGTTGCTCGAGCAGCTCCGAGCGGTTTTTGGCTTCGACGCTCAGGACCAGTTCCGGACGCAGGGCCTGCAAGAGATGATCGGCCTCGCGCTGCAGGTAGAGCGAAACGGGCTCGGGCTTGTCCGCCTTGAGGCGGGTCTCTGGACCCGGATCGAGCAGCACCTCGCGCGGATTGGCGGTCATGAGTGCGGCCAGATTACCGGGGGTGCGGATGCGTTCGCCGGTCAACTCGATGATGGCGGCATCGCCCAACATGATCTCGCTGCTGATCATACTCGGCTTGGGCATCCAGCTCCAGAGTACGGTGCCGATGGTGCCCTCCTGATTTTTCTGGATCGTGGCCCAGCGGTAGACGTGGTCCTTGCCGAACGCGCCGGCCCACTTCTGGCAAAGCAGCTCGTTGAGATCCTCGTTATCGGTAAAGGCGAGCAACCGACCGATCCCGCGCAGCTCGTCGCGCTCCTCCAACTGAGCGACTTCGCGTGCGTCGGCAAAGAAGGCCACGAGCCCCTCGGCCTGGGCCTCCCCTACCGCCCGCCGGTTGCCGTCGATCAACGCCACGGGCACTTGTCGTTGGTCGCGCAGGAATTTGGCGACCGCACGTGCGACCGGGTGGGCGCCGACGATCAGCCAGCCCATGCGCGGCTTTTCCTGCAGGCGCAGTAGCCCGGCCAGCGGACCGGCGGAGAAACCCTGCAGCACCACCGTCACGATGATGACCGAGTAGACGAAAGTCTCGATAAAGGCCGGGTTTTCGTAACTGCCCTGCTCGCTGAGGGAGAGCGTGAAGAGGGAGGCCATCGACGCCGCGACCACCCCACGCGGGGCCACCCAGGAGAGGAAGAGCTTCTCGCGCCAGTCGAGATCTTGTCCCCAGGAACTGAGGGTGATGGCGAGCGGACGGATCAGCGCCACGACGGCGCCGACGATGAGGAAGCCCTTCCAGCCGAAGGTGGCAAACTGGGCCAGATCGAGCCGAGCCGTGAGCAGGATAAAGATAAAGCCGATCAGCAGGTCGGTGATGACCGACTTGAATTCGATGATGGGCTCGAGGCCGGGAGGCTGACGCGAGCCCACGATGAGGCCGGCGACGGTCACCGCCAGCAGTCCGCTTTCGGAGATGAAGGCGTCGGTGAGGCCGAAGGTCGCGACCGCACTGCTGAGCATGAAGACATTGATCATGTCCTCCGGGATGAAGCGGTGCCGCAGCAGCCAGCAGATCAGTTCGCCCGCGCCAAAGCCGATGACCAGTCCGCCGACCAGGCGCAGCACCAGGTTCACGAAGGCGAGTTCGCCCCCGCCCATCACCACCCATTCATAGGCGAGCACGGCGAGGAAGACGCCGATCGGGTCGATCAGCACGCCCTCCCAGTGCAGGATGTGGTGCAGGTTCCACTGCAGGCGGATGCGCTTGAGGATCGGTGAGATGACCGTCGGCCCGGTGACCGTCACCAGCGTGCCAGCCAGGAGCGCGAAAGTCGGTTCGTAGCCCATGACCAGCCAGATGACTGCGCTGGTACACAGCCACGTGGTCAGCACGCCCACGGTGAGCAGGTTGCGGATGATGCGCGGCGCAGTCTTGTAGCCCTCGACGTTGAGGGTCAGTCCGCCCTCAAAGAGGATCAGGCCGACGGCGAGCGAGACCAGCACGTTGAGGATCGGGCCCAGCGAATCGGGCTGCACGATCCCCCACCCTTCCGGGCCCAGCGTGATGCCGCCGTAGAGCAGCAGCACGATGCCCGGCACCCGTAACCGCTTGGCCAACGCCATCAGCAGCCCGCCGCCGGCAACTGCAGCGGAGAGGGTCATCATCATGGTATGGCTCAAGCCTTCGCCAATCTGGCCGGCGGCCAGTAGCGGGCGCGTCACATCAAGCAAGGTCCCCCACATCAGGGCCTGACGCTAAGGGCTTCGGCCCCGTTGGCGAGGGTGAAAGTGCAGCCGTGGCTTCTCTTTGGCCAACGGTCGTAGAGTCTGGCTGCCGGCGATCCGGCCTAGCGACTGGCGGCGAGGGCCGACAGGTGACGGCGCAATTCGCTGAAATCGTGCACCACGGGGCAGCCGGTTGCCTCCAGGCGAGCGTAGCTGTGGTGGCCGTGTGCCACGAGCAGGCAGCGCACGCCCATGGCTTCAGCCACCTCCAGATCGTGCGTCGTATCGCCGACCATCAAGACCTGTTGCGGCTCGATCTGCAGCTCTGCAATGCGATCCTGACCGCGGCCCACTTTGCCGTGGGCGTGAATGGTGTCCGTGCCGCACAGGGCCTCAAAGTAGGGGCCCAGTTCCGCGTGACGCACCTGCTTTTCGAGGTGATCCTGACGGCTGGCGCTGAGCACGCTTTGCGGAATCCCGAGCGATTGCAGCGCACCGAGTACCTCCTCGGTGTGGGGTTGCAGGGCCAGCTCCTCTGCGCGTGCGTGGTAGCCGCTGATGAAACGCGTCGACAGATCTTCAAAGCTCGGCCCATCCACCGCAAAGCCCAGCCAGTCGTAGAAGTCCAACACCGGAAAGCCGAAGTGCTCGAGGTAGACCTGCTCGTCGATCGGCCCCCTGCCCTCGCGCTCCAGCAGTCCGTTCAGTGTCAACACGCACAGCCAGCGGTCGTCCAGCAATGTGCCGTTCCAGTCCCAGATGACGTGTTGCACGTCGGCGAGCAAATCGGTGAGGAATACGCCCATGGGCTGAAGGTCAATGTTCCACGTAGAACTGTCAACTCTGGTGAACAAGTGAACAAAGTGACACTTTTTGTGCTTGCGTAGCGAGGGTGTGAGCCGGAAGATGGGCGCATCCTTTCACTCCTGTGAATCCCACACCGATTGATTTCATGGCACGTACCAGCAAGACGACCCCGGCCCCGGCGGCCGACTCGAAGAAGGCCTTGGATTTGGCCCTTTCCGCAATCACGAAGCAGTTCGGCGAAGGCACCGTCATGCGTTTGGGCGAGGCCACGAAGCTCGATGTGCAGGTGATCCCTTCCGGCTGCCCCTCGGTCGACCTAGCCCTGGGCGTCGGCGGCCTACCCCGCGGCCGTGTCTGCGAGGTGTATGGCCCCGAGTCTTCCGGCAAGACGACGCTCTGCCTCGCCTTGATCGCCCAGGCTCAGCGTATGGGCGGCAACGCCGTCTTTATCGACGTGGAGCACGCGCTAGATCCCCGCTACGCCCGCGTCGTCGGCGTGGATGTCGACAACCTGATGGTTTCCCAGCCGGAAAGCGGCGAAGATGCGCTCAACATTACCGAAACGCTGATCCGCAGCGGTGCGATCGACATTATCGTGATCGACTCCGTGGCGGCGCTCGTCTCGAAAAACGAGCTCGATGGCCAATTCGGGGACAGCACGGTGGGCCTGCAGGCGCGCATGATGAGCCAGGCGATGCGTCGCCTCACCGGCGCCATCTCCCGCACGCGTTGCGTCTGCCTCTTTACCAACCAGATCCGCGAGAAGATCGGGGTCATGTTTGGCAACCCGGAAACCCAGCCCGGTGGTCGCGCCTTGAAATTTGCCGCCTCCGTGCGCATGGATATCCGCCGCATCGGCCAGATCAAGGACACCAGCGGCAAAGTCACCGGTAACCGCACGCGCCTGAAGGTGGTGAAGAACAAAGTGGCCCCGCCCTTCACCGAGTGCGAGTTCGACATCATGTATAACGAGGGTATTTCGCGCACCGGATCCGTGCTCGACCTTGGGATCGACTACAAGATCCTCGAAAAGAAGGGTTCCTGGATCTCCTACGACGGCAACTTGCTCGGTCAGGGCCGCGAAGCCGCCAAGCAGTTCCTCATGGAAAACCCGGAAACCATGGAAGCGGTGACCAAGGCGATTTACAGCAATGTCCAAGTGACCGGCGGTGCTTCCCTGGCTACTGGGGCTGCGGGAGATGATGACGACGGCGCGGATTCAAGCGACGACGACAGTAGCAGCAGCGACAGCTCGAGCAAGGAAAGTTCGAGCGGCAAGAATTAGCTGCCCCTCCCCTACTCCATCGAATGACTTTGGCCTGCCGGTAGATCTACTGGCGGGCCTTTTTGTTCCACGTGGAACGATTCGCACAACGATTGCGTTGAACGCAGCGATTCATCTATATTGGGGAGATGTATGGATCGGATACCATAGTGGCGGCGGCGACGCCTCCCGGTAGTGGTGCGCTGGCGATTCTGCGGGTGAGCGGCCCGGAGGCGTTGACGCTGGCACAGCGGGTGTTTGGTTTCTCGAAATCTCCGGAACCGCGTCGGGCCACCTTGGCTCGATACCGCGATGTGCAGGGCGAAACGGTGGATGAACTTGTCTATGTGTTCTACGAGGAAGGCAAAAGCTTCACCGGTGAATCCATGCTGGAATTGATGCCGCATGGAAGTCCGCTGATCGTGCAACTCCTTCTGGAAGATATGGTTGCGCGTGGTTGCCGTTTGGCCGATCCGGGAGAGTTCACGCGTAGAGCCTTTTTGCAAGGCAAGCTGGACCTGACTCAAGCCGAATCCATTGTTGAAGTGATCAATGCGCGCAGTCGGGCCGCCCTTTCCGCGGCGCAACGCCAGCTTTCGGGCGAAGTCGGGCGCAAGGTCGATGTTTTTGTCTCCCGTTTGCTTGGGGTGTCGGCACATCTGGAGGCCTACATCGACTTCCCGGAAGAAGATTTGCCGCCGGAAGATCAGGCGGGCCCTGCTCAGGACCTGGCCGCCCTGACCGAGGAAATGCAGCAGCTAGAGGCGACGAGCCACTATAAGCAATTGCTGCAGGAGGGCGTGCGCACCGTCATCCTCGGCGAACCGAATGCAGGCAAGAGCAGTTTGTTGAATCGGCTGCTGGGTGAAGATCGCGCCATTGTCAGCGATTTGCCGGGCACGACGCGCGACTACTTGGAGGCGAGTCTGATGGTGGGCCCGTTTCTGCTGCGGGTAATCGATACCGCTGGAATTCACGAGACGGCAGACGCGATCGAGAAGCAAGGTGTCGATCGTGCATTGCAACAGGTGAATCGCGCGGATCTGTTGCTGTTGGTGCTGGATGCGACGCATCCGGTGCCCGCGCTCCCTGAGCCGGTGCAGCAAGCGCTGAGGGAAAAACCGGCATTGGTGCTCTATAACAAGACGGATTTGGCCGAGAATCCCGCTGGCCGTTTCGAGTTGGACGGCATTCCGCAGTTGCAGGTTTCAGCCAAAACGGGCGCGGGCGTTTCGGACTTGCTGTTCCACGTGGAACACCTGCTGCGCGATCGCGTCGTGATTCCACAGGAAGATTCGGTGCTGGTGTCGGCGCGTCATGCCACGGCCCTGGCCCGTGCGCGCGGCTGTATTGTCGAAGCGCGGGAGAAATTACAGCGCGACGAGCCGACTGAATTGGTGGCCAGCGATCTCCGCGACGCTATTGATGCCATGGGTGAGATCGTCGGGCGGATCGACAATGAAGCGATGCTGGATACTCTTTTCGCGAAGTTTTGCATTGGTAAGTGATTATGGCGCAGGAATTTGACGTTATTGTGTGTGGAGCGGGGCACGCTGGGTGCGAGGCGGCTCTAGCCGCGGCCCGGATGGGGTCGCGCGTGCTGATGCTGACCGGCAATCTCGATACGATTGCGGCCATGAGCTGCAATCCGGCGATTGGGGGCCTGGCCAAGGGGCATATGGTGCGCGAAATCGACGCCTTGGGCGGCGAAATGGCGATCAATACGGACGTGACCGCCATCCAGTTTCGTCTGCTCAACGCCTCCAAGGGTCTGGCCGTGCAGGCGCCGCGCGCTCAGTGCGATAAAAAAGCCTATCAGTTCCGCATGAAACATACCCTGGAGCGGCAGCCGAATCTGACCTTGTTTCAGGCGATGGTTACCGGGCTGATCTTCAAGGGCGGCCGCGTGGTCGGGGTGCAGACCCAACTTGGCGTCGATTTCAAAGGGAAAACGGTGATCGTGACCACAGGCACGTTCCTCAAGGCACTGATGCACATCGGAGAAAAGAAGTCCGAAGGCGGGCGCATGGGTGATTTCTCTGCCAATACGCTGTCGGGCAGCTTTCTTGAGGCTGGTATCGAGCTGGAACGCCTGAAAACGGGAACGCCGTGCCGACTTTTGGGCTCTTCGATCGATTTTGAAGGTCTGGAGGAGCAACCTGGAGACCCCGAGCCGACGCTGTTTGCGTTTTACGATACGCGGAACGACGTGCCCATGTTCCACGTGGAACAGGGCGTGAAAATTCCGACGCCTGCCGCAGAAAAGCTGCTCTTTGACGCCGGCATGCCGGGCCAGACCAAGCAGGGCTGGTATCCGGGGTGGGAGCAGGTGTCGTGTTTCGTCACCTACACCGGTGAGGCGACGGAGCAGATCGTGCGGGACAATTTGCACCGCTCAGCGATGTATTCGGGCGAAATCAGTGGTGTGGGGCCACGCTACTGCCCCAGCATCGAGGACAAATTCGTGCGCTTTGCGGACAAGGACCGACATCGGCTGTTTCTCGAGCCCGAGGGGCGCCATACGGACGAATGGTACATCAACGGGCTTTCGACCAGCCTGCCGTTCGACGTCCAAGTGGAGATGTTGCATAGCATCCAGGGCCTCGAGAATGCGGTGATGCTGCGGCCGGCCTACGCCGTGGAGTATGATTTTGCCCCGCCGACGCAGCTTTTCGCGTCCTTGGAGTCCAAAAAAGTCGAAGGTCTGTTTTTTGCGGGGCAAATCAACGGCACCTCCGGCTACGAGGAAGCGGCGGCGCAAGGGCTGATTGCCGGGGTCAATGCGGCGCTGAAAGTGCGGGGTGAAGAGTCGATCATTGTGCGGCGTCACGAAGGTTACATAGGCGTCTTGATCGACGATTTGGTGACCAAGGGCACGAACGAGCCCTATCGCATGTTCACCAGTCGCGCGGAGCACCGTTTGCTTTTCAATCACAGCAGCTCGGAATTGCGGCTGTTGCACCACGCGGAACATTGTGGCCTGTTGCCGGACGATCGGCTGGCGCGCGTGCAGAAAAAGAAGCAGGACGTCGATTTCTGGAAGGATCGGTTGGAAAAGCAGACCACCAGCGGAGGCGCATACGCCGACTTGATCCGCAAAAACCGCGAGGTGAAGCTGCCGGACGCATTTACCTCGCTGCGCGACGAAACCAGAGCTGAAATTCTCTACCGTATCCGCTATGGCGGCTATCTAGAGCGGGAGGCGCGTTTGGTGGCCAAACTGGACCAGGCGGAACGCATCAAGATTCCGCGCGATTACGATTACGACGCTGTTTCCGGGCTGCGGGCGGAGAGCGCACAAAAACTGAAGGCGATCCGCCCGGCCAATCTGGGGCAGGCGTCACGCATCAGCGGCGTGAACCCGACGGACATCACGATCCTCATGATCGCGCTCGGCAAGCGAGCAGGGTAGGGTGGGGGTTGTGGCTGTAACATTTAGAGGTTGCTTCTACCGCTGAAAGGTTTGTTACATGGAGAGGCAACTCTGTCGCGGTGATGCAAAACTCGGGTGGAAAACGAATTCTCGTGGTGGATGATGAGCCGGATGTTACCGAGCTCGTCAGCTACCGACTTCGTCGTGAAGGCTACGAAGTTGAAGTGATCAACGATCCTCTCCAGATCATGGGCAAGGCGCGGGAGTTTAATCCCGACCTGTTTGTGCTGGATATCATGATGCCGGAGCTGGACGGCTTGAAAATCTGTCGGATGATCCGCGCAGACAACAAGCTGCGCACGGTGCCGATCATCTTTTTGACGGCCCGGGGTGAAGTGGAGGACCGGATCAAGGGCCTCGAGAGCGGGGCGGACGACTACATCGCCAAGCCTTTTGACGCCAAGGAGCTGGTGCTGCGCATCGGGCTGATTTTTCGGCGCATGACCAATGACAGCCGCGAGCCGACGCGTCGCCTGCAGGTGGCGGATGTGCTGCTCGACGAGGAGATGCACACGGTGACGCTGGGCGAACAGCCGGTTGAACTGACTGCCACTGAGTTCAAGCTGCTCAAGCTGTTGATGGAGCGAAAGGGGCGGGTGCAGTCGCGCGAGAATCTGCTCGTAAACGTTTGGAATTACGATACCGACACGGAGACACGCACCATCGATACCCATATCCGTCGCCTGCGGGAAAAGCTGGCCCATCGCGCTTCGCTGATCGAGACCGTGCGCGGGGTGGGGTATCGCATCAACGAGGCATAGGCGGCCGGGAGTTTTCGAGCCATCATGGGCATCGTATTGTGGAGCCTTTTGCTCGTGGTGGTGGGTTACCTCTTCTGGAGGCAGCACCGTCTTGCGCGCCTGGTGCAAGACCTGACCCATTCGCTGCGCGATCGCCGGGCTTATCTGGTGGATCACGGGGGTGACCTCGCCGTGGACTTCGGTATGGATCGCCTCGTTGGCGTCTGCAATGAGCTGCTGGAGGAAAATGAGCGGGTGAGTTCGACGGGCCGTAGCTATCTGGACCAGATCAACGCCACCCTCGGCAGCTTGCGCGAAGCGGTCTTGATGGCCGACAATCAGAATCAGGTGATTCTGGCCAATCAGGCGCTGCTCGACCTGTTCGCCCTCAAGTCTCTGCCGGATGGGCAGCGCATCGAAGGGCTTATTCGCAATGCCGACTTCCTCGAGTATGTGCAGCAGATCCGGCGGGGGCTGCAGCCGCCACAGACGGACATCGAGGTGCAGATCGGCAAGACAACGCGCTGGTTTGAAGTGGCAGGAGCACTACTGCCGGAGCAGGGCAACAACCGCAGCTCGCTGACGCTGTTTGTGCTGCACGACGTGACACGTCAGAAGCGACTCGAAAAGGTGCGGACTGAGTTCGTGGCGAACGTTTCGCACGAGTTGCGCACGCCGGTCACGATCATCAAGGGCTTTGTCGACACGCTGATCGACGACTTGCATGAGATCAGTCCGGAAGAGCTCGAACGCTTTCTGCTGAAAATCCAGAAAAACTCCGTAAGGCTGCACAACCTGCTGGAAGAGTTGCTGCTCCTGTCGCGTCTGGAAGGCAACGACCGCATTCTTAAGACCGATAAGGTAGCGATTAGTCTGCTACTCGCGGAAATTGTAGATAACTTTTCGATGCGGGTGCCGGAGGGCGTTAAGCTGGAGACGAAGTGGGCCGAAGGTGACGACAAGGTAGCTGTAGACTCGATACGCATCACGCAGGTCGTGGAAAACATGCTCGATAACATCCTGCGTCACGCGCGCGGGGTGAGTCGTATCCTGGTCGAAACGCGCGTGGAGCCGGAGGGCGTGCGCGTCTTGATTGAGGACGACGGGCAGGGGATCCCGCCGGCAGACCTGCCGCATGTCTTCGAGCGATTTTACCGGGTCGACAAGGGCCGCTCACGCGAATCGGGCGGCACGGGCCTTGGGCTGAGCATTGCCAAACACATCATCATGTTGCACGGGGGCGAGGTGCAGGTGGAGAGCCGGGTCGGTGAATTTACGCGCATGGGCTTCTTTCTGCCCTTCCGGGCCTCTGTGGGAGACGGCGTGTAAGGGCGCTTTTTCGCATTGCCACGGGCCGCGGCATGTTACCGACTGGTCGGCTTTCGCGATCATGGACGAGAAATACGCACAGCACCTGGAGCGGGTTCGGGCCCGACGTGCGCAGTTGCGCGAGGCATTGGCCGCACAGTTTCCGGAACCGGTCGAATTGACGGTGGAACTTGGCTGCGGGCACGGGCACTACCTGACCGCTTACGCCGAGATGTTCCCCGGGGAACAATGCGTGGGGCTCGACATCATCAATCAGCGCGTGCGCAAGGCCAATCAGAAGCGCGAGAAGCGAGGGTTGCGCAACCTGCAGTTTGTTCGGGCCGAGGCGAATGAGTTTCTGCTCTGCCTGCCGCCGCACGTCGTTCTGCGGCGCAGCCTGATCCTCTTCAACGACCCATGGCCGAAGGCGCGGCACCACAAAAACCGCCTGATCCAGCCCGCGTTCCTGCACTTGTTGGGGCGATTCGTTCCGGAGGGTGCGCCGCTGTATTTCCGGACCGACCACGAGGGGTTTTTCGCCTGGACGGTGGAGCATTTGGAGGCTCACCCGTGCTGGCAGATTGACCCCGCCGAGCCCTGGCGTTTTGAAGCCGGCTCTATCTTTCAGGGATACGCGCCGGCCTACCAGTCCCTCGTCGCCCTCAGGACCGGTGCGCCGGCGGACATGAAGATGGGCGGTCTATTGCAGCCAATGGAAGAGGAACACCTGGGTGCCAAGCACCGCGAGGGATAGGGCCCAGCCGATACAGGTCGCCTGATCGACCTTTTCAACTGCCTTAGGTGCTTGATGGGGGAGGGGTGCGGGCGTGTGCTTGTGAAACATGCCTGATAAATCGGATTAGCGCGGCTAAAACCATATCAGGTGCTATAACACATTTTTTTGCCCACTACTTTAGATGTTTGAGGTATAAACCTTATCTGATCGAACTCAACAGGACTACTGATGCGGAGCGGCGCTGCTTACTGGAGGAGCCCCCAGACAAAAAAAGGCTGGGCCAACAACAAAAGCCCCGTCAGGCCCCAGCAAATCCACGTAAAGACGTCAGGCTTGTGCTCCTGCACGCCAGAACACTCTGAGGGATTCTCGGCCATAATTTTCTAATAGATACTATTTGCTTTACTTAAGGGCTAAGTCGGCGACTGTCCAAGGCTTATATTCAAGCACCTGTTTCGGAACAAGCGAACACAAAATTGTGCAGAAAAAGGCCAACTACGGGGTTGACGCTACCTCGCATTCGATCCATCCCCATAGTTTCAACGCAGTCGTCCTTTAGCGTACCTGATTATGATCGCCGGAAAACGAATTTCATTGTGCAGCCTCATCGCCGTGTTCTCGACACTGCTGGCCACTCCTGTGTCTGCGGAAACGGTATCGCCCACCGCTTACAAGATCGGGGAGCTGTTTGGGCTGCCCATCACGAACGCGATGGTTACTGGCTGGGTGATCTCATTGCTGATCATTTTGTTGATTCGGGTGCTGATCAAAAAACCTCAATTGGTGCCGCACCGAGGTCAGGCGGTAGTAGAAAATCTTGTAAGCAGTATTCGTGACATTATGGAGCCCATCGTCGGGAAAAAGATGATCGGGCCGACGTCGCCGCTGCTGCTGGCCATTTTTACCTTCGTGTTGATGCACAACTGGAGCGGCCTGTTGCCGGGCGTGGGCACCTTTGGCACTTTCGACCACGGCCACTTCGAATACTGGTTTCGGCCGGCAAACTCCGACTTTAATACCACTTTTGCGCTCGGTGTGATTGCCGCCGTGGCTGCCTGGGCATTTTTTGTCCTCCGCTACGCCGGCCCGGGCCTGCTGATCAAGGACCTTTTCGGCAATAAGGCCAGCCGCGAAGACGTGGGTACGCCCTTGTGGATCCTGCTGTTCCCGCTCTTCTTCATGGTGGGCCTGATCGAAGTGCTGTCCATCGCGGTGCGCCCGTTCTCACTTGCCTTCCGACTCTATGGCAACGTCTTCGGCGGCGAAAACCTGCTGACCAACATGTCGGCCCTCGTCGCCTGGATCGTTCCGACGCCTTTCTATTTCCTCGAGATGCTCATCGGCCTGGTGCAGGCGCTGGTCTTTACGCTGCTCACCGCGGTGTATATCGGCCTCATCTGCAACCACGGCGACGACGAGCACGCTCACTAATCCCTTTCTTCGATGGGACCGGTGCCAGGGGTAGCCAATCCCCACCGAGTGCCGGGCATTGAGAAACAACGTTAACGACTAAAGAATCCTCACAATGGAACTCCTCAATCAAATCGCCGCCTTCACGGCGGAAGCGGGTGAACTTCAAGGCGCGATCGGTTGCGCTGCGGCTGCTATCGGTGTGGGCCTCGTCGGCGCCAAGGCCGTGGAATCCGTCGGCCGTAACCCCGGTGCTTCCGGCAAGGTGCTCGTCCAGTCCATCATCGGTATGGCCCTGGCCGAAGCTATCGCGTTCTACGCGCTGTTCCTCTAGTCTTCCCTTTGACCGGTGCGGCCGCGCGCCGCACCGGCCTTTCTCTCTTTTCCTCGGGCTTCACCCACCAATTTCGCCATGTTCAATACCATTCTTCTAGCTGCCACTGAAGCGGGCCACGCGGCCGCCGGCCACGCCGCCGAAGCCGGAGCGTCGCATGAGGGCATCGTCGACAGCATTTACTGGATGCTGACCGAGGACTTCGGCCTGAACGGCCCGGCCTTCATCGCCCAGGTGATCAACTTCCTGGTCGTGATGGCGCTGCTCTGGTACTTCGCCTACAAGCCCGTCGTGCGCACGATCGACGAGCGCCAGAAGAAGATCTCCGATGGCATCCAGTTCGCCGAAGAATCCAAGCGCCAGCTGGCCGAGACCGAAAAACGCCAGGCCGAGACGCTGCGCGAGGCCAATGCCGAGGCCCAGCGCATCCTGCACGAGGCCCGCGAACGCTCCTCTGCCTACGAAGAAGAGCAGCGCGCGAAGGTGGCCGGCGAACTGGCCGAAATGCGCCGCCGCGCCGAAGAATCCATTCGCCTCGAACGCGAAAAGTCCCTTTCCGAAATCCGTCAGGAAGTGGCCCGCCTCGTCGTGCTGACCAGCAGCAAGGTGCTGCGCAGCGAGTTGACCGAGGAGCAGAAGGCCCGCCTGAACCAGTCTGCCACCGAGCAGCTGGCCGCCCGTAACTAGTATCTCACCCCCGACCGATGTCGCTCGACCCTTCCCAGATCAAGGTAGCCAAGCGCCTGGCCGTGCTCGTCGCGGAGCAAGGCGAAGCCGCCGTGTCGCAGATCCGTCCCACCCTCAAGGTGTTGATCGGCGACGAACCGCTCGCCACCCGACGCGCGTTCTGCCGGAGCTTCCTGCAGTTTCTCAACCGCGAGATCCGCGCCCGGGAAGTGCGCATCGAGCACGCCGGCCCCGTCACCGAAGCCGAAGTCGAGCAGATTGTGGCTCGCTTCTCGACCGAGACTGGTCACAAAGTATCGCCGCGCCTGATCGACAACCCCGACTTGATCGGTGGTCTGCGCGTCAGCGTGGGTGACAATGTTTATGATGCCTCCGTGGCAGGCTCCCTGAGCCGCCTGGCCCTTTCCGTTAACTAATTTCCATTTCCCTCCCAAGCGATGAGTAGCCTGCTGGAACAGATTGAAAAAGAAATCGCGAGCCTCTCGACCGGCGTTGCCCAGAGCAACACCGGCACCGTGGTCACCGTCGCTGACGGTGTGGCCCGGGTCGAAGGCCTCTCCGCGGTGATGTACAACGAACTCCTCGAGTTCGAAAACGGGATCAAGGGCATCGCCCTCAACCTCGAAGAAGACGCCGTCGGTGTGGTGGCCCTCGGTGACGTGTCCGCGCTGAAGCAAGGCGACACCGTCAAGACCTCCGGCAAGCTGCTCCAGGTGCCCGTGGGCAAGGCGCTGCTCGGCCGCACGGTCGACGCCCTCGGCCAGGCCGTGGACGGCAAGGGCCCGATCGATGCCGAAGAACACTTCCCGATCGAAAAGATCGCGCCGGGCATCATCCCCCGCAAGTCCGTCGACCAGCCGCTGCAGACGGGCATCATGGCGATCGACTCCATGATCCCGATCGGCCGTGGCCAGCGCGAGCTGATCATTGGCGACCGTCAGACGGGCAAGACGACGATCGCGATCGACACGATCATCAACCAGGCGAACATCAACAACCAGCACAAGAACTCCGACGGCTCCTTTGTCGACGGGTTCCGGCCGGTTTACAGCATTTACGTGGCGATCGGCCAGAAGCAGGCCAACATCGCCCGCACGGTCAACGCCCTGGAGCGGGCCGGCGCCCTGGAATACACCGTCATCGTGGCGGCCCCGGCCGCCGACAACGCCGCCAACCTTTACCTCGCCCCCTACGCCGGTTGTGCGATGGGCGAATGGTTTATGGAAAACGGCATGGACGCGCTGATCGTGTATGACGACCTTTCCAAGCACGCGGCCGCCTACCGCCAGATCTCGCTGATCCTGAAGCGCCCGGCCGGTCGCGAAGCTTACCCGGGTGACGTCTTCTACCTGCACAGCCGCCTGCTCGAGCGCTCCGCCCGCGTGAACGAAGACCACGGCAACGGCTCACTCACGGCGCTGCCGATCATCGAAACCCAGGCCGGTGACGTTTCCGCCTACATCCCGACCAACGTGATTTCCATTACCGACGGGCAGATCTTCCTCGAGACGGACCTCTTCAACCAGGGTATCCGCCCGGCCGTCAACGTGGGTATCTCCGTTTCCCGCGTGGGTTCCGCCGCGCAGATCAAGGCGACGAAGCAAGTGGCCGGTAAGGTGAAGCTCGAGCTGGCCGCCTACCGCGAGCTGGCCGCCTTCGCGCAGTTTGGCTCCGACCTCGACGCCCGCACCAAGCGCCAACTCGACCGCGGTGCCCGCACGGTGGAGCTCTTCAAGCAACCCGCTTACAGCCCCAAGCCGATGGAAGTCCAGGTCGCCATCCTCTGGGCGCTCCAGAACAACTACTTCGACGACATCACGGTGGACGACGTCCGCCCCGCCGCCGAAAATCTCCAGGAGTTCCTCATGACCGGCAAGCGCGACGTCCTCGACGCGATCCTCAAGGAAAAGAAGCTGACGGACGATGTGACCGCCAAGCTCCGCTCCGCCGTCGACGCCTGGAAGCAAAGCTGGAACGGCTAGGACCCTCGGGATGGGGGAGCGCCCGCCGCGAGGCACGCTCCCGCCCCTCCCTCACTCCTTAATCTGCATCCATGGCCAACCTCCGCGACATTCGTAACCGCATCCGCGCGGTCAAGAACACCGGCAAGATCACCCGGGCAATGCAGCTGGTCGCCGCTTCCAAGATGAAGCGCGCCCAGGACCATGCCTTGCAGGGCCGTGCTTACGCCGAGTTGCTGGCCCGCCTGCTGGCCACCCTGCAAGAGCGCCAGCCGGACTACCAACACCCGTTCCTGCAGGAGCGCGACGTGAAGGTGCGTGGGGTGCTCGTCATCAGTTCCGACCGCGGCCTCGCCGGCCCGCTCAACTCCAATCTCTTCCGCGAGATCGGTGAGCTGCCGAAGGACACCCAGTTCTTCTCGATCGGCCGCAAGGCCAAGCAGTTCATCGCCCGCACCAAGCGCAACCTCGTGGCGAGCTTCGAAGTCACTGAGGAGGCCCGTTACAGCGAGCTGCGCCCCGTGGTCGAAATGATGATCGACCTCTACAAGCAGGGCGAGATCGACACGGTCGAGGTGCTCTACCCGCGCTTCAAGAACACGCTGGTGCAAGAGCCGACGCTGGAGACCTTCCTGCCGCTCGACCGCTTCGAGGCCCAGCTGAAGGAAACGCTGGAGCAAGCCGGCGAAACCCTCGTCGAAGACGTGCGCGACATCACCTTCGAGCCGAGCCCGGACAAGATCCTCGAGCAGCTGCTCGACCGCTTCATCAAGCGCGAGATCTACCAGCGCCTGCTGGACGCCCGCGCCTCCGAGCACAGCGCCCGCATGGTGGCCATGAAGGCCGCCACCGACAACGCAAAGAAGCTTCAGGATTCGCTGACTTTGCAGTATAACAAGGCACGACAGGCTGCCATCACCCAGGAAATTCTCGAAATCACTGCCGCCGCCTCCAGCTAGGCCCGGCCCATCACATTTCTCACCTTTACGCTCATGAGCCAAAACGTTGGTAAAATCGTTCAAGTCCTTGGCGCCGTTGTGGACGCGCAGTTCCCCGCCGAGCAGGTCCCCGATATCTATCAGGCGCTCGAAGTGCGCTACGAAGTCGACGGCAATCCGACCAAGCTGGTGCTCGAAGTGCAACAGCACTTGGGTGAAGGCCGGGTGCGTGCCGTGGCCATGAGCAGCACCGAAGGCCTCGTCCGCGGCATGGACATCCTCGACACCGGCGCTGCCATCTCCGTGCCCGTCGGCGAAGGCGTGCTCGGCCGTATCTTCAATGTCGTCGGCGACCCGGTCGACGAGCGCGGCGACGTCAAGTTCGAGAAGCGCTACGAGATCCACCGCCAGCCCCCGCCCCTCGTGGACCAGTCCACCAAGGCCGAAATCCTCGCGACGGGCATCAAGGTGATCGACCTCATCTGCCCGTTCACCAAGGGCGGTAAGGTCGGTGCGTTCGGCGGTGCCGGCGTGGGCAAGACCGTGGTCATCATGGAGCTCATCAACAACATCGCCAAGAGCTACGGCGGTTACTCCGTGTTCTGCGGGGTCGGTGAGCGCTCCCGTGAAGGTAACGACCTTTACTGGGAAATGAGCGACGCCGGCGTTATCGACCAGAAGAACATCGATAACTCCAAGGTGGCGCTTTGCTACGGCCAGATGAACGAGCCGCCCGGCGCCCGTATGCGTGTCGCGCTCTCCGGCCTCTCCATGGCCGAGTACTTCCGCGACGAAAAGGGCCTCGATGTGCTGCTGTTCGTGGACAACATTTTCCGCTTCTCCCAGGCCGGCTCCGAGGTGTCCGCACTGCTCGGTCGCTCCCCCTCCGCGGTGGGCTACCAGCCGACGCTCGCCACTGAGATGGGTAACCTGCAGGAGCGCATTACCTCGACCAAGAACGGTTCCATCACGTCCTTCCAGGCGGTTTACGTGCCGGCGGACGACTTGACCGACCCGGCCCCGGCGAACACCTTCGCCCACTTGGACTCGACGATCGTGCTCGAGCGCCGCATTGCCGAGCTCGGCATCTACCCGGCGGTGGACCCGCTCTCCTCGACCTCCACCGCGCTCGACCCGGAAGTGGTCGGCAAGGAGCACTTCGACGTGGCCCGCGGCGTCCAGTCCGTGCTGCAACGCTACAAGGACCTGCAGGACATCATCGCGATTCTCGGTATCGATGAGCTCTCGCCCGAGGACAAGCTCTCCGTCTACCGCGCTCGCAAGATCCAGAACTTCCTCTCCCAGCCCTTCCACGTGGCCGAAGTCTTCACCGGTATCCCCGGGGTGATCGTGCCGATCGAGGAAACCATCAAGGGCTTCAAGATGATCCTCGATGGCGAACTCGACCACGTCGACGAAGCCGACTTCCGCTACAAGTCGAGCATCGACGCCGTGCTGAAGGCCCACGAGGAAAGCAACCAGGAGTAACGCCACATGCCGCTCAAGCTCGAAATCGTCACCCCGGAACGCCAGGTCTTCAGCGACATGGTCGACCACGTGGTGCTGCCGACCGAAGAGGGCGGCGAGATCGACGTGCTGCCGGGACACATCCCGCTTGTCACGATGATCGAGCCGGGCGAGCTGCGCTTCTTCCGTAACCAGAGCCCCGAGTCGATCGCGATCGACAAGGGCTTCATCGAGGTGATCGGCGACGAAGTGCGCGTGCTCACCGAAGCCGCCATCGAAGTCAACCAGATCGACGCTTCACAGCTCGAGGATGCCCGCCAGGAGGCCGAACGTGCCCTGACCGAAGCCCAGGAAAAGGGCGAGGATCCGGCGGTGCTGGAAGAGCTCGAGACGCGCGCCCGCTTCGCCGTGGTGCAGAAGATCGTTTCGGAGAGCAAGCGCGGGTAGTCTCGCGTAAAGCTTTACCCTTTGAGGCCGATGTCTGAAGCCATGCTTTTCAGACGTCGGCCTTTTTTTGTGCCCACGGTTTGTGCGCTGGCGGCGGCCTTGGCCGGTTGTGAAACCACGGCGACCGATGCACCGCCGGCCCCCACTTCAGAGACGAGCGTCCAGCAGGCCCTGATTGCCGCCAAGCGCGTCGAGCAGGGTGGGGAAGGGCGTGCCTCCATGTTGGGCGGCGGAACGTCCATGATGCCCCTTTACGGCGAGGACACGGTTATCGTCTATGCGCCGATCGCCTTTGAGGACCTGCAGGCGGAGATGGTGGTCGCCTACCGCAACCACGCCGGCCGGGTCGTGACTCACCGTCTGCTCAAGCCATCTCCCAAGGGCTGGATCGCCATGGGGGACCACAACCGCCAGCTCGACGAGGACTACGTGACGCCCGAAAACCTGATCGGGGTCGTCTACACGGTGCTTTATACCGACACGCCCGCCGTGCCGCCGCGCTAGAAGCAAATGCTTTAAAAGTGAAAAGGACCGGTCTGCGAATACCGGTCCTTTTCGGGCAACAACTTTACTGTCTGTCTTGTCTCTGTCTGCAAATATCTAGTAGCGCTTGCCGTTCACCACCTGCAAGTCGTTGGCGGCGGTGCCGGAGGCGTGCATCATGCCCACGACGATGCCGACGAGATTGGCATCGGTGATGGGCGAGGGGTCTACGACGGCATTGTTTGCGCCCTTGGCTTCGATCTTCTCGCCAGTGCGGAGCACCTGGTGGCCGACCAGATCGCCTGCGGCATCACGGTACACGGCGATCATGCCGGGTTGGAGATGCGTGGTGTCGGCCTGCTGGACGATGAGCAGGGAGTTGCCGCCGTAAAAGGGCTCCATAGAGTCCCCTGCTGCCTGATAGACGCTCCAGTCGGGGCGCAAGCTCGCCAACAGCGTAGCGTCCCGCAGGGCTTGATCGGCGGGAACGGAAGAAATGGGCGCGGCGGCCGAGCAAAGGGAAGCAAAGAACAGAGAGACGATGACAAGCAGGTTTCGCAGAGTTGTTGCCATGCTCCCAGAATATCCGTTTTCAGGGGCTGCAACTATTCGTGGTACCGCGTAACTCGTGGGATTACTTGCCCGCCAAGCCTGTTGAAATAGGGCTACCGGCGTCTGGATATCTGTGTAGGTTTTGGCACGTAAGGAACGGATGCGGTGTCCGTATTTTACTATACCAACATAGGTAAATTATGTCGTATGTTGCCGTGCGGCCATCGTGGAGCTATGTAGATCGTGGTTGCACCAGCGGGAATACAGGCTTGGCGCGAGGGAAATAGCTGGGGCGCTAACGCGTAGTTGTCTGGATCTTACTTGCTTTTTGACGTAGGTAGACTACGGTAGCCCATAGTTCTTTTAGACCGGTTATGGGATCGAGGCTTTGGCCGGAAATGAATTCCGGTCGTTTTCCCAAAAGCGACATGAACAATCGCAAGATCCGTAACCAAAAGCGAAACCGCTCTGCCAAGCGCTTCGACCTGCGTCAGGCGTTCATCGAGAGTTGCGCGGCTTCCTGCAATGGGAAGGCGTTCATCCGGATCTGGTAGAACGGTTCAGTACCTAAGCTAGAAAATAACAGGGGCGGACGGGTTTGACTCGTCCGCCCTTTTCATGTGCGCATTCTGGCTAGAAGCAGAAGTGGTTGGCTTCGTAACGGAATCTTCACGAAAATACTTGATTTACACCGTCAATGTGGTAAGGTTGCCACAGTTCTTTCAAGCAAGGTTACGGATACAGAGACTTTTTGGGCAGGAAATGATTCCTCCCTTAAATACTACAGAACCATGAATACACCGACGGACAAGATCCGTAACCACAAGGAAACGCGTCCCATGAAGCCTGCCGTTCGGCGCTCGCCGCTGACCAGTGGGTCCTCGTACTCCTACTCGGGTACGTCCTGGACGGGTTTCCGCTTCCGCTAAATCTGCGGTCGTATCATACACTAAATTAGATAACTAACTGGGGCGGATAGGTGCATAACCTATCCGCCCTTTGCATTTTCTGCGAACGTCCTGTAAATTTACTCGATAATTGGCCGTATTAACACGTTGGAACTTTCGGGATTATCACCGATTCAAGAACAAGAACCAGGAATGCAAACGGTCTACATCATTGAAGACGACAAGCTGCTTTGCGACTTGTTGTCTAGCCTGATCGAGTCAGAGATCGACCTCGAAGTCGTCGGCGCCCATGGCGACGGGACAGAGGGCCTGCGCCAGTGCCAGCTGAAGAAGCCAGACGTCCTGGTATGCGACCTCCATCTGCCGGGCCTCAACGGCATGGAAATCGTGCAACGCCTCAAATCCGAGCGTCCGGAGATCCGGATTCTCGTGGTCAGCGGCATCTTCAACCTGGCCCGTATCAAGCGGGTTCTGCTCTCCAAGGCCGACGGTATCATCGAGAAAACCGCCGGCCTCGAAGAGATGCGCAAGGCGCTGAAATCAGTCGCCTCCGGGCAATCCTACTATAGCCCCGAGATCTTGCGGCGCATGCCGGAGCTCCTCAGCGTGCAGCCGACAGACGGCACTCTGGAGAGCCTCACCACGCGCGAGCGTGAAGTGCTGCAGTTGATCGGGGAAGGCCATACGACCAAGGAGATCGCGGGCAAGCTCAGCATCTCGGTGCGCACGGCCGATGTGCACCGCACGCACTTGATGCAAAAGCTGAAGGTGCACAATGTCGCCGGCCTCACGCGAGCCTCGATCCAGTTCGGGCTCGTGAAGCCGACTGCGTCGCTTTAGACGCCCCCAAACTCTATTTTCTTGCGGCGGTGCTGATTGTGAAAGTCAGCGCCATTCATGCTTTGGGTAGCGGCCGCGCAAGTCCTTCTTGATCTGGGGGTAGCTCGTCTCCCAGAATGCGTCCAGATCGGCGGTTTTCTGGACCGGTCGCTGGTTGGGCGCCAACAGCTCCACGACGAGCGAAATGCGCCCATCGGCGATTTTCAAACGGCTTTGAGGGTAGTCGTAGAGTTGCTGGATGCGGGCCGCGAGCACGACGGTGCCGTCTGCCTCGTAGCGCAGCCGGGCGTTGAATCCGTTGGGCAGGGCAAAGCGCTCGGGCGCCAGACGCTCCACTTCGTGGCGGATCGCATGAGGCAGCCATTCCTGCACTGCCGGCAGCACATGCAGATCGGCCAAATCGCGTACGCTGGTCACGCCGAGGCACAATTGCTCGAGGATCAGCTGACGGGCTTCTGTGTCGATGGGCGTGAACCCGTAGTCGGGCATCGCCTGGGCCAGCACGTTGACGCGGGCGATGTAGCTTTCGACCTTTTCGTTCCAGTTGCGCAGCTGCAGATTACCGGCCTGGACTTCGCGCGCGATGATCGCGGCGGCCTCTTCCGGATCGGGCTCGTTCAGTTCCTTGGTCTCGAGCACCATGTCGCGAAAGAGGCGAACGCGTTGGGATACGATGCGCTTGCCGCCGCGGAAGGCCGTTTCGGTGCGCTCGGCAAAATCATCCGGAAACAGTTCTTCCAGCCACGCCTGCTCCACCGGAGAATTCATTTGCAGGAGCGTCGTCACCTCGCCGCGCGCCTCGCGCTCTTCGATCTCGGTCGAGACGAGCAGCGGCGCGTCCTTCACGAGGCTGTGCCGGCCCACTTCGCCGCGTCGGCCGTGGGGCAGGGTGCAGCGCAGGTTGGTTTCATTCAGGCGCTTGGCTACCTGATCGGAAAAGCCAGCCAGGATCGCCGGAATGATTGCTTCGGCGCGGGAATCGTCTTCGGCCACGTTCAGGTCCTGGCTTTCGGCCAGGCGCAGGTGTTGTTGGGCCAGGCGACCGGCCTCGCGGGCGGCGCCGGCATGAATGCCCCAACGCTGGCAATACTGCAGGTCGAAGCGGTGGTGCGCGGCGGCATTCCAGGCGCGTAAGGCCATGAGGTGATCCGAGGCCAGATCGTCGGGCTGCATCAGCTCCCGTTCGCGCGCTTCTTCGTCCCGGCGTTGGCCGATCGGCAACACAATGCGACGGCCCTCGCTCATGGCGGCGAGCAAGGCAATGGACGGCAGGCAGCGGTGCTCGCTGGCGGCAATCAACATGCGGGCGAGGCGCGGAGCGGCGGGAAAGGCGGCCATCTGTTCGCCCACGCGCGTCAGCTGCTGCTCGGGATCGAGCGCGCCCAGGTCGTGCAACAATTCCAGCGCGCGCTGCAGGCGCAGCGGCTCCGGCACCTCAAACCACGGAAATGCCCGCACGTCCTCCACGCCCGCGCGCTTGAGTGCCAAGACCGCCCCGGCGAGATCGAGGCGCTGGATTTCCGGCGGCGTCTGTAGAGGCCGTCCCGCGTGCTCGGCTTCGGTCCACAGGCGTATCGCCAGACCAGCGGCAACGCGCCCGGCCCGGCCCGCACGCTGTTCGGCGGATGCAATGGAGATCTTCTCCGTCAGCAGGGTATCGACGCCCCGGCGCGGGTCGTGGGCGGCCTGTCGCGCGTAGCCGGCATCGATCACCACCCGCACACCCTCGATGGTCAGCGACGTTTCGGCCACGTTGGTCGAGACGATGATTTTGGGCTGCGGGCCAGGGGTCACGGCGGCGTCCTGCTGGTCGGGAGGCAATTCGCCGTGCAGGGGCAGGATTTCGTAGCCGCGTGTCTGCCCCAGCTGCTTCAGCGTCTCGATCGTGCGGCGGATCTCGTAGGCGCCGGGCATGAAGACCAGCACGTCACCCTGTGGTAGGCTGGGACCGAAGCGCTTGAAGGCCTTGGCCACGGCCTCCCACATGGGCAACGCTTCGGCCGTCTCGCCCGCGCGCGCATACTGGATATCTACCGGGTAGGCGCGGCCCATCGCCTCGATCTGCGCGCAGGGCTGCAGGTAGTCGACCACGCGGTCGAGCTCGAGCGTGGCGGACATGACGCCGATGATGAGATCGGGACGCCGCTCCTGCACGCGCCGGACGAGAGCAAGCGACATGTCGCCATCGAGGTGGCGCTCGTGAAATTCGTCGAACAACACCGCGCTGACGCCGCGCAGCTCGCGGTCTTGCTGCAGGCGGCGCAGCAGCAGGCCCTCGGTCAGGTAGGTGATGCGGGTCTCGCGACTGGTGCGATTTTCGAGGCGCACCTGATAACCCACCTCCCCGCCGACGGACGCACCGCGCTCGTGGGCCACCCGTCGGGCCAGCAGGCGGGCGGCCATGCGCCGGGGCTGCAAAATCAGGATCTGGCCGTCGCCGATCACGCCACCGTCGAGCAGGATGCTGGGCACCTGGGTCGACTTACCGGAGCCGGTGGGGGCGGCGAGGGCAAAGCGGCGGGAGTCCTGGCAGGCCGCGATCAGGGCGTCGCGGATTTGCCAGACGGGCAGGTCGTGGGACAGCATGGGCTCTATCACAAGCCAGCCACGGCGCGGGGGCCAAGCGTTTTGTGTACATAAGAAGGCCGGTCCGCTGCTTTCGGACCGGCCCTTGGTTTCCAGGTAAATCACCCGGTTACCCTGTCTCGCTTACTCTCTGCTTTCTCTCTGTCCTGTCGCTGTCTGTCTGTTGGTCGCTGGCAGTCTGCGGTGTCTCACGTCGCAGCTGCACAAAAGTCTTTTATTGGATGGCGATCTGTCGGGGCTGCACTTCCGGTGCGAAAGGCAACTCGACCTTCAGCACGCCATTTTCATGGGTTGCGTTAATATCTTCGACGTGGATTTGGGCTTCGACGTTCAAATCGAGGCGATATTCTCCAACAAATGTTTCACGTTGGAGGACTTTCTGGCCTTCCTTCAGCGTTTCGTCACGACGACCGCTCACGTGGAGCCAGTCGTTTTCGAAGGTCAGGTTAATCGCCTCGCGGGGAACGCCGGGTAGCAGGATTTCCACGCGGTAGCCCTTTTCGTGACGCTCGGCGCTGTAGCGCGGGCGGCGCACCGCCGGCTGGGCGCTCTGGTTCGGGTTCTGGGCTACGGCAGTCGATTGGGAAGGAACTAAATGGTTCATCGTCGGATACAGGTTGGAGTTTCAGAGAACGGGATTATTTCACTTCGATTTGGCGGGGCAGGGCCTGCTGCGCTTTCGGCAGGGAGAGGCTCAGCACGCCGTTTTCCATCGAGGCCCCAATGGCTTCACGATTCACGGTGTCCGGCAGATAAAAGCTGCGGCGGAAGTGGAAGCGGCGTTGCCCGTTTTCCTTTGCTTCCTCCTGCTTGGCTTCGACCGTAAGCACGTCCTTTTCGATCGAGACGTTCACGGCGTCCTTGTCCAGACCCGGCAGTTCGACCTGCAGGGTGTAGGCCTGCTCATCTTCGAGCCAGTCGGCAGCGGGGCGCTGCTCAAGGCTGTAGTTGCCCCCGCGGTAGAAGCTGTTGAAGGCTTCGTCGAAGAAGCGTTCGAGGTCCTGGAAGTTGTTCCAGACAGATTGTGGGTAGCGAACGAGTGTCATGGCTGATTCAGGCGTTAAGGTTTTCGTTTTCAGAACTGCCCGAAGTCAGTGCATGCCGAGTGCCAAGCCATGTGGTATACGTAAGTCATTGAATGACAATGCAAGGGCGAGAGCGCGGGCCTGAGGATGTGTGACATTTTGACGCACGCCTGTGCAACCTCGACCGGTGTGTCACAATGGCGCTACCGTAGTCGGACCACCGTGGCGCCCCAGCCGCCGACTGCGCCCCCGAGGCTGTAGCCGATCACCTCCGGGTGACGCTTCAGGTAGCCATGCACGCGTTCGCGCATTACCCCTTTGCCCTTGCCGTGGATGATACGCACGACCTTGATCCCGGCCCGCTGGCATTCATCCAGATAGGCCTCCACGACCGCAATCGCCTCCTTGGGCATGAACTGGTGCAAGTCCAGCACGCCGTCGATCGGGAGGTCTACCGGTTCATCCGCCATGGGGAGGTATCTCAACAGAAGAACGCCAGGAACACAAAGCAGAGTGGAAGAAATCGGGCGCATTTCCAAAAAAGCTGAGCACTCGGGATACGGGTATCCTCTGTGTTATTCTCTGCGTTCTTTTTTTCCGGCCTTTCTATCCCCTGTTCCGGATCTCCTGGATGGCCCAGTGGGCGTGTTCGGCGATCATGGGGTCGGGGTCGGCGGCGGCGCGTTCGAGGGCCGGCAGGTCGTGGGCGTCGCCGGTGTTGCCCAGCACGACACAGATGTTGCGCTTCCAACGGGGCAGCTTCAGGCGACGGATCGGCGTGCCGGCGGTGGCAGCGTGGAAGTCGTCATGCGTCCAGTCCAGCATCTCGCGCAGGTCCGGGTAGGTGCGGGCGGCAAACTTCTCCTCGCGGGTGGCTTGGGCCCAGCGGTTCCAGGGGCAGACATCGAGGCACTCATCGCAGCCAAACAGGTGGTCGCCGATCGCCCGACGGAATTCCAGCGGGATGCTGCCCTGATGCTCGATCGTGAGGTAGGCGATACAGCGCCGCGCGTCGAGCTGGTACGGCGCCGTAATTGCCTGGGTGGGGCAGATGTCGATGCAGCGCGTGCAAGAGCCGCAACGGTCGCGGGGCGCACTGTCTTCGGGCAGCTCGACGCTGGTCAGGATCATGCCCAGAAAGAGGTACTGCCCCTGTTGCGGGTTGATCACCAGGGTATTCTTGGATTGCCAGCCCAGGCCGGCGGCGGCCCCGATGGGCTTTTCGAGCAGCGGCCCAGTGTCGACATAGGGGCGGTTGATGCCGTCCCAGCCGCGCAAGGTCGTGCAGAGCTGCTTCAGGCGTTTGAGGATCAGGTTGTGGTAGTCCTTGCCCAGCGCGTATTTGGCGATGCGCCCTCTGCGGCGCGGCTCGGGCTGGTAGTAGTTGAAGCCGCAGGCGATGATGCAGCGGGCCTCGGGCAACACCTGCTGTGGGTCCAGTCGGCGCTCGGGGTCGCGGGCCATCCACGCCATTTCCGCGTGCTGACCTTCCGCCAGCCACTGCAGGAAGTATGCGCGGCGCAGCTCGGGCTGTACGGGCGCAACGCCCATGACCGAGAAGCCCAGCTCGAGGGCTTGCGCGCGCAGGGCCTGCTTGCGGGCCTCCGCAACTGTAGGATCGCTTTCCAAGAGTATCAGGCTGGGTGAAAACGGCCGCCGAATCAAATGCGATTGCAGCGTTTTCGGGGCATTCCAAAAACGTTTACAAGTTATAACGCCGGAATGCTCCAAGTCGCCCGCCTTGGCTTGCTTCCAGCGATTTTCTTTTGCAGGATGCCGCTATGCACCGATGGCGCTGGATGGTTTGGTTTGGGCTGTGCGTGAGCTGGGTTTTTCTCGCTGGCTCGCTGCCCGGCCAGTCGTTGCTCGACCGCTTGAAGGGTAACGACGAGGACGACGCGCCCATCCGCCAGCAGCAGGTTCAGGACGACTCGGCGGAGGCTCAACCTGCCGATGCGCCTGACGCCTCCGACGCGGACCTGCCGCCCGCCTTCCCGCCCCACGACGGTACGCACGTGACCGTCTACGTGGTGCCGATCGAGGGGCCGATTGCGAAGCCCAACGAATACATTTTGCGCCGGGCGGCCCGTGAAGCGATTCGCAACGATGTCGAGGTGCTGTTGCTGGAGCTCGATACTCCCGGTGGCCGCATGGATGTGATGCTCGATATTATGGATCGTCTGGCGGGTTACAAAGGGCGCACCATCGTCTACGTAAACGATGAGGCGCTGTCTGCCGGGGCCTTTATTTCCTTTGCGGCGGACGAAATCTGGTATGCGCCGGGGGCTGTGATCGGTGCCGCCGAAGCCATCACCTCCACCGGCGACTCGATCGAGGGCGGCATGAAGCGTAAGATCGAGAGCTATATCAACGCCAAGTCGCGCGCGCTGCAGGCCGATCACCCGCACAAGGCCGACGTCATGCGGGCGATGAGTGATCCGGATTTCGTGCTCGAGCGCGATGGCGAGACCTTGAAAGGAGAGGGCGAATTACTCTCCCTGACCACCAAGGAGGCCCTCAAGCGCTATGGAGACCCGCCGGTGCCGCTCTTTGGCGCGGGCGAGGCCAGTAGCCTGGAAGACCTGCTCGATCAGCGCTTCGGTGCAGGCAACTGGGAGGTCCAGCGCTTTGAGGTGAGTGCCGCCGAGCACTTCGCGAAGTACCTCGATTCCATCGCTCCACTCTTGCTGTCGCTGGGGGTGCTGTTGTTGTTCATCGAGTTCAAAACGCCCGGCTTTGGCGTGTTCGGGGGCTCTGGTATCGCGCTGATCGCCGTTTTTTTTGCCAGCCAGTACGTGGCCGGGCTGGCGGGGCACGAGCCGCTGGTGCTGCTGGTCCTGGGAGTCATCCTGATTTTCGTCGAGCTGTTTGTGACGCCCGGGGGCTTCATCCTCGGGCTGTTCGGGGCGTTTCTGGTGCTCGGCAGCATGCTGTGGTCGTTGGCCAACGTGTGGCCGAGCGAGACCAGTCCGGTGGGCCTGACGGTTGACCTGGACGACCTGATGCGAGCGGCCTGGGAGCTGATCGGCCTGCTGGCCCTGGCGGTGGTCCTGCTGGTGGTGTTTTTACGCTACGCCAAGCACCTGCCGTTTTACCACGATCTGGTGCTGACGAGCCCCGCCACGCCGGAAGGCGCGGCGCAAGATGTGCGCGCGGTGCAGATGGGCAGCCAGCGCCGGCGCCCGAACTGGCCCGAAATCGGCGCGCAGGGCCTCGTGACGCGCGACTTGCACCCGCTGGGCGAAGTGGAGATCGACGGCGCGCGGCACAATGCCAGCGTGCAAGTGGGCCTGCTCAAGCGCGGCGAACGCATCCGCGTGACCGGCTACGGTACCTTTAACCTCATCGTGGAGCGCGACAACGCATGAACTGGGTTTTGATCTTGCTGCTCGCCGGCCTGCTCTTCGCGATGGAGCTGCTGTTGCCCGGCGGTGTGCTGGGCATCATCGCCGCCGTGCTCGTGGTGGTGGCCGCCATCATGGCCATCGCGGCAGAGGGCGTCTGGGCGGGGCTGCTGGTGCTGGCCGGCGGTCTGGCCGCAGGCATCGCAATGTTTACGCTCGAACTCAAGGTGCTCTCGCACTCGCAAGTCGCCCGCTGGTTCCGCCATTCCAGCGTGTCCAAGGGCTCGGCCCGGCCCGCAACCAGTGCCCCGGCGGAGTTGATCGGCCAGCGCGGCGTCGTCGCGTCCGACCTCGCCCCCACGGGCTCGGTTTCGATCGAGGGACGGCTCTACACCGCCCGCTCGCAAGGCGACTTCCTGCATCGCGGCACTGAAGTCGAGGTGGTGGCCCAAAACGTCTTCAACCTCGTGGTGCGCCCCGTGCGCCAGAGGGTCAACTGATTCCTTTTTCCTGCAACTGTGTTCTATCCGCTTAAATCCCATTCCCTGATCTAAACCCATGGACGTACTCTCCATCATTGCCTTCGTTGTCATCGGCATCTTCGCCCTGATCTTTTTCGGGCTCGCGATGTCCTTCGGCAGCGCCTGGATCAAGGCCAACTCTTCCGGCGCCTCGGTGCCGTTCTTCCGCATCGTCGTCATGGCGCTGTTTCGGAAGCTGCCTTACTCCGCCATTGTCGACGCGCGGATCATGGCGGTGAAGGCCGGCCTCAGCATCAGCACCGACGAATTTGAAACCCACTACATGGCCGGGGGCGACATCATCAAGACCACTCAGGCCCTGATCAACGCCCAGAAGGCCAACATCCCGCTGGACTGGGATACCGCCTGCGGGATCGACCTTGCGACCAAGGGCACCGAGAAGAGCGTGATGGAAGCCGTGCGCACGTCCATCAACCCCAAGGTGATCGACTGTCCGGCGGCGGGTTCGACCCGTAACACCATCGACGGCGTGGCCAAGGACGGCATTCAGGTGAAGGCCCGGGCGCGCGTCACGGTGCGGACCAACCTCGAGGACTACGTGGGCAGCGCCCAGGAAGAGACGGTCATCGCCCGCGTGGGTGAAGGCATCGTCACCACCATCGGTTCGGCCGAGTCCTACAAGTGGGTGCTCGAAAACCCGGACGCTATCTCGCGCAACGTGCTGGCACGCGGCCTGGACAAGGGCACGGCCTTCGAGATCCTTTCCATCGACATCGCCGACGTGGACGTGGGTGAAAACGTGGGCGCGCAACTCCAGGAAGCCCAGGCCGTGGCCAACAAGAACATGGCCCAGGCGCAGGCCGAAATCCGCCGCGCCGCCGCCGTGGCGCTCGAACAGGAAATGAAGGCCAAGGTCCAGGAGATGCAGGCCAAGGTGGTCGAAGCGCAGGCCGAAGTGCCGCTCGCCATCGCCGAAGCCTTCCGCCAGGGCAACCTGGGCGTGATGGATTACATGCGCATCAAGAACGTCGAATCCGACACCGACATGCGCAGCTCCATCGCCAAGCCCGGCCAGTCCAACGACAATCCCAAAATGTAAGCCCGCGTCGGGCGTTTCGGCGCCCGGCCCTTTGGCATGACACCGCTACTCGCATTCGACGTTGGAGAGTTTTTGCCCGCGATCTTCGTGATTCTGTGGGTGATCATCCAGATCTTCAACGCCTCCCGCAAATCCAGCGAGGAGGAAGAGAATTCGTCGCGCCCGCCGCAGGAAAGCGAGTGGGCCGCGGCCAAGCGCCGCATGCAGGAGCGCAAGGACGCCTCTGTCGGCGAAGCCCGCCGCCTGCAGGAAGAGCTGCGCCGCCGTTACGCCGAGCGCCACTACGAGGACACCGGGCGCGTTGCGCCGCCACCCTTGCCCGCCGAGCAGCGGGAGGAGCCGCATTACGACCCCTTCCGGTCCGATCAGGATCAGCAACGGCCGCAGCCGCAGCCGCGGCCAGTGCCGCAACCCGCCTATGAGCGGCCCGAGCCGGAGCCCTATGAGCGCCCGGAGCCCAAGCCGTTGCGCGGCTTCATGGACCAGCATACGGAACCCCAGCGTGCGCCGGCGGAGTCGGTCAGCAATCCGGTGGAAGACATGATGGCGCGGGTCCGCGAGCAGCAACGCAAGGCTCAGGAGGCTGAGCGTCAGCGCAAAGCGGCCCACGAACGCGCCCAGGAGATCATGCGCAAGGGCCAGCAATCGGCTTCCCGCTACGGGAAGTCGCGAGCGGTTCCGGTGGGTGACGGCTGGGGGCTGGGCGATTTGCCGGTCGACGATGCGCTGCACCAGATTCTGCACGACCCGCTGGCGGTGCAGAAGGGCATTGTGCTCGCCGAGATCTTCGGTCAACCGGTCTCCATGCGCGAATCCACGACCGATCTGCCACGTTAGAGGCTGAATCGACCCCATCCTTCCCAACTGGTACGTATCTAGCCAACAAAGAGCGGCATGAATTGGCCGCTCTTTTGTTTGGGAATCTTCCTCTTTGTCGCCATCGCCTACGATTTTGCGCTCACTGCTATCTCGTCGACAGGGGCGGGCCCCATCACGGAGCGCTGGGGGCACTGCCTGTGGCGGGTGCTGCTGCGGTTGGGCCGACACCGGGCCAAGAGCCGGGTGCTGAGCCAAGGCGGCATGATGATCCTGCTGCTGACTTTCGCCCACTGGACCTTCTGGATCTGGGTGGCCAACTCGCTGGTCTTCATGGCACACCCGCTCTCGATCGTTTCTTCGCAAACGCAGGAGCCCGGCACCTGGGCGGACAAGATCTACTACGTCGGCTACACCCTCTCGACCCTCGGCATGGGCGACTACGTGACCAAGGACGCATTCTGGAAGCTCTACTCGGCCTTCATTTCGTTCCTCGGCATTACCTACCTGACGATGGCGATTACCTACCTCGTGCCGGTGGTGTCGGCCGTGCTGGGCGGCAAGTGCCTGTCGATCCAGCTCTCCTGCTATGGCCGCAGCCCGCAAGACATCCTCACGCGGGAGTGGAGCGGCACCGACTTTGGCGACCCGCCCTACCTGGGGCCGAGCACCAGTTCGCTCGTGATTCAGCAAGGCCAGCTGCACCTCGTCTACCCGATTCTCAATTACTTTCACCAGCGCGATCCGCGCAAGTCGATCTACCTCAATATCGCCAAGCTGGACGAGGTGGTGACGCTGTTTGAGGTGGCGGTGCACCACGATGTGCGGCCCAACGACCGGGTGCTGCAAAACATGCGCGGCGCGCTCAACGCCTATCTCGAGACGCTGCACCACGGGTTCAAGGAGCAGGGGCATGGGCCGTTGCCGCTGCCGGAACTCGACTCGCTGCGACGCGTGGGCATCCCGCTGGAGGACGAGGCCGCGATCAAGCGGGGCTACGAGAAGCTGGCCAACCGGCGTTGCATCCTTGCCAGCATGCTGCACCACGACGGCTGGCACGCCGACGCCCTGAACCTGGAGCAAGACCTCGGCGAGAAGCGCGACGCCGTGCCGCTCAATCCGGCGGACGCCTAGAACTGGATCGGGATCAGCACCTCGGAGGCGACGGGCAGGCCGTCTTCCAGCGCGGGCAGGCTGCGCCAGGCGAAGAGCGCCTGCACCCCGGCGTCGATCAGCGGCGTGGGCGCGTCCCCGTCCTGCGGGATCACGCGGTCTACGCGGCCCTCTTCGTCAAACCGCGTCTGAAAAACCAGTTTCTGCCCCTTCAGGCTTTCGTCGGGCGTTTCGGGGAGCGGGTGATGCAGCAGTTGCAACTCCGTCGTGTTGTGGGGATGGGCGGCGAGGTATTGCTGCCGGATGGACCCGAAAAACTGCTGCTCGCTGTGCTCGAAAATCTTGGTGGTGTTTGGAGTGAACGCCTGGAAAAGTGGCTTGCCCTTCATGCAATAGAAGATGTCGAAGTAGACGCCCTGGTCATTGAAATTTCGGACTAGCGAGCCAATGCGGACAAAGCATTCCCTGGGCTCGTAGGCTACAAAGGGACCTTCTCTCCTCCCCGTGATTTGGGTGTTCGTCTCATCATACTCCGCCGTGCAGAGCCCGAGGCAGTAAAGTTTGTCGACGTCGCGGTCCAAAGTGACATGCCGGCGTGTCGTGTCGAAGTTGCCTGAGATGACCTCTTTGATTGGTTTGTCATTCACAACGTGAACGGGGGCAAAGCCCGCTACCGGCAAGAATACATACCGATCGTCACGGCGGATGACCTGTTCTTCTCCCTCTTCGACGATAATCGGATAGCGCTCGGTATAGTCGATAATGAGACAGACCTCACCATCCCGGATTAGGAAGGGGGCGTAGGCAAGGACGCCCGCCGGCGGCTCGGTGTAGACTTCCCCGGGTTTGGCCAGGGCGGCGGATGGGCAAAAGAGGGCGCCGCTGAGCGCAAGCGCGGTGAGGATGAGCGTTTTCAGACAGCGGAGGGACATGATCTAGCGGTTGAAGATGCGCTTCCGCTGGAGCAGGTCATGTACCAGGCGTTATGTCGCCTAGGCCAAATACGCCCACAGCTTGTCCTGCGAGGCCGCGTCGAGGGCCTCTAGCTTGGGGATCACGTAGAGGTCGCCCGCCACGTCGCGGATCACGATTTGCCCGCTCTGCTTCTGCTCGGGCCAGTCCTCGAGTTTGGTCGTAAAGGTGCGCACGCCCTGGGCGGTTTCGACCTTCCAGAGGCGCAGCTCGAACCGGCGACCGATGCTCACCACACGCTGGATCTCGAAGACAAAGCTCGTTTGTTCCAAGGCCTTCTTCAGGGCCTGACAGCTCTCGGTATCGAGGTGGCTCACCTTCTCCACCAGGGCCACCTCACGCTCGTCCGCATCGCGCAGCGAGATGAACTCCCCCGGCCGCGACCACGGGAAGCAGGGCCGCAAGCGCACACTCGTCCACTGCTCCCCCTCCTGGGCGAGCAGCCGGCCGTCATCGGCGAGTTTCAGCTTGGGTCGTTCGATCTTCGTCATGGCGAGGGGGATGTGGCTGGAACAGGAGTGTCAGGGGTTAAGAGAGTTCTAAACGGAGGAACACGAAGAGCGCAAAGATGCGAAAAAGCGTGATCCAATCCTCTACCGTCTGGCGTCCTTGGTGGTCTTCTGTTGAAAAATCTTTTTCCTATACGGCGTACATTTCGTGGAGCTCGCGCTGGATGCGGTGGAGCTTGGTGTAGACGCCGTCGGGGTTTTCGAGCAATTCGGCGTGGGTGCCGGTTTCGACCAGTTTGCCGTCTTTCATCACGAAGAGGCGATTGGCGCGGCTCAGGGTGCTCAGGCGGTGGGCGATGGCGATGACCGTGCGGCCGTGGATCAAGCGGTCGATGGCTTCCTGGATCTTGCGCTCGGTCTCGGTGTCGACGCTGCTGGTGGCTTCGTCGAGGATGAGCACGCGCGGGTTGTGCAGCACGGCGCGGGCAATGGAGACGCGTTGGCGCTCCCCGCCGCTGAGGGTGTGTCCGCGTTCGCCCACGATGGTGTCGTAGCCGTTGGGCAGCTTGCAGATAAAGTCGTGCGCGTTGGCGGCCCGGGCGGCGGCGATCACCTCGTTGAAGCTGGCATCCGGTTTGCCGTAGCGGATGTTGTCCAGCACGCTGCCGTGAAAGAGATACGGGTCTTGCAGCACCATGCCGATTTGCTGGCGCAGCGCGCCGAGGTCCAGCTCGCGGATATTGTGACCGTCGATGCGGATTGCGCCGGTGGTGGTATCGAAAAAGCGTGCGATCAGGTTGATGATGGTCGTCTTGCCCGCGCCGCTGGGGCCGACGAGTCCGATCATCTCGCCCGGCTGGATCTGAAAGCTCACGCCCTTGAGGATCTGCCGCACCGGATCGTAGCCGAACGTGACGTCTTCGAACACGATGTGGCCTTCCAGCGGACGCAGCTCCATCGGGTTTTCGACCTCGCGGACCTCGGGCTCGGTGTCGAGGATCTCGAAGACGCGTTGCGCGCTGGAGATGCTGCGGTTGATCATGCGGGTGAGGTAGCCGAACATCTCCAGCGGCATCACAAACATGCCCATGTAAAAGAGGAAGGCCACGAAGGTGCCCGTGCTCATCGGGCGGAAGCCTTCCGTGCCGAGCATGCGCGGGATGCCGAGGAACCAGACGGCGACGATCAGGATATTGACGCCCAGGTAGATGAGCGGCCAGTGGCTGGTCCAGATCCGGTGGATGCGCGTCGCCTCCTCGAAGACCTTGTCGTTGCGCTGGTGAAAGCGGGCACGCTCGTAGTCGCTCTGGTCGAAGGCCTGCACCACGCGAATGCCCGGCATGGTGTCCGACACGGTTGAGGTCATTTCGCTCCAACGCTGCCAGATGCGCAGGAACACACGGTGCAGCTTGCGCCCCATCCAGTAGAGCAGGAGGAAGAGCAGCGGCATCGGCAGCACGAGGATCAGCCCCAGCTGCCAGTCCAGGTAGAGCAGCACGCCGGCGAGCCCCAGCATCAGCGTGAGCCCGAAGAGCAGCTCGGCCACGCCGAAGGCGATGAAGTCCCAGATGCGGTCGGTATCGCTGGAGACGCGGCTGATGATGCTGCCCGTCTGGTGGCGGGAGAAGAAGCTGACGGAGAGCCGGTGCAGGTGGTCGTAAAGGGTGCGGCGCAGGTCGCGCGCGATGTATTCGCCCAGGATGGAAAGCTGATTGAGCCGCAGCCAGAGGAAGAATTCGCGTATGATGAAGGTGCCCAGCAGGATGCCGGCGAGCCACAGGCCCTGATTCAGAGCCTCCTCGCCGGTGATGTCTCCCTGCGTGGCCGGCATCACGACCCCGTCGATGATGTGGCGGGTGAGGAAGGGCGGGATCAGCATCATCGCGGTCAACCCGATCGCGCCGAAGAGCCCGAGCGCGAGGTTGCGCCAGTAGGGCTTGGCAAAGCCGGCGAGGCGCCGCAGCACGCTCGACTGGTTTTGCACCACGGTCGCCTGCGCGTCGCGGTTGGGCTTGGCGATGGCGTCGGCGTAGAGTGCGTCGGGATCGCCCTCGTAGCGGATGGTATTGCCGTCCAGCGCCTGCTTGAGCACAAAGGCGATCGCACCCACCGCGTTTTGCTGGCGGTAGCTGTAGCGCAGCGTGGCGAGCGCGGGTTGTCGGGTGTCTTCGCCGACGAGGATCAAGGTTGTGGCGCTGAGCCCCGGGTGTTCCTCCACGTGGTGGATGTGGTCGCGCTTGACGTATTGGATCGCGCCTTCGCCGTTGGTCAGGGCCAGTTGGCGCGGCCCCAAGGCTACCCAGCGCTCGGTTTGTCCCAACTGGGGATCGAGGTCGAGCAGGCCGTAGAGCATGACCGGCGCGCCGCCCCAGCCCTCCTCGATGCGGCGGCGCAGCTCAGCCGGCATGACCTCGGGCTGGTCCGTATAGGCGCGCAGCATGGCGCGATCGCGTTCAAGGGCAGACGACATGGCGACAATGGATGAAGAGGCCTGAACCGGCAGCTAAACATGGAAGCGCTCACCTGTCGAATAAAACGGCTGTTTGGCCTGCGCGCGCGCAGTTGTCTCGCTTCTTCGCCGAAGCGGGTCTTTTTGTGCCGCTACTCGAGGCCCTTGGCCTGGTGGTAGAACTGCAGCAGGTGATTGAAATCCTCCTCACGCGTCTGGCTATCGATCACGTAGTCGAACTCCGCCGCGCGGGGGATCTCCTCCTCGGCCGTCTTCAGTCGTCGGGCCAGGGACGCTTCATTTTCGCTGCCGCGGCCCTCGAGGCGCGCGCGCAACTGGCTGAGGTCCTGGGGCCGCACGAAGACGGAGACGAGGCGTTCGGCCAGGTAGGGTTCGCTTTGGGCGGCCTCGCGAAAGGTGGCGGCGCCTTGCACGTCGATGTTGAGCAGCAGGTCGACGTCGGAGCGCAGCTTGTCCACGAGGTGGCGCTTTTGGCTGCCGTAGAGGTTGCCGTGGATCTCGGCCCACTCGAGGAATTCGCCGGCGGCAACGCGTTTTTCAAACGCCTCGCGCTGCAGGAAGTGGTAGTCGAGGCCTTCGACTTCGCCGGGGCGGGGCGGCCGCGTGGTGGTCGTGACGACGCGCTCCACCTGATCGGGGTAGTGTTCGAGCAGGGCGTCGCAGAGCGTCGTCTTCCCCGAACCCGCCGGCCCGGAAATGATCAGGATAATCGTACGCGGCATAAGAGTATTGAAAGGAAGTCCGCCGCCGAAACAACCCCGAAAGCGTCAGGTGGCGGATATGAAGATGCGCGGGAGGTGGGGGAGACGGGCCGCAGATTGCGTCGACTTTCGCAGATGGTACGGCAGGGAAAGGGAAGAGACAGGGTCCACAGATTATAGAAATCAAAGAAATTTCTATTTTGGAGAAGATGGCGATCGAGGTGATAACGCCTCCGCCCTGGAAAACAGAAAATCCTTCTAATCCTGATAATCTGTGGATCTTCTATTCCGGAACTGAAATCAGCACCATCGACGGTGAATACGTGTTTTTTGCCCCTCCGCTGGGGTGGGGGAGGGGCAAGAGTTGCCTAGTCGACGTCGAAGAGGATTTCGCGGCCGACGGGCGGACCGTTGTCGGGGCCGACGTAACCCTTTTCCTCGAGCTCGTCCATGATACGGGCGGCGCGGGTGTAACCGATTTTGAGGCGGCGCTGCAGCATGGAGGTCGACGCCTTGTTCTCGGTCTTGATGACGTTGAGCGCCTTGCCGGTGAGGTTGTCGTCAAACTCGTCTCCGCCGCTGATGTCGTCGTCGCCCCCGCCTTCGTCGCCGGCTTCGACCTGACGCTGGAAGTCTTCGTCAAACTCGGGCTCGCCGTTTTGTTCCTTGATCCAGTCGACGATGCCGTTGATCTCGTCGTCGTCGACAAAGGCGCCTTGCGAGCGCAGCAGATCGGCGCTGCCCGGCGGCAGGAAGAGCATGTCACCCTTGCCGATCAGGTGGTCGGCGCCCTGGGTATCGAGAATGGTGCGGCTGTCGACCTTGGAGGCCACCTTGAAGGCGATGCGGCTCGGCAGGTTGGCCTTGATCACGCCGGTGATGACGTTCACGGACGGTCGCTGGGTGGCCAGGATCAGGTGGATGCCGGCGGCGCGGGCCAGCTGGGCCAGGCGCGCGATGCCAGTTTCGATGTCCGCCGGGGCGACCATCATGAGGTCGGCCAGCTCGTCCACAATGCAGACGATGTAGGGCAGCTTGTCCGGCAGCTCGCCGCCTTCTTCAAAGCTCAGCTCGCGCGGCACCTCCATGTTGCGGCCCGAGAGGGCGGCACGCTCCTCTGGGCTCATGCTGGCGTCCATCTCGGCCGCCCGCAGCTCGGCTTCCTTGCGTTCGGCCTTGTCCTTGGCCATCTTGCCGTTAAAGCCCGCGATGTTGCGCACGCCCACGCTGGCAAACATCTGGTAGCGGCGCTCCATTTCGCCCAACAGGTATTTGAGCGCGTTGGGCACCTTCTTGGGGTCCGTCACCACCGGGATGAGCATGTGGGGCAGGCTGTTATAGACCTGCATTTCCACGATCTTGGGGTCGACCATGACGAACTTCAGGTCTTCCGGGGTGGCGCGGTAGAGCAGCGAGGTGACGATCGCGTTGATACACACCGTCTTACCTGAACCGGTGGAACCGGCGATGAGCAAGTGGGGCATCTTGGTCAAGTCGGCGATCAGCGGCTTGCCGCTCACTTCCTTGCCCAGCGCGATCGGGATTTCGGCCTTGGTCTTCACCCAGTCCTCGCTGTCGAGGATGTCGCGGATGAAGACAGCCTGCGGGTTCTTGTTGGGCACCTCGACACCGACGCAGCCCTTGCCGGGCACGGGCGCGAGGATACGGACGGACAGGGCCTTGAGGTTGAGCGCCAGGTTCTTGTC
This sequence comes from Puniceicoccaceae bacterium 5H, assembly GCA_009772895.1. Taxonomy (GTDB): domain Bacteria; phylum Verrucomicrobiota; class Verrucomicrobiia; order Opitutales; family Oceanipulchritudinaceae; genus WOUP01. Next base: position 353 of record WOUP01000019.1, on the reverse strand, counting down.
CAGGTTCTGGATCTTTTCCACGCGCACACCCGGGGCCGGGTGGATGTCGTAGCGTGTGATGACGGGCCCGGCGTGGACTTCGCCCAGCTCCACCTTCACGTTGAACTGCTCGAGCGTATCCTTCAGGGCCTCGGCGGTCTGCTGGTGGACTTCGGCGTCGCCGCTGTCGTCGATCTCCTTGGGCTCGGTCAGCAGATCGCGCGGCGGGAAGCGGTAGTCGCCCTTGCGGTCGGGCAGGGGCTCGCTGGCGCGGCGCGTGCGCTCGCTGGCGATGATGCGCAGCGTCTCGCCCGTGGCGGGGTCGATCGGCGCATTGGCGGCGGGGGCCGCTGGCTGGGTCGGGCGCGGTTGAC
>WOUP01000018.1 GCA_009772895.1 Puniceicoccaceae bacterium 5H | reverse complement strand
TCAGTGATAAAGCGATGCAAATGGCTCACGCCTCACTCAGTTTAGCGATCTACCGCAGAGTACAAGCTTATTTTGCGAGTTTTGAAACCGCTTCTAGAGCCACAGTTGATTGCATTGCGCGACACGTGAGAGTGATACCTGAACCAAAGAGAGAAGTATCCTCAAACTAAATGCGGCGTATTTGTTGACAAGAAGAAAGCCCGAAACGAGTCGTCGTTAGCAGGCACAAATAGCGGTTTTTACGTATTGATTACAAAACAAAACGGCTTTGCATGGGGTTCAAAGCCGTTCGACACCAACGGGTTTACCTTAGAAACAAACCAAGGCTAAACACCCTTTTGCTTAAACAAGCTCGTTACGCTTTGATGGTTATTGATACGCAACATGGCCTCGGCCAATAGCGGTGCCACACTCAACACTGTAATGGGAAGACCCTTACAATCAAGGGGCACGGAATTGGTCGTAATAAGTTCATCGAGGAAGCCACTGCGGATGCGCTCGTAACCCTTGTCGTTCAACACCGCGTGGCTGACGGCCGCCCGAACTTTCGTTGCCCCCTGGGAGCGCAGCAGCTCGGCGGCGGCATACAGTGTGCCGGCGGATTCCGTCAAATCGTCCACCAATAGCACCGAGCGGCCCTTGACGTCGCCCACGATACTGATCGCCTCCACATTGGAGTGGTCCATGCGACGCTTGGCCACGAAACCGAAATCGGCGCCGAGGTGACTGGCGTAGACGTTGGCCATCTTGATGCCGCCCACGTCGGGCGAAATGACCATAATGTCTTCGTCCTTGAACGTGCGCAGGTAGTCGAACAGCACCGACGAGGCGTAGAGGTGATCCACCGGTATATCGAAGAAGCCCTGGATCTGCGGCGCGTGCAGGTCCATCGTCAACAGGCGATTCGCCCCCGCCGTCGTCAGCAGGTTGGCCACCAGCTTGGCGGTGATGGGCACGCGCGGCTGGTCCTTGCGGTCCTGACGAGCGTAACCGTAAAAGGGCAGCACTGCCGTAATCCGGTTGGCTGACGCCCGGCGAGCTGCATCGATCATGATCAGCAACTCCATCAGGTTGTCGTTCGCCGGCGGACACGTCGGCTGCATGATGAACACGTCACGTCCGCGGATGTTTTCGTCGATCTTGACGAACACCTCCTGGTCCGGGAAACGCTCGACACGAACCGCACACGGTGGAACGCCAATAAAATCACAGATCGACTCACCCAACTGACGGTGGGCGGTGCCGATCAATACCTTCATTTCGCCAATCTGCATAACCGATATGGGGGATGGATCGCTGGGAAATCCTTGAAGTGACGACAGTGTAACAGCGTCTTTTGACGTGCAACGAAATTAAACCTAAAGGCTCAGGAGCGGCCGTTGCCCTCCAGTTCGCGCACGCGCTCGAAGAGCTCGGGCAGCTTGCCGACCAAGGCTTCGAGGCGGCGCTGCGTCTTGAGCTCACGAGCCGGCGAGCCCGTGTAGAGGCCACCGGCAGGCAGGCTCTTGGCCACCCCCGACTGACCGCCGACCTGCGCACCGTCGCCGATCTCGAGGTGGCCCGCAATCCCGACCTGCCCGGCCAGCGTGACCTGATTGCCGATCTTGGTGCTGCCGCTGATGCCGACGCCGGCGCAAAGGAAGCAGAATTCGCCGATCTCGCAATTGTGGCCGATCTGGACGAGGTTGTCGATCTTGGTGCCCCGCCCCACCGTGGTGGCACCGAAACGGGCACGGTCGATGGTCGAGTTTGCCCCCATCTCCACATCGGAGCCCAACACCACGCGGCCGATCTGCGGGATCTTGACCGGGCCTTGCGGCGAGGCCTCGAAGCCGAAGCCGTCCGCTCCGATCACCACACCGGAGTGGATCAGGTTGCGCGCGCCCACTTCACAATCGTGGTAGATCGCCACGTGCGCCTTCAGTTCGGAATCGGCACCGATGCGCGCCCGAGCGCCGACAAAGACCTGCGCGCGCAGGATCACGTTGGCCTCCACCACGGCCTGCGGCTCGATCACGCACAATGGGCCCACGACTGCAGTCGGGTCGACCTGGGCGTCTTCGGCCACAACCGCGCTGGGATGGATGCCGGGCTGCGGCCGCGGTCGGGCGCGCCGCTCAATATGTTCACAAACAGTCGCCAGCGCCAGCGAGGGGTTCCCTACCCGCAGGTAAACCTGACCGTTCTGCGGCTCGCCCGCATAATCGGTCGGCACCAGCACCACGCCTGCCTTGGTCTCCGGCACGTGCCGCGTATAGCGTCGATTACCGAGAAACGAAAGATCGGACGGGGTCGCGTCTTGCAAAGACGCCAGACCCGCTACGCGGACATCGGCCGCGCCCTGGGCTTCGGCATCCGGCAACAAGTCTTTGAGCTCCGCCAACGACAGCTGAAACTGAATCATGCCGCCACTCCAACAAATCGCTTTGGCCGCGCCAACGCCAAAACGAAGAAACGCCGCCCACGAAGTGTGAGCGGCGTCTCAGCAAAAAAAGGAAGCGAGCCGATTACTGGGCGCTGGCAGCGCTGGGCTGATCCTTGTTCAGGAGCTGCTCCACCTTGGCGGTGATGTCGAGCTCCGGGGCGGCGAAGACGACGGCGGGCACCCCATTGCCATCGGAAGTATCGAGCACCAGGTCGGCGCCTTCATCCTTGGCCACGGAGATCACGACGTCGCGGATTTCACCGAGGAACTCCTGCGTCTTCTGGTTGTTCTGCGCTTGCAGATCACGCATGGTTTGCTGGCGCCATTGGTTGACCTGCTGCTCCTGCTGCTGGATGCCTTGCACCATTTGCTGCAGCTGGGCTTGCTTTTCACTCTTGGCGGAGTCCGAGAGGACCGGGTTTTGCAACTCTTCCTGCAACGCACGGGCCTGGTCGGCCTGCTCCTGCAAATCGGCTTGCTTGTCGTTCAGCTCGCTCTGGGCTTGTTGCTGCAGGCTGCTGAAGCGTTCACGGAACTTCTCGGTCTTGTGGTAGGTGTCAAAGAGATCGGACATGCTGACGGTCACCACTTTCAGGTTTTGACCCGAAACGAGGGCGGTCGCGAGCATCGTCGCACAGATAAACAGGATGAACTTTTTCATCATTTGGGATGGGGTGTGATTCATTAAGAGTTGGAAACGACTAGCGATGGATAGACCAGCAGGTCAGCAAAAACTCGAGATGCTATAGGGTTAAAACCGCGTGCCAAAGGAAAAGTTGAAGACATTTCCGGTGTCGTTGGTATACAGCAAGGTTTTCGCGCCAGTGTCCGGGTCGGAATAGTATTCCTCCGTCGTCGTGAGCGGGATACCGTAGTCGAGTCGCAGCGGATTGCCGAGCACCATGATGCGCACCCCAAAGCCGAAGTTGTCGTTGTAGCTGCCCGGATCGAAGTTAAAATCGGCCTCGTTGACAAAGCCCCAGTCGTAGAAGGCCGCGAGTCGTAGCGGACCCGCCACACTGATGGTGTATTCCAGGCTGGAGAAGACGTAGGAGTTACCCCCGATGTTTTCGATGCCCACCGTGCGGCCATCGCCATCGTAGATGTCGTCCAGGGCTTCCTGACGGTTGCGGGGGCTTACGTCGCGGTATTCAAAACCGCGCAGTGAATCCGGGCCGCCGAGGTAGTAGCGGTCGAAGAACGGCACGTCCTTGTCTGTATACTCATACAGGCTGCCGGCACGGAAGAGGATGGAGAGCACCTGGTCGCCTGTTTCGAAGAGCGGGATGAAGACGGCGTTGCGCGTCTCGAGCTCGAGGTATTCGGTGTCGCCCCCGAGACCGGCCCACGAGGTGTTCAGCGAGTAGCGGCTGCCGCGCGTGGTGAGCACGAGGTCGTTACGCGTGTCACGCACCATCGAAAAGCTCATCTTGGAGATGGTGCGCCCGCTTGGGTGAAGCCCCGCTTCTTCCTTGATGAGGTAAGGAGCCGTAGACGCGACGTTGTCGAGGTCGACCTTCTCAAAGCGGTAGGCCAGGCGACCGTCGACGAGACCGAAGAGGCGCTTGCGCAGGTAGACTTCGATGCCGGTGCGGAGTTCGTCAAAGTAGGACGAGTTGTATTCGGACTCGGAGCGGAACAGCTCGAAACCGAAGGCGAGGCGACGTTCGAAGAGCCAGGGTTCTTCCCAGGCCAGCACGAGCTCGTTGGACGAACTACCGATGGACCCGCGGAAGCGGAACTTCTGGCCGTCACCCTGCAGGTAGGGCGAACGCCACTTGAAAAGGTCGAAATTGGATTGGCTGACTTCGAAGAACAGCACCACGTTTTCCAGCGTGCTGAAGCCGGCCCCGATCTGGAAGTTACCCGTGCGGGCTTCGGAGACCCGGATGTTGAGGTCGCGTCGGCCCGGCACGTTGGTCGCTACGTGGTTGAGCTGCACGTCCTCGAAATAGCGGGTATTCTTGAGGCGCGCCTCGCTGTTCTTCATGTAGATCAGGTTGAACGTGCGGCCCGGCTGCAGTGCCAGTTCGCGCACGATCACCGTGCTCTTCGTCTTGGTGTTGCCCTCGACGACGATGGACTCGACAGTGGAGGGCTCACCTTCCGTGATGCGGAAGACCAGGTCGATGTTACCCGTTTCGATGTTCGGCACACGCTCCGGGCGAATGCTCACGTCGAGGTAACCGCGCACACCATAAAGGTTTTCGAGCGCTTCCACGTCTTCCCCCAGCACTTTGGGTGAGAAGACGACGCCCGGGCGCAGACGGATGATGTTGTAAAGGAGCGGCTTCGGATAGAGGTCGGCACCCTCGAAGCTGATGTTGCCGACGTGGTACTGTTTGCCTTCGTCGATGCGAACCGTCAGCTTGATTTCGCCTTCATCCGGATATTCCAGCGAGACGTTCGACTCCGGGATGCTCACGTCGAGGAAGCCGCGCTCGATGTAATAGGCACGCAGCTTCTCGAGGTCTTCCTGGAAGGTCTTTTCGTTGAAGCGCCCGCTACCGGTGAGGAACGACCACCAGCGACGCTCGGAGGTCTCCATCTCGTCCGAGAGCTCGTCGTCATCAAGCGTATCGTTACCGATAAACTCGATGTCTTCGATCTTGAGCTTGCGACCTTCGGTGATCTCGAAAACCACGCGGCCCTGCCCCGTCTGGTCGTCACGGATGATGTCGTAATCGACTTCGACCTCCGTGTAGCCTTTCTCGCGGTAGTAATCGCGGATGGCGACGGCGTCTTCGTTGATCGCGCGCTCGTCGAGCATGAACCCGATACCGCTGCTGATCTCGTCGCGCAGGCGGTTGTCGCTGATCTTGTCGTTGCCGCGGAAGTCGACCTCGCTGATGCGGTAGCGGCCCTGGACGCGGAAAATGATGCGGATCTGGTTCCCGGGCATCGGCTCGGTCACCGCCTCGATGTAGTCAAAAAGTCGGGTATTGTAGAGGAGGCGGATCGAGCGGTCGACCAGCGCCTGATCGTAGATCTGCCCTTCGCGGATCTGGACGCGGGCAAATACGGCCTCCTCGCTAAGGTTACGTGCGCTGTCGATAAATTCGATCTGGATGTCGCCCACGATCTGGGCGGGAGCCTCAGCCTCCTGGCCGCCGCCCGAACTCTGCCCGGCTGCGGGGTCGGCGGCTTGCTGAGCAAAACCGGCACCGGCCAGCGAGATCATGAGAAGCGAACTTGCGAGCCGAAGGCCGCCTTTATTCCGAAGATTGGCTCGTGTAGTTTTCAAATCGGGTAAAATCGGGAATGAAGGTCAGCTTGAAATCCCCCGTCGGACCATTGCGCTGTTTGGCGATAATCAACATACGCTCGTGAGCAGCTTGTGGTATGACTGGGTTGGCAGGGTTTTTATCGTTCGACCGCGGACTATCAAGCAGGAAAACCATGTCGGCATCCTGTTCGATGGACCCGGACTCCCGGAGGTCGGAGATACGCGGCATGCGATTCTCTTTTTCGGAAGCACGGTTTAACTGACTCAGTACCAATACCGGAACGTTCAATTCTTTCGCGAGAGCTTTTACACCTCGGCTGATTTCCGAGATCTGCTGTTCACGGGGTACACGGGCATCAATACCAGAAATCAGTTGCAGGTAGTCAATGACAATCAAGCGGATAGGATGCTGCTGCGACATCCGGCGCGCCTTGGCGCGCAGCTCGAGAATGTTGAGGCCGCTGGAATCGTCCACCCAGATGGGTGCACGCTTCAATTCGCCCCCTACCCGCGTGAGTTCGCGCACCTGATCCTTGCTGATCATGCGGTCGCGCACCTTTTTCAGGTTCACCTTGGCGCGGCCGCAGAGCATACGCATGGCGAGTTGCTCGCTCGGCATTTCCAGCGAAAACACGAGCACGCCATTGCCATCGCGACTGCCGGGAGGCAAGGCCACGTTTTCCGCAATGTTGAGGGCAAAGGAGGTCTTGCCCATCGAGGGGCGGGCCGCGAGCACGATCATCTGGCCCGGGTGCAGGCCAAAAGTGCGGTCGTCCAGATCGCGGTAATGCGTCATCACGCCGCTCTCGTTGCGGCCCTGCAGCATCAGGTTGATCAGGTTTGCGGCCTGATCGACCGCCACTTCGAACTTCTGCGCCGAATCCTGAATGCGGTCTTCGTTAATCGCCAGGATCTGCTGCTCGACGGAGTCGATGAAGTGGTTGAGCTCGCCCTGGTTACTGTGGGCCTGCTCGACGATGTTGCGGCTGGTGTCGATCAGGCGGCGCAGGATCCACTTGTCCCGCACGATCTGCAGCCAGTAGCGCGCGTGGGTCGTCGTCTCGACCCGGTTGATGATCTCGAGGATCGTGGAGGGGCCGCCAATGAGGTCGAGCAACGTCGTACCCGGGGGCGTCATCCGCTGCTTTTCCTTCAGCCAGCGAATGGATTCGACGTTATGGCTCGCGAGGTGGTCGACCACGACCACTTCGTCAGCCAACGTATTATTGGTATACAGGTCCACCAGGACCTGAAAGATCACCTGGTGGGCCGGCTTGTAGAAGGCATCCGGGCGCAGCCGGGCCTCCATGCACAGCGTCAGCACGTCTTGCCCGCCATCGAGCAGGCAAGCCGCCAGCAACCCCTCCTCCGCATCTAGGTTGTGCGGAGGATGGCGGTCGGTCGCGACGGGCTGCGGTGAATGCTGCGTAGCCGTCCGACCGTTTGCTATCGGTTCGGAAGACATATGCGGCGGTCAAGGCAGACCGTCGGAAATGCCAGCGTGTGGCGTTTAGGCCTGCTGCTCGGCCGGAGCGGCTTCGCTCTGGCCTTCGGCGTCCTCGATGGGGTTCTCCGACACGACCTCGAAGGACTTGTCGAAGGAAACCTTGCTGTGGATGCGGATGCGGGCTTCGTGCTGGCCGAGGCTGTGAACCGGATTGGGCAGGCTGACCTGCTTCTTCTCCAGTTCGACGCCTTCTTCGGCGAGGCGGTCGACGATGTTCTGCGTGGTGATGGCGCCGAACATCTTGCCACCGGGGCCGGTCTTGACGGCGAAGACGAGGGAGATGCTCTCGATCTTGGCCTGGACGGCCTGAGCGGCTTCGAGTTCGCGGGCTTCGCGCTCTTCGGCGCGCTTGCGCAGCACTTCGACCTGCTTGCGATTGGCGCGGGTCACCGGAATGGCGAGGCCGCGCGGCAGCAGATAGTTACGGGCGTAGCCGGCCTTGACGGAGACTTCGTCGCCTTCGTTGCCAAGGTTGGTGATCGGCTGGAGCAAAAGGAGATTGGCTTGAGCCATGGCTTCAAACGTTTGCGGTAAAAAATTCAGTTGGGTTCAGATCAGAAGGGGACGTCGTCCTCAAATTCGTCCACCGGCGTCGAAGACTGCGCGGGCTGGCTGCGACGCGGCGCCTGGCTGCGGCTGGGGGCGGACGACTGGTTGTAGTCGTCCTGGTAGCCGCCGCCTCCGGAGCTGCTGGGGGCATCGTCACCGCGGCCGCCGACGAACTGGAAGTTTTCCAGCACCACGGTCAGCTTGTTGCGGTTGTTGCCCTGCTGGTCCTGCCACTGGTCGAGCTTGAGGCGCCCTTCCACGAACAGGCCGCGGCCCTTGGAGCAGTATTGGGCGATGACTTCCGCCTGGCGGCCGAAGGCATCGATATCGACGAAAGTCGTCTCCTCGCGCTGCTGGCCATCCTGCGTCTTGAAGTTGCGGTTGATGGCCATGCCGAGCTTGACGATCGTCAGCCCGTTTGGCGTAACGCGCTTTTCAGGGTCGCGCGTCAGGTTACCCATCAGGAGAACTTTGTTCAGGTTGGCCATGACGTATGAGCGTGCAGGTGCGGGGACGGGAGGGCGAGTCCGAATTGCGGCTAGAGCGATTGAACCATCACGCGCTTGATCGTCTTATCAAGGCGGACGCGGCTCTGCAGGTCGGACGGCACGTTGTGACCGCCTTCGAACTCGAACTGGAGGTAAATGTCACCAGGGTGGTGGCGATCGGTGATGCGGATAAAGTCGTAGCGGCCGAGATTTTCAGCCTTGCTGACTTCCGCGCCCAGATCCTTCAGGATGTCCTGAAGCTTGGTGATGAGGGTCTCGACCGGTTCCTGGTAATCCCGGGTGTCCAGGATCACCGTCGCGCGGTACTGTCGGTTGACGGAGAGACTCATGAGTCTTTGGTGTGGGTGGCGTTTTTTGATTGAGATGGTTCATCGCCCGTTCAGGCCCGTGTCGGACGAGGTATGGTAACCCCTCCACCCACTGCGGCAACGCACGGTCGACGATGGCTTGCTCTTCCGGCGTGAACCGGCCGAGCACAAAATCCTTTAGTGGAGCCAGCGGCTTTTGCGCTGGCATGATGCCGATGCGGTAACGGATAAACGCATCTCCAAGGCGGCTGATGATATCCGCCACGCCATTGTGCCCACCCGGACTGCCCCGCAAGCTGACTTTCAGCCGGCCTACAGGCAGCGTATACTCGTCGTAAACGACGACAAAATCCGCCGGCTTCCACTTATAGAAGCGGCAGATTTCGCCGACAGCCTTGCCGCTGAGGTTCATGAAGGTCGTAGGCTTCATGAGCAGCACGGGCTGTCCGGCGATTTCGACGGAGGCGGTGTGGGCACAAAACTTCTTGTTTTCGCTCCAGGAAGCGCCGAGCTTGCTCGCCAGCGCTTCCACGACGCGAAAACCGATATTGTGGCGTGTCCCGTCGTAACGGGCTCCGGGATTTCCCAGACCCGCAATGACACGCACCGGCATAGATACTGAAAAGAACGGCGCGGGCACGACTGGCGCACCCGCAGTTAAAGTAAAAGCTTAGGCCTCGGCGGGTTCGGCTTCTTCTTCTTCCTCTTCGGAAGGCTCGACCGGGGCGGCAGCGTTGGTGCCCACGCAGGCGGCGACCACTTCGTCTTCGTCGTTGAGGAAGGTCACGCCTTCCGGAGCGGCGATGTCGCGCACGTGGATGGAGTCGCCGATGCTCAGGCCCGTCACGTCCACTTCGATGAACTCGGGCAGGTCGCGCGGGCGGCAGCGGATCGAAATCGTATCGAGGGTCAGGTCAAGGATACCGCCCTGATTCTTCACTCCGGTCGGGGTGCCCTTGGAGTGGACCGGCACGGCGGCTTCCATCGGCTTGCCGCGCTGAATTTCGCGGAAATCGAGGTGGATAAAGTCGTCGTTGATCGAGTTGCGCTGGGCTTCCTGCAACACCGCGAACATGTCGTTTTCGTGGCCTTCGATCTTGAGGGTGATCAGGGCCGCGGTACCCACCAGCTTGCGGTAGGCCATCTCAAAGGCGTGCGTGTCGAGCAGCAGGTGCTCCGTGCCCGATTCGCCATAGATCACCGCCGGCAGTTGACCGGCCTGGCGCAGGCGCTTGGCAGCCGCACGGCCGATATCGGTACGGGGTTTTGCCTCGAGGGTTACTTGTTTCATGGACGGAAAGGGATGGGCGTTGAATGAAAACGGTAGAGAAAAACGAATGCCCGGCGCAGATGCAATCAAAAGTTTTGCGTGCCGCCAAAATCACGATTGACTTTGGTCCAGAGGTCCTTCGGCGGGCGCCGCATAGCCGCCCTACCCCTTCTCCGGCGCTTTTGCTTGCCATCGGGCCCCGGAGAGTCTTGCCTTTGTCAACGCGCCTCTGCCATCACGGGGGCGCTTTTACTTTTTCACGTTAGCTCGATTTCCCGCCAAAATGGCCCGACCACCCTTCCACCACCAGATCATCCTCGATACCGGCATCAGCTTCGGCGACGAGGGCAAAGGACGCCTCATCCCCGAAGTCATCACCGAACTGCGCGAGCAGAGCGGGCGAGACGACATCGTAGGCGCGGTGGTAAAAGTCAATGGCGGCGCCAACAGCGGCCACACCTGCGGCGGCCTGAAGCTCAACCTCTTTCCGGCCGGCGTGGTCAACCCCGAGGCCGGCTGCCTTGCAATCGGTTCCGGAGTCGTGGCCGATCCGCGCAAGTTCATCTGGGAGGCCGCCTACATCGAGCACAATGGCTACCGGGTGCACGATCGTCTGCTGATCGACGAACGCGCCATGGTCAGTGACGTGTGCCACCGCCTGCTGGACCTCGCCTGGGAATTCTACCGCGTGCACGGCCTGGGCGAAGAGGCGCGCGGCAGCACCGGGCGCGGCATCTCCCCTGCCTATACGGACGAGACGGGCTGCTTCCCCATTTATTACAGCGATTTCCGCTCCCGCGAGCGCTTCCGTCGCCTGCTGCGGGGCCGCGTCGAGCGCGCGATGCGCACCATCCAGTATGTGTGCAACGTGACGCCGGAGGCCTGGGAGGGCTTTTTCGACACCCTGACGCAGGCGGAACAGCGCGCCAACCAGGTGACGATCGACGCCGGCCTGCTGACGCAGGATGCCTTCGACTTCCACGCCTTCAAGGGCAAGGAGCCCTTCACGCTCGATTTCGAGCGGCTGGAGCAGGCCTATTGGGAGGCTGGGCAGCAGCTGATCCACAACATCGGCAATGTGCGCGAGCGCCTGCTCGAGGTGATCCACCGCGGTCAGTACATTCTGGCGGAATTCGGCCAGGCCTTCTGGCTGGACAAGCGCTTCGGCTTTACGCCCAACGTCACCGCCTCGCACCCCCTGCCCCCCGAATTTTTCCTCAGCTGCGGCCTGCCGCTGCAAGGCGCCCACACCTTCGGGGTCTGCAAGGCCTACGACACCAAGGTCGGCACCCACACCTTCCTCTGCCGCATCGGCGGAGAGCATCCGCTGGGCCAGAAGCTGAGCCATATCGAGTTTGGCACCTCCACCGGGCGTCAGCGCATGGTCGGCTGGTTCGATGCGGTGGAAAAGGGCGACGCAATCCGCTACGCCGGTTGCACCGATCTCGCGATCAACAAGCTCGATGCCTTGAGCTACGACGCGGGCGGGGCCTGGAACGGTGGCGAGCTGCTGATCTGCACTGGCTACAAGGCACCGGACGGCACGCGCCTGAAGCACGTGCCCCGCGACTTCGAGCTGCACAAGCAACTGCAGCCCATCTACCGTCAATACCCGGGCTGGAGCGAAGACATCTCCGGCGTGCGCACCTTCGACAACCTGCCGCTCAACGCCAAGCGCTACGTGGCCGGCATGGTAAAGCACACCCTCGAGGTCGCCTACGGCGAGCACGAAAGCCAGTGGCCTGAAGTGCTGCCCAATGTGCGCTACCTCGGCGTCGGCCCCAACCCGTCTCAGATCATCAAGGACGTGCCCGCCACGCGCGAGCTGATCAAGCTGGCACAAGGCTAGCCAGGCGCCGCGGTCCTCCCTTACGCCTGGAGCTTTTCTGCCACGTAGGCGTTCAAGCTCTTGCCTGCGTTCGCCGCCTGGGTCGCCAGGCGACGATGGACTTCCGGCTCCACGCGCAAGACAAACCGCCCGCTATAGGGCTTGTCCGGTTCTTCCCCGCGTTCGGCGCAAAACACCAGATAGTCGTCGACCGAATCGCGAAACGCCTGCACGACCTGCTCCACGGTCTCTCCTTGAAAGGTAACAACATCCTTCAAGTGCAGCACCTCGCCGTGCAATATCCCCGCTTCAGCATCGAAACGTACGGTGCCCGGATAGCCCTTGTATGCAGGTAGTGCGCTCATCGCGGCTTACTTCGCCGTCTCGGTGATGCGGCTTTCGCGGATGACGGTAACCTTGATCGTACCGGGGTACTGCAACTCGTCTTCGATGCGGCGACGCACTTCGCGGGCGATGCGACGGGAGCTGGCATCGTCGATCTTCTCGGGCGAGACGATGACGCGGATTTCGCGACCAGCCTGGATGGCGTATGCGTCCGTGACGCCCTCGAAGCTGCGGGCGATTTTCTCGAGGTTGCGTACGCGCTGGATATAACCATCGAAGCTGTCGGCGCGGGCTCCGGGACGCATGGCGGAAAGACTGTCGGCCACCACGACCAACGGCGAATAGGCACTCGTGGGCGAAATCTCGTGGTGGTGGGCCGCCACGGCGTTGATCACGCGGTCATCTTCCTCGCCATAGCGCTTGAGGAAGTTGGCGCCAGCGACCGCGTGGCTGCCCTCGTATTGCTCGTCCAGCACCTTGCCGATGTCGTGCAACAGGCCCGCGCGCTTGGCGAGGTCGATGTCGAGGCCCAGTTCCGCCGCCATCAGCGCGCAGAGGTTGGCCACCTCGATCGAGTGGTCGAGCGTGTTTTGGTTGTTGGAAAGGCGGTAGTGCAGACGACCGAGGCAGGTCACCACCTCCGGGTGCAGGCGGCCGAGGCGCAGGCGGCGCAGGGCTTCTTCACCATATTCGATCACGCTCTGCTTCACTTCGGTTTCGGCCTCGGCCACGGCGTCTTCGATCGAGCTGGGGTGGATGCGGCCATCGCGCACGAGGGCTTCGAGGGCGATGCGGGCCACCTCACGGCGCACGGGGTCGAAGCTGGAGATGAGCACGCTGTTGGGCGTTTCGTCGATCAGCAGCGTCGTGCCGGTCATGGACTCGAAGCTCTTGATGTTGCGCCCCTCGCGGCCGATGATGCGGCCCTTCATGTCTTCCGTCGGCAGGGAGACGATCGTGGCGGTCACATCGTGCTGGGCGGTGGAGGCGAGGCGTTGCATCGCCGTCAAGAGCACGCGTCGGGCATCGTGCTGGATCTCCTTCTCGGCCTTGCCCAGCATCTCGCTGCGCAGCTCGCGCACCTCAAGGTCGCAATCGCGGCGGACCTCCTCCATCAAGGCCTCACGGGCGGCGTCACGGTCAAAGTGGGTCATCGATTCCAGCCGCCCCTGCAGCTCCTGCTGCTCCTTGTTCAGCTGCTCGCGCTGTTCGCGCAGCTTCTGGCGGGCGTCTTCCTGTTCCTGCTTTTCCTCCTGCAGGCGGCGCTGCTGGTCTTCCAGCTCTTCGCGGTGCTGACCGGCCACGCGCTCCTGGTGTTCGGCCTCGCGCAGGCGCTGCTGCCATTCGCTCTCCAGCTGCATGCGCTTTTTCTCCCATTCCAGGTCCTGCTGGGCCTTCAGGTCGCGCAACTGCAGCTCATTCTCGCGCTCGCCCATCTTGCGCTGTTCCTCCAGCTGTTCCTTGGCACTGCGGATCCAGCGGATGACCCACCAGTAGCCAATCACTACGGCCAAAACGGCTCCACCGATGAAAAGAGCCAAATGCGTAGCAAGGGAGGTCTGAGCGAGAAGGAGCATATTTTACTAAAATGTAGCGGTATTTTTGAACATTGCGAGGCGATACCGCGACGCGGGATGAGAAACAGTTACTGAAATGGGTGTCAAGCTGCTGGTCAGACTTCTTTATTGCAGGCCAATGCCCGTTTCCGCAGCGACCTTGGCCGAAATCGCGGCCAAACGCTGTTTCGCCTGGGGCGTTATACCAGTGGCTTGCAGATTTTTAACCTCTTCTTCACGTAACGGGGTCTGCACGAGCACATAGGCCCAGCGATGCGCCTCGCCTCCCAACCGATAACGCAGGTCCAACCAACGCCGTTGCCAATGCGTGGCCGCCGTGTCGTTGCCACTGACAAACCAGTAACCCAGCAGCGCATAGGCGGGATCACTACCCGCCTGTTCCCGCTCGGCCAACATCAAGGTGGCCTCCCACGGTGCGCCTTCCGAAGCTCCCAAAGGCGCCACGTCACGCCGTAGAATTTCCCAACCCTGAGCGCGCAGGCAGATCTCCGGCCGGTGGATCGAGCTGCGGTCCGCGCCGCTGACCACCACCGAATAGAGCACCTGATCGCCATTGAAGCGACGGTAGAGCGCCCGGGCGAACCCGGTGTCTGCCGGCAGCACCTGCCTTTCCGCGTCCATCATCGGCAGCCGGCGGCCCATCCAGCCTCCATCCAGCAAGGTGGGCAGCGGCAAGGGCTGCCCCGCCTCCGTCAAGGCCACCCCGCAGTGCAGGCGGGCGTCCCCCTGCCCCAGTTGGCTCAGCCAGCCGATACTCGCCAGCAGCAGGAGCGTCACCGCCGCCGTCGCCGGCCACAGGCGGCCGAAACGCGACGGGCGGCGAGCAGGGGTGTCGTCGGGGGCCGCACCTTCGGGCCAGCAACGCTCCAGCAACTGGGCGGTAAGCAAGGCGAGGCCCAACACCACGCCAAAGACGAGCAGCCCGCTGTAGTCGTGCACACGCCGCCCCCATTCTGCGCCCCAGAAGTGCCCGGCCAACACGATCAGCAACACACGCAGGAGGTTGCCGACGAAGGCAAAGGGCAGCGCCAGGGCCAGCAGCAGACCGCGGCGCCACCAGCGGCGGAAGACAAAATATCCGGCTACGAGCGACAATACCCCCACCACGAGCAGCGAACGGATGCCCGAGCAGGCGGGGGCCACGTCGTAGACGTAATCACGTCCGGGCGAGGACAGGACGGTGCCCACGCGTTGGATCTCCAGCCCCAGCAGGTCCGTAAGGCCGTGCACGCTGGCGATCACCCAGTAGCGCAAGTGCGCGCCAATGAGGTCTTGCACGAAATTGAGGGGGATGCTGAAGAGCATCAGCAGCAGTGGAAAGCCTGCCGCCCGGCCCCAGCGTGCGCCGCCCAGCCACCAGGCCATGCCCTGTAGCCAGGCCAGCACCGCCAGGATGTTCAGCCGCGTCTCCTGCACGAAGTAGCCGAGCGCATTGAGCGCCACCGCGCCGAGCAGCCAGAGCACACCGATCCTCACGCGCGGGGAGGCATCGAGGGCCGACCAACGCCGGAGGTTGTGATACAGCAGGTAGAGCGCGAGCAGCAGCACCAGCGGCCCGTGCTCGGAGTCGGACCCGTCGTTGAACCATTGGCTCATCCACCAATAGAAGACCGAGCCGGTGTCGATGTAACCGCGCGTGGCGTTAGCCCACCACTGAAACAGCACGAGGCCGAGCAGCGCGAGCCATGCCCCGAGCGCCCAGCGGCGCCAGTCCTGCTTGTCACTGCCCAACGTGTGCGATCCCATCGACGCGGCCATCGTGTAGATCCTGCGACCGAGGGCAATGCTGGGGGCGCGAAAGCCTAGCGTTGCCCTCCGTCCGCCGGCTGCCAAGCTGAGCCCCCGATGCCGCGCCCTCGCCTCAACCTGCTGCTGCTCGCGCAAACGCCGCCGCCTCATCACGGGCAGAGCCGCATGGTGCAGCGGGTCCAGGAAGCGCTGGCAGGGGCGCCGGACGTGCGCCTGCATCACGTCAACCTGCGGCTTTCGACCACCAGCGAGGAAATCGGAGAACCCCAGGGGCGCAAGCTCTGGGCCTTGCTACAGTGCCTCTGGACTGCTTTGCAGGTGATCCGGCGGGAGCGGCCCGATGCCTTCTACTATGTGCCCGCGCCAGGCCGCGCGGTGCCAATGCTGCGCGATCTGCTGGTTCTGCCCGTGGTGCGCGCGCTGGTGCCGCAGACGATACTGCATTGGCAGGCGGTGGGGCTCAGCCAGCGCGTGCGACAACTGCCCGCCCCGCTGCGGTGGCTGTTCCGGGCGCTCTATGCGCGGGCGGATCTCTCGCTGGTGCAGAGCCCGGGCACGGGCTTCGACGCGGCCTATTTCGCCTCCCGGCGCACGGTGGTGTTGCCCAACGGCGTTCCCGACGCCTTCCCGGACGCGGCGGCGGTCATCGCGGCTCGGGAGCAGCGCTCGGCCGATCCGGACCGCCCGCTGGAACTGCTCTACCTCTCCAACCTGCAACGTGAAAAAGGCGTGCTCACGGCCATCGCCGCCGCCCATCGGCTGGCCGAACACCGCCCTGTCCGCCTGCGACTGGCAGGCGCTTACGTCTCGGGACAAGAGCGGGAAGCAATCGAAGCGGCGTGCCAGGCTCCGGGGCTCGCCCAGGTCGAGCGACTGGGCTTCGCCGACGAGGCGACCAAGCGCGAACTGCTGCGCGAGGCCGACGTGCTGCTCTTTCCCACCCGCTACCGCAACGAGGGCTTTCCGCTGGTGCTGATCGAGGCCCTGAGCGCCGGCCTGCCCGTCGTGACGACGCACTGGCGCGGCATCCCCGACCTCTTGCCTCCGGATTATCCGCACTTCGTGCCGGATCAGAGCCCCGCCACCACCGCCGCCGCGGTCGAGTCGCTGCTCGCAGCCCCCCGAGGCGATCTGATGCGGCAATTGCGGGCTCACTATGCGCGGCACTATACCGTCGCATCCTTCCGCGACGGCCTGCGCACAGCACTAGAGGCGATTCCCTAGCCTAAGGGCTTGCTCAGGGGATCACCGTTTGCTGGACTGGCAATGTCTTCGCCATGTTAGTCGCATTCGCCAAACTCCTCACCGCCGTCGTCACCTTCGGCTACGCGCCGCCGAGCGCAGACGCACCCCCCGCCCGGCCTCAATTCGAGACCGTCGCCGGATACCGCGCCTACCTCGATCAGCAAGCGGAAGAAGCCGTCGCGGCGGGTGAAATGGATCAGGCGATCCGTGCCTATCTGCAACAGGCCGATTCGCTGCAGACCACCGGCGACCTGCAGCGCGCGATGCAGGTGCTCGAGCAGGCAGCCCAGCTGTCAGAGGGTGCCACGCCCTCCGAAACGGTCGGCATCTGGTTGCGCATGGGCATGATCGAGGCGAAGCGCGGCAACCCCGAATTGTTTGTGGCCTACTACCAGTACAGCCTGCAATGGCTGGATGCAGAAACGTCTCCGGCCCTCATCGGTCGGATCTATCATGCGATCGGCGAGCTGTATCGCAAACACCTCCACAACGAACGGGAGGCGCTGCGCTACCTGCGCGAGGCCGTGCGTTGGAAACAGCGTGCCCGGAATAGCGAACTGGGAGCTACCTATAGCGAACTGACCTATGTCTATGGGAACGCCGAGCGCTACGCGGAAGCACTGATCATGGCCCAGGAGGCGTTGAAGTACAACCGGCAGGACGGCAAGCGCACGCTCTACGGCGATAATTTCCGCGACATCGGCTTTTACTACAACAAGACGGGGGCCTATGCTGCCGCGATCGACGCCTATCGGGAGGCCATCCACTGGTACGAGGCAACCGATCAGTCCAACCAGGTGGGCAAAGTCTACAACCTGATGGGCGACAGCTATCAGTATCAACAGCACAAGCTGGAGGAAGCCGAACAGGCGTATCGGAGCGCGATCGAGGCGATGCGGCGCGGCAACCAGTATTACAGCCGCGGCTGGATCTACGTCGACCTGGCGAAGCTGTATGATGAACAGCAGGCCTGGGCGCAGAGCGCCACCGCCTATCGGAACGCCCTGGAGGTGTTTGACCGCAATGCTGATACCGACCTGGCCTACATGGCGTTTTACTATCAGCAGCTGGGTCAGAGCTATGTGCGCCTCAAACGCTACGACGATGCGATGGAAGCTTACGAACAGGCGCTGGCGTGGGAAGATCCGTCTCGGCCCATCCAGCGCAAGCTCGAACAACCGACCGATCAGCTGATCGGCGATCTTTACAAGCAACAGCGGCAGTGGCAGGACGCGCTGGATGCCTACCAGCGTGCCAAGCAGTGGGCTCTGGATCACCGAAAGGACCAGGCCGTCACCGATGCCATGGTGGCCATGGCCAAGACCTATGTTGACAAAGGCGATCCGGAAACGGCCGAGATGGTGCTGCTCGATCTCGACCGCAACATCCCGGAGTCGTCCTACACGGCGGGCACGAAAGCGCGATTTTACGCCGATCTGGGATGGATGCAGACCGAAGCCAAGGCGTGGGACCGCGCCATGCAGAGCTATCGGAAGGCGCTGGCCTACGCCCAGGAGGGTGCTCCGCGAGTTCTGGGCATGATCTATCACCGCATGGGGGTCGCCTACATGCGACAGGACCTCTACGAGCTCTCGGAAAGCGCCTTCCGCCATGCGCTCGCCTCCTACGACGCCACTTGTCCAGGCTGCCCGGTGCCCACCTACCGCGACCTGGCCCGCCTTTACGAGATCATGGAACGCTACGATGCGTCGGTCGATCTGGTGAAAAAGGGCATCACTCTGGAGCAGGAAATCGGTGAAAGCGACGATCTGGGCGCGCTCTATTACCAACTCGGGCGCACCTTTTCCGCGCAGCACAAGTGGCAGGCCGCGATCTCAGCCTACGAGGCAGCGCTCTACTGGAACGAAACCGAGCGCGACTGGATTGAAGAGTGGGACGCCGGGCTGATCCACTACCGCCTGGGCGTGATCAACCGTCGGTTGCGCTATTGGAACAAGGCGCTGGAGCACTTCGATCAGGCGCTGGAGTGGAATCGCCGCCTCCACCCGGAACGCATCGGCTCCATCTACGCGGCCCTGCGCACCCTTTACTACCGCCACTCCTACGATCCCAAGCTGGCGCAGCCCGACGACTTGCAGACGGCCGCCCGCTATGCCATCCGCGCGCTGGACGAGTTCCAGCAGTTCGACCGCGACGACGTATGGCCCCTCTGGATCAAGAACGTAGACCTGATTCTGAACCGCACGACCGATCGCTCCGGGGCGCTGGGGGAGCTGGAGCAGCGCCGCCACGAGCTGGTGACCCACCACCCGGAATACCTCGAAAAGCCCGCCGATGAAGAGGCGGACGAGGCCGAGCAGGCAGACGACCAGGCCCGGACGATCTAGAACGCGCTGCGGGGCACGTAGAGGGTATCGCCGGGCAACAGGCGCACGTCCTCGCCCGGGCGTTCCTGCGCCAGGCGGGCATCGACGGTGTAGCTGCGCTCGTCGCGGCTGAGTTGCACGCCCTGCTCCCGCGCATAGAGGCCGAAGCCGCCCGCCGCGGTGATCGCCTTGGTCAGCGTCAGGTCGTTGGACCACGTGACCGGCCCCGGGCGCTGCACTTCGCCGCCCACGTAGACCAGTCGCTCCGAGAGCACGACGGAGACGTTGATCTGCCGGTAGATGTCGCGCTCGAGGTAGAGCGCGTGAATGCGTTCGGCCAGCGTGGAAGCCGTTTCGCCCGCCGCCTCGACCTTGCCGAGGTAACGCAGGCTCAGCTGGCCCTGATCGTCGATCTGCAGGTTGAACTGGGCGGGGTCCGGGATGCCCTGCAACTCCACCAGCACGGTGTCCCCGGGGCGCAGGGTGGCGACGTCGGCTGCGGGCGGTTGCGGATTATGGCGGCCACCGGGTTCCGCTCCACCCCCGACCTGCTGGCACCCCAAAGGCCACCAGCACAGGCACATCACCAACAGGACTGCGGCCATCCGGCGCATCATGGCCACAGGTTGCATCAGCCGAAGGTGTGAGTCGAGGCGCAAGCCCTCAGTGAAGGCGTTTAGTGACGATCGTCATCGTCATCCTCATCCTCGTCGCTGTCTTCGTCGTCGAAGTCGTCGTCATCGTTGTCGTCGTCATCGTCGTCGTCGTCCCAGCGCATCGTCTCGTCTTCCTCGATCTTCTCGTCGTTTTCGTCTTCGAAGTCGGGGATGTCGTCGATGTCGTCGCCTTCGCCGCGCTTGCTGCCCTCTTCGTCTTCCAGCTCGTAGCCTTCGGGCACGTAGTCGAGGATCGCAGTGATTTCGGAGAACGGGTGGACCGCACGACCTTCCAGGTATTCCTGGTTCTGACGCTCGCGGATCTCTTCCTCGAGTTCGTCGACCGTCAGGTTCTGGTCGAAGTCGATGAGGTCGTTGAGCATCTTCACGCGGTGTCGCGTGATCTGGTCGATGAAGTCGGCATACGGGCCCTTCTCCTCGTCCACCACGTCGGGCAGAGCGAAAAGGGTCACCTCGTCATCTTCGAGCAGGCTGTCGCGTGAACGGTTCAGACGCACCTTGCCTTCGCCGGCTTCGCGCTCAATGGCGAAGGAGAAGAAGGCTTCTTCGATCACGTCGCTGTCGAAGCCGTATTCACGCAGGGCCTCGCATTGCTCGAGGATGTAGGCCATCTGCCGGGGGTCAATGATGCCGAGGCCGTCGACATCCCAGCGGATGGGGTCGGAGACCTCCATCACCCACCAGTTCATGTCTTCACCAAGGCGCACGATGCACCATTCGAGCTTGTTGTTATTGGCCGCCATAAGGAGTCAATGGTATCAGAAAGTATTCAACAGGTTTCTTGGGCCGTTGTTGTTCAGGGGGGAGCGAGTGAAGTCAAAAGGTTTTTGTCGGATTAGGTCAAATAACATGGCGCTTGTGTTTTCCCGCCCTCTCTCAATGATGCCCTTCACATGGGCCTTTGGTACGAGAAGGTGATCCGTCCGCGCCTGTTTGCGATGGACCCGGAAAATGCGCACGAGATGGCAATCTCCGTTATGGAGGGGCTGGGCCGTTTCGGCGGGCTGTGCGCTGCGATGCAGAAAGCGGTGCAACCGCATGGCACTCGACCGATCGAGCTGTTTGGGCTGCAATTCCCGACCGCAGTCGGCATGGCCGCCGGTATGGACAAGAATGCGCGGGCCTGGCGAGCCGCGGCGGCCTACGGCTTCGGACACGTCGAGATCGGCACCGTCACTGCCCGCAAGCAGCCCGGAAACGACCGCCCCCGCCTCTTCCGCTATCCGGACGAGGAGGCCATCATCAACCGTATGGGCTTCAACAACGATGGCGCCGAAGCCATCGCCCAACGCCTCAAGTCGCACGCCAAGGGCAAGCAGCGCCTCATCCCCCTGGGCGTGAACATCGGCAAAACCAAGGTCGTGCCGCTCGACCAGGCCGCCGAAGACTACCTCAGCTCTTTCAATCAGCTGGCGGACTACGCGGACTACATCGCGATCAACGTCAGCAGCCCCAACACGCCCGATCTGCGCAAGCTGCAGGGCCAGGACCACCTGCGCGAGTTGCTGGGCGAACTGAGCCGCGCCAATCAGGCCCGCGCCAAGCGCCTCGGCGAAGCCCCCATCCCGCTGCTGCTCAAGATCGCCCCAGACCTGACCTTCCGTCAGATGGACGACGTAGTGGAAGTGGTCTACGAGACCGGCGTCAGCGGCATCATCGCCACCAACACCACCATCGCGCGCCCCGGCACCTTCAACAAGGTCCACGAAGCCGGCGGCCTCAGCGGCAAGCCCCTCTTCTCGCGCTCGCTCGAGGTGGTGAACTACCTTTCCCGCGCGACTGACCGTAAACTGCCGATCGTGGGCGTCGGCGGCATCAACACGCCCGTCCGTGCCTCCATGATGATGGACGCAGGCGCCAGCCTGGTGCAGATCTACACGGGCTTCGTCTACGGCGGTCCCTTCTTCCCCGCCAAAATCAGCCGCGCCCTCGCCCCGCGCCACCGCGACTGGATCAAAAGCCGCAAAAACCGCCGCTAAAATCCGGGTTACCCCGGCGGCTAGCCTTTGGACTGCAGGTAGTTACGCCATCCTCCGTGGACGGTAATGTCTTCGGCGTCGGCGGTGGCAACGGCTTCGCAGAGGAAACCGAGCACACGGCGGCCGTCGGCCAGTTCGACCCAGCCCAGGCCGAGCGGGGATGCGATCTGAGCGGCGAAGGTGCCCCAGTGGCGCGTCGGCAGATCCCAGACTTCCACCTGCTGTGCGGCCCCACCTGCGGATACGCGCACCAGACCCGGCTTGGGTACGGCTCCCGGTAAAGCATACGCACGATAGACGGGCGCGGTATAGGTCGTTTCGCGCCGCGTCGCGCCGAGATCCGTCAGCTGATGGTTGAGCGGCAGGCCTTGCAGGTGCGCGCCGCAGACCACGATGGGCTGGGTGCTCTCGGGCTCGAGCGGCAGCTGCCCTGCAAGATCCAGCAGACGCCGGTCGCTGAAAGCCGGGCCGACCAGCGTCACGCCAAACGCAAGTCCCTGAGCCGTAAAACCGGCCGGAGCCGCCAGAGCGCAGCAATCCAGCAGGTTCATGAAATTGGTGTAGTAGCCCAGGTTGCGGTTGGTCTGGACCGGGTCGGCCTCGACTTCTGCCTGCGTGTAGATCGTGCCGGCGGTGGGGGTCAGCAAGACGTCCACCGACCGCCAGACGGCCTCGGCGGCGCGCTTCAATTCCTCCAGGCGATACATGGCCTTGAAGAGGTCGGGGGCCTTCAGGTCTTTGCCGCCGGCGATAATCCGGCGCGTGACCGGGTGGAGCGCCTCCGGGTCCCGCTCGATCAGCTCCTCGATCGCGCAATAGCGTTCGCTGACCCACGGGCCCTCGTAGAGCAGGCGTGCGGCCTCGGTGAAGACGGTGAAGTCGACCACCTGCGTGCGTACGCCCTGCGCCTCCAGCCGCGCAAGCAGCTCGCGATACAGGCGCTCGTATTCCGCATTGCCGAAAAAGGCGCACTGCTCCGGCGCCACGACCCCAACCACGGGCGTGGCGTGCTCCGGGTAGGCGGGCGTCGCGTCCGGGCGCGCATAGGCGTCTGCCGGATCGTAGTCCGTGCAGGCCTGCAGCAGCGTTTGCGCGTCGGTGGCGTTGAGGGCAAAGATCGAAACGCAGTCCAGCGAGCGACACGCCGGCACCACGCCGCGCGCGCTGACGATGCCGCGCGTCGGTTTAACGCCGAAGAGGTGATTGAAGGCCGCCGGCACGCGCCCCGAACCCGCCGTGTCGGTGCCCAGGGAAAAGCTCGCCAGCCCTTGAGCCACGGCCACCGCCGAACCCGAGCTGGAACCGCCTGGGATGTGCTCGGGCGACAGGGCATTGCGCGGCACGCCGTAGGGCGAGCGCACGCCGACGAGGCCGGTCGCAAACTGGTCGAGGTTGCCCTTGCCCATCGGGATCGCGCCGAGCGCGATCAGCCGCTGCACCACATGGGCCGACTCCTCCGGCACGTAGCGGTAGGCCTCGCAGGCGGCGGTAGTGGGCACGCCCGCGAGGTCGATATTGTCCTTGATTACGAAAGGGATGCCGTAGAGCGGCAGGTCTGCGGGGGTGGATTGGTCTAGCCGTTGCAGGTAGGGCTCCAGCTCCTCCTGCGTCAGCCGATGGATGTAGATCGCCGGGTCGTCCACTTCCGCCCAGCGGGCATCGAGTTGGGCGAGAAGCTGGCGCGGCGTGAGGCGGCCCTGACAATAGGCGGCGCGGAGGCTGGTGAGGTCGAGCGATTGAGGCATGGCGGGCGTTTTCAGGCGGTGGCGAGCGGACGGATGACGCAGAGGGCCTGGCCGGTCTGCACGGCGGTGCCTTCGTGGCAACGGACTTCGACCACCTCGCAGTCCTGCGGCGCGGGGCAGCCGACCTCCATCTTCATGGATTCGAGCACCACCAGCGGGTCGCCAGCGGAGATGCGTTGGCCGGGCTCGGCGGTGATCTTCCAGACATTGCCCGTCACCTGGGCGGTGAGCAGCTCACACCCCTCGGGCAGCTCCTCGGCTTCGTCGAGGATGCCGTCCGCAAAGCCGTCTTCGGCCTCGAAGGTCGCCTGACCGTTTTGTACCCAACGATCCCGTTCGGCCTCAAAGGAGGCCTGCTGGTGCTGCTTGAAGGCGTGGATGCTGTCGGCGTTGTCGCGCAGGAAGCGCTGATAGTCGCCCAGATCGAAGGTCGTTTCCTCGATCTTGGGCGAAAAGCGCCCGTGCGGGAAGTCCGCGCGCATCTGCATCAGCTCGTCGTGGCTGACCGGATAGAAACGGATCTGGTCGAAAAAGCGCAGCAGCCAGGGCTTGCCAGGCTCGAAATAAGGGGTGGTGCGCTGGCGGTTCCACACCTGCACCGTGCGGCCCACAAACTGGTAGCCGCCGGGGCCCTCCATGCCGTAGACGCAGAGGTAGGCGCCGCCGATGCCGACCGCGTTCTCCGGCGTCCACGTGCGGGCGGGGTTGTATTTGGTCGTGACGAGGCGGTGGCGCGGGTCGATGGGCGTGGCCACCGGCGCGCCGAGGTAGACGTCGCCCAGCCCCATCACGAGGTAGCTGGCGTTGAACACGATGTCCTTCACGTCCTCGACCGAATCCAGCCCGTTGATACGGCGGATGAACTCGATGTTGCTAGGAGCCCAAGGCGCGTTCTTGCGCACGATCTGGTCGTATTTGCGAATCGCGAGCTGCGTCTGCTCGTCGTCCCAGGACAGCGGCAGGTGCACGATGCGGGTGGACAGCGTCATCTCGGTGACCGACGGCAGTTCCGCCTCGAGCGCCAGCAGGTGATCCATCAGCGCGGAAAGCTTGAGTTGCAGGGGGTCGTAGCGCACCTGGAGGGAGCGGATACCCGGCGTCAGCTCGAGCAAGCCGGGCAGCGGACGCTCCTGCAGGGCCTGCATCAAGGCGTGTACGCGGAAGCGCAGGTTGAGGTCGAGCACCATCTCGCCGTATTCGATCAGCACCGCGTGGTCGCCCGAGCGGCGGTAGGTCACCGCGAGGCGGCGGTCGGCGTTGGGCTCGAGCTGGGTGATGAGCGCCGGATCGCCTTGACTCGGCGCGGCGGCGGGGGCGGTCGGGGCCTGCAGGGTCACCAGCATGCGCTCCTGTTCCTCCAGCAGGCGGTCGGCCTCCTGATGATCGACGCGCACAAAGCGCACCTTGTCGCCCGGGCGGAACTGGCCCATTTTCCAGAGGTCGGCGGCCACGATCGTCGCCGGGCAGACGAAGCCGCCCAGGCTGGGGCCGTCGGGGCCGAGGATGATCGGCATGTCGCCGGTAAAGTCGACCGCGCCGACGGCGTAGGCATTGTCGTGGATGTTCGAGGGATGCAGCCCCGCCTCGCCGCCGTCGGCGCGTGCCCATTTGGGCTTCGGACCGATGAGGCGCACGCCGGTGCGCGCGGAGTTGTAGTGCACCTCCCAATCGGTCGCGAAGAACATGTCGATGTCTTCGTCCGTAAAGTAGTCCGGCGCGCCATGCGGGCCGTAGAGCACGCGCACCTGCCAGGTGTCGCCGTAGTGCGGCTGGAGGGCGCTGGGCAGCGGGGCGGCGTCGGCCTCCACGGCTTCGCTCAGGTGCAGGACGTCGCCCGCCTGCAGTGTGCGGCCGTTGTGCCCCCCGAACTTGCCGAGGGTAAAGGTCGCCTTGCTGCCGAGGTAGTCCGGCACATCCAGGCCGCCCGCGAACGCCAGATAGGCCCGGCAACCGGTGCCCGTGACCTTGCCGAGCGTCAAAGTGGCCCCCGCCGCCACCGGCACAGCCTGCCAGTGGGGCACGGGGGTGCCGTCGAGCGTTGCTTCGATCTCTGCGCCCGTCAGGCAAATCGTGGTGGCCCCCTGGAACTTCAGCGTCGGGCCGGTCAGGGTGATCTCGAGGCCCGCCGCGGCCTTGTCGTTGCCGAGGATGCGGTTGCCCAGGCGGAAGGCCAGGCTGTCCATCGGGCCGGACGGCGGCACGCCGACGTCCCAATAGCCGACACGGCCTGGATAGTCCTGCACTGTCGTCAAGGTGCCCGGCGCCAGCACATCTACCGTACGGCTGACGTAGGCAAAGCCTTCGAGGAAGCGCGTGTGCACCTGGCCCCGCTGGAAGGCAGACTCGTCGAAAATCTGGCGCGTGAACTCGAGGTTGGTCTCCACCCCGGCCACACGGGTCTCCGCCAGCGCGCGCTGCATCCGGCCGATGGCCTGCTTGCGGTCATCGCCCTGCACCAGCACCTTGGCCAGCATCGGATCGTAGTAGGGGCTGACTTCCGTGCCGCGCTCGATCCAGCGGTCGACCCGCGTCCACTCCGGAAAACGGGCCTCGGTCAATTCACCGGTGCTGGGCTGGAAATGCTTCAGCGGATCCTCGGCGTAGAGGCGGGTCTGGATCGCGTGGCCGACGCTGCGGATCTCCTCCTGCGCGGGCGGTTGCCATCCACCCGCCGCGAGGCGGACCATCCATGCCACGAGGTCCACGCCGGTGACGAGTTCCGTTACGCCGTGCTCGACCTGCAAGCGGGTGTTGACTTCGAGGAAATAGAACTGCCCGGAGCCGACATCGTAGATAAACTCCACCGTGCCCGCCGAGCGGTAGGCGATGCGTTCGCCCAGCCGACGGGCGGCCTCCGCGAGGGCCACGCGCAGCTCGCCGGTGATGCCCGGCGCGGGCGTTTCCTCGATCACCTTCTGGTTACGGCGCTGGACGGAGCAATCGCGCTCGCCGAGCGTGACCACCCTGCCCTGCCCGTCGCCGAAGAGCTGGACTTCGATGTGGCGGGCGCGTTCCAGGTATTTTTCGAGAAAGAGCGCGGCGTCGTTGAAGTTGTTGCGCGACAGGCGTTCGACCGCCGCATAGGCCTGCTCCAGCTCGCGGGCGTCGCGGCAGAGCCGCATCCCGATGCCCCCGCCGCCCGCACTGCTCTTGAGCATGACCGGATAGCCGATCTCGCCCGCCTGCCGGAGCGCGTCGTCCACGCCCTCGAGCACGCCGGTGCCGGGCACGAGCGGCACCGCGGCCTGTTGGGCGATTTCACGCGCGGTATGCTTGAGGCCAAACTGGCGCATCTGCTCCGGCGTCGGCCCGATAAAAGTCACGCCGGCGGCCTCGCAAGCTTCGGCAAAGGCCGCGTTTTCACTCAATAGCCCGTAGCCCGGATGCACCGCCTGCGCACCGGTTTCGCGCACCGCCTGCAGGATCGCGTTGGTATTCAGGTAGCTCTCGGCCACCGGGGCCGGACCGACGCGCACGGCTTCGTCCGCCAGCCCCACGTGGGCGGCGTAGGCGTCCGCATCCGAGTAGATGGCGACGGACTGGACGCCGAGCTGGCGCAGGGTGCGGATGATACGGCAGGCGATTTCGCCGCGATTGGCGATGAGGACTTTCTGAAACATGACGGTGCGTTCGGGCGGTGTGCGGGGGTGGCGAGGCGGAAATGTTCCGGCTTAGCGGTCTTCGTCCCAGATCAGGACTTCGACCGGGGTCGGGTGATAGGCGTTGCAGGGGTTGTTGAGCTGCGGGCAGTTGGAGATCAGCACGTAGACGTCGCGCTCGGCCCGCATCTCGACGTAGCGCCCGGGGGCGGAGATGCCGTCTTCGAAGGTCAGGCGACCGTCCGGCGTCACCGGCACATTCATGAAGAAATTGATGTTGCAGGTGATGTCGCGCTTATCGAGGTGGTGCTCGCAGCACTCCTGGACGCCGCGGATAAAGCTGTCGCGGCAGGCGTGCATGTGCTCCTTGTCGAGGGCGTAGCGCATCGTATTGCTCTCGCGGGAGCAGGCGCCGCCCAGCGTGTCGTGCCGACCGCAGGTATCGGCGGTGATGGTCAGCAGCGGATGGCCGAGGCTCGAATAGAGCACGCTGCCCGTCGTCAGGTAGAGCTTGCCCTGGCGCTGAATCGTGTCGCTGGCGCTGTAGCGGTCGTCCGGGTGGTGGGCGTCGTAAAAGAGCGTATCGGCGGCCTGGTTGCCCTCGAGGTCGTGGATGCGGAAGATCTGGCCCTGACGGATGGTGTGCATCCAGCGGTCGCCCGCCGGGATGACGTGGCGGTAGACGGCCTGATCGGGCTGGTAAGGACTTTCGGTCAACATGGTGTGCGTAAGTTGAGGTGGGCGGCGGGGGGGCGCGCTAGAAGCGCAGGCGGTTGTAGACCTCGGTATTCTGGAAGGCGCGGCCGTTCTCGGGGCGCGACAGGCGACAGGGGTCGTCTTCGGCCACCGGCGCGCTGCGGTAGACCTCCAGCTGCACCGGCTTGGGCGCGTATTCCGGATTCGGGTCGAGCGGGTGCTGGCAGGTGTTGAAGACGACGAGGGTGTCGAGCTCGCAGCGCAGGTCGATCGCGGCCCCGGCTTTGGCGTGGCTCGCGTCGAAGGACAGCACGCCCTCTTCGTCCGAGACGACCTTGCTGAAGAGGTTCAGGTTGGGCACGAGGTCCTTTTCGCCGAGGCCCCACTTGGCCAGCTCGATCAGAAAGCACTCCCGGCCGTTGCGGTGAAAGTCGTTGTGCGCCTGCTGGTAGGACTTTTCGCCATACTTCTGGCGCACGAGCTTGGCATCGCTGCAACCGCAGACCGTATCGTGCCAGCCAGACGAATCACCGGTGACGGAGCACAGGATGCGCCCCATGTCGGAGTGCAGGCAATACGGCGCGGTCAGGAAAAAGATGTGCTGGCCCTTCAACGTGTCGGGCATGTTGTAACGCTCCTGGCGCTCAAAGGCATTGTAGAGCAGGAGGCCGACGTTGGCGCCGCCCTCGAGATCGGTCAGGCGCATGGTCTTGCCGCGCCCGATCACCTTGGACCACATGCCGCCGCCGCGGATCGTCTCCCGGTGCAGCAGGTCGGTTTCGGAAATGGGTGAAAGCTGATTCATTATTACGTTTTTATATTTTTGTAATACTATTTAAGTCAAAAAAGGCAAGCCTACTCCACCTCGTCTCCCGCCGCGGTCATCTTGGTGATGGGCAGGCGGGCCTGCTCCTGGCCGGGCTGACGCGGGTGGATGAGGTGTTCGAGGCGGTTTTTGGTCGCGAGGAAGGTCGGGCTGATGAACTGCTCCGGATCGCGCGGGCGCGGCACCGGCACTTCGATGAACTCCTGGATTTCGCCCGGGTTGGCCTTGAGCACGAGGATGCGGTCGGAAAGGTAGATCGCTTCGTCGAGGTCGTGCGTGACGAAGAGGATGGTGACGTCGACGTTTTTCCAGATTTGCAACAGGTAGGCCTGCATCTGCGCCCGCGTCTGGGCATCGAGCGCGCCGAAGGGCTCGTCCATGAAGAGGATCTGCGGCTGATTGGCCAGCGAACGCGCAATGGCCACGCGCTGCTTCATGCCGCCGGAAAGCTCGCTGGGATAGGCGTTGGCATAGCGGGCGAGCCCGACGAGATTGATCCAGTCCATCGCCTCGCTCTCGACCGCCGGCCCGGAGCGCCCGCTGACTTCGAGGCCGAACATCACGTTCTTCTTCACCGTCAGCCACGGGAAAAGCGTATAGCCCTGGAAGACCATGCCGCGCTCGCGACTGGGCCCCTTGACGGCGTTGCCCTCCAGCAGCACGTCGCCTCCCGAGATGGTTTCGAGGCCGGCCAGGATACGGATCAACGTGGATTTGCCGCAGCCGGAAGGGCCGATGATGGAGATGAATTCGCGCCGGTGGGCCTTGAAGGAGATGTCTTGCAGCACCACGCGCTCGCCCTCGGGCGAATGGAAGCGCTTCTCCAGCCCGCACACCTCCAGCTTCACCGGGCGCTGCCGGATGGAGGCGAAGCGTGCGGCGACTTCCGGGCTCTGTTCGCGGTAATCGGGAAGGTCGAGGTGGTCGCTCATGCGGGGTCGGAAGTTGTGGGTTTGTCGTCGCGCACATACACCTGCTGGTCGGTCACCCAACGGTAGAAGCGCACCAGCGGGCCCTGTTTCTGGCCGATGGCCTCAGGCGTCCACGGGAAGAGCAGTGGGCGCAGGTTGGCCAGCAGCTGATCGGTAAAGAAGCCGGTCAGGCCAATCAGGATGATGACAGGAAAGACGCTCTCGAAGTTGCGCCAGCGCCCCTGCGTCTCGATCACCTCCGTCAGACCGCTCTTCACCCCGATCAGTTCGGCGATGACGAGCCACGTCCAGGCCCAGCCGAGCAGGATGCGCAAGTCGTTGTAGAGGGAGGGCGTAATGCCGGGCAGGATGACGCGGCGCAGCAGGTCGAGGCGCTTGGCCCCCAGCGTCTGCGCGGCCTCCAGCAGCGAATAGTCGAGCTGGCGTGTGGTGTTGGCCACGACGAGCACGAGCTGAAAGAAGGTGCCGACGAAGACCAGCGCGATCTTGGGCGCATCGTGCGCGAGAAAGATCGCCACCAGCAGCGTGCTGAAGGCCGGCGCCGGCATGTAGCGGAAAAAGTCGATGAACGGCTCGAAGAGCTTCGAGAAAAAGTCGTAGGTGCCACTGAGGATGCCGATCGGCACCCCCGCAAGCGCCGCGAGGAAGAAGCCGGAGAACACGATATAGAGCGAGTGCCGGTAGCGCTCGGGCAACGAGGGACGCCCCTCGGCCGGTTCGGCGTTCCAGTCCTTCCACCCGGTGAGCAGCACCGCGTGCGGCTCGGGCAGGTAGACGGGGTTGCTCAGACGCCCCTGCGGGATCAGCTTCAGCAGCGGATCGCTCGGCATCTCGTGCTCGGGATCCTCCGCCCAATGGGCCTGCAGCGTCTGCCAGTCCTCCTGGACAATCGCGAGATTCTCCGGCGTCAGCTCCGGTTTTTCCGAAACGAGGCGGCCCGTGGCGAGCCCTTCCCAGACGTCGAAGATCGCCGCGTTGTCCGTCACCTGGTTCTCAGAGATCCAGCCTTGCTCGATCGCCAGCGGCGCGACCGCACGGAGAATCTTCACGTTGTTGCGCCGGGCCGAAAAACCGCTGCGGGTCGTGCCCTCGCCCGCCTGCACCGCCTCGTTTTCCCGGCGCACGGCATTGGCGTATTCATCGAAGTAGGAGCGCGCCACGTGGTCACCGGCGGTGTAGACCGTCGTGACGCCTTCGCGGTCGGCCGCCACCGTCAGCTTGATATCCGGGTGCCAGATAAAGGGCACGTAGCTGACAAGGCACCAGAGGGCGAGCGGCAGCACAAAGGAAAGCACGGTGAGCAGCAGGCGTCGCTCGCCCGGGAGGGGCTTGCGGATGGCAAACCACGACACGGTGTCGGAACTGCGGGAGGCGCGTTTCAAAATCGGGAAGGGAAAAGGATGGGCCGCCGGGACGGGGTGGCGATCAAGCGCCCCGCCCCACGGGGTGAAAGCTTACTGGTCGAGCGCTTCGGTCAGGCTCGGATCGAGATACTTCTGGATGTCCTGGCGCTCGCTGTAAACGCCGACGGAACGGTTGAAGGCGTCGACCGCACGGCTGGAACCGTAGACGGAGTCCAGACCGGAGGCATCCTGCCAGCGTTCCATCGCCTCGTCGTAGCTCAGGATGTAGGTGCCCTGGAAAAACGGCTCGTATTCCGCCGGGTCGACCGACACGCGGCTGGCGAGGATGGCGAGGGCTTCGTCGAAATTGCTCTCGTCCTGCAGGTAGTCGACGATGCGGTACCAGACCTTCGTCACCTTCATCCAGTCGTCGCGACGCGATTCGAGGCTCTCGGGCGAGACGTAAAGCAAGTCGTAGATGATGCCCGGGGCGTCAGCGGAGGTGAAGATCGGCTGCGAGCCGGCCACTGTCTTGAGCGCCTGGCCGGAGTTGGGCTGCCAGGCCGCAATCGCGTCCACGGCACCGGAAGCGAGCACCTGCGGCGTCTCGTTCGTCGGCGTGTTCACGATGGTGACGTCCGAGGGGTTCATGCCGGCCTTCTTCAGCGCGGTGAGGAACATCAGGTGCTCCACGAAGCCTTCTTCGAGGCCGACCTTCTTGCCCTTGAGGTCTTGGATCGAGTCAATGCCCGGGGCAGCCACGACCATGTCGTTGCCGTTGGAGAAATCGTTCAGGATGATGCCGACGGAGGGCTTGCCGGTGGCTCCGGTCACGAGCGCGTCGCCATTGGTCATGCAGACGGCGTCCACGTTGCCCGCAACGTAGGCATCCATCGAGGCGACGTAGTCGAACCAGAGGAAATCGACGTCCACGCCCTCTTCCTCGAACCAGCCCTTCTTGATGCCGATCTCCCAGGCGACCCAGCCGGGCCAGTCACTGTAGGCGATCTTGAGAGGCTCTTTGGCAGAAAGGGAAGCGACGGCGCCGACCATCAGAGTCAGGGCGGCGAGACCGGCCCGACGGAACCACGATGCGATTGGGTTGTTCATAGCAATTGCAGGAATGGGTGTTCTTAAGTTGCCCAAAACGTCCCGTGGCAGCATTCGCCCGCCGTTCTGTTCATTTTCGCGCAGAAGTGGCGAGCTCGCACCGCTCAAGTATTACGTTTTGTTCGTTTTTTAATACTTGCAGGTGCTATACCACCCATACCTTTTCGATTCAAAATGGGCAAGATTGAACAGTAAGGATTTCAATACTGACCAGTGGGGGCGCCTCTACTGTAGGGGGAAATCGCGCGCAGGCTTGCCAGTTGCGCCCCGCTCAGCGACGATGGACACTGAGATGTCCCAGGAACCCCTCCCACAGAACGTCAGTCGCATCAGTATATCGCTGCCCAACGCCCTCTTGCAGTCGCTGGACGAGATGATGGAGAACCGCGGTTTCCACAACCGCTCGCAGGCCATCGCCGACATGATCCAGACGGGGCTGCTCAGCTATTACCAGAACGATCCGGCCGAGGTCATGGCGGGCATGGTGACACTCGTGTACGACGAATCACGCCGGGGTCTGATGCAGAAGCTCGTCAAGATCCAGCGCGATCACGTAGCCGAAGTCATTGGATCCCAACACGTACTGCTCGAGAATGCACACGTGATGGAAGTATGGGTGGTGCAAGGACCCGTGCACCGGCTGCAGGCGATTACCGACCAACTCGTCGGCACCCGCGGCGTCAGCTCGGTCAACCTCACGGTGACCTCCAAGTTGTTGCCGCCCGTGCACGCCCGACGCCAGCAGGACGCCGACGCCGAGGAACCGGGGCCAGCCTAGCGCGATCAGGCACCGAGCAGCGACCAGAGGCCGAAGCAGGCGACACCGGCCCCAAGCACGGCTTGCACGCGCGGTTGTGCCACCAGCAGGCGACCGAGCGCGTGCCCACAGGCCAGCAGAAATGTGCTACTGAGCACAAATCCGAGCAGCGCCGCGTTGCCCTGTAGCTCGATCCCGTGGGCCATCGCGTGCACCCCGGCCACGACCACACCGATGGCGGTCGCGACCGCGAGGTTGCCGGCCCGTTGCCAGAGCAGCGGCACCGCCACCAGCGCGAGGCTGAGGCTCAGAGCGTATTCGAGGCCGCTGAAGCCCCCGATCACGTTGCCCAGCAGGATCCCGCCCGCCAGCGCGGCGGCAATCGCCCCGGCAAAGACGCCAGCCGCCGCCCCGCGAAAGCGAGCAGACACCGCGCCCAGCGCCAGCAGGCCACAGAGGTGATCGAGGCCCAGAATGGGGTGCGCCAGGCCGTCGGAAAGCCCGTGCAGGCCGTGACCGGGGTGGGCCTGGGCGAGCACCGGCAGCGTAACGGCGGCCGTGGCGAGCAAAGTACGGGAAAGCAGAGAGGTGCGAATCGTTTTCATCGTGAGCATTGGGTGAGTGAAGATTAAAGCAGGCGACGCAGGGAGGGCTCCGGGCGCTCCACCGCGGCATAAAGGATCGTACGCACACGCTGCAGCAGAGCGGGTAGCGCGCGCAGGTCGCGACTCAGCACCCGCACGGCCAGCCCGCCGGAGCGCAAGGGCGTCGCGCCCAGCCAGCAGTCGTCGCTGAGCTCCCAGGCGTGCAATTCGGCGACCACGGGAGTGAGGTCGCGCGACGAAAGCAACAGAAGGGTCGCCTGCACCGCCGGGTGCAGCGCGTGTTCCCAGGCCTGGCGGGACCGGCTTCCGGGCTCGAATCGCCCCCGTTCGCGCACCACGGGCTGGCCGTCGACCGAAGCGTCGACCCGGCTGCTAAAGCGCCCGAAGGCAAACGCCTCCCCGCGACGCAGACGCCCGGGCCAGACGAGGTCGAGCAGCAGGGCTTCGGCGCCCCCCGCACAACGCACCTCCAGCCGCTGGTCAAAATGGCTCGCGCGCTGCAACACCGTCGCCTCCGGCCAATATTCGAGCCAGGCCCCCTCCCCGCTTACGCGAAAAGTGTTCACTGCCTCCGCCTGATCGCCGTCCACCATCGGGTGGATGCGCATGGCGGCCTGCGAGGTCAGCGTCATGGCCGCACCGTCACGCACCGTCACGTCCAGCTCCAGGCGGTCGCCGCCGAAGAGTCCGGTAGAGGGGCAATTGACCTGCAGCAGCAAATGGCCGCCCTGCCAGGAGGGCTTGCTGACGTGCGCCGGAGCCATGTGACGGCAACGCACCAGCCGGGCCACGCCATCATGAGACGTGGCTTCGGCCCAGAGGCCGCCGCGCAGGGCGCGCCCTCGCGAAGGAGCCGCCGGCGTCACGCGGGTTGGTGCAGCGGAAAAAAGCATTGGCGTTCGAGCCAGTCCAGGACCTCGGGCAGGCCCTTTTCGCTCTTCAAATCGCAGAACACAAAAGGCCGTGGCCCGCGCTGGGCCTTGGCGTCGCGGTCCATCACGTCGAGATCGGCCCCCACATAGGGCGCAAGCTCGGTCTTGTTGATGATCAACAGGTCGGAGAAGCGGATCGCCGGGCCGCCCTTGCGCGGGATCTTGTCCCCTTCGGCGACGTCGATCACGTAGACGAAGGCGTCCACCAGCTCGGGCGAGAAGGTGGCGGAGAGGTTGTCGCCGCCGCTCTCGACCAGAATCACCTGCAGCTCCGGGTGCTGCTGGCAGAGATCGGCGATGGCCGCATCGTTCATGCTCGTATCGTCGCGCACGGCGGTGTGCGGGCAGCCGCCGGTCTCGACGCCAACGACGCGTTCGGCGGGCAACGCTTGATGACGCACGAGGAATTCGGCGTCTTCCTTGGTGTAAATATCATTGGTCACCACCGCCAGTTCGTAGCGGTCGCGCAGGGCCTGGCAGAGCCGCAGGAGCAGCATCGTCTTGCCGGAGCCGACGGGGCCGCCGACGCCAATGCGCACGGGACGGGGCTGGGGAGCTTCGGTTTTCGCTTGGATCATAGGGTCAGGAAATGAAAAGGCGGGAGAAGGCGGTGGCGTGGCGGCTCGAAGCCAGGTCGAGCGTCACGAGCGAGACGCCGGCGTCCTCACGCTCGAGCCGGTGGGAGACGGCGACGACGGCGGGAAGGAGTGGCAGGATGGGCGTCAACAGGCGCTGGCAACCCTCCTGGCCGATGCGGATCAGCTTCATGGAGGCCTGCAACACGTTGGCTACCGTCTGGTAAGCGTGGGCCGTCAGCGCAGCCTCGAGCGGGACCTGCCCCACCCGCGCCTGCATCCCGGCCACGATCACCTGATGGGCGGGCGTTTGCTGCGCCTGCACGGCGGCCTGAAACGCCCGCAGGCGCGGCTCGTCATAGACACGGTTGAGGATAGAAAGCCGCCGCTGGCCCTGCTGGCGGCTGGCCTGACGGGCTTCGGCGGGCAAGATGGCAGCCTCCAATTCGTCGTCGAGCGCCTGCAACGTCTCGAGGTCGTCCGCCGCGTAGGCAAAGCGCAGGTAAGGCAACTCGAGCCCTTCCAGCGCGGCCAGCACCTCGTGCCGCAGAAACGCGTCGAGCGAATCCGCATCGTGCACCAGCCCGAGCTCGACCGCCCCTTCCAGACCGTAAGAGTGCGCATAGGCGCCCGTCGGGAAGGTCGGGTCGCCCGTCTGCAACAGATACGGCAGCCACGCCAGTGCATCCGGCGCGCCTGACTGGAGGCGATCGTCAACCATGCCCGTGAGGCTTGTGCGGGTGGTGATGGTGATGGCCTTCGTCGTGGTCGTGGTGATGGTGGCCCATCCCGGTGACCGGCGGACAGAAGACGCGCTCTTCGCGGCGAAACGCGAGCCCCTCGCGCTCCACCAGCTGCATGATGGCAAGGTCTTCCTCCACCACCATGCCGTCGGCGGCAAACTCGGCCAGAAAGTGCAGGTTGCCGACCTGCCAGCCGACGCGGCCCGCCTCTTGCGCCGAGGCATAAGGCAGTACGACGACCGGCTCCGGTGCTTGTTCGACACGGTAACCCTTGGTGCCCTCGATGAGGATGCAGTCACCGTGGTTGAGCGGCTGGCTCAGGTCGAAACCGATGTCCGCGCCGTCTTCCGCCAGCGCACGCCAGCGGCGACGGGCGAGGTTGCGACGGTCCGCCTTGAGGCCAATCCACTCCTGCACGCCAGCGGTCTCACTGGCGGGAATCGCTGCTCTTACCAATTTCATGGGTCGATACTAAAACAGGAAGTAGCGTTGCGCCATCGGTAATTCGGTCGCGGGCTCACAAGTCAGCAATTCGCCGTCGGCCTTCACCTCGTAAGTCTCGGGATCGACGGAAATCTGCGGCAGGTAGTCGTTGAGCACCATGTCCTTTTTCGAGAGCTGGCGGCAGCTCTGGACCGCCACACAGCGCTTGCGCAAGCCCAGCTGGGCCGGCACCCCGGCTGCGAGCGCGGCCTGGCTGACGAATGTGACGCAGGTGGCCTCGCGCGCCCCGGCGTAGGCCCCGAACTGGGGCCGGTAAAAGGTCGGTTGCGGCGTAGGGATCGAGGCGTTGGGGTCGCCCATGTTGGCGAGCGCGATCATGCCGCCCTTCAGCACCAGCTCCGGTTTCACGCCAAAGAACGCGGGCTTGAACACCACGAGGTCCGCCAGCTTGCCTACCTCGACCGAGCCCACCTCCTGCGCAAAACCGCAGGCGATCGCCGGATTGATGGTGTATTTGGCGAGGTAACGCAGCACGCGGAAGTTGTCCGCCGCCGG
This sequence comes from Puniceicoccaceae bacterium 5H, assembly GCA_009772895.1. Classification (GTDB taxonomy): domain Bacteria; phylum Verrucomicrobiota; class Verrucomicrobiia; order Opitutales; family Oceanipulchritudinaceae; genus WOUP01. Next base: position 40,695 of record WOUP01000018.1, on the reverse strand, counting down.
ATGCGCCTCGGCCTTCAATTCGCCGAACTGACGCTTCATCTTGTCTGCCGTCTGCCAGGTGCGGATCAACACCTCGCCCACCCGGCCCATCGCCTGGCTATCGCTGGCCATGATGGAGATGGCGCCGCGGTCGTGCAGGATGTCCTCGGCCGCGATGGTCTGCGGGCGGATGCGGCTCTCGGCAAAGGCCACGTCCTCGGGGATGCTGGCATCGAGGTGGTGGCAAACCATGAGCATGTCGAGGTGCTCGTCGATCGTATTGACCGTGAAGGGCCGGGTCGGGTTGGTCGACGAGGGCAGCACGTTGGCCTCGCCGCAGACCTTGAGGATGTCCGGCGCGTGCCCGCCGCCCGCACCCTCGCTGTGAAAGGTGTGGATCACCCGGCCCTTGAAGGCGGCGATAGTCGTCTCGACAAAGCCGCTTTCGTTGAGCGTGTCGGTGTGGATCGCCACCTGGATGTCCATCTCATCCGCCACGGAGAGGCAGGTGTCGATCGCCATCGGCGTGGTGCCCCAGTCCTCATGCAGCTTGAGGCCCATCGCCCCGGCGGCTACCTGCTCGCGCAGGGCGTCCGCGTTGGAGCTGTTGCCCTTGCCCATGAAGCCGAGGTTCATCGGGAAGGCGTCGGCAGACTGGAGCATGCGGTGGATGTTCCAGGCGCCGGGGGTGCAGGTGGTGGCGTTGGTGCCTGTGGCGGGGCCGGTGCCGCCGCCCATCATGGTCGTGACGCCGCTCGCGAGCGCCTCGTCAATCTGTTGCGGGCAGATAAAGTGGATGTGCGAGTCGATGCCGCCGGCGGTGACGATGCTGCCTTCCGCCGCAATCACCTCGGTCGAAGCGCCGACAATCATGCCCTCGGTCACGCCGTCCTGGATCAACGGGTTGCCCGCATGGCCGACGCCCGCAATGCGACCGTTCTTCACCCCGATGTCGCACTTCACGACGCCGTGGACCGGGTCGAGCAGCAGCGCGTTGGTCAGCACGAGGTCGAGGCAGTCCGCCGCGAGGTGCGTAGGCGATTGGCCCATGCCGTCGCGGATGACCTTGCCGCCGCCAAACTTCACTTCGTTGCCGTAGCCGCCGTTCTCGGCGATCCAGTCGCGCTCGACCTCCACGAAGAGCTCCGTGTCGGCCAGACGCACGCGGTCGCCCACGGTGGGGCCGAACATCTCGGCATACTGTTGTCGCGTCAGTTTCAAAGACATGGCGGATCAGGCTTGAGGTAGCGGGGGCAGTTTTCCGTTGGTCCGGCCGTTGAGGCCGTGGACTTCGCGGCGGCCGGCCAGGGCGACCAGCTCGACTTCGCGTTCGTCGCCGGGCTCGAAGCGCACGGCGGTCCCGGCGGGAATGTTGAGGCGAAAGCCCGACGCGGCGGTGCGGTCGAACTCGAGGCTGGTGTTGACCTCGGCAAAGTGAAAGTGGCTGCCGACCTGGATCGGGCGGTCGCCCACGTTGGTGACGACCAGTTGCACGGTGGGCAGACCTACGTTGGCTTCCAGCGGCGGGGCGTCGGCGGGGGTGATGATTTCTCCGGGCTTCATGCGATGGGGTAGTGCACGGTGACGAGTTTGGTGCCGTCGGGGAAGGTGCCTTCCACCTGGACTTCGGTCAGCATCTCGGGCACGCCCTCCATCACGTCGTCGCGCTGCAGGATGGTGCGGCCATAGTCCATGAGTTCGGAGATGCTCTTGCCGTCGCGGATGCCCTCCAGCAGCTCATAGGTGAGGATGGCGACCGACTCCGGGTAGTTCAGCTTCAAGCCTCGCTGCTGGCGACGCCGGGCCAGGTCGGCCGCGACCACGATCAACAGCTTCTCTTGTTCGCGTGGGGTAAGGTGCATGTACTAGACGGTCAGGTGTTTTTCGATGAGGTCCTGTCCCAGGCTCGCCATCGCTCCGTGGGCCGCGATACTGCCGCGATTCATGATGGAAAAGCGGTCGCCGACGGCCTGGGCGAAGTCGAGACTCTGCTCGACCAGCAGGATGCCCATGCGCCCTTCCTCACGCAACAGCTTTAGCGTGTCTTCGATCAAGTCGATGATGCTCGGCTGAATGCCCTCGGTCGGCTCGTCGAGGATCAGCAACTTCGGGTCGGTCAGCAGGGCCCGGGCGAGGGCCAACTGTTGCTGTTGCCCGCCGGAGAGCACCCCGCCCTTGCGGTGCAGCATCTCCTTGAGCACGGGAAACAGTTCGAGCACGCGATCCATCTGGTCCCGGGCCTTGCGCCCGTAGACCACGACCGGCACCTGCAGGTTTTCCCGCACGGTGAGGCTGGAGAAGATGTCGCGGCCCTGCGGCACGTAGCCAATGCCCAGACGCGCGCGCTTCTCGGGCGAAAGGCCCTTGAGGCGCTTGCCGCGCAGCTGGATGTCGCCGGAATCGGCCTCGACGATGCCCATGATGGACTTGAGCGTGGTGGTCTTGCCTACGCCGTTGCGCCCCATCAGGCAGTGAATCTCGCCCTGGCGCACATCGAGGTCGACCTGGCGCAGGATGAGCGAGTGGTCGTAGCTGGCGCAGAGGCCCTTGACCGTCAGCACGGTTTCGCGGGGTGCGGCATCGGTTTTGGCGGTGGGTTCGGGAAGAGTCGTAGCGGTCATGGCGGCTTAGTGGGCGGCGGGGTCGGGGCGGCCGGCCTTGCGGCCGAGGTAGACTTCGATCACATGCGGATCGCTCTGCACCTTGTCGACCGGGCCTTCACAGAGCACGGAGCCCTGGTGCAAGACGGTGACCTTGCGCGCGATCTGGCGCACGAAGTCCATATCGTGCTCGATCACGATGATGCTGTGCTTGCCCTCAAGGGAGATCAGCAGCTCGCCGGTGCGCTCGGTCTCTTCGTCGGTCATGCCGGCAGCGGGTTCGTCGACCAGCAGCAGCTGCGGGTCTTGCGCCAGCAACATGCCGATCTCGAGCCACTGCTTCTGCCCGTGCGAAAGGCTGCCCGCCAGCTCGTGCTTGCGGTCTTCGAGGCGAATCGTCTGCAACACCTCGTGGATGCGGTCGCGGTCTTCCTGGCTCTCGCGGTAAAACAGGGCCGAGAAAACGCCCCGCGAGTGCGGCAACGACAGCAGCAGGTTGTCGTAGACGGTCTGCTCCTTATAGACGCTGGGCGACTGGAACTTGCGGGCGATGCCGAGCCGGTTGATGCGGTGCTCCGGCAGCCGCGTGAGGTTGTAGCGGTGGTCGGGCCCAAACTCGATCGTGCCGGAATCGGGCACCGTGCGCCCCGTGATCATGTCGAGCAGCGTGCTCTTGCCGGCGCCGTTAGGGCCGATGATCGTGCGCAGTTCACCCTTATCGAGGTAGAAGTTGAGGTCGCGGATCACCTGAAAGCCGTCGAAGGCCTTGTTCAGGTTCTCGATGGTCAGGATCCACTGCCGCGGGCGTTCGAGCTCCGCGCGGGCGGGAGAAGCTTGCAAATCGTTCATCAGGTCGAGCTTTTGGCGGTTTCGACTTCGGCGACCGGCTCCGCGGCTTTCATGGGCTCGGCAGGCGCCTGGCGACGGGCATCCATCTTCTTGCGCCAGTGGCGGAACTGTTCGGGGATGCTGGCCACGCCGCCGGGCAGGAAGAGCACGACGAAGAGGAAGAGCGCTCCGAGCATGATCAGCCAGTAGTTGGGGAACTGCACCGTGGCCCAGCTCTTGATCGCGTTGACCAGGATGGCGCCGATGACCGGCCCCCAGAGGCGCCCGCGACCGCCCACGGCGACCCAGACGACCGCCTCGAGCGACTTGACGGGCATCATCTCGTTGGGATTGATGATGCCGACTTGCGGCACATAAAGCGCCCCGCCCACGCCGCCGATGATGGCCGCGGCGGTAAAGATCAGCATCTTGTATTGCAGGGTGTCGTAGCCGGAGAAACGCACGCGGTTCTCGCTGTCGCGGATCGCCTGCTGCACCTTGCCGAACTTGGTGCGCGTGAGCCACCAGTTGAAGAGCAGGCAGGCCGCGAGGTAGAGCACGCTGGCGATGAAGAGCCCGCGCTGGGTGGAGACGGCGTGCAGGTTGAGCCCGAACATCTCCTTGAAGTCCGTAAAGCCGTTGTTGCCGCCGAAGGTGAATTCGTTGCGGAAGAACAGCAGCGCGGCGGCGTAAGTGAGCGTCTGCGTGATGATCGAGAAATACACGCCCTTGATGCGCGCCCGGAAGGCGAGAAAGCCAAAGATGAGCGCGAAGATGCCCGGCACGAGCACGACGGCCGCCACGGCAAACCAGGCGTGCTCGAACGGCTGCCAGTGCCACGGCAGCTCCTGGTAGCCCATGAAGTCCATGAAGTCCGGCAGGCGGGTGTGGTAGTTCGGGTCTTCCCCGATCATGAGCATGAGATACATGCCGAAGGCGTAGCCCCCCAGCGCGAAGAAAAGGGCCTGCCCGAGGCTGAGCAAACCGGTGTAGCCCCAGAGCAGGTTCACGCTGACGGCCAGGGTGGCGTAACAGAGATACTTGCCCCAGGTGTTGAGCTGGAACTCCGCGACCACGCCGCCCATGTTGAGCAGGGGCAGCAGGATCGCGCCGATCAGCACGAAGACGGCGATCGCCCAGAGGTTCTTGTCTTTGGATGCGGGTGTTAAAGTAGACATGGCTGCAGGGATTTAATCGAGCGCTCGGGAACGGGCCGGGAAGAGGCCGCCGGGCTTCCATTGCAGAAACAGAATGATGGCGAACAGCACGCAGATCTTGCCCATCACAGGCCCGAGGAAGGGCTGCAGGGTGTTGTCGATCACGCCGATGCCGAGGGCGGTGTAGAGGGTGCCGAGCAGGTTCCCCACCCCGCCGGCGACGACCACCATGAAGCTGTCCACGATGTAGGTCTGCCCCAGGCCGGAGCCGACGCTGCCGATCTGCGAGAGGAAGGCGCCCGCCAGCCCGGCGAGCCCGGAGCCGAAGGCGAAGGTGGCCATGCGGGTGCGGGAGGTGCTGATGCCCATGCTGGCGGCCATCTGCGGGTTTTGCATCACCGCGCGGATGCAGAGGCCAAGGGGCGTCTTGGTCAGCAGCAGCCAGGTGCCCACGAGGATGAGGATGGCAAAGCCGATGATGAACAGGCGGTTGTAGCCGAGGCTGATATCGTGCACCGTGATGTTGCCGAGCAGCCAGGTCGGGCTCTCCACGTTTTTGTTTTGCGCGCCGAAAAGCAGCTTGAAGGCCTGTTGCAGGATCCAGGATACGCCCCAGGTCGCGAGCAGGCTCTCGAGCGGACGCTTGTAGAGAAACTGGATGACGCTGCGCTCCAGGATAAGCCCGGCCAGCGCGGAGACGAGAAACGCCACCGGGATCGCAACCGGGAAGTACCACTCCATGCCGATGGGGCCGAAAGCGGCCGCCATGCCCTGTTGCACGAAGTAGACGGTGTAGGCGCCCAGCGCGATCATCTCGCCGTGGGCCATGTTGATGACGCCCATCAGGCCGAAGGTGATGGCCAGGCCGAGGGCCACGACCAGCAGCACCGCGCCGGCAGAGAGCCCACGGAAGGCCGTGCCGAAGAAGTCGACCCACTTGAGGTAGCCCTCAAGGTCGTGGATGGCAGTCTGGAGCGCGGCCAGGTCTTCGGCGCTCCAGTCGGAGCCCTCCGCAGTGGCCTCACGCTGCAGGGCGCGGATGCGGTCGAGGGCGGGGATCGAATTGAGCTCGTCGAGTCGCTGCACGGCCTCGAGCTTCGTCTCGCGGTCTCCCAGGCTGAGCTGGGCCAGCGCGATACCCTCGTCCAGCGCGTCCTGCACTGCGCCGTTTTCCTCAATTTCGCGACGCTCCTGCAGCGCCGTCAGATAGCCGGCATCCCCCTTCAGGCCCAGCGCAATGGCGGCCTCGGCCCGTTCGGAAGCTTCCGGCGAGCCCAGGGCGATCAGGTCGACGATCTGCAGCAGGTTGCGACGCAGGCGGCGGGAGGGAAACAACGGATCGAGGTCGCCCTTCTCGACCGCGAGGGTGTCGCCGTCGGCGTTTTCGACCAGTTCGTCGGTCTCGACGTTGCGGATGTAGGTCTCGCTCGTCTCCTCCTGTGCGGGGGTCGTGGCGAGGGTTACGTAAAGCGGTTGCGCGTCTGCGCGTTCAAAAGCATAGATCCCGCCGGCGCGCCACTCTTCCAACAGCGGGCGCACCTCGGTGGCGCCGCGAGCGGCCAGCTCTTGCAGGATTTCGTTGGCCCGGTCGTTGTCCGCCGTCAGCGCCTCGACGAAGAGCGCGCGCGAATCGGGACCCGTCGTCTTTTCCTGGGCGTGCAACCAGAGCGGACAACAGGCCAGCAACAGGAAGAGGCCGCGGACGAAAGTGGTGAGAGAGAAAGCTTGCATAAAGTCATCGGGTAGAAGCTGCGGAAAAGGCGGACGGCGGGATCAGCGCCGTCCGCCCGCAAAAAGGGAAGCCGTTCGGAGGCGGCGGCTTACTCGAAGGTGCCCTTGAGGAACGGTTCGCCGTAGACGTCTTCGTAGGATTCGATGACGCGGAACTGGCCGTTGGGCATGGTCTCGCCGATGTAGACGTCCTTGGTCAGGTGGTGATTCTCCTGCGTGGTCACTTCACCGCCGGGGCCGTCGAAGGAGATGCCCTTCTCGAGTTCGGCGATCACCTTGTCCACGTCGAAGGAGCCGGCTTGCTCGACCGCCTTCTTCCAGAGGTAGACGCCGTCGTAGGAGAGCACCATGGGCGAGCAGGTCACGCGGTTGTCGCGCTCCAGGCCTTCCACGTCGGCCGTCTTGAGCCACTGCTGGAAGTTCTGCACGAACTTCTTGTTTTCCGGCGTATCGAGGCTCATGAAATAGGTCCAGGCACCCAGGTGGCCCGCCAGGTCGGCCGCGGGAAGGGAGCGGAACTCGTCTTCGGAGAGGGAGAAGGAAACGACCGGGCACTCGTCGGCGGTCAGGCCGCTGGCGGCAAATTCCTTGAAGAAGGCCACGTTGGAATCGCCGTTGATCGTGTTGATCACGCAGGCGTCACCGGTCGCGGCGAACTTCTTGATGTCGGCCACGATCTGTTGGTAATCGGTATGGCCGAACGGCGTGTAGGTGCCGGCAGAGATCACGTTGCCATTGCCGTCCTTGCGCAGACCACCGCCGATGTTTTCGACCGGCACGCCCTTGCTGCGCAGGTATTCGAGCAGCACGAGGTTGGTCGTCTGCGGGTAGACGTAGTCGGTGCCGATGAGGTAAAACTTCTTGCGCCCCTCCTCCAGCAGGAAGTCCACCGCCGGGATCGCCTGCTGGTTCACCGCTTCGGCCGTGTAGAAGATGTTGGGCGACATTTCCTCACCCTCGTATTGCACGGGGTAGAAGAGCAGGCCGTTTTCCTGTTCGAAGACCGGCAACACGGACTTGCGGCTGACGGAGGTCCAGCAGCCAAAGACCACCGCCACGTCATCCTGCACCAGCAGCTGTTTGGCCTTTTCGGCAAAAAGCGGCCAGTCGGAAGCACCGTCGACCACGACGGGCTCGATCTGCTTGCCCATCACGCCGCCATTGGCGTTGATTTCGTCGAAGGCGAAGAGCAGCACGTCGCGCAAGGAGGTCTCACTGATGGCCATGGTGCCGCTGAGCGAGTGCAGCACGCCGACCTTGACCGTGTCCGCCGCGTGGGCGAGGGAAGTGAAACCGAGGAGCGACGCGCCCAGCGCGAGGGCGGAGCGGCCGATCCGGGAGAGTTTGTCGGAAAAAGAGAACATGTGATTTAGCAGTTGGGGATGCGGTTGTTACCAGCCGAGGCCGATGCCCAGGTTGGCGGTCACGAACGTCTCCTCGGGGTTGGCCGGGATCACGTCTTCGGGCGTGTGGTAGAGCGAGACGCCGCCGTGGAGATCCCAGGCACCGAAGTCTTCGCCAAAGGGCAGCGCGTAGGTAAAGCCGACGCCTGCGGTGTAGTAGCCAATCCCGGAGTCACCCTCGATCGTGGTCTCGACGCCCCCGATCATCGCGGTGCCGGTGTAGTAGCCGCTGTCGACCACGTAGCCGATCGCCACCGGGAAGCTGAGGGAGAGTGATTCGTTGACTTCCAGATCGTAACCGACGCTGAAGTCGAGGATCAGACCGGTGTCCTGGGCGCCATTGCCCTCAAAGCGGTAGTGCGCCTTGACGGCCGGGTTGAGGTTGAAGCCGATCGCGTCGGTCGTGTCATAGCTGACGGCGAAATCGAAGATCTCTTCGACGTCACCACCGTAGATCCACTGTTGGACGGCAGCGTCGAGCGTCACATTGCCGACGGACACGTAGCTGCCGACCCAGACGTCGACCTCCTGCAGCGTGCCGCCGATGTTGCTGGCGACCTTGTTGTTGATGTCCATCCAGGCACCCGTGTAGGCGCCCCAGCCGTTGCCGAAGTCGAGGGTCACGCCCACGGACGGGTTGAAAGTCGGTTCGCTCAGTTCATCGCCCGTGCCCCAAACGTCGGAACCATAGGAAATGAAGTGGGTATTGTAGTCGAACGCGAGCGAGCCGGAAACGGAGGCTTGCGCCGAGAGGGAAGCAGGAAGCGCAGCGCCGCCGAGAAGCAGCAGAGCGCCGCACATGCGAGTGAGGTTACTTGGGATCATCGTTGTAACTTGTTGAGGTAAGCTTAGAAGCACTTACATTTCCCCTTTGAGCAGCGGGTATACCACTGCTTCATGAGCATCCTGAAGGCCCTTCATCTGTATGAATCTTTACACGATTCTTCCTACTGTTGAGCGATAGAATCTCATCCTGGAAACCCGCTGAATAAGCGGATCTAAAGCCACGTGTGACTCATTTTAGACAACAACAAATCGCCCCTATCAGGCAGACTTATGCGCGAAATTGACGCGCTCTAGTATTACGATTTGATCATTTTTTGCCACCAACCCACAACTGGCGCCTTTCCTTCATCATCCGGTCAATAATGCCCGCACCGGCTCAACCCAAACGTTTTTCAAGACAGGCTCTATCCATCCCGCAGGCGTACATAAAAAGACACGGACGCGTGACATCCGTGTCGGGAAACAAGCGTCCCCCTAAACAGGAGAACGCCCGAGGTCTTTTGCCTCTAGGCAAATGCCTTGAGGGCCGCGATCACTTCATCGCGCTCCTCGACCGTCATCTCCGGGAAGACGGGGATGCTCAACACTTCTTCGGCCATGCGATGAGAGACGGGCAGGCGATCACTGCCGCGCCCCACCCCGCGGAAACACTCCTGCTGGTCGAGCGTCACCGGGTAGTAGATCTCGCTGCCGATCTTGCGCTCGGCCAGGAACTGGCGCAACGCGTCGCGGCGGCCACCCGGCACGCGCACCGTAAACTGGTTCCACACATGGTGCCGGCCCTCCAACTCGCGCGGGAGCGCAAACGCCTGCACATCCGGCAGCGCCTCGAGGTAGGCCGCGGCGTGCTCCCGACGGGCGTCGTGGTAGCTCTCCAGGTGCGGCAGCTTGACCCGCAGCAGGGCGGCCTGGATAGCATCCATGCGGAAGTTGCCGCCCACGTAGCGGTGGTAATAGCGCGGGTTCATGCCGTGGTTGCGCAGCCACACCAGCTTGTCCGCCAGCGCCTCGTCCTGCGTCACCACCATACCGCCATCGCCAAAGCCGCCCAGGTTCTTCGTGGGGTAGAAGCTGTAACAACCCACCTCGCCGATGCTGCCCGCCATCTTGCCTTCGTAGCGGGCTCCCAAGCTCTGTGCGGCATCTTCGATCACCTGCAGATTGTTCTGCCGGGCCAGGGCCATCACGCAGTCCATCGACGCCATCTGCCCAAAGAGATGCACCGGGATGATCGCCTTGGTTTTGGGGCCGATCTTCTGCTCGGCGTCCTCCAGATCGAGATTGAAGTCGTCTGCGCGCACATCCACCCACACCGGCACCGCCCCGAGACGCGCGATGCAGCCCGCCGTGGCAAAAAAGGTAAACGCGGGGCACAGAACTTCGTCGCCCGGCCCGATCCCGAGGGCCATCATCGCTACCAGCAAGGCGTCGGTGCCGCTGCTGACGGCCACCGCCCGCTTCACACCCGCATAGTCCGCGATCTCCTGCTCCAGCGCGGCGACCTCTTCACTGAGGACAAAGCGCCCGGAGCGCAGGACGCTTGCGCTGGCGGCTTCCAGTTGGACCTGGAGGGGTTGATGCTGACGGGAAAGATCGAGCAACGGCACGGCCATAATCGCCCACCATAAGACCGGGCGTTGGGGCTTGGAAAGCCTATTCCGCCGCCGGCGGTGCGTCGGTCTCAAACGCGCTGCGCAGCCGGCGCCAGTTGGGCTTGCCCGTGCCTGTGCGCGGCAGGCGCCAAGGCCAGAGACGCAGGGTCTTGGGCACCTCACAGGGGCGGCGGGTCTCCCGCAACGCACTCCAGACAGCGTCCTCCGTTACCTCCAGCTCACCCGCCACGGCCACGACGAGTCGCTGCCCCCAATCGGAATCATCGAGACCAAACGCCAGGGCCTCCGTCACCCCGGGCAGGGTCATCACGCGCTCTTCCACGACAGAGGGGTCCACCTTTTCCCCCCCGGTATTGATCATGCGGTCCAGCCGGCCCAGCACGCGCAGGTGCCCGGCGGGCTCCCAGGCTCCACGATCGCCCGTAAACAGGGGGTCGCGGGAGAAGTCGGGCCGCACCGGCCAATAGCCGTGACACAGCATATCGCCCATCACGATGATGCGCTGCTCTGGCGGTAGCAGGGTAATGCGGGCGTGCGGCAAGGGCAGCCCCACCGTATCGTCCCCCGCGAGAAAGGCCTCGGGCGGATTGACGGTGATCATCGCCGAGGTCTCCGTCATGCCGTAGCAGGGCGACACGCGCAGCCCCAATTCGCGGGCACGGTTGCGGTCGGTTTCTTCCAGCGGCGCTCCCCCCATCAGGATGCAGCGAAAGGTATGCAGCCAGGCCAGGCCGGTTTCGCTGTTCATCAAGCGCCGCAACTGCGTGGGCACCAGCGAAACGATCGACGGCAGCTCATTCTCCGAAGGCGCCTTCTCCATCCAGTCCTTGTAGTCGGCAAAGACCGCCCGCCCCCCTGCGGCAATGGCGCGAAAAACCGGCATGATGCCACCCACGTGCTCCAGCGGCAGCGGGCTCACGTGACGCCGCGGCCACTGGCGGAATTGCTGGGCAAAGCCCTGGGCCGCCGTCCAGAGCGTCGAGGGAGTATGGATCGCAAAACGAATGCCCCCCGTAGTGCCGCCGGTCGCAATGAGGATGCACGGCCCCAAGTCCGCCCGAGGCTCGAAACCGCGCAGGATGGGTACGGCCGGATCTTCCTCGATCTCGAGCCCTTGTGGGCGCAACACCACCGACTCCCCTGCCATCAGCGAGCCGACCATTTGCTCGACGTATTCGCGTGGGTCGGCGGGGGCAATCCGCAACAGGCTCGGCCCCACTCGCTCATGCTCCGATGGAGCGCCGGGCGACCAGCCCCAGTTGGCTAGACCTTCGACCAGCGATGACAGGCTTGATTCCATATCTCTCTGAAAATCTCGGGGCAAACCATGGTCGAGGTCAACTGCGGCTCCAGCTTAAATCCGTTCCAACCATCGTCAAAAAAGGCTAAGGTCCCATACCCCACCGCGCGTTCGACCCCCAGTTCGTGCGCGATGCGCAGCGACTGATACAGCCCGATGGCCGTCTCGAAAACGGAGGACGCGATCAGGCGCTCATGCGCACCCTGCACACGGCGGCGCAGCGGATCCAGGGCACCCAGGATCGACAGTTTCAGGATCATCGGCCCCGTCCAGCGCCATTCCTCGAACGCCTGCTGCAGCCCGTCGACCCCCGCCAGCGACTCGTCCAGCGCCAGCGGGATGCCACCCTCGTCCAGAATACGCTGCATCGTCGATTCGTGCCCCGGCGGCAGCGGCTGCTCGATAAAACCAATCCGGTCCATACCCTCCAGATGCTCCAGCCACCAACGCAACTGGCGCGCCGTAAAGCTACCGTTGGCATCCAGCCGCAGCTCCGCCTCTTCCGGCAAGACATCCCACAAGGCCTGCACCAGCGCCAGCTCGGCCGCCGGCTCCAACACGCCCAGCTTCAGCTTGTAGCAGCGAAAGCCCTGTTCCCTCCGCTCATGCAGGGCCTCCAGCGACGCCTCACCTCCCGGCAGCAGCACGGTGTTCTCAAAACCGAACTCCGCCGGCGGCGCATCCAGGCTGCTCAACGCCGTTTCGATCGCAAAGCGGGTAGCCGTCAGGTAAGCGGGAACCGCCTCCGGATGCTCCAACGCCTCCTGGTCCGACTCCTTGAGGTAGACCATGGCCTGCGTCCAGGATTCGCTCCCAAACTCCGGCACCGGCGCGATCTCGCCCCAGCCCTCACGGCCCTCGCCGTCGGACACGCGCAGCAGGATGCCACGTCGCTCGAACCACGGGCCGCTCGCCGTCTGCAAAGGCACCACAAACGATCGCTCGTAAGGGACCCACTCCAATCGACAGTCTGTCACGACTCCAGCAAACGCACGCTACGGACAGCACGCAAGCCCTCAGGACCGCTCAACGCTCCCAGGGGGTGAAACGCTGCGGATTATGCGTATACTGCAAACATGGCTCATCCCGTATTGCTCTTCGATGGCGAGTGCAACTTTTGCCGCGCGGCCGTCCACTGGCTCGTCCAGCACGACCCGGCGGGCAACCTCCACTACGCGCCCCTGCAAAGCGAGCCCGGCAAGGAACTGCTTCGGCAGCACGACATCCCCGAGGACTACATCAAGTCCGTCGTCCTGATCGAACCGAACAAGGCCTACTTCCGCTCCGATGCCGTCCTGCGCGCACTCTCCCGCTGCAAACAACCCTGGAGCTTCCTGCGCCGCTTCCGCATCGTGCCCAAGGCCTTGCGCGACATCCCCTACGAGGGGGTCTCGCAAAACCGCCCTGTCCTCTCCAAAGCCATGGGCACCATCGATCACAAATACGTGCCCGACGCTTCCGTGCGCGACCGCTTCCTCGCCTACTGAGCGCCCCGCTCAGATGGTCCGAAAGCTCGGAGCGAAAAAGTATGCGTTTTCTCACAAAAAGCCGTTGACACCACGCCCGACCCTTGCCTTTATTCAGGGCTTTTCCTTGAGAGGAAATTCCGCAGTTGCTCGGTAGCTCAGCGGTAGAGCAGGTGGCTGTTAACCACTTGGTCGCTGGTTCGATCCCAGCCCGAGCAGCCATGGAAAACCTTTTCGGAACACGTTTCCGATTCACTTTCGATACCCGAGACCATTACCGGCTCGGGTTTTTCTGTATCCCGCTGATGGCAAAGACTTACGGAACCGTCCGCGCCCTCTCCAGAGGCCTCCGCCACCACTCCGGTGAACCCCGCCTGTTCACCAGTTTTCGCCCGGAGAACCCGATTCTTCCCGTGTGAGGGTTGTCGCTGCGCTCGGATCTCTGTTTCTCCGCCCCTCTCTCCGAGTTGGTGAAGAGATTGTCTGAGACGGGTTTTGGAACGGTTTTCGGAAACGTTAAGGTCGAGCCGATCAGAGCTTCTCCCGCATCCGGCGAAGCATCGTGGTGGACTCCGGGAGCCCTTGCCGGGCAAGGATATCAAGGTATTCGTCGATGGTCTTCGGCGGTCGCTTCAATCGCAGGCGGCACGTTCTGGCGGCGGCAGCCACCGGGTCCGGTGCCAAGTCGATGAGGTTGGCGAGAAACTCGTCCGGGTGTTGAGCTTCAAGCCCCCAAGGCTCCAGTGCGCTGGCCGGGAAATCGCTCAGATTGAAGGTCACGATGACGTCGGCACGACCCTTGATCGCGGCGGCGACCACGTGCCGGTCATCCGGGTCCGGCAACTGGATCGTCTCCTCCAGACCTTCGAAGCCATCGACGAGACAGTCGCGGACGTGCGCGTTCATCAGGTCGCGAGTCCGTTCCAGCTGCTGCAGGGTCAGGTCAGGGCGGTTCTTCAGCAGATTCCGCATCCATTCGTCGTGGATGCGATTCGACCAACGAGCCTTGAAGAGGTCAGTTACGGCCAACTCCAACAGCAGATCCCGCAACGGTGCGGGATACAGGACGCAGGCATCGTAGATGGCCGTGTAGCGGGACATCTCAGTAGCCCATGCCGAGTTCCTGCGCTTGTTCCGCCAGCTCGTCGAGTGACTTGCGCCGGGCCGCGTCGATGCGGTCCTTGTAGCCCATGAGGTCGCGGAACAGAATGCGACGGTGCGAACCCACCCGGCGGTGCGGGATCTCCCCATCCTCCAAAAGCTTGATCAGCGAAGGCCTGGAAACGTTGAGAAGCTCTGCGGCCTGCTGGGTGGTCAACTCGGCATGAACCGGAATTAGCGTAACCGCGTTGCCTCGCGCCATCTCAGACAGCAACTCGACCAGAAATCGAACGGCTGAAGGCGGGATAATCACCTCGGTCGACATTTCCTGATCTTCCACCCGGAGCTTCAAATCGCGATCAACACCCAGGAAACGGGACAAGTCCCGGCTGGACCGCCGGGCCAATGTCCGGTCGTGATCGGCCGGGGCAAAGGCATCCTGATACTGAAGGGCGAATGTGCTCATAATCGAAACAATCGCAGCATTCGCAGCAAATGCAAGCTCTGTTGCAAGGTCGATCAAGCCTGAAGCCTCTCCCACCCCCTCCGCTGCTCCTCCCAGTCCTCGATGGCCCCGAGCTTCAGCACTTCGCGGGCGCTGACTGGATCACGACCCTTCACCGTTTTCGGTAGAAAGAGAATCTCCTCTTGGATGTCAGTGGCAAGGTTGAGCAGACCCATGATCTGCGTTACCCGGACGCGGGATACATGGCCGAGGCGGGCGAGGTCGGCGTAGTCCTCGACCAAGCCTACGCGGACCAGTCGGTCGAACTTCAACGCGGATCGAAGCTTGCCATCGCCTCCCGGACCTCCGCTTCGTTCATGCGCTCCGCGTCGAGGCGTCGTCGTTCTTCGAGGCTTACGGTCTCTATTCCGCGGCGACTGTCTTCAGCATGCTCGCCCGAAAGTCTTGGGCCAGAATACTGATTTGCCTGTGGTTTTTTGCGCTCGGCAGTGCCACCTTCTTCACAAACCGAGGCTCCGTTGCGGCCAGCATGCTCCTTCTTCTCGGGATTGTCAGTATGTTGTACTTTTACACCAGCCGTTATTCCGCGGCTTTTTTTCGGAGAGTGCTGAAGGATAAGACAACGCCTGCGCCTTCCCCAGCTGCCCAATAGCATTCCCCTCCCCCGCCTGTCTGCGACCTTGCACCGGGCGGAACCGAGCGTCAGCCTGCGCGCATGAGGTATGATCATTTGGTGGTAGGGCAAGGCATCGCGGGCAGCCTGCTGGCGTGGGAACTCCTGCGCCGGGGCCGTAGCGTGCGGATCGTCGATCGCGGGGTGGACTGCGCTTCGCGTGTCTCGGCGGGCATCCTCAACCCCGTCACCGGCAAGCGCCTGGTCAAGAGCTGGCTCGTCGATGAGCTGTTGCCGGCGGCCCATCACCTCTACCGCGAACTGGAAACGGAGCTGGGCGGCTCGTGGCTCACCCCACGGCGCATCCTGCGCGTCTATCAATCGGCGGACGAGCCCAAGCGCTGGGAAAAACGCCGGCTCTCTCCAGCCTACGAGGGCTACCTGGGCCGCCAGTTTGCACCGGGCGAGATCTGCGACGAAATCCACGACCCGTGGGGCAGCTTCGAGATCCTGCGCGGCGGCAATCTGGCTATCGCCGAGCTGCTGGAAGCCTTGCAGGCCCGCTACCTCGAGCGCGGGATTTTGCGGCAGGAGACCTTCGACCACGGACGTCTCAAGCTGAACGCGGAGGGCGCCAGCTACGAGGGCGATCAATTCGGCTCGGTCGTCTTCTGCGAGGGCTTCCAAGTGCGCCGCAATCCGTGGTTCAATTGGCTGCCGTTTGCGCCCGCCAAAGGCGAGATCCTGACCTTCGCCCGCGCCCTGCCCGAGCAGGATTACGTGCTCAATCGCCAGAAATGGGTGCTGCCGCTGCCCGACGGCCGCTGTCGCGTCGGCTCCACCTGGTCGCACGACCACATCGACACGGTCATTACCTCCCAAGGGCGCACGGGGCTGTTCGAGGGCATGCGCAAGATGCTGAACTGGGAAGAGATGCCGGCCGTAGTGCGCCACGAAGCCGGCGTGCGCCCCTGCACCCACGACCGGCTACCGATCATCGGCTTTCACCCGGAGCACGCGCAGCTGGTGCTCTTCAACGGGTTTGGCTCCAAAGGCGCCCTCGCCACCCCGCTCTGGGCGGCACGTCTCGCCGATCGCCTTGGCGGGCAGGCCGTCGACCTGGGCGAGACCGACCTCAGCCGTTGGATCGACTCGCCCATCCTCCAGCAGTACCCGGAGCCGCTCTAACGCAAAAGCGGGCCTGCGTTGAACAGGCCCGCCCGCTTGTTGCCGATTGCTCGACCCGACAGCATAACGCGGCGATGACTCAGGGAATCACCGCCGTTTCTGCTATCTCTAGAAGGTGAAGGTGTTGGTGATGAACCACTCCTGCGTCGGCTTGATACGGACGCCGGCATAGGAACCGTCGGGCTGGATCGAGACCGGGATGAGGCCTTCGTCGGCCGCGAGGTTGCGGATGTTGAGCTGGATGCGCCAGCCGATCTTGTCGCTGAGCTCGCGCTCGTAGCCGATCCAGACGTCGATGGCGTCCTCGGAGGGGCCATAGACCGGGTTGTCGATGTCGAACTCGTAGCCGGTATCGGTTTCGATGACGGGATAGCCAATCGCGGCCTTGTCCTGCCAGCGGTAGCTGCCGCCGACGCTCACGTTCTCGAACATGCCTTCCTGCACCGTGTAGTTGGCGATGAAGTTCCAGCGCCATTTGCGGATTTCCGGATTGCTGGAGCCTTCGTTCAGCTTGAGCTGCACGTAGTTGGCCCTCCACGGAGCGTAAACGCTAACGTATTGGGCATTACCCGCTCCGCCCCAGCGAGGTACCATACCGGCCGGCGTAGGATCGCCGTTGGCGTCCACCAGCATCGAGTCCATATAGTCGATGAATTCCTCGAGTTCGGGACCGCCCACATTGGTCTGAGTCGCTTCCGTCCGCGAGCCGTTGATCGAGAGCCGCAGGCCGGGGATCGGATTCGCGGTGAACTCGAATTCATAGCCTTCCGACAGCGTGTCCGAAGTCACCGTAAAGCCCGAGGGAGCCGAGGGGCTGTAGGCATAGACGTTGTCGAGCGGCGGCTGATACTGCGCCGCCGGCAGCGGCAGGCCGTCACCGTTATCCGTGAGGGTGGCTTCGTAGGTGGAGCGGTCCGTCAAGTATTGAAGCGGCACCGGGTCGAAGTTCCAGGCCTCGAAGAAGCCCTTGTCCGTCAACCAGGCCTGAATCTCGTTCCAGCCACGGATCGCCGCATCTTCGGTCGCCTGCACCTCGGCGTCGGCGGCGGCCTGCTGTTCGGGCGTCATGTCGTCGTAGCCCTCGATCGGGTAGGCATTCGTCCAGGTGTTGCGATAGCTGGGGGCTTCGCGGCCACCGTAGTCGTAGGCTGCCAGGTCGTAGAGGAAGACGTTGCGCCAGTTCAGGCCGTTGGAGACGATACTGCCCAGACCATCGGCGTTGCTCAGCGTCGAGGTGGCCTTCTCGAGCTTGGTCTCGTATTTGACGACGCGGAGGGTATATTTGTTGTCCTTGGTGGACAGGAGGATGCCGTAGTCCTTGGTATCGCCGGTCGGATTGCTGATCGGCGTGCCGTAAAGGTTGCGACGCACTGGCACCACCTGGAAGTTGCTGGACTTGTTGTAGGAGAGGCTGACGTTGAGCGGCAGCTTGTCCCACTTGCCCAAGAGCTGGTTGATGTGAACGACGGCGCCGTAGCTGAACGACTCGTCCTCGAAGATCTGCGCTTCGGGATACTCGGCCGGCAGCTCGTAGGCACCCATGTCGAGGATACTGCGATTGGCCGGCACGGCCTCGGCCCGCACATCCTTGGTTTTCACTTCGTCCTTGCGCCAGCCCAGGGTCGGCACAATGGCGTCGCGCCAGAAGTAGCCCTGCCAGGTCAGCACCTCGGAAGTCGTCTCCCGCTGGGTCTTGGACGCGCTGTCGAGCAGGTTCTCGTTATCGCCGCGGTAGTTGTTCTCGATCAGGTTGAGCGGATAGCTCGTCCAGCCGGTATAGTTGGCGGGGTTGGAGGCCTGCGTCCAGTACCAGTCGTCGCCTTCCATCGGCCCAGAGTAATCGGCGGGCGGGTGGGCATAGCCATCGGGCACGCCGGAGGCGTTACCCCAGCTGGGCGCATTGCCGTCGGCATCGAGGTGGAACACCTTTGCCAGATTGGCCGGGACTGTCCAGGGCGCCCCGAAGGGCACGTCGTAGCGCTGCCAGGTGGAGTCGAAGACGCGGACGGAGTAATCCTGGAAGGCCAGCGAATCCTCGACCCGTGGGATGTTGGCCCCGGAGGCAGAATCACGGCCGGCGATCGACTCGCCGAGGTAAACGATGCCATAAGGTGCACGGTCGTTGTAGGGCGACCGGCTGCCATCGGAGTCGTTCCAGTAGCCGCCCCACGCCTGATCGTTGGCCACGCCACGCCAGCTGCGGTTTTCGAAGAAATACTTCTCCTTGTTGAAGGCGGCATTGAAGCGCTGGCGACCAAAGATTTTGATCAGCAAGCTGTTATCGGTCACGTCCTCCGTCCGGAACTCACCGTAGGCGGAAGCTCGGTAGTATTCGCGATCACTGGTGTAGGAGCTACCGCGCCCGCCCGCATCCGAGGTCACATACGGACGACCGTAATTGGGGTTGGTCTGCGATTCCATCCCATCCGCCCCGGTATTGGTGTAGAAGTCCTGACCGTTGCGCATGACATCCATGGTCAACGCAGGCGTGTAGGGCAGGAAGCTGAAGCCACCGCGCTCATATTCCTGCTTGTCGTAGGCCAGCTCCACCCCGACCCGGTCGGAAAAAGCCGTCTGGGTGATGGTGACATTGTAGGCATCCCAGTCTTCCCACTCATTCTTGTTCGGCCCGTCGATCAGGTTGTTGTAAAAGTCGAACACGCTCGGATCGGTGAGCGACTGGTCGCGGTATTGGCCCGAACCAAAGAGGGGCAGCGAGGCGTTGTTGGCGTAGCTGCTGTAGGAATTCAGGCGGAAGAACTGCTCGGAATACTGTCGGCCCAGCAAACCGTCGGAGGGTCCACGGAGGGTGCCGTCGGGCCAGCGCGCCCCGACGTTGATGTAACCGGCGGAAGCCCCCATGATCTCACCGGTCGCCCCGTTCATGAAATAGAGGGGCTGCTGCTGATTCACGACCGTGCCGAGCCAGGGCTGATAGTTGGGGTTTTCATCATTGCGGATGTTCATGCCCCAGAATTGGTAATAGGGCGTATCGGCGGCGGTCGGGAAGTTGTCAAAGTCTTCCCTTCGCGCATCGTAAGGGTTCGTGACTGGTATCTTGCCCATGCCGCTCTCCGTAGTCCACTCGCCATCTCCCGGCAGAGACTCGAACCACGGCGTAATGCTGTCGTAAGGCGGCAGGATACGCGGGCGATTGGCGTCGATCGTGCCATGCTCGAAGTTCGCGCGAATGGTAGTGCTGAACTTCTTCGGATCGAGGATCTGGGGGTTGAAACGCACGGCACCGAAGTAGCGTTCGTCGTTTTCATAGGCCGGCTCCTGCTGGAACTTCTGGTGATCCCATAGCCCTTCCACCCGGACGGCCAACACGTCTTCGATCACTTCGCGATTCACGTCGAAGCTGCCGCGCAGGCTTCCGTAGGAACCGACGCGGGTTTGAACTTCGCCACTGTCGAAATATTGGGCGGAATCGAGCGAAGCGTTTACGATACCGGCCGGGCTGCCCAGGCCGAAAAGCAAGGCGTTCGGACCGCGCTGGATGTCCACGCGGCTCGTGATATAACTATCCCAAGGGATATCCGTAATGTAGAAGTCGCGCGTATTGTCGGCGGCGGCCAGACCACGCACACGCTGGGCACCACCAGGGGCGCGCAACTGGTCGGTTTCATCCAAAGTGGTGCCGTTGCCGAGACCAGCATAGGTCCCTTGGGTGCCTGATACTTCGGCATTTACGGTGTACTGCAGCAGCGTGCTGGTATCCGTTGCACCGACATCACTCAGAAATTCGCCCGTCACCACGGTAATGGCCGAACCTACGTCGCGCAGGTCCGTGCGGATACGGGTACCCGCCAGCGTGCTGGTAGCGGTATAGCCGACATCGTTGCTTCCACTTACTTCAAACGGAGAAAGCTCGAAGACTTCCTCATCATCAGCTTCTGTTGTCTGGGCCGCGAGCGGCGCACAGGCGAGCAGCAACGTACTGAAACGCACAAGTCGCCCGAAGACATTTGGGGTATGTTTCATTGGAGTATGAGTAGTTTGATGGACCCCAAGACATAGACACACGACCGCCTTGAGCGGAGGTTAGACAGCCAACACTTGGGGTATATTCAGGGAGGGGATAGGACTATCTGGGGGGGGGGTAACTAACGTACGACCTAAAGACCGTGCTTATTGATTAGCGACCCCCTTTCTGCGCATCAACGGCTGTGAAATTCAAATTATAGCACAAAGAAGCCCAGCCGATTCTAACGTATTGACACAAGACAAATGCCGCTTCAAAGCCCATTACTAAACGTATTTATAATTAAACTACATTATAAACGTTACTTAGCTTCTATGCTTCATTTTACCGCCAATAGCGCGCTAACATTGTAGCGATATCCTAACACAACACCGTTTGTAATCATTCCTTTCGATCCGCCAACCCATTTTTTTTCACGGCCCTCTCTGGCAGCCAACCAAGGTTTACGCCTGCGTCATAGTAAAACCATAACCAAAGTCATAGTACAACATAAAACAGGTGCATTCACTAAATCCGGCATCGTCATTAAATTCAAACGAGACCACACTAGTGATAAATACAATGCCTAAAAATCCATCGACTATGTTCACGCGCCTCCAACGCATCACCCCATGGCTTCTCTTGACCGTTGCTGGCTGTCTCCATGCCGAAAGCGCGCGCCAACCGGCACCGGGCAGCAATCCGCTCGTCCATGACAAGTTCACCGCCGACCCCGCCCCGCTCGCCGTAGACGACACCGTCTACCTCTATGTCGGGCACGACGAAGCCAAGGAAGGCGAGATGTTCAACATGAATGAGTGGCTGTGCTACTCCTCGCAGGACATGAAGCACTGGAAGGCCCACGGCCCGATCATGCAGGCGACGGATTTCGCTTGGGCCATCCGGGATGCCTGGGCGGCTCAAGTCGTGGAGCGCGACGGCAGATACTACCTCTACGCCACCGTCCAGCACGATAAAACGCATCCGGGCAAAGCGATCGGTGTGGCGGTCTCGGACCAGCCGACCGGTCCCTTCGAGGATGCGCGCGGCTCGGCGCTGATCACCGACGACACGACCCCCAGCCCGTATGGTTGGGACGACATCGATCCCACCGTGCTGATCGACGACGACGGCACCCCCTGGCTGGCCTGGGGCAACCCCACCTGCTATCTCGTCAAACTCAAGCCCAACATGATCGAACTCGACGGCCCGATCCAGAGGCTGCCGTTGCCCAACTACACGGAAGGCCCCTGGCTCTCGAAACGCGGCGACATCTATTACCTCACCTACCCCGCCTTCGCCCACCAGGGCTTTTCCGAGCGCATGTGCTACGCCACCGCCCCGGCCGTCACCGGCCCCTGGACCTATCGAGGCCAGCTGACAGGTGAGGCCGAAAACAGCTACACCATCCACCCGGGGATTCTGAACGACTTCAAGGGCCATTCCTACCTGTTTTATCACAACGCCACCCTCACGCTGCCCGATGGTCAGACCGGCGGTCTGGGCCGCCGCGCCGTCCGCGTCGAATACCTCCACTACAATCCCGACGGCACAATGCAGCCCGTCGAGCAGACCGAAGCCGGGGTCAGCGTGCCCCCGCAGCCGGCGAAGGTCCAGAAGGCGAAAGACAAGCCCGGCAAAAGTGAGCGCGGCCTGAAGGTGCACGACATCACGCGCTTCTTTCCCGAGAGCTGGAGCGGCCAGCCGGCCTTGAGCACGGTGGCCAACCCCTTTTACGACACCCCGGTCGCGGCCAGCTTCAACCGTGACAATGCCACGAGCATCGGCCAGAGCTTTGTGCCCGCGCAGGATATGACGCTGGGACGGATCGCCTTCTATGCGGGCGACGGCCTGGGCACACAGCCGGGGCATCTCCTGACGCTCGCGCTTTACGACCTGGGCCCGCAAGAAGACACGCAGGCTGCCACGGCCTCCTATACCGCAGCGCACAACCTGCTCGGCCGTGAGCAGGCCGTGGATCTCGCCTACGCCGTTCAGGCCCCCGGACTGCTCGAAATCGACTTGAGCCGCTCCCTGCAGGTCGAACTCCAGGCGGGCCACCGCTACGTGCTCGAACTCCAAGGTGAACGCGGCAACGCCTCCCTCTTCTGGCGCCGCAGCCGTGCGGACGCTTACCCCGAGGGGGCCGCCTACGTCGACCGATCGCTGGCGCAGGAAAAAGACGGGCAGAGCGTCGACTTCGCGCTGGCCCTTTATCCCGTGGACTAAGGCCTATCACGGCAACTGCTCATGCTTGGACAAGCCCGGCCTGCCGCTTGCGGGCATCCCATATCCGTGGTAAAAGATAGGGCACATGCACGAATCCGAATCGACGCCAGCAGCAGAGACGCCCACCCGGGCCACCTATACCGGGGAGGTGCATCCGACCAGCGGCTACACCGCGGCGGAAGAGGTGATGAACAGCCTCACCCATGGGCTGGGCTTCATCTGGGCGGTCACTGCGCTGGTGCTCGCCGTCGTGTACGCGAGCCTCAATGCCACGCCGTGGCTGATCGTCGCGTGCTCGGTCTACGGGGCCAGCCTCATCGTGCTCTACCTCTCCAGCTTTCTCTATCACACGGTGCGGCGGATGAACCTCAAGCGGCTCTTCCTGAAGTTGGACCACGCGTGCATTTATCTGCTGATCGCCGGCACCTATACGCCCTTTATGCTGGGGCCCCTGCGCGGGCCGCTCGGCTGGACCCTCTTCGGCATCGTCTGGGCGCTCGCCGTGGCCGGCGTCGTCAAGGAAGCGATCTCGTGCAAACGCGGCGGCCTGCTCTCCAGCCTCATTTATCTGGCTATGGGCTGGTTGTGCGTGGTGGCAGTCGTCCCCCTGTTTATCAAGCTCAGCAGCCTCGGCTTCATCCTGCTCTTTTCAGGTGGCGCCGCCTATTCCGTCGGTGTGATCTTTTACCTGTGCCACCGGATGAAGTTTCACCACGCTATCTGGCACCTCTTCGTGCTCGGCGGCTCCGTCTGCCAGTGGCTCGCCATCATGACCCTGGTCGGCCAAGCGGCTTAAAGAGCGCCCGGCAGCGTCACTGATCCATGCGCGCGGACGCCCCGGACGCCACGCTGAGACCTTGGATACGAGACCGCGCCTCGGCCAACGGAGGCAGGTTGTTGGTAGGGCGATCCAGATAAAAATACGCGCACGCACTCCAGTCGTCCTGCCGCTCAAAGAGCGTTACTTCCTCCTCCTGCGAAAAAGCCGCCAGGTCCAGCGGTTCGTCCGGCTCATAGATCGAGTAGACCTCGGTGCCACGCGCCTGCAGATCCTTGGCCTGCGCCGGAAAAAGGCAGCCGATCTGTTGCATCGTGACCTGAATCGACCGGCGAAAATAGACCGGGTCGGGCACGTGCCACCGATAAAAGCCGTAAAGCCCCGACGCATCGTCGAACAGATGTGAGCCTTGATAGCGATGGGCGTATTGGCCTTGGCCCCAAGCCGTGCCGATGTAGTCCTCCGTGCCCGTGCCGCAAAGCGTCGGATGCGCATGATCGCCGTCGAGGTAAGCTTTGCATTCGCCTTCGCCCCACCAGCAATCGCCATAGCGTTGCTTGTCGGCCACCACCCCCACCACGACGCCGAGGAAGCGGCCTGCGCCCTCCACGTAAGGCAACAAGGCAAAATCCTGACGTAACTGCGTCGGGGCCTCACGGTGCCACCAGGCATGGAAATAAAGCATGTCCTCCGGATGGCGGTCCCCGAGCGTATAGTTAACGTCGAAGTAAAACTTCTGGATATCCACAGCGCTCTCATTGTGCACCACCACGCGCATGCCTTGGCGAAACGGCATCGGAATGCAGCAATTGAAACTGCGTCCCTCCGGGTCGGAGAGCAGGGCCGACTCAAAAGTCGCGCAACGGCCCAAAGGTTGGCCAAAGAAGTCTCCCCAGGGCGCGTTGACCGCCGGCGTTGCCGCGCCATCCCAAAAGATCTCGATTCTCAGGCCGCGCAGCACCTCCGGGTCGCGCCGTTCGACGGTCGCCCAGATCCGCCGCAGCATACCGGGCCGGCCGGCCTCCTCCGCCAGCACCCGCGATGCTCCCGCGGCCAGGGAAAAGCACGGCGCGCCTTTGCGACCCCGCAGGGTCTTGCCGCCGGCGCCGACGGCACCGGTCCAGTTTTCAGGGCTCGTCCACCGGGTTTCCACACCGGCGGGCAGACGGAACAAATCGTGGGGGTCGATCATGGGAGGGGTAGGCGTTGCTGAGGTAAGCTTGTCGTCAAAGGGAGATGTATGCAAACATTTGCAGACACTCGATTCCAAGCTTCAGCGCGCAAATCAGCATAATCGAAGCCCGGGAGGAATCCCTCGGTGCACTCAACGTTTCATAGCCCGCCACTCGCCCGCGTCGGCCGATCGCCCATCTGGTGAGAACGCTTCACCCTCCACACCCCATCCCATGCCCGAAATTCTCTTGATCGCCAACGGAGACCTGCGTCCGGCCGCCAACCAACAATGCTGGCCCGCCCAGGCTGAGCTGGAATCCGCGCTCGAACGCGCCGTCAACAGCTGCGGCTATTCGCTGCAGCGCGCCCACCCTTTCAAGCCGGACGAGCAGCACGGCTTCATTGCCAGCCAGCGCGAGGGCCTCGACGTCTTTGCGCAGGTCGACCGCGATGCCCCGCTGATCGTGGCCGAAGCCGTTTGGCAATATTCGCATCACGTCCTGGCCGGCCTCATCGCTCACCGCGGCCCCATCCTGACCGTTGCCAACTGGTCCGGCACCTGGCCCGGGCTCGTCGGCCTGCTCAACCTCAACGGCTCGTTGACCAAGGCGGGGGTGCGCTACAGCACGCTCTGGAGCGAAGACTTCGCGCAAGACACCGCCTTTCGCCAAAAGCTGAAGACGTGGCTGGAGACCGGGCGTTGTGAACATGCGCGCAACCACGTGCAGCTCTACGACCACAGCCGCACGCCCGGCGAGTTCAAGATGGTGGCCGCCCAGATCGCCGCCGATCTCGACCGGCACAAGGCGATCATGGGCGTCTTCGACGAGTTCTGCATGGGCATGTACAACGCCTTGATCCCTGATGAGTTGCTGTTTCCCCTGGGCATCTGCAAGGAGCGCTTGAGCCAAAGCGCGCTCTACGCCGCCATGCGCGAGGTGAGCGACGACGAAGCCGCAGCCGTCTACCGCTTCATCGAAGAACGGGGCTTCAACTTTCACTACGGCGAGGATCCCCGGACGGACCTGACGCGCGCGCAAGTGCTCGAACAGTGCCGCATGTACATCGCCGCCTGCCGGATAGGTGACCGTTTTGGCTGCGAAGCCATCGGCATCCAATACCAGCAAGGGCTGAAGGACCTCTGCCCTGCCTCCGACCTCGTGGAAGGCATGCTCAACAGCAGCGAGCGCCCACCCGTCAGGAATGGCCGCGGCGCAGTGATCAAGGAGGGCCTGCCCTACCCGCACTTCAACGAAGTGGACGAATGCGCGGGCCTCGATGCCATCCTCACCAACCGCGTCCATCGCGCGCTCAAACAGCCGCCGGAGACGACGCTACACGACTTGCGCTGGGGCGACTGGGATGCCTCCGGCACGACCGACGCCTACATATGGGTCTTGCTCATCAGCGGCGCTGCTCCCGTCGAGCACCACGCCGGCGGCTGGCCGGGCAGCCATGGCTATCGCCAGCCGCCCATGTTCTTCCAACTCGGAGGCAGCACCCTGCAAGGGGTGGCCAAGGCGGGGGAAATCGTCTGGAGCCGCATCTACATTGAAGACCGACGCCTGAAGATGGACCTCGGCCGCGCCAGGGCGATCGAACTACCCGAGGCGGAAACGCGTCGCCGCCTGGACGCAACCACGCCGCAATGGCCCATCATGCACGCCGTCACCTACGGGATCAGCCGCGATCAGATGATGGCCCAGCACAAGGCCAACCACCTCAACGTGGCCTACGCCCACAGCGCCGCCGAAGCCGACCACTGCCTGTATGCCAAGGCAGAGCTGGCCCACCGCCTCGGCCTCGCCGTGCAGCTCTGCGGCACCCGGGCCGACGGCCAGCCATGGTAGGCGCAAACTGATACGCGGGCTGACGAAATCGCCGGGGATGCGCGCTTTTCGCGGCACCGTTGGGCGCTTTTTTGTGAATCGGGGTTGATTCGAGCCAGACGAAACTGCAAAGTTTCATGGCCGGTCCCCCAACCGCACAAAACTGACTCCCATGCACATCCCCCGCAGGTTCCTTCCCTTGTGCCTCCTGGGCGCCCTCGTCTACGCCCCCAGCGCACAAGCTAGTATCGCTCATTCTGAATCCCGTACCCGCTCCAATATCGATGAAGACTGGCGCTTTGCGCTGGGTCATGCGACCGACAAGGACGCCGATTGGAACTTTGCCACCGGGTATTTTTCTTACCTTGCCAAAACGGGCTATGGCGACGGCCCGGCCAACCCGTTGTTCGACGACCGCGGCTGGCGCGAGCTGTCCCTGCCCCACGACTGGGTGCCGGCGCTCGGCTTCGCGGAAGACGCGAGCTACAGCCACGGCTTCAAGACGGTCGGGCCCGGTTACCCCGAGCACAGCGTCGGCTGGTACCGCAAGACCTTCGACATCCCGGAGTCCGACCTCGGCAAACGCATCCGCGTGGAGTTCAACGGCATCTACCGCGACGCCGCCGTCTTCGTAAACGGCTTCTTCGTCGGCCAGGAACCCAGCGGCTACGTCTCCCAGAGCTACGACATTTCCGAATACCTCAACTACGGCGGCGAAAACGTGGTCGTGGTCCGCGCCGATGCCTCGATGGAAGAGGGTTGGTATTATGAGGGCGCCGGCATCTACCGCCACGCTTACCTGCTCAAGACCAACCCCTTGCACGTCGCCAATACGGCACCTTCGTCCGGACGGATCTCCACGACGGCGGCGGCGCTACGGTCGCGGTCGAGACGCAGGTCGTGAACGAGCGCACTGAGCGCGCGACCTTCCAGCTCCAGCAAACGGTGGTCGACGCCGACGGCAACGTGGTCGTCGAGAGCGATCCGACCGAACTGAGCCTCGATCCAGGCCAGACGCTGAAGCACGACCAGGCGGTCGAAGTCGGGGATCCGCAACTGTGGGATCT
Organism: Puniceicoccaceae bacterium 5H; assembly: GCA_009772895.1. Classification (GTDB taxonomy): domain Bacteria; phylum Verrucomicrobiota; class Verrucomicrobiia; order Opitutales; family Oceanipulchritudinaceae; genus WOUP01. The sequence continues at coordinate 13,424 of WOUP01000018.1, read as the reverse complement.
GGACACACCTTACCTCTACCAGCTGGTCACCCGCATCACCGACGAAGCGGGCCGGGAAGTCGACCGCTACACCACCGATTTCGGCATCCGCGAGATCCGTTTCGATCCGGACCACGGGTTCTTCCTCAACGGGCGCCACGTGAAGCTGAAGGGCACCAACAACCACCAGGACCACGCCGGGATCGGGGTCGCCCTGCCCGATGCGATGCAGGAATACCGCATCCGCAAGCTGAAGGAGATGGGCAGCAATGCCTACCGCGTGTCCCACCATCCGGCCTCCCCCGCCCTGCTGGATGCCTGCGACCGCCTCGGCATGCTCGTGATCGACGAGAACCGCCTGATGGGCATCAACGATTACCACCTCGACCAGCTCGAACACCTGATCGTGCGCGACCGCAATCACCCGAGCGTGATCCTGTGGTCGGTCGGCAACGAGGAATGGGCCATCGAGGGCAACATCAAGGGCGCGCGCATCGCGGATTACATGCAGCGCTTCACCAAGCGTCTCGACCCCACCCGCCGGGTGACGGCGGCGATCAGCGGCGGCTGGGGCGGCATCTCGACCACCATCGAGGTGATGGGCGTCAATTACATCAAGCACGGCGACACCGATCAGCAGCACCGCGAATACCCGGAGCAGATCATCGTCGGCACCGAGGAAACCACGACCCAGGCGACGCGCGGCATCTACTACGAAAATGCGGACCTCGCCCACCTGCCGCCCCAGGAGGACGGCTCTTCCGGCGGTAATGCCGAGCTGGGCTGGCAGCACTATGCCGCCCGCGACTACGCGGCAGGCGTCTTTTACTGGACGGGCTTCGACTACCGCGGCGAGCCGACGCCTTATGGTTGGCCGGCGGTGCTGTCGCAGTTCGGCATCCTGGACAACTGCGGCTTCCCCAAGGACGGCTTTTACTACCTGAAGTCCTGGTGGCAGGACGCGCCCGTGCTGCACGTCTTCCCGCACTGGAATTGGGAAGGGCGCGAAGGCGAAACCATCACGGTGCACGCCCACAGCAACTGCGAGGAGGTCGAACTCTTCGTCAACGGCGAGTCGCAAGGCCGCAAGGAGATGCCCGAAAACGGCAGCCTCGCCTGGGACGTGACCTACGAACCGGGCGAGATCGTGGCCAAGGGCTACACCGACGGCAAGCTGGTGCTGGAGGACAAGCGCGTGACCACCGGCCCGAGTGCCGCCGTGGCGCTGGAAGCCGATCGCCCCACCATCGCCGCCGATGGGAGCGATGTGGCCGTGATCAAGGTGAGCATCGAGGACCGGAACGGCCATACCGTTCCGACCGCCGACGACCTCGTGCATTTCGAGATCGACGGTCCCGGCAAGATCATCGGCGTCGGCAACGGCAACCCTTCTTCCCACGAAGCTGAACGCAACGTGCCGAGCATGCGCAGCCAGACGATCGGCGATTGGGAGGCTCCGCCCGCGGCCGACACCGAAACGCCGGTCCACTTCGAAGCCCGCTTCGACCGCCCGGACCTGCAGGATCGTGAGCAAGCACGCCTCTTGCTGACCGCCATCGGACGCGAGCAGACCGTCACCCTCAACGGCCAGAAGCTCTACCACAAGGCGGACCGCGAAGCGGCCACCGCTGAGTTCCCCATGCAAGACCTGCCGCTGCGCGACAAGGGCAACGTCCTGGAGATCGACGCCCTGCCGTTCAAGGACTGGCGCGAGCGCGAGACGACGGCCAACGCCGAGCCCGCACGCTGGAACTTCCGCACCCCGGCGGCGCCCTACCAGCGCAAGGCCTTCAATGGCCTCGCTCAGGTCATCGTGCAGAACACGGGCGAATCCGGCACCATCACCCTGACTGCCAGGGGCGAAGGGCTCGAGCAGGCCCAGATGGAAGTCGAAGCCCAGGCGCAGGATCGCGAATAGCGGACGCCCGCTACGGCGCAGGGGGCAGTCAGACCGTCTGATCCTCGCAAACTGGCACGCTTTGGGGCCGCGGGTAAGGATGATAAACTTATCCGATGACCCCCTTTCGTCCGTTCCCCCTGCTCCTGTTACTCTGCCCCTGGTGCGGCCTGCCGCTCGCTGCGGGGCAGCACGTGAATACGATCGACCTCGACCAGCCGTTGCCGGAGATCCGGCGCGGCCATCTCGATCTCGGCGGCACCGCGCCCGATGGCACGCGCATCGAGGTCAACAGCTTTTACCTGGAGCGCAACGGCGAGCCCTTCATTCCCATCGTCGCGGAGTTCCACTTCTCGCGCTACCCGCGGGCTTACTGGCAGGAATCGCTGCGCAAGCTCAAGGCCGGCGGCATCAACACCGTCGCAACCTACGTCTTCTGGAACCTGCACGAGCGGCGGCCCGGCCAGTTCGACTTCAGCGACGACCTCGACCTGCGCGCCTTCGTGGAACTGTGTCAGGAGGAGGGCTTCGACGTCATCGCCCGCGTCGGCCCCTTCTGCCACGGAGAGATGCGCAACGGCGGCCTGCCGGACTGGCTCTACGGGCGGCCCTTTGAGGTGCGTTCCAACGATCCGGGTTACCTGGAGTATGTGGATCACTGGTATGCGCACGTGGCGGACCAGCTAAAGGGCCTGTATTTCAAGGACGGCGGTCCGATCATCGGCATCCAGTTGGAGAACGAATACCAGCACTCGGCCTCGCCCTGGTCCTTTACCTATGGGGATTCGCCGCACGAATACACCGTGGCGGACCTCAACGAGAGCGTCACCTACAGCCAGATTTCGGATACCGACGGCGTAAACCCGCATGCGGCCTACGGACGCGAACACATGCGCACGCTCAAGCAGCTGGCGCAGAAGCACGGCATGGAGACGCCGCTCTACACCGCCACCGGCTGGGGCAACGCCGCGATCGTGCCGCAAGGCAGTCTGCCCGTCTCCGGCTGCTACGCCTACACCTTCTGGTCGGATCCCAAGCCCAGCCCCTTTTACCTCTACACCGACTTACATCAGCATCCGGATTACAGCCCCGTCAGCTATGAGCCCGAGCTGTATCCCTCGCTTTCCGCCGAGATCGGGCCGGGCATCATGCCGATCTACCGCCGCCGCCCATATTACCGCGAGGAGAGCCTCGCTCCGCTGATCACACGCGCCCTCGGCAGCGGCTCCAACGGCATCGGCTACTACATGTTTCACGGCGGCTCCACCCCCGTCTTCGGCCACTATTACAACGAGGCGCCCAACGGCCACCTGAAGATCAATTACGACTTTCAGGCTCCGGTGGGAGAATTCGGGCAAGTGCGTTCTCACTTCCAGAGCGTCAAGCTGTTGCACTTCTTCCTGCAGAACTTCGGGGATCAGCTCGCGCCCATGCGCACCGTCCTGCCCGAATCGAACGCCGCCCTCGAGCCGCAAAGCACGAGCCAGCTGCGTTTCGCGGCCCGCACCGATGGCGAGAGCGGCTTTATCTTTCTGCACAATTTTCAGGATCACCTCGACCTGCCCGATCTACACGACCAGAGCCTCGAGGTGACCCTGCAGGGCAAGACAATCCGCATCCCCGACGAGGGCGGCTTCGATGTGCCGGAGGGGACCTGGGCCGTGCTGCCGGTCAACTTCCCGGTCGGCCCCTACACCCTGCGCTATGCGACCGTGCAGCCGCTGCTGCGCCTCGCGGGCGAGCGCCCCCGCTACGTCTTCGTCGCCCATCCGGGCATGGATCCCGAGCTGGTCTTCGATCTGCCCGGCCAAGCCCAGCCCACCGTCGTGCAGGGCAAGGCCGACGCGCCCTTCGAGGTCCACCTGCCGGAGGTCGACGTGCTCGTGCTGCCGTATCGCACCGCGCTGCAAACCTACCGCGCAGACGCGGCGCACATCGCCATCTCGCCTGCCCTCGTGCTGCCCCAGGGCGAAGACCTGCAAATCATCGCCACCGGCGCGCCCGACACCCAGATCGCATTCTATCCGCTTCTTTCCGCCTCCCCGGAGGCTGAAAACGGCACGCTCCAGCCCACTCCTGCCGCCCACGCCGGCCTGACCACCTACACGCTGCAGCTGCCGGAGCGCGAACCGGGCTACGCGATCGAACGCATCGGCGGGGACAAGTTGCGGGTCCACCAAAGCGAAGGGCTCAACGGCCTGCACGACGTCTACCTCGATATCGACTACGTGGGCGACCGCGCCCTGGCCTTCATCGACGGTGAGCTGGTGGCCGACCACCTGTTTCACGGCAAACCGTGGCGCATCGGCTTGCGCAAGTTCGCCGACCGCCTGGACCCACACGATATGATCATCGTCTTTGCCCCGCTCCGCCGCGACGCCACCTTTCTCAAAGACTTCGACCCCGCGCACCAACCCGAGTTCCCCGCTGGCGAGAACCGACTCCTGCAAATCCGCCGCGTTACCCTGACCCCACAATACGCCACCGGCCTCGCGCTGCCCGCCGCCAAGTAATCCGCCCCCCCTCTTTCCGATGTCCGTCCAAGCAACCCTCCGCCAACAGAGCATCCCGACCTACCCCGTCGGCACGCCCGACAAAAACCCGATGTTTTTCGACAAGCGGGTCTATCAGGGCTCCAGCGGCAAGATCTATCCGCTGCCGTTTATCGACAAGGTCTACGACGAGCCCCGCGACGTGAACTACCAGTTGGTGGTGCTCGAAAACGACTACGTCTACCTCGAGCTGCTGCCCGAGATCGGCGGGCGCATCTTCAAGGCGCAGGACAAGGCCAATGCCGGCTACGACTTTTTCTACCGGCAGGAGGTGATCAAGCCCGCACTGGTCGGCCTCGCCGGCCCCTGGATCTCAGGCGGAGCCGAGTTTAACTGGCCCCAGCACCACCGCCCGGGCACCTTCCTGCCGACCGACGTCTACATTGAGGAAGAGGACGACGGCGCGCGCACGGTCTGGATGTCCGAGCTCGATCCGCTGACCCGCCTGAAAGGCATGCACGGCATCCGCCTGCGCCCGGGCAGCGCGGTGGTGGAGCTGCGCGCCCGCCTGCACAACCGCACCCCGCGGGCCCACACTTTCCTCTGGTGGGCCAACATCGCCGCGCGCGTGCACGACCAGTACCAGAGCTTTTTCCCGCCGGATGTGCACTACGTGGCCGACCACGCAGTGCGGGCGATGAGCTCGTTCCCCAAGGCCGAAAATCACTACTACGGCATCGACTATGCCGCCCGCCCAGGGGCCAACGATCTGAGCTGGTACAAGAACATTCCCGTGCCCACCAGCTACATGGTGTGCGAGACGGGCTACGGCTTCTTCGGCGGCTACGACTTCGCCCAACAAGGCGGCTTCATTCACGTCGCCAACCGGCACATCTCGCCAGGCAAGAAGCAGTGGACCTGGGGCAACCATCCGTTTGGCTGGGCCTGGGATCGCGAATTGACCGACACTGGCGGCCCCTACGTGGAATTGATGGCAGGTGTCTACACGGACAATCAGCCGGACTTCAGCTACCTCATGCCCACGGAGGAAAAGCACTTCTCGCAATGCTGGTGGCCGTTTCAGCAAATCGGGCCAGTGCAGGAGGCCAGCGAAGAGGCAGCCATCCGCCTGGTCGCGCTTGAAGACGGCAAGTTCGAGGCGGCGGTGGTCGCTTCCCGACGGTTCGAGCAGGCGCAGATCGAGCTGAAACGCGGCGATACCACCGTGCATCAGGCGACGGTCACGCTCGCCCCCGACCAGCCGTGGCAACGTTCCGATTTTGCATTGGAGGGGCATCCGCTGAGCGACTTCGAGCTACGGGTAATGGACGCCCACGGAAAGTTGCTGCTGCGGTATCGCCCGGCAGCCCAAACGCAAACGGTGCGCCATCGCGAACAAGCCACCGAACCGCCCGCGCCCACCGAAACGGACACGCTCGACGAGCTGATCCTGATCGCCGAACACCTGGAGCAATACCGCCACCCCACCCGCGCGCCGGAGCCGTATTGGCAAGAGGCGCTGCGCCGCGATCCCGGGGAAGCACGCGCCCACCTCGGGCTGGGGCGCAAGCTGCTGCGGCAAGGCGCTTTCGAAAAAGCCCGCGCCGCGTTGCAACGAGCGGTCGACCGGCTGACTGCGCGTCATCCCAACCCCGAAACCGGCGAAGCCCATTACTACCTCGGCCTCGCCCTGCGCTACCTGGGACGATGCGAGGAGGCCTACGCGGCGCTCTATAAATCCACCTGGAACTACGCCTGGCGCGCGCCGGCCTATTTTGAGTTGGCCTGCCTCGACCTGCGCCGTAGCGACGAGCGCAAGGCGCGCGAGCACGCCGAGGAGGCGCTGGAGACCAATCGGCGGCACCATCAGGCTCTCGTGTTGCTGGCCGCGCTCGACCGGCGCAATCAGCGCGAGCCCCAGGCACTCGCCCGGCTGCAGCGTGTGCTGCAACGCGATCCGCTCGATCCGTGGGCGTTGGCGGAGGAGGCGCTGCTGCGGGACGATTTCGATACCCTGCACCAACGCACGCGCAACGACGCCCAGACGGTGCTCGACATCGCGTTTGCCTACGCCAACGCCGGACTGGATGAGGATGCCGTACAGGTATTGCTCTGGCACCACCAGACGCCACCGGTGCCCGTCGCAGTGCCGCCGCTGCTCTCAGCCAGCCCTTCAACCCACTATTTGCTGGCCTTCCTGCTGGACCGCATGGGGCTTACCGATGCCGCGGCCGCCGAGTTGACCGAAGCCCATAGCCTTTCCCGCGACTACTTTTTCCCCTCGCGACTGGATGAGCAGCTCGTGCTCAACTGGGCCCTGCAACAAGAGCCCTCGGACGCCACCGCCGCATTTGGCCTCGGCAATTACCTCTACGACAAGGCCCAGCAGGAGGGCGCCATCGCCCATTGGGAACGCTGCGTAGCCGATGAGCCGGACTTTGCCACTGCCTGGCGCAACCTCGGCATCGCCTACTGGAACGTGCGCCGGGACGGTGATCAGGCCCAACATGCCTACAGTCGCGCCCTGAGCGCCGATCCGGCCGACGCACGCCTGGTTTTCGAGGCCGACCAGCTGGAGAAGAAGCTGCAGGCCCCGACCGCCGACCGGTTGGCGTTTATGCTGCGGCACGAGGAGCGCGTGCGCGAGCGCGATGATGCCTGTGTGGAGTTCGCCACGCTGCTCAACGACGACCGCCAACCCGAGGCCGCGCTGGATCTCCTGCTTTCGCGCCGCTTCCACCCGTGGGAGGGCGGCGAAGGCAAAGTGTTGCTGCAATACAAGCGCGCCCACCTGCTACTCGCGCAAGCCGCCCTGAAAGCACCGCAGCCCAAACGCGCGCTCGATCATTGCGAGCGCGCCCTGGAGCCGCCGCAGACCTTGGGTGAGACCTACCACCCGTTGCAGAATCAGGCCGACATCCACTTCTGGCGCGGCAAGGCCTTGCGTGCGCTGGGGCGCGAAGATGAAGCGGTCGCGGCGTTCGAGCGTTGCGTGCAGACCACAGGCGATTTCCAGCAGATGGCCGTCGTGCCGTTTTCGGAGCTCTCGATCTACGCCGGTCGTGCGCTGCAGGAGTTGGGGCGCACGGACGATGCGCAGGCGTTGTTCCAGCGCATCCTGGCCTACGTTGCCGAGACGCGTCCCCAACCGGCCAAAATCGATTACTTCGCCACCTCCCTGCCCAATCTGCTCGTCTTCGACGAAGACCCACAGGAGACCCGCGACGCCCAGCTCGACCGACTGGAAAAGCTCGCTCGCAAGGCCTTGGGATAAGGACATTGCTAGCACCTCTTCAAGGTGCCCCCGCATTACCTCATGGGTTCCGGTGGTGTCGCCCGCATAGCAGGCTCAACCACCGGCTAGAGGCTGGCATCCCGCCGGGATGCGGGTGGTGGAAGGCGCGGCCACCTATGCCGCGTTGGGTGTTAGCACGTCTAGTACCTAACGGTGCAGCACCCCGCACTCCACCTCCCAATCGAGCAATCCCCCCCCTTGCCGACCCCGGAGGGGTCATAGCTTATAGCCGGTGGTTGAGGGAGCCGCAGGCGTCCGACACCACCGGGCCCCAGCCCCCACGCCCGCACCCCGTAGCGGGTGCCACCAGCGACCTTCATACCGGTGACGCCGCATTTGGGCTGCTGCTGATCCCGCCGCTCACTCCTCCGGTGCGAGCCATTGCAGGGTGCGCAGCAGAGAGGCGTTGAACATCGGGCCGTGGCCGAGGCCTTCGAATTCCACGAAGCGCAGGTTCAAGCCATCCAATGCGTGCAAGCGCTGCACAAACTTCTGCCGCGCGTGCGGATCGTGGTCCTTGCGGTGGCCGCGGCCGTCTTCGGCAGTCCCCGCCATCAGGAGCAGCGGCACCGGGGCCGAGCGTGACTTTGCGGCAAACGCGGCCTCATCGGCAGCCATCTGCGACGGGTCGAGCCACAGGGACGGGCTCGCCGCCGCGTAGCGCGTAAATGCTTCTGGATGAGTGAAGAGCGTGTGCAAGACAAACAGCCCGCCGTAGGAGTGCCCCCACAACGTCTGGCGCGCCGGATCGACGGATACCTGTTCCGCCACCGCCGGCTGGATGCGCGTTTCGATCAGCTCCAGAAACGCGTCCGCCCCGCCGGTGGCGCGCCCGTGGGGGTCTTGCCCCGCCCGCGCGGTGTAATCGTAGGCGCGCGTCTCCGGGTCGAGCCGCAGGCCGTTGGGCGAGCCAATCGCCACGATGGCGGGCAGACCTTCCGGCGCGAGTTCCGCCAGCACGTCGTCTGTCAGCAACGGCAAGGATGCATTACCATCCAGCAGATAGAGCACCGGAAAGCCCGACTCCGGAGCCTCCCGCTTGGGGATCGCGACGTAGACGCGGTAGGCACGCTCCCCGTCGATCGAGGTGAAAGGCAGCGTCTCCACGCGATAATAGGCGGAACCGTGGTCGAGCATCGAGGCAGCCATCGGCTGGTCGAGGTTGGGGCGGGCCTCCAGCGCGAGGCCGCCGAAGGCGATCAGGATCAAAGAGAAGAAAATGCGCATGAGCAGGTGGAAATGATTTACAAGCACAGCCTATTTGCGATTAAGTTTCAATATCAGAAGATGCAACACCTGCCGTTCCCTCCAGTCGCCTTTCTCCTACGCCCGCAGTTCTGGCTTGTGCTCGGCGTGAGCTTGCTTGCCCTCGGCCAGAGCCTCTTCGGTGCCCCGGAACGCCCGACCCTGGGCGCGGCAGACGCTCCCATCTCCATCCTGGAGGTCCGCAGCTTTGGCTGCTCGCACTGCCAGCAGTTTCACGAAGCCATTTTCCCGCCGCTCAAGCAGCAGTTCATCGACACCGGCAAAGTGTCTTGGTCCATGCTCGACACCCTGACCGATCCAGGCGAGGACGCGACGATCCTGAGGGTAGCGCATTGCCTGCACGCACAGGGGCTGTATTGGCAAAATAACGCGTTCCTCTTTGCGCACAGCGATCAGCGCCCGGCCTTTCTCATCTTCGAGACTGAAGATCTGGAGAGCGTCGAGATGGAGGCCTTGCAAGCCTGCCTGGAGGCCGATGAGACAGAGGCATATGTGCAGGCGCAACTCGCAGCGGTGAAAGAACTGAAAATCACCACCCTGCCGACGCTCATCCTGCGCAAGCAGCGTTGGGATGGCGCCACCATCGAGCTGCGCATCGAAGGCGATACGACGGTGGAAGCGGTCCGCCGCAAGATCGCGCAGCTACAGCAGATGCGCTAAAGTTGTCGCAATTGATATTGAGACTTCATCGCGATAGAAGCTTGACTTAATTTTAGCGAGTAGACTGTGTCTCAATATCATGTTGGTTCGTACCACACCCTCTCGCGCTCACTCCAAGCTGCATCGTTTCGGCAGCCTGCAACAGTCGCTCGCGCTCGGCCTTTTGGCGGCTACGGGAACGGTTTCCCTCCTAGCCCAAACAGCCGACGACAGCGAAAACGCCTTCGAACTGGCGCCCCAGGTCGTCACGGCCTCGTCTCGCTCCATGCTGATCGAAGACGCGCCGGCCAGCATCTCGGTCGTCTCGAACGAAGATCTGGAGATGCGCCCGATCCAGGACATCACGCAGGCGCTCGGCCTGGTGGAAGGCGTCACCGTGAGTCGCAGCGGCAACCAGCGCAAGCTGCAGCTGCGCGGCCTCTCCAGCGCCTACACGCTGATCATGATCGACGGCAAACGCGTCAACTCGGAGTCCGCCATGTTTCGCGGCAACGACTACGATGCCAGCTGGGTGCCGATCGAGGCCATCCAGCGCATCGAGGTCGTGCGCGGCCCGATGTCGTCACTCTACGGCTCGGATGCGATCGGCGGCGTGATCAACGTCATCACCAAGCCCGTGGGCAGCACCTGGAGCGGCTCCCTCAGCGCCGATTATGTGTTCCAGGAAGAGCGCGACGCCGGCGACTCCTACAAGGCCGGCTTCTTCGTCAGCGGCCCAATCATCGACAACACACTGGGCGTCAAGGTGTGGGGTGGCTATGACCACCGCGAGGCGGACGACGACACGCTCAACCCCTCCGGTCTCGAAGGCATGCCCGAGCAGGACGAGAAGTTCGTCAACGGCACGATGGACTGGACGCCTTCGGAGGACACGCGCATCTCCGGCCAATACGGCTTCAGCCGCCAGACGCACGACGACTTCACCATGGAGCGCCAGGACTACATGGTCACGGCGGAGCATTTCTTCGACTTCGGCGATGGGCGTCTGCGCTTCTTCGGCGACAAGATCGAAAACCTCGACGGCAGCACCACGGGCGAAACGAACCCCAACGAGGCCAACAACTGGACGACGGATGCGCGCATGGTCCTGCCTTGGGACGCCGCCCGCCAGACCTTCAGCTTCGGGGGCGAGTTCCGGCATCAGGAGCTCGAAGACGCGGCGCTGCTCGCCGGCTGGCCTGGCGCGCCCGACTATGGCGTAGACCCCACGACGCAGGTCGACCAGTACGCGTTCTTCGTCGAAGACGAAATCAGCCTGCTCGAAGATCTGACGCTGACCGTGGGCGATCGCTTCGACGACCACGAGAACTTTGGCGGCCATCATAGCCCCCGCGCCTACCTGATCTACAAGCCAATCGAAAAGCTAAGCTTCCGCGCGGGCTGGGCCGAAGCCTTCCGCGCCCCCACCCTGCTGCAAAACAGCCCCAACTGGGGTTCCGTCTCCTGCGGCAGCGCGACCGAAGGCTGCTACATCATCGGCTCCGAAGACCTCGAGCCCGAGGAGAGCACCAGCTATGAATTTGGCGTGCGCTACGACGATGTGCGCTGGGCGGCCTCGATCACCTACTTCCACAACGAGCTGGAAAACATGATCGACATCTCCAGCCGCACGCGCGACCCCGACCTCGCCCCGAGCTACCCGAACTTCGTCGGCTTCCTCGAAGACGGCCGCCCGATCTTCTCCTACCAGAACATCGCACGCGTCGAGTCCGAGGGCGTCGAAGTCAGCGTCAACGGCGACATCACCGACACCGTGGGCCTGCGCGTCAGCTACACCTATCTCGATTCGCAAAACCTCTCCTATGAAGACGCGATCCCGCTGATTTACCAACCGGAACACTCCGGCAGCGTGACCCTCGATTGGCGCCCGACCGACGTGCTCTCGTTCTACACCACCGCCGAATACATTGGGGAGCAGTACATTCAGGCCTCCACACGCGGGACCGCCACGCAGTCGGCCTACACGCTCTTCGACGTCGGCCTGCGCTACAAGGTGTCCGAAAGCTTCACCTGCCGCACCGGCATCCTCAATATCGGTGACAAGCGCATCGAGCGCACCGAGAGCAGCGAATACAACGAAGATGGCCGCCGCTACTTCGTCTCGGCCACCTACCATTTCTAGGCCTCCATGCCACGCAAGATCCGCCTCTTGCTGCGGTTGGCCGCGAGCGGAATGTTTCCGCTCGCGGCCTTCCTGTGCGGCAGCCCCACCACTACGCTCGATCTCGACCGGGGTGACTACGTGACCTTCACCGCCCGGACCGCGCCCGGTGTGCCGCGCGAACTCCAACTCGCCGGGCCTCAACACGAGCATATACGCACCTTTGCCTGGGAAGGCGGCCCGAAAACCTTCGGTTTTGTCGCCGAGGCCTCCGGCACCTATACCCTCGGGTTTGCCGCGCCCGAGCCCCCTGCCGAGCTTGCGGTCGGCGCCATCGTGCCTCCGGCGCAACAACCGACGCCGGACCGCTGCGCCGTGGACCTGCAGAGCCCGCGCCTGCAGGCGTTGCGGGATGCGGTCGAGGCAGGCAACGCCACCGCCGAAGCTGCGTTCTGGCAGGCCGTCGCGCAACAGGGTGCGCCCCTGATCGAGCCCAAGGACGAGGCCCATGTATGGGTGACCTTTCTCTGGCACGGGGACGCGCAGACCCGCAGCGTGTTTCTCAATTGGCCCGTCTTCAGCCCTCGCAAGGAAGACAACCTCTTTCAGCAGCTACCGGGGACGAACGTCTGGTATTACACAGCCGAAATGCCGCGCGGGCTGCGCATGACCTACAAGCTGGCCCCCAACGCACCATTCGGGCCGGGATCGACGCGGCAGGAACTACGCCGCGCGATTCTGGCGGTGACGCAGGCCGACCCCTTGAACCCGCACCGTTGGCCGTCAGCGGCCGCACTGGACCGCTTTGAGGCCCATTCGTGCATCGACCTGACGGGCGCAGCACCCATGTGGGAGCAAACCGATGTCCCTGCCGGAAAGCTGCAGACGCACTGGTTCGAGAGTCAGCTGCTGGGCAACCGCCGCGATATCACGCTCTACACGCCCGCCCAGGCCCCCGAGGGAGGACCGGAGATGCCGCTGCTGATCGTCTTCGATGCCGACCGCTATCTGGAGCAGATCCCGGGGCCGGCGATCCTCGATCACCTGATCGCGGAGGGGCAGATTCCGCCTACGATCGCCGTCTTCGTCTCCAATCCGACCAGCCAGTCCCGCAGCGAGGAACTGCCGGCCAATCCGGTATTCGCGGAGAGCCTGGCCACAGAACTATTACCCTGGCTGGAGCACTACTGCACGTTTACGGACGATCCGCAGCAGCGCGTGCTGGCCGGCGCCAGCTACGGGGGGCTGGCCGCCAGCTCGGTCGCCTTTTTCCAACCCGCGGCCTTTGGCGCCGTGCTCAGCCAGTCCGGCTCCTATTGGTGGGCGCCGGAAGGGGCCGAGGGGCCCGCTGGGGCGGAAAGCGAGCCGGCCTGGCTGAACCGTCAGTTCGCCGCGAGCGACCACCGACTCATCCGCTTCTATCTGGAAGCCGGGACGTTGGAAACCGCCTCCGACATCCGCCCAACCAACCGGGCCCTGCGCGACATCCTGCACGCCAAAGGCTACGACGTCACCTACCGGGAGTTTGCCGGGGGCCACGACGATTACGCCTGGCAGTTTGGCTTTGCCCAGGGGCTGGTGGCGCTGCTGGGCGAAGCGGCTACGGCTGCAGATTGAGGCGCACCACCACGGCGGAGGTCGCGGGCACGACCACCTGACCCGGATCGGAGAGCGACCGCCAATCCCCTTCCCAAGCGCCGGAGAGGCTGATGCCCCGCCCGCCCAGCGTGAGCC
>WOUP01000017.1 GCA_009772895.1 Puniceicoccaceae bacterium 5H | reverse complement strand
TGATTTGTTCCAGCGGGTTCCGGTGGTGTCGTCCGCAGAGCGGACTCAACCACCGGCTACAGGCTGTGACCCCTTCAGGGTCGCCGGGCAAGGCACCCGGACCTCGGTTCGCAACAACCTCGCTACAGATGGGCCCTTCGTCATGTGTGTCCGAGCCGTTGAATCGACGGCGCAGCCCGGCTCTTGCGAGCCGGTTGTGGGCCATGATCGCCCCATACAACACGCTCCGCTCACGGCACCTGTAGGGTGCCAGCCCATAGCCGGATGTCGCAGCGCAGCGGAGACTTCCGGTTCACCGCACACGCACGCCGCACCCTTTGGGTGCCAACAGCAGCCGGACTCACCACTCAATCGCCTCCGGCCTCCTTGCGCTCGCGACCTCGCGGCATCCCGGAGGGATGCCATAGCGTAGCCGGTGGTTGAGGGAGCCCAACGGGCGACCGACACCACCGGAACGCCTCCCCTCACGAGCGCACCCGGAACGGGTGCCATAGCGCCATACCTACCCCGCGAACTGCTTGAGGCATGCGTCGGGCTCCATCGCCTGATCGATGAAAAGGGGCGCCTCCGCCGGCTCATGGTAGGTTTTGCCGTCCCAACGCCGCAGGTGGTACAAAATACCGTAGACCATATCCGGCGGCGTGTTGCCGTGACCGCTGAGCAACTCGCCCCCGCGGCGCACATTATCCATCAGCCAACCCGGCATGCGCAGGTGGTAGGGGTTACGCGCGATCTCCCCGTGATGGAGGGAGAGGGCCTGCACCAGCTGCACCACCGTCTCAGTCGGCAGCTCGACCAACAGGTTCGGGTCTTCCTGCGGCGCCCAATACTCGCTCTCCGCCACAAAACAGCGCACGGAATCCTTGGCCCGGATCAGCGCGTGGCGCACGAGCGCATGGGTGCCGATGTGCGTGCCGTGATTGTCGGCCGTGTGCGGCAAAAAGACGAGCTGGGGCTGCAATTCCTGCAACAGGCTGCCGATCACGTTGACCGCGTAGGTCCAGTAATCCGGCTGGTCCCGGCGTGTCTGCAACTGGATCTTCTCCAGACCCTTGCCGCCCGGCAGCGTGAGGTCGAAGCCCAGAAACGCACAGGCGCGCTTCAGCTCCTCCAGCCGCTCCTGCCGACGCTCCGGATTGCTCCCGAGCGTCACCGCCACATTGACGACGCGCCAACCGGCCTCACGGCGCAGGCGCAGGGCCCAGCCGCCGGTCAGGCATTCGTCGTCGGGGTGCGGCGAAAAAACGACCGCGGTGGGCGCACCGGGCTGAACCTCGGGCATATCGTGGCCCTCCAGTTCCGGACGGGTCTCCAGATCGGCGGAATGGGCGGCGGCACCGCGGTAAAGTTGAGCTAGTTGTTCGACAAACTGACGCAGATCGGTAGCCACGCCGTCACCCTAGCCCATCCACCCCGGCGGTGCAAATGGGAACCCCGACGCAAAACGCCCGGGGCGCTATCCCAACACGACACCCACGGGCGCGTGGTCGCTGCCCGTGACTTCGGAGCGGATGAACGCCTCCTTGAGCCAGTCGCTGCTACGCGCGCTGAGACACACGTAGTCGATGCGCCACCCCACATTGCGCTGGCGCGCGCCGCCCCGGTAGCTCCACCAGCTGTAGGCATCGCGCTGCTCCGGGTGCAGGTGGCGGAAGCTGTCGACAAAGCCGGCGTCGAGGTGAGCCGTAAACTCGGTCCGCTCCTCGTCCGTAAAGCCCGCATTGCGGCGGTTCTGCTTCGGCCGCGCGAGGTCGATCTCCTGGTGCGCCACGTTGAGGTCGCCGCAGAAGATGACCGGCTTTTTCAGCGCCAGCTGCTCGCAGTGGTGGCGAAAGGCCGGATCCCAGACCTGCGTACGATAATCGAGGCGCTTCAACTCGTTCTTGGAGTTGGGCGTATAGACGTTGACGAGGTAGAACTCGCCGAGATCGAGCGTGATCGCCCGCCCCTCGCCGTCGCCCTCGGGCTCGCCCACGCCCAGCAGCACATCCGCCGCCGGCACGCGGGTCAGCGTCAACGTGCCCGAATAGCCCGCGCGGGTGGCCGGGTTCCAGTGCAGCGTGTAGCCCTCGGCCCATGCCAGATCTTCCACCTTGTCCGGGCTGGCCTTGATTTCCTGCAGGCAGAGCACGTCGGGCTGCTCCTGCTGGATGTAATCTGCCAGGCCCTTGCCCAGCACGGAGCGCAGGCCGTTCACATTCCAGGATACGATTTTCATCGGGTCTTTCGTTTCTTGGTCGTCGCTTTCTTGGTTTTCTTGGCCGCCTTTTTGGTAGACTTGCCGGCCGCGCGTTTTTGGGCCGCCCGGGTGCGCGCGAGGATCCGCCGCAGCTTCGGCCACTGCACGCGGCTGACGATGTAGCCCATGCACTCTGGCGCGCCGCAGCGGCACGGGTGGTCGAGGTAGTGCTCGATATCGTAGCCGTAATCGAACGTAATTTCGCCATTCGCCGGAATATCCTTCAGCGCGAAGATCCACAGCCGATTATCTTCATTTACGGCTTCGGAGTTGGGCGCGCAGGAATGATTGATGTACTTCGCGTAATTTTCCGGCACGTCTCCATCCAGATCCCACTCTTCGTCGAGATCAAAGATGTAAACGGCGCCTTCACCAGTCTCCTTGGCTTTCTCGTACTGGGCCAGGCCACGGCGATTGCTCTCTTCCTTGTCGATCTTCTCGCCGACGTATTCGATCAGCCGAGCCCCCTCGGAAATGTCACAACGCGCAAAGACCCCCCAGCCATGGATGGACGAACGCCGGAGCTCCAGCAGGCGGTTGATCTCGAGGATTTCCGGCTGGCCCGACGACGCGTGCGAGTCCTGGCGGCTCGGATGCGGATGCTTGACGGAACTCATTACCCCCATGAGGCACGACCCGATTGGCACTGGCAAGCTGGAAGCCGATTCGCCCGCTCAAGAAAAGCCTTCTCGGGACTTGCCAAACGTCTTTTACAAATCAATATAACGAAGCATTAACAACAGCAGATGTTTCCGCCCTGCATGCGGCTTCAACCGGAAGAACACTTGGCTGCACCCGCAAGCCCAAACTGCTACCGACAGAATATCCCTCATCTCGTTTCATGCACTTCAGCTCACTATCAACGCTTTACAGACTCGAATCATTCAAGAAAACGTGTTCGTTTGTCATAACGAAACACCATTAATCACTATTTAAGTAACGCTCAGTTTAAATATAGATTATAGCGTTTAAACCTGAGTTGATATTGCATGGACCTCGTACTCGCGATCGCAGATAGCAAGGACCCTTTTATGCCCGGTCTGCTCGCCCACCAGGAGCAAGCGGGCCCACTCATCTCCTTCCTTCGCGAACACCAGCCCGAACACTGCATCGTTTACCTGCTGCCGCCACACGCCGGGCAAGACGAAGCACTGCGCAACGCTCTGGCCGACGGCTTCCCCTCCCTCAGTTGCGAGATCCGGCCCCTGGCTTTGCGCAACATCTCCGATCAAGAAGAACTGCTGCAGGAGATGCGGCAGGAAGCCCACCGGCTGACCCGCAGCTTTCCCGCCGACGACATCCGCATCGCCTGCCATGAAGAAAGCGGCGTGATCTTGAGCGTCTGGCAGGAACTGGTCGAAGAAGGCACCCTGCTCGCGGAGCTCTATACCATCGGCGTCTCCAACCGACCGCCCCTGCAAGGCCCACGCATCCAGCAGCTGCAGCTCAACGCCACGCCGCGCCTCAACCTGTTGCGCGAAACCGCGCCGCCCCAGCTCGAATATGTGCGGGAAGAGCTCGGCTGCATCGGCAATCACCCCTCTTACCAACAGGCGATCGACGCCGCCCTCAGCCTGGCCGCCCACGATGGCGTGTTACTGCTGCGCGGCGAAACCGGCACCGGCCGCGAGTCCATCGCCCGCTTGATCCACCGGATGGGCGATCGGCACGCGTTCGACTTTGTGTGGGTCAACTGCAACCACCTGCCCTCCCATTACCTCGACAGCGTGCTCTTCGGGCACGTGCGCGGCGCCTTCGTCGGCGCACGGCAGGACGACGAGGGCAAGATGGGCCTCGCCCACAACGGCACCCTCTACCTCTACAACGTCGAGAACCTGCCCGCCCACATCCAGGAATCGCTCGTGCGCTACCTGCATACCGGTGAGCTGCGCCCCCAGGGCTCAGACGAGCCCCGCAAGCGCAACGTGCGCCTCATCCTCGGCACCGAGCTGCCCCCCGCGCGCTCCCTGCGCAACAAGCTGCTCACGCCCGAGCTGCACGACTTGGTGAGCGACCGCGAGATCGTGTTGCCCGCTCTGCGTGAGCGCCGCACCGACATCCCGCACCTGGCCCTGCACTTCCTCGCCCGCATCAACCGCTCGCTGCGCCAGCCCAAGCGCTTGACTCCTGAGGCGCTCGAGTTTCTCGAAAACCAGGTCTGGAGCCGCAACCTCAACGACTTGCGCAACGCAATCGAGCGCGCCGCCCTCTACGCCCGGGATGACGTCCCGGCAACTCACTGGCGTGGATTGAGCGCGAATCGAGCGCGCCGCCCTCTACGCCCGGGATGACGTCCTGCACCCGCACGACCTCAACACCGAAGGCGGCGCCCTGAACGTCAACGAGCTCGACAGCCCCCTCTTACCCGAGTTCACCGAAGACTTCACCCTCGAGGGCTACATGAGCGAGCTGCGCAGCCGCATCGTGCGCAAGGCGCTCGACGAATCGCGCGGCAACCAGAGCGAGGCCGCCCGCATGCTCAAGATCACCCCCCAGGCCGTGCACCAGTTCATCAAACGCGGTCGATAACCCGAGCCCGCCCTTGCCTTGCGCCGCCACCCTTTTCAAGCTCCCTCCCATGGCTGACGTGCGCGCGCTGATCGACGAAGCAACCTTCGACTACACCATGGGCGACCATGCTGCCGCCCTCCAGAAACTGGAGCAGGCGCTGCAACAGGACCCCCACAACTTCGACGCCTGGCTGGCCAAGGCCGAGGTCCACTTCGACCAACGCGAGCTGGACGCCGCGCTCGAAGCCGCTCAAAAGGCCCTCGCGATCGACGGCGACCAGGCCCACATCCACACCACGCTCTCCCGCATCTACATGGAACGCGGGGACAAGCAACAGGCCGAGCACCACGGCGCGCAAGCCCGCATCAAAGGCTGGAAAGCCGAGCTGAGCGGCGAGCAGGATGAAGAATAAAGGCGTCTTTCCCGGCGCCCTCCTCGCCGGCATGGACACCCTCGTCCGTCGCTTTCAGATCGACCCGCGCTCGGCGTCATCGCGGCCATGAGCGGGCTGCTATGTCTAACGCTTCTCTCAGAGACCATGCCGCTGCCAAGCCTCAGCGAGCTTCCCACGGAGTCTTCGTCAGGACTCTACCCGTGGCTAAGGTTGCTGTTTTTCGGCTTTTTTCGCCGCCGCGTATCTGCCCTTTCTCGACACCGCACACACCCGCGAAACACATGTCGCGTCTTCCGTTTCGCACCCAGTGCCTGACGCGCCTCCATGCGGGCGGTTGACAGAGCTGTAACATGCCCTATAGCGTGTTGTGCTTTGCCAGCCATGGAGCAGCCTGAATTTATTCTCGAGTTCGAAAAACCGTTACGCAACCTCAAGCGCCGGCTGGATGAGTTGCAGAGTACGGGCCAGGAGCACCACTTCGATGTGTCGAAAGAAGTGGAGGCTATCGAACGCCGCATCGAAGAGACGAAACGCGAGATTTATCAGAATCTGACCCCTTGGCAGCGGGTACAGCTGGCCCGCCATCCCAAGCGACCGTTCGCGCTCGACTACATCGGCCATATCTTCCGCGACTTTCAGGAACTGCATGGTGACCGGACGTTCGGCGACGACCAGGCGCTGATCGGCGGCACCGCGTGGTTTGGTCATCAGCCGGTGATGATCATCGCCCAGCAAAAGGGCCGCGAGGTGAAGGAGAATTTGAAGCGCAACTTTGGCATGCCCCACCCCGAGGGCTACCGCAAGGCGCTGCGCCTGATGCAGATGGCGGAAAAATTCAACCTGCCGGTCATCTGCTTTATCGACACCAAGGCCGCCTACGCCGGCGTCGGCTCCGAAGAGCGCCACGTATCCGAAGCCATCGCCCGCAACCTGCGCGAAATGGCCCACCTCAAGACGCCGCTGCTCGGCCTCATCATCGGTGAAGGCGGCTCGGGCGGCGCCCTCGGCATCGCGGTCGTCGACCGCCTGCTGGTCCAGCAACACGCCTACTATTCCGTGATCCCGCCGGAAGGTTGCGCCGCCATCCTCTGGCGCAGCCGCGAATATTCCGAGACGGCCGCCAACGCCCTCCGCCTCGGCGCCCGCGAACTGATGGAGCAAGGCATTGCCGATCAGGTGGTGGACGAGCCCCTCGGCGGCGCCCACCGCGACGTCGACTACGCCACGCAACAGATTCGCCAATCGATCGAAAAACACCTCGGCGAACTGATGGCGCTCGATACGGACACCCTGCTCGAGCAGCGCTACCAGAAATATCGCCAGATGGGCGAGTTCACCGAGCGCACGGTGCAACAAGCGGTCGCCCAGGCCTAGCCACCCACTGGCCTGAGCCGATTACCGGACGTAATCGGCTCAAAATATGCGCTTTACGTGAGCCGATTACAGTCCATAATCGGCTCATGCTGTATAATTGGCAGCGATCCGACTGGCCCCAGTTCGTCTACGATCTTGCCTCGATCGAGCGCGAGCTCATCCAGTTTGCAGATAAAGCGGGCCAGGTAAGCGGCCTGCTGCGCAGTCTCGACCATCCGACCCAGCTGGAAGCGGTGGCTCAGGTCATGATCACCGAGGCGTTGCAAACCTCCGAAATCGAAGGTGAGCAGCTCAACCCGGCGGACGTCATGTCTTCGGTGCGCAATCAGCTCGGGATCAATCAGCCAGCCGAACCCACGACCGACGCAGCTTCCGCCGGAGCCGGACAGTTAATGGTCGCCGTCCGCAAAGCCTGGGATGAGGACTTGAATGAGCCCATACTGTTCGCCTGGCACCGCCTGTTGATGCAAGGCCACCCGACACCGCAGCCGGGACGATGGCGCACCCATACGGAGCCCATGCAGGTCGTCTCCGGCCCCATTGGGCGACAAAAAGTACACTTTGAGGCTCCGCCATCCTCTGCCGTCCCGCACGAGATGCAGCGCTTCTTCCGATGGTTCAACCACAGCCGGACCCAGATCCTGCACGCCCCAGTCCGGGCGGCGCTCGTCCACCTCTACTTTGAATCGATCCACCCCTTTGAAGATGGAAATGGCCGGATCGGGCGGGCGCTCGCCGAAAAGGCACTCTCCCAAGGCCTCGGTCGACCCGCCCTGCTCAGCCTTTCCCGCGCAATCCAGGAAAACAAGAGCGCGTATTATGAGGCCCTCCAGCAGGCTCAGCGATCCAACGAAGTCAGCGCATGGATCGCCTATTTCTCTCGATTGACGCTCACGGCGCAAACGCGCGTCGAAGAGCTGGTCAGCTTTACGCTCCGCAAGGCCCAGTTTTTCACCCGCTACGAATCGGAGCTGAACGAGCGCCAACTGCAAGTCGTGCGCCGCATGTGGGAAGCTGGGCCGGAAGGATTCGCCGGGGGCATGAACGCGCGCAAATACATCTCGCTCACGCAGGTCTCGAAAGCCACCGCTACCCGCGACTTGCAGCAATTGGCCGCCCTCGGAGTCCTGCAGGCCGTGGGCCGCGGCCGGAGTGCCCGCTACGAACTCGCCGGCCGCGGCCCCACGATGCGGACATAAAAAAGGCCACCGCTATAGTCGGTGACCTAATCGAGTGCTTACTGTAAAAATGGTGCTCAGGGCGGGACTTGAACCCGCACGCCGGTGAAGGCACTACCCCCTCAAGATAGCGTGTCTACCAATTCCACCACCTGAGCATTCTCTAAAAGTGAAAACGTGAAGCTTTCAAAGGAGCGGGCGGCTGACAAGCCTTTTTTCAGAAAAACGCCCCAGCACCCCCGCACAATCCATTACTCCCTTTGGTTAGCCTCCCGGAAAGACAAAAGCTCGCGATTCCTCAGGTATCTAGCTTGACCTTACCCAGTTTATGCCGTGTGCTTTGCGGCTCGAGGTGCTTACCATGTCCGATTCCGGGAAGTCGAAGGAGAAGTCGCTGTCTAGCTCGCTGGACCTAAGCTCATTGGATAGTCTGTCGCTGGGCCCCAACTGGGGATCCGGTAGCACGCCCAAGGTTACCATTCACACCGAGCGCAGCGAGCGCGACGACCGCCGCAAAGGTGGTCGCGGAGGGCCCCGCCGTGAAGGTGGCGGCCGCCGAGACCGTCGCAGTTTCGAACGCGCCAAAGGCAATGCCGATGAAGGCGGAAGCGGAGGCGGGCGTCCGCCCCGGGGCCGTGGCGATCGCGGAGATCGGCGAGGTGATCGTGGCGATCGCCGCCAAGGAGGCCATCGCGAACAACGCGAGACCTTCCAGCCGATCGTCGAGTGCACCTTTTATGCGGACGATGCGCCCTTCAAGGCCCTCACCCAGGCGATCCGCAATTCCTACCGCACCTTCGAGCTCTTCGAGATCGCCCGCCTGATCCTGGAAAAGCCCGAGCGCTACGTGTGCCTCGTCAAGCACCCGGATCAACGCCAGGGCGAAGAGGCCAAGCTGGTCGCCTGCGTGCAGGACGGCCTGCCCTTCCTCAGTGAGCAGGAGGCCCTCAGCCACGTTTTCAAGAACTACCTGAGCGACTTTTTCGACACCGAAGAGGTGGAAGTAGAGGCTCCGACCGGCAACTTCCAGGTCATCCACAAGTGCGGTATGACCGGTGAGCTGCTCGGCCCGCCCAACTATCACCGCTATGGCGCGCTGATCCAGGAGCACCACGCCGCCAAGCTGGCCCACGTGCCCTTTGAGCGCTTCAAGAACCGCATCGAATCGGTGCGCGACGAAGACGCCGTCCAGCAGTGGATCGAGCAGATGAAGAAGGCCCAGCGCTACACCTTGAAAGGGCAGCCCGAAGGCGAAGATCCCAAGACCTTCCTCGACCTCGAGAGCGCCCGCTTTTACCTGGTGACGCACCAGAAGGACAAGCTCGTGCGCCCGGCCTACAGCGCCCGCTTCCTCGGCAAGGACCTGCCGCTCCTGCCGGCCAACGACCCGATCCGCCGCTCGGTCGAAGCCCTGCACGAACAGCAGATGCGCTTCCCGCTCGACACGGCCAACCACCTGCGCGGCCGCCTGCGTCGCCTCAATTTCGCGGTCTACAAGAAGGGCAGCAAGGGCGTCTCCTACGTCTGCGCCGTCAAACGCCGCTTCCGCAAGCCAGGCGAAGCCCTGGCGGACAACCTCAACGACCTCATCACCTTCATCGAGGCGCACCCCAAGATCACCGTCAAGGCCCTGCCCCACGAGTATCTCGGGATCGACCTGCCCGAACAGAAGGAAGGCGAGGCACTGCCCGAAGGTGCGGAACAACCTGCCATTTCCGACGAGGACAAGGAGCAACTCCAAGGCCTCAAGCGCGACCTGCGCTACCTCATCACACAAGGTTATGTGATCGAGTATAGCGACGGCAGCCTCTTCGCCCCCGCCCCGCGCGATGTGGATGGCAGCGGCAATGACGACGACAACGTCAGCAGCCGTGGCGGCAAGCGCAACCGCGGCAACAAGCCGAAGGCCGCGCAAGCTAGCCCGGGTCCGATCGAAGCGGCCACGCCCGCCCCGACCGAAGCACCCCAGGCTGAAGCGGAAGCTCAACCGGCCGAACAGGCCGCCGCCGTAGAGGCCACCGAAGCAACGGAAAACCCTGCCCCGGCCCCCGAAGCCCAGCAGGAAGAAAAAGCCGTCGCCAGCGAGACCTCGCAAACGGACGCCTCTCTACCGGAGCAGCCCGTCGCCGAACAACCGGCGGCCGAAGAGCCTGCCGCCATCACGCCGGAAACCCCGGCCGCCCCGGAAGCCGCGGAAACGCAACCGGCCGCCGAAGAGATCGCACCCGAAGCGCCGACCGCCGAACAACCGGAGCCGCAGCCTGAATCCAGCGAAGCCGAAGCGCCCCAGGCCGCCGAGGACAAGCCGGAGGAAGAGGACAGCCGCAAGGAAGGCGATCAGGCCGTCCACTAGGCCCGACACCTGAGCATTACCCGCATGGCCGCGCTCCGTTACGAGACCGTATTCGGCGCCGACGTGCGCCCGTTCATCTCGGACCTGGCGCGGCTGCGGATTCAGGTTTTCGCGGAGTTCCCCTACCTCTACGCGGGCGAACTCGGCTACGAGGAAGCCTACCTGCAACACCTCGCAGACTGCCGACGCAGCGTGCTGGTGGTCGCCTTCGACGACGCGCAAGTCGTCGGCTGCTCGACGGCCCTGCCCTTGATCGACGGTGATGCCGAGTTCCAACAGCCGTTTCGCGAACAAGGCTACGACTTGCAAGAGGT
This sequence comes from Puniceicoccaceae bacterium 5H, assembly GCA_009772895.1. Classification (GTDB taxonomy): domain Bacteria; phylum Verrucomicrobiota; class Verrucomicrobiia; order Opitutales; family Oceanipulchritudinaceae; genus WOUP01. The sequence continues at coordinate 70,373 of WOUP01000017.1, read as the reverse complement.
GTTTTACTTTGGCGAAAGCGTGCTCGATGCGCGCTATCGCGGTCACGGCGCGGGCCGTGTGTTTTTCGACGAACGCGAAGCTGCCGCCCGCCGTGGCGGCTTTCGGTGGGCCAGCTTCTGCGCCGTGCAGCGCTCCTCCGATCACCCGGCGCGACCGGAGGGCTATCGCCCGCTCGACGCCTGGTGGCAGCGACGCGGGTTCGAGCGTCACCCCGAACTACACACGGAGTTTCGCTGGAAGGAAATCGGCCAGACCGAAGAGACGGCCCAGCCCATGATCTTCTGGCTGAAGGAACTGCGGTAGCCCTCAGGGCCGCGGCACTCGCTAGTCCTGCAAGAGCTCTTCGCCGATGGGCGTCTCGTGGTAGAGCGCCTCCATCGCCTCGCCAATGAGGTAGATCGAGCCGGTCATGACCACCGTCTCGCCGGGGTCGCCCAGCAGGCAGACCCCCGGGGCCGGAAAGACGTCGCGCACTTTCGCCCGCCGCACCGGACCGGCAAAGCCCGCCGGGATGGCCGATTCCAGTGCTTCAAAACTGCAGGCGCGCGGCTGATGCGGTCGAATCAACACAATCTCGCGAGCGTGCCGCGCAATGACCTCCATCAGCGCCTTGGCGCGCACATCGCCCAACGAACCCGCCGCGATAACCGGTTGCACGCCCGTCTCGCGCACCAGGCGGCTCAGCTGGCGATCGAGAAAGCGCGCACCCTCCGGGTTGTGAGTCGCGTCGAGGATCACCTGACGATCGCCCGCGCTGTGCTTTTCCCAACGCCCGGCCCAACTCACATTCATCAGCCCGTGCCGGATCTGCGCATCCGACACCGGGAACTGTGCGCGCAAAACCTCGGCAGCCAAGGTCGCGACCGCCGCGTTCAGCCGTTGAAAATCGCCCTGCAGCACCGTCTCCGGGTAGCGCTCTTCGTAGCTGCCGAAGCGCTCACGCACCGAGTAGAGCGGCGCCTCCAGCTCGGCCGCGCGCTGGCGCACCACCGCTTCGGCCTCCTCCGGCAGGCAGCCCATCACCACCGGCTTGCCCGGCTTGATGATGCCCGCCTTTTCCCACGCGATCTTCGCCAGCGTATCCCCGAGAATGTCCGTGTGATCGTAGCTGACCGAAGTGAGGATCGCCAGCGCCGGATCGACGACATTGGTCGCATCCAACCGCCCACCGAGGCCCGTCTCGAGCATCGCCACATTCACGGGCGCCTCCGCAAAGCGCAGGAAGGCCATCGCGGTCATGAACTCGAAAAAGCTCGGGTGATTATCCGGATCCTCTTCCGCCAGGCGCTGCGCGATCGGCTGCAGCTGGCGGGTATAGTCCGCGATCCCCTCGTGGCTCAGGCGCTCCCGGTTTACCTGCACGCGTTCGCCCTGATAGACGAGGTGCGGCGAGGTAAAGAGGCCCGTGCAGTAGCCGGCTTCACGGTAGATGGCCTCCAGCATCGCACAGGTCGAGCCCTTGCCGTTGGTGCCGGCGACGTGAAGGATCGGGTAGCGGCGGTGGGGATTGCCCAGGGCCTCGAGAAACGGCGGCATGCGGTCGATACCGTATTTCGCGCCGTGGTGACGCAGCCCATAGAGATAGTGCTGGACCGCGCCGTAATCGGAAAGATCTGGCGTCTGCAAAGTGTTGCCTCCTGAAAATCGGCGCTTACGCCTCGACCGGCGCGGGCTGGTTCATGAACACGCGCAGGAAGCTGATGATGCGCGGGCGCAGTTCGTGGCGGGTCACAATCTGGTCGATCAGGCCGCGTTCGAGCAGAAACTCCGAACGCTGGAAGCCTTCCGGCAGCTCCTGATTCGTACCCTCCTTGATCACGCGCGGACCGGCAAAGCAGATCAGCGCTTCCGGCTCGGCCAGGATCAGGTCGCCCAAAGTCGCAAAGCTGGCGGTAACGCCGCCCGTGGTCGGATCGGTCAGGACCGAGACATACGGCAGCCCGGCGTCGGACAGGCGCGACAGGGCCGCACTCGTCTTCGCCATCTGCATGAGGCTGTAGATGCCCTCCTGCATGCGCGCGCCACCGGAGGCGGACACGATGATGACCGGCGTCTTCTGCTCCAGGCCGCGCTCGATCGCCCGGGTGATCTTCTCGCCCACGGCGGCACTCATCGAGGCACCGGCAAAGCGAAAGTCCATCACCGCCAGGCTGACCTTCACGCCTTCCATCTCACCCGTGCCGCAGACCACGCCCTCATTCAGGCCAGTCTTGGCGATGTAGCCCTGCAAGCGGTCCTTGTAGGGCTTGGTGTCGGTAAATTCCAGGCTGTCGACGGCGGTGATGCCGGCGTCGAATTCCTCCCACGTGCCCTCGTCGATCAGGCTCGCGATACGGCGCGGAGCATCCAGGCGAAAGTGGTAGCCGCTCTTGGGCACCACCATCAGGTTCTCCTCCAATTGCTTGGTGTAGATCAGCTCGCCGGATTTCGGACAGCGGGTGTAGAGATCCCGCGGAATGTCACGCTTACGTTCCGGTGGCTTAACAGTCGTATATCGCGGCTTGGAAAAGAAGGCCATTAAGAACAAGTTGCGCAGTCAACCCCCCGACGTCAACACGTCAGCCGTGTGCGAGGGTCAGGACCCGGGTCCGCTCAACGCCCGCCCGACGCAGCACCTTGGCACACGCATTGACCGTTGCCCCCGTCGTCAGCACATCGTCCACCACCACATGCAGGCGGCCGGGCTCGACCACCGCCCCCGGCGCAAGCTCAAACGCCCCCCGCACATTTTCCTGGCGCTGCGCCCGCGTCAGATCCGTCTGCGTAGGCGTTTCGCGCACCCGCCGCAACAGGAGCCGCACCTCCGCCCCCGGGATGGCGCCAGCGAACGCACAGGCCAGTTCATGGCTCTGATTGAAGCCGCGCTCGCGTTCGCGCCGCGGGTAGAGCGGCACGGGCACCAGCACCGCCCCGGCCGCCAGCTGCCGCAACTCCAGCCGGCGCTTGAGCAGCAGCGGAATGTCTTCCAGCAGGTAGAGGCCGCCGTGGTATTTCAGCTCGTGCACCCAGCGCCGCCCCGTCTCGGTGTAGCGAAAGATCGCCCGCCCCCGCTCGAAAACCGGCTGGAGGTCCACGCAACGCGGGCAGCTGCGCGGCGATTCCACCCGCCCGGCATAAGGATAGCCGCAGGTCTCGCAACACGGCGGCTCGATGAACTCCCAGCCCGCCCGACAGTCTGCACAGACATAGCGGTACGCGCCCGCCTCCACCACCCCGGCGCAAAGCGCGCAAGTGGGCGGGAAGAGCAAGTCGAGGAAAGGACGTAACGAGGGCCGGCGGAACAAGATGAACAACCTCCTAACCCTTCATGACGGTCGCGTAAATACCCTTTATTGCGCCCGCCCGCAAACGGCCTCCCGGCTTGCTTGTAGAAGTTCAAGCGCTTACGCCCCAAAGCCCGGATTCGAGCGGTCTGAGCGGCATTTTTCTCTGGCCAGCGGGGTTCAGCTCGGGCAATATCACCATTTTACATTTCCGCACAATTTCGTTCATTATCAATGAGTACCGAAGCAGCGAAACAAGGGTCCTACGACGCCTCACAGATTCAAAAGCTCGAAGGACTTGAAGGGGTGCGGAAGCGCCCCGACATGTACATCGGCGACACGAATGAACGGGGCCTCCACCACTGCGTTTTTGAGATTGTCGACAACTCCATCGACGAGGCCCTGGCCGGCTATTGCGACACCATCAAGGTGACGTTACACGGCGAAGGCTCCGTCAGCGTGGAGGACAACGGCCGTGGCGTCCCCGTCGACATGCACCCCAAATACAACATGCCGGCGGTCGAGCTGGTCATGACCAACCTGCACGCCGGCGGCAAGTTCGGCAAGGGCGCCTATCAGGTCTCCGGCGGTCTGCACGGGGTCGGCGCCAAGTGCGTGAATGCCCTTTCGGAGTGGTTCGAGGTCGAAGTCAGCCGCGACGGCAAGGTCCACCACATGGCCTTCAGCCGCGGCAAGACGACCGAGAAGATGAGCGTGATCGGCTCCACCAAAAAGACCGGCACCAAGATCAGCTGGCTGCCCGATCCCGAGATCTTCGAGACCACGCGCGAATACAAGTACGACTTGCTGGCCAAGCGCCTGCGCGAGCTCGCCTTCCTCAATCCCGGCATCAACATCGTGCTGACGGACGAGCGCAACGGCAAGACCGAGACCTATCTCTTCCGCGATGGCCTGGCCGAATACGTGCGCTTCCTCAACCGCAGCAAGGCGGTGTTGCACGACGACCCGATCGCCTTCAGCGGCGAGGCGCTGGCCAACGAAGCCAATGCCGACTCCGCCAAGATCATCGTCGATATCGCGCTGCAGTACAACGACACCTTTGCCGACCAGATCTTTGCCTACGCCAACTCGATCCACAACTTCGAGGGCGGCACGCACTTGAGCGGTTTCCGCACCGCCCTGACCCGCGTGATCAACAACTACGGCAAGGCCAACGGCATCCTGAAAGAAAAGGATCCCAACCTCAGCGGCGACGACGTGCGCGAGGGCCTCACGGCGGTCATCTCCGTCAAGGTGCCGGAACCGCGCTTCGAGGGTCAGACCAAGACCAAGCTTTCCAACGGCGAAGTCGACGGCATCGTGCAGAAGATCGTGGGCGAAAAGCTCAAGTACGCCTTCGAGACCGATCCGAACCTCGCCAAGAAGATCATCAACAAGTCCCTCAACGCCGCCCGCGCGCGCGAAGCCGCCCGCAAGGCCCGCGAAACGGTGCGCAAGGGGGCGCTCTCCACCGGTGGCCTGCCGGGCAAGCTGGCCGACTGCTCCGAGAAGGATCCATCGATCTGCGAGATCTTCATCGTGGAGGGTGACTCCGCCGGCGGCTCCGCCAAACAGGGCCGCGACCGCCGCTATCAGGCCATTCTCCCGATCCGGGGCAAGCTCCTGAACGTCGAGAAGGCCCGCTTGGACAAGGTGCTCAACAACAATGAAATCCGGGCCATCATCACCGCGATGGGCACGGGCATCGGCGATCACGAGGGCGACGGTGCGTTCGACGCCGGCAAGGCACGCTACCACAAGATCATCATCATGTGTGACGCGGACGTGGACGGCGCCCACATCGCCACCTTGTTGCTGACCTTCCTCTACCGCCAGATGCGCGGCCTGATCGAGAACGGCTACGTCTACATGGCCCAGCCGCCGCTCTACAAGATCAAGCGCAAGAAGCGGGAGCAGTACATCGACACCGAGGAACAGCTCAACCGCATCCTGATCGAGCTCGGCTCCGAAGACGTGACCTTGCTGCGACTGCGCGACCAGCACCAGTTCCCCGGCGCCAAGGTCGACAAGATCGTGGAAAACCTGGCCTACCTCGAGCGCCTCGGCAATGGTGTGACCCGTTACGGTTGCGCGCTCGACCACTTCCTCGACCAGCACGATGCCGAACAGGTCTTGCCCAAGTATCTCGTGCGCATCCGCACCGGTAATGACGAAGTGTTCCGCTTCCTGCGCAACGAGGAAGAGCGCACCCGCTTCATCACCGAAGAGAGCATCGAAGACGCTTATGCCGAAACGATCGTGCGCATGGTCCCCTCCGGCGACCGCATGGTCAATCAGCGCCTGAGCATCCACGAAATCTTCGAAGCAACCGCGATGACGAAGGTCTTGCGCGAGCTCGTAAAGCTCGGTCTTTCGGTCGAACAATGGAGCCGAGGCGACGCGCCGCGTTATCACTTGTTCGAGAACTTCGGCGACGAGAAGAAGGAGACCAAGCTCGAACTCAACAGCATCCTCGACCTGTTGCCCGCCATTCGCGAATTCGGCCGCCGCGGCCTCAGTATTCAGCGCTACAAGGGTCTCGGTGAAATGAACCCGAAGCAGCTCTTCGACACCACGATGAACCCGGAAACGCGCCGCCTGTTGAAGGTCAACATCGACGACGCCGCCAAAGCCGAGCTCACCTTCACCATGCTCATGGGCGACGACGTCCCCAGCCGCCGCGCCTTCATCGAAGACAACGCCCTGAACACGAGCAACCTCGACGTATAAAGAAGTCATTACAATTCAAACAGAAGGACGCAAAGAACACGAAGAAGATGAACAAAATCGAGAGAGCAGATCAGCTATCCCGAATAGTGATAGGTGCGGCGATTGAAGTGCACCGCGAGCTCGGGCCTGGGTTGCTCGAATCGATTTACCAAAAGTGCCTGGCGCATGAAATTATGCTGCGCGGGATTCAAGTGCGACAACAAGCTGAAGTCTGCATCCGCTACAAGGACCTGTCTATTGATGAGAAGCTGAAATGCGACCTACTCGTCGACGATTGCCTTCTTATTGAATTAAAAGCGGTTGAAACCATTCTTCCCGTCCATAAGGCGCAGACAATCAGTTATCTAAAACTGCTCGATCTTCCTCTGGGTCTCCTGATTAATTTCCATGAATACCGGCTGGTCGATGGACTGCACAGACTCAAATTCAACGCCTCTTCTTCTCTCCTTACTTCGTGCTCTTAGTGTTCTTCTGTTAATCATTTTTTTCTATTTTTAATTCTTTCTTCTCATGTATTCTGCGAATGAAAAGCTGACCCCTACGAACATCACCGAGGTGATGGAACGGGCCTACATCGACTATTCCATGTCGGTGATCATCAGCCGGGCGCTGCCGGATGCACGCGACGGGCTGAAGCCGGTGCAACGGCGCATCCTCTATGCCATGATCCGGCAAGGGATGTTGCACAACCGGCCCTTCCACAAGTGCGCCAAGGTGGTCGGCGACGTGATCGGTAACTACCACCCGCACGGTGACCAGGCCGTCTACGATACCCTCGTGCGCCTGGCGCAGAACTGGGTCATGCGCACCCCGCTGATCGATCCGCAGGGCAACTTCGGCAGCATCGATAACGACCCCCCGGCCGCCTATCGTTACACCGAGTGTCGCCTCACCTCCTCCGCCGAGGCCCTCCTGCACGACCTCGACGAAAATACGGTCGACTTTGCCCCCAACTACAATGAGGAGACGACCGAGCCGACCGTGCTGCCCAGCGCCCTGCCCGCGCTGCTCATGAACGGCTCGACGGGCATCGCGGTGGGCATGACCACCAACATCCCGCCCCACAACCTCGGCGAGTTGATCGACGGCACCATCGCGCTGATCGACAACCCGCAGATCGAGATCGACGAGCTGATGCAGCTCATCAAGGGGCCCGACTTCCCCACCGGCGGCACCATCCTGGGCCGCGGAGGCGTAGACAGCTACATGCGCACCGGACGCGGCATCGTGCGCATGCGCGGTGTCGTGCACACCGAGGAGATCAAGAACGGCAAGGAGCAGCTTGTCATCACCGAGATCCCCTACAACGTCAACCGCGCCAACCTCGTCCAGAAGATCGCCGACCTCGTCCAGCAAAAGACGATCGAAGGCATCAGCGACCTCCGTGACGAGTCCGACGAAAATACGCGCATCGTGATCGAGCTCAAGCGGGGCGAGATCCCGCGCGTGATCGTCAACAAGCTCTTCAAACACACCCCGCTCGAAAGCTCCTTCGGCGTCATCCTGCTCGCGCTGGTCGACCGCCGCCCGAAGGAGATGAACATCAAGGAGCTGATCGAGGTCTACGTCGAGCACCGCCGCGAAGTCATCCGCCGCCGCACGGAGTTCCGCAAGGCCAAGGCCGAAGCACGCGCACACATCCTCGAGGGCTACCTCATCGCGCTGGACAACCTCGACGACTTCGTCCGCATCATCCGTGCCTCCGCCAATCGCGACGAGGCCCGCACGCGCTTGATGGAAAGATACCCCATCACCGAGCGCCAGGCCAACGCCATCCTCGACATGCGCCTCTACCAGCTCACCGGGCTGGAGCGCGAAAAGATCCAGGCCGAATACGACGACTTGATGCGCCTGATCGCCGAACTGCGCGAGATCCTCGAAAACGAGCAAAAGCTGCTCGGCGTGATCAAGGACGAGCTCAACCAGATGCGCGACAAATATGCCACGCCGCGCAAGACCCAGTTTGTGGACGACAACGGCGACTTCCGCATGGAAGACCTTATCGTCAACGAAGGCTGCATCATCACCGTCTCGCACAAGGGCTTCATCAAGCGCACCAAGGTCAGCGACTACCGCAGCCAGAAGCGCGGCGGCAAGGGCGTGATCGGCACCGGCGCCCATGACGACGATTTCGTCGAACGCCTCTTCACCGCCAGCACGCACGACTACATGATGTTCTTCATGAACACCGGGCGCGTCTATGTGGAGAAGGTCTACGACATTCCCGAAGGCACCCGCATCTCCAAGGGCCGCAGCCTCGCCAACGTCCTGCAAATGCAAAAGGACGAGCACGTGGCCGCCATGATCCCGATCAAGAACTTCGAGGAAGAAGGCTGGCACCTCGTCATGGCCACCCGCAACGGTGTGGTCAAGAAGACCGCGCTGATGGACTACCGCAACTTCCGCAAGGGCGGCATCATCGGCATCAACATCGACGACGGCGACCAGCTCATCGGCGTGCAGCTCGTGCATCCGCAGGACGAACTCGTGATGGTGACCCGCCGCGGCATGAGCATCCGCTTCAACGCCGAGGATCAACTCCGGGCCATGGGCCGCGCTACCCGCGGCGTCAAGGGCATCACGCTGAAGGACAAGGACGACTACGTGGTGACGATCGAAGTCGTCGACCCCGAGGCCAAGCTGCTCATCGCCGGCGCCAACGGCCAGGGCAAGCGCACTGAGTTCTCCGAATACCGCGTGCAAAACCGCGGCGGCTCCGGCATCATCGCCATCCGCACCGAAGGCGTCGTCGGCGCCCTCAGCGTGCGGGACGAGGACGAGGTCATGCTCCTGACCCGTTCCGGCCAGGCCATCCGCTGCCCCGTCAACGGTATCCGCGTCGTCGGCCGCAGCACCATGGGTGTGCGCCTGATGAACCTCGCCCAGGGCGACAAGCTCATCGGCATCTCCCGCGTCGTTCAAGTCGAGGAAGAGGAAGCCTAAACGCCTCCCCCGTTCCCGTTTTCCAAGGCAGGTCCCACCAAGGGCCTGCCTTTTTTAGTCAGCGAGCGGGGCGGAAGATGCGTGCTGGCACTCTTCAAGAAGCCTTGCCGGACGGGGCAAGATTCCGGCGGTGTCGACGACCGACGCCGCCTCAACCACCGGCTATAAGCGACAATCCCTCCTGGGTTGAGCACAGGACGCCCGGACGCGATGCCTAGACACTCAGCCATGAATATCCGCGCGTAAACCCTCCTGCCCGACGCTAGCGTAACGGCATCTCAGCACCTCGGAGAGGTGCCAGCCTGTAGCCGGTGGTTCAGGGCGCGCCAGCGACCGACACCACCGGGCCCGCGGTCAAACAACTGCACCCAGGAGGGGTGCCACCAGCCTCTGCTACGCCCAGACGGGTTCCCGCGTGGTTTCTTCGAGCGTGCCGACGTTCACCTTGAGGCCGTCGTGAGCGAGCCGAATATTGTCCGGCAGAGTGTCGTTATAGCGCTCGTGGTCGACCGCAAAGGTCATATGGATGAAGAAGGTCTGGCGCGCACCGAGGGCCAGCGCGATCTCCAGCGCGCCGTCGAGGTGCAGGTGGCTGGGGTGCGGCTCCGGGCGCAAGGCGTCGATCACCAGGATGTCGGCGTTTTCAGCCAGGGCGCGCGCGGCGGGCGTCACCTCCTTGCAATCCGTAAAATAGGCCAGCTTCTGCCCGGTCTTCTTTTCCGTAAAGACCAGCCCCAACGTGTCCGAACGCCCATGCGGCAACGGCGTCGACTGGATGCGGCCGCAGGGCAAGTCCAGCGTGGACGGGAACTCGCGCAGGCTGAAGGCCGGGTAACCCTTCACCGGGGCCTGCTCGTGGATTGCGTAGGGGAAGACCTGCTGCAAGCGCTCGAGCGTCTCCAGGTTACCGTAGACGGGCAACGCCTTGCCGGCGCGCAGGTCCACGTGGCGGCGCAGGTCGTCCATGCCCATGATGTGGTCGGCGTGACCATGCGTCATCAACACATAGTCCACCTGGTCGATCTGGTTGCGCAGACACTGCAGGCGGAATTCCGGCCCGACATCGATCTGCAGACGCTGGCCGCCCATCCAGATGTGGGCGCTCGTGCGGGTGCGCCAGTTGCGCGGATCCTGCAGGTCGAGCCCATCGGCCTCATGTGCGATCATCGGGACGCCCTGCGAAGTCCCCGTGCCAAGAAAAGCTATATCCATCGCTTGTTCCATCAGGCCAGAACGGCCCTGGCAGTGCAAGTATCTTAACCGGCGCTACCCCACCACTCGCCGCCGGTGCAGGTGCAGGAAATCTGCAGCCTCCTTTACCTCAGGGGCTTTGGGCACTAGAATGCCGACATGGCAGACCCTTATCGAATCGTGGTGACTGGAGCGACCCGGGGCATTGGCCGCTCATTGGCCGAAGGCTTCGCCCAGGCGGGGCACACCGTGTATGGCTGCGGGCGCGATCAGGATGCCATTGCCGAACTGGCCGAACAATTTCCCGCGCCCAATCACTGGACGGCCCTGGACGTGACCGACCCTGCCGCGGTCGAGGGCTGGGTGACCAGCGTGCTCTCCGAAGGCGGCGCTCCGGACTTTCTGATCAACAACGCTGCGGTCATCAACCGACGGGCGCCGCTGTGGGAGGTGCCCGAAGAGGAGTTCGCCCAGCTCTTCGAGGTCAACGTGCTCGCGGTCAGCCGCCTGATGCGCGCCTTCCTGCCCGCGATGATCGAGCGCGGCAAGGGCATTGTGATCAACCTCAGCTCCGGCTCCGGCCGCATGGGCATTGCGGAAATGGCCCCCTACTGCGCCACGAAGTGGGCGATCGAAGGCCTGAGCAAGTCTGTGGCCCAGGAAGTCCCGGACGGGCTGGCGGTCATCCCCCTGAGCCCCGGCACCGTCAACACCGAGATGCTGCGCAGCATCTGGGATGAAGCGGCTAAAAAGCAGCCAACGCCGGAAAAGTGGGCCCAGAAGGCCGTGCCCTACATCCTGAAGCTGACCCCCGAAGACAACGGCCAGAGCCTGACCGTGCAGGGCTAGCCTCAACCGGGGAACCAGGTGCGCAGCGCGCGCTGGATCTTGGACCGGGAGGTGTCGAGGCTTACCTTGAGCAATGAATCCATCTGCTCGAGGTAGCGCAGATTCGACGCCTGGGCATCGGCGCGGATGATCTTCCACCCGCTCAGCTCCGAATAGTGGTCGACGCTGAAGGTACGGTCGCCGCTAAAGCCCAGCCCGAAGATCTTCACAAAGTAATTCGCCAGCTGCACCACCGACGCCTGCACCTGGTAATCGCCCGCATTTTCCGGTGCCCGGTGGAAGGCGATGATCGCCGTCAGGTTTTCCGGAAAGCCGCTCGCGCGGGAGAAGATGGCGCCCGCCTCCTCGTGGTCGGTGCCAAACAGCGAACGCTCTTCCAGCACCAGCGGTCGGGCCGAGCCGTAGGCCTGCGTCAACACCTTCAGGTAGTGATCGGGATAGAGGTCCGAAAGGATGATCTTGCCCAGGTCGTGCAGCAGGCCGCCCGCGGCCAAAAACGGCGGCGAGTCGACCCCGAGGATGTCGCAGAGGTCTTCCGCCGCCATGCTCACCGCGACGTTGTGCATCCATAGCACCCGCCAGTTGAAATTGGGCGCGAGGTTCTGGGCGTCCTGCAGCACCCGGTGCGTCGTCACCATGTTGCGGATCGTCGGCACGCCGAGGCGCGCAACCGCTTCGAAAACCGAAGTCAGCTCCTGCCCTTGGGAAAAATACGCGCTGTTGGCCAGGCGGAGGATGCGGCTCGTCAGCGCCGTGTCTTTCTCGATCACGCCGGCGATGCTCTCCAGGTCCGCCCCCTTGGTGGAGAGGTTCTCCTGCAGCGTGCGGGTCAGGGAAGCGAGCGAAGGCAGGTTGTCCAGTTCCTTCACGCGGCTCAGCACCTGCTCGCGCCCCACTGGCAGGCACTCCTTCACATTGCGGTTGTAGCGCGAAGTGATCTGCCGCAAGCCCTCTTGCGGGTCCATGTCCGGGCTCTCCTGCGTCAAATCCAGGCGTTCGGCTGGTGCGGCCGGCTCCTCGGGCGTAGCCGCAACCGTCCGCGCCGGAGTCGTTTCCGGGCGCTCTTTCTTGAAGCCGTTGTTACGCAGGAGATTTTTAAAGAAGGCCATGACACAGAAGCAGTAAACGAATGCGCGCTATCAGTATATATCTGTCACTCACCCGAAAAGTTTAGGCAGAACTTACCCACCGCCGCTAAAATGAGCGTTTATACCTAGACCGCCGTGTCCGTCTTATAGAGACGCTCGACCCGCTTCGTCACCCCACAGAAAACCTCCCACGGCACCTGGCCCGACATGCGGGAAAACTCCACCACCGTGATGCGCTCGTCCCCCTGCTGGCCCACCAGCGTGGCCAGCTCGCCCGGTGCGACCGCGCCGTCGAGATCCGTCACGTCGACGATCGTCTGGTCCATCGTCACCCGGCCGATGATCGGACAGCGTTGCCCGCGGATCAACACCACGCCGCGATTGCTCAAGGTCGTGGGCACGCCGTCCCCATAGCCGGCCGTCAGCACCGCCAGCTGTGAGCGGCGTTTGAGAGTGTAGCTGCGGCCATAGCTGACGCTCGCCCCCTCGGGCAGCGATTTGACCAGCCCCACCCGCGCGTGGAAGCTGAAGACCGGGTAGACCTTGGCGCTGCCGAGCAGAGAACGCGGATACGGCCCCACCCCATACTGCAGCAGGCCGATGCGCACCCCGCGGAAGATGCCGGTGCGGGGGAAGGTCTCCAGACCACCGCTGTTGTCGGCATGGATCAGCACCTTGCTCGGGTCGAGCCCGGGGAAGCGCTCCAACGTGCGCACAAACAAGTCGCGTTGGGCCACCGTATAGGCGTTGTCGACATCGGCGCTGGAAAAGTGCGTGTAAATGCCCTCCAGCGACAGGTGCGGGTGCGCGACGATGGCCTGATAGAGCGCCAACGCCTCGTCGTGCCAGATGCCGAGGCGCCCCATGCCGGTGTCGACCTTGAGGTGCACGTGGAAGGGCTTGCCCTGTTGCTCGCCCAAACGCCCGAAGCGCTCCACCTCTTCGTAGCCGGAGACGGTGGGCGTCGCCTGGTAGGTCACCAGATCACGATCTTCGCTGGGCAGAACCGCACTGAGCAGCAGGATAGGCCAGCCGGTGCCGATCTCGCGCAAGGCCGCAGCCTCCGCGAGGTTGGCGACGGCAAACATGTCCGCCCCCCCCCGCATCAGGCGCGTGGCGACCGCCGGCATACCGTGCCCGTAGGCATCGGCCTTTACGACCGCAATGTATTTGAGGTAAGGCGGCAGGGCGGCCCGGATGCTCGCCAGATTGCGCTCCAGCGATCCCAAATCCACTTCCGCCCACGCCCGCAGCTTTTCCGGAGCCCGTGACATGGCCGTCCATTAGAACGCCTCCCGCGGCAACCGCCAATGGGAATTGTGCGGAGACGCACAAAAGCAGCTTTTAGCGATGTCGCTCAGCCGACCATTTGGCGAAATCGGGCTCGACCGGCACCATCACCTCGGCCTTCTCCGCCGGTTCAATCAGATCTGGATAAAGGGAAAGCGCCTCCCCCAGATCCTGCAGGTCGTAATCGAGCTCCTGCACTCCTTCCGGCAGCGGATGCTTCACACGCCGTTGCGGGATGTGCAGGACGGGGGCGGCCTGCAGCTCCAGCTCCAGATCGTCCGCATCCGAAAGCTCGAGCGGTCCCAACTCACCACCGTCGACACGCAGCGTGTTATACTGGCCGCGACGAAAGAACGAGATCACGGTAAAGGCTTGCGCGCGCGTGCGAGCATGGTGGATGGCCGCCGCGGCCGCCAGGCTGTGGTAGCAGAAAAGCGGCGGCGGCGAACTGGGCTCCAGCGCCCGCCAGCCTTCGATGGCCATAGCGGCCAGTCGCAGGCCCAGAATTGACCCGGGACCCTTGCAGAACACGAAGCCGCTGACGTCCGCAACGGAGAGCCGAGCCTCGTCCAGGAGTTCGCGGGTCAGGGAAAACAGGGTTTCGAGGGCCTCGCCCTCAGCCGATTTCAATGCATGCCATTGCCCATTTACACCAAGCAAACCTACCTGCAGGCGTTGCGAGGAGGCGTCGATGAGCAAGCGCGGGGGGAGATGGGGGGAATCTTCCAGAAACATGTCACAGGGGAGGAGTAACGCTATTCAACAGCTGAAGAACCGTTAAGTAGAACGATTACCTCGATCATGACAACTCAAGATGAGCTATTAGTTAACAATATCCATAAACTTGAGCGGATACCAGAGAATCACCAAGGCTAATACCTCACGCGTAGCGGCGGCGCAAGTTGGTCGGCAAGATTCCCATCTCTTCCCGGTACTTGGCGACGGTGCGGCGGGCGATGCTCACGCCTTCTTCCTTGAGGATCTCCACGATCGCCTGGTCGCTGTAAGGCTTGTTCGGCGGCTCGCCCTCGATGATCTTGGCGATGCGTTCCTTGACGGATTTGTTGGAGACGGCCTGGCCGTCCTGCCCCTGGTAACCGGGCGTGAAGAAATACTTGAACTCGAAGACGCCCTGCGGCGTGCGGATGTATTTGTTGGCAATGGCGCGGCTGACCGTCGTTTCGTGCACGCCCACGGCATCGGCAACCTGGCTCATCGTGAGCGGGCGCAGCTGACTGGTGCCGTGCTCGAAGAAATCGGCCTGGAACTTCAACAGCTCGCGGGTGATGCGCTCGATGGTCTGTTGGCGCTGTTCGATGCTGTTGATCAAAAACTTGCCGCTGCGGAACTTGTCCTGGATATATTCCTTTTCCTTCCCCTTCAGCGCGCCCTTGGCCAGCATCTGCTTGTAGGCGGTGCTGATGCGCAGGCGGGGGATGTAATCGTTGTTGAGGTGGATGATCCACTCGTCGTTGTCGTCCTTCTCGACCGTGACGTCCGGCACGATGACCCGGTTGGTGTCGTCGCTGAACCGGCGCCCCGGAGCGGGATCGAGGCGGCTGATCTCTTCCACCGCACTCTGGATCATGTCGACCGAAACACTGAGTTTGCGCGCCAGGTCCGGCAGGCGGCGGCGCTTCAACAAGTCCCAATGATCGCGAATGATGCTGGCGGCGAGGCTCTTGCTGCGGCCCTGTGCCTTCAGCTGGATCAGCAGGCACTCGCGGATGTTTTCCGCTCCGATACCGGCGGGCTCGAGCGTCTTGAGCAGGCGCGCGGCTTCCTGCACCTTCTTCAGCGGCAGGTTGGCCAGCAGGGCCACATCGTTGAGCTTGATATTGAGGAAACCGTTATTGTCGAGGCTGCCCACCAGATACTCCAGCGAAGCCATCGTCTCTTCGTCGGTCTCCTGCAGCCGCGCCTGCTCCATCAGATTTTCCTGCAGCGAAGTATCGCCGGTCAGGGAGTCGAAGAAGTGCTGGCGGCGCTTGGCATCGTCGGACGTAAACTCGAATTCTCCCGACTCCTCGCGGAAGTAATTCTGCCAGTCCTCATCCATCTTGCGCAGGATGTTGAACTCTTCACTGAAATCGAGATCGCCCTCCCCTTCGGCCGAGCCGTTGTCGCCCGGCGCTTCGTCCTGGTCGTTTTTCTCGCTCTTGTTGTCTACCTGAGCCTCGAGGCTCATCTCGTCCATCGGCAATTCCTCGAGGGCGGGATTGGTTTGCAGCTCTTCGAGGATGACGTTGCGCAGCTCGAGCGTAGGGACCTGCAGAATCTTCAGGCTCTGGCGCAACTGGGGCGCGAGAACGAGAGACTGGGTCTGTTTCTGGACTTGGGAGAGTCCTTGTGAAGGCATAAGAAATCGAAGAAGAGGTTAACGGGCTCGCGGTGCCGACAGACCAAAAGAGCCGGGCCTGCGAGAAACATCGTCCTCATAGGCCTTTCCTTCGGCAAAGAGTTGCTCCAGGTAGCCGGCGAGCTTTTCGTTGGTCGGGCCGTAGCCGTCACTGTATAGATATAGCTCCAGCGCAGTCAGCATCTCCTGTGCCGTCTGGTAACGCTCCTCCCGAGTCCGGGCGAGTGAACGTTGCAGGATAGCTTCCAGGCGTCGGTCGCAAAAGCGGTTGTATTCAGCGATCCGGGGCAACGGCATGTGCTGGATGTTGTGCCGTGTGCGGGCCCCGGTTTCGGCTTCAAAAATGTTCGTGCCGCAGATCATCTCCAGCAGCACGACCCCGCAGGAGAAAATGTCGGCGCGGGCATCGGTGACTTCCCGGCGCGCCTGTTCGGGCGACAGGTACTCGTCCTTGCCCGCAATCACGTCACCTTCCTTGTTGTACATGATGTTGACGGCTTTCGCGATGCCGAAGTCCGTCAGCTTCACGTCTCCCTCGTAGGCGATGAGGATGTTGCGCGGGTTCACATCGCGGTGAACGATGCCCAGGTTTTCCTCGTCATCATCACCCGTCTTGGTGTGGGCATAACGTAGGCCGCGGCAGACGCGAGAGACAATAAACGCCGCCAGATCCACCGGGATCGCCTGCCCCAACGCACGATGCTGCAGAATAAATTCTTCCAGATTTACCCCGCTCACGTACTCCATCACCATGTAGTATTGACCGAGGATTTCCCCCAGGTGGTAGGTTTGGACGATGTTGGTGTGAATCAGGTTGGCCACCAGGCGGGCCTCGCCCACAAAGTTCTTCCGAAACTCCGGCACCGCCGAGTATTCCTCGCGGATGATCTTGATCGCGACCCGCTTGCGGAAGCCGCCCGCACCCTGCTGCTCCGCTTCGTAAACGATACCCATCCCGCCCTCGGCCAAGGGCCGGACGAGGCGGTATGCCAGACGGTCTTTCAGGTGCTTCACGTGCGCCACGACAGCCATTGTGATAGAACCCTCCGCCGAGAGGCAAGCGACAATTCGCGCCTTAGCACAGTACTTGCTGCAAGCCTGGGTGTAAGCCGATTGACAGCTCGCCCCGATCCGCGTTTATTAGGGGCATGATCACCTTAACGACGCGTGCGGCCGCCAAAGTGCGCGAGCTGCAGACCCAGGCCAACCCCGGCGAGTCCCTGCGGCTCTTCATCACCTCCGGCGGCTGTTCGGGCTTTGAATATGGCATGTCCATGGCCGAAGCGACCGACAAGGATGAATCCGTAACCTCCGAGGGCGTCACCATTTACGTCGAGCGCAAGAGCCTCGAACGCCTCGCAGGCTCCACCGTCGATTTCGACGACGGCCTGATGGGCAAAGGCTTTTCCATCCAAAACCCCAATGCAGAAAGCACCTGCGGTTGCGGTCGATCCTTCAGCTGAGGCATTCTGCAAATCCTACTAATACGATCCACTGCAACCTGCACCTTTTCAGAAGCAAAGGCCGTGTGGAGCGATTTTGCTTTTCTGAAGCTCCGAGACCCGCGAAACTGGACTTATGGCGAAAGTAGACCTGGAACTGGTCAAACACATCCTGCAGCGTAACGAAATCGAGGCCCGGCAAGTCGACTCGATCATTGGCGACATCGAAGAAGAGATGAAGCTGATGGACGCCGAGAAGCCGCCGACGGAGCGCGTGAAAAAGCAGTTTGTGATGATCGTGTCGGACCCCAACGGCGAACTGGAGGGCAAGGACTTTACCGGCTGGGTGGTCCAGATCCCGGAAGACGATACGCCCCTCTCGGCCGAAGAGCGCCTGGTCCGTGCGGCCTATGAATTCAACACCACGCCCAAGGGGCGACGCATGCCCGTCAAGACCATCGCCGAAGCGTGCGAATCCGTCCCCGCTCGTCTGACCAAGGAACAGCAAGTGTGGGTGAAGACCAAGGAGCCCGTCTACCTGCTGCGCACGAACAACGACATTCCGTTCGACGAGATCAAGAAAAAGGCCAACGCCGACGTCGAAGCCTTCTAGGTTGTCGCCACGCCCGCCGCGATCAACTGGGCGTGCGTCAATGCCAGCAGCGCGTTGTAACCGCCCAGCACCCCATCGCAGTCGACCATTTCGCCCGCAAAGTAGAGACGCGGGCAACGGCGGCTCTCCATCGTGCGAAAGTCGATCTCGTCTCGCGCCACTCCACCGGCGTAGGCAAACTCGGGCTTGTGCATCCCGTGCCCGCTCGCCTGGAAACGGCCTTGCGTCAGATTGCCGACCAGCGTCGACAACTGGCGTTTCGACACGCCGCCCCAGGTGTCCTGCCGAGTCATTTTGGAGGCCTCGACCAGCCGCGCCCACAGCTTGGGCGGCAGACCGGCCTGCGGCTCATCCATCACCGCCGCCTTGGCATGATGAACGGCCCGTTGGCTCAGCTCCCGGGCAATCTGCCCGCCCCAGTCCGGCACCCAGTTCACCACCAGAGGAAATTTATGCTTGGCCCCGGCCAGGGTCGGAGCCGCCCAGGCCGTGAGGTTGGCGATCGCCGGACCACCCAGGCCGTTGCCGAGGATCTCCAGGTCACCGCGTTCCACCCGCTCCGCCGGCAAACCGGGCTTGTCCGCAAAGCGCACCTCCGCCTCCACGGGCGGCTGGCCCTGCAGGTTGCGGATACGCGCATCCCGAAGCTTCACCGTCATCAGGCTCGGGCAGAGCGGTGTAACGGCATGGCCGAGGGCCTCCGCCATGGCCAAGCCCTTCTTCTGGGCCGTGCCCGTCGCCAGCACCAACGCCTCGACTACCAGAGGCTCGCCTTCTTCAAACCACACCTGATAGCCGTCCGGGCGCGTCCCCATTTCAAGCGCGTGGCGCCCTGTTTCCACGACTACTCCCAGCTCCGCCAAGCGCCCTTCGAGCGCCGTCACGACGTCACGCGAGCTTGCCTGCCAAGGCTTACTCCCCTTTTCCGCGGGCGACAGGCGTACGCCTTGCTGCTTCAACCACGCCACCGTGGAGGCAGCCGGCCAGTGATGCCAAGGCCCCAACATCTCCTGGCTACCTCGCGGCAACCCCTGCACCAGCGCCTCCCCCGTTTCCTCTGCGGGCACCAGATCAACCGCAATTTCCGCGCGAGTGCGCAGCCACGACATCGACTGATACCCCCGCTCCATCAATACTACCTTATGACCCACTTCAGCAATTTTAATAGCTGCAGCCACACCGGCCAGTCCTGCTCCGATCACTCCGAATTGCATAAGCAAACCCCTTGGTTTCAAAAAAACAATTACCTAAAGGATGACACACGTCTGAAACGTATGTTTTTCTAGTTGTCACAATAGTTCTGGTTTTTACATTTCCCTATGATACGAGGTTTTCAACCAGCCTGACAGAGTGCAAAGACCCCAACACCAGAAACTTTCAGAACGGCTTGAAAGCGAGGCACCCACCTTCGCCGATCGTTACTGCGCCTATTACCAGTGTTCGCCCCAGGAGTATGAGCAACACCTCCTGTCTCGCATCCTGATGAAGCGGACCAAAGTTTTGGCGTGGCTTTTGCGCACCGCGTCCCCTCAATTGCTACATGCAGAGAGGAACGTTGTACGGCAGTCTGGCTACGCTTATCGCCAATCCGATATTCAGGGCGTGATCGAGTTCTACCGCCACAAGTTTGTGAGCGGCGACTGGTATCGTGAGACTTTCGGCTTTCGCATGTCGGGCAAGAAGCTGATGTTGATCGCCCGCGAAGTGTTCGAAGGCACCCAGCAACAGACCACTGTCCCCGAAAAGCGCGCATCAGGACAGCGTTCCTAGGATCGCATTGTTTTCCTCCGTCGGCGCCTGATTGCAGCGCTTGACGAATGCCGCCAGCGCCTTGGGCGAACCCACCACGTAGACGATATCGCCCGTCTGCATGCGCGCATCCGGGCGAGGTGAGGTAATGCGCTCTTCCCCACGCTGGATGCCCACCACCGTCACGCCGAAACGCTGCCGCACCTTGGCGCCGGCCAGCGTATTGTCGTCGAGGTAGCTGCCGGCGTTGACCAGCACCGAGTCGATCGCAAATTCCTGACTCTCCGCACCCCACTGCTGCCCTTCCGGCACCGGAGCCTGTAACTGCGCGGCGGCGGCACTCAACTGTTCGCTCGTACCCAGCAGAAAGATGCGATCGCCCGGGAAGAGCGGCGTATCCGCCCCCGGGTCGAGCACCTGACGGCTGTCACGCCCGAGGGCCACAATGCTCGCGCCCGTTTCCGCCCGCAGGTTGAGATCGCGCACGCGCTTGCCGGCTGCCTGCGCGTTCTCCGCCAGCACGAGTTCCTGCACCTGCACCGGCCACGGATATTTGCTGCGGATGTCGCTCATCAGCTGCTCCCGGCGGGCCCGGGCGGCGTCCTGCACCTGCAGCGAAAACGTCTCCATAAACCAGTATTCCATCTGGCTGTTGATGCGGATGAGCTGACGCCAGCCCAGCACCGCCGCCGCAAAGAGGATCGCCAGAAACAGCACCAGCACCGAGAGCGGAGGCAGGAAGGGAGCGGCCGTCGCGAGGTAGATCGCGCCGGTCACAAACAGGACCATGCCGAGCAGCAGGTTGTTGAAAAACACCCGCAGGTGTTTGGGGAAGATCGGGCGCGGGCTGTTGGCCGCAAACATCGCATCCGTCAGGATAAAGACGATCGCGTTGAGGTTGCGCACCACCGCCAGCACCAGCGGCGCACTGAGCGCCGCCGCCGCGACCCAGACCAGCGGCATCGCGTAGTCCGTCCATCGCGCCGCGTGCGCCTGCAGGGCGTTCGAGCCCAGGTAGGCCCCCACCACGATCCCGTTTTGCAGGAAGAAATAGAGCGTGATCTGCAGCAGCGGGCGCTGGATCAGCCGCAGCACCATGTTGCGCCCGAGCGAAGTCAGCACGTTGTCGAGAAACTCCCGGTAAAAGCGAGCCCACTCCCGTACCCGGCCCGGCACGATGCGCTGCAGGCGGTCGTAGATCGGCCCCGAGCGTTCCGAAAGCAGCGGCGTAGCAAAGATCGTGGCAAAGGCGACGCCGAAGGCGAGGCTCGTCAGGCGCTCGTCCGTCACCTCCAGGCTGCGCCCCAGCGAGGCGATGATGAAGCTGAATTCCCCGATCTGGGCCTTGGCCAGCGCGCCGCGGAAGGAGCTGCGCGGCGGTTGCCCGGCCAGTGCGAGCCCGGCCGCCACCGAGCCGACCTTGCCCACGATCACCAGGGCCGAGATGACCAGGATGAGGTACCAGTCCTGCAGGATCAGATCGGGCTGCAACTGCATGCCGATGGTGACGAAAAAGATCGCCGCAAATAGATCGTGCAGGCTGCGATTGATGTCTTCGATCCGGTGCGCCACCGAGGTTTGCGAAAGCACCGCGCCGGCGAGAAAGGCTCCCAGCGCCGACGAGAAATCCGCCTTCAGCGCCATCACGCTCAAGCCCAGCACCAGCCCCCCGCTGACGACCGTCACCGCCTCGCGCGAACGGTCGTCACTGCCCAGGCGCGCCAGCAGTCGCGGTGCGATCAGGCGCCCGATGACAAACACCAACACGACGAAGATCCCCATCAGGAAGATCACCAGCCCCGCGCTGCCCCAGTCGAACTCACGGCTTACGGCCACACCGGTCAGAATCACCAGCAGCATCACCGCCAGCACATCCTCGAGGATCAAGACGCCCACCGCCAGCTGCGCGTGCCCCGCCTGCATCCGGCCCAACTCACGCAGGACCTTGATCGTGACCATGGAGGAGCTGATCGCGAGCAGACTGCCGAAGAAGAGGCTCTCCGTACCGTTCCAGCCCAGCGGCACCGCGATGAGCTGGGCCAGGTAGATCATCGCGATCGTCTGCCCGATCAACGCCAGCAGGGCCGGCCCCAGAATTGCCTTCAGCCGCTTCAGATCGAACTCCAGCCCGATAAAGAACAGCAGAAAGATCACGCCCAACTCGCTGAGTTGCGTGATCGTCTCGATGCTCGAGACGAAGGACGGCTGGAACACATTGGGCCCCAGCAGCGCACCCGCTGCCAGGTAGCCGAAGATGACCGGCAACTTGAAACGCTGGCACACCAGCACGGCCACCGCGGCCCCGATCAAGACGATACCGAGGTCCGCGATCAGGTGGTTGCCGTGGGCGGCAGCCTCCGCCGCCTGAGCTCCGACTTCCGCCGCCGCCAAAAACAAGTGTGCGCCGATGAACATAAACAGCCCTTACAGTGTACGGTTCCACGCTCAGGGCAAACCCACAAGCGGGGCTTCCTTGGTCATTTATCCCGTTTAGCTTACAAAATCTGGGGCCGAGAAGCCTCTACCGTTTCTTTATGGGTTGCACTTTCGCGGCTTCCCGTTTTCCATGTGGCGCAAACACTTTTACGGGTGCCGTGAACGCGCGCTCTATTTTAGGGATGTTTCGTCGAGCCCTCGGATTTTTCAGCAATGACATCGGCATCGATCTAGGTACTGCCAATACCTTGGTCTATGTGCGCGATAGAGGCATTGTACTGCGCGAACCGTCCGTTGTTGCCATCAACAACGACACCCGTGAGGTCAGGGCCGTCGGTAACGAGGCCAAGAAGATGCTCGGGCGCACCCCCATGAGCATCACGGCTCTCCGGCCGATGAAAGACGGCGTCATCGCCGACTTCGACATCACGGAGGCGATGCTGCGCTACTTCATCAAGAAGGTCAGCAACCACGTGCGCCTCGCCCCGCCCCGCGTCGTCGTGGCGGTGCCCAGCGGCATTACCGAAGTCGAACGCCGGGCCGTGCGCGAAAGTGCCACCCATGCCGGCGCGCGCGAAGTCATCCTCCTGCCCGAGCCCGTGGCCGCCGCCATCGGCGTAGGCCTGCCGATCGAAGAACCGACCGCCAACATGATCGTCGATATCGGTGGCGGCACGACCGAAGTGGCCATCATCTCCCTCGGCGACGTCGTCTTTACCCGCTCCATCCGCGTCGGTGGTGACGAGCTGGACGCGGCCATCACCAACTACATGAAGCGCGCCTACAACCTCATGATCGGTGAGCGCACGGCAGAAGAGATCAAGATCAAGATCGGGTCCGCCGCGCCGCTGGATGAGGAGTTGACGCTCGAAGTGAAGGGCCGCGACTCCGTGGCCGGTCTGCCCAAGACCCTGCATATTTCTTCCGAGGAGATCCGCGAAGCGCTGGAGGATACCATCTCCTCCGTCGTGGAACTCGTCCGCAACGCCCTCGAGCGCTGCCCGCCGGAACTTTCGGCCGACCTCGTCGACCGCGGCTTCGTGCTCGCCGGCGGTGGCGCCATGATCCGCAACCTGGACCGCTTGCTGAGCGATGCCACCGGCCTGCCCGTGATCGTCGCCGAAGATGCCCTCAGTGCCGTCGCCATGGGCACGGGCATTTCGCTCGAGAACCAACGGGATATGGGGAAATTGCGGGTCTAGCCTCCCGCTCACGACGGCCCCCGATACTCCGTGGCGAACGACCGCACTAGCCTGATCCTCCGGCACCCCCTGACCTTGATGACGGCGCTCCTCGCCGTGTGGTGGCTGCTGCCTTTGGGCGTCAAGGCGTTCATGCGGCTCACCTTCTGGGAGTTTCAGGCGCCCAGCTATTACGCCACCTCCCATCTGCACGACCTGCAGGATTACTGGGCCGCGCGCGTGAAGAGCAAGAACGAGCTGATCGGCGCCAATATCGACCTCGCGCGCCTCAACGCCGCCTACTCCCTGCGCAACCAGGCCGCCGAAGCCACCGAGGCCGAGCTGCAGCGCCTCGAGGAGCTGCTCGACCTGCCGCCCCTGCCCGAGCACCGCTACGAAGTCGCCCGCGTCGTGCGCCGCGACATGAATGCGTGGTGGCAGCGCATCATCATTCGCAAAGGCTCCGTGCACGGCATCCGCGAAGGGCAGGCCGTGGTCTTCCGCGACGGCGTAGTGGGGCGCGTCAGCGAAGTCTACACCTACACCGCTGCGGTCGAGCTGATCACCAGCCGCGAATTTCGCGTCGCCGCCCACTTTGCCGGCGATCCCCGCCCCGTGCAGTTTCAGGGCGGCCTCAACGCCTCCTTCCACGCCCCCACCGGCGAGGTGTCCACCGTGCCGGCCGACAAAAAAGCCTCGCTCACCGAACCGCTGGAGCTCGTCAGCTCGCGTCTCGGCGGCGTCTTTCCCGACGGTCTGCATATCGGCTGGGTCTATCAGCTCGAACCAGGCGCCGACGGCCTCTTCCAAAGCGGCCTGGCGAAGCTCGACCCCGAGCTGCAAAGTGTGCAGGAAGTGGCCGTGCTCATCCCGCTCAAGCCGAGCGAAGAACCCGATATCGACGCCCTGCCGCCGGCCCGATGAAGAAGCGTTACCAGGTCTTGAGCCTCGTGATCTGGAACTGGGTGGGCCTGCAGATCGTGACGGAGATCAACCACTACCTGAGCATCTGGGGGTTGGCCGTGCACCTCGACATGCTCTGGATCGTCTTCGCCGGCGTCAGCCTGGGCAAGCGCGTGGGCCTCGCCTATACGTTTCTGTTCGGCATCCTGGCCGACGCCCACCTCGGCGGCCCCCACAACCTGTGGCTCAGTATCTACGTGGTCGCCTGGGGCATCTCCTGCACCGCGCGCCGGGTGGTGCAATACGATTCGCCCATGCAGATCCGCCTCTTTTCCGTGCTGCTGCAGGCGCTCACGCTTACCTTTCTCGCCGTCGCGCTCGCTGGCGGCCAGGCCGACACCTTTGCTTACTGGCAGCGCATCCTGATCGAAGGCGGCATCTCCATGAGCCTCATGTGGCTCTTCAGCGCCCCGTGGTTCCGCCTGCAACACCGCCTGCTGCTCACCCTCGGCTGGAATCCCTTCGACGAAAAGCCCGGGGGTTGAGCGCCGCCACGCCTAACAGCCAGAGGCAGCACAATTCTGCTTTTCTACAGGCGTTAAAATCTGTATCACAGATGCTGAACGGGACCGCCGGTTTTGCGTCTAAGGCGGTAAGGGGTCGATGACGGTCAATCAGCCAGAGCCAGATTTTTACGTAAAGCGCTTGTTCCTGCTCTACGGGATCATTGCCCTGTGCATGCTCATCCTCGTCGGCGGGCTCGCGCAGAAGCAGCTCTTCCAAAAGGAGGACTATGTGGAGCACATGGAGCGGCAAAACTATCGCCGTATCATCCTGCCCGGCCCGCGCGGCAACATCTATGACCGCAACGGCAAGCTGCTCGTCGGCAATCGCCCGCTCTTTTCCGCCGTTGTCTACCTCAACGACCTGCGCCAGGAGTTCCGCGAGGAATACATCCGCATCGTGCGCGAGGCTCGCGCCCATTACCAGACCCTCGACCGGCTGGAGACCAATCTCGTGGCGCGCCAAAACGTGGTGCAGCGCTACCTGGACGACATCAACGTCATCCTCGGGACCGAGGACGAGGTCGACTCGCGGGAGATCGAGCGCCACTTCAGCCAGAGCCTGCTGCTGCCCTTCCCGCTGATGACGGACCTCTCAGGCGAGGAATACGCGCGTCTGATCGAGCAGATCCCGATCGACTCGCCTATCCAGATCCTGATCAGCAGCACGCGCTACTATCCTTACGAGTCGGCGGCGTTCCACACCCTGGGCTACGTTTCCAGCAGTGAGGAATTCGAGATCGGCGACTTGCCGGGTGGGGACCTGCTGACCTTCCGCGCACCGGCCTGGATTGGCCGCACGGGCCTCGAAAAGCAGTTCAACGACCGCCTGCAGGGCGAAACCGGCACCGAAATCTGGACCGTCGACCCGGGCGGCTTCCAGTACGACCGCGTCGAATACGTGCAGCCGCGCAAGGGCGACGACCTCGTGACGAGCCTTGATATCGACATGCAGCGCGCCGCCGAATCCGCCATGGGCGACAAGACGGGGGCGGTGGTCGCACTCGACGTGAAGAGCGGTGAAGTGCTGACCCTGGCCTCGATGCCCAACTTTGACCTCAATCGCCTGACGCCCTTTATCAGCTACACCGTGGACGAGGAGATCCGCGAAAAGGGCGGCTGGATCAACCGTGCCATTCAGGGCCTCTACCCGCCAGCCTCGACCTTCAAGCTCATCACCTCGATGGCCGGGCTGCGCAACGGCACCCTCCACCACGACACCGTTTTCAATTGCCCAGGCTATCTGCGCGTCGGCCGCCGCCTCTTTCACTGCGCGCACCGCGCGGGCCACGGCGACGAGTCCCTCAGCGACGCCATTCGCGACTCCTGCAACGTCTACTTTTACCACGCCGGGCTCGATACAGGCGTCGAAGCCATCGCGGCGGAAGCCAAGCGCTTTGGCCTCAACACGCCCACCGGCATCAACATCCCCGGCGAGACCAGCCGCATGCTCGTGCCCGACCCCAAATGGAAGGAGGACCGCCTCTACGAATCGTGGTTCGAGGGCGACACCGCCAACCTGTCCATCGGCCAGGGCTACCTGCTCGTCACCCCGCTGCAGATGGCGACCTTTGTCACCTCTGTCGCACGCGGGCGCACCAACACCAAGCCCACGCTGCTCCACTACCCGGAGGGCCGTCCGGAAGACGACATCGGCGGCGAGGCGATCGACCTGCCTCCGGAAGACATGGAAGCCATCTATGAGGGCATGATCGAAGCCGGCAACTCCGGCACCGCTCGCCGCGCGAACCTCGATGGCTTTCCCGCCGCCGGCAAGACGGGCACCGCGCAGGTGCGCAAGGACGGCAAACCGACCACGCTCGCCTGGTATGTCGGTTTTGCCCCCGCCGACGATCCGCAAATCGCCATCGCCGTGATGGTCGAAGGCGTGCCGGACGAGACCCACTATGGCGGCGGCTCCACCGCAGCCCCGGTCGCCCGCGAAGTCTTCCGCGTCTACCACCGCAAGATGGAAGAAAAGGCCGAGGCCGAAGCCGCCATGCGCAACCAGGAAGTCGCCGCGCGCTAGCGGAGGCTCGAGAGGGCACGGTTTTCTATTTCAGCCGCAAAGATCGCTGTCACGGCGCCTCCGCCCAAACCTACTTGCCGCGCAGGATGCCGATGACGATGTAGATGCCCAGGCCGAAGGAAAAGACGTAGCCGAGCACCCCGAGCAACGGATAGCCGAACAGCTTGGGCTCGACGCCGGTCGTGATGACGAGCGAGCTGCCGACGATCAGGGCCGCGATGATCACCGCGACCGAGAGCCGGTTGAAGGCGTGGCCAATCTGATTGCCGAGGCGGTCGATGTTCTGGTGATCGAGGCGCACCGCCACATGGCCGTCTTCGATCCGGTGCAGCAGGCGCTGCATGTCCTGCGGGATCTCCGCCAGCGTGACGAGGCGCTCCCGGATGTCTTCGGCCGAATGCCGCAGGATCTTCCAGGGATTCCAGCGTTCCCACGAAAGCTGGCGCACGTAGGGCTCGCCCACGCCCGCGAGGTTGAACTGCGGGTCCATCTGCCGCGCGGATTGCTCGATCGAGATAACCGCCCGCGCCAGCAGCGTGTAGTCGCGCGCCACGTTGATGCCGTTGGAACCGAAGACGTAGATCAGCTCAAAGATCAGGTGCCCCAGCTCCTGCATACGCGTGAGCGTCTGCTGGTATTTGAAGAGCACCGCCACCACTTGTTTCTCCAGCCGCACGCGATCGATCCGGTGCGTGCCCCGCCCCATCTGGATCGCGATGTGCGTTACCTTCTCGGCGTCCTGTTCCTGACAGGCGGAGAACAGGTCGATCAGGTGAAAGCGCATCTGTCGCGTCAACTGTCCCGCCAGGCCCCAGTCGATGAAGCACAGACGCCCGTCGGGCGTGACGAGCAGGTTGCCGGGATGCGGGTCGCCGTGGAAAAAGCCCGTGACCGCAATCTGGGCGAAAAAGGAACGACCGCCAGCGGTTGCGAGCGCCTTGGCCTGTTCAGGCGCGAGGTCGAGATCACTGATCGCGCGCCCCTCGATCCACTCCATCACGATTACGCGACTGCTGCTGTAATCCCGGAAGACCTTGGGCGCGAAGACCTGATCCGGCTCCTGATTGAGCGTATTGAACAGCTCGGCGTTGCGGGCTTCGCGCGTGAAGTCCAGCTCGTCCAGCAGCGCCTGCTTCAACTGCGCGATCACCGTCGGCAAGTCGAGCGGGCGCAGACGCGGAAACGCCTGGTGGATGCGCTCGGCAAACCAGGCCATGATCTCGAAGTCGGCCGCGACCTCCTGCTGGAGATCAGGCCGCTGGATCTTGACCGCGACGATCACATCCTCCTTGGCCAGCCGGGCACGATAGATTTGTCCCAGCGAACCGGAGGCCACCGGCGTGCGGTTGAACTCCGCGAAGATCTGATCCGGCGGCAGCCCGAGGCTGCGTTCCAGCTCGGGCTCCAACTGCTCAAACGGCAGGGGCGTCACCTGATCGCGCAGGCGCTGGAACTCCTCGATCAGCTCACGCGGCAGGACGTCCGGGCGTGTGCTGAGCAACTGGGCGGCCTTGACGAAGGTCGGGCCCAGCTCTTCCGCGGCCATACGGATACGCTGCCAGAGCGTGTAGGGCCCCTTGACGGCCGGGGCCAGACGGCGCAACCAAGTTGCCGGAGCTTCGATCTGCTCCAGCAGTTCGTCGAATCGATACTTGAGCAAGACCGCGACGATTTCGCGGACCCGCTCGATATCCCGTAAAAGATGCAGCGAAGCCAAGACCTACAGGTCTTAGATCTTCGGATCGGTATCGGCAACCGGCTTTTTCGGCGCACCTTCCGGTTTCGGCTCTTCCGAGGCACCGGCGCCTTCCTGGGGCGCACCCGTCGGCGGCGTCGGGTTGTGGGCGGAGTGCACGGCCTGCCCTTCCAGGGCGGCGAGGCGGCGCTCGATCTTGTCCAGATCGTACTGCGTCACCAGCTTCATGCGCTTGATCATCTCCCCAAACAAGGCCTCGGTCTGGGCACGCGAATGCTCATACTCGGTCTTGCTCTCGGAAAACATGTCGTTCATGGCCCGCTGTGCTTCTTCCGAAGACAGCTTACCGCGAGCGACGAGCTCGTTCATCATCTCTTCCACCTTCTCGGCCGTCACGACCGTGGCGCCGATACCGGCCATTACCGTCTTGCGAAACAAGTCCAACATAGCACTCCTACCCTACCGCCTAAGTCCCAAAACAGCAACGGCAATGCGTTGAATCCGCCAGATCGTCGCCTGTAGGCGTGGCTCAGCTCCCCTCCGGCAGGCTCGGCGTGGAGGTCAGCTTGTCGATCTGAGAAAGCTCCGGCAAGGCCTTGTCCGCCGAGAGGTGCTCCAGCTTGCGCCCAGTCGGGAACACGCGCTTTTCCATCGAGCTGATGGCCCGGTTGTAATGGTCGACGGACGAACCGAGGCTGCGCCCAAGCTTCTCGAAGTGGTTGGCCATCACGACCACGCGCTCGTAGAGTTCGCGCGCCAGGGCCGAAGTCTCCTTCGCCTCTTCCGCCAGACGCTGCTCATGCCAGCCGTAGGCCACCGTCTTGAGCAGCGCGATGAGGGTGGTCGGCGTCGCGATCATCACGTTGCGGCTCGAGCCGTAGTCGATCAGCGTCGGGTCTTGCTGCACGGCGGCGCTGAAGAACGCCTCGTTGGGCAAAAACATGACCACGAACTCCGGCGACTCGTCCTTGATCTGGCGCCAGTAGGCCTTCGCGCTGAGCTGGTCGATGTGTTTGCGCACATGGTTGGCGTGACGGCGCAGCTGGTCGTTGCGCTCGTGGGCATCCTCCGTCTGCAGCGCCTGCAGGTAGGCCTCGGCCGGCGTCTTGCAGTCCACCACGATCACGCGCCCATTGGGCAACCGGATGATCATGTCGGGGCGCAACAAATTCTCGTCCTCTCCCCGCGTCGAGACCTGCAGATCAAAGTCCACGCGTTCGGACATGCCCGCGGCCTCGATCGCGCGCTTGAGGTGCATCTCGCCCCACTGGCCACGGATCTGCGGGGTGCGCAGCGCCTGCACGAGGCTCTGCGTCTCGGTGCGCAGCATCTCGTTGGTGCCCTGCAGCGTCTTCACCTGCTCCTGCAGCTCCGCATAGGCGTTGGCGCGGGCACGCTCCAGGTGCTGCACCTTTTCATCGAACTGCTTGAGCGAGGTCGACATCGGATCAACGAGGGACTTGATCGCCATCTGCCGCTTCTCCAGGTCGCCCTTGTTGCTGCTCATCAACTGCTCGAAGGCGTTCTTGGCCAGCGCCATAAATTCCTCGCGGTTGTTCTTGAGCGCGTCGCTCGAAAGCGCCTTGAAGGTGCCCTCGAACTTTTCCCGCAGCGCTTTCAACTCCTCTACCTTCTCCTCGAGCATCTGCTTTTCGTTCACCCGCTCGGTCTCCACCTGTGTGAGGCGATTGCGCACCTCCGCCAGGTCGTACATCGCGGTCGCGTGCCGCTCGCGCTCCTGCCGCAACTCCTGCACCTTTTCATCCAGCGCCCGGCGGTCGGCCTGCTGTCCCGTTTCGGATTGAGTCAGGCGCGTCCGGGTCTCCGAGAGCAGGTTCTCGCGCTCGCGCAATTCGCCCTGCAGGTCGCGTTGACGCGTCTCCGCCTCCTGCAGGCTGTTGCGCAGGTGCTCGGCCTGGGTGCGCAAGGTGATGAGCTCTTCCTGCAGCGATTCGTTCCGGCGACCCGCGCGCAAGGAGCCCCACAACAGGCCTCCGACGGCTCCGAGCAGCAGCCCGGCGATGACGGCGATCAGCAGTTCCATCTTGTGCCCGAGACTAACCCCTGAAAGGCTGAGCTGGCAACGGTGAAATGGTGCTCATGCGATCATTATTCTGGCTCCTGTTCGCCACCTGTGTGCAGCTGCATGCGCAGGTGGTGCTGGTGATCGACGCCGAGACGCCGGCGGACTTGCTGGCGGGCGCGCAGCAGCGCATAGACGACGAGGCCCTGGCGCTGGATCGCCCGGTGGAAACGCTGACCGTGCAGCTGGCAACCGACACGGAAGGCCTCTGGCGGCTCCGCTCCTGGCAAGCGGTGCTCTGGCTCGCGCAGACTCCGTTGCCCAACCCGTGGCGCCGCACTTGGGAGCTGGAGGGCGTGAAGCTGATCACGCTGGCATCGCCGGGCGGAGCGACCGACTTCGACGCCTGGGCCACCGGCTTTGCGGCCGCGGACATTGCCTTTACCGACCGGGTGGGACCGCAACCGCTCCTGCCCTAGATATCCGCGCTTTCCTTGACCAGAATGGTGAAACGGCGGTCCTTGGGGCCATCGAGGATGAAGCTGAAATCGCGGTAGACGTCGCGCTCGAAGATCACCTCGTCGTAGGCGCGCTTTTCCTCCTTGCTCGGGCTCAGCGCGGCAATGCACTGCACGCGAACCTTGATGTCCTGATGCGCGCGGTTGACGACGCGCACCCAGATGCGGATGCGCCCGTCGTCGAGCTCCTGCACCTCCAGCTTCGGCAGGGCCACATCGTGATAAAAACCAACGGAGCCCCCGGTCGAATTCAGGGGAAAGATCGACGGTTCGCCACTCGGACGCAGCGTCAGCCCCACCCGCGCGTTGGCGTTCACAAAGTCGAACGGCACGTCCGGATTGCCGCGCTGGGGCTCGGAGATCGTTTGCAGCGGCAGATCACCGGCCTTCTCGATCAGCGGCTCGGGTTCCGGCACCGGGTGCGCCACCGGCGGCGGGGTCGGAAGATCTTTCACCAATGACTGCGGCGCCTTCTCCGTGGGACTGGGCGAGGGCGCCGTACTGCAGCCCGCCAGCAGCAGCCATACCGCCGCCGCGACAAAACAAGGGATGGAACGCGCTGGAAACATGAGAGATTGCAAACGAAGGAAGTTACCGCAGAACCCAGCTACGATATCAGCTACAGTCCATAAGGTCCATACCTCAAAACGTCTTCAAGATGGGCAGAAGGCAAGACGAATTGACCCGAGAGGCCGGATAATCCTATTTTTTACATCCTGCCCATCATGTGTGGACGCTACGCGTTAAAGTGCAGCCCGGAGGAACTGGCCAAACTCTTTCCGGAAATCTCCGGCCCGCTCGACCGCCTGATTGGAAACGGCCGCTACAACATCGCGCCCAGCCAGCCCGTGGTCGCAGTGCGCACCTCGGAGCCCGGCATGTGTGCGCCCGAGCTCAATGCCCCGGAGTGGGACGTCTTCGAGTGGGGTCTCGTGCCGAGCTGGATCCGCGACGCGCGCCCGGAGCACCGCCCCATCAATGCCCGCAGCGAGGAGGCCGCCGGCAAGCCCTACTTTCGCGGCGCCATGCGCCACCGGCGCTGCCTCATCCCCGCCACGGGTTTTTACGAGTGGGAACGCCGCGGCCCACAACGCCAGCCCTACTTCTTTTATCGCGAAGACCGTCAGCCCTTTGCCATGGCCGGGCTCTGGGAAAACTGGCTGGCGCCCGACGGCTCTGAGCTGCTCAGTTGCGCCATTCTCACGACCCAGGCCAACGGCCTACTCTCCGACCTCCACCACCGCATGCCTGTAATCCTGCCGCCGGAGCGCCACGCGGCCTGGCTCTTTCCGGAGCGCCTGAAGCCCCGGGAAGCCACCCAACTGTGTCAGCCCGCCTCCACTGCCGGCTGGACGCGCCACGCCGTCTCCACCCGCGTCAATTCCGCCCGGGAGGAAGGCCCGGAGCTGATCGAGCCGACCGAGGCCACCATCGCCCGTGAGTTGGACTTCCTCGACCAGCTCTTCAACGACAATTGAACTTGCCGCGGGTACGCAGCGTCTGAGATTGAAGCGGAAGCAGTTTAGCCATGCCCCTTTACGAATACACCTGCCAAGCCTGCGACCACGCGTTCGAAGCGCTGGTGCAGGGAAGCCAAAGCCCGAGCTGCCCCGAGTGCGGGAGCGATCAGCTCGAGAAGAAATGGTCCACCTTTGCCCCATCCATGGGCGGCAGCCAAAGCGCCGACCTGCCGATGTGCCAAACCTGCGGGCAGCTGCCCGGCGCCTGCGGCCTCAACTGATCGTGAGCCGCCTTGCCCAAATCTCCGCCCTCGCCGGCCTCGTGACGGTGCTCGGGTTCATCGGCTGCAGTTCCTCCTCCGCCGAACCGGAAGCCTCCGACGCCACCATGAGCCAAGCCAGCGAAAACGATAACGCCATCACCCTCTACGACCGCCGCATCGCGCGCGCCGCTGCTGACTATCGCTCGCTCGTAGCCTACGCGCAACAGCCGGAAGAGCGGGTCGACGAAGGCACAGTGGCCCGACGCTTCCACCAGCTGGCGGCCGAGTTTCAGAGCATCCTCGGCGAAAATCCCAAGCAGGTCGAAGCCCACATCCTTTACGGGAAACTGCTCGACTTCTTCGGCGACCGCGATGGCGCCAAGGAGCAGTTCGCCTCCGCCCTGCACCTCAACCCCGACATCGCGGTGGTGAATCAGTACATGGGCACCTACCACGCGGAAGAGGGCGACTTTGCCCAGGCCCTCGCCTACTACCTGCGCGCGACCGAGTTGGCGCCCAAGGAGGCCGTCTATTTCTACTCGCTGGGCGAACTGCTCTACACCTACCGTCCGGGCATCCTCGAGGCCGGCATCCTCAGTGCCGATCAGCTCGATGTGGAGATGTTCGAAGCCTTTCGCCGGGCCGCACAACTCGCGCCCGAGCGCCTGGACCTGCAATTCCGCTACGGCGAAAGCTTCTACGACCGCCCCGATCCGGATTGGGAGGCCGCACTGGCCCACTGGAAGCGCATGCAGGATCGCAACGACCTGACCCCGCTGCAGTCCGACGCCATCCGCCTGCACCGCGCCCGCGTGCTCGGCGAGCTGCACCGCTATCAGGAGGCGCGTGACGCCGCCAACCTGGTCGTGCAGGAAGGCCTCATCCAGTCCCGCGACAACCTCATCGAAGCCATCAACGACGCCGAAGCGCGCGAGCAAAACGGCGGTGAAGACACGCCAGCCTCCAACGAGCCCGCCGAAGAGGCCAAGTAAACGCCGACCCGCTCGCGATAGCGCTCTATCCGACGGTTTCACCGCTTCTGCCTCGCGCACAAAAAAGCCGCAAACCCTTGAGGATTCGCGGCTTTTAAGAAAGTGGCAGGCCGACAAGGACTTGAACCTTGAATAACGGGACCAAAACCCGCTGTGTTGCCAATTACACCATCGGCCTGTGGTGAAAGCCCGATATAAGAACAATCATCGGCCATCCCGTCAAGGACGTTAAGAAATATTTTCGCGTTTTTTCGGCCATCTCCATCCGGTTTTCCACCCCCTTCGACAAAACGTTCGTATCCCGAGACAAAAACAGAGAAAGCACCCCAGGAACGAGCATGTGGTTGACGCCGCCAACCTCCTGACCATCAATAATACTTTTGATGAATCCCCAAGCTGGCTCTACCGAACCCAAGTTCCGTCGCATCGTCCTGAAGATCAGCGGCGAGGTGCTGAAATCCACCGAATCCGGTGAAACCATCGATGCCGATATCCTGCTGCGCGTCTGCCAGGAGATCAAGGAGGTCGTGGACCTCAACGTGCAAGTCGGCGTCGTCGTGGGCGGCGGCAACATCTTCCGCGGTTTGGCCGCCAGTGCCAGTCGGGGCGTAGACCGCACCACCGGCGACTACATGGGCATGCTCGCCACCGTCATCAACGGCCTCGCCATCATGGACTGCCTCGAAAAGATGGACGTGCCCGTGCGCGTGATGAGCGCGATCGAGATGAACAAGGTCGCCGAGCCCTACATTCTACGTCGCGCCGTGCGCCACATGGAAAAAGGCCGCGTGGTGGTCTTTGCCGGCGGCACAGGCAACCCCTACTTCTCGACCGACACCACCGCCGCCCTGCGCGCGAGCGAGATCGAGGCCGACGTCATCTTCAAGGCCACCAAGGTCGACGGCATCTACGACAAGGACCCGATGAAACACGCCGACGCGGTGAAGTACGACTCCGTCGGCTTCGGCGAAGCCCTGCGTCAGCGCCTGAAGGTGATGGACACGACCGCCTTTGCCCTCTGTCAGGACAATTCCATGCCCATCCTCGTCTTCAACCTCAACGAGTCCGGCTCCATCCGCCGCGCCGTTCTGGGCGAGAAGATCGGCACATTGGTCAATTAAGGCGCGCAAAAACCTGATCCGCCCGCTTTTATTCCCTGCGCAACCTGCATATCTTAACCGCTTAACCCCAACTGCTGATCATCATGGACTTTGACGAAATCCAGCTCGAGACCCAGGAACTGATGGAAGGTGCCGTCAATCACGCCTGGAAGGAATTTAACAACATCCACACCGGCAAGGCCTCCCCCTCCATGGTCGACGGCCTGCGCGTGGATGTGCCCGCCTACGGCTCCAGCATGGCCATCCGCGACATCGCGGCCATCACCACCCCCGACAGCCGCACGATCAGCATCCAGCCCTGGGACAAGAACACCGTCAGCCCGATCGAAAAGGGCATCAAGGCGGCCGGCCTCGGCCTCAACCCCGTCACCCGCGGCAGCGTCATCATCGTGCCCGTGCCCGAGCTCTCCGGCGAACGCCGCAAGGAGCTGGTGAAGGTTTGCAGCGGCCACGCCGAAGATTCCCGCGTGCAAGTGCGCAAGGCCCGCCAAAAGGCGATGGACAACCTCAAGAAGCTCAAGAACGAGGGCGGCACCTCCGAGGACGACATCAAGCGCTACGAAAAGGAAATCCAGGAGATGACCGACAGCCACATCGAGCAGATCAACGACGCCCTCAAGCAAAAGGAGTCCGAGCTGCTCGCCGTCTAACCGGCCCCGCCAACCGCTTTTCCTGCCACGCCTCACCTGCCCAAGGTCGGGGCGTTTTTTTTGACTCCGAAAGACGCACTCTCTTGGCGAACCGCCTCTGTGGCCTTAACGATTTACCAGTGGATGAGCAGCAGGATATATTACGCCGCATCCCGGACAAGATAGCGCCGGGACGTATCGACGACGACGCATTTCGACGCGCGCTCCAGTCTGGGCTAAGCCGTTACCACGATATGCTGGAGAACCTGGCCCAAGGATTCCCCTCCCCCACCAAAGAGGATTGCCACGGGCGCAGTGGGGCGTCTTGATGCTGCGACTGTAGTGGTGACTTTCCTCGCTTCCAACGCCCGCCGCATCGTCATCAAGATCGGCACCAATACCCTCACGCAAGGGGGCCGCGTCGTGAACCAGGACTGGGTGGAGCGCCTGTGCTGCCAAGTGGCCGAGCTGCAAAAACGCGGTCTCGAAGTCATACTCGTCAGCAGCGGCGCCATCGGCCTCGGCATGGGGCGTCTAGGCCTCGAACGCCGTCCGCGCGGCCTCAACAAGCTGCAGGCCTGCGCCGCCATCGGTCAGAGCATCCTCATGGAGTGCTGGGCACGCGGCTTCGGCCAATACGACGCCACCTGCGCCCAGGTGCTGCTGACGCACGAAGACCTCAAGCACCGGGAGCGTCACGTGGCCGTGCGCGAGACCCTGGAGCAACTGCTGCGCTACGGCGTCGTGCCCGTGATCAACGAAAACGACACCGTCAGCACCGACGAGATCAAGTTTGGCGACAACGACCTGCTCAGCGCCCTGACTGCCAGCTTGACCAACGCCGACCTGCTCGTGATCCTCACCACCGCGCCGGGCCTGCTCGACCTCAAGGGCAGCGGCCAGCTCGTGCCCGTGGTCGAGACCATCACGCCCGAGATCGAGGCCATGGCCGGCGGCAGCGTCACGCAGACCAGTGTCGGCGGCATGATCAGCAAGATCCAGGCGGCCAAGGTCGCCACCGGCAGCGGTTGCGGCGTCTACATCGGCGATGGCACCGACCCGGTGATCCTGATGCACCTCGCCAACGGTCGCGCGGTCGGCACCTTCTTCCTGCCCAACAGCCTGGAGCTCGATGCCCGCCACCGCTGGATGGCCTTCTTCCAACGCCCCACCGGGCGCATCGTGATCGACCCCGGCGCCGTCACCGCCCTGCGCGAACAAGGCGTGAGTCTGCTGGCTAAAGGCGTCACCTCCGTCGACGGCGCATTCCTCGAAGGCGAAGTGATCGACATCTGCAACCCCGAAGGCGTGCCCATCGCCCGCGGGCAGAGCAACTACGCCGCCCACGAGCTGGCCTCCATCGTCGGCAAGAGAAGCGAGGTCATCCAGCCGCTCTTCCCCCAAAAGCAACGCTACGAAGTCGTCCACCGCGACCACCTGGTCCTGCTGTAAGAGGGGGGATTGGCGTTCAGACGCGATTCCTGCGGCACTATTCCGTGTCGTCTTCCTCGGTTCCGCCTTGTATCCTGCTCTCGACCTTCAGCTTCAGTCGGTACATCTCGGTATCCGTATCGATAGGAGTGGCGATCATGATGTCCTGCACGGTGCGACTTTTACGGTCCTCCAGGCGAAAATCGGCGCCACGCTCCAGCAGCAACAGGGCGACATCATAGGCATTGATGACCGCCGCCGCCATGCCCGGCCTCACCCTTGAGCTACAAAACGCAGCTCCAACTTCCCCATCCACGCCTTGCGCTGGCGGGTCGGGCTGATTACATGTGTGCCATGCCCCGACCTGTCACGCTCTTCACCGGCCAATGGGCCGATTTGCCGCTCGAGAAACTGGCGCCGATGGCTGCGGCCATGGGCTACGATGGACTGGAACTCGCCTGCTGGGGCGATCACTTTGAGGTGGCCAAGGCCGATGACGAGGTCTACCTGCGCGGGCGCTGGGAGCTGCTGGAGCGGCACGGGCTGACGTGTTACGCGATCTCCAACCACCTGGTGGGGCAGGCGGTGTGCGACCGGATCGACGAGCGGCATCAGGCGATCCTGCCCGCCTACATTTTTGGCGACGGCGAGCCGGAGGCGGTGCGCCAGCGGGCGGCGGAAGAGATGAAGCGCACGGCGCGGGCGGCCCGACGCTTTTTCGACCTGCGCCCGGACGATCAGGAGGGCGACTTTGCGGCCACGGTCAATGGCTTCACCGGCTCGGCCATCTGGCACCTGCTCTACAGCTTTCCGCCCTGCCCGCCCCACCTGATCCAGAAGGGCTTCGACGACTTTGCCGCGCGCTGGCAGCCCATCCTCGACGTGTTCGACGAGGTGGATGTGAACTTCGCGCTCGAGGTGCACCCGACAGAGATCGCCTTCGACACGGCCTCCGCCCAGCGCGCGCTGGAGGCGGTGGACCACCATCCGCGCTTCGGCTTCAACTACGATCCGAGCCACCTCGGCTATCAGGGCGTGGACTACGAGCAGTTTATCCGCACCTTTTACGACCGCATCTTCCACGTGCACATGAAGGACGTGTGGTGGGGCCGCGGCGACGGCTCGGTCGGGGTCTTCGGCGGCCATACGGAGTTCGCCGATCCGCGCCGCTACTGGGATTTCCGCTCCGTGGGCCGGGGCGATATCGACTTCGAGGGCATCATCGTGGCGCTCAACGACATCGCCTATCAGGGGCCGCTTTCGATCGAGTGGGAAGATGCACGCATGGACCGCGTGTTCGGCGCACGCGAGTCCTGCGAATTCACCCGCGCGATCGACTTTCCGCGCGGCGAGCAAGCCTTCGACGCCGCCTTCAGCCGCGAATCCTGAACCCAATTTCCCTATGACTGCACCCCGCAAACTCCGCATGGGCATGGTCGGCGGTGGCCGTGGCGCCTTCATCGGCGAAGTCCACCGCATGGCCAGCCGCCTCGACGGCCAGATCGAACTCGTAGCCGGTGCCTTTTCGAGCGACGCCGAGAAGTCCCGCCTCTCCGGCCAGGACCTGTTTCTCGATCCGGACCGCGTCTACGCCTCCTACGAGGAAATGGCTGAGCGCGAAGCCGCCCGGCCCGCCGACGAGCGCCTGGACTTCGTCAGCATCGTCACGCCCAACCACCTGCACTACCCCGCCGCGCGCTGCCTGCTCGAGCACGGCTTCCACGTCGTCTGCGACAAGCCGGTCACGCACCGCCTGAAGGACGCCGTGGCCCTGCGCGACCTCGTGCGCCAGAGCGGCCAGATCTTTGCCCTCACCCACAACTACACCGGCTACCCCATGATCCGTGAGGCGCGCGAACGCGTGCAACGCGGCGAGCTGGGCGAACTCGTGAAGGTGGTCGTGGAATACCCGCAGGGCTGGCTGCTGGAAGACATCGACCAGCAGGGTCAAAAACAGGCCGCCTGGCGCACCGACCCCCAACAGGCTGGCGCATCGAGCTGCCTGGGCGACATCGGCACCCATTGCGAAAACCTCGTGCACTACGTCACGGGCCAACAGATTGCCCAGGTCTGCGCCGATTTCACCACCCTGGTGCCAGGCCGCCGACTGGAGGACGACGCGCAGCTGCTCTTGCGCTACGAGAACGGCATGAAGGGCCTGCTCTACGCCTCACAAGTCAGTGCGGGCGAAGAAAATGCGCTGCGCCTGCGCGTCTACGGCACCCAGGGCTCTCTGGACTGGCAGCAGGAAAACCCGAACGAGCTGATCCTCAAGTGGCCGGACCGGCCGCGCCAGATCCTCAAACCCGGCAACCCCTACCTGGGGGCGCACGCGCAAGCCGGTTCGCGCATCCCCGCCGGTCACCCGGAGGGCTACATCGAAGGCTTTGCCAACCTCTACCGCGAAGTCGCCCGCGCCATCCGCGACCGCCAGAGCGGCACCGACAACGCGCCCTACGACTTCCCGACCATCGACGACGGCCTCGCCGGCCTGCGCTTCATCGCCACCGCGGTGCACAGCGCCCAGAGCGACGGCAAATGGACGCCCCTGATCGAGGTTTAGCGGGGGAAAGAGAGAAACAAACAGAAGAACACAAAGAAGTCGTCATCCGACCTACGCTGGAACTTTGTGCGCTTCGTGTTCTTCTGTTCAAATAACGTAGCACCCCAGCCTACAGCTCCATGTTATCGAGCAGGCGTACTTCGTCGCACCACACGCTGGTCACGACGAGGGTCTGCCCGGGCACGATCTGGCGCTCGAATTCCATCGTGTGCTTGTTCACCGCGTGCACGTAGATGACACGCAGGCGGCGGATCTGCGAGATGTGGAAGGTTACCTCGGCGAGGATGCGGTCAACGTTGCGGATGCCATTGTCGACCAGTTCCTTACCCTTCATCAGCGCCTGATAGAGCGTGCGGGCGTCGCGGCGCTGGAACTCGTTGAGGTAGGTGTTGCGCGCGCTGCAGGCGAGGCCGTCCGGCTCACGCACCGTCGGGCCGACCGCGATTTCCACCGGGAAGTTGAGGTCTTCGACCATCTTGGCCACCACGGTCGCCTGCTGCGGGTCCTTGCGCCCGTAGATGACCTGGTCGGGCCGCACGATGTTGAACAGCTTGGCGTGCAGCGTACAGACGCCCTTGAAATAGTGCGGGCGGGAGATCGCGCAGAGACCGCTGCCTCGCTTTTCCTCATTGACCGTGCTGGAAAAGCCGGCCGGGTAGATCTCCTCCTCCTTGGGTAGGAAGAGCACGTCCACCTTGGCCTCGCGGCAGAATTGCAGGTCGCGCTCGCGGTCGCGCGGATAGCGGCCAAAATCTTCGTTGGCCCCAAACTCCTTGGGGTTGACGAAGCACGAGACCACCACCACATCGGCCTGGTCCTGGGCCAACTGGATCAGGCTGAGGTGCCCCGCATGCAGATAACCACTGGTCGGCACAAAGCCGATCAGTTTTCCTTGGTGGCGCAGTTTCACCGCGAGGGACTGCATTTCGTTCACGGATTCAATGACTTGCATGGGCTCCTTCAGGATGGTTGGCAGGCTCTCCTGCGGACGCTAAACCTTTGTTTGCCTTGGGCTCAAGCTTTTCAAGAAAGATGGAGAGGAAGAAGCGTCCTGAACTCCGGTTTTAAACCAGGAGGGAACGGAGAGGGCGGAGCTTTTCCCTGGATCCAGGGAGGGGACCGGGCGTGCCCCATCCCCAACGCATTTCATGCCTTATGAATGGCGCTTCCTGCTGCTCAAAACGACTGCCGGTGCATCCCACCCCGATCCCGGTCTTGCCTTTCCGGTGGGGCTTCCTACGGTGACAAAGTTCCCATGATCCGGATTAACCCGCATTTCCAGAAGCTGCAGGCTTCGTATCTCTTCAGCAACATCGCCCAACGCGTCGCTGCTTACCAGCAGGCCAATCCCGATAAGCCGCTCATCAAGATGGGGATCGGCGACGTGACCGAGCCCCTGCCCGAGGTGTGCCGCACCGCCATGAAGGAAGCGGTGGATGAAATGGGCACGCGCGACGGCTTCCACGGCTACGGTCCGGAGCAGGGCTACGCCTTTCTGCGCGAAGCGATCGCCGAAAACGAATACCAGTCCCGCGGCTGCGATATCGGCGCGGACGAGATCTTCGTCTCCGACGGCTCCAAGTGCGACAGCGGCAACATTCAGGAGATTTTCGGCACCGACATCTCCGTCGCCGTGCCCGACCCCGTCTACCCCGTCTACGTGGATACCAACGTGATGGCCGGCCGCACAGGCCGCTTCGTCGATGGCCGCTTTGAAGGGCTGACCTATCTCGAAGCAACCCCGGACAACGGCTACACGCCGGAACTGCCGGAGCAACCGGTGGACTTGATCTACCTCTGCTTCCCCAACAACCCGACCGGTGCCGTCGCGACCAAGGAACAGCTGCAGCGCTGGGTGGATTACGCCCGCCAGCACCACGCGATCATCCTCTTCGACGCCGCCTATCAGGCCTTTATCCAGGACGATGCGCTGCCGCACTCCATCTTCGAGATCGAAGGCGCCAAGCAGTGTGCGATCGAGTTCCGCAGTTTCTCCAAGAACGCGGGCTTCACCGGCACGCGCTGCGCATTCACTGTCGTGCCCAAGGACCTCGTCGCCTACGATCCCGAAAACAACGAGGTGCCGGTGCGCCAGCTCTGGAGCCGCCGCCACAGCACCAAGTTCAACGGCGTCTCCTACCCCGTGCAACGCGCCGCCGCCGCGATCTACTCGCAGGCAGGCAAACAGCAGGTGCAGGATCTCGTGCAAGG
This sequence comes from Puniceicoccaceae bacterium 5H, assembly GCA_009772895.1. Lineage (GTDB taxonomy): Bacteria > Verrucomicrobiota > Verrucomicrobiia > Opitutales > Oceanipulchritudinaceae > WOUP01. The sequence continues at coordinate 28,836 of WOUP01000017.1, read as the reverse complement.
CTATATGGCCAATGCCCGCCAGATCCGCGAGACGATGATCGAACTGGGCTACGACTGCGTGGGCGGCGATCATGCCCCGTATGTATGGATCCGCACCGGCGGCAATTCCTGGGACTTCTTCGACCGCCTGCTCAACGAGGCCGGCGTCGTCTGCACCCCCGGGGCCGGCTTTGGCAAGTGCGGTGAAGGCCACATCCGCCTCAGCGCCTTCAACAGCGCCGTCAAGACCGGTGAGGCTCTCCAACGCATCCGCGAAGTCCTCTCCCGCTAATCCAAGCGCCCATGCCCGGGCTCAGGTCCATTTTTACGCCCCAGAAGGCAGCGTTATTGCTGCTCTGGGGCTTTTTTGCAGGCTGCGCGCTCCCCCGCAACGACGCACCCCTGCCCATGGGTTCACGCAAAATCAACCGCGTCCAGACGGTCACCAATGCGTCGACGCCCACGACGGCGGTGCAGCCACCGCGGTCTCCCGCTCCCCCTGAGCCGACACCTGCGCCCATCGCGCCCACGACGCCGGAGGCAGCCATCCCCTCGACACCTGCCCCTGAGACGCCTGAGCGCGAACCCAAGCCCGCCGCCGAAGCACGCCCCCTTAAACCAGCCGAAACTGAACCGCCCACGCCTCCGGTGGCCACGCCCCAGCCGGTCGCCCAAGTGGTAAGATTGGGGCCAGAGCAGATCCCACAACCCATCGTCGCTCCCGTGCCCGTCTTCCCCCGCTACACAAAGCTCGAACAAATCGCGGGTGGCTCGGCCACGTTCTTGATTAGCGTCAATCAGCAAGGAGAAGTAACGGGTGCTCAATTAATCGAAACGAGCCATCCAGAATTAGTCGAGCCAAGCCGCACCGCACTGCTCAAACGGCACTACCAGCGTTCTGAACTACCGCAGGGTTACCCAAAGCTGACGACTTTTCAATTCCCGGTGAATCTAGTATTCTAATACACCTCATCACCCTGTCTTCAACAAAAATTTAACTGCGTGGAGAAAAGTCAATTTAAGCTTGATAACGCCCTGAAGATGGAAAGGATCCGTAACCTACCTTCAACGTTTGTTACGATATGATTAAGACTGCCCTTCTCTCCGCTGCTTTTGTAGCGGCCTGTGCATCCTCCCTGAACGCCGCCGGCTGGTACTACACCGAGAACAATTCTTCTTGGATGTGGAGCGACACCGACGGAACCTGGATCGCCGCGGTCGAGCAACCGCTGATCGCCTGGAATGATGGCGAGCAAAAGTGGGTCAAGAACCCGCTCTCCGACCGTGAAGTGGACATCGCCGTCCTCGCTAGTGACGGCCAGATGATCACGACCACACTGACCGCCGAGGATGAAAGCACCTGGACGCTCACGATCCCGGACACGACCTCAGACGCCTGCACCGTCTCTTCGGACGGCACCGACTACGACGGCACCTACAACGCCGTGGTGACTACCGGCACCGGTGAAGTCGCGATCTTCGTTCAATTCGTGGACGATCAAGGCACTGACGACGTTGCCGACGACGTAACCGAAACCGGCGCGTTCGTATTCACGGTCAGCGAAGAAACTACTGGCGACGAAACCACCAGCCGCACCTTCACCGGCTCCTACGAAGCCCTGTTCCTCGACGGCAGCGAAGTCGGCACCTTCTCGACGATCGTCGAGGACTATGTCGCCCCGGCCAGCAACTAAGATTGCCGCATCTTTTTTTTTGAAAAGGCGCTCTCATTTGGGAGCGCCTTTTTCTGTGTCTATACCTCTCGCCTCTAGGAGGTGTTGCACCACCGAAAAGGTCACTACACCGTCGCAGCCATGCGTTAACCGCCAAGGCGGAGTAGAGCCTCAATGACAACGCTCCTCAATAGGCGTAGATCATCTTGCGTGTCATACCGCCATCGGCGACGAAGTCCTGTCCGGTGATAAAGCCTGCGTCGGGACTGAGCAGGAACGCGCAGAGCGTCGCAATGTCGTGAGGCGTGCCGACCCGCCCCACCGGATGCTGCGCGTGATCGATGTCGCGCAGCTGGTCGTAATCCTCATTCTGGATCCAGCCCGGCGCAATCGCATTGGCGCGCACCTTCGGCCCCAGGCTGATCGCCAGCGAATGGGTCAGCGCCACGATGCCGCCCTTGGTCGCCGAGTAGGCAAAGGTATTGGGCTCGGACTGATAGGCGCGGCTGGACGCGATGAGCACGATCGCGCCATTCGTCTCCCCCAACAGGGGCGCGGCGGCCTGCGCACAGAGGAAGGCGCCCGTCAGATTGGTGCGGATCACCTCCTGCCACTCGTCCAGCGATACTTCACCGATCGGCTTGCGTGCCGGGTCGGCGTGGGCGGCGTTGCAGACGAGTCCGTCCAACCGGCCCCAGTTTTCGCGGATCCACTCGATGCAGCTGCGCACCGGGTCGGGCCGGCCGACATCGCACTTGCAGAAGTGCACCTCGCCCAACTGTTTGAGATCGGGCAGCGCCTCTTCCGCCGCCTGTTCGTCCACCCCCGCGATCAGGACGCGATAGCCGCGACGCAGGAGAGTTTCGGCGATGCCTCGGCCGATGCCGCGCTCGCCCCCGGTGATCAACGCTACGGGTGCAATCATGACCTAAATTACACCGGGAGGCCCGTTGGTGCAAAACGGCGCGCGACTCAGTCCTGCAGCAGCGACATGGTGGAGGCCGCGATCTCGAGCCGGTCGATCTTGGTCGCCAGCCCGCTCTTGCGGTCGATGTCCACGATGCAGCCGCAAATCCGTACGTCGCCCTCCGCGATGCCGAAACGCCGCGGCATGCCGTCGACGAAACGGGCGATGACCGGCGGGATTTCGCGCCCCAGCACGCTCTCGTAGGGCCCGCTCATGCCGGCATCAGAGATATAGGCGGTACCGCGCGGCAACACCCGATAGTCGGCCGTGGGAACGTGCGTGTGCGTGCCCACCACCAGCGCCACCCGACCATCGAGAAACCAGCCCATCGCGATCTTCTCCGAGGTCGCCTCCGCGTGGATCTCGACCATCACCGCATCGCACTGTTCGCGCAGCTCCAGCAGCTTCTGATCGGCATAGGCAAAGCCGTTGTCGCTGCTGATCTTCATGAACTGCGAGCCGAGCACGGTGAAGACGCCGAACCGGAAGCCGTCCTTTTCCACGATCAGGTGCTCGCGCCCCGGGCAGATCTTCGGCAGATTGCCCGGACGACATACGTAGTCGAGCCCGCCGATGTCGTTCTCGAACCCGCGCTGGTCCCAGCAGTGGTCGCCCAACGTGATGCCGTCGACCCCATGCTCATGCAGGTCGCGCGCGATCTGGGCATTGATTCCCGCACCGGCCGCCGAGTTCTCTCCGTTGGCGATCACGATATCCGCCCCATATTGGGCCCGCAGCCCCGGCAGGATACTCTTGACCGCCTCACGGCCCGGCTTGCCGACGATGTCCCCTAAAAAAAGGATGCGCATCCCATCACTGAACCCCCTTTACCCCGAAAAGGCAAAAGATTTGCGGGCGGGTTTGACCAAGCCCTGCCACTCGCGAAACACACGGCCCAACCGACTCTGCCCTTGCCAGCATCCGGGAATGCCTCAAGAGTGGCGTATTCTGACCAACTAGCGACCACGGCTCAACCGATGACTTCTGACACGCTTGCCGCAGCTTCCACCCCCACTGTGAACCCGACTGAAATTCCCACCTCGATGCGAGGGGCCGACCTGATCGTTTACTGCCTCGAGCTCGCGGGCTGCGAATACGTGTTCGGCTACCCGGGTGGCGCCTCGATGGAAATCCACCAGAGCCTGACGCGCTCCGGCAAGGTCCGCACCATTTTACCCCGCTTCGAGCAGGGCTGCGGCTTCATGGCCCACGGCTACGCCCGCGCCACCGGCAAGCCCGGTGTCTGCATGGCCACCAGCGGCCCCGGCGCCACCAACCTCGTCACCTGCGTGGCCGATGCGTTGATGGACTCCATTCCGCTGATCGCTGTCACCGGGCAGGTCAACCAGGCCCTCATCGGCAAGAGCGCGTTTCAGGAGACGGACGTCTTCGGCATGTCGCTGCCGGTGGTCAAGCACAGCTACCTGATCCTCAACATCCGCGACATCCCGCGCGTGATCAAGGAGGCCTATCACATCGCCACCACCGGTCGCCCCGGCCCCGTGTGGATCGACATCGCCAAGGACGTACAGCAGACGACCCTCAGCGGTCAGGAGCTGATCGACGCCCTGAATGCGCCGATGGACATCAGCGGCTATCAGCCCGAGGTGAAGTGCAGCGATGAAGACCTGCTCGCCATCATCCCCGAGCTGGAAAAGGCCGAGCGCCCCGTGATCTACACCGGCGGCGGCATCATCAGTGCCGATGCCCAGGAAGAGCTGACCGAATTCGCCAACCTCACCGGGTTCCCCGTCGCTACCACCCTGATGGGCCTTGGCGGCTTCCCGGAAAACCACCCGCAGGCGCTGCGCTGGTTTGGCATGCACGGCGGTGTCGCCGGTAACTGGGCCGTGTGCGAAAGCACCCTGCTCGTGACCCTCGGCGCCCGCTTCGACGACCGCATCACCGGCGTCATCTCCAAATTTGCCCCCGACGCCAAGATCGTCCACATCGACGTCGACAAGAGCGAGCATCACAAAAACAAGGTGGTCGACTACCCGATCCACAGCGATGTGAAGTACGCCTTGAGCCGCCTGAACGCCCTCCTGCGCGAGCGCGGCTACCAAAAGCCCGATATCGCGCCCTGGAACGAAAAGGTCTACGGCTGGCGCGAGCAATATCCCTTCGAATACGAGGACAGCCCGCACATCATCCCGCAGCACGCGATCCGCACGCTCTACGAGGTGACCGAAGGTGAGGCCATCATCACGACCGGCGTGGGCCAGCACCAGATGTGGTCGGCCCAGTTCTACCAGTTCAATCAGCCGCGCAGCTTCCTCAGCTCGCTCGGCCTCGGCACGATGGGCTTCGGCTTGCCCGCCGCACTGGGCGCCAAGGTCGCCTGCCCGGACCGCGTGGTGGTCGATATCGACGGCGACGGCTCGTTCATGATGAACGTGCAGGAGCTCGCGACCGCCGTGATGGAAAAGATCCCCGTCAAGGTCATGCTGCTCAACAACCAGCACCTCGGCATGGTCGTGCAGTGGGAAGACGTGCTCTACGACGGCGTGCGCGCCCAGACGGTGCTCGGCCACCCGGACAACCTCGGCGGGCCCGAAAACGTCGATGCGCTCTATCCCAACTGGCCCAAAATCTGTGAAGGCTTCGGCGTCACCTGCCGCCGCGTCTGGAAAAAGGAAGAGCTGCGCGAAGCCATCGAAGAGATGGTCGCCCATGAAGGCCCCTTCCTGCTCGACGTCGTGGTGCCCTACACCGAGCACGTCATGCCCTTCATCCCTGCCGGCGCTTCCGCCAAGGAAATGCTCATCAAGAGCCCCAACAAGCACTAGGCGGCATACCCCTTCCTGTTCCCTTTCCCCCAAAGGAGGCCCGATACCGGTCTCCTTTTTCTTTGGGCTTTGCCGCACAGCTTTTCACGCCCGTCACTTGCGCCGGGAGGCGACTAGACTAGTCTGTTCAGTCTATGGACGTCTCCGACAAACTAAAGCTCCTCGCCAAGGATCTCACGCAAGACTTTCCGCGCTCCCCACGCGCCAAGCTCGCTGGCTACGTCGTCGCCGGGCGCGCGCTGGACAAGTGTCGCGCCGTGCTGGCCGGAACCGCCGGCGAATATCACTTCAACTGCCCGCTCGACCAGCAGTTCTTCGAGTTTGCCGGTATCGACGGTGACGCCTTCAAGGACTTCGTGGCCACAGGTGCGACGGACGAGGAGGTAGCGGCCTGGATCAAGCAGCACGCCAGTCAGAGCGAAGACGAAGCGATCATCGCCTGGAACAACAAGCTGCGCTACATGCGACCGGTCGACATGCCGATGAAGCTGCAGGTCTTCCTGGAGGGCTACATCGACGAAGTCGTGCCGCGCAACCGCATCGTCAACTACTGGTTCGACGTCTACGACATCGAAGAGCACCGCATCTAGACTTTTGCAGACAATAAAAAGCCCCCGGTCTCACCTCCGGGGGCTTTGCGATCACCTGTATTGTCTCTCTTATTGGTCGTCTCTCTTGGTCTTACTCTGTATGTCGTCTCTCTAATGTCTCACCTTGGCGCCTCGCGACAAAGCCGCGACGACGCCTATTTTCGCTACTACTCAAAAAGGTCTTCGTCTCCGTCGTCCTCCAGCTCGTCGAGCGGTGTGCCACGCCCGTTGGGCATCGGCACCGCATCTTCGTTGCTGCGGATTTCAAAGATCTTCACACGCCGCTCCATAAAGGGGCGCAGTTTGTTCAAAGTCTTGAGCGGGAACGCCGGTCGGCCGCGCAGGGATTCACGCAGGCAAAAGTCGCTCACAAAGTCCTGTAGCGCATAGCGCTGGGCGCCGCGCACCAGTTCGCCCATGGCCTTCAGCTCCCGCAGGGTGTGGAGGCCGGGCACCACCGTGGTGCGAAACTCGTGGTCGAGCCCACTGTTCTTGATCATCCAGATGCTCGTGCGCAGGGCATCGGCATCCACGCGGGCTCCCGCCAGCTGCTGGTAATTTGCCAACGGGCCCTTTAAATCCATCGCCACGTAGTCGACCAGGCCCTCGCTCAGCAACACCCGCAGCATTTCGGGGTTGGTGCCGTTGGTATCCAGCTTGACGAGGTAACCCAGATCCTTGATCGCGGCCGCAAACCCCGGGAGGTCGGACTGCAAGGTCGGCTCCCCTCCACTGATGACCACGGCGTCGAGCTGCTGCGTCCGGTTCTGCAGAAACTCCATGACCGTCTCTTCCGGGATGGGTTTCTGGTAGCACCGAGGCATCACCAGCTCAGGGTTGTGGCAGAAGGGGCAGCGCCAGTTACAGCCCTGAGCGAAGACCACCGCGGCAATTTTGCCGGGGTAATCGATCAAGGATGTTTTGTCTAAGCCACCGATTTGCATTTGAGCGTTCCTCGCTGAATTCGACGCAAAACTAGGTGCCCTCCTAATCGAAAGCAAGTCTTTTCATTAGTGTTCTTAATCATGGTTTTTCGGTAAAGATAGTTTTACTAATATTGCAAATTACAATACCTTACCTGAGGATATATAAATCACCCGTTCGTCTTGCGGAGAAAAACGCTCATAGCATGTTGATATATAATGGGTTCTAAAATACAAAACACCCTAGGTCATTCTGTGGGTGCGGCCCAGCTTTTTCGGGTGCAAGAGCAGACCGTCACTTTTGAGGCGGCAAAACTTTTTCCAGAAGCCCAAGTTTCCAAGGTGAACAGCCCGGATGATACTGAGGGAATTTCACCCCAACATATCGTCATTAGTGTGCATACCTGGGCGCTCAAAACTCTGGAGCGCATCATCTTGATTGATACCGGCATCGGAAATCACAAGCCACGGCCCGTCGCTGCATTCGACATGCGCGACACTCCCTTTCAGCTGCGCCTGTTCTCTGGAGACCTGATGCACCAGCCGGCGCCAGATGCTTGAGCTGGCCGCCGCCCAGGCCCTGCCCTTCTTTAGCTCGCACTTTGCGGAGAGCTCGGTCGGCCGCGTTACCAAAGCCGAAGACGGATTCCACTGGCAGTTTAGCTAGACGCCTGTAATGTGCGCCCCATGACGCACCTGCGCATCCTCTGCGAAGGTCAGGCTACCGAGCCCCAGTATTTTCGGGCGCTCGTGGCTTATCTGGGCCTGACGCAGCACGTCGCGGTGGATTGCACGGAGTCGCCCGACCCGCAGCGCCTGCACGCGGCCGTGTATCAGGGTGACGCGCCTGAAACCTGGCTGGTGATGGACGTGGAGCCACATGCCGGGGATGCCGTGCGCACCCGCCGCCTGAGCAAGGTCATCGCCCAGGCCCTGGAGAAGGGCCAGCCGCTGCTCGCGCTCTCCAACCCGTGCTTCGAATACTGGCTGCTCCTGCACGAAATGGAAGACCCGCGCGCGCTCGCCAAGCCCGACGCGATCATCGCGCGGCTGGAGCAATTCTGGCAGCAGCCCTACCGCAAAAGCCAGCTGCCGCTCAAGCGCCTGATCGACAGCGGTCGCTGGCTCGAAGCCGTGGACCGTTCCCGCCGCTTGCGTCAGGAGGCCGGCAATCTTTCGACCGCCGGACGGCTGATGAAGGCGCGCCCGCTCTGCACGGTCGACGCGCTGGTCGAGCGCCTGGTGCTCTTCAGCGGGTCAGCTTCTGCCGCGGATGGGCCTTCCGGTGGGCCGCAATAAGGTGCTCGGGCTCGACCTTGGTGTAGATCTCGGTCGTAGTGATATCCGCGTGCCCCAGCATTTCCTGGATGGCGCGCAGGTCCGCCCCATTGCTGAGCAGGTGCGTGGCAAAGGAGTGGCGCAAGAGGTGGGGCTTGACCGGTTTTTCGATGCCCGCCTGTTTTGCGTACAGCTTGATCAGGTACCAGATCGTCTTGCGTGAGATCGGCAGCCCGCGCGTGCTCAGAAAGACCGTGCCGTCGGAGTGTGGCTTCACAAACTGCGGTCGTGCGATGCGGATGTAACGCTCGAGCGCTTCGACCGCCATCTTGCCGACGGGCACGACGCGGTCCTTGTTACGCTTGCCCGCCACCACGCGCACGAAGTGGTCGTCCAGATTCAAGTCGAGCAGCTTCAGGCTGCACAGCTCGGAGACCCGCAGGCCGCTGGAGTAAAACAGCTCCAGCCACGCCCGGTCCCGCTTGCCCTGCGCACTTTCGCGAGAAGGCGCGTTCAGCAGGCGGTCTACCTCCTCGGGCGTCAAGGTATCGGGCAGGCTCTGGATCAGGCGCGGTCCGGTCAGCAACTCGCTGAAGTCGTCTGGGCGAATGCCTTCCTTCACCAGGTAGCGTGCCATCATGCGCACCGCCGTCAGCTTGCGCGCGATAGTCGACGGCGCCAGCTCCTCATCCCGGGTCAGCTCCTGCATCCACGAGGAGAGGTGCTCTTCCTGCGGCCCTCGCCAGTCGGTGATCTTGTGCTTGCGCACCGCCCAGCGGCAAAACTGCACCAAGTCTACCTCGTAGCCGTTGATCGTGGCCATGGAGTAGCCCTTCTCCAGCTCCAGATGAAACAGGTAGGCCTCCAGCGGTTCGCTCAGGCCTGCGGGCAAGGTCGCCAAAGTCGTCTCGCGAGGTGCGCGCTTGATCACCCCACCGTTCTACGCGCCTCCCCACTCACAGGCAAGCCCGGTGACATAAAAGGCGTTACGCCCCCGTCGCCTGACCGAAACAGTAGTCGAACAGCAAGCGCCACTCGGCATCCTGCACCTCAATGCAGGCGTCCTCGTAATCGCTGTCGCTGCCCCGGTTTTCGTCGCAAATGTCCACAAACAGGCCCGGCTGCCACGTCTCCCATTCATGGAAAGGTCCGTGATGGCTCGAACTCTTCGCCTCTTCGAGCAGCGACGGATAGATGGGATGCTCCCCCACCTGCTGCAGCCAGTATTTGGCGTTGCCCGCATCCGGCTCGCGGCGGTGCATGATCGCATGCCAGAGCGCGGCGCTCGCATTGCCATCCGCGCCCTGAGTCAGCCCGTGGGCCGCCTCGATGTGGTTGTAGCGCATCAGGAGGCCGGCGAGACAAAGATCCGCCCATTCCTTGTCCTGCACCTCGTGCTCCCGGAACAGTTCATCTACCGTCAAATCGCCCAGCTTGACCGTTTCATGATCGTAGGGCTTGCCCGGGCCCAGCGGCGCAGGCTGGGCATACTCAATCAAGGAATCGATGAATGAACCGTAGGTCTTGTGCATAAGGGAAAGTGCTTCAACCCCTTGGTTCGCGCAACCTTGGGGCCTAATCTTTCTACTGGTTATCGCTTTGCTGCGACTGCTCTTGCTGATCTGCCTGGCGTTGCTCACGGCGGTTCTGCAAACCCTGCAAGAGGCCTCCCAGGATACGTTCTCCCGTGCTCGCTTCGGGCTCATCTTCGTCTCCCTGAGTCTCCTCGGCAGTGCCTTCGCCCTCCTCCGCTGTATCCGCCTGCGATTCATCCTCCGAAGAGAATTGGCGCCGCAGGTAGTTGCCGCCTTCGTCGAGCAGCTCCCGCTTCGCATGGTCGAAGATCTTCTGTTGCAACGTCGACTGCAGATCCCCGAGCGGTCCGGTCAGCTCAAAGCTCTCGATCGCGGTGTAGCCCTTGCTGTCCTGGTCCGGGAACTCGAAACCGAGCGACCGCAGATTCTCCACCAGCGGCCCGGAACCGCGCAGACTCAGCTTGATGTCGCTGATCCAGTCGGTGACCGGTTCGCCGTCGATGTAATCGATCTCGCCCTGCCCCACAAAGTGCACGTTGGGCGCCTCGATGTTGATGGTCTTGAACAGCAAGTCCAGCGACTCGTCCCGCGCGATATCGAAGGTCAGGTTATCGTATTTCACCTCCGAGAGGCCCTTGAGCACATCGTCGAGCACGGACTGCGCCTTTTGCGCGTATTTGGCCGTATCGCCGCCTGCGAGGCCGGACAGCAGCCCCAGCCCGCGCGAAGTCAGCGAGAGGGTGCGGTCGTATTTGCCCAGCGGACGCACCACCCCGTCTTGCGACGTGATCTTGAAGTTACCCGTCACGCGATCGGCGATCACCGCCAGATTCGGCGCCGAGCCGGCGATATCACCTGCCACATTGAACGTGCCCTCCAGCGGCGGCTGGCTCTGCCCCTGCGCAGCGGTGAGGAAGGGCCCGGGATTGAAATCCTGCACGTCCACCGAGCCCGACAGCTGATAAGGCGACTGCGGTTGCTGCTCATCGAAGGCCAGACGCGCGTTCAGCTTGATGGGCGTCTGCTCCTGCTTCGCGCCAAAGTCGAGCACGACCTGCGACGGCTCGAGCCGCAGTTCGCCCTGGGCATCCGCCACCGTGGCCTCGCCCTGGATCAACTGGTCGATCCGCAGGCTTAGCTCACCCGTATACCCTTCCCATAGCGGCTGCTCGTCCGGCTCACTGGAAGGCACTTCAGGGCTCGGGCCCGATTGACCGGCTTGGGGCTGCTCCTGCTCCACCGGTTGCGCCGCGCCGCCCTGCGGGATCAGCGCCAGCAACTCATCGCCCACGATCGTACCCGCCTGGAAGGAACCCGAGAAGCTGCCCGTGTGCTTCGCCGGCTGGGCCTGCCCCGAAAACTCCAACGTGCCCGTCGTCGAACGGATCGGCTGCGGCGCGTCCGCGGCCAGCGGTTGCTGCATCAGGTTGGCAAACGACAGGTCGAAACGACCCTCCACCTGCATTTCCGTATCCACGTCGGCGGAGAGCGGCCCCTGCGCCTTGAGGCTGCCCGAAACGATTTCGCCCGCCGGACTCGTGAGCTGCAACTGGCGCAGCTCGAAGGCAAAGTCTTCCGCGCTGACCACCGCCAGCAGGTCCAGCTTGCCGCTGAGGTCGCTCAGCATGGGGCCTTCCTGTGGGTCGCGATAGCTGAAACCGGTGAGCTGCAGCGGGGGCGCCGCCTCGACCCGCACCTTTTCGTCAGCCGCCGAGACGGCGAGCGACCCGCCCGCCGTGCCGGTCACGCTCGCGCCGCCAAGGAAGGCGTTGGCCAATTGCAGCGGCACATCGTTGAGCTGCAGGGTCAACAACTGACCCTGCAGTTGCGAAAGCCCGAAGTCGGCCGCCTGCGGGTCCAGCCGCAAAGCCTTGGGCGCGCGCACCGTCAGCAAATCACTGCCCTCGGCGGCGAGATTCAGGTCCAGCGTCTGCAGCGTCAGCGCCTCGGGGCTGTAATCGGCGGCAATCTCGCCCTGACTGCGGATCTCGGAAGGCAGGCGCGAGGCGTCTTCCCCCAAGAGCGCGCGGGCCACCTCCGGCGGCAGCGAGCCCTGATAGGCCACGCTTACCTTCGCCTGCATGGGCCCGTCTTCCGGCATCTGGCAGCTCATCTCGGCCTGACCGTTGAGCAAGTCCGTATTGTCAAACGTGATGCGCAGGTCGTCCCAGCCCGCCTGCCCCGCAGTGGGGCCCATGCGAGCCCGGGGTGAAAAGCGCAGCGTGAGGTTGCGCGGCTGGCGTCCGTCCGTCTGCAGTTGGGCCACCGCCTGCACGGGTTGCGGCGCGCTGAGCGTCAACCCGTCGGCGGTTTGCGCCAGGCGCAAGTTGGCCACCACGGCTTGCGGCTTCAGCGGCGCATCGAGCTGCAGGCGATCCCACAGCGTGCGCGGCAGCTGCAGGGCCACCTCCAGCAACTCGCCCTCCGTCGCGTTCTGGAAATCCTGATCGAGTTCGATCGGCTGCAGGTTTTGCACGCTCAACAGACGCTCGCCACCTTCCTGCACGACCGTCAACTTCAGCTGCGGCGCACGCAAGCCGGTCGGCTGATAATCGGCCTGGGCCACAAAATTCAGGTCCAGCTCCAGATCTTCCTGCAAAGGCAGGGCGGAGTCCGCGGCCACCAATGCGCGCCCGTCGAAATCCGCCTCGAGGGAACCGGTGGACGATTCGGGCGCAAAGGAGAAGTCGGCCTGCCCCTGCCAGACGAGCTGATGCGGCTGCAACAGGGCGGCAAGCACGTCGGTCTCTTCGCTGTCAATGTCCATTGCGAGGCTGCCCTCGAGCGACTCGGTTTCGTATTGCCAGCGGGCCTGGAAGTCGATCAGGGGCTGGGGCGAGCTATCGCTACGCAGGTTAAAGCGGTAGGTCTCGCCCTCCTCTTCCGCGCGCAAAGCGCCATCGGCCAACAGCGCCACCGGCTCCACCGCGTCTCCCGTCAGGCGCAGCGTCTCCTCTAGCCGGATACGCGAAAATCCGCCCTCCGCCAGTTGTTCCAATTGCAGCTTCAGGCTCTGCGTCGCCTGATCATACCCATTGATCGGCTGCGCAAGCTGCAGCTGGGCGTCGAGCTTCAACGTTCCTTCCCGCCCAGGCGCAATGTCGCCGCCGCTCGCTTCAAACGTCAGCTGGCTGTTGTCCGGCAGCACAATCAGGCCGTCCGCCGTCAACTGCTCGAGTTCCAACTTGAACCCCAGATCGCGCGTCATGGCCAGGATGCCGTCAAAATCCAGCGGCTCGCCCGGCTCCTCGGGCTCCGTGGTCGCCACCGGGGCGGGTGTCGGCTGGTAATCCCCCTCCACCTCGGGGAAGAGCTGCTTCAGGCGCGTACGGCTCTCGATGCCGGGCGCAATCTTCACCCCTTTGGCATCGACCAACGACACTTCGACCGTCTGGCTCAAGAGCGCCCACGGATTGAACTTCACCGTAGCCTCGTCCACAAAAATGCCGGTGTCGTAGCTGAGCAGGAACAGGTCGTCGATCTCGGCGCCGCCGAGCCCAGCCTTCACATAGCGAGCCTCGGCCTCCATGCCTGGCTGGGCATCCAGTTGCCCCAGCACGACGGAGCGCTGCCATTCCGGGTTGTTGAGGAAGATCAGGATCCCGACCAGCGGGACCAGGATCAGAACGGCCAGGACGGCCAAAATGATGAGCAGGATGCGTTTCATACGGACGGATGAAGCCTCAGGGGGTTTGCGGCTAGAGCACTAAGAAATACGCAACCCCGGCGAATGCAAACGCACCCTCCGATGAATCCGGACACAAAAAAGCCCTGCTGATAAGGCAGGGCTGAAAGTCTTACCGGTGAAAGTGGTTGATAACCGCTTACTTGGCACCGCCGCGGGTCGCCATGTAAACGCGCTTTTCCTTCACCGCGTTAGCGGCCTTACCGATGCGGCTACGCAGGTAGTACATCCGGGCCCGCATGGTGATCGACTCGCGGTCGACTTCGACCTTTTCGATCACCGGGCTGTTGACCGGGAACACCTTCTCGACGCCGACGCCCATCTGGCTGCGGCGGACGGTGAACGTCTCGTGAATGCCATGACCCTTGCGGGCGATCACAACGCCGGCAAAGACCTGAACCCGCTCCTTGTTACCTTCGCGAATGCGCTGGTGCACGCGAACGCCGTCGCCGACCTTGAATTGATCGCGTTCGGGCTTGAGCTGTTCTTGGGTGATTTCGTCGATGATGGGATTCATGGCTATTGGTCGGAAATGGGTGGCAGGAGATCTGGACGGCGCTGTTGGGTCTTTTCAAGCCGACGCTCCTGACGCCAGCTCTCAATCTTCGCGTGATCCCCGGACAGCAAAATATCCGGCACGCGCATCCCGCGATATTCTACAGGACGCGTGTATTGAGGAAAGCCGAGTAACTTGTCGCTGAAGGAATCCTGAGTCAAGGATTTTTCTTCGCCCAAGACCCCGGGCACATAACGGCAGACGGCATCGATCATCACGGCCGCCGGCAGGGTGCCGTTGGTCAGCACGTAATCGCCGATACTGACCTCGCGGTCGATCAGGCAATCGCGCACGCGTTGGTCGATGCCTTCATAGTGGCCGCTGACGAGCAGCAGGTGCTTTTCCTGTGCAAATTCCCGCACCAGCGGGGTCGATAACGGCTCGCCATCGGGCGTCAGGTAGACGGCCACCGTTTCGGGCCGCTTCAGTTCCTCGATGGCGGAAAACAGGGGCTCCGGCTTCAGCAACATCCCCGCACCCCCACCAAAGGGGCGGTCATCGGTGATGCTCCACTTATCGGTCGCCCAGTTGCGCAGCTGGTGCGCCGTCACCTGGACCAGGCCGTTTTTCTGGGCCCGACCGATCATGCTTTCGGAGACAAAGCCCGAAAGCATATTGGGGAACAGCGTCAAGACGTCGATCGAGAGCATGGCAACTTATCCTGACGCTGCTACACACCGGGGATCAACCGCCGGTTACCGGAGGGTGACGCCTACGCTTCAGCCGTGGCCGGAGCTTCGGCCTTGGCCTTGCGGGCGCGCTTGATGATGCTGCGGACGGTGTCGGAGGGCTGGGCGCCCACGCTCATCCAGTATTCCGCGCGTTCCAGGTCGAGGAGTTCGCGCTGATCTTCTTGCGCGTTACGGGGGTCATACGAGCCGATACGTTCCACAAAACGGCCATCACGGCGGTTGGCGGATTCGGCGACGACGATGCGGTAGTGCGGGTTGTTACGGGCGCCACCACGTTGAAGACGGATTTTCAGTGCCATGCTACGGTCAAAGTTGAAATGGTGAAAAACGGGCAGAAAACGCGATCCGCTTCTCCTTGTCAACCGGAAATCCTCCGGCGTACCTCATTATAATACAGGCAGGCCCGCTGCGACCTTCCGCCCGCGATGCGCTTTCGGTTTGCCTCAGCAGCTTTTCACCTGCAGACGGTAGCGACCGTTTTCCTGCGCGATGCCCATCTCGGCCCCGTAGGCCTGGCTGAGCAAATCGGCCTGCACCACGCCTGCAATCGGACCTTGTGCGATCACGTGCCCCTTGCCCAGCAGCAGCGCGTGCTGGATGCCCGGCACGATCTCCTCCAGGTGGTGCGTCACCAGCACGACGCCTGGACTCTCCGGACGCGCCAGCACCTGCGCAAGCCAACGCAAAAACCGCTCGCGCGCCACCGGATCGAGCCCAGAGCAGGGTTCGTCGAGAAACAGCAACTCCGCCCGGCTCATCAGACCGCGGGCCATCATCACCCGCTGGCGCTCGCCCTGACTCAACAGACGCCATTCGCGGCGGGCGAGGTAGCTGACGTGCAGATCTTCCAACAGGGCCTCGGCTTCCGCCACCAGCTCGGGCGTCAGTTCGCCCCAGAAATTGAGCATCGCATAGCGGCCACTCGCCACGACCGATACCGCCTCCTCGTCTCCCTGAATCTGCTGGGCCAGCGCCACGCTCACCACCCCCACCCGCTCACGCAGGGTGGGCCAGTGGGCGTGCCCGTAGACTTGCCCGCACACCTCGACGCGCCCGCTCGTGGGCGTCAGGTAACCGGTCAGCGACTGCAGCAGGCTGGTCTTGCCGCTACCGTTGGGCCCGAGCAGCGCCCAGTGCTGGCCGCGCTCCACCCGCCAGTCGATCGCATCCAGGATCACGTAGGGGCTGCGGCGCACCGTCAGCCCCCGCACCTCGATCAACGGCGCGCTACTCATTGGAGCTCGAAGGGCGCGATTCGCTCACGCTACCGTCTTCGGCTCCGACGCCCCGCCAGAGCTGCTCGATCTTGGGCCACTCAAACTCGCCCGTGGTGTAGGCCTTGCCCAGCTTTTCGAGCAAGACGAGGCGCAGCTTGCCGGCCGATACCTTCTTGTCGCGCCCCATCGCTTCGATCAGCGCCTCCAGCGGCAAGGGGTTGCGCAAGCGGATCGGCAAATCGTAGCTCTGGAACAGCAGGGCGATGCGGCGCACGTCGCGCGGCTCGATCGCATCTCGCTCCGCCGAAAGCTCGGCCGCCAGCATCATCCCGACCGCGATGGCCTCGCCGTGCAGGTAATCGCCGTAGCCCGCGACCGCTTCGATGGCGTGACCGAAGGTATGCCCGAGGTTCAACAGGGCCCGGCCGCCGCTCTTGGCGCGCTCCGTCTCGTCCTCTTCCACGATGCGCGCCTTGATCTCGCAGCAACGGCGCACGATGCCGGTCAGTGCCGCATGGCGCGAATGCAGACGGTCGAGGCGCTCGAGGTATTCGAACAACTCCACGTCGTCGAGCAGGCCGTATTTGATCACCTCGGCCATGCCCGCACTGAACTCGCGGGCCGGCAATTCATCGAGGAAGGCCAGGTCGCAGAACACCGCCTTGGGCTGCCAGAACGCGCCCACCAGGTTTTTGCCCGCTGCGAGGTTGATGCCGGTCTTGCCGCCGACGGAGCTGTCGACCATCGCCAGCAGGGTCGTCGGCACCTGATAAAAGTCGACACCGCGCAAGTAGCTCGCCGCCGTAAAGCCCGCGAGGTCACCCGTTACGCCGCCGCCGATCGCAAACACCGCCCCGCTGCGGTCGATCTTCTGCTTGGCGAGGAAATTACAGGCCTTTTCCAGCCACGGGAAGCACTTGGTGGACTCACCCGAAGGCAACTCCAGCATAGGGGCGTTTTCAAAGATATCCTCCAGCATGCAGCCGAAGGCTTCCCGCACGTTGGCATCGACCAATACGGCGACGGGTCGGTTGTCCTGACGCAAGGCCCGCACCGTGCGCAACAAGTCTTGCGACAGATCCCGCCCGATGTGGATGGGATACGCTCGCTTGCCCAAACCGACTTCCAGCGTGGTCTTCATACGCACAGGATCACCCAAACCGCGCCCGGGCGCAAGGGGTTTCGCGGTTCCGCCGGCTTTAACGCCCTTGCAGGCGAGCCGCCATGCGCCGGGAGTCCGGAATGACCCATTTGACGATAGCCAAACCCGCTTTCGCTATCGTCAACCGATTTTGATGTTAGTGGAGCCTACATCAAACACGTCACCACCTCTCCCTCACGCTCAAAGCACCTGCTGCTTGCACTCGCGGGCAAGGCGACGCAGACTGCGCGGCATGAAGGGTTTCTTCGCCAAGTTCAAAGACGGGCTGAAAAAGACCACGCCGACGTTCTACAAGCTGTTCAGCTCGGCCGGCGGGTTGTTTGGCGGCAAGAAGATCGACGCGTCGTCGATGGACGAACTGGAGGAGGCGCTCTATACGGCCGACTTTGGCGTCGAGACGACCGAGGAAATCCTCGAGGAGATCCAGAGCGCCTACCGCAAGGACAAGGAGTTGCGCGGCCAGGACGCGGCCAAGATCGGTGCCAACGTGCTCAAGCGCGTGCTCGACGGCGCGGAGGGCGACTTCGATCTGACGGGTGACGAGGTGACGGTGATCGCAATGGTCGGCGTCAACGGCAGCGGCAAGACCACCACCACCGCCAAGCTGGCCAAGCGCTTCAAGGAGCAGGGCTACAACCCGATGGTCGGCGCCTGCGACACCTTCCGCGCCGCAGCCAACGAGCAGATCAAGGAGTGGTGCACCCGCCTCGATGTGCCCTTGATCGCCAGCCACCACGGGGCCGACGCCGCCGCCGTGGCCTACGACGCCTATGCCGCCGCCAAGGCCCGGGGCAGCAAGGTGCTGCTGCTCGATACCGCCGGACGCCTGCACAACAAGGTCAACCTGATGAAGGAGTTGCAAAAGATCCGCCGCGTGCTGCAAAAGCACGACGATCTGGCGCCGCAACACGCCTGGCTCGTGCTCGACGGCTCCATCGGCAGCAATTCCATCGACCAGGCCCGCGTCTTTCACCAGGAGTTCGGGCTCACCGGCCTGATCATCACCAAGCTCGACGGCACCAGCCGCGGCGGGGCGCTAGTCGGCATCTACCGCGAACTGAAGTTGCCCATCTTTTATGTCGGCCTCGGGGAAAAGCCGGAAGACCTCCAGCGCTTCAGCGCCGAGACCTACGCCAACGCCATCTTCGGCGTCGAAGAATGATCCACTGCACTTTGTCATGGCCTATCCTACCTCTCCCTACATCACGACGGGCGGTCTCGTTTACTTCGCACGCATGATCAGCAAGATCCAGCTCTTTGCCACCGGCGAACTGCCGCCGGAGTATCACGCCAACCGCGGCGTGCGCGGCGACGGCGTGCTCTGCGACTACCTGGACGTCGATTATGCCCAGCTCGAGCAGACGGTACTGGACCGCGAACTGGATGCGGAACAGGCCCTTGCCTGGTGCTACGAGCAGCGCGGCGGGCCCTTGAGCCAGCCTCGGATCAAGGTCTGGAACGACTTCATCTCCAAGCGCGGCTGGAACGATGACCGTGCCCCCTCCTTGCTGGAAGAAATCCGCGCCTCGGGCTTCGAAGGCCGCGGCATCCAGACGGTTTTCGAATACATGGCGCACGACGAAGGGCATGAGATCCCTGAGCGTGCCTGAACTCACCTTCATCTCTCCACGAATCATGGCTTTTCCCGCCTCGCCCTACGAAGAGACCGGCGGTCTCTATTACTTTCCCCGCATGATGAGCAAGATCCGCCTTCATGCGGCCGGCCAGCTGCCGGAAGTCTACCACCCCTATCTCGAACGCGGCTACAACCTCTGGCTCTGCGATTACCTGGGAGTGCGCTATCCGGACCTCGCCCGCGTCGCGATCGAAGGCAACCTGAGCAACGAAGAGGCGCTGCAATGGTGCTACGACCACGGTCGCGGTCCGCTCAGTGCCATCCAGATCAAGATCTGGAACGCCTTTGCCGAACAGCGCGGCCGCAAGGACGACCGCACCGAGTCCCTGCAAAAGGAAATCGAAGCCTCCGGGCTGACCGGACGCGGCATCGAGACCAACTTCGACCTGTTTCTGGCCGAAGAAGGGCATCCTGCCCCCACGCGATGACCTACGCCGTCAGCCCTTACCTCGAGTGCGGCGGGCTGTGCTACTTCCCGCGCATGCTCAGCAAGATCCGGCTTGTCCAGGCGAGCGAGCTGCCGGAGCACTACATCCGCCGCTGCTACGACCTATGGCTGGCCGAATTCCTCGAGATCGACTACGAGGCGCTCGTTCGCTACCTGCGCGACGCCGATCCCAGCGACGAACAGGCACTGGCCTGGTGTTACCAGCACGGCCGCGAACCCAACGCCATGCAGATCCGCACCTGGAACGCCTTCGCCAGCAAACGCGGCTGGAACGACGAACGGTCCGAAGGGCTGCAGGCCAAACTGCGCGAAGAAGGCCTCGACGGTCGCGGCATCCAGACCAACTTCGACCACATCCAGGCCAAGGAAGGGCGACTGTAGGGCACATGGCAGAGCTGCAAGTATCGCCACTGCACAGCATGGGGCGTCTCCCGGCTCTCCATCATGACGCCTGACAAAGCCCGTGCGCCATCCTCAACCAAGCACCTGCCACGCAAGCTTTAGCCCCACCCTATTCCGCTGTGCGCAGGGGGCGGTCGAGGGTGAGCTTGTATTGGTCGAGGATGCCGTTGATGAAGCGCTTGGCGTCGGGGTTCGAGTATTCCTTGGAGAGGTCGATCGCTTCGTTGATGCTGACGATCGGCGGAATGTCGCGACGTTCCATCATCTCGTAGATCGCGAGGCGCAGGATGGCCAGGTCGATGCGGGCGATGCGGTTGAAGTCCCAGTTCTTGGCGTAGCGCTTAACGACCTCGTCCACCTCGTCGACGTTATCCAGCACGCCGTAGATCAGCTCTTCGGCA
Source organism: Puniceicoccaceae bacterium 5H (assembly GCA_009772895.1). Taxonomy (GTDB): domain Bacteria; phylum Verrucomicrobiota; class Verrucomicrobiia; order Opitutales; family Oceanipulchritudinaceae; genus WOUP01. The sequence continues at coordinate 8,903 of WOUP01000017.1, read as the reverse complement.
AAGCTGTAGTAGTTGGGGTCCTCTTCGATCTTGTCCTCCGCGATGGTGCGGAAAAAGGCCTGAAGCTCGCGGTGCAGGGCCGTGGGGCGTTCCGGTGGGTTGAAGGACCACTGGAAGAGGTATTGCATCGCGGCCACGCGATTGTCTCTGCGTCGGGAAGTCTTCACTACAGTTTCCAATTGTCGTCGGAGGAGGATTCTTCGTCCGAGGGCGTATCCCAGGCGGACGGATCGGCGGCGGCCGCCGCGCGTTGGGCGTCCAGCTCATCCAGGCGGGCCACGAGGCGGCGCTTGACTTCGGCCATCTGCAGGGCGCTCTCGCCAAAGGCCTTGCCGCGGTTCATGGCGCCGGTCACGCGTTCCTCGGCCTGCTCGACGTTGTTGACGGTCACGATGCCGTTGATGATGGGGATTTCGGTGTCGAGGGCCACGCGCTGAAGCGCGTCCGAAGTGCACTCGGCGATGATCTCGTGGTGACTGGTGCCGCCGGCGATGACCATGCCCAACCCGATCACGCAGTCGAACTCGAAGGTCTTGGCCAGCATCATGGAGGCGTAGGGCACTTCCTGCGAGCCCGGCACACGCACGGTCTCGACGTCTTCCGCCGCCACGCCTGCGCGGTCCAGGGCGGCCAGGCACTGGGCCAGCATGTCGTCGACGAAACGCTGGTTGAAGCGGGCCGCTACGATACCGAACCGCAATCCGGCTCCATCAATCAGCGCTGCACTGGGGAGGTCTTCACTCATGGTCGTTCTACCAAATGTAAAAGATCGGCCAATCTGCGCCCCGCCCGAGGACAAGTCAAGGCAAGGGAAGAGAGGATTTGCCAACGCGACCGACCCGCCCCATGGTGCAGACTGGATGCACGCTGTCGATTCCTCCCTGCCGCTGATCGCGCCCCCGGCGCACCCGATAGCCCAACGCATGACGCCGGAGCGCTATGCGACGCGCGTGGAACGCCAGCGGAACCGCGAACGCTACCAGTCTCAACGCTACGATCCGCTCTACCTGATCAGCCGCATCATCCCGGTCAACCAGACGATCCGCTGGGGCCTGAAGGCGACCGGCCTCTACCGCCACGCCCGCCGGGAGTTCACCACGCCGCGCCTCGTGCACCTGGAGCATCGCTGCCCGCGCTGGCCCGCCGCCTTCGACGGCCTGCGCATCCTGCACCTGACGGACCTGCATATCGACATCGACCCGGGGCTGATCCCGGCCATCCTCGCCGGCATCGAGGGGGCGGAGTGCGACCTGTGCGTCATCACGGGCGACTTCCGCAACTCGCACGACACGCCGCGCCAGGAGGTACTGCAGCTGAGCCAGCGCATCCTGGAGGCCCTGCCCCAGCCCGTCTACGGCACCCTGGGCAACCACGACGAGGTGGAGCTGGCCGAGCCGCTGGAGGCTACGGGCCTGATCCGTCTGCTGATGAACGAACACGTAGTGCTGCCCTTCCGCGGCGGCCAGTTCACGCTCGCGGGCATCGACGACACGTTTTTTCACGAAGCGGGCGACATCCCCGCCGCGATGGCCGGCGCGCCGACCGCCCAGGAGAGTCCGCGCATTCTGCTGGCGCACGGCCCGGACATCGTGGAGGAGGCCGATCGGCACCAGGTCGCCTTCACACCTTGCGGGCACACCCACGGCGGCCAGATCTGCCTGCCGGGCGGCAAGCCGCTGCTCGCGATCGACAAGCTGCCGTCGCACTTGCTCGCTGGCGCCTGGCGCGCAGGAGACATGATCGGCTACACCAGCCGAGGCACGGGCGGTTGTCGCGTGCCGGTGCGGCTCAACTGCCCGGCCGAAATCACCCTGCACACACTGCGCCCGGCCTAGCCTGCGCGTAACGCGCCTGCAGTTGGCCCAGGGTCTCGATCAGCTCCGCCCGCCAATCCGCCGGCGCCAGCAGCTCGGCGTGTTCGCCCCAACTGAGGATCCACGCCTTGATCTCCGGAAACTGCGCCAGCTGGAAGTGGGCGATCAATGAGCCGTCTTCCTGCTCCTCCAGACGCTGCGTAGCGTGCCAACGGCGCTCCCGCACGACCTGCGCCGCATAGCCGCTAAGCCGCACCGCCACCGCACGCGCCTCCTGCTGCGGCTGGCGCCAGATGCCGAAGCTGTTCGCAAGATGGTCTTCGATCGAAAAGCTCGCGGGGATTGCATACGTCTGGTCGAGCAACTCGTGCTCGCGGATGCGTTGCAGGGCAAAGGTCCGATGCTGCTGGCGCAACTCGCAGTAGGCGATGAGGTACCACTGGCCGTCGACCATGGTCAGGTGCCAAGGCTGCACCACCCGCTCCTGCGGTCGATCACCCTCGAGCGTCTGGTAGACGAGCCGTAGCTTGCGGTGCTCGGCCAAGGCCCGGCTGACGGCGTAGAAGGCTTCGTGCATCACCTCGCTGATGCCGCCCACGCGCACCGTCATGCCCTGCGCCAGCTGGTCGAGCGGCAGCGACACGAGGCCGCGCACGCTCTGCTCCAGCTTGTCGAAGGCGTTGCGCAGCGGATCCTCGAAAATCGTGCCCCGATACGCGGACAGCACCTTGCGCGCGACGAGCAGCGCCAGGATCTCGCCTTCCGTGATTTGCATGACCGGCAGGTTTTGCACGGCTTCGGTGTAATAGTAGCCCTTGAGCGCGGGATCGTATTCGATGGGGTAGCGCATCGCGTCGCGCATGTGGTCGATATCGCGCTGAATCGTCTTGGCCGACACCTCCAGCTCGTCCGCCAGCGAACTGCAATTGGGGTAGCGCTCCCCCTCGAGGGCGGTATGGATGCGCATCACCCGGTAGGCTTGCGAACGCCGGTTGTAACTCCCGATAGCTGACGGTTGGCTTCCCTGTCCCATGCCTTTCGATCTACGAAGTTTGCGGATGAGGATCAAGCTCGCCCTCACCGCGTTCGGTGGCATCCCATTCGACCCAGCGCTCCCGATACTCGCGCTCCAGCTCCGGCAGGACGGGACAGCTGAGCGCTACCGGATTGTGCTCCGCCGGCACGGAACGCCAGCTAGCCACCACCAAACCGCGCCGCGCGTACCAAGGGTGCTGTGTAAAATCGATCAGATAACGCAACTGTCGCAGTTCCACCCTCCGCGGCAGCACGCCTGCCGCGACCGGAAAAATACATCCTGCCCCGTCTCTCAGGCGCCAATAAGAGCTCCGCAGCTCGGCCCGTGCCTCGAGATACAGCACGGCGACTTCACCCTTTCTGCGACGAATCGCCAGGGTAACGCAGGGCCGCCAGGCATTCTCGTAAATTTCAAGCAAACGCTTCTGATCCCGCGATTTGCGCCGAAAGACAGTTACATGCAGGCGCAAGATGCCATCTACTTCAGCTATGCCACCGTTTGCAAACCGGGCGTCCATGGTGATCAAAATATCAGTGGACCTCGGACAACTACGGGGTGAGCAACAAGTTATTCACAATCTTGGCTTTGCGACACCTCGGACGCCAGATGTCCGAGCAGGATTGGTAATCTATATGCTCAAACCAGCTGAGATGCGATCAATTGCCACCTTGTGCAGCAAAATCAGCTGAAAAATTGTAAAATTCCTCCGATTTAGGGGAAATACCCGTATCGCTTGCGTCATGCCGCACCCTTCCCAGATTTCACCTTTCGATCCACGGCTCCAGCAGATCGCGCATTACTGGAGCGACTGCCTGCGATTGATCGGCCCGCATTCTTCCGCCGCCCTGTCGGCGAAGCTCTATACCTGCTACCGCCACCTGGGCCATCAGGCAGCGCCCCGACGTATCGCGGTGGGCAGCCCGCTGGGCGGCACGCTGGTCGCCTCCTGGCTGCACGACTACCTCCACCCGGAGGCGAGCGAAGTCACGGACATGATTTTCGACCTCAACAAGCTTCTGTTGAGCGAAACCGCCGATTGGGTCGAAACGCAGCTGACGGATGCCGCCCGCGGGGCAATCGATCAGGCTATCACCCAACCCTTTAGCGAAGGCAGCGGCTCCCACTTGGCCACTTTTATCCAGCGAGCGATTTGGCGCGACGCCATGCACGCCTCGCTGGGGCAGGCTGCACCGGAGTGGAATACGGTGGCCCGCCAGGCCAGCGACGCGCTGGGCCAGGTGATGCCCGGTATGGCCGAGCTCGATCTGCACCAGACACCCGTCGATCCCGAGGCCGTGGTCGAAGCGGCCATGCAGGCCGGTCTCGGCAACATGGGGGCGCACGAACTTGCTCAACTCGAGGCGGCCGAGGCCGTGCTGGGCGCCAGTGCACACTTTTGGACGATCTTGCCGCTGCGCCAGATTGCGCGGGTATGCACCATGTATTGGTTGTTTGACGATGTGGCCCTGGCCGCACAGCTGCCCCGCAAGGTAAGCCTAGACGCACAGGGCCAGCCCCACTGCGAAGACGGCCCGGCGGTGGCCTTTGCCGACGGCTGGAAGCTGTGGGCTTGGCACGGCGTGCGCGTTCCTCGTCTGGCCATCGTGGCGCCCGAGCTGCTGACGCTGCGCGATGTCGCCCGTGAACCCGATCCGGATGCCCGTCGGGTGATGCTCCAGCGCATGGGCCACACCGACGACCAGGGCATGATGGCCGATCTGCGCCTGATCGACGAAACGCGCCATGGCCGTCTGTATCAGCGGGATACGACCGAAATCGACTGGAAGCGGGAAGCCGGGGCCTTCAGCCTCTTCCTTCAGCAGACCGACTCGATTGATCCCGCTCAACGCAACTACCTCGCCCCCGTCCCCAGCAGCTGCAAGGGCGTGGACGATGCCCTGCTCTGGTCGACCAGCTGCATTTAAGGCAGGTCGCACCCTCTAGCGGTGGCCGTTATAGCGCGGGTTTTTGTGCCGCAGCACGTAGGGCAGCCGCAACGTATCCAGATAGCGTCGCCCGTGCACCAACGGGTTACGGACCGAGCGGGCCAGCCAGCCAAGGTACAGGCGGTCCGCCCAATCGGGAATCGGAGCCTGCTGACCGCTGAGGAAGGCGATGGCCGCACCGGTGCAAACAATTGCGGGACGGTAGTCGAGGTTTTGCCGCAGCCAATGGCCCAGGGGTTCCTGTACCCCGCCTCCGACATTGAGAAAGACCCAGCGCGGTCGCTTTTCGTTGAGCACCGCCAGCAAATCCGGGTCTTCGACCGCCCCATCTGAGTAGTCCGGCGCCACGTAGCAATCCTGCTCGCGCACCGCGATCCCCTGAGCATTCAGCCACTCACGATTGGCCTCGGCTTGGTCCGCACTGGGCATGACCCAAAACGTCACGCCGGGCTCCCGCTCTTCATGCGTCAGCGACGGCACCAGTTCCTGAAAGAAACGCAGGCCGCTGATGCGGTTGAGCTGGTAGCCGCTCATCATCCACCAGCAGAGGGCCAGATAGCCGCTGTCGACCAGAATGAGGTCGGCCGTGCTGATCGCGTCGCGGTAGGTGACATCGCGCGGCCAGTCCTGGGCGAGGCCCGGGCCGGAAGGTGCCACGACCAGCCCGCCCTGGCGCGCTTGGTCGATGGCCTCCTCGCACGTGCCCCGAAAGAAAGGTATGCCGACTACGATGTCCCGTTGGTTCATGGTTTCACGACGACGACCACGATCTCGCGGCCGCGACGCAGCTCGAGCAGCACGCGCTGGGGCGCCTCTCGATACGTCTCGTACACGCCGCGCAGGTCTTCCAGCGTGGCGAGTGGCTTGCGATTGGCGCTGAGGATGATGTCACCCTCGCGCACCCCGGCACGATCGGCCGGGAAAGCATTCTGGAGGCCGATCACGAGCAGCCCTTCGTCATTTTCGTAGCGGCGCTCCCGGGCCAGCGGCTTGCTCACCTCCTGCAGGCTCAAGCCCCATTCCGGGAAGGTGCCGCGCTCGCCCACCCGGCTCTCCAGGCGTTCGGTCGTGACGGGCACGGTCATTTCTTCGTCCCCGCGACGCACCTGCAGCTCCAGCGGTGCCCCCACCGGCTTTTCCGCGATGCGGTGGAGGATGGGGGGCAATTGCTCGGCAAAGCGGCCGTCCACCGGCTCGCCGTCGATCGCGAGCACGATGTCGCCCGCGCGCAAGCCCGCTTCACTGGCCGGTGAACCGCTGTCGACGCTGTCGATCAGCATGCCCACATTGGCATCGAGGCCGAAGAACGCCTCCAGGTCGCGCAGGGGAGCCGGGCGGATGCCGATATTGCTGCGCACGACCTCGCCCTTGTCCTTCAGCTGCTCGATCACCTCCTGCGCGGTCGCGCTGGGCACGGCAAAGGACAGGTTGTTCGCACCGAGGTAGCTACGGGTATTGATGCCCACGACCTTGCCGTCGGGCGTCACGAGCGGACCGCCGCTGTTACCGGGATTGATGGCCGCATCCGTCTGCAGCCAATTGTTGAAGTAGCCCGTCTCGTAGCCGCGGATGCTGTTGGTCGCGGCGAAATAGCGCTGGGGGTTGGAAATGATGCCGCGCGTCACCGTCCGGGTCAGGCCGTTGGGTGTGCCGAGCGCATACACCGGCATGCCCGGCTGCAATACCTCCGAAGGGCCGAAGGGTGCGGCGGTGAAGCTCAGGCCCTTTTCCTCCACTTCGTCCAGATCGAGTTGCAGCAGCGACAGGTCGGTCCAGTGATCCCAACCCACCAGATGGGCCGGCACCCGCTCGAGGTTGGCCAGCGTGATCAGGATTTCGACCGCGTCGGGGCTCGCCACGTGGGCATTCGTCAGGATGTGACCTTGGTCGGAGATGATGACGCCGCTGCCCTGCCCGCGCACCAGGCGCTGACTGTCCCCCTCCCAGGCAACCTCGCGCACATCGATGCGCACGACGGCCTGTTGGGCCCGGCGAAACGCCTCCGGGTGCTCCAGATAGGCCGAAAGTCCGCCATTGAGCGCGGGCACCGCCTCGGGCTCTTCCGCGGCCACGACCGGCCCCATGAGGCCGGCGCTGGCCAGCATCAGGAGAATTAGCGCACGCATGTAGGCCAATATACCCACACGGATACACTGCAAGATCCTACGATGGAGACCAAGAAAAAATGCGGGGAATTGCCTATTTTTCGGCGCGCCGGGATGTAAAAGCTTCATTCAGCCACAGTGAACCAGCAATCACCAGTCCGCCAAGCAAGAGTCTCCACAGGCTCGCTTCTTTATTCCAGATCAGCACGTTTACGAGCAGGCCCGCCGGCACCAACGCGTTGTTCATAATGGCCAGCGTGCCGGCGTTGACCTTCGTCGCGCCCAGATTCCACAAGAAATAGCCAAGGCCGGAGGCCCCGATGCCGAGCCATACCAGCACGCCCCACTGGACCGCCGTGCCCGGGTAGACCGGCTGTCCCCAGACGAGCCAGGCCGTCAGCGCCACCACCAGCGCCCCCAGATAGAAGAACGCGAAATCGCCGCGTTCACCCGGGCCCTTGCGCTCGCGCAGGTATTTGTAAGCGACCTGCCCCGCCGCGAAACAGACGTTGGAGCCCTGCACCACGGCGAAGCCCAGCCAGTAGTCCTGGGTCAGCTCATCGTAGCGAATGATGGCCGCGCCCAACACCGCGAGCACCGCCGAGACGAGATACCAGGGCGAGAAGCGTCGGCTGAGCGCATCGTAGATCAGCGTGACGTATAGAGGCGTGAAGATCGTAAACACCAGCACCTCCGGCACCGTCAGCAGGAGGAAGGACCGATAGTAGAAAATATACATCAGCCCCAGCTGCACCGCCCCAATGCCCAGCAGCGGCAGCACCCGCCCCACTTGCACGCGCCGCCAGCGGATGAACGGCAGAAAAACCAGCGACGCCAGCGTAATGCGCGTGAGCACCGCAAAATAGGAGTCCACCTGACCGGCCAAATAGACACCGATGAGGCTGAACGAGAAAGCCCACAAGAGCGTGACGCCGATCAGGTATTGCATCTGTTCCGCGGCACCCTAAGCAATTTAGGGGCAGGCTCAATCCTAACAATCACCCCGCCACCCGATGCCCAGCCCTTCGTTGCCCTCTTCCGTCTTGTGGTCGCGCCTCAGCGAGGTGCGGGGCTTTTATTTTGCCGCCCAAAACGGGCCGGGCTCGCAGACCGACTGGAGCGGCGAGGCCGAGGGCACGGTGGAAGTCGAGCAACCGGCGGATGACAAGCTGATCTTCTACGAGCACGGCATTTATCAGACGCCGCACGGCAAGGCCCTGCAGATGCGCAACGTCTACCAGTGGGAACTCGCAGCAGACGGCGTGCACCTCTCGCACCTGCGGCACGAGCAACCCGTCTTCCTGTTTTCACTCAGCCCGGTCGATGCCGCCGGCTTGCGCTGGCAGACGGACGAGCCCCACGTCTGCGGCGCCGACCTCTATCAGGCGACGCTGCAGCTCGAAGCCGACACCCTGCTGCTCGACTGGACCATCACCGGCCCGCGCAAGAACGAACGCGTCGCCTACTCCTACTCCGGCACCGGCCCGGCGGCCTAGCGCGCCCGAAATCAAGCCCGACGACCGCACACCGCCTGCGGTGCCTGACACGCTCTCCCCCGCAAGCTGAAGGTTTGGCAGCCTAGCCGGTGGTTGAGTCCGCCACGCGCCCGGCGTTCGTCGGCTTACGGGACGCAGCGTCCTACCTTCTCCCGACGACCCCGGAGGGGTCACAGCCTGTAGCCGGTGGTTGAGGGGGGGCTCCGCAGGGCACCCCGACACCACCGGAACGCTTCCCCTCTCGCGATTGCACCCCGCAGGGCGTGCCACCGTTGCGGTGAAATGCGCCCGTGGCTGGCACCTCTTCAAGGTGCTTCCCTCGGCGGGACGGGTAACCGGTGGTGTCGCCCGCTACGCGCGCTCAACCACCGGCTACAGGCTGGCATCCCTTCAGGATGCGCGAAACCGAAACGCCGGATCCGGCTCTGTTTGCATAACAGCCCGTTTAGCCTAAGGGGAGATGACCCCGTCCCCTTTTACCATGCTTGGGATTACCGTGAAGCCCT
>WOUP01000036.1 GCA_009772895.1 Puniceicoccaceae bacterium 5H | reverse complement strand
GTCAGTGATAAAGCGATGCAAATGGCTCACGCCTCACTCAGTTTAGCGATCTACCGCAGAGTACAAGCTTATTTTGCGAGTTTTGAAACCGCTTCTAGTTAAGTGGATGATTCAAATAGTCGCTTGACTGGTGGGGTTAACTAGATACAAAGATACATACATGAATGTTTCTATCAAGCCTTTGATGGCAATGGCAGGCTTAATGTCGGCGGTCAGCCTCTCGCTCCTGACAGGGTGCGGCGGCCATGGGGGCGAGGAGTCCACAGCCCATGGAGGTGGAGGTGCGGGTGGACCTTCGGGCCCGATGGAAGTGCCGGTGATCAACGCGCAGACGAGCCAACCTGAGTGGACAGAAGCTTATCCGGGCCGCGTGGAAGGCCTGCGCGAAGTGCAGATTCGCCCGCGTGTGAGCGGCATCCTGCTCGAGCGCGTCTATCAGGAAGGTTCCAATGTGGACGCCGGCGACGTGCTCTTCCGCATCGACCCGCAGCCCTACAAGGTGGCGCTGATGCGTGCCCAGGCGGAGCAGGCACGTGCCGAAGCCTCCCTGCGTGAAGCCAAGCGCAACTGGGAGCGCACCAAGCGACTTTTTGAATCCAACGCGATCAGCGAACGCGAACGCGACAACGCACTCTCGACCTTTGAGCTGGCCCAGGCCGAGCTCGACGTGGCCAAGGCCGCGGTCGAAGACGCCAAGCTGCAACTGGGCTACACCTCGGTCGAATCCATCGTGCCGGGCGTGACGAGCCTCGAAGCCGTGCCGCAAGGCAGCCTCGTCGATTCCTCGACGCTGCTGGCCACCGTCACCCAGCTCGACCCGGTGCAGGTGCGCTTCTCCCTTTCGGAATCCGATCCCGCATTTGCAGTGCTGCAAAAGCAGCGGGCGGAAAGCGACGAAGACCTGAAGGCCCAGCTGCGCCTCGACGATGGCACGACGCTGGAAGGCCGCGTCGACTTCGCCGCGAGCACCGTCGATGCCGAGACCGGCACGGTCCAGTATCGCGCGCTGTTCGACAATCCCAACGGCCGCATCCTGCCCGGTATGTTTGTGCGCGTCTCCTTCAAGGACCTGCGCCTCAACGATGCGGTCATGGTGCCCGAGACGGCGGTCATCACCAGTGGCCAGGGCCCGATCGTCTACACCGTCGGCCCGGAGAGCAAGGTGCAGCCGCGCCCCGTTCAGCTCGGCCCGGTCTTTGGTGACAAGCAGGCGATTATCGGCGGGCTCAAGGAAGGCGACCAGGTCGTGACCGGTGCCATCATTCGCTTGCGGCCGGGAGCACCGATCAAGCCCGTGGTGCAGAACCAGGGCCAGGGTGAATAACCGGGAGCTACTGCTGCTATGATTTCCAAGTTTTTTATTCACCGTCCGATTTTCGCGACGGTTATCTCCATCGTCATTGTCCTCGCGGGCTTGATGTCGCTGCAGAAGCTGCCGGTTGCGCAGTATCCCGACATCGTGCCGCCGGAAGTGACGGTCACCGCAGTCTACCCGGGCGCCAGCGCCGAAGTGATTTCCGAAACGGTCGCCGCGCCGATCGAGCAGGAAATCAACGGGGTGGACAACATGATTTACCTCAGCTCGACCGCTTCGGACAGCGGCACGTTGAGCATCAATGTGACCTTTGAGCTGGGCACGGACCCCGACCAGGCGACGATTAACGTCAACAACCGCGTGCAAGCGGCCTTGCCCCGCCTGCCGGAAGAAGTGCGTCGCCAGGGCGTGCGCGTCGAAAAGCGTTCCTCCGCCATTTTGCAGGTGGTCACGCTCTATTCGACGGACGGCTCCCTCGACCCGATCTACCTGAGCAACTATGCGCTGCTCAACGTGGTCGATGAGTTGAAGCGCACGCCGGGGGTCGGCGATGCCGGCGCTTTCTCCAGCCAGGACTACTCGATGCGTATCTGGCTGCGCCCCGACAAGCTGGCGGAATACGATCTGACGCCCGGTGATGTGGCCACGGCCATTCGCGAGCAAAACGCGCAGTTTGCGGCCGGTAAGTTTGCGGCCGAGCCCGACCCGATGAGCCAGGGCATGACCTACACGGTCACCACCAAGGGCCGTCTGGTCGACGCCGAAGAATTTTCGCGCATCATCCTGCGCGGCGATGCAGAGGGCAGTGTGTTGCGCCTCGGTGACGTCGCTCGGGTGGAGCTCGGCGCGCAAGACTACAGCTTTGCGGCCAACCTCAACGGTCGACCGGCTTCCACGTTCGGTATCTACCTGCAGCCGGGCGCCAACGCGCTCGACACGGCGGAAGCCGTCAAGGCGACGATGGAACGCCTGAAGGAGAACTTCCCTGAAGGTATGGACTACGCCATTCCGTTCGACACCACCCGCTTCGTGGAAGTGGCCGTCGACGAGGTGATCCATACATTCGTGGAAGCCATCATCCTCGTGATCCTGGTGGTGTTCCTCTTCCTGCAGAACTGGCGCGCCACGATCATCCCGCTCATCGCGGTGCCGGTGTCCCTTATCGGTACCCTCGCCGGGATGCTCCTGCTGGGCTTCTCGATCAACCTGCTCACCCTCTTCGGCATGGTGCTCGCCATCGGTATCGTGGTGGACGACGCCATCGTGGTGCTCGAAAACGTCGAGCGTATCATGAGTACGGAGCACATCGGGCCCAAGGAGGCAGCGGTGAAGGCCATGCAGGAAGTGACGGGGCCGGTGATCGCCATTGTGCTCGTGCTGTGTGCGGTGTTCGTGCCGGTCGCCTTCCTCGGCGGTCTTTCCGGGGTGATGTATCAGCAGTTTGCGATCACGATCGCGATCTCGGTGGTCATCTCCGGCATCGTGGCGCTCACGCTCACGCCGGCGCTTTGCGGCATCCTGCTCAAGCCCGACCACAGCGAGCCGTGGCTGCCGTTCCGTATGTTCAATCGCTTCTTCGACCGCATCACCGGCGGCTATACCAGTGGCGTGCGCTTCTTCCTCAAGCGCGTGTTCCTCGGTCTGCTGGTGTTCGCCGGCCTGATCGCGGCGACCGGCTGGCTCTGGCAACAGGTGCCGGGCGCTCTCGTGCCGGAAGAAGACCAAGGCTACGTGTTCGGCTTTACGAACCTCATGCCCGGTTCGTCTCTCGACAAGACGCTGGAAGTGACGGAACCCTACTCGGACGATCTCTATAACCACCCCGCAGTGGAAAACGTGATCACGCTCACCGGCTTCGACCTGCTCTCGAGCTCCCGCAAGACCAGCAGTGCGGTGTCGTTCATCACGCTCAAAGACTGGGACGAACGTGCTGCGCCGGAACTCCAGGCGCAGCAGGTGGCCGGCGCCGCCAGCGGCATGGGGGCGAAATACCAGGACGCGATCATCTTCTCGTTCAACGCGCCTCCCATCACCGGCCTCAGCTCGACGGGTGGTTTCGAGTCCTACATCCAGGACCGCTCCGGCGGCGACCAGCAGCAGCTGAACGCCAAGGTGCAGGAGTTTGTGGCCGCGGCCAACGCCCGCCCCGAACTCGCCGGGGTCCGCACGACCCTCAATGTGTCCGTCCCGCGCTACCGCGTGGAGGTGGACCAGGAGAAGGCGCGTTCGATGGGCGTCGACGCGGCGCAAGTCTATGAAACGATGCAGAGCACCTTCGGTTCGCTCTACGTCAACGACTTCACGCTCTTCGGCCGCAACTATCAAGTGACGCTGCAGTCCGAGGCCGAATACCGCCGTTCACCGTCCGACCTGCGCAAGGTGTTTGTGCGGGCCCAGGACGGCACGATGGTGCCGATCTCGAGCCTGCTGACCTTCGACCGCACCGTCGGCCCGGAAATCGTGGAACGCTTCAACGTGTTCCCGGCCGCCAAGGTGCAAGGCCAGCCGGCCCCGGGCTTCAGCTCCGGCCAGGCGCTCACAGCGATGGAAGAGGTCGCTGCCCAGGTGCTGGGCGAAGACTACTCGCTCGCGTGGACGGGGGCCTCCTATCAGGAGAAGCAGACCGGCGGTGCGCAATCGCTGCTCATCTTCGGTTTCGGCATCCTGATGGTGTTCCTGATCCTCTCGGCCCAGTATGAACGCTGGTCCCTCCCGTTCGCGGTCATTACCGCCGTGCCGTTCGCCGCCTTCGGCGCCGTGCTCGCGGTGTTTCTGCGCGGCCTCAGTAACGACATCTACTTCCAGATCGGTTTGCTGGTGCTGACGGGTCTGGCGGCCAAGAACGCCATTCTGATCGTCGAATTCGCCGTCATGAAACGCCAGGAGGGCCTCTCGCGCTTCGACGCTGCCCTCGAGGCCGCCAAGCTGCGCTTCCGTCCGATCGTGATGACCTCGCTCGCCTTCATCCTCGGTTGTGTGCCGCTGGCACTCAGTAGCGGGGCAGGGGCGGCCAGCCGTCACTCCATCGGCACGGGCGTGATCGGCGGCATGCTCGCGGCGACCTTTATCGCCATCTTCTTTGTGCCTATGTTCTACCGCATGATCGACCGGACCGGCAGTAAGGACAAGCAACCCCGATAGCCTCAGCACCTGATGAAACACTGGATCTTATTCCTCCCGATCATAGGGCTCGCCGGTTGCAGCATGGCGCCTGACTACCAGGCGCCTCAGCCGGAGTTGCCGGCTCAGCTGCCCGAGCTGGACCAGACGGCAAATGCCGAGGCCGACGCGACCTTGCAGGCAGATCAGACTTGGTGGACCGCTTTTGGCGATGCCCAACTCAACGCCTGGGTGGAGCGTGCACTGGCCAACAACGATTCGGCCGAAATCGCCGCCGCCCGGGTGCGTGAAGCCCGTGCGCTGCTGGGGCAGTCGACCGCCGAACTCTTCCCGTCGCTGAACGCCCAGGGTGAAGCGGCGCGGCAGGACTCGGCCAACGATCTGGCCCAGACGCCCGGCCCTTACAATACCTACCAGCTCAGCGGCGTGCTCAGCTATGAGCTGGACTTGTGGGGCCGCCTGCGCAACGGCCGCAAGGCCGCGCGTGAGCAGCTGCTCTCGACGACCTACGCCTACCAGAGCACGCGCCAGACGCTGATCTCGGACACGGTGACGGCCTACTTCAACGTCATTGCCGCCCGCATCCAGGTCGAAATCGGTGAGGCGACCGTCGCCGACCGCAAGGAATCGCTGCGCCTGCAGCAACTGCGGTTCGACAACGGCGCCATTACCGAGCTGGAACGCCAGCAGGCCGAGGCCGAATACGCCGCGGCCCTGACCAGCCTGCCCGACTCGCGCGAAAACCTCGAGGTGGCCGAAAACGCCCTGCTGATGCTGGCCGGCGCGAATCCCGAAGCCTTCTGGTCTCGGGACATGCTCGACCAGATTGGCGAGGATCTGCCGCAGACGGTGGATCTGGAAGCCGATCTGACGCCGCTCGCGCTGCTGCGCCTGCGTCCCGACGTCCAGGCTGCCGAGGCCGACGCGAAGGCCGCGACCTACAACATTGGCGTGATCAAGGCCCAACGCTGGCCGTCGCTCTCGCTGAGCGCTTTGCTGGGCACCGGCGCGACGGATATCGACCGCCTCTTTACGCGCGACAGCCGCATGTGGTCGGTCTCCGGCAGCCTCGCCGGGCCACTCTTCGACTTCGGCCGCACCGCCAACCGCGTGCGGGCTTCCGAGGCCCAGCAGGAGCAAGCCCTCTTGCGCTACGAGCAGGTGGTCAAACAGGCCTTCCGCGAAGTGCGCGAGAACTGGCGCGGCTATGCCTTCGCCAACGAGCGCGTCGACGCCGCCGTGCAGCAGGCCACCGCCTACGACCGCACGGTCGAGCTCGCGCAGACGCGTTACGACGAAGGTTACACCAGCTTCCTCGAGCTGTTGGACGCCCGCCGCGCCCAATACGACTCCCGCCTGGCGCTGACCTCGGCCCGGCTCACCTACCTGGTGCAGGCCGTCGACCTCATCAAGGCCCTCGGCGGCGGCCTCGAACCTTTACAGCGAGACAAATAGAACAGCAGAGAGATGCCCCCTACAGAGGAGGCATCGCAGGATGAACAAAAGAGTTAATAGGTAAACCATATATAGCGAGAGGGGGCGACCTGGCAGGGTCGCCCCCGTCCTGTGTACCGCGAGGTAGCGGATCGTTTCTTACTGGAAGCCGTAATTTCTGATCGCAACCGCCACGGTCACATGCATAAGTAGGAGCACCTTTACCGCCGGCTGCGCCTGCAGCGGACGGTGGAGGTTTGGTTCTGTTGCCAACCCCCTCGGGCAGGAGCCTCTATTCCAACCACCGCAACCCCTTCGCCGCCTGTGGCGCTGGGAAGAACCCCAATCTACATGAACACATTGAGACGCTCCCTCTGGATTCCAGGCTTGTTCTGCCTGTTTTCGGCCTGTAGTAGCAACCTGTTGGCTATGATTACTTCTGAAACTTTCGGTCAGACCCCAGACAAAGAGGAAATCACGCTCTACACCCTCAAGAACGACGAGGGCATGAGCGTCGGCATCATGGATTATGGTGCCACGATCGTGAACTGGATGGTGCCGGACAAACGCGGCAACTTCGACGATGTGCTGCTGGGTTATGACAGCCCCGAAGGCTACTTCCAGGACGGCAACCCCTACATCGGCGCCGCCATCGGCCGTTACGGCAACCGCATTGCCGACGGCGAGTTTTCCTGGAAGGGTGAAGACTATTCCCTTGCCACCAACGATGGTGACAATCACCTCCACGGCGGCAAAAAGGGCTTCGACAAGCGCATGTGGGAGGCCACGGTGCTCAACAACAAGAACGCCATCCGCTTCCACTACCTCAGCGAAGACGGGGAGGAAGGCTACCCCGGCAACCTCGACGTCACCATCACCTACACGCTGACGGACGACAACGCGCTGGTGATCGACTATGAGGCCAGGACCGATAAGGCGACGCCGGTCAATCTGACCAACCACGCCTATTACAACCTCGCGGGCGAAGGCTCGATCAAGGACCACCAGCTGCACCTCTACGCGCCGTATTACACCCCGGCAGACGACGAGCTGATCCCGACCGGCGAGATCCGCTCCGTCAAGGGCACTCCCTTCGACTTCACCAAAATGAAGCGGGTGGGGGAAGACCTCGCCAAGACGGGCCTCGAGCCGAAGGGCTACGACCACAACTTCGTGCTCTCGAGCGAAAACCCGGGCGGCATGCGCAAGGTCGCCGAACTGTGGGAGCCGGACAGCGGCCGCCTGATGATCGTCGAAACGACGGAACCGGGCGTGCAGTTCTACACCGGTAACTTCCTCGACGGCACCCTCAAGGGCAAGGGCGGCGAGCCCATTCAGCAATACGCCGGCCTCTGCCTGGAGACCCAGCACTTCCCCGATTCGCCCAACAACCTGCACTTCCCCTCCACGATCCTGCAGCCGGGCGAAACCTACTCCTCGCAGACGAGCTACCGGTTTACCACCAAGTAGCGCCTCCGCGTTTTTTCGGGGAAACGCCCCGCCTGCGACGCTTTTCGGCGCCGCAGGCTCACATTTTCAGCCGTCCTCCGGGACGGCTTTTTTGTCGCTATCCGCTTTGCTAATCCGCAAGGACAGTAACGCTTAAATCGCAGTAAGCGTAGCGGATTCTTTGTTACGAAAGGGTATGCCCGGCGGCGTTGGCAGTCCGGTTTGCAGCGAATGAAAGTGTGGCAGGGCGAGTTGAATCGGTGTTTTACAATTATTTGTAGCGAAGCTGTTTATACGTAAAACCGCCCGGAGGGGTGGAGGCATTTTAATGAGCGCATTAGGGCCTCTCTTACTGGAAGATACGTTCTGGCATTGTGCTAATGGAAGCGATTTTCAACTCTGCTTGACTATACTAGAGCGTGATGCCCAGAATCTGCCCGCTGCCCCGATGAAATTATTCACCCAGGACTTCGATCCGGCTACCGAGCCTCGCTGCGCGGTTACGCCGGACACCGCCCGCAAACTGCTATCCCTTGGTTTGGAAGTGAGCGTTGCCCCCGACACGGGCAAGGCTTCCAACCACCCGGACACGCAGTTCACTGATGCTGGCGCCACGATCGCGAGCGATCCGGCCCAGGCCTTGTCTTCCGCCGATATTGTGGCGGCCGTGGACAAGCCGTCTCTCGAGACGGTCTCCCGGCTCAAGCCCGGCTCGTGGTTCCTCGGCATGATCGACCCCTTCAACCGCCAGGACCTGATCCGCGCGTTTGCCGAGGCCAAGATCAATGCTGTGAGCCTCGAGATGATCCCGCGCACGACGCTGGCCCAAAAGATGGACGTGCTCAGCTCACAGGCCAACCTCGCCGGTTATGAAGCCGTGATCGAGGCGGCCAAGATCAGCCGCAAGCTGCTGCCGATGATGATGACGCCCGCCGGCACCATCTCGCCCTCCCGCGTTTTCGTGATCGGGGTAGGGGTGGCCGGCCTGCAGGCCATCGCCACGGCCAAGCGCCTCGGTGCCCGGGTGGAGGCCTTCGACACCCGACCGGTGGTCGAGGAACAGGTCAAGTCGCTCGGCGCCAAGTTCATCAAGATCGACCTCGGCGAGATGGGCCAGACCGACCAGGGCTACGCCAAGGAGCTGACACCCGAGCAGCTCGAGAAACAGCGCCAGGCCCAAGGCGAAATCTGCGCCCGTAGCGACATTGTCGTGACCACGGCCAAGCTCTTCGGTCGCCCCGCGCCCAAGCTCATCCTGCCCGACGTGGTCGCCAAGATGCAGCCCGGCAGCGTGATCGTCGACCTCGCGGCCGAGACCGGCGGCAACGTCGCCTGGACGGACAACGAGGCCGAGCTGAAGGCCGCCGGCGAGGTGGTGGTGACCGACAACGGCGTCACCATCCTGCGCTACGCCAAGTTCGAAAACCTCGTGTCCACGCACGCCAGCCAGGTTTACGCGACTAACATCTACAACTTTATCGAGCACTTCTGGGACAAGGAAAACCAGACCCTGAAGCTGAACCTGGAGGACGAGATCCTCAAAGGCTGCCTGCTGACCAAGGACGGGCAGATCATCCACGACAAATTCAAGCAAGCCTAGCCATGCACGAACTGCTCCTCCTGCTTTTCATTTTCACGCTCGCCGCATTTCTCGGCTTCGAGCTGATCTCCAAAGTCCCCAGCCAGCTGCACACGCCGCTGATGAGCGGTAGTAACGCGATCTCCGGCATCACCATCGTCGGCGCGATCGTGGCCATGCTCGAAAACCCCGTGGGCAGCATCGCCTTCTGGGTGGGCTTCGCCGCCATGGTGCTCGCCGCCATCAACGTGGTGGGCGGCTACATCGTCACCGACCGCATGCTGGGCATGTTCAAGAAAAAGGATAAGCCGGCCGCCAAGGCCTAGGCGCTTCCACCAACCCCCTTTTGATCAGATTCGATGGAAGCCATCATCAATCTAGCCTACATCGCTGCGGCGATCCTCTTTATTTTCGGCATCAAGATGCTGGGCAAGGCCGATACGGCCAAGCGCGGTAACCTGATTTCCGCGTGGGGCATGGGCCTCGCCATCGTGGTGACCTGTATCAATCCCGACTTCGGGAACAAATTCCTCTGGATCGCGCTCGCCTTCATCATCGGCGGCGGCATCGGCGCCTTTTCGGCCAAAAAGGTCGCCATGACCGGTATGCCCGAGATGGTGGCGCTCTTCAACGGCGTCGGCGGCCTCTCCTCCGTGCTTGTCGGCTGGGCCGAATACGTGCGCGTTTTCAGCGCCGCCCATCCAGACGCCCCCGACCTCGCGGCCGTGAGCCCCGAGGGCACGCTGACGACGGCCGATCTTGCGCCGCACTTCAGCGCCTTCACCATGTCGGTGATCTTCCTGGCGGTGTTCATCGGCGCGGTCACCTTTACCGGTTCCATTTACGCCTGGGGCAAGCTCAGCGGCAAGCTGGGCGGCTCGGCCAAGACCTTCCCCGGTCAGAAAGCCTTCAACGCGCTCCTGTTGCTGCTCACCGTCGGCTGCGGCGTGCTGTTCCCGATCTTCCCCGACGGGCAGACCGGCCTGCTCCTGCTCAGCCTGGCCACCCTCGGCTCGCTGCTGCTGGGCATCTTCGGCGTCATGCCGATCGGCGGCGGCGACATGCCGGTGGTGATCTCGCTGCTCAACTCGCTGTCCGGTCTGGCGGCGGCGGCCGCCGGCTTCGTCATCGTCAACAACGTGCTCATCGTCGCAGGCTGCCTCGTCGGTTGCTCCGGCCTCATCCTGACCGTGATCATGTGCAAGGCGATGAACCGCACGCTCACGAACGTGCTCTTCAGCGGCTTCGGCTCGACGCAAAGCAATCAGCAAGTCGAGGGCGAAATGAAGCCGATGACGGTCGACGACGCCTACTACGTGCTCGAATCGGCCCGCAACGTGGTCTTCGTGCCCGGCTACGGCATGGCCGTGGCCCAGGCGCAGCATGTGGTGAAGGAACTCGCCGAGTTGCTCGAGGAAAACGGCGCGGAAGTCCGCTTTGCCATCCACCCGGTGGCAGGCCGCATGCCGGGCCACATGAACGTGCTGCTGGCGGAGGCCGACGTGCCCTACGAGCAGCTCTGCGAGATGGACCAGGTCAACCCGACGATGGAACTCGTCGACGTCGCCATCGTGATCGGTGCGAACGACGTGGTAAATCCTGCCGCGGCGGACGATCCGAGCAGCCCGATCTACGGCATGCCCATCATCAACGTGCACCAGGCACGCACCGTGTTTGCGCTCAAGCGCGGTAAGGGCGCCGGCTTCAGCGGCCTCGTCAACACCCTGTTCTTCCGCGACAATACCCGCATGATCTACGGTGACGCCAAGGCCACCATCGCGGGCCTCGTTTCGCAGTTCAAGGACAAGTAGGGCGACGCGATTCCCTGCCTTTCGGCCCCTCCGCGCAAAAAAAACGGAGGGGCTTTTTTGTGCCCCTCCGTCTCGGAAATTCGTGTTACTGGTTGAAGACCTTCTTGACTTCGCCGGCCTTCTTCTGGGCCTTGCCTTCGCCTTGTTCGGCGCGCCCTTCGGCCTGCATCTCACGGTCTTTGGTTGCCTTGCCGATGCCTTCCTTGACCTTTCCGGTCACGTTCTTGGTTTCACCGGCGCTCTTGTCTTTGTCACTGGGTTTCATGGTCATAATGAGTTGAGGGTTTTGGTGAGCGGATCGCTCGTAACCTTCGTTCCTATACGCCTTATCTCTCGCATGGCCTGTGCCAAACGCCGCAGATGGCGTGGTGAAGCGGCTTTGGGGGCTCTCGTAGCGCGCGCAAATGCAACTTGCGGTAGCATCTTCGGCGCCGCCGGTGCGATTCGAGTGCCATGCCAGTTGCAGAAGCTGCTCATGCGGCTATCCGCTATCGTTGCGTGGCCCCGGGGCCGGAAAGAGCGCGCACAATGAGGCGCCCCAATCATGCGAAACGCGGCGCCGGCAACGCTAGTCCTGCAGGCGGTCGTAGACCTGGTGGAGGAAATCCGAAGCGGTCGCGACGGTGAAGATCGAGGCGACGGTGCGCGTCTCACGCGGACGAAAGAGGTAGGCGCCGACGAAAGCCATACCGACCCAGGGGCCCGCGCAGAACCGGCAGGTCAGCAACTCGCCCGCAGCCTGGCGCAAACCGCTGCCGCGCGCCTCTTCCTCCACTTCGCCGCCACCTTTGCCCTCGCCCTGATAGCGGGTGAAGGGCGCACGCACGGGCGCCGTGACCCAATCGTGCGTCAGCACCCGCGTCACCCGGTGGGTGGCCACGCCGAGCAGGGCCAGGTCGTTGTTACTGATGCGGGCGGGCGAACGGCGGCCTCGGCGACTGGCGAGCAGCGCCGTCAACGCGCCGCCAAAGACACCCATCAGGGCCGCGTAGCCGCCCAGTGGGATGTTCTGGCCCGGTGCATAACCGGTCATGAGGTGGCGGGCGCGGCGCTTGGCCTGGCGCGAGGCGGAAGGGTGGTAAGTCGTGGTGCTCATAGGGCGAATGGATTCAGTTTCGCCCTGTAGTCAGCCCCATTCATGCCAGTTCGTCCTACACCGGTTCCTGGGGCGTCGGTTCGACCGGCAGACTCACGACAAACCGCGCACCGGCACCGTCCGGACTCTCCGCGGCGAGCGTGCCCTGATGGTTTTCCACGATGGTCTTGACGATAGCCAGACCGAGGCCCGTATGCCCCGAAGTGCCGGTGCGTGCCTTGTCGGCCCGGTAAAAGCGGTCGAAGATATGCGGCAGATCCTCTTGCGGGATGCCCGGACCGTCGTCCTGCACGGTTAAGACTGCACTGCCGTTGCGCTGTTGCAGGCTCACCGCGACGCTACCGCCCGGCCGGTTGTACTGGATGCCGTTGGCGACGAGGTTGCTGGCGAGAATCGAAAGCGCCGCCGGGTCGGCCTGACAGGCCAGGTGGGGCAGGTCCGTTTGCAGGTGCACCTCGCGCTCCCGGGCCAACGGCTCGAGTTGCGCTACCGCC
Source organism: Puniceicoccaceae bacterium 5H (assembly GCA_009772895.1). Lineage (GTDB taxonomy): Bacteria > Verrucomicrobiota > Verrucomicrobiia > Opitutales > Oceanipulchritudinaceae > WOUP01. Next base: position 6,496 of record WOUP01000036.1, on the reverse strand, counting down.
TCGCCCACCACCTTGGCCAGGTCGCAGCTCTCGCGCTGGGGCGGGGCGCTCTCCTGTCGCGAGAGCAGCAGCAGGGCCTGGATCAGGTTGCGCATGCGGGTGGCGCTCTCCCGGCACGTGGTCAACGCCTCCTGGTATTCGGCCGCCTTGCGCTCACGTTTCAGAATGCGCTCCGTCTCCGCCAGCAGGATCGTGACCGGCGTGCGCAATTCGTGCGAGGCATCGGCGGTAAAGCGTCGTTGCCGCTCAAAGGCCGCGTGCAGCTGCTCGAAGGTATCGTTGAGCACGCGCGCCAGCTGGTGCAGCTCGTTATTGCCCGCGGTATCGATGCGCTCGGTCAGGTTGCCTTCGGCGATGCGGGTGGCCGTCTGGCTGATAGTGTGAATCGGCTTGAGCGCGCGGCCGGCAAGCCACCAGCCGCCCAACAGGCCTACGATCCAGACGCCGAGCCCGCTCGCGGCGAGCGAAAGCCCCAGCCGGTGCAGATCGTCCTTCTCCGGCGTGATGTCGCGGCCCACAATACTGCTGACGCCCTTGGCGTTGTAGCGGGCCATCTCGCGGCGGTTGTCGATCGTGCGCATGTCCTCGTCGTAGTCGTCGCCATCGTTAGGCAGCGGCGCCATGTCGGGCGGGAGGTTGGGCGACTGCATCAAGACCGAGCCGTCCGTGTCGTAGAGCACAAAATAGGCAAAGCCCGACTCGGTGCTCTCGAAGCGCAGCAGTGTCTCCGGCGGCAGCTCGATCTGGTGCGCCCGCAGGCGTTCCAGCAGCATGGAGGAAGAAACGGGCGCATCCTCGTCCGCCCCTTCCGGCCGCGCCGCTTCAAACAGGGGATGAAAGAGGTGACGCTCGGCCTCGAAGACGTTGCGCGCGATGCGGCGCGACTGGTTGTTCCAGGCCAACTGATAGGCCATGTAGCAAAAGCCGGCGATGACCACGAGCAGGAAGAGCCCGTGCCACGCCTGCAAACGCCAGCGGATGGATTGGAAGGGATTTCTCACGGGATGGAATAGCCGTGGCCGCGCCGGGTGGCGATCAAGTCGTGCCCCAGTTTCTTGCGCAGGTTGGAGACGTGCACGTCCAGCAGGTTGGAGAGGCTGTCGTCGTCTTCGTCGAAGAGGTGTTCGTAGAGTTCCGCCCGGCTGACGACCTGACCCCGCCGCAGCGCCAGATACTCCAGCAGGCTGTATTCACGCGCGGTCAAGCTCACCTCCTGCCCCTCGCGTTCGACCCGGCGGGCGGCGGTATCGAGCTGCAGGTCACCCAGCTGGATCAGGTTGTGGACCTGGCCCATCGAACGACGGATCAAGGCCCGCAGGCGCGCGAGCAACTCGTCGAGGTCGAACGGCTTGGGCAGGTAGTCGTCCGCACCCTGGTCGAGCCCCCGCACGCGGTCCGGTGTGGCATCCAGCGCGGTCAGCATCAGCACGGGCGTACGGTTTTGCGGGCGCAGGCGCGCCAGCACTTCCCAGCCGTTGAGCTTGGGCATCAACACATCCAGGATGATGCCGTTGTAGGCCGTGTTCTGAGCCTTGTAGAGGCCCTCCTCGCCGTCCATCGCCGTATCGACCGCGTAGTTTTCCTCCCGCAGGCTGGCGGCCAGACTGCGGAGCAGGGCAGGGTCGTCTTCGATGATCAGCAGGCGCATGGGATGCGGTTATTCGTGGCGCAGGGCCTCGATGGGGTCAAGCTGTGCTGCGCGGCGCGCCGGGGCAAAGCCGAAGAGCACCCCGATGCCGGCCGAGAAGGCGAAGGCGATCAGGTTGATCTGCGAATTGAAGGCGTAGGGCACCTGGATCAGGTCGGCCAGCACCGTGCAGAGGCCCAGCGCGAGGCCGATCCCGACCAACCCACCGATACAGGACAGCGTCACCGCCTCCACTAGAAACTGGAGCAGCACCTCGTGCGCCGTCGCGCCAATGGCCAGGCGAATGCCGATCTCGCGAGTCCGTTCCGTCACGCTGACCAGCATGATGTTCATGATGCCGATGCCGCCGACGAGCAGACTCACGCCCGCTACCGCCGCCAGCAGCATCGTCATCGTCTTGGTCGAGGCGCTGAGGGTGTCGGCGATCTGGCGGGTGTCGAAGACGTGGAAGTTGTTCGGCTGGTTGGCGTGCAGGTTGCGCCGCTGCCGCATCAACGCGTTGATCTGGTAGGTCAGCAAGTCGCTGTTGGTGCCGTCCTCGGCCGAGATGCTGATCACGTTGATGTCGTGCGCGGAGTTGCGTCCCAGCAGGCGCATCTGGATCGTCGGCAGGGGCACGATGATGGTGTCGTCCTGGTCGCCCATGCCCACCTGACCCTTGCCCTTGAGCAAGCCGATGACCTGGATGGTGGAATTGCCCACGCGGATCTTCTGCCCGATGGGATTGATGCCGGGGCCGAAAAGCTCTTCCTGCACCGTCTCGCCGATGACGCCCACGGGCGCGCCGGCGTCATACTCCTGCTGGGTAAACATCCGCCCCTCGGCGATCGTCCACTTGTTGACGTAAAAGTAGGCGTCGGTCGACCCCGTGACCTGGGTGGAACGGGCGTTCTGCAGGTAAATCGTGTTGAAGTTGGAGCTGCGGATCGGGGCGACGGCGGCGATGCCGGGGATCTGGTCGCGCACCGCCCAGGCGTCGTCCAACGTGAAGGCCGGGGCGTTGCGGGAGCGCGGGCCGAAGCCGGCCCCGGGACGCAGCACCAGCAGGTTGCTGCCCAGCGCGGAAATCTGGTTCTTGACCGATTCCGTAGCGCCGTCGCCGAGCGTCACCATCGTCACGACCGCCGAGACGCCGATGATGATACCCAGCACGGTGAGAAAGGCACGGGTGAGGTTGCGGCGGATTTCGCGCAGCGCGATATGAAAGGCGTTCCAGATCATGACAATACAGGTTCGTTGAGCACGTCGGATTCGATGTGGCCGTCGCGGAAGCGCACGACGCGCTTGGCGTATTCGGCTACTTCATCTTCGTGGGTCACCATCAGCACCGTGATGCCGCGGTCGCGATTGAGCCGTGTCAGCAGCTCCATGATTTCGACCGTGGTGGTGGAATCGAGGTTACCGGTGGGTTCGTCGGCAAAGAGGGTCGTGGGGTGCGTGACAATCGCCCGCGCGATGGCCACGCGCTGCTGCTGCCCGCCGGACATCTCGGCCGGCGTGTTGCGCAGTTTATCGCCGAGGCCGACGGACTCGAGGGCCGAGATCGCCATGTCGTGGCGCTCCCGGCGGGACATGCCGCGGTAGAGCAGGGGCAGCTCGACGTTTTCCAGCGCGCTGGTGCGGGCGAGCAGGTTGAAGCCCTGGAAAATGAAGCCGAGCGCGTGGCGGCGCAGCAGCGAACGCTGGTTGGTGCTCAGTTCGTTGACGGCGATGGACTCGTATTGATATCGTCCGCCGCTGGGCACGTCCAGGCAGCCGAGGATGTTCATGAGCGTCGATTTGCCGGAGCCGCTGGGGCCCATTACCGCCACGAACTCGCCTCGTTCCACGCTCAAGTCGATGCCCTTGAGCGCTTGAAAGGAGGCGCTGCCCTTGCCGTAGGTCTTGGTCAGCCCCTGTAGCTGGATGAGGTGTTCGTGGTCCATGACTACTGTTGCAGGTGGAGGATGATCGGCATGCCTTCCTGCAGGTCCGGGCTGGAGACTTCGGTGCGTGCGCCGTCGGTGAGGCCCACTTTCACCTGTAGCTCCTGCGGCTGGCCGTCCTTGAGCACCCAAATGCGCCCGAGTCCCTGGCCTGGGCCGTCCTCGCCCTTGCCGGCCATGTCGTCCCGGTCCCAGAAGCGGCGCCCCATGGGCTGGAGGTTCTGCATCAGGCTGCCCTTGTCCTTGGGCGCGACGGCGGCGGCAGCGGCCTTGGGGTCGAAGCGCAGGGCGGCGTTGGAGACGAGGAAGACGTTTTCCGCCGAGGCCACCTGGATGTCTGCCGTGGCGGTCATACCCGGGCGCAGGCTCAGGTCTTCATTGGAGACGCTCAGCTCCGTCTCATAGGTCACCACGTTGTCCGTGACGGTCGAGCCGAAGGCGACCTTGATGACTTCCGCCGTGTAGCGTCGCCCCGGCCACGCATCGACGTTAAAGGCGGCCTTCTGGCCCTTGTCGAGGCGACCGATGTCGGCTTCCGCCACGGTGACGAGCAGCTTCATGTTTTGCAGGTTTTCCGCGATCACGAACAGTTCGGGCGCCTGAAAGCTGGCCGCGACCGTCTGGCCGGGCTCGATGGCACGGGTCAGCACCACGCCGTCGATCGGCGATTTGATCACCATCTTGCTCAAGTCGCTTTCGTTGATCTGCACGGTCGCCTCGGCTTCACCCACCGCGGCTTCGGCCACTTCCAGATCGGCGCGGGCACGATCGGCCGCGGCCACCGCGGAGTCGTATTCGGCCTGAGAAGGCAGGCGTCCGTTGCTCAACTGACGCAACTCCTTCATACGCTCGAGTGCGGCCTCGGTCTCCTTGAGCGTGGCCTGGGCCTGGACGACTCGGGCGCGGGCCGACTTGACGGTGGCCTTGCTGCTGCGGATGCGCTGCTCGAGGTTGGTCGGGTCGAGCTTGGCCAGCGGCTGGCCCTTGACGACCTCATCGTTGGTATCGACGTAGACTTCTTCGGTAGTGCCGGAGAGTTCACTGCCCACGGTCACTTCGTTCGTCGGCTCGAGGTTGCCCGTAGCGGTTACGGTCAGGGAAATGCTGCCCTTGCTCAAGGGGGCCGTCTGGTAGGTCGGGCCGACCTCCCGGGTCTGGGATTTCTGGCTCCAGAAATACCACCCGGCGACCGCAGCGATCAGGAGCACGGCGATGGCCACGTAGCGCAGCTTGGAGTGCCGTTTGGGACTGGCGGATTCGACGATGGAGGAAAGATCGGATTCGGTTTGCGTCGTCATTGGATGCGGAAAAAGGAAAAGAGCTTAGTTGGCGGAAAGGCTGGGAATGTTTTCGGTCCAGCCGCCCCCCAGGGCCTTGTAGAGCTGGACGTGGGCGGAGGCTTGGGAAGCCGTCGTGTTGGCCTGCTGTTCCTCGAGGGACAGCAGCGTGCGCTGGGCGTTGAGCACGTCGAGGATGTCGGCTTCGCCGGACTCGTATTGCAGGGTGGCCAGGTCGACCGCTTCGCGCGCGGCGTCGGTTGCCTTGGCCAGGGTCGCCAGACGCTCACGGGTCGTCCGGATCGAGATGAGGGCGTCTTCGACCTCCGACAGCGCATCGAGCACCGTGGATTCGTAGGCCAACAGGGCCTGCCGTGCCTGCTCGTTCTGGATCACGATGTTTTCGTGAATGCGCCCGCCCTGGAAAATCGGGGCGGTCAGGTTGCCGACGATGCTGCCGACGGTGGCCTGCGGATCGAAGAGGTCACCCGCCTCGAGGGCATCCACGCCGATCGAGCCACTGAGCGAAAGGCTGGGCAGGCGTTGGCGTTGTGCGGCATCCGCGAGTTTGACCGCCGACTGCACGGCATACTCCGCCGCGCGCACGTCGGGGCGCTGACGCAGGGTTTCGGCTGGGATGCCGATGTCGATCTGCGGCGGCACTTCCGGGATGGGCTTCGAGGCTTCCAGAAGCCCATTGAGGGAGCCCGGCGTTCGTCCGGTCAGGATCGCCAGCTGGTTGCGCGTTTGCTGGATCGACTGCCGCAGGCTGGGCAGGGAGGCCCGCGCCTGCTCGAGCGATGCCTCGGCCTGCAGCGTGGCGAGCGAATCCGTTTGCCCGGCCTGTTCGCGCCACCGCGTCAATTGCGTCGTCTCTTCCTGGATGTCGAGGTTGCGCAACACCACGTCCAGCTGGGTTTCCGCCGCGCGCAGGTTGATGTAGGTCACCGCCACCTCGGCTGCGAGCGAGACTTGGGCGGCGCGGAAGTTCTCCTCCGTCTGGGCGAGGTTGGCGTCGGCGGCGGAAAGCTGCAGGCGCTGGCGGCCAAACAAGTCGATCTCCCAACTCGCATCGGCGCTGGCACCCCACGATTCGCTGTTGGTCGTCGTTTCGGCCAAGTGATCGCGCGTCCGCGTGCCCCGGCCGGAGACCCCGGCGCTGGCGCTGGGCAGCAAGTCGGCGCGTTCGACCCCGCGCTGGGCCCGCGCCACAGCAACGCGCGAAACGGCGCTCTGCAAGTCGGGGCTGTGGGCCAGAGCCTCGCCGATCAAGCGGTCGAGGACCGGGTCGTCAAAGCGGGCCCACCACTGCTGCAATGCGGCGGTATCGAGCGAAGCGGCATCGCTGGCGGAGGCCGTTTCGTCGGCATTGTGCCATTGCGCCGGGGGTGAGACGCTGGCGTCGTCGATGCCTCGGACGCCGGTGCTGGTGCAGGCCGTAAGCCCGAGCATCAGCGAAAGCGGTGCGAGGTAGCGAAGGGTGTAGGAAGGAAGGTCAGAGGACATCGCGGTCATTTTTCGGACCGCATCTTACCAAGCCGAACCTTTAGAGCATTTTCCCTCTAATTTGGGACGTTTAATCTGTACATGTGTTGTTCTTAGTGTCAGAAGCTAAGGATGCGTAGCTTGAGCGAAGATTTACGGCG
>WOUP01000035.1 GCA_009772895.1 Puniceicoccaceae bacterium 5H | reverse complement strand
AGATCAGAAAAGAGGATTACGGGTTGTGCGTTCTCTGTCTTTTCTGGTGAATGCGAGCCGAGGGTTGGCCACAGAAGTCATAAAAGGCACAAGATATAGGATCTAAGTTGTTTGATTATAGATGTTTGTGTTGCCGACTGCTTCTGTGTCTTCTGTGCTTTTTATGGCTAAACAGCTGACGGCTCCAGCCTTGGTAGAGCGGAAGCTGGGAGGGAATGGGGCAGATGAATAGCCTCCTGTCCGCTGGCCTTACTTCCAGTCACTGACGCCGATCAGCTCGATTTCGAGCAGGCTCTTGCCGGGCGAGGCTTCGACGGGGAAGGCCGTGCGCACGGGTTTGGTCGGGTTGAGGTTCGGATGGTTGAAGAAGCGACCGTAGGCCTTGTTCCATTGCCCAAACTCCGGCCCAAAGTCCTCGATCTCGAGGTAGGCGCGCAATTGCACGACCCCTTCCGGTTCGACTCCGGCATCGGCCATGCGCTCAGACAGCGTGATGAGCGCCGTAGCCCCCTGGCCGTGGTGGTCTTCGCGGGTGGTATCGACCACGCCGGAGAACCACGTGAGGGCGGCTTCGCGGCCGACGAGGCTCGAGCGGCTGAGGAACGAGGTGTCGCTGCCTTCGCGTTTGACGCCCGTGCCCGCTTCGGCGGCGTTGGGAAGCGCGGCGTAGAGCTCGATCTCGATCAGACGGCCCGAGCTGTTGAAGCCGGGCGCGGCCAGCGTGCTCAGCGCCGGCGGGGCCATACGGCGGTCCTGCCAATAGCGGGTCCACGCGGCGTCGAAGCCCTTGAAGTCGACCGGTTCCGCCGCTTCGCCCTCCTCCGGCACGGGCGGGGAAAGCAGGGCTCGGGCAAAGACCACGTCGCGGGGGGAGGCGCCCCAGTGGGCGAGGGCGTCGGCCAGCTTATCCAACGCCGAAGACGCCTGTGCCTCCATGTTGCCCATTTGGCCCTCCGGGCCGGGGTCGCCCAACACGCCGGAGGTCAGCGCGAGCGCGGTGAAGGGTTTGACGGCGGTCAGGTGCGGCGTGAGGTCCTGGACCCGCTCGTTGGAGAGTCGCGTTGCGCCGTCGGGCCACTGATCCGGTTCGAGGGCGATGACGGCGTCCAGGGCGAGCTTGGCCTGGCCGTCCGCGAGCATGGTCACACCGATGGTGGTCCGGGTCGGCGGTACCTCGCGGGAGCCGAAGTGCTGGTTAAAAGCCGCGTTCCAGCCCTGCATCACCGTCTCCATCTGACTGTCGTCGGGCTCGACGCGCAGATAACCCCGCACATTGACGACCTGGTTGAGGCTCGCACCCACCTGCTGTAGATCTTTTGCCAGCTGGTCAAAAGCATCGTTCGCCTGGGCTTCGAGCGTCTGGCCGCTGCCGATGTAGGTGCCGCTGAAGACCTTAACGGCTTCCGGGGCCACGGTGGCCGAGGCGCTGTAGGGCGCGTGCTCGAGGGGCTGATAGTCTGTCACTTGGGCGGACGCAGCGACTGCGAGCGCGCTGCAGAGGCCGAACAGGATCGATTTACGCATGCCGGCAGGGGAGCAGCTTCCATGCAGGCCCTGAGCAGGGGTGCCTTATGCACAGAATTAGCCACATAACGTGTAACTGCGCTCATTCTTAAGCATTTTTTACGGTTGGCACGCTCAGGGCATCCCGGCTGCTGAAAGGGTTGGCATGTCCGCAATGCTGGCGCGCCGCCGTTTCGTCCAACAAGCAGCAGGTCTTGGTTTAATTTGGGGTTACGCCGCTCGCTCTTCGATAGAAGCTGCTACTACACAAAATCAATCGCCGAAACGTCAGGCGGCGCGCCAGCTAACCTTTCTCCCACCCGTCCGTGCGTCTCAGGATCGGGTGATCAAAACCACGGTGGGGCTCCGGCCCTTCCGTCGCACCGGCCCGAATCTCACCGTCGAGTCGCTCGGCGACAAGGTGCTGGTGCACAACTATGGTCATGGAGGCTCCGGTTGGTCTCTCTCGTGGGGCTCGAGTCGTCAAGCCGTCGACAATGCGCTCACCAATGGCAAAGGGGGCCCCGTAGCCGTGATCGGCTGCGGGGCGCTCGGCATGACGTCCGCCCTTTTGCTGCAGCGGGCGGGCCGTCAGGTCACCATCTATACCAAAGATCGACATCCCAACATCACGTCGAGCGTGGCCACCGGGGTCTGGTCTCCGGACTCGCGCATCTGCCTGAAGTCCGAGGCTCCGGCCGGCTTCGCCGACTGGTGGGAAAAGACCTGCCGCACTTCGTTCCGACACTACCAAAACCTGTTGGGGCTGCCCGGCAATCCCATCGAGTGGGTCGATACCTTTCACGCCACCGACACCCCGCCGAGCGAGGAACCGGATGAAGAGGGCGATGCCCGGGCCGATTCGCCCGAGTTTGCGCACTTTTACCAGGAGCGCGTGAGCGATCTGACGCCCGTGTCGCGGGAGTTCAAGGCCGGCCAGCACCCCTTCCGGGAGCGCTACGCGGTCCAGGGCTCCACCATGATCTACAACATCCCGGCCTACACGCAGTACTTGTTGGACGAGTTCCGGATGCAGGGTGGCCGTATCGTCACTCAGGAGTTCAACACGCCGGAGGAGCTGAAGGGGCTGCGCGAAACCACGATCATCAACTGCACGGGGCTCGGCTCGCAGGCGCTCTTCGGTGACAAGAAGCTGGTGCCGGTGCGCGGGCAGCTGTCGTTCCTCATCCCGCAGCCCGAGGTGCATTACAATTTCTCCAATGCGTCTGCCTACACCATCGCCCGTCGTGACGGCATTATTGTGGGCTCGATGAACAATGGGCGCTACGGATCGACCGATCTCAGCGTTGATCCGCAGCAATCAGACGATTCCGTCGACGCTATTGCCGCTTCGATGGCGGGGCTTGCCACCGGGTGAGTTGGCGTCGTAACCGGCTTGCAGCTCGGGCTTCGGCGGTTGCGGCGGCTTTTGATAGCCGCGGATAAACCACCAGAGCAACACCAGGCAGCCGTAGTAGGTGATCACGCCCACCGTCTCGTGCATCACATGGTAGTTATCCATGCCCACCGCGGGCGCGAGCAGGACGATGATGAAGATGCGCAGGAAATTGAAGACAAAGCCAGCGACGCCGGAGAGGGCGACCAGCAGGAAACGGTCGAGCCAGCGCAACCGCAGCGAGATGACCAGCAGGGTGCTCAACAGCAGGCTGGCCGTGATCACGCCAAAGCCGTTGCACTCCGGCGCCACGTGAAAGGGAAAGCCGTCGACGCTCAGGATCAGCATTGGAGTACCGCCTTGTTGGGCCAGCTGCAGCGTCGTGTCCTTGCCGATCAGTCCCAGCAGCCAGCCTGAGCTCTGCCCCGCCAGCGCCCGCAGCGGCCAGTCGAAGAGCGGCATGAGCAGGGCCAGGGTCGCGAACACCGCAAAGGCGGCGAGCAGCCCGCGCCCGATCTGGCGGGACTTGTTGCCGAAGATGAAGCGCATGAGCGACCCCGCCAATGCAACCAGCCCTGGAAACAGCAGCAATCCGTTGGAGAGGATCATGCCGAGCGCCAGGAAGCCGAGGGCGATCGTCAGGCTCAGTTGCGCCAGGCGGTCGAACATCAGGGCAGGGCGCCACCGGCTGCGCTTTTCGGTGATGAGCAGAAAGCCCGCGAGCACGAGCACAAAAAACGCGTGCAGCAACTGGTTGTGCGCGGTGGTGCGCTGCATCAGCCACCACGCCGCCGGTCCGTAGGCCAGCGCGGAAAAGCCGTAGGCCGCGAGCGCAGGCCAGACTTCCGCCCAGGTCGGGCGTTCCTCATCCACAGGCTTGAGCGGTGCAGCTTCCATTGCTTCCTCAGTCATGCCATCAACCCCGCGCGCCCGCAATCGTTTCTGCCGGAAACGCGGGAGAGGGGCGCTACGCAGGAGCGCACAGCGCCTAGCGCTGCCCGTAGGGGCGCCCCCGCGATCACGAGCAATCCGTTCTGGCAGTCCATCGTTTTGGCGCTGTCGAGCAACGCATTCATGCCGCTACGCGCTCTTGCGCTCCCAGCGGGGGCGGGGGGCCTCGGGTTGAGGGACTTGCAGCAGCACGTCGCGCACGGCGGGGTGGCGGCGCAACTTGCCGAACTGGCGCTGGTTGAGGTTCCAGCCGAGGGAACCCGCGATGTCGGCCACGGCGATCTGGTCGGGGGCGAAGAGCACACCGACTTTCACGCTGGTCGATCCGCTTTGCGGCTCCAGCTCTTCGCGCAGGCAGCGCAGGAAGTCGACCGCCGCACCGTCGCCCTCGATCACGAAGGTCAATTCCTTTACCAGGTCGCGCACGGACTGCTCGAGCGGCAGCAGGCGCTCGGCCAGCAGTTGCACTTCATCCGGGCGGCGCGCCACGGTGCCTTCGAGCATGATCAACGCGCCTTCCTCCACCATGTCCTTGTTGCGCTCGTAGGCGTCGGCGTAGCAATTGACGGTGTAGGTGGTGTCCTTGGTCGAGAGCGAGATGATGGCCCACGGGCGATTGTCGCGGCGGGAGATCTTGCGTGCGACGCCAGTGATGACACCGCAGAGACGATAGGGCTCGCGGTTTTCCATCTTCTCGAACTCGCGATCCTGAAAGGTGTCGAGGTGCTGGCAGAGGCCCTGGAAGTCGTTGAGCGGGTGGCCGCTGACGTAAAAGCCGAGCAGTTCCTTCTCGAATTGCAGCTTTTCCATCATGGGCATGATGGGGCCGTTGACCTCTTCGCCGTCCTCGTTGGTGGTGGGGGCGGGCTCGGGTTCCTCCATGCCGAACATGTCGAAGAGGTTGGTCTGACCGCGCTCCTTGTCGCGCTGCAGGTCCTTGATCTCGTTGAGGATGCCGTCGAGCAGGTGCAGGATGGTGCCGCGGTCCTGGCCGAGGTCGTCGAACGCTCCGGCCTTGACCAGGCTTTCCAGCACGCGGCGGTTGGCGACGGAGGAGTCGATGCGCTGGGCGAAGTCCTTGAAGCTTGCGAACGGGCCGTTTTGCTCGCGCTCTTCGATGATCGCGTGGGCCGGGGCCTCGCCCACACCCTTGATCGCGGCCAGCCCGAAGCGGATCGAGCCGCTTTTGCCGTCCGCATCCATGATCGGGGTGAAGGATTCGCGCGACTCGTTTACGTTCGGCCCGAGTACGGGCACGTTGATCGCCTGGCACTCTTCGAGGAAGCCGGCCATCTTTTCCGCATTGCCCATTTCGCAGCCCAGCACCGCCGCCATGAACTGGACCGGGTAGTTGGCCTTGAGGTAGGCCGTGCGGTAGCTGAGCATCGCATAGGCGGCAGAGTGCGACTTGTTGAAGCCGTATTGCGCGAACTTCTCCAGAATGCCGAAGATTTCTTCCGCCTTGGGCCGTTCGATGTCGTTGGTCTCCTTGGCACCCTTGATGAAGATGTCTTTCTGCTCCGCCATGACGGAGGCGATCTTCTTGCCCATCGCGCGGCGGAGAATGTCCGCATTGCCGAGCGTGTAGCCGGCAATGATCTGGGCCACCTTCATCACCTGCTCCTGATAGACGAGAATGCCGTAGGTCTCCTGCACCAGTTCGTCGAGTAGCGGGTGAGGGCTCTTGACCTTGGAGGCGTCCTTCTTGCCCTCGATGTACTGCGGGATAAACTGCATCGGGCCCGGGCGGTAGAGCGCGATCAAGGCGATGATCTCCTCGAAGGTGCTCAGGCCCAGCTGACGGCACAGCGCCTGCATACCGCCGGATTCAAGCTGGAACACGCCCTTGGTCTTGCCCTCGTTGAGCAACTGGTAGGCGGCGGCGTCCTCCAGGGTCACCTTCTCGATGTCGAAATCCTTCCAGTCGGTCGTGCGGCGGATGTGGTCCTGCGCGTCGCTGATGACGGTGAGCGTTTTGAGGCCCAGGAAGTCCGCCTTGAGCATGCCGAGGTCTTCCACCGGCCCCTTGGCGTACTGGGTGGTAAGGTCGCCTTCCTGCAGCGTCACGGGCACGAGGTTCGTCAACGGCTGGTCGCCGATGATGATACCGCAGGCGTGCTTGCCGGTATTGCGCACCATGCCCTCGATCACCTTGCCCTGCTTGATGATTTCGCGCACCGTCTCGTTGCGCCCCATCTCGGCCTGCAGGTCGTGGCTCTTGGCCACCGCATCGTCCAGGGAGATGTTGAGGTCGTCGGGCACCATTTTGGCCACGCGGTTGGCCTCGGCAAAGGGGATATCGAGCACGCGGGCGAGGTCGCGCACCACCATCTTGGCCCCGAAGGTGCCGTAGGTGATGATGTTGGCCACGCGGTCCTTGCCGTATTTGTCGCGCACGTAGTCGACCACCTCGTCGCGGCGGCGCATGCAGAAGTCGACGTCGAAGTCGGGCGGGCTGACGCGTTCGAGCGAGAGCATACGCTCGAACAGGAGGCCGAAGCGCAACGGGTCGATGTCGGTGATCTTGATCAGGTAGGCCACCATGCAACCGGCGCCCGAACCGCGGCCCGGGCCGACGGGGATGCCCTGGGAGCGCGCCCAGTTGATAAAGTCCCACGTGATGAGGAAGTAGTCGACGAAGCCCGCGCCGGTGATGATCGCCAGCTCATACTCCAGCTGCTTGCACACCTCGTTGGCGCGCTCGAGGTCGTAGCCCTCCGGCAGTTCGCACGTCGGTTCGTCGCGGCCCAGCGCCACCCACTGGTCGTAATCGACGCCATAGCGCTCCTTGAGGCCGCCCTTGCACAGCTCGAGCAGGTAGGTGCCGTTTTCGGCCAGCTTTTCGCGCTCCTCGGGCGTCAGGGAAATCAGCGGCTTGCCGTCGCGCTCGAGCACCTTGTTCTTCTCGCGCACGTAAATGTCGAGAATGCGGCCGAAAGCCGGTTCGTCTGCGGGATAGGTGACCTCGATTGGGCGCTCGTAGATGGGGTAGTGGTCTTCGCCGAAGTCGATCTTGAAATCCACCATTTCGGCCACGCGCAGGGTATTGTCGAGCGCCTCCGGTACCTCGCGGAAGACCTGAAGCATCTCTTCGTAGCTCTTCAGGTAAAACTCGCGGCTCGGGTACTTCATGCGCTTCTCGTCCTTCACCAGCTTGCCGGTCTGGATACAGAGCAGCGCGTCGTGCGGCTCGCTGTCTTCCTTGTAGACGTAGTGCACGTCGTTGGCGGCCACCACCGGCAGGTCGAACTCCTTGGCCAGCTTGAGCAGCCCGGGCGTGATGCGGCGCTGGACGGGCATCCCGTGGTCCTGGATCTCGACGAAGTAGTTTTCCTTGCCGAAGATGTCGATGAACTCGCCCATCGCCTGCCGCGCGCCCGCGTAGTCGTTGTAAATCAGCTTCTGGGAGGCGACGCCGTTCATGCAGCCGCTCAGGCCGATGATGCCCTCACTGTATTGGGCGAGGGTCTCCATGTCGCAGCGCGGGCGGTAGTAGACGCCATTGACGTGGGCGTCGGAGACGAGCTTCACCAGGTTTTGGTAGCCGGTGAAGTTGCGCGCGATCAGCGTCTTGTGGTGGATCTGGTATTTCGGGTAGCTCTCCGGCCCCAGCTCGTCTTCGGGGATGTCGTTGATGTCGTCACTGCGGGCGCGGTCGCGCTTCGGCCGGTCGGCCTGCTTGTGGTCGTAGACGAGGTAGATCTCGCACCCGATCAGCGGCTTCACCCCGGCCTTGGTCGCAGCCTTGTAAAAGTTCATTGCGCCGAAGAGGTTGCCGTGATCGGTCATGGCCAGGGCCGGCATACCCAGCTCCTGGCAACGCTTCATGTAGCGGCTGACCTTGGCGCAGCCGTCCAGGAGGGAATAGTCGGTGTGGCAGTGGAGGTGGACGATGTTCTTTTCGGCGCTCATGGAAGGGTGCGATCACTTCAATCCGAAACCGGCGCGGAGGCAAGCGGGACTTGTTGGTCTTGTTCACACGCCAGCCCCGGTTACGTGTACTAGTTTGCTGGCTACGAGTAGCGTTGCGACCTGTAAAAAAGGTTTGCCGTGCGGTGGGGCCTTCTGCTTATCTGCCTATTGTTATTCCTTATTCCCTTATTCCAAAAAGGTAAGTCTGACTGTTTGCCCGCCCAGGTGGGTGTGATGAGTCTGTCTGTGTTGAGTCAAAGCCTCTGTTAGTGTTTCCATATCCTTTTCACTTGTCCTGCCTCAAAGGGTGGTGGCATGCTGCTGCCCACCTTTAACGCCGGACGTTTACTTCCATCACCTGACGCCTGTCAGCCATGAGCCTCAAGGAATATTCTCTTTACAAGCTCCTCAGTGAGTCGAAGAGCGATCACCACGCCAATATCCGCGTGATGTGGGCCAATCCGGACAATCATTACCTCGTCCTCTTCGAAGATGGCGACGGGGAGGAGAAGGCCGTGATGACCGTCGGCCCTACGCTCGACTATACCAGCCTGGACGAGGTGGACGGCGTCGAAGTGGGCAACCTGAAGGCGAAGGCGTTTGTGCGTTGCCGCCACTGCCCCCGTGAGGGTGACGGTGCGGCCAGCACTGGTTTTACCCGCGTGCCGTTCGGCCAGTCCCGCAGTCCCTTTGGCGGCAGTCGCCCCGGTTTCGGGCGTCGCGCCACCAACGCGCCCATGGCGCCGGCGGGAACTCCGCTGACGGAAGAGCGCCTAGCAGAGCTCAAGCAACTCGAGGCCAAGATCGAGCAGGAGCGGGGCGAACTCGAAAACCTGCGTGAGGAGTTGCGGGCCCGGGAGGCCTACCTCACCAAATCCGAAAACCGCCTTTCCTCTCTGGCCGATCAATTGATCGAAAAGGAAGCAGAGTTGGCCGAACGCGAAGACCGGCTCAACGCCATTGCCGACCAGCAGGCTTCGGAATCGCAGCCTTCCGCTTCCTGATTCAGTGACAGGGTAAAACGTCGATAAGGGTCCAGAAAGTCACGTGATTGTTGCAGAACCAGACTTGCCGATCTTTAAGGGGCCTCTTTACAACCTTGCCACGTGTAACCACTGCTCTGTTTCAAGAGCGGTTAACTGAGAGCAAATATGTACAAAACCCTGCTGTCGATTTTTGCCTGCTGCCTCGCGCTGCCCACCATCTGGGCAGACGAGCCCGTTCAGGTAGACGAGGACCTCCCCGTTTACGAAAAGGTGTCCGGTGTTTCCGGGACCCTTTCTTCGGTGGGCTCCGATACCCTCAACAACATGATGGCCCTGTGGGTCGAAGCCTTTCAGGCGATCTACCCGAACGTGAAGATCCAGGTCGAGGGCAAGGGCTCTTCGACCGCGCCGCCCGCCCTGATCGAGGGCACCGCTCAGCTCGGGCCGATGAGCCGCGAGATGAAGAGCACGGAAATCGACGATTTCCAGAAGGAATTTGGCTACAAGCCGACCAAACTGCCGGTCGCGATCGACTCCCTCGCGGTCTACACCAACAAGGACAACCCGATCAAGGGCCTGACTCTGCAGCAGGTCGACAGTGTGTTTTCGAGCACCTACAAGCGCAACGGCTCTCCGGCCAAGACCTGGGGCGACCTCGGCCTCGAAGGCTCCTTTGCCTCCCGCCCGATCAGCCTCTACGGCCGCAACTCCGCTTCCGGCACCTACGGCTTTTTCAAGGAGCACGTGATGCTCGGCGGCGACTACAGCCCGAGCGTGAAGGAGCAGCCCGGTTCCTCCGCCGTCGTCCAGGGCGTGGCCAACGACCTCTACGGCATCGGCTACTCCGGCATCGGTTACAAAACCTCCGGCGTGAACGCGATCGCGCTGGCCGGCCCGGATGGCACCATGTATGAGCCGACCTACGAGAATTGCGTCTCCGGCGATTACCCGCTCTCGCGCTTCCTTTACATCTACGTCAACAAGTCCCCCCGGGGCGAGATGGATACGCTGACGCAGGAGTTCCTGAAGTTCGTGCTTTCCAAGCAAGGCCAGGAAATCGTGATCCGCGACGGCTACTATCCGCTGCCCGCCTTTGTGGTGGAAGAAGTCCGAGCCAACCTGCTCGACGAGTAAAATCTCCTTTACCCGCGCCCGTCGTTGCTTGTGCATCGGCGGGCGCTTGCTTATTTACGATCCTGGCACTTATGGCCGAGACTCCACCTCCCGATCTTTTTGACAGTCGCTACGCGGTTTCTAAACGCACGCTCCGCGTCGATGCGTTTATGAACCAGTTCATCAAGGCGGGCGGCATTGGGATCATTCTGGCGGTCTTTGGGATCTTCATCTTTATCCTGCTCGAGATCATCCCGCTCTTCCAGGGCGCACATGTGAAGCTGGAGCGGGAGATCGAGACGGGCGTGCAGCACCCGATCGTGCTGGGGGTCGACGAGTGGAGCGAAGCGCCCTTTTTGCTCGACCAGGAGGGCGTGCTGCATTTCGCGGACCTGGGGGAAGAAAGTGCGCCGGGCGGTGATATGTCGCAGCTCGGTCCGCGCGGCCTCTTTACCCAGCAGCTGGATTTGCCGGAAGGCTTCGCGATCTCCGCCTGGCAGTATCACCAGGAGGGCAACCAGATCCTGCTCGGCTCGACCGATGGCCGTCTGGTGCTGGTGACGATCGAATACGAGCCCGACTTCAGCGATCCGGACCACCGGGTGATTCGGCCCACGGCCTCGCTGGACCCCATCGACCAACTGGGCGTGGCCGGTGCGCCGGTGATCGGTTTGGACTTTTACGACGGCCCCAATGGGCGCCTGATCGCGGTCGTCCAGGAGCAGGGCGATACACGTCCCTTTAACGTCACGGCTTTTTCCCGCCGCCGTTCGCTCTTCGGCCCCGGCAAACTGTCGCCGGTCGGCGAATACGATCTGACGGAGAAGATCCCCGGCACGATCGACGAGGTGCTGGTCGGCGGTTCAGGCAACACCTTGCTGGCGGTCAACGAGCGCGGGCAGGTGCACTACTTCCGTCTGCAGGACAAGAAGTTCCCGCTGGAGCAGGTGTTCGAGCCCTTCGGGGACCTTAAATCGCCCGGCATCGCCACGGCCAACTGGCTGCTTGGCAGCACTTCGGCCGTCTTCACGAGCCCGAGCGGCGCCATGCGCATCTTCTCGGTGGCGCGCGACCCCGAGGCCGGCGTGTTGCGCTACCAGCAGTTCCACGAGCTTTCCGATCTCGACGGCGCGGCGGATCTCTACGCCCGCAGCCTGCGTAATCGCGCGTTTATGGTGGCGCATGGCGACGAGGTTTCTCTCCGCTACGCCACGACGGCCAGCCAACGCTGGTCGGACACCCTCGATTTTGCGCCGACGCAAGGCGTCGTCGGCTCGGGTTACGGCGACATGTTTCTGGTCGGCGAGGGCGGCAAGCTGCTCAAGTTCGACATCAAGGACCCGCACCCGGAGGCAGGCTTCACCGCCTTTTTCGGCAAGATCTGGTATGAGGGTCAGCCGGAGCCGCAATACCGCTGGGAGTCCAGCGGCGCGGGCGACGAATTCGAGCCGAAGCTCTCGATGATGCCGCTCATTTTCGGCTCCCTCAAGGGTACGTTCTACGCGATGCTCTTTGCGGTGCCGATCGCGCTGCTGGCGGCGTTTTATACCAGCCAGTTCCTCAAGCCGCGCTACCGTCGCGTCGTGAAGCCGATGATGGAGATCATGGCTTCGCTGCCGTCCGTGGTGCTGGGCTTTCTCGGGGCGCTGTTCTTTGCGCCGCTGCTGGAATACCGCTTCCCCTCGGTGCTGATGATCCTGGTGCTGCTGCCCACGGTAGCTTTTGCGATCGGCATCCTGTGGGGCTACCTGCCGTTGCGCTTCCGCATCCTCATCCCGCAGGGCAGCGAATTTTTCTACTACATCCCCATCCTGCTCGTGGTGGCCGTCATCGGCTGGTACCTCGGCCCGGTGGTGGAGAACCTCGTCTTTACGGTCAAGGACCCGGCGACGGGCCAGATGGTGGGCGACTTTACCCAATGGTGGCCGCAGGTGACGGGGCTGGAATACAACCAGCGCAACAGCCTGATCGTAGGCTTCATGATGGGCTTTGCGGTCATCCCGATCGTTTTCACCATTTCCGAAGACGCCATGTCGAGCGTGCCGCCGCTGCTCAAGAGCGCCGCGCTGGCCCTCGGTGCCAGTCGCTGGCAGACGGCCTTTCGCGTGATTCTGCCGGCGGCGTCGCCCGCGATTTTCTCCTCGCTCATGATCGGCCTTGGCCGTGCGGTGGGCGAGACCATGATCGTGGTGATGGCGACCGGCAATACCGCTATCATGGACCCGAACATTTTCAACGGCTTCCGCGCGCTCTCCGCCAACATTGCGGTGGAGTTGCCGGAAGCGCCGCAGGAAAGCACCCTCTATCGCACGCTCTTCCTCGGCGCGATGGTGCTGTTCATCATGACGTTCATCATCAACACGATTGCGGAGGTCACGCGGGTGCGCCTGCGCCGCCGCTACAAGAGCATCGGCTAAGTCATGGCTGCGACACCTGAGATTTCCGCTACCCAAGAGCCGCCCTCCGGGGCCTCCACCGAGCGTCGGCACGTCAAGCCGCCGGCAGGGGAGGGCTTTGTCTGGCTCACCGCCATGGGCCTCGCCTTCGGCATCATCATGATCCTGGGCCTGCTCGCGCTCATCTTCGTGAAGGGCGTGCAGACCTTCTGGCCGCGCGACATCCACGTAGTCGAGTTGGTGGACGACTCGCAGTTTACCCTGCAAGGCAGCTCCACCATCGCCGGTTCGATCAGTGACGAGCGCGTCAAGCGCGTGCCCTCCGGCCAGATCCTGGCGGAAGGTGAAAAGGAAGCGCGCGAATACCAGTTTTTCGTAGGCAATCGCGACGCCTACGGCCTCAGCTTCCTTTACGTCGACGCGGACGACATTGCCAGCTGGGAGGAGCCGGAGAGCATCATGCAGGCCGAGCGCATCGGCTGGGGCGACTCGATTTTTTACCCGGTGAGCCTCACGCTCGCCGACGGCTCGACCCTGCCCGCGGACGCCCCCGAATTTGAAGCCCGGCTGCACGCGCTGATCGATACCGCCGCCGAGCGCCGCGAAGAGATGCGCCACATCAACCGCGGCGAGATCGGTCACATCAGCCAGCAGATCGTGGAGAAGGAGCGGCGCATGCGCGTCTTGCGCGAGGAGGACGGGCTGGAGGCCAGTGCACCGGAGATGCAGGAGCTGCAGGCCGAGCTGGACCAGCTCCAGCAGGAGAGCCGTCAACTGCAGGACGAGGTGGCGCAAGTCCGCGATCGCAACGATCAGGAGCAGCTGACCTACCGCGTCATCACGGGCGAAGAGCGCACCGAGCCAATCAGCGACCTGATCAAGGTGTGGAAGCCGAACCAGATGGGCTTCTTCGACAAGCTGGCCTGGTTTGGCGGGGATTTCTGGAGCTTCATGACCGAGGAACCGCGCGAGGCGAACACCGAGGGCGGCATCTTTCCCACCATTTTCGGTACCGTCGTGCTCGTCATGATGATGAGTGCCGCCGTGATGCCCTTTGGCGTGATCGCGGCGATCTACCTGCGCGAATACGCCACGCAGGGCCCGTTTGTGCAGATCGTGCGCATCTCGATCAACAACCTGGCCGGGGTGCCTTCGATTGTCTACGGCGTGTTCGGCCTCGGCTTCTTCGTCTATTTCCTCGGCGGCACGATCGACGACATTTTCTTCCCGCACCACGAGAGCTCGGTCTTCAAGTCGGGCGGCATCCTCTGGGCGGCCCTCACGCTGGCGCTGATGACGGTGCCGGTCGTGGTGGTGGCGACGGAAGAGGCCTTTGCCTCCGTGCCCTCCGGCCTGCGTGAAGCCTCGCTCGCCTGTGGTGCCTCCAAGTGGCAGACGATCCAGCGGGTGGTGATCCCCGCCGCGGCACCGGGCATCCTGACCGGTCTCATTCTGGCTATCGCGCGCGGCGCGGGCGAGGTCGCGCCGCTCATGCTCGTCGGCGTGATCAAGCTGGCGCCCAGTCTGCCGGTCGACGCCACACCGCCCTTTATCCACCTGGAGCGCAAGTTCATGCACCTGGGCTTCCACATCTTCGACCTCGGCTTTCAGTCGCCGGACTCGGAGGCGGCCAAGCCGATGGTGTTTGCCACGACTTTCCTCCTCATTATGTTGGTCATCGCGTTGAATCTGGGCGCTATCCTGATCCGCGAACGCCTGCGCAAGAAGTACGCCTACGGTAGTTTCTAACTCTCTTTTCGTCGCCTCATGGCCTCAGTCCCGCACATCCAGATGCCCCACACGTCCGAAGAAGGCGCGGCCAACCGCAAGCCCTCGCCGGACGAGAAGTTCATCCAGGTCAAAGACCTCTCCTTCTGGTATGGAGAGAAGCAGGTGTTGTTCGACCTCAATCTCGACATCCCCAAAAACAAGGTGACGGCCTTCATCGGGCCCTCCGGTTGCGGCAAGTCGACCCTCCTGCGCAACTTCAATCGCCTGAACGATTTGGTCGAAGGCGTGCGCCACACCGGCGACATCACCATCGGCGGCCGCAGTATCTACGACGAAAAGCTCGACGTGATTACCCTGCGCAAACGCGTGGGCATGGTCTTCCAGAAGTACAATCCCTTCCCGAAGTCCATCTACGAAAACGTGATCTTCAGCAAGCGCATCGCCGGCGTGAACAAGAAGAGCGAGCTGGACGAAGTCGTCGTGCGCAGCCTGCAGGGCGCCGCCCTGTGGGAAGAGGTGAAGGACCGCCTGCACGACAGTGCGCTCGGCCTTTCTGGGGGCCAGATGCAGCGTCTCTGTATCGCCCGCGCGATCGCCAACGACCCGCCGGTGCTGTTGATGGACGAGCCGTGTTCCGCGCTCGACCCCATTGCCTCCAGCAAGATCGAGGAGCTGATCCACGAGCTGAAGGACCGCTACACCATCGTGATCGTGACGCACAACATGCAGCAGGCCGCCCGCGTGAGCGACCGCACCGCCTTCTTCTACCTCGGCAAGCTGATCGAGTACGACGAGACGGAAAACATCTTCCTGCACCCGCGCAATCCGCAGACCGAGGCGTATGTCTCCGGCAGCATCGGCTAGGGCGTTTCCGACAAGCGAGGCTTCTAGAGGCGATACGCTGCCCTGAGATTCGTATTTTAGCAGCGTTACGCGTTGATTTGATTCCGGAAGCTGTTTATGAAAATACGTGAACATTCTAACGCGTATCACATCATGAACATCCTCGGCTCTGATTTTGTTTCCTACGAGGTGTCCGACATCCAGCAGTCGGTCGCCTTTTATCGCGACACCGTCGGCATGAAGCTGACTTCGGACTGGTCGGAACACGGTTTTGCCGAATTCGACGCGGCTCCCACGACGCTCTCTCTCGTTTCTGCACCGCAAGTGATGCAGCGCCCGGTGCAGGTCGGCGGCGGCATGCTCTGGCTGGCGGTGTCAGATGTCGATGCCGCGCTCGCCGAATTGAAAGAGAAAGGCACGAAGGTCGTGATGGACAAGATGGACACGCCCGTCTGCCACATGGCCATCTTCCTCGATCCGGACGGCAACTCCGTGGGCCTCCACCACCGCAAGGACGGCACCGTCGGCTGATCCCAGAGCCAAAACGGCCAGCTCTGGGCGGAGCTGGCCGGTGAAAGCTAGTTTAGAGTCGGTTCTGTGGGCGGCAGATCGGTTTCCCTTGAATGGTGGTGCTGATCGCGTAAGTGAGCACGGTCGGCAATCGTCTTTTCAAAGCTGGCATAGATTACGCGGTTTAAGGTATGGAGATCGTTTACGTCAGTAATCTGGATCCGCGTTGGCGCCAAGCTGTTTGGCTTTAAAAAAATGAAATTACTGGGAGTCAGGAGTTGAGCGGTCTCGGGATCCAAATCGATCCCAATCCACTTGATTTTGCTCTCAAGGGAGAGCCTTAAGTTCCACCAAGAAGGCTTGTTAAAGTATATATTGAAATAAACGCTGGTATCTTTGTAGCCAATTTCCAGTGGAACGTCCTTCCGGGACGATGGCTCGTAGATCGTGGAATTCGTCAAAATTGAGCTTTCAAACTGGTTTTTGATTATGGCGAACGCTTGAAGCTCTTCTTCGGTTGTATGAATACCCTTGCGGACGCCAATGCCAGTCTCATCTGGCTTTTCATCATCTGTTACGACTACGATTTCATCGGGTGAAACGGCTGCCTCTTCTTCTTTGGTGTCCTCTTTGGAGGAGGAGACTTCAGAATCAATGGCTGCCACGGTTCGGCGTACGATTTTCCTGATGACGCGTTGAAGTGCCTCACGTGCGATGGGGCGGAGTCGATCGAGGACGTTGGCAGTTACCCTCCCCTCATACATCCCCGGAAAGGATAAGATCCAGCGAACGAATTCATCGCTTAGCTCACCATCTCGTATGTCGATTTGCTTTGTCAGCAATTCGACGATCTTGGCGGTATAGTTCAGTTCCGTTGCAAATTCGCGAATTGCTTCTGGAGAAAAAACGCTCTTTTGGAAGCGCGCCAGAACATCCAGGCCTTGGTCTATCGATTCAAGGTTCGCGATGAAAAAGGGAGAATCGTCCTGAATGTTCTGTTCTTTCGTGTCTGTGTAAAAACGGTATTCCAAGCCGTTTGTGAGCACGGCTAGAGAAACGGAGGGAGTCGAATTGAAATAGCGTTTGAGTTGTCCATGGTGGCCTTCAAGCGGTTGATCAAGCGCCTTCACTTCAAAGAAAATGCGAGGGGTCCCGTTCAGCAGAATCGCGTAATCGACTTTTTCTTTCTGGCCGAACTTCTTGATCGCAGTGTCGGAAAGGTATTCGGGGCATACTTCTGCGGGGTTCCAGATATCGTAGCCCAAGGCTTCAAGCATCGGCAGCACCATTGCTTGCTTGGTTGATTCCTCTCCGCGTCCTGCAACGACTTCTTTTCGATCCAGGATGCGTTCAATGGTGGTTTTGATACTGTCGATTCCCATAGCTTTTGCCAAATAGATGTGAATGTTGCCGTTTAGATTAGGTCATGATATACAATATTAGATTATCAAACAACAAAATAACCGTCTAATTTGAAGAAGAAAACGGGCTGAAGTATTCGCCAGAGCAAAACGGCCAGCTCTGGGCGGAGCTGGCCGGTGAAAGCGCTCGACTGGCTGGAACTTCCTAGTCTGTGAGTTGCACCTTTTGCAGCTCGCTTTGCTTGATCTCCGGGCTGACGGGGAAGTAACCGTCCTGGGCGACGATGGCCTGGCCTTCGGTGCTGTAGACAAAGCGGATGAACTCGCGCGTCAGCTCGTCGAGGCCGGTCGTCGGGTCGAAGTTGACCGCGAGGTAGAGGCCGCGCGTCAGCGGGTAGGTGCCGGCGAAGGCATTGGCGCTGGTCGGTGCGGCGAAGGGCAGGTCGGCTTCCGTCGCCAGCGGCAGGGCGCGCACGTTGGGCGTGAGATAGCCGATGCCGGAGTAGCCGATGGCGAAGCGGTTGCGCGCCACGGCATCTACCACGGCTTCGGAGGAGGGCAGTTCGTGGTTGCTCTGCTTGAACTTGCCCCCGGCGAGCACAATGTCCATGAACGTACCGTAGGTGCCGGACGCACTGTTGCGGCTGAAGACTTCGATCGGCGCCTCAGCCCATTCGCCCTCGATTCCCAGATCGCCCCAGGTCGCCGTCGGCGCGCCCTCACGGTTGAGGGTAGAAGAGAAAATCGCGTCGAGTTGTTGGAGGGTCAGCCCTGTCTTGAGCAGCGGATTGTCGGGGTGCACGTAAACGGCGAGTGCATCGACGGCCACGCGCAGCTGGACGGGGTCATGGCCGAAGCGCTCGCGGAAGGCGCTCACCTCGTCCGGCTTCAGCAGGCGGGACATGGGGCCGATGTCGGCGCTGCCCTCGATCAGGGCCGGGATGGCGGTCGAAGAGCCCTTGCCCTGGTGGAGCACGCGCAGGCGGTCATGGTAGCCGCGGAAGGCCTGCTCCCAAAGCGCCAACATGTTGTCCATGGTATCCGAGCCGACGGAACGCATGCGCCCCATCAGGGTGGCGTGTGGCTGGTAGGAGCCGAGGGCGGCGAGTTCGGTGGACACCGGGGCTGAAGCATTCGTTGCGGTCGTGGAACCCGATTTGGGCGCAAGCTTGGCCAGCTCGCTGGTGGCGACGGCCGCGCTCACCGGGAAGTAACCGTCTTGCGCCACCAGAGCCTGACCTTCACGGCTGAGGGCAAAGGCGACGAACTCACGTTGCAGGTCGCCCAGGGCTGCGGCGGGGCTGACGTTGAGCGCCAGGTAGAGCGAGCGGGCGAGCGGGTAATCCCCGTCGATTGCATTGGCTTCGGTGGCTTCGTAGGCCGGGGAATCGGCATCCTGCCGGAGGGGCACCGTGGCGACGCCGTTGGTGCGATAGCCGATGCCGGAATAACCGATGCCGTAGCGGTCGTGCGCGACTTCGTCGACGACTTCGGCCGAGCCGACCTGCTCATTCACGTCCGGCTTGTACGCACCGCGTCCGAGTGCGACATCCTGAAAGAACCCGTAGGTGCCGGAGGCACTGTTGCGACCGTAGAGGTGCACGGGGGCGTTGGCCCATTCGCCCGTCAGGCCGAGCTGGCCCCATCTCGTGATGTCTTGCGGGGCGCCGAGGCGACGGGTGGAGGAGAAGAGGGCATCGAGCTCCTGCAGTGTCAGCCCGCGTTGGGCGATCGGGTTGCTTGGGTGCACGTAGATCCCGAGTGCATCGAGGGCCACGCGGATCTGGATGGGCTCATAGCCGTAGCGTTCCTTGAAGGCGGCGATTTCGTCCGGCTTCAGGCTGCGGGACATGGGGCCGATATCGGCACTGCCCTCGACCAGGGCCGGGATGGCGGTCGACGAGCCCTTGCCTTGGTGCAGCACGCGCAGGCGCGGGTGGAACTTGCGGAAGGCCGTCTCCCAGAGCGCCAACATGTTGTCCATGGTATCCGAGCCGACCGAGCGCAAACGGCCCTGCAGTTCGGTGCCGGCCACGTATTTGGGTAAGGGCTCCCGCTCGGGGGCGACCGGCGTCGGAGCCGGTGTGGGCGCAGGCGCGGGTGTTTCGACCACCTTGGGGG
>WOUP01000016.1 GCA_009772895.1 Puniceicoccaceae bacterium 5H | reverse complement strand
TGCGCCATGAGCACCACTTCAATATCTACCATGCGTTCTTCATGATCGCCTGCGTTATGCTAACGATGCGCAGGATGAAGTTTTGAAACGGCCTCTAGGTAATCCGTCACGATCTGGGGAGCGGATTCGTGCTGCGAATCGCCAGCAGTATCTCGTCCTCCTGATGATCGCGGGGGATGTTCTTTTCGCGTATCTGGGGTTGGCGCTGGGTTTCTTTCTGCGCTTCCATACGCCATTGAAGGAACTTGGTGTCCCGGCCGAGAACCTGGATTTTGTAGATTACCAGGCGCTGCTGGGCTTGGCCGTGCTCTTTCTGGTGCTCACCTATTCGCACCTGAACCTCTACTCCTGGAAGGTTTTACTGCGTCCCCGGCGATTCCTGCCGGGCACCCTGCAGGGCACGACCTTCTGGTTTGTCGTCTTTGCCTGCTTCTCGATCGTGTTGAAGTTTGAGCCGCAGATCTCACGCTTCTTCATGATCATATCCTGGTTCAGCGTGTTGCTGCTGATCAGCGGGTGGAAGTATGGCTTCTATCGCGTGCTGCAATCTTCCCAGATGCGGGCCAATCTGGTGCAGAAGATTGTCGTGCTGGGCTGGAATGAAGAGTCGGCCACACTGACGGACGCCATCTACCGGGATCATTCGCATCCCTATAGTGTGCAGGGGCTGATCCACGGCACCCACCCCGAAGGCGAAACAGACCTGCCCAATACGATTTATCCGGTACTGGGTGGCTTGCATGATCTCGAAACCATTTTCGAAAAGCAGCGCCCCGACATTCTGGTCATTGCAGATCTCGACCTGAACAGGGAGCAGTTGGGGCAGATCGCCAAGCTGTGCGAAATCCACTACGTGCAGATGAAGATCGTGCCGACAATGTTCCAGATCTTCCTGTCGGGCTTGCGGCTGGAGACGGTTTCCGGGCGTCCGCTGCTCGGGATCGAAGAGCTGGCAATCCTGCGGCCGGTCAACCAGCTGGCGAAACGCGTGATGGATATCATCGGCGGCTTGGTCGGCCTGATCGGCAGCTTCCCGGTCATGGCGATCATAGCCTTCCTGATTTACCGCGAAGATCCCGGCCCCATCCTCTACCGCCAGTTACGCACGGGGCGCAATGGTCGTCCCTTCACGATTTACAAGCTGCGTTCGATGCGCACGGATGCGGAGAAGGGCAAGGCGCAATGGGCGGTGGAAAACGATCCGCGCCGTCTCAAGGTCGGGGCTTTCATGCGGGCCTGGAATATCGACGAACTCCCGCAATTCTGGAACATCCTGAAGGGAGAGATGAGCCTCGTCGGTCCGCGTCCAGAACGACCGGAGCTGATCGTGAACTTCGAGCGCAACATCGATCACTACAATCACCGCCACGTCGTGAAGCCGGGCCTTACCGGCTGGGCCCAGATCAATGGCTTGCGTGGGAATACGAGTCTGGCGGATCGTATTCGCTACGACATCTACTACATCGACAACTGGAACATCTTCATGGACGTCTACATTTGTCTGATGACGTTTCTGAAGCAGGAGAACGCCTACTAGAGGCCGCCACTTCGATCCTTCTTTTTTTTCAAGCCGATTCGCCGTTCAGGCCGATCGGCTTGTCACGTTTTTGGCGGGATCAGGCCTTGGTCGGATCGCGTTCGGATGAGACCTTGGCGTCTTCCACCTTGCCATTGTCCCAATGCAAGTGCAGGTAGCGCGCGGGCTGGCCGTCGGGGTGGGGCAGCGCATAGGTCCAGAATGTGCCCGCCTTGGCCAAAGGTGCAGCCGGGATAAAGGCCTCAACGGAATCCTCATTGCGCGTCTCGATCACGCGGCGGATTTCCTTGGACTGCAGCAGGCCCTTTTCCCATCGGTAGGCAAACAGGCGCTGCAGGCGTTCGGGGGTGCGCAGCTCGGCGGGCAGGCGGAGGCTCAATTGATAGAGCACTGCGGCGACATCGGCGACGTTTTCATTTTCCGGATAGGCCTCGATGAAAAGCTCGCCCAGCTCGAATACGTCAACATAGCGCTCCTGCTGCATGCGTTGGCTGATAATCTCGAGCCACGCAGCGGGCGCACTCTCCAGCTCCCGGGTTTCCTCCAGTGCTGTCTGGAGGGCCTTGGCCTCGCTCTGGATGATGCGGGCGATGCCTTGCTGGCGGGCTACGGCCGGATCGCTCAGCGACTTTTCCGGTGCATCGGGGCCTAGCAGTGCGCCAGTGGTCTCGAGCAGACGGCTCAATTCCTGTTGGGTCGCCTGGACCTGTGTTTCGAGCGGTTCCGCGGCGGTCAGGTGCGGCACGGCGCACAGGGCCATCCACGAGCAGGCGAGGAGAGAGGTCGATGGGGCAAGGTTCATGAGAGTGTAAGATGCAACTTTGCCGTTGTTTCGGTTTTCTACTGGTGTGGCAAGTGCCGACTTATCCTCGGCCGGCACTTGCGAAGTCGATTCACCGACGCAACCTTACAAACCTATATGGAGTCAATGCTGCGTAAGCTATGTCCGCTTCGCATTGCTCTGCTTTTAGTGCTGATCGCCCCGCTGGGTTGCGGGGCAGCGGAGCAGCAAGTCAATGCAGAGAAGCGGTTCCCACTTGACGATCAACGCCTGGAGTCCTCCGAGGGCCACGTAGTCAGTTATGCCGATGTGCTGGAAAAGGCGCGTCCCGCGGTCGTGTCCGTCACGACGTCCCGGATCGTGCATTCCATGCGCGGCGGTGCCAACGGAAGCCCGCTCGAGGAATTCCTCCGCCGTTTTTACGGCATCCCCGGCCCGGATGGCAGCCCCAGCCCCAGCGATCCGCGGGAGCGCGGTACCCCGGGTCAGCAGCAGGGTGAAGAGCGCCTGATCCCGAATGGCCTCGGTTCGGGCGTGATCATTTCTTCGGACGGCTACATCCTCACCAACAACCACGTGGTGACGGATCCGAATGGCGAGCAGGCTGACGAAATCATGGTCCAGCTCAACAACCGCGAAGAGGTTGAAGCTGAGCTGGTGGGGCGCGACGAGCGCACGGATATCGCCCTGCTGAAGATCGACCGCGAGGACCTGCCCTTCATGCCGATGGCCGACAGCGAAAACCTGCGCGTGGGCGACATCGTCTTCGCGATCGGTAACCCGCTTGGCGTTGGCCAGACGACCACCATGGGCATCGTTTCCGCGACGCGCCGCACGATCGGTATTCTGGGCCAAGGCGGCTACGAAGACTTTATCCAGACCGATGCCGCGATCAATCAGGGGAACTCCGGCGGTGCACTGATCGATGCCGACGGCCGCCTGGTAGGCATCAACTCCGCCATCATCTCCCGCTCCGGCGGCAGCATTGGCATCGGCTTTGCCATCCCGACTCGGCTGGCGCGCAGTATCGTCGTCGACCTGATCGAAACGGGCGAAGTCCGCCGCGGCTTCCTCGGTGTGTCGATCAGCGACCTCGACCGCGACATGGCCGAAGCCTTCAATCTCGATCACGCCCGCGGGGCGCTCGTCGAATCTGTGCAGCCCGACTCGCCCGCCGCCGAGGCCGGCATGGAACGCGGGGATGTGATCCTCTCCATCAACGGCCGCGAGGTCGAAAATTCTTCGGATCTGCGCCTGCGTGTGGCGGGAATGAGCCCGAAGGAGGAAGTCGATCTCGGCATCGTTCGCGACGGCGACCCGCAAACTGTGAAGGTGACGCTCGGCAACCTCGATGAACAGTCCGCGGATGGCATCGGCATGGGCGGCGGTAGCAGCGTGCTCGAAGGCGTGCGCCTGCAGGTGCTCAATGCCGAACGCTCCGACAGCTGGAATGTCGAGGCGGAAGAAGGCGTGCTGGTGACCGACGTGGAGGCCCGCTCGCCCTACGCTTCCGAGCTTCGCCCGGGCATGGTCATCCTCGAAGCGAATGACCAGGAGGTGAAGAACATCGACGATCTGCGCAAAAGCCTGCGTAGCGGTGCCGTCAACAAGCTTTGGGTCGAGTTTCAGGGCCGTCGAGGCTTCCTCGCCCTGCGGATGCCCTAGAGGCCCCTTCAAGCTCCTTTAAAATGACCAGGGCGGCTGTCGATCGACAGCCGCCCTTTTTTGCGTCGGTAAAGTTTGCGGAACGCGATCAGGAGCCAGGCTTGATCGCGGGGATGTTGCGCAGGTGGGCCGGCAACTGCGTCGGCTCGTAGGTCGGGAATTCGAGCTCCAGCAGGCTGACCAGCGGCACGGAAAACTTGGCCTGACCGGCGCTGCGGTCGACCAGCACCGCTACGGCTGCCGTTTCGCCGCCGCGGCTCTCCACGATATCCAAGGTCTCCTGCACGCGGCCACCGCGGGTGATGACGTCTTCGGCCACCAGCACGCGCTCGCCGTTGGCGATCTTGAAGTTGCGACGCAGGGCGAGGCGGTTCTCATCCTTTTCCACAAAGATGAAGCGCTTACCCAGTTGGCGCGCCATTTCCTGCCCCAGCACGAGGCCACCCATGGCGGGTGCGACCACCGTCTCGAAGTCTTGCGTGGGCAGCTTGGGGATCAACAACTCCACCAGGCGCGTCACGTAGTCCAGGTGCTCGCACACCCGCGCACATTGGAAGAAATGCGCGCTGCGCAGCCCGGAGCGAAGGATAAAGTGTCCCTCCAGCAGGGCGCCGGTTTCCTTGAAGATCTGTAGAACCTCTTCTTGCTCGGCCGAATCCATAGAAGCGTTTAAGCCGAAGGGGGCCGGGAAGGTAAAGCGAAAACAGGCCAAGTCTTCCCGGCCTGTTACGAAAACGCAACGGAAGTGACGTTTGTAACGCTGGAGCGTCGCCTCCGTGAAATAGCTGCAACGGCCCTAGAATACTATTGCCGCAGGGTAGGCCCCCGTAATGAGTCGGGCACTCAAGAGCTGACCTATGAACTACCGATTTGCTCGTTCGACCATCCTGGCCGGCCTGCTTGTTCCTGCCATCGTGCATGCACAGGAACAAAGCGGGCGCATTGCCGGGAAAATCTTTGATAAGGCTACAGGCCAGCCCATCGTAGAGGCTTCGCTGGTGCTGTTGGATGCCTCCAACTTCACGCAGACAGATGCTCAGGGCGCGTATTTCTTCGACGGCGTGCCCACGGGCACCTACACCGTGCGGGTCTACAAGGTGGGCTATGAACCCTTTGACGTCAGCGGTGTCGAGGTGACCCAGGGCCGGACCAATTCCCTCGATATCGCGCTGCCACGCCGCGAAAGCACCGAGTCTACCCAGCCGACGACTTCCACGACCTCCTCTTCCTCTACCGAAGTCGACTCCAGCTCTCCCGAGCAGATTTTCGAGTTGGCCGCGATGGAAGTGACGGCCGAGTCCGTGCGCGCCCAAAACGTCGAGGTGGTGGCCATCCGCCAGCAATCGCTCGGGGTGATCGACGCGCTCAGCTCGGACAATATGTCTCGCTTTGCGGTTAGCGACGTGGCCGAAGCCATCACCAAGGTGACGGGCATCAACGTGAGCGACGGCAAATACGCGGTCGTGCGCGGCCTCAACGACCGCTACACCACCACGCAGCTCAACGGCGTGGTCATGCCCAGCCCCGACCCGGACCGCCAGGCGGTGCAGCTCGACATCTTCCCCTCGGCGATGATCGACCAGCTCATCGCCAACAAGACCTTTACGCCCGACCTGCCCGGCGAGTCCAGCGGCGGCTCTCTCAATATCAAGACCAAGGGCATCCCGGAAGAGCGCATCATGGGCCTCAGCGTCGGCTTTGGCCTGCGCGATAACACGTCCTTCAACGACAACTTCATCACCAGCGACGTCGGCAACGACGATTGGCTCGCCCAGGGCTACGACGACCGCGTCTTCCCGCAATCCGACACCAATGGTGGCGTGATCGCGCCCAACGAAGAGGGCGAACCGGGCCTGAATTACAGCGGCTCCATCTCCTATGGCGATCGCTTCAAAATCTTCGGTGACCAGGAGGTCGGCTTCATCGGCGCCCTCAGCTGGAAGCGCGATTACTATTATCGTGAGATCATGCGCGCCGAGCGCCGTGGCGACTTCCGCCTCGGCGAGGGCGTGGTGGCGCTCACGAGCCTGGAAAACCCGGGCGATACCACTGAACAACCCTGGGGTATCTGGAATAATGGCATTGAGGAGGTGACCCTTTCCGGCTTGGCGTCGCTATCCTACCGCCCGCTGAAAAATCAGGAGTTTCGCTACACCTTTTTCTTTACGCGCAATGGCACCGAAGACGCCGAGATCCTGCCCCCGATGGACTGGGATGACGACGGCGACAGCCTCTTTTATTTCAGCTCTCTCGGCTACAGCGAGCGTGAGTTGCAGTTGCACCAGTTTGAGGGCCATCACTTCCTGCCCGAGCTGATGAACTCCAACCTCGACTGGTCCTACTCCTATTCGACCAGCCTGCAGGACGAGGTGATCCGCAACCTCAAGTTCTTCCGCTACAACGAATCCACGCAAACCTACTCCGTGGACCGCAGCGGTGACCGCAAGATCGTGCAGTTCTCGCGCGAAACGGACCAGGAGAACCAGATCGGCAAGCTCGACTACACGCTGCCGCTGGAATTCATCCCGCTGGATACGGCACCGCGCCTGAAGGTGGGCGGCCAGTATGAAAACGTGGACCGCGAGTTCATCCAGTTGCAGTCCAGCAGCGTCCGTCCGTTCTCCAACCTCGAATCTCCGCTCGATGCGTTCGGTACTTCCGTTTACGTGCAGAACGCGGGCGGCGAGTGGATCGAGAACGGCGTGGCCGAAGGGCCGGCGACCGGTAACCGCGAGATCAAGGCGGGCTACCTGATGGCGGAAGTTCCGTTCAACTTCCTCTCCATGTATCACAAGTTCGTCGCGGGCGCTCGTTATGAAGACGCTGCGATCGAGTTCGACGGGGTGGGGACCATTTCCGGCATCAATTTCTTCCCCTCCTACGGCGAGCTTCGTCCCATCGACGAAGACACCTGGTTGCCGGCGGTCGCGCTCAATACCGACGTGACGGACAGCTTCAAGATCCGCCTGGCCTACTCGCGCACCGTGGCGCGCCCCTCCTTCCGCGAGCTGGCGCCGTTCCCGACTTACTCGTTGGCGGACAACAGCATCGAGTTCGGCAATCCCGGCGAAGTGACGCTGATCACGGGCGACGATCCCGTGGTGGACGGTCTCGAACAGTCGCGGGTCGACAACTACGATGTGCGTTTCGAGTACTACTTCGGTGACGCCGACCTGGTTTCGGTCAACTTCTTCTACAAGCAGGTCGCCAATCCCATCGAACGCTACGAAGTCCTGCCGGACCGTTTCACCTTCGAGAACAACGAAAACTCCGGCACGCTCAAGGGCGTCGAATTCGAGGTGAACAAAAACCTCGGTTTTATGGGCGACTTCTGGAGCGTCTTCAACCTGGGCGGCAATGCCACTTACGTGGATGCCAAGGTCGAGCGTTCAGAGTTGGAACTCGGGCCCTACGGCTGGGATCAAAACGGGGCGTCGCTGCTCCCGCGTGAACGCCAGTTTTACGATCAGCCTGAATACATCCTCAACGGCTACTTCAACTTTCGTCAGGAGGACTGGGGCACGGACGTAACGCTTTCCGCCAATTGGGTGAGTGCCCGCCTCTCGTCGGTCGGCTATCTGCCGCAGAGCACGCTTTCGATCTATGATGAAGAGGTGACGACGCTAAACCTAGTCATTTCTCAGAAGCTGACGGATAACCTCTCGATCAAATTCTCCGCGAAAAACCTGCTCGATCCCTGGATCAATCAGGTCTACGACCCGGAGTTGGTCGATTTGGGTGCTTCCAATCCGGACAACGAACCGGATAGCGACATCTATCGGGGCCTCGAAAACCCCTATGCGCGTAGCTCTTATAAAAAGGGTCGTTCCTTCAGTATCTCTATCTCCTACGACTTTTTCTAGAGGCTGTTACACACGCGTAACGGAATGAACCAAGCTTTGTCACTTTCGTGGCGTAGAATGCCCTAGATCTTTCAATCAGAGAAACCTCAAATCGAACAAAGATGCAAAACTTGAAACTGCTCGGTACTGCTGCTTTTGTCGCGGCTTTTTCGCTCAGCGCCTTTGGTGAGAAGGTCGTGTCTTCGAACATCACGACCAACGAGACCTGGACCCAGGCTGACAGCCCTGTCATCCTCGAAGACACCATCTACGTGACGGATGGTGCGGTGCTCACCATCGAGCCGGGTGTGATTGTGCGCGGTCAACCGGAATCCGCTGCTACCAATGTGAATGCCGGCTCCGTGGTCGTTACCCGCGGTTCCAAAATCATTGCCAGCGGCACCGCCCAGGAGCCCATCATCTTCACCACTGCTGCGGTCGACCAGGATAACGACGGCGAATACGACGTTGACAGCCAATCGCTCCTGCCGGTGCGCTGGGACAGCAGCATGGGTCTCGATGTGTTCCACGATGCCGATCCGCTGAACAACCCGCTGCCCCCCTATGCGGGCTGGGAAAACGGCGTGTCCAACGATCCCAATTTCAACAACACCAGCGTCCAGTACAACCGCGGCCTCTGGGCCGGTATCGTACTGCTCGGCCTCGCGCCCACCAACGCCGGCACGACGGTCAACAACATGGCCGACGGCTTCGGCGATCCTACGTTCCTGGATGACTACCACGAAGGTGCGGTTGAAGGTATCAACTCCAACCCGCTGTCCGTCTACGGTGGCTCCAACCCGAACGATTCCTCCGGTGTGATCCGCTACGTTTCCATCCGCCACGGCGGCACCGAAATCGGTGAAGGTAACGAAATCAACGGTCTGACCATGGGCGGCGTCGGCTACGGCACGCAGATCGAATACGTTGAAGTTTATCTCAATAACGACGACGGCTACGAATGGTTCGGCGGCACGGTCAACACCCGCAACCTCGTTTCTCTCTTCAACCACGACGACTCCTTCGACATCGACGAAGGCTTCACTGGCCTCGGCCAATTCTGGTTCTCCCTGCAGCTGGACGACCGTCAAACCGGTAACCACAGCGGTGAGCACGACGGCACGGACGCCGAGTTCAACTCCGTTTTCGTCGCCAGCGTCAACGGTGTGCCGCTCGGCGTAGCCAGTACCGACGACGATGCCAAGGGCGGTCTCCCGCTCGCTTACCCGACCATCTACAACGCGACCTACATTGGGGGTGGCGCCGGTCACAACGACAGCTACGACAGCGGCCGTAACGATGCCTTCCGCATCCGCGACTCCTGGGGTGGCGCCTACCGTAACTCCATCTTCTCCGACTTCGGCGGCAGCGGTATCCGCGTGGACAGCGATGGCGTGGACCGTTGGAAGTCCGGCGACATCAGCTTCAAGAGCAACTACTGGTACAACTTCGCGGATGGCGGCACGGCCTTCGTGAGCAATCCGGCCAGTGGCGATGCCTTCTCTTCGGGTGACGATATCGCGATGGAAGTGATGAACGGCGCCAGCGGCGAGTATGCGGCCAACCGCGCCAACAACTTCACGAACAATCACTTCGACGTCGACCCGTTCGGCTCCCGCCGTATTGCCATCGGCGATATCCCGGCCATGTTCAACCGCCGCAGCGGCCTCGACCCGCGTCCGGTCAACCTGGACGGTACGCTGAGCTCCGCGACCTCGACGTTCTTCTCGAGCGCTTCCTACTTCGGCGCCTTCAATCCTTCGGAATCCCTCTGGACCGACGGTTGGACCGCTGGTAGTGCCCTCGGCGTGCTGCGCATGCAGCAGTAGTCAGACTTCGCTAAAGATAATGCCTGGTTTGCACCAGGCATTGTTAGAAGCACGCAAGCCTTCGGAAAATTCCGGAGGCTTTTTTATTCGCGCTCGAGGAACTTCTGTCGCAACGGTTCCGCTTCCAGCTTTTGTTGATCCTGCTCAATGATATTGTGGATCCATTCAGCGAGATCCACGGACTCCCAATCGGGTGAGCCTTGGTCGGGATGGTGGATGATGCGATTGCTGAAGTCGGTTATGACGACAGCCGGGCGCTCTCCTGGCTGCTGGTCCAGTGCATAAATATAGCCGGAAGACATGTGCCAGGTCATGACGGGAAAGGTCGGCGCATCCTGATCGAAAAAAGGTTGGACCTTCGAGGCGGCACTCATGAGCACGACTTCGGCCGTTGGATTGCGTTCTTCGATGTCTTCATAGGCGCGTGAAAATTGGCGCACCCGTTCAATCGAAGAGGCGTCATCTGGTTCGGCATAAAGAAAGACCAGGTATTTCTTGTCCTTAAAATAGTCCGAGCCCAGTCGGACGAGGTTCTCACCATCCCAACGCCAGAACTTGTCGCCGATCTGGGTGTGGAGCGATGCCTGGTGTTCCGCCAGATTCGCCTGACGCAGTCGCTCCGCCTGGGCGATGACGTCCGTCTGCTCGATCGGGAGAATATGGCGACCGTTCGAGCCGAAATCCACCACTGCGCCCTCCTCGGTTATACGGACCAGAACGCCCGGAACCGCCGGAATGAGCGTCTGTTTGCTGCCCTCGACCATCACTGATGTCTCCTGTTTTACATGCACGTGTGCCGGCCAGTATTCCGGCAGGTAGGGCAGGGCGGCGGGGGTTAGCGGGGCTGCGGCCAGGGTGCCGGCGACGTAAAAAAGCCCCAGGGTAGACCATGTTTTCAACCATTTTTTCATCATGCAAGGTAGGCAGATCAAGGAATCGAAGTTTCTTGTATTTCTCCAATTGTCAATGTTTCCCCAGTTGGCACGGCGTTCCCATCTTTAATTGTGTCATTTGTGTTAAATTACAGGAAGCCTGTGTGACTTTTAGATTACATTAAATGGTAAACACTAGAAACAACTTGACCGTAATAGTGCGCGTTTCAGACTCGGGATCAGCTTTATTTCCTCTCTCACAAAACTATCCGATATCGCATGAAAAAGCAGTTTTATACCCTTTGTCTTGCTACCGTTGCGGCGAGTGCCGTTCAAGCTCAGCGAGTCGACCTGACCCCCATCGCGGCTTGGGACTTTGAAAGCACTCAGTCCCAGACCTACGCTTCCCTCACGCAAGAAGAGGCGATCGCTCGGGGCATCGTAGTGTCCAACGCGCTCCAAAAGCAGCTGATTGCGAAAGAAGGCGAGCAATCCGGCAACAGCTGGACCGACTACACCGAGGCCAGCCTTGATCTGAGCGCGCTGATTTACCCGGGTGATTCCGTGGACATCAGCGGCACCTCGGTCGTCGCGGGGAGCTACAACCTCAACGAGGTGGTCTTCCCGGCCTCCGGCGGCAGCACGCTCAACGCCAGCTACAACGCCAACTGGGGCATCGAAAACGAAGCGGAGAACAACAATGGCGCTCTGGTGCTGCGCGGCGGCATCGGCGACCAAAACATCACCATCTCGGCCAGCACCAAGGGCTTCTATGGGGTGGAGTTCGCCTTCGACGCCAAGTCCCTCACTTCGGAGTTCGAATCGACGCCCAGCGTGAACGTGATGGTGGATGGCACCGCCTATCCCGTCACGGTGACGCAGACGGTGAGCCCGAACTACTCCCAGTTTGTCTTTGAGCTGCCTTATCAGGCGGACGACAAGAGCAGCGTGGAAGTGACGATCAACCTCAATTCCACCTACACCCCGGCGAGCGCCACCTCCTCTCTCGCGGGCACCGGTGTGATGTTGGACAACATCCAGCTGCGCGGCTACAAGATCGGTTACACCAGCGGTGATGCCGAGATCCAGCACATCAACCTCTTTACCGGCACCCAAGGCCTGAACGAGGGCTTTGTGATGGTGGAAGACGCGACCTTCTACGCTTCCAGCTATCCTTATCTCTACCACCCGGAACTCGGCTACGTCTATGTGCCGAACGGCGTGGCGATTCAGGGTGCGGCTACCTCCGACACCAACAACGGCTGGCTCTACAGCTATGCCCAGATCGACGGTTCGGCCATCGGTTGGGTCTTCGTCGACTTCGACTATTTCCCCTGGATTTACGCCCCTGTCGCCGATAGCGGCAACGGCAGCTGGGTCTACGTCTTTACCGACGAGACCAATGCGGGCTCGCTCTATGTCGATACGACGCAAAGCATGGTGACCTACACCAAGTAGGGAGCGCAGTTCTTTAGTTCATACCTTTCGAGGGGCGGGCCGGTTTTTTTTGACCGGCCCGTTTTTTGTCGACGGGTGCGATGCGCTCGCCGCTTGCACAATGGCGCCAACGCAGACAGGGTGGGGCATGGCGACTCCGCTTTCCGACAAGATCATCGTATTGGGTGTGACCGGCTCGATCGCGGCCTACAAGGCGGCCGACATCTGCAGTCAGCTGACCAAGCTGGGCGCGCAGGTGCGGGTGGTGATGACGGAGTCGGCCACCAGGCTGATCCCTCCGCTCACGCTGCAGACCTTGAGCCGGCATCCGGTCGCGGTGAGCCTCTGGGATGAGGGCAAGGGTTGGCAGCCGGGCCATATCGAACTGGCGGACGAGGCCGACCTGCTGCTGATCGCCCCCGCAACGGCCAACAAGTTGGCGCAGTTTGCCCACGGGCTTGCGCCAGACCTCCTGACCAATATTTACCTCGCGACGCCCGCCCCGGTGATGCTGGCCCCCGCCATGAACGGCAAGATGCTCGCCCATCCCGCGACCCAGGCCAATCTGCAGACCCTGCAGCAGCGCGGCCATCGGCTCATCGAGCCGGCGGAGGGTTTGTTGGCCTGCGGTTATGAGGGCAAGGGCAAGCTGGCCCCGGTCGAAGCCATTGTGCGCGCGGTGGTGGACTTCTTTACACTCGATTCG
Source organism: Puniceicoccaceae bacterium 5H (assembly GCA_009772895.1). Lineage (GTDB taxonomy): Bacteria > Verrucomicrobiota > Verrucomicrobiia > Opitutales > Oceanipulchritudinaceae > WOUP01. The sequence goes on along the minus strand of WOUP01000016.1, from coordinate 71,704 downwards.
ACCCAGACGCGCTGAATCAGGCGTGCAATCTCGTTTCTTTGTGTTTGATTGAGGAGGTCAATGGCCGCACATCAGCAATTCTGGAAATCCCGGCAGATGCCGCTCGACCGGGCGTGCCTCTGGCGCCTGGGTCGCCTGCGCCTCTGGCTGGCACGAGCCGAACGCGAGTGGGGCTTTGCGACCGAAAGCGCCGAAAACCCCGAAGTGCTCGACTCGAGCTTCGTGCCCTACGACGTCATTCCCAACAGCCTGGACTGGAAGCACTTTGCCTTCGAGAACGCACCGGAGCAGTTCGAGCTCTGGCCAGCGGTGCCGCCGCGCCCGGTCGTGGTGCGTGCAGACCAGGCGGTGGCGATCCCGCCCCGACAATCGGCCAAATACTTTGCCTGCGTGCCCGTGTGGGTCGAGCTATGGGTGGGCGCGCCGGAGCGGCACAATCAGATGAAGATCGGTTCCGTGCCGACGCGTATGCTCTCGAATACGTGGTTCGGCAATCATGCCACTGGGGAGCTGTGCTACTCGCTGCGCTTTGCGGCCACGCGTCAGCTGGATGACCTGAAGCTGCACCCGCACCACCTGATTTGCCCGATCATCCTCGAAAACCACAGCGAGCATACGCTCGACTTTCACAAGCTGTGCCTGCGGACCAAGCACCTGGCGATCTATTCCGGCCACGAGCACTTCTGGAGCAACGTGGTGCGCATCCGCTTTTCCGGCAAGTCCCGCGAAGCCCGCGTGACCTACGAGAGCAAGGTGCCCCAGTTCGAGGATAACCTGCGGCTGGTCTCCAAGGCCTACGAGCCGGCCGAACGCATCTTCGTCGGCCTTACCTTCAAACACCCTTCACCGTCGGACTTTCAGGTGCTCGAGTGATGTTCGATACCCTCGCCCAAGTAGACTATTATTCCATTGGCCGCGCGGTCGCGATGATCGTGATCGGCCTGCCGCTCCTGTACCTGCTCAGCCGTGGGCTGGGCCAGATGCTCGTCAAGCACGGCTCGGAGCACAGCAGCGTCATCGTGCGCCGCTTTGTGCTGTGGGGCGGCATGATCCTGATCGTGCTGTTTGTGCTGACCGAGCTGGGCTACGACATCACCGGCCTCGTGGCCACGGCGGGTATCGCAACCGTTGCGATCGGGTTTGCGGCGCAGACGACCCTTTCCAATTTCATCTCCGGGCTCTTTCTGATCGGCGAAAAGCCCTTCCGCATCGGGGATCTGATCCGCATTGGCGATCGCCTCGGCATCGTGAGTTCGATCGACATGCTGTCGGTCAAGCTGCGGACGTTCGACAACCTGTTCGTGCGCATCCCCAATGAGGAGATGATCAAGCGCGAGGTGGTCAACATTACGCGCTTTCCCATCCGCCGCATGGATATCGACGTGCGCGTCGCCTACAGCTCCAACCTTTCACAGGTGGAGAACATCCTGAAGGAGCTGGCGTTGAATAACCCCTATGCGCTGGACGATCCGGAGCCGCTGATTCTCGTCAAGGACTTCCGCGAGAGCGAGATCGTGTTTCTCTGGGGCGTGTGGTTCGAAAAAAACGATTACCTCAACCTCCGCAACGCCCTGCTGCGCGAGATGAAGGAGCGCTTTGAGCGGGAGGGCATCGAGATCCCGTACCCGCACCTCAAGGTCTATGCGCCCAAGGGTGGGTGGCCCGATTCCCGCGGCGCGAATGTCCCCTCATCTTCCGACCAGGGCTGAAGAATCCGCTAAAGTGGTCGTATAGGAATTTGCTCAGGTAACTGGCGGGTAAAATCCGAGTTGCCAAACTGTGCGCAGGACATTGGAGTAGAACAAGATCATGGCCGAAATGTCGAATTTGCCTTACGGGTCGGTCATCACCCAGGAGTTGCTCAAACAGGGTGATCAGCTGGGCCCATATAAAATTCAAGACCGTTTGGCCATTCACCTGTTCGGCGCGCTCTACCGCGTGGACAAGGAGCAGTATGGCACGGTCCTGATTCACGTCCTGCCCAAGGCAATCAGTGACGATCCGACCTTTCACAAGGCCTACCTGGGGCGCTGCGCCAAGCTCAACAACCTGAAGGACGCGCACCTGCTGCAGATTCGCGACGGCGACCGCTTCGAGGAGCGCCTGGTGATCGAATACGAAGACGTGCCGGGCCTCTTGAGCCTGACGGATTATTTTTACGAGCAGCGGCCGGATCCCGGCTTGGACGTATCACAGCTCAAGACGGTGATGGGGCGCACCGTGGATGCCTTCCGGGCGGTCCGCGGCAAGATGGTCGGTCACTTTTCCCTCACGCCCGAGATGGTGATGGTCGGCCCCAAGAACGACGTCTACGTCTATGGCTTCGGGCTCTATGAATCCCTGCAGCGCCGCAAGTTCGAGGTCTTCCTCAGCTCGGCCATCATCCCGCTGCTGAGTGACGACGAGCGCGTCCATCTCACCGCGATGGACACCTTCAGTCCGGAAGTGCGCAATGACGAGGACTTCGATCAGCGCGCAGACATCTTCTCGCTCGGTATCCTGACCTATTTTCTGCTGACGGGCAAAAAGCCGACGCGGGAGTGGACGCTGCCTTCGGAGGCCCGCCCGGAGTTGACCGAAGGCTGGGACCTGTTCGTCAGTCGCTGCCTGGAGCCGGAGCCGTTCAACCGCTTTGCCAACTTCAACGCCTTTGGCGAGGATCTGCAACGCGCGGAGAAGCTGCATCACGTGGCTCGCGCCGAACAGGAAAAGGGTGAAACGCTGCAGAGCCTGGAGGCACTGCCCTTGCCCAAAGGGCTGCGGGATCGCTATTCGCGCTCGACGCAGAACCTGATCCGGCTGGGCCTGCTGGTCGGCGGCGGCGCGGTCGTGCTGGGGGCCGCGTGGTTTGGCTTGCAGACCTTCACCGCAGGCGCCACCCAGCGCGGCGGCAACGAGATGGTGGTGGAGAAGGTGAAGCCCGGTGCCCGCGGCCTTGATTTGGCCCTGCACATTTTTCCGGAGCGAGCCTCGGTTCGTTTCTCCGAGCAGGATCAGCAGTTTCTGACCTCCGACGGTGAATTGGCTTTCGATTTGCCCAAAGGCAGTTACGTGGTGGAGATCGAGTCGCCGCGCTTTCACACCCAGCGTCGCGTAATCGAGATCGGTGGCGCGCCAACGGAATTGAATTTGCAGCTCGAGCCCGCTTACGGGGCGCTGGAACTGACTTCCGTGCCCGGGGCTACAGTGGATGCCGTGCTCGAAAACGGTGTCGCCCTGTATCTCGACCAGGTGCCGGAGAATGGCACGCTGACGCTCGACAGCCGCCTGTTGGCGGGCGAGCACGTCCTGCGGATTTCACGTCCCGGCTATGAGGCGCGTCAGCTCGAGGTGACGTTGAACGAGCGCGAACCGATTGCGATCGAGGCCATGATCGAGCCGCTGCCGACGCCCCTGCAGGTCTTGAGTGAACCTGCGGGCCTGCCGGTGGCAGTCAATGGCGAACGCCGCGGCGTGACCCCGTTGACATTGAAGCAATTGCCGGTGGATGAGCCCCTGGAGGTGGCGATCGACCATCGTAGCTACAAGGGAGCCGTTCGCGAGGTGACCCTCAAGGCCGGGGAGCCCATGGTGCTCGATTTTGGAGCTTTGGAGGAGCGTCGAGGTGAGCTGGACCTTACGGTGACGGTGGCCGGACAAAAGCCGACGCCGGCGATGTTGGAAGAGCTGAGCATCGTCACCCCGGAGCAGACCTATACCGGTCAGGCGAGTCTCGTGGCCGACCTGGGAGTCGGTGGGCAGGATATTCGGGTAGAGCATCCAGACTTTGAGCCGCTCGCAGAAACCGTGGAGGTGGAAGAGGCGGAGCGCAAACAAGTGACGCTCGACTTGACACCCAAGCCGGCGCAAGTGCGTGTGCAGCTGGATGTCGACTTGCCTTACGCGCTGGTGGTGGACGGCGAGCGCCGCGCGTCCGAGCAGGGCTCCGGCTACCAGGTACCGGCCTTGCGCCCCCTGAATCTGCAACTTTACGTGCGTAACTTCCAGCCGGTATCGACGCAGGTGACGATCCCGCCGAACAAAGCCTTCTTATGGCAGCCGGAGCTCAAGCCGCTGGCCGGACCCGAGCGGGGAGAACCGTGGAAGGTGCCGTATCTCGATCTTACGCTCAACTGGATCCCGGCGGGTACGGATACCGTTGGCAGTCCAGTGGATGAGACGCAGCGCCGACCGGCGGATGGGCCACCGACGGAGTTTACCTTGGCGGAAGGTTTCTGGATCAGCGAATACGAGGTGACGCAGCGCTTGTATCAGACCCTGATGAAGGAGAACCCAAGCATTCACCGGGGCGCAAACCTGCCGGTCGACAGTGTCAGCTGGCGCGAAGCCATGCAGTTTTGCGCACGGCTGACCGAGCTGGAACGCCGTTACAAGCGCCTGCCCGAGGGATACGAATACCGGTTGCCGACCGAGATGGAGTGGGAATATGCGGCTCGCGCGGGTTCAGACACGCCCTTTTTCTTTGGCAGCCGCGCCGTTGGGGGTGAACAGGGCAATTTTCGCGGGGAGTATCCGCGTGATTTTCGGTCCTTTGACTCCAATTCCACGCCCGAACGCAGCACCGAACCGGAGCCGGTCGGCTCTTACGTGCCCAACGCCTGGGGGCTTTATGACATGCACGGCAACGTGTCCGAGTGGACGCTCGATGGCTATATCGACCGCCTGCCGGGTGAGCCCGTGGGCGATTATACGCGAGCGGTGACGAGCTTTGGCCGGGCAGTGCGCGGCGGCAGCTGGCAACAGACGGCCGAGTTTGCCCGCAGTGCATCCCGCGACCGGGCAGGGGAGACGACCTCGCGCAGCTCACTGGGCTTCCGTGTGGTGCTGGCCCCCGTCATGGAATCCCTACCGGTGCGCAAGTAGAGTCGGCGGCGTGCCGTGCGGCCGCTTGATTACAAAAAAAGACCGGCGCTCTGGGAGAGCAACCGGTCGACTCTATTATCGCAGTATCTGTACCAGGGGCGGCTGCTTATTGGGCAGCCAGCAGGGAAGTCTTTTCGAGGGTGGCTTCGCCGGGTTGAACCAGCTTGAAGACCACGGGGATGCGGACCACGGCATAGGTGGCTTCACCATTCTTTTCGGCTGGTGCGAACTGCCAGTTGCGGGCCACCTTCAGGGCCTCCGCAACAAGGGCGGGCGGTGCATCGTTGACGACACCCGGGCCCATGACCCGGCCTTGTTCGTCCACGAGGCATTCGATTAAAACCGTACCTTCAACTCCCTGGGCGCGAGCTTCAATGGGGTAGGCTGGCCGTTCTCCTGCGATGAGTTCGGGTGCCTTGGAATTGCTCACGTCGTCATTGGCCACCACGGACAAAGCGGCGGAGAAAAATCCCATGAGCCCGAGGGCGATCATTTTGCGCGTCATCTTAGAATCCTTTCTCCTTTCGGGGGTTTGTGTGTGGCAGAAGGAGGGTGGAGTTTTGGGGCTCTGTGTCTCTTCTGTTACATGAATGTTACGGCTATGTTACGATTGTTTCAAGACCATCCGATAAGGAAAACTACTTGTATAAGCTGCACTAATGGGTGATGTAGTGAAAAGGAGCAGACATTTGCCGCTCTTTAAGAAAAAGGGTTGAAATCTTCGGAGCTTTGCCGGACGCTTGTCCTTGGCTGGGCCCTATGCAACGGCGGGCCGGTGAACTCCGCCAGGGCCGGAAGGCAGCAACGGTAACCAGGATCCCCGTGTGCCGTAGGTAGCCTGGCCACTTTTTTACTTTCTTTGCGGCCGCGAAAGCGGTCGTCTTTTTGTCGGATGGGAGAAGATTATCAGGTCATCGCGCGTCGCTGGCGCCCCCAGTCCTTCGAGGACCTGGTGGGGCAGGAACACATCGTGCGGACGCTGAAAAATGCGATCCAGACGGGCCGCATCGCACACGCTTACCTCTTCGTCGGCCCGCGCGGCACGGGCAAAACGTCGACTGCACGCGTCTTCGCCAAGGCGCTGAACGCCGAGGGCGGCCCCTCCGTTCAGCCGCCGATCGATTCGGAGATCGCCAAGGCCATCATGTCCGGCAATTGCATGGACGTGATCGAGATCGACGGGGCCTCCAACAATTCGGTGGAGCAGATTCGTGACTTGCGTGAGGAGTGCCAGTACGCGCCCGCCCAGTGTACCTACAAGATCTACATCATCGACGAGGTGCACATGCTTTCGCAAGGGGCCTTCAACGCCTTGCTGAAGACGCTCGAAGAGCCGCCCTCGCACGTGAAGTTCATCTTTGCGACGACGGAAGCGCAGAAGGTTCTCGCGACGATCACTTCCCGCTGTCAGCGCTTCGAGTTTCGCCCCATAGCATCAGATTTGATTATACGGCGTCTGCAACAGATTGCGGACGCTGAAGACATCAAGGTAGCGCCCGAGGCCCTCGAAAATGTGGCACGCCTGGCCGATGGTGGCATGCGCGACGCCCAGAGCATTTTCGACCAGCTCATTTCCTTTTGCGGCAGCGACATCACCGAGCAGGACGTGCTCGATGTCTATGGCCTCGCTTCGCCCCAGCAACTCGATGCCTTGCTCGAGAGCATGCTGGAAGCGGATTACGGCACGTTGCTGGCCAAGGTGGATGAATTGGCGCGGGAAGGCCGCGACCTGAGCCGTCTGTTGCGCGATCTGCAGCAACGTGTGCGCGAACGCCTGCTGGCAAGCGTACAGGAGCGCACCAGTCATACCGAAGGCCTGTTGCGCATGCTCGACGTGCTGCAGGAGCGTGAACGTTCGGTGCAGACGGGTCTCAATGAGCGGGTGAATTTCGAGGTGTCGCTGCTGAAGGCGGTCGAAGCCAGCCGCACGCGTGCGATCGACACCGTTTTGCGTGACCTCAGCCGCATGGCCGGTGAGCTTCCGGAGGACAGCGCGGAAAAAAAAAGTCCGGTGACAGCCTCGTAACCGGCAAGGCGAGTGCGCCGTTGCAGGTGCGACCGTTGTTGAGCGAGGAAGTCGATCCCGCTCCGGTGATGGTGGCGCCCTTGCGTGAAGAAGCGGCCCCCGAGCCTGCTGCTCCGCAACCGGCTGCGGCAGTGGCTGCGTCCGAGCCCGCTACGCAGCCCACGAACGAGGAGGAGCCGCCGCTCTCCTATTACGATGGGGGTGGTGATGCCGGCGAGAACGGTCCCTTTATCGACCTCAAGTATGCGCGCGACGAGGTCGAAGACGATACCGTGCAACTGCAGCCCCAGGGAACGCCTTTGACGAGCCTGGAGGACGCGACGGAGCGTATCGACCCGGCGGTGAAGCTGGCGTTGAAGGAATACCTGAAGGGCGAGTTTCGAGAGGTAAAAAAATACCGCCCGACGCTGAGCGCCGAGCGGGTATCGAAAGAGTCAGGCGAGCCGGAGTTGGCCGAAGAGCTGGAAGACCCCTCGACCGAAGACTAGAAACTATTCTGTGGTAGTCGCCTCTTCTTCGGCCGCTGCAGCCTTCGCCTCGTCGAGGATGTCGCTGATGGTGCGGGTCGCGAGTTCTTCCGGCTTGATCCACACATCGTCCGGATCGGCGTCATCGCGCGGATAGAGGTAGACCCAGCGCTCGTTGGGTGTGGAGCTGTCACTGTCCTTGTCGTAGGTGTTGTAATAGATCCAGGCCTTGTCGTCGGCGTCCGTGCCGGTTTCCACGTAGAGGAGAGATGGGGCGTCGGCGGTGGTGTAGATCCAGTGCCCCATGTCGTAGTAGTAGGTCCAGAAGCCATCTTCGTCCGCGCCCGCGTCCAGCCACATCCAGCCATAGTAGTTGAAGTAGACCAGCGGGAAGTCGTAGTCGTACACACCAGCGAGGGCCGTCACATAGTAGCCGTTCCAATCGTCTTCATCGTCCGGGCCATAGACGGCCGAGTAGGTCTTGAAGAAGTTCGCCATCTCCGGATTGACGGCCGTCAGGCGCAGGAGAATCGATTCTTCGTCGGTCGAGTCGCTTGCATTGGTGGCCGTGACGGTGACCAACAGGGTGCCGGGCTTGACTACGCCGACGACGATTTCGTTGGTTGCCGGATCGACGGCCAGGCTGTCGATGTCAAAGGAGTCACGGTCATTGCCGCTCGAGACCTCGTCTTCTTCATCGTAATAGGTTTCGATCGTGTAGTTGATCGAGTTGGCGGTTGGCTCTTCGCCCAAATCGTCGAGCGTGACGCTGGGGAAGCGCACGTAGGCGTCGGCCCAGATATAGTTTTCGTGGGTCGCGATGATGGAGTCGATGGGCGGATCGCTCTCACCGGCGGCGGGGTCGTCGTAGTCCGGGGTGCCTTCGGGCGCGCCATTGACCATCAGCGGCACATCGGCAAAGGCACTGGGCAACAGCACCTGCAGGTCGAGCGCCGGGATCTGGCCGAGCACACCAAGCACGGTATCTTGGGCCGAGCCGATGCTGGTGCCGTTCTGATAGGCGTCGCCGGTCACCTTGCCGAAAATGGGGTAGGCGTTGGCAAAGGCGTCGGAGTTGTCGCTGATATTGAAGAACCATCCAGAGGTGGCGTATCCCGAGGAGTTGAGGGCGGTAGCCAAGGTGCCCGGCTCCGCCTCGAGGTCCCCTTCCTCTGCCGCGATGGTGCCTCTGGAAGTGATCGCGGCCCAGTCGAAGCTCGAGTAATTTTCGACTTGGTAGGGATCGTCTTCTGCTGGTTCGGTCGGCGTCAGCGTATAGCTACCGGCCTGCGCAATGTTGAAGTCGAAAGTGTATTGGGCGCTGTAGACGCCCATGCCCGGGTTGCGGTGCACGACCGTATTGTCGTAGTCACCCTCCACCGCGTAGCTGATGAAATTGGCGACCTGCTGGGGCGCGTTGTCCGGCAGTAGCTCCACCGTAAACTCGGTGGGGGTCAGCTTCACGACCTGGTAATCTTGAGGCACCTCGGGGTTGTCTGGGTTGACGCCCGTCACCGTTTCCGTGGCGAAGGCCACTTCTTCACGATAAAAGCCCGTGGGGCTGTCCCCGGCGGGGTTGCGCGGACGCCAGGCGGTAAAGGTGGTGTCGCCGTTGTCGTAGAGCTCCGGCAGGAGCACCGTAAACGTGGCGGTGGGGTTGGTCTCGAAAAAGTGGAAGGTATCCGTGAGCGAGGAGCGTCGTTCCACCGGATTGTCTGCCGATCCTCCAGTGGAATCCAGTTCCAGATCGCCGGGGCGTCCCACAAGGACAAGATCCGCGGCCGCAAGTTGTGAGGTGAAGGTTCCCACCAGCATGAGCGTGGTGAGGGAGCAAAGGCGCGGTAGCGTCATGCTGCGGATACAAATGGCGAAGAGCCGCCAAGTAAAGGCCGAAAATTTGGTGGCTAACGAGTGAGGGTCGTCCGCGCTCAGCCCTTTGTTTCCGGGGCGGCAGCTTCGTTGAGGCGGCGCTCCAGCTCGGCTATGCGGGCTTCGAGATCGCGCTTCACGTTGTGCAGCCACTCCGCTTCCTGGAACTTCTTCTCGTGCAACTCCTTAAAGTGGAAATGCTGCCGGTAGTTCCACTCCAGGTCACGCCGCAAGGTGTCGAGCTCTTCCTGGGACGCTGCCGATTTGTCGCCTTCCCACCAGCGCAGGGCTTCGTTCAGGAGGGCCACCTCGCGCGCGTAGCGCTGGAAGAGCGGTTCGTGCCGAGCGGTGATAAAGCGGCGGCCGTGTTCCCGCGTCGCACTGTTGTAGCGCCGAGAGATCGATCCCTCACGCATGCGGTAAAAGATCAGCGGCTCGGGGATGACGAGTTGGGCGAAGCCGGTGCCGTTGAGCCCGATCCAGAAGTCCCAGTCCTCAAACGCGTATTTCTGGGCTGCCTGGAAGCCGCCGGCGGCTTCGTAGGCTTCGCGGCGGATCATGGCCGGCGGAGTGCTCTGGCATTCGGCCAAAAGGAAGGGGAACTGATTGTGGAAGGGCGCCCAGTAGGTGTGCATCAGCCCTACGGTGTGGGTCCAGGCCGTCACCGCGCCCACCTCGGGGTGGCGATTGAGCACGTCCAGGGCCTTGGCGAAATACGTTGGATCAAGGTAGTCGTCGCCGTCGATGAAGACCAGCGCGTCAGCGCCGTCGCCGATCGCCAGGGCCGCGCCGCGTTCGCGTGCCGTAGGCAGGCCGCCATTGACGAAGCGCTGCAGCATGACGGCGGCGTGTTCTTGCTCGAGTCGGGCGTAAACCTCCCGCGAATGGGCATCGGTCGAACCGTCGTCGACGAGATAAATACGTTCCGGCGGTCGCGTTTGGTCGAGCAGGCTTTGCACGCATTCCTCGAGATACGGGCCCATGTTATAACACGGGATGACGACCGCGAGGCGCTGGATCGGGCTGGGATCGACGGAGGGCGCGCTGTGTGCCTCCCGCAGGGGGCGGTCACTAAAGGGGTAGCGACTGGGCACGCGCACGCGCTGGTGCGTGCGGCGCTGCAACTCGTGGTAGACGGTCGCCTGTTGGAGCGCAGCGACCGTCTGCTCGGTGATCGTCGCGTTGTCGCAGTACTGGTGGATGCGTTGCCTGGCTGCCTCGCCGACTGCGGCCAGTTTTTCTGCCCGTTGCCCGAGGGCTTCCTGCAGGGCACGGGTCAGGGCGGCGGGGCTGGCCGCCTCGCATAACCAGCCGCTCTCGCCGTGTTCGATCATCTCGGCCATGCCGCCGGCGGTGGTCGCGACCACGGGTAGCCCGCTGGCCATCATCTCCTGGCAGACAAAAGAAAAGGGTTCCCAGTGGCTGGGCACGACGCCGAGGGTCGCCTGTCGGTATTCGCGCCACAGTTCCTCGCGGGGGACCGCTCCGTGGAAGACGACGCGCTCGGCATGTTCGGCGGGGACGAAGCGCTGCAGCCATTCCTGCATGCTGCGGCCAAGGGAGGGGTGCTCCGTATCCCGACCGAAAAGGTGGAGCGTCAGCCGCGGGTGCTTCTCCAGCAGGGGAGCGACGGCGCGGACCAGCGTTTCGACGCCCTTGCGCGGCTCGATGCGCCCGGCGTAGACCAGGCGCTGCTCGCCCTCCGGCAGCGGTTCGCGCGGCAAATCCGGCACGTCGCCCAACGGCAGCGGTACGACGGCATTGGGCCGGTTGTCGCAGCCGAGTTGCCCGACCAGCTCGCGGTGCATGTAGTCGCTCGCGTAGATGAGCCCGCTGGCCAGGCTGACCGCGTGCTCTTCGTACATCACCCGATGGTAGTCGAAGCGGTTGTAGAGCGCGTCGTCGTTGTTCAGCTGGATGGAGCGGTGCGGGCTGTGGATGAACAGGACGAAGGGCAGGTCGCCCAGCTCGTCGAACAGCATCTGCCGGTCTTGCGCGAAGTAGGTTGGGCCTTCGACCTCCTGGCTGAGGACCACGTCGAAGTGGTAACGTTCGTGCAGACCGGGTAGAAACCGGGCGACCTCCCGTGCAAAGCCACCCACGAAGCTGCGTAGGTGGTGCATCTCGGCATAAAAGAGCGTGATGTCGCCGTTGTAGTCCGTCTCGCCATATTGCTCCCATAGATGGGGGAGGCGGTAGACGGGGATGTCCTCCCATGTATCCTCGCGTGGGGCGTCGTCCGCCAGTTTCGTCACGATGACGACATCGTGCCCGGCCGCCTTGAGCAGTCGGGGCATGATGAGCGAATATGTGCCGACACCGCCCAGGCGGGTAGGCGGAAACTCAGTCGTAATGAAGCAGATCCTCATGGGCGAGGGCAGGAGGGGCCTGCGCAGGCCGTCCGCGTCCTAACTCAGCACGCGCGCAATGGCTTTGACCGCAATGGGCAGGTTGGACGGGGTGAGCCCGGCGACGTTGATGCGCCCGTTGCCGACCATGTAGAGGCCGTCTTCGCGGCGCAGGCGGTCGACCTGTTCCAGATTGAGGCCGGTCAGCGAGAACATGCCGCGCTGGCGCGTCAGGAACGAGAAATCGCGACCTACGCCTGCCGCGTTCAGGGCCTCGGCAAACTGACTGCGGATGCCGTTGATGCGAGCCCGCATCCCGGCCAGCTCCTGCTGCCATTGCTGGCGCAGTTGGTCGTCGGCCAGAATGGTCCGCACTACCAGAGCGCCGTGGGCGGGTGGGTTGCTGTAATTGGTCCGCACAATCACCTTCAGCTGGCTCAGCGCCCGATGGGCGGAATCGCCTTCGCTGGAGAATAGGTGCAGGGCGCCGACGCGCTCGTTGTAGAGCCCGAAATTCTTGGAGAACGACTGGCAGACCAGCAGTTCCACGTGCGCTTCCAACAGCGTGCGCACGGCCACGGCATCTTCGTGCAGCCCGTCCCCAAAGCCTTGGTAGGCAATGTCGACGATGCCGAGCAGGTCGCGATCCTTCAGGACTTGGGCGATTTGCTGCCACTGTGCGGGCGTCGGGTCGATGCCGGTGGGATTATGGCAGCAGCCGTGCAGCAGTACGACATCGCCCTGGGGCACGTTCTGCAAGTCCGCGAGCATGCCCTCGAAGTCGAGGCTGTTGTGGGCGCTGTCGAAATAGCGGTAGGTCTTGGTCGGCAGGCCGGCCGTATTGAAGACTTTGGGGTGGTTCGGCCACGTGGGCCCCGGCATCCACACGGTGGGGCGGTCCAGATTGTGCGCCAGAAAGTCGGCCACCACGCGCAGCGCACCCGTGCCGCCCGGCGTTTGCAGGCTGGCTTGCCCCGGAGGAACGGAGACGCCTTCCGTCAACAGCTGACGGGTCAGTTCGCCATACTGGGCGTCCCCGGCGATCGGGAGGTAGTTCTTGCTCGGTTCAGCCTCCCACAGGCGCTGCTCGGCGGCCTTGACGACCTGCAGGGTAGTGTTGCGCCCTTTGTCGTCGAGATAGACCCCAACCCCGAAGTTGATCTTGTTCGGGTTCGGGTCGGCCTTGAAGGCTTCCGTCAGGCCCAGAATCGGGTCCGGCGGTGCGACGGAAATGGCAGCAAAGTGAGGCATGTCTTGAGCAATTCAGCTATTTTGTGGCGCATGTTGGGGCACGCGCACGGATGATTGGGTTTTCAAGTAAAAACACTTCAGGATGCTCCCCCGTCTGAAGGTGTCAATGCCTGCTTCGGCAATCGCCTGTCACCACGGGAGCACCCGTAAATACGGAAGGCCGCCCCGGCAGAACCGGCGCGGCCTTGTAATAGCCAACTTGAGCTGAGCGTATCTGTATATTTGAGCGATTGAGCGACTAACTTAAAGTCTGTGTCGGTTACGACGCTATATGAGCGCCTATGTAGACGCTATCGGGTGCCGTTTCAACTCTTTATCGCCTGTGACGCCTTTTTTACAAATAGCGAGTTTATCTTTGAAAGGTTTGGGCGTGCGTCACAACTTGTTGATATTTAGTCGTTTGAAGGTTGAATGGGTGGTGCTTGAGTGTCGGGCTGCTTTTGCAGGTGGAAAAAGGCCGATAAGTGATTTTGTATATGAGGCGTAGAGCGTTTGGCTCGGCCGCCTCAACGCCACCATAACTCGCCAACATGGTTCCTCCCATCACAGTCTACGATCAGGCAAACCTGCTTGGATGGATCGAGCTGGAGTCTTCCTATGTGGAGCTTTACGCTCAATTCATGATCGCCACTCCCAAGCCGATGGCAGACATCGGGTGGGGAGATATCCTTGAGGCCAAGGAGAAGGTGTTCAGCCTTTATGCGAACCCCTTCGGTTTTATCTGGAACCGGGTGAACGAGTGCTCCGTGCACCCTACGATCTACCTTCGGCTCAAGACGACCGTGCCGCTGCTGCATGTCATGGCGGTGGTGGTGCACTCCTACTGGGGGTGGAGCATCATTCACTACGAGAGCCAGATCGCCCGCGACTTCGAATATGAAGGCCATGGAAGTCTGACCAGTGCGGTTCACGCGGTGCACCGCAGCCTCGAAGTGGTCCGTTCAGCCGGTTGAGGACGGCTGATGCGACAAAAAAGGCACCCATGTGAGGGTGCCGGTGATAAAGGAATGCTGCCGTGAGGCGTTTTACGCGTCGTAGCCGTCCGGGTGGCTCTGGTGCCACTTCCAGGCGGTCGCGATAATGCCCTCGATGTCCATGAACTTCGGCTCCCAGCCCAGTTCGTTCTTGGCCTTCGAGGAATCGGCGTAGAGCGCGGGGGGATCGCCTGCACGACGGTCGCCGGTCACGTAAGGCACCTTCAGGCCGGTCACCTTTTCCACCGCATTGATGATCTCGAGCACCGAGGTCGGCTTGCCGGTACCAAGGTTGTAGAACAGGCCCGTGCCCGGTTCGCTCAGCTTGTCGAACACCGCGATATGAGCGCGGCTGAGGTCGTCCACGTGGATGTAGTCACGCAGGCAGGTGCCGTCCGGGGTGGGGTAGTCCGTGCCGAAGACGGTCAACTTGTCGCGCTTGCCCTGGGCGGCAAAAACGGCCAGCGGGATGAGGTGCGACTCCGGATCGTGGTCTTCGCCGATCGCGCCGTCTTCGGCGGCGCCGGCCGCGTTGAAGTAGCGGAAGGCGGCGAAGCTGAGGCCGTAGGCGTGTGCGCAGGCCTTGAGCGTGTTCTCGAAGTCGAGCTTCGTCTGGCCGTAGGGGTTGATGGGGCGCTGCGGCAGGTCTTCCGTGATCGGCATCTTTTCCGGGATGCCGAAGGTCGCGCAGGTGGAGCTGAAGACGAACTTCGTCACGCCGGCATTGCGCATCGCCTGCAACAGGCGGATGGGAGCGGCGAGGTTGTTTTCGTAATACTTCAGGGGCTCCTGGACGGATTCGCCTACGTAGGCGAAAGCGGCGAAGTGCATCACCAGCTCGATCTGCTCGTCTCGCAGGATCTTTTCGACCGTCGGAATGTCTCCCAGGTTACCTTCATAAAACGCCACATCCGAGGCCACCGCCTGACGGTGCCCGTAGACGAGGTTGTCCAGCACCACCGGACGATGCCCGGCAGCCTGCAGTTGACGCACACAGTGGCTACCGATGTAGCCCGCTCCACCAATCACGAGAACGTTCATTGTCGATGGGAATTAGGCGCTGTGCGCAGCATAGTCAAGGGCTAGGGTCAGTCGCCCGTACACCTGACGTCTTTCCGTCAGATTTTGAGAAAAATGCCATACGGGTGAGCAAGGGGCTCGATAACAGCCAAGGGAGCGAGAAGGGAGACACGGTCGCTCGTGGGTAATCCACCCACCCGCTAGTGCTGATATCGCTGTTTCAAACCGCTTTGCCCGTTGACGTGGGCAGCTCAGCGGTTACTGCGGTCATTGCTCAAGTTATGAATCCCCGTTCGTGCTGCTCACTCGCCCTCTTGCTGGCGGCTGGCTCCGGTGTGCTTTGCGCCCAGGATGTCGCCACGCCCGAGGATGAAGTTTACGATATTGCGCCGGTGACGATCGACGCCCGCGATCCGTTCCTCTATCCGATGGACGAAGCGCCGGTGACGACCAAGATCGACGTGTCGCTGCTGGAATTGCCCATCTCTGTCAGCGTGCTGACACGCGAGGTGTTGGACGACCAGGCGGTGCTGGACCTGCAGGACGCGCTGAAAAACGTCGCGGGCGCCAGCCCATATGGCTACGTCGAAGGCTTCGACTACTTCCGCCTGCGCGGTTTTGAGGCCAATGACTACGTGTTTCAGGACGGCTTGATGGCGGACCCGAGCGGCTGGTTTCAAGAAGAGCTCTTCGGTGTCGAGCGCGTGGAGGTGCTGAAGGGGCCCGCTTCGGTCTTTTACGGCCAGGTCGCCCCTGGGGGGATCGTCAACCTCGTCAGCAAGTTCCCCACCGCCAATACCTTCGGCGAATTCAGTGCGACCGGCGGCAGCGACAGTTTCCGCGAGATCACGGCCGATTTCGGCGGCCCCATCCGTCCCGGCAGCCAGTTTTCCTACCGCATGGTCGGCTTTTACCGCACGCAGGAGTCCTTTACGGATTTCGTGGACGAGAGCGAGCGCTCGCTGCTCTTCCCCTCCGTGCGCTGGCAGTCCGCTACCGGCCTGACGCTGACCGCTTACGCCCGTTACCAGAAGGACATCAAGACGATGTCCCTGCCGCTGCCGGCCGAAGGCACCGTGCTGCCCAACCCCAACGGAAAGCTGCCCATTGATCGCTACGCCGGTGAGCCCGACTTCCAGAACGAAGGCGATACGGAGCGCACTCACCTCGGTTATGAGCTGGAGTATCCGATCAACGAAGTCTTTACCTTTCGCCAAAAGCTGCGCGGCTCCTGGAACGATGCAGACTTTACCTCGATCTACCCGATGGGTTGGGCGGCCGACGAGGATACGGGAGAGACAAATTATCGCCTGCAGGAGCGTATGCCTTACATCGGGCTGAGCAACTACGACCACATCGTGACCGACGTCCAGCTGGAGGCGCACTACCACACCGGCAGCCTCGAACACCGCACCTTGACGGGCGTCCAGTACACGCATTTCGAGGAGAGCATCACCAACTATTACGGCGCGCTCGACCCGATCGACCTCTTCGATCCGGAATACGGGGCAGAGCCGATGTTCTTCGGGCCCATCGACGCCCACCACGAAGACACCTGGATGCTCAACGCCTACGCGCTCGAGCACCTGCAGGTGACGAAGGCCCTGGCGGTGATGGGTGGCCTGAGCTACGGCTATTACGAGACGGATCGCGAAGACACCCTCTATGGCGGCACGCTGAGCAGCGACGACGGTACGTGGACGCCGCAGGCCGGGCTGACCTACCGCTTCCTGCCCGAGATCCTCGACCTGATCCCCGAGATCGTGGGCTACGTGAACTACGCGCAATCCTTCAAGCCGATTTACGGCAGCGTGACCGCCGACGGCGGCAACCCCGACCCGGAGAAGGCGCGCCAGTGGGAGGCCGGCTTCAAGACGCAGCTGCAAAACGGGCGGCTCGCGGCCAACCTTGCGTTCTTCCAGATCACACGCGAAAACGTCGCCACCGAGGTGCCCGACCAGCCCGGCACGGTGGATGTGACCGGCGAGCAGCGCAGCCAGGGTATCGAGCTGGAGGTGACCGGCAAGATCACGAGCCACTGGGACTTGCTCGCCAGCTACGCCTACATCGACTCTCGCGTGCGTGAAGACGCCGTGGTGCCGGTGGGCGACCGCTCGATCAACGTGCCCTACAACAGCCTTACGCTCTGGACTCGCTACGGCTGGGATACCGGCTGGCTCGACGGGTTTTCGGTCGGCACCGGCTTCCGCGCCTACAGCAACCAGCCCGGCGACCTGCCCAACACCTTTGCGCTGCCGGGCTACACCGTCTGGGATGCCGTGGTGGCCTATGAGCGCGATCACTACTGGGCGCGGCTCAAATTCGACAACCTCTTCGACCGCGAATACTACCAGGGCTCGAACGGACGCTCCTACGTGCAGCCGGGCAAGCCCATCCAGATGCGTTTGACGATGGGCTACCGCTACTAGGCCGTTACAGCCCTGTAAGCCCGTCTTCTATGCTCGCTTAGGCGCCCGACTACCCGCGCCCGTCACGCAACCGCGTTGGCGGAACGCGGTTTTTCATGGGCATGAAGACGTGGCACCTTTCTAAAATCGTTTGGATGCGGGCGACCAACCTGTTGCTCTATCTGGGCTTCTGCTTTTTGGCGGGCACCGGCCTGCTGCTGATCTTTCGCCTGCCGCCCCATTCGCGTCAGGCAACGGTGTTTGGGCTGACGCGGCACGAGTGGGGCGACTGGCACCAGTGGGCCGCTTACCTCGTGATGGCGCTCATCGTCCTGCACCTCGTGCAAAACCGCGCCTGGCTGCAAAAAGTGGCCGCGCAAAAGCACGCGTGGCGCTGGGTGGCGGGGCTCGGCGTCGGTCTCGGGCTGGTCGCCGGGATCCCCTTGCTGCCGTAGCGCCGAACGTTTCAGGACTTGCCCTCGCGTCGGGTCTGCCCTAAAACCCGGCGCGTGAGCATTCTGGTGACTGGCGCCGCCGGCTTTATCGGCACAAACCTCGTTCGCAACTGGCCCTGGGAACGCTTCGGCAATCGACGCCTGATCGTGCTCGACGCCTTCACCTATGCCGGGGTGCGCGACAACCTCTCCGACCTGGAGCACGACATGCGCTTTCGCCTCGTCGAGGGCGACATCGGCGATCGTCAGCTGGTGGGCGAGATCCTGCGGGAAGAAGGGGTGCGCCAGATTGTGAATTGCGCCGCCCAGACCCACGTCGACCGTTCCATCGACGACCCGAGCCCGTTCTTCGAGACCAACGTCATGGCGCTGCTCGGCTTGCTGACTGCCGCCCGCGACTACTGGCGCGAGTTGCCCGTGTCGGACCGGGCGGACTTCCGCCTGCTGCAGATCTCGACCGACGAGGTTTACGGTTCGCTGGCAGCCGAAGACGCACCTTTTACCGAAAGCCACGGCTATGCTCCTAACAGCCCCTATGCGGCCTCCAAGGCGGCAGGCGATCAGGCGGTGCGGTCGTTTTTCCATACGTACGGCCTGCCGGTGCTTACCGTGCACTGCGGCAACAACTACGGCCCGTACCAATTTCCGGAAAAGCTGATCCCGCTGATGATCCTCAACGCGCTGGAAGGCCGGGAGCTGCCCGTCTACGGTGACGGCGGCAATGTGCGCGACTGGATTTACGTGGAGGATCACGCCCGCGCGATTGTTGATGTGCTGGCTGGGGGCGTGCCGGGCGAGCACTACAATGTCGGCGCGCGCAACGAACGCACTAATCTGGACCTCGTAAACGAGCTCTGTCGGCTGCTCGACGAGCGCCAGCCTCGCGAGGATGGCCGGGACTATGCCGAGCAGATTCGTTTTGTCACCGACCGCCCAGGGCACGACCGGCGCTACGCCATCGAGCCGGCCAAGCTCCAGGCATTGACCGGCTGGCAGCCGCAAGTTTCCTTCGCCCAAGGCCTCGCCGCCACCGTCGACTGGTACCTCGCCCATCGCGATTGGTGCGCCGCCATTACGCGCCGCCGCTATCAGCGTGAACGCCTCGGTCTCGGCTAGAGACGCCTGTTCCCTCCCCATCACTCCCCTCCATATGGCCCAGAATCGCAAAGGAATCGTGCTCGCCGGAGGCTCCGGCACGCGGCTGTATCCGCTGACCTTGCCGGTGAGCAAGCAGCTGATGCCCGTCTACGACAAGCCGATGATCTACTACCCGATCTCGGTGCTGATGTTGGCCGGTATCCGCGAGATCATGATCATTTCGACGCCGCAGGACCTGCCGCTGTTTCAGCGCCTGCTGGGTGATGGCAGTCAGTTTGGGCTGTCGTTCGTCTATGCCGAGCAGCCGAAGCCGGAGGGCATCGCCCAGGCGTTTTCCATCGCCGAAGCGTGGCTCGATGGGGTGCCTTCGGCTCTCGTGCTGGGCGACAACCTCTTTTACGGCACGGGCCTGCCGAAGCAGCTGCGTCAGGCGTCCGAGACGAGTGCGGGCGCGACCGTTTTCGTGTATCAGGTGGCGGACCCGCGCCGCTATGGCGTGGTGGGGTTCGATGCGGACGGTCATGTCGACCAGATCGTGGAAAAACCGGCGGATCCGCCTTCGGAGTGGGCCGTCGTCGGCATGTATTACTTCGACGCGGAAGCGCCGCGCTACGTGCGCGAACAGGTGCCCAGCGCGCGCGGTGAGCTGGAGATCACCGATCTCGCCCAGCGCTACCTGCGGGAGGGCAAGCTGCAGCTCGAGAAGCTGGGGCGGGGCACCGCCTGGCTGGATACGGGCACCCACCAGAGCCTGCTCGATGCCGCCCAGTTCATCGGGGTGTTGCAGGAGCGCACGGGCCTCTCCATTGCC
The DNA here is from genome assembly GCA_009772895.1 of Puniceicoccaceae bacterium 5H. Classification (GTDB taxonomy): domain Bacteria; phylum Verrucomicrobiota; class Verrucomicrobiia; order Opitutales; family Oceanipulchritudinaceae; genus WOUP01. The sequence continues at coordinate 52,114 of WOUP01000016.1, read as the reverse complement.
TGTCTGGAGGAAATTGCGTGGCGTCAGGGCTGGATCGACGCCCAGGAGCTGGAGCAGCAAGCAGAGCGCATGGGCAAGAGCAGCTACGCACGCTACCTCCAGAGGTTGCTGAAGGGGTAGGGTTCAGTCGCGCAGACCCTTGCCAGCGAGGATTTGTGGTGCGTATTTCTCGACGCGTGCAGCGCGCGTCGCGGATTGCTTGGCGCCGGAGATCTGCAGGATGTAGGCCCGCTGACGCCCCGGCGTAAGCCCCTCGAAGGCCGCTTTGAAGGCAGGATCCGCGTCCAGCTTGGCCTGTAGTTCAGACGGTACCGGCTCCGGGTTCTGTTTGAATTCCACTTGCAAGCCCGCTTTTGCGGCCTCCAGCGCTTCCCGGATGTAGGCCTGCACGATAGGCACCCGTTCCTCGATCTCTTCCAGCTTCGCGAATCGCAGCTGGCGCCCGGCCTGCGTGCTCTGGCCGGGCTGCACGAGCAGTTCACGGGCGTCGTGCAGCAGCGCTCCCTGGCAGAACATGAGCGCCACGTAGTGCTTGAAGGGCTGGACGATCAGGACGTTGCCGCCGTTGCAGGTGTAGCAAGGTTTGCCCCACTTCAGCTCTTCGCCCACGTCGTGTTCCAGGATGATTTCGCGCAACCGCGCCATTTCCTCCCGCCACGCGGGAGCCTTGTTCAGAAATGCGTCGACCTGTGGGTTCATGAAGCGGATAGAATGATGACAGCTTATAGTCTAACGCTGGGGTGACCCAGAGCAAAATCCCGGCGCTCACGCCTGAGAATTCAGCTGTTAGAACAAATTCCGGTCGCGCGTTTTGAGCTATTTTCACCGGGTTTTTGAAAGATCTTCATACGGGCAAGGCCGCCTTGCGTTGACCTGAGGGGCCTTTGGCCTTTAGTTGGGTGGACGTTTACGCAAATTCAGCCCTAAAGACCTCTCATGAGCACTACTCAGGTTCAACGGTCGACGCTCGACCAACTGAAACAATTTACCACCGTGGTGGCCGACACCGGCAACTTCCAGGATCTCAAGGCCTATGAGCCCCAGGACGCCACGACCAACCCGACGCTGATCCTCAAGGCCGTGAGCGACGATGCTTATCGTCCGCTGATCGGCAAGGCCGTCGAAGAAGCCAAGCAGACCGGCAAGTCCGGCGATGAGCTGATCGAAGCCGTGATGGATCGCCTGCTGATCCTCTTCGGCATCGAAATCCTCAAGATCGTGCCCGGTCGCGTCTCTACCGAGGTGGACGCCCGCCTGTCCTTCGATACGGAGGCCACGATCGCCAAGGCCCGCGAGCTGATCCAGCTGTATGCCGACAAGGGCATCCAGAAGGAGCGCATCCTGATCAAGATCGCCTCGACCTGGGAAGGTCTGCAGGCCGCCAAGGTGCTCGAAGCCGAAGGCATCCACTGCAACCTCACGCTGCTCTTCAGCCTGCCGCAGGCGATCGTCGCGGCCGAGAATGATGTGACGCTGATCAGCCCGTTTGTGGGCCGCATCCTCGACTGGTACAAGAAGGAAACCGGCCGCGACTACCAGGGTTCCGAAGACCCGGGCGTGCAATCTGTCACCCAGATCTATCACTACTTCAAGAAGTTCGGCTACAAGACCGAGGTGATGGGCGCCAGCTTCCGCAACACCGGCGAAATCATCGAACTGGCCGGTTGCGACCTGTTGACGATTTCCCCGGGCCTGCTCGAAGAACTGAGCAAGAGCGACACGCAAATCTCGGAGAAGCTCAAGGCCGACGACGCCAAGGGCAAGGACATCGAACGCCTCGAGCTGGACGAAAAGGAGTTCCGCTGGCACCTCAACGAGGACGCCATGGGCACCGAAAAGCTGGCCGAAGGCATCCGCAAGTTTGCCGCCGATGCCGTCAAGCTGCGCGACATGATCCGCAAGCAGCTCAGCTAGCCCGCGGTTCTATTTCACTTTTGCGAAAGCACGGAGGCCAGGGGCTTCCGTGCTTTTTTGTGCCTACGCGTGGCCCGCGGCGTGCATGTCTTCATAGAGCCACACCATGCGGTCGAGGAACCACATTTTGCCGAGGATGGCGAGGGCCAGGCCCAGGTAGAGGCTCCACTCGTGTAGCGCGATCAGGCCCCAGCCGACATAGGGCAGGCCGAGGCTGCTGACGATGGCGAGCACCATGGGCATGATGCGGTGCCGGGCCGGCAGGCGGTAGCGCGGGCTTTCGACCCAGAGGCGTTCGCCCAGCACGGCGCGCGAGGCCCAGCTGGTCGTGCGCTTGGGCCGGGGGAAAACGCGCGGGTTGAGCCACGCCCAGGCGAGCAGCAGCACGGTCGGGATCAGGCTCCACCAGCCGATCCAGATACGGCTCCAGACCGCCAGCGAGAGCAGCGGCAAGATAATGAAGCGCGTCCATACGCTCCACGGGTTGGCGTGACGCATCCACACTTGGTCGTCAAACGAGTGGGCCTTGGCCAGGAATTCGAATGGCATGGTTGTGACAGGACAGGATTCAGCGAAGACTAAAGGGGCGGCGCACCGGTGCTCTCGCGCGGCGTCAACTGGGCCGGTAAGACGTAGTCGGCCTTGCGGGCGGGGCGTTCGCGCCCCTCGTTGAGGATCAGCATCGCCGCTTCGCGCCCCAGCTCTTCGGGGCTGGTGCCGCTGGTCGTCAGGCCGGGCTCTTCCTCGCGGGCCGCAGGGCTGTCGTCGAGCGTGCCGACGCTGATGTCGCGCCCCGCTTCAATCCCGCGCCGATGGAAGGCATCGATCACGCCCCGCGCCAGCAGGCTGCCGACGCAGACCCAGGCGGTGCCGTGTCGGGGGCCGTGTCGCTCGAGGATCTGCTCGGCCAGCACGCGGCCTTCCTGACGCAGGGACCAGGGCGCCTCGAAAAGCCGGTTCTCACCCATTTCGATCCCGAGCTTGCGGGCGGCGGCTTCAAAGCCCTGACGCCGGGCCAAACTGACGGCCGATGGTTGGCGGCTGCCGAGGTAGAGGAAGCTTTTATGGCCTAATAATATTAAATGCTGCAGCAGTTTTTCGGCAGCTTCGTATTCGTTGGGCTGCACGGAATGGCTCAGGCCGGGGTAGCGCGCATTGATCGTCACGAGCGGGCGCGGCACTTCGGCCAGCTGCTGCAGGAAGGCGAGATCCACCTGACCAAAGACGATCGTGCCGGCGTAATTGGCATCCTGACCGAGCTGCTCCACCAGACGCGGCAGCTCGATTTCGTCCTCCGAGCCGAGGAAGGTTGTATGGAGCCCACGCTCGCGCAACTGGTCGTGCATGCCCTGGTGCACCGGATGGAAGAAATTGCTGCTGTGGGCCAGCCGGAGCGGGCTGCGCAGCAGGTAGCCGACAGTTTCCAGGCCAGCTCCGCCAGTCGGGCTCTCGTTACGCAGCAGGTAGCCATGGGCGGAGGCATACGCCCGAATGCGCCGGTAGGTCTGCTCCGCGATACCTTGCCGCTTGCCGCGCAGCGAGAGCGAAACAAGGGCCTGGGACACCCCTAATTCGCGAGCGATAGCTTGTTGGGAAAGGCGCTTCATGGCACGGCAGGCGTTGTGGTTCAAGAGCTTGGCGTCGGAAAACGTTCCTGTCACTTCTTTATCGACATTTAATAAATATAACATAATAATATTACACCTAAACTCCTGATTTCTATTTCATGATGCCACACCATACCCCTTTCACCTGGTGGCGTCTGCTCCTGTTGCTGCCCCCGTTGGCGGCGCAAGGCCAGTCGCTGCTCTATGAAGACTTCGAGGACGCGACGCCGGGCGATCAACCGGAAGCCTCAGCCTCCCCGCGCCCCCTGCGCGAAAACATCGGCGCTACCGTCGCCCTGCCGGTCACGCCGAGCGAGGGCGGTCCCATCGGGATTGCGATTGCGCCCTACAGCGGCAGCCCGGCCACGAACTATACGGGCGAGGGCCAATACCTGCGCATGTGGGACTACGATACCGGCGTCGGGCTCGGCCTGGAGTATAACTTTGTCGATTCCGCGGCCGAGCAGATCTCGCTGCTTCACTTCGCGCTGGATTTCGCCTCGACCTCCGCGGCGCTGAGCAGCTCCGAAAACCTGCGCATCAGCCTCGGCGAATTCTACGACCAGGATAAGATCAACCTTTCCCGCGGCTCGAACCGCCCGTTCATGCTCCGGCTTTCGAACGACGGGCAGATCGAGTTGTCGATGACGGATGCGGACTCGGTGGGAGGCACCTTCAGCACCGATGCCTCGCACCACCTCGACATCTTCATCAACGACTACGAGGACCAGACCTTCCTGCTGCCCTTCAACGGTGACGACCAGCAGCTTTACACCAACTCGGTGACGGTCTTTCTCGACGGGGTGTTCTTTGGACAGGCGATGCTGGACAATACGCTCAACTACCGCCTGCAGTCCGGCAACTTCGGGCGCCTGGGCTTTGTCAGCACCACGGCCACGGTCGGAGTGGACTTCCTGGTCGACAACCTCGAGATCAACGAGCTGAGCCTGACCGCCGATCCGACGCCCGTGCCGTGGCCGGGAGACGATCCCGACCTCTCGGGCGATGAAGGCGAAGACTACGACCTCGTGCTGCTCGATGAGCGTTTTGACTACAAGCCGGGTCCGCTGAACCGTATCTCGCGCTGGGCCGTGAGCACCGGCTCGCCCGAGCTGGAAGTGGACGCCGACGGCACGGTGGATTTTGCAACCGGAGACGATACGGTGGACGGACACTATTCCCTCGCATTCTACGATTCCCTGCAGGTCAAGCGCGCCCCGGTGGGCGATGAACCTGGCCCGCGCGTCTATTTGCGCACGGATTTGCGCCTCGACGGCAGCGTTGCGGGGCTGGAGGCGACACCGCTCATGGGCCTGCAAAACGGTGACATCGCCGATCGCGTGACCGGCCTCGTCTGGGTGCGCGAAGGTTCGACCGCCGATTCGCTCCAGCTGGGCCTCTCGCTGACGGACACCGCGGACGACATCCAGTGGAGCCCGGTCGAGATCAGCGATCAGCAATGGCATACGCTGGTGGTGCGCAAGAGCTATGGCACCAACGACCGCGCCCTGTGGCTCGATCCGGCCGACACCGAGGCAACGCCCGACCTGACCGTTGCGGTGGAGAAGGATACCAGCGATTCGTCCGTGGCGGGCGTGGCCCTGCTTGATACCGCGGGCGACATGGCCTTGAGCCTCGACAACCTGCGCGTGTCCGGTTCGTTCGCGATGAGCCTCGACCGCACCCCGGTGGAACGCCCCCAACTGAGCGTGACCCAGAATGTAGGCGATTACACCGTCGATGCCGCAGACTATTTTGCGACCTTCACCGGTAACCTGCAGCTGACGCGCCTCGCCGTGAGTGGGGAAGACCTGCTCTATAGCGGTGATGCCTATCCGGCGGGCGGTTATTGGAATGTCGTCAGCGAAGGTTCCATCGGCAAGAACGTGATGCTGGGCGACCAGTATTTCGTCATGCAGACGGAGTATGTCTTCAGCTCCGTGGCGGCACGCGTCGACGGCATGACGCTGATGCTGCAGAACAACGACGAAGACAATGCGGCGACCTATGCGCTCGTCTTCGATCGCTCCATGATTTCCTCAGTCGTAAATGGGGAGGGTAACGAAGTAGCCGTCACGGCCGACGTCAGTGCGGTCAGCGAACTGGCGCTCTCGACGGACTATAACACCCTGCAGTTGCGCGGCGTGACCGGTGTCTATGCAGATGCCACCGCCGGTGCGCTCGTGGTGGAAGCCCGGATGGAGCCGCGCGAGGTGCGCTCGATCGAACTGTATCCCTCGGCCGTGGCGGTCACCTCGCCCCTCGAATATCAGGTGTTCCAGCGTGAGACGCTCGAGCACGGCCAGGTGGAAATCGCCGGGCGCGCACTCAACGACGCCGACACGGTGGTCGTGACCTTCTCCGGCGGCACGCCGCTGGCGGGCGCGCTGCCGACGGATCCGGTGAACATCTCGATCGCCGCCAACGGTGATTTCGCGCAGTCGATCGAATTGCCGGCCGGCGGCTGGTATCAGGCGGACCTGTCCTTCCAGCAAAACGGGACCGAGGTCGCCCAGGAGACGATCAGCCGTTTTGGCGTGGGCGAAGTGTTCGTCGGCGCCGGCCAGTCCAACTCCACCAACAGCGGCACCGAGCCGACGACGCCGGAGAGCGATTTGGCGGTGTCCTTCAGCGGCGGCCACTGGCAACCTGCGGCCGACCCGCAACCCGGCGTGCACGATTTGAGCACCAAGGGCAGCTACTATCCGGCCTTCCTCGACGACATGGCCGCCGAGTTGCAAGTGCCGGTGGCGATTGCCAGCACGGGCCACGGCGGCACTTCCGTCGAGCGCTGGCAGCCGGACTACCCCTACAATTACGACAGCTACCTCTCCTACGCCCGCTATAACGGCCTCTATCCGTGGACGCTCTACCGGCTGGGGCAACTGGGGCAGGGCGGATTCCGCGCGGTGCTCTGGCACCAGGGCGAGAGCGATTCCAGCCATGAGCCGGGCGTGGTCCGTACCTCGCACGAGGATTACTACCACGACCTGAAGAACCTGATCGAGAGCACCCGTACCGAGACCGCCTGGGACATCCCGTGGTTTGTGGCGCAGGCCTCCGTCTGGCCGCTCGACAATCCCAATGGCGACCCGGAAATCAGTGGGGCGCAGCAGCAGATCTGGGCCGACGGTATCGCCCTGCCGGGCGCCAACTCGGACACGCTCGGGCTGGAGTTCCGCCAGCCGGACGGCAGCCGCGTGCACTTTACGCCGGAGGGCCTGGCCGCGCACGCCGCCCTCTGGAGCGAGATCCTGCTGCCCTACGTGGAGCAACAGGGGCAATCCGCGGTGTGGCTCGAGCAAAACATGCCGGGCGCGGAGGTGCTCGAAGGCACCAACTGGGCCCATGTCGGCGGCTTCGACTGGGTCTGGACGGAGTCTTTCCCGTGGATCTGGCAAGATGCGTGGGGCTGGCTTTGGGTCTCGGGCAACACCGATGGCTGGTGGATGTATCACCCGGAGGCTTCGGCCCAGCTCGGCTGGCTGTGGACATCCGGTGAGCTCTACCCGCTGATCTACGCCGACGAGATCGCCCAATGGACGCAGCGCGATGGCGACAGCCTCTGGCTCTTTGGCGACCAGCGCTGGATGCACTTTGACGCGGCGAACTAGAGCACGCCGCCCAGATCAAGCAACCAACCTGAAACGGGGTGCCTGCGGGCGCCTCGTTTTTTGCTTACAGGGGGACGGCTGCCGCTAGCGGCGCGACGGGCTGTCTTCCTGGGAGGGCTTGCCGTTGACGCGGAAAAAGGTCGGGGACGGCGGCTCCTTGGATTCCCGGGGCACCTCCAGCTTGCGCTGGGGCAGGGGCTTAGTGCTGCCGGAGGTCCTGTTCTGGCCGTGTTCGTCGCGGAAGAAGACAAACTCGTCACTCGAGCGGTTATAGCGTTCGGTGTCGTAGCCGCTTTCGTTTTCCTCATCCGGCGCTTCCACTGCGTCATCGTTGGCCTCCTGCTGGCGGTTGCCGTAGACGAGGTGATTGAGGTCGTTGCAAATGCGTTCCAGCTGGCCGATCTGCTCGTCCATGGAGTTGGCGGCGGCGGCGACTTCTTCGCTCTGCGCCGCGTTGGACTGCACGGCATGTTCGAGGGTCTGCACGGCGTCGTTGATCTGCGAGCTGCCGCGCGATTGCTCCTGCGAGGCGTGGGCGATCTGCTCGACCGCTTCGCGCAGGCGGGCGGTGTCGTCGCCCACCGTCTCAAAGGCCTTGACGGTTTCGCCGGAAAGGCGCTGGCCCTCCTTGATGCGTTCGAAGGTGCTCTGAATGATGTCGCTGGTCGAGCGGGCGGCCTCGGCGGCGCGTCGGGCAAGACTGCGGACTTCCTCCGCCACGACGGCAAACCCTGCCCCGTATTCGCCCGCTCGGGCGGCTTCCACGGCGGCGTTGAGGGCGAGCAGGTTGGTTTGAAAGGCAATTTCGTCGATCGTCTTGATGATCTTCTGGGTGTCCTGGCTCTGTTCCTCGATGGAGGCGATGCTTTCATCGAGGTTACGCATCCAGTCGCGCGCCTGCCGGATGTTCTGTTCGGTGGCCTCGGCGCTTTTGCGGGCTTCGGTCGCGCGCTCCTGATTGGACTGGGCCATGGAGTTCATCTCCTCCATGTTGGCAGAGGTCTGCTCGAGGGAAGCGGCCTGCTCGGAGCTGGTGTCGGCGATGGTGCGGCTGTTGGCCACGAGCTGGTCGGAGGCGTTGCCCAGACCCCGGTAAGAAGCACTGAGACGCGTGATGGCCTTGCGCACGGGTTGGATCAGGCGGCTGCCGGTCCAGGAGGCGATCAGGGCCGAAACGAAGAGGATGACCAGGCCCTGCAACGCGATGGAGCGCTGCATCTGGGTCACGGGCGCCAGCATCTCGGCATCGGGGGTGGCGACGAGCAACGTCCAGGGGCGCATGCCCAGGCGCTGGGCGGCGGCGGTTTCGGCCTGACCTTGGTGGTGAAAGGTGCTGAGCGAATCCTCGCCGACGGTCGTGCCCTCCAGCGCGGCGACAATGCCGACCTCCTGGATCGTGGTGCCGACTTCTTCCGGATGGCGGTGGGCGAGCACGCGGTGATCGGCATCGGTCAGCATGGCGTAGCTCGTGCCCGGCAGCTTGGTTTGCTCCAGCATGTGGGTCAGGTAGCTGAGCTTCATGCTGCCGCCCAGCACGCCGCGGGTTTGGCCCTCGTCATCGAGCACCGGGGCGGCGAGCTGCACCACCAGTTCGCCGCTTTCGGGGGAAGGCATGGGCGCGCTGAACACTGTCTCCTGCTGCTCCATCAGTTGCGCAAACCACGTGGCCTCTGCCAGCTTCAGTTCCGCAAAAGGCGTTTCCGTCTCCCCAGCGTGGGCGGTGGCCATGATCTCGCCGTCGAGGGTGGCGATCCAAAAGCCTTCGTAGACGTCCTGGTGTGGTTCCAACAGCGATCCGAGCAGCGCCGTCATGCTGCGCTTGGCCGGGTCGGACATGCCGGCAAGCTTGCTTTGCGCCGCCTTCAGCTTGCGGTCGAGCCCCGGCATGCGGCCAAGGCTGCGCACGAGGATCGCCTGATTTTTCAGCTGCCGATCGACGCCCTGGGCCACGTCGTCCGCCTTTTCGACCAGCAGGGACTGGCCGCGGTCGACCAGGGCCTGCGAGGCGTGGCGGTTGGCCGCCCACGCAGTGAGGGCCACGCTGCCGGCGACAAATGCGGCCGTGAGCAGGGCGATCTGGATGCGGATGGAGAGTTGGCGGTGGCGAAACATGAGTATTTCGAGCTAGGGGAAGCGATAGGATTCGCACCCTATAAATCGGGTTTCGCCACCTGCAATTCATTATTTCTCAGGTGCTGCTAATGGAAAATATTTCTTAAATAGCTGCAATAAAGCGACTTGTGTGTTGGTTTGTCACGAAGATGTAACGCTCCAGACACCAAGATCTAACAGTTGCTGTCGTGGGCGCACCGGCCACTCACGATTAGCGATGGGGCTGGCCGGTGCCGGGTGGATGATCTGGCCGAGGGTGGGCGTCTGGTCGAGCGGGAGCAGGCCGGCGACCTTGTCGATCTGTTTGCGCGCGTAGGCCCCAATGCCGACGATGAACTGCGGCTTGAGCGTCGTCAGCGTGCGGATGAGGTGGTGTTGGCAGGCGATTTCGAGCTCCGCGCGCTCGGCGGCCTTCAACTTGTCCGGCGTGTAGTTGGCGCCCGTTTCGGTCATGAAGACGAGCGGGCAGTAGTTGAGCACAAAGTGCTCGGCGAAAAAGGCATCCGCCTGGGGGTAGCGCTCGGCAAACAACTCGCGCCAGAGGCGGCGACCGCTCACCTCGCTCCGGTGGCAGTCGAAGCCCTGGATCGGGCGCTTGGGGTGGGTGCGTTCCGGCTGGGCGATGGGCACCTCGATGCCCATCCAGTCGCGCACGGCGGCGATCTCGCCAAACGGCACCCCTGTCTGCGTCATGCCGAAGGGGCCCGGATTCATACCGAGGAATACGGTGCGGCGCGGCCCGGTGGCAAAGCGGCGCACATAGGCCTCGTAGCCCGCCCAGGCGTAGTCGAGCGGGTTGTAGACCCAGGCCACCGGTTCCGCAAATTTCAACGAATCGACGGTGGTGCGCAGTTCCTGGGCGGCGTCCAGCAGATCGGCCGTAACGGGGGCGGTAGAGTCGCTCATGGCCTCTACCTGTCGGGCAATCGAGGCGCTGGCAATGGGAAAGCTGGATAAGGAAGCCGCGCGCGGGTGCTTTACCCTTTGCTCCGGCGGTCGTTTGTGGTCTAGTGTAGCTTTAAATGATGGGGCTGACCCGCCGCTTTGAAAGTCACGACGTGTTCCGCACGACCCGTAACCTGTTCCGTGCATCCCAGGCGATGCAATTCGACTGGGTGGGGCCGGCGTGCATCCTGTGCCTCAGCTTGATCGGGGTGGCCTTCATCTATTCCGCCCACGCCTTTACCGGCGGGGATTTCTGGATCAAGCAGCTGGTCTGGATCGTCCTCGGGGCGGGCGTCTACGGCGTAGTGTCGATGATCGACTACCGCTTTTACATGCGCAATGCGCTGTGGTTCTACTTTGCCGGCCTGTTTCTGCTACTGCTGATTTTCACGCCGCTAGGCCTCACGCGAGAGGGGGCGACGCGCTGGCTCAACTTTGTGGTTCTCGCCTATCAGCCCTCGGAGGCGGCCAAAGTGTGTACGCTCATCATGGTGTCGACGATCCTCGCCACCACGCGGATTGGCAAGATCTCCGACTCGGTGCGCGTGCTCGCGATAGTCTTTGGTCTGGCGGGACTTCCAATGTTCTTGATTTTTCTGCAGCCCGACCTAGGGTCGTGTCTGATTATTCCGCCAATGGTGTTGGCCCTGTTGTATGTGTCGAAGCTGTCGATTCGCTTCTTTCTAGTCGGATTCGCCCTTGTGGTTTGCATGGCGAGCATCCTGGCCTTCGACCTCTACAGTTACGCCCACGCTCTGGAAAAGAGTGGACTGTCGGCCCAGGAGTTCCGGGGCGAATACCAGTCCAAGTCGCTCGTGCCGCTGCGGGATTACCAGCGCGAGCGCATTATGACTTTTGCCGCGCCGGAGGTCGTCGACCCATCCGGCACGGGGGCCGCCTGGAACGCAATCCAGGCCGAATCCGCCGTGGGTTCGGGTGGCCTGTTCGGCCGGGGCTACGCCAACGGGCAGCAGGCCCGGCTTGGCTACCTGCCGCGCACTGTTGCGCATAACGATTTTATCTTCGCCGTCTTCGCCGAGGAACAAGGATTTCTGGGCGGAATGTTGGTGGTCGGTTTATTTGGGGTCCTGTTGGCAAATGGCGTCCGCATTGCCGGACAGGCCCGAGACCGTTTCGGCATGCTCCTTTGCGTGGGCGTGACCGTGATTTTCCTGATTCACGTCTTTGTGAACATCGGAATGACGATAGGTCTCACTCCGATCACTGGCCTTCCGTTGCCCTTTGTCAGTTACGGAGGCTCCTTCATTTTGAGCTGCTGCATCTTGCAGGGAATCGTACAAAGTGTTCACCGTCATCACCGTCTCTACGAATGATGCAGCCGGCACAGCACGTACCCCTGCATACCCGCGGAGGCGGGCAGCACGGACAGCGAATGAGGGCGCCTCATCACCTCCAACCTTACAATGCTGGATCAATAAATCATGAAACCACCCAGCTCTATGCCCTCGACAAACCTTTCTCCCGAGCAGGAAGCTGAATTGAAGCATCCGCCGGTCGAGGCCCCTGCCACCAACGTCGATCCCGAGAAGATCAAGCAGGAAGCCGACGAACGCAGCAAACAGCGCCCGGCCATTCAGAAACTCGCCAAAAAGCTCAAGAACGAGAAAGAGCCCTACCGCGAGATCATCATCAATTCCGAGCCGCTCGAAAAGCGCGTGGCCGTGCTCAGCGACGGCATCCTCGAGAAGTTCGACCTCGAACGTGTGGATGAAGACCGCCTCGTCGGCGCCATCTTCAAAGGCAAGATCCAGAACCTCGAGCCCGGCCTCAAGGCCGCGTTTGTGGACATCGGCATGCCCAAGAACGCGTTCCTGCACTATTGGGACATCGTGCCGGAGGCCGACGCCAAGAACTCCGACGTGGAAGTGGTGCGCGATACCCGCACCGCGGCACAAAAGGCCAAGAAGCCCAGCCTCAAGGAGATCCCCAAGCTCTTCCCTATCGGCTCCGAAATCGTGGTGCAGATCACCAAGAGCACCATCGGCAGCAAGGGCCCCCGCACCACGACCAACCTCGCCATCCCGGGCCGCTACCTCGTGCTGATGCCCTACGGCGGCCAGGTCGGCATCTCCCGCAAGATCGAGGATGAGCAGGAGCGCAAGCGCCTGAAGGACATCCTGCGCAAGCTTTCCATCCCCGAAGGCATGGGGGTGATCATCCGCACCGCTGGCGAAGGCAAGCGGTGGACCTACTTCGTGCGCGACTTCACCATCCTGCTCAACGAGTGGCGCCAGATTCAGGCCCGCATCGACCAGGCCAAGCAGCCGACCTGCGTCTACAAGGAGCCCGACTTGATCGAGCGCACCGTGCGCGATTTTCTGACCGAGAATGTCGACCGCGTGCTGATCGACAATGAGGACGACTCCAAGCGCGTGGCCGACCTCGTCAGCCAGATCTCTCCGCGCAGCAAGGGCAAGATCGCCTGCTTCAAGGAGAACATCCCCATCTTCGAGCGCTTCAACATCGAGCGCCAGATCGAGCAGACCTTCCAGCGCAAGGTGCCGTTGCCCAGCGGTGGCGAGATCGTGATCGAAGAGACGGAGGCCCTCGTCGCCATCGACGTCAACACCGGCTCCCATAAGCAGAAGGGTGACCAGAACAGCTTCATCCTGCAGGTCAACCTCGAGGCGGCGGCCGAAATGGCCCGCCAGATCCGCCTGCGCAACATTGGCGGCCTCATCATCTGCGACTTCATCGACATGAAGAACCCGAAGGATCGCCGGGCCGTCTTCAAGAAGATGAAAGACGAAATGGCCAAGGACAAAGCCAAGTGCCAGATCCTGCCCATTTCCTCGCTCGGCATCATGCAGATGACCCGCCAGCGCCACAAGGAATCCGTCTCCAGCGGCCTCTACCATAGCTGCCCCTATTGCACCGGACGCGGCACGGTCAAGAGCCCCCGCACCATGAGCGTGGAGATCCAGCGCCGCCTGATCAGCGTCATCCGCCGCCTCAAGGCCCAGATCGAGGCCCGCAAGGAGCCTTACTGGCTGCGTGTCTTCTGCCACCCGCACGCGCTCGAAAGCCTGCGCCAGGAAGACGAAAAGGTATTGGTGGAGATCGAAGATACCTATGGCGTGAAGCTCTCCTTCCGCGCCGACCCGGCCTATCACGTCGAGAACTTCAAGATCGTCGACGCCATGACCAGCCAGGAGCTGCGCTAGCGCTCGGCTTCCCCGCATCCCTTTCATTGCTCGCCGCTCCCTCACCCGGAGCGGCTTTTTTGCGTTTGCGAGGGTAGGCGCCAGACAGCCGCCTGCATACACCGCCTGCTGGGATGGCTTGACTGATTACGAGGCCCGGACCTCCGGCAAGCTGAAGGTTTGCCATCAAGTTGCCAGTGGTTGAGTCCATTGAGCTGGCGATGTCTCTTCGCGACCTGCGTACAAGGCGAAGGCCCGGAGGTTTAACCTCGCGGGCCTTCATGGCGGGATAGACGGGACTTGAACCCGCGGCCTCCTGCGTGACAGGCAGGCGCTCTAACCAACTGAGCTACTACCCCTTGGGTGAAAGCCCATATACAGACAAAATGCGTTCGGCCGGTCAAGCATCTTTGGGGAGAAAAATCGAAAAAAAGCGGAAGTTGCTCGTAATCTATAGGGTTACCCTTGCGTCGAAGACTCATCTAGGGTTATGTCTTCTGGTAGATGTCTGGCGACAAGACAGTGCGTAGGAAGAGCTCTCGTCCGCCGTTTGGGCTGATCGGGGCTTTGCTCGGACTGGCGTTAGTTGTCGTCGGCTCGATGGTTTACTATGATTGGCCTCATTTTCCCCGTGAGCGCGAGGAAAAGGCGACGGTGGCAATGGAAAGACCGCAACGTGAGCGCGCGGAGCCTGATTTCTCACAAGTATTGGAAGATTGGGAATCCCGCCATCCGTTGCCCAAAACGCAGGATCCCTTGGCCCGGACTGAGGCCAAATCGAAGGAAACGCCCACCGAAGGTCTGACGCCGGTGGACCAGCCGGAGGGGCCGGTGGCCCATCCGGACCTGATGCTGGCCTGGCTCAAGCCGGCGCTCGACGGCAAGAAGGCCGTCGTGGCCATCGACATCTCCTCGCCCATCAAGCGCAAGCTGGAGGAAAAGGGCACGGACATGGAGGCGCTGCTCGGGGAGGTGGATGCGTTGCTCATGGGCCTGTCCCCGGATTCGCAGGTAGCGCTGCTGCAGTTTTCCCGCAGCTACGATTGGGCCGAACCTCGGCTGGCGCCCTTGAGCGAGGTGCGTGGCCAGTTGCGCGAGTGGCTGGAAAATGATCTGGTGACGACCGGACGAGCCGGGCGCGACTGGCAGCGGGGTTCTCCGGACGGTATCCAGAGCGTGATGCAGGCGGCGATCAAGCTGGAGCCTGACTGCCTGATCGTGATCAGTGACGCGAGCTTCCAGTCCACCACCGAACGCGGTGGGGGACGGACCGTGCCGTGGGAGTCTCTGGCGGCCGATTGGACGGATTGGCAGGGCGGCGTCGCGACGCCCGTCCGGCTCTACGGCTTGTGCATCGGCTCGAAAGACGCAGATCTGGCGGCCTTCAATCAGCTGGCGGCGAACCAGGGTGGGTGGGCGCGTCCTTGGGTTCCGGTTGCCAATGTGGAGCCGAGCGCAACGCCCGCTGCCAGTCGTTGAGCTCGGTCGCGAGCGGGGAGTTGGCGAGCTGCTCTTCGATTGCCTCCGCCGTGGGCTCGACGCAGGCCGGATGCGGATCACCCGGCAGGTCGGGATCGGCCATGCGCACAACCTGCCAGGCGGCCCAGGAGCGGGCGCAGCGCAGGCGTGCACGACTGCCCCGGTAGCGTTCAGCCTGATGTTGGAAGGAGATGCGCGGATTGCCGATAAAAGTGTCGCCGGGGTGGTGGTGCACGATCCAGCCAATGGCGCCGTAGGGCAGGGGGTGCGCTTCCGGGCGATCCAGATCGGCGTACAGCCCCCGCGCCAGTGCCAGAATCGCGCGGGCAGACTCATGGCGCTGCCATAGGTATTGCCCGTAGCGCAGCGCGGTGAGAAAGAAGATGGGGCCGCGCTCCGTCCCCAGCTGATTGAGGTCGCGGTAGCTCATGGGGCCGTAGGCGGGCGGCAACCAGGGGCAGGGCGGACGGAGGCGCATGGGCGGGCATTATCGAGAGGGTGGCAGGCGAAGCAAGGATGGATGCCGCTTTGCGGTTGGCAGCGGCCGAACCGTTCGCACAGTGGGAGTATGACTGACGCGCCGCGTCCCCCCCGTCGTGACACCACGCACGCTATCCCCGCCAGCAAGCGTTGGCTGCTCTACGTGATCGCCTTTGTGACCGATCTGTGGATGCGCAGCCTGCGGTTTCGTATGGATGCGGAGTCACAACGTGTGTTTCGCGAAACCCCGGCTCCCGCGATTTTCGTGCTTTGGCACAACCGCTGCCTGATCAACCAGGAGATCTACCGTCGCTTTCGCAAGCCTCACGGACACCGCCTCTGCGGGCTGGTGAGCCGGAGCAAGGACGGCGCGTGGCTGGCGGCCCTCTTCGAGCTGTGGGGCACCCGCCCGGTGCGGGGCAGCACCAAGCGTGGCGGCACGGAGGCGGTGCGTGAGCTGGTGCGCGTCATCCGCGACGAAAAGCTGGATACCGGCATTACGGTCGATGGCCCGCGCGGGCCGCTCTACCACGTGCACCAGGGGGCGGCGCTGCTGGCGGTGCTCACGCGCGCACCGATCGTGCATACGGGCATCCGCTATCACCAGTTCTTTCGCCTGCCGACCTGGGACAAGTTTTTTGTGCCGCTGCCCTTCAGCAAGGTGACGCTGACCATGCGGGCGGTCGAAGATACCACCACCGCCTGGGGCCGCAAACGCGAAGACGTGGCGGCCGGCATGGAGCAGGCCCTCAAGGACGCGTCGCAGGGCACCGACCCGGAATTCGGGATCTAGGCTGCCAGGCCCCAAAAAAAACGACCTCCCGTAGAAGGGAGGCCGCTGGGCAAAATGTAAACTGCGAGGGGGCGGAGGGCCTACTCGTTTTCGCGGAAGCCACGACGCTCTTCCTCGCGGCTGTCCTGCATCACGCGCAGGCAGATCTCGCGCAGGTCGAAGAGGCGGATGTGCATCTGCTGGAGAAAGTCCTCCGGATCCGAGGCATACTGAGACGTCTGCGGGGCGAGGGTCAGGCTGTCGTTAAGCGCGCGTAGCACCCACTTGAGGTGCACGACGGCCAGCATGTAATCGCCCATGTCGAGCGATTGCAGGGCCATGACCATGTTCATCTCACCCTCGTGCAGCGTCTGGGCAAACTTCCAGGCGATGCGACTGTCGACCTGCTTGGAGCGGCGATTGACGACCACCTCCCAGGCGTAGCGGATTTGCGCGTAGAGGCCGGCACTGGCCACAAACACCGGGTGCCGGTGCAGGGTGTAGGGATCGAAGTCGGTTTCCTCGATCTCTTCCTCGGCAGAAAAGCTGGTGCCGGGCGCTTCGTCTTCGACGTCGGGCTCGGCCGCGGACCAATCCTGGACGTCCCAACCCATACGGTTGGCAGCTTTATCAAGGCGATCAGGCTCGTCGAAATGCTGATCGTAAAAGGTGATAAAGCGGGAAATCTCCTTTTGCTGGCGCTTCAGAAACTGTTGCCAGTCAAATTCATTCCAGGAGAGATCTCCCTTTTCGTCCCAGTCGCCGTCCGCAGACCCATCAAAATTGTAATTGCTCATGGAATTAGCGACCTTTTGAAGGTTTAGCTTGTTATCGCGACAATTAGGGGCAATTGCAATGGGAAATTCGGAGCGATTCCCGGGTATTCCCTGCAGTGCCACCGGTGCGCGCGATAGTGGGATACATGCACCACTTTCCGGCGGGAGTCAATCGACAACCTGCCCGAGGTCTGCTAGTCGTAGCGCAAAGGTGGCAGTCCAACGGCGCCACGCTTTTCTCTCGCCACACTAGGTCTTTAACCTCATCCTCTCGTCCATATGTCCGCTGAAACCACGCATCTCCAGGCTCGCTTTCACGGCCGCGTCCAAGGGGTCGGCTTTCGTTTCTACACCATCCAACTGGCCCGCGGCTACGCCGTCTCCGGCTTTGTGCGCAACGAGGCGGACGGCACGGTGTGGCTGGAGGCCGAAGGTGAGGAGGCCGAAGTCAAGCGCTTCCTCGGCGCCTTGCGCGAAGGCATGAGCGCCTTCATCCGCCAGTGCGACGAAACCTACGGTTGCCGCGAGCCGCAATTCTCGGGCTTCAATCTCGGTTGATGGTCGTGGGCTGGAGCTGGTCGCCCGTGCGCGTGACATACGGGCTGGGCCCGTGGCGCCGCGAGGTGCTGGCGCTCGAGCATTTGGCCCTGCCGCCGACCGGGCTATGGTTGATCGGTGGACCTCCCGGCGCGGGCAAGACGACCCTGCTGCGCTGGCTCTGGCAACGCCTGGAAGCAGGCGGGGCCGGCGCGCGCATGGTGTCCGAGCGCTTTGCTTTTCCGCCTGGCGCGCGCGTGGGGCAGGTGCTGGGCGTAAATGGCGCGCAGGCATGGCCGCAGGGCCTTCCGCGCTCGACGATCACGGAAGACCAGCCCGTCAAGACCTTGAGCCGCGGGCAGCGTCAATTGCTGGGGCTGGCGGCTCTGGACGGCACGCCCGCTGTGCCTTGGCTGCTGGATGAGCCGCTGGCGGGGCTCGATGCCGTGCAGGCGGTCGCTGTCGCGCGTTGGTTGCAGCAGCAGGCCGCCGCGCGCCTGATCGTGGCGGTTTCCCATGCGCTGGAACCCTTTACCGCCGCCGAGGCGACCCTGCTGATGTTGGAGGCGGGCGGACGTGCTTACGAAGGGCTCCTGGCAGAATGGACGCCGATGGTGGAGCCGGTTGCGTCGACAGTACAAGCATGAAGGACTGGCAGCAACGTTTCGCGCTGGAGCTGGGGAGCCGCATCGGTTGGCTGCTCGGCGCCGTTGCGTTCGCTGCACCCTTGCTGGTCGAAGGCCTCTACCGCCTGCTTTCTCCCCTCAATTTCAGTTTGCCGCCCGAGCGCTACCCTGAGCAGTTGGCGCTGGCACTGGTGCACTGGGTCGGCTTGCTGCTGGCGCTCGTCTGGCCGGCCCACGAAGTGATCCGGCGGGAGGCGAGCGGCGAACGTGCGTGGTGGAGTGGGCAGGGCTGGCCGGTGCAATGGCAGTGGCTGGCGGTGTGGCTGCGCTGCAATCTGGTCTGGACCGTGGGATGGGGCGCCCTGCTGGCGTGGAGCGGTCTGCATTCGCCGGCGCTGGACGCCTCGCTGTGGGGCGCTGCGCTGGGCCAACTGGCGATGACGGGGGCGGTCAGCCTGCTCCTCACGGCTCTCTGTCGTCGGTTGAGTCTCGTGGCGCTGGCGGGGTTGCTCTGGCTGGCGGCGGCCCATTTACCGGCAGTTTTCGACGGCGGCATCCAGTGGTTGCGTTTCCTGTTGCCCGCATTTGGACGGTCCGATTGGACGCTGCTTGTTTACCTTCCCGCTTACCTGCTGCTGGCGCAAGCGGTGGCCAAACGACGATTTTCGACCCCATGAAGCGCATCATCTGTAGTGCATTTTTACTGCTGATTGCAGTTGCGGTGCGGGTTCAGCGTTCGCCCGAATCGTTGGGGGAGACCGCTTGGCAGGCGGAGTGGCTGCGGCGTCTGGCCGGGCCAGGGCGTCACCTGCTAGCCGACCAGTATTGGATTGCCGCCTACCTGGCCTGGGAGCGGGAGGACCTTCCATGTTATTATGAGCGCAGCTTATCCGCTGTGTTAATGGCCCCGGAACAGCCCCTTTTCGCCACCGAATCGGAGCAGATTTTGCGACAAGATATTCGCTATTGGGATGTCCTTAAAGATTCTGATATTGAGGAAGTTAAAGATGAGTGGCAGGACCGGGCGGAGCGATTGGGGGCAACTCCCCGGCGGTAGTCCTTGCTCAAAGCATTTTCGCCGCTATGGTGGGCAGTATCTGAGGCCTCCGATTATTTTTGCTTATTCGGCGACTTGACGTGTTAAGCAAAAGTTTTTGAAATCTCCCCGTCAAAGAACCTTAATCCCTCTCGAGCACATGCAAACCACTCTACCGGATCTGCGGACAGCCATCGGCTTCGACAGCACTACTTGCAGCAGCGTTCTGCCCGACAAGGGCATGATTGAATACATCAATATGCAGCTCGCAGCGCTGGGGGAGCCGATCTTCGGCAAAGAAGAAGACTACGCATTCCTGAAGATGGGCCAGTCCCTGATGGCCCACTATCAGGCCAAGGATCAGCTCCGGGACAAGTTGCGTCCGCCGTCCGACCGACGGATCGAGGAGTGGCTGCACCAATACTTGCAAGAGGTTGAGGGTGCCGAAAATCTGCACCTGCCGGGCAAGACCTTCTCCCTGGGTCAGCACGGCCTCAGCCGCATGCTTTCGCTGCCGCCCGATCGCGACGAGTTCCACAGCGATATCGTGCACTCCTACCGCATTGCGAACGGCGTGCTGCACAACCCCAAGAGCGACCGCCGCACCACCAAGGGCGTCTTCCACGTGACGGAGGGCGGCCTGCCCATCCCGGAAGACAAGAAGGCGGTGCCGAAAAAGACCTTCGCCAAGCTGCTCGAGCACGCGCTGCAGCCGCCGTCCGAGCTGATGCGCCTGCCCTTTACCAGCACGCAAAAGGAGCAGGCCCGCTGCTGGGTCTCCCTGCTGCTGCGCCCGGTCGTCTGCCCCGCGGTCCCCGGCTTTACCGAGCAGAAGAGCATGGAAGTGCGCTTCTTCGCCCCCGGTAACCTGGTCTGCAACCTCGACTTCGTGGAGTCGATCTTCGGCAACGCCGGTGACCCCTACCTGCACCAGAACGATGCCGGCCTCGACATCAAGAACTGGTCGGGCCACACGGGTTGCGTCATCCTTGCCCCGCACCTGCTCAAGCTGACCAAGAAGGAAGTGGGCCTGCCCCACATCAGCGAAGCCAACGAGCGCCAGAAGCGCGATGGCATGTGCTGGGAAAACGAGGACGAGCTCTACAACGACGGTCAGGCCTACAAGGTGACCGCGCGCGACGAAAACGGCGTCATCGTCACCCTCATTTCCGACAACTACTTCGGCTACTGCAAGAAGGAGGTCAAGACGCAGCTCAGCTACGCCTCCAACCTCTACGGCCTGGTCGAAGAAGAGCACGCGGGCGGCGCGCTGGCCTTCTCCAGCTACGACCTGGGTGAAGACTTCCGCCTCAGCGACTACATGCCGGAGGTCAACCACACCTTCGAAGACGTCGTGCGCCTCTATGCCCACCGCATGGAGTTGCAGCCCGAGGGCTACGGCATCGACCTCAAGCACCCCAACATCCTGTATGTGCCGGAGGATGCCTACTTCTCCCTGCCGGACCAGAAGATCACCTGGCGCAACGCCTATGGTGAGCGCTCGATCAAGCTGCTGGCCCGCAAGACCTACGTGCTGCCGAGCGGTTACAAGGTCCGCCTGATGAAGCCCGCCGAAGGCCGCCGCTGGCGCCTTATCGGCACCCGGGCTCAGCCGACCATGTCGCACAAGCCCTGCACGGTCTCCGGCGGCGGCAAGTCCGAGATTTCCAAGTCGATCGCCGACGCGATCATCCACAACCCGTTCTACGTCGACCACATCAAGGAAGCGTTCGACAAGGTGGACGAGATCCTGGGTCGCGAATACGGCAACCGCTTCCGCGATGCGTCGAAGAACCGGGCCAAGGGCCGCCCGATCCTCAGCCCCGAGCGCTCGCTCGGCTCGGTGATCAAGCTGCTCAACCCGAGCGACGAATACACCGAAGAGCACAACGCCTTCATCCGCGGCATCCCGACCGAGATCAAGGAGCTGGTGCTGCTGGTCAAGCGCTTCTACAAGCCCGATTGGGGCGACAACTGGCGTGATCGCTTCGCGGTGGACCGCATCAACGGCGTGCTCGGTCACGAGCTGCGTTACCGCGGCGCCCCCATTATCGCCAGCTACCTGCGCCTCGGTTACGAGGAAGACGGCTCCTGGCGCGTGTTCACCCTGCGCAAGGACTTCTGGCCCGCCGCCAAGATCCAGATGGAGGACGACATCACGGCCTCCGTCGTGGTCCCGCGCGAGCAGATCACCGGCACGGCTGGCAGCACGCCCAACCCGTCGCTCAAATTTACCTACAACTGCGAATACCGCCTCTTCCAACGTCCGGACGACGCGATCATCCGCGGTTACGACCACCAGACCGAGCGCGACCTCAGCCAGAAGGGCAACTTCCTCTCCAACTACGAGCCGCTCGGTCAGGCCGAGGCGCGTGAGATTGTGGACGATGCCGTGCGCTTCGACTACTTCACCGGGCCGATGAAGGCCATGCTGCAGGACTTCGTCGAAAATCCCGAGGAGAACCCGAACTACATCAGCACTTCGGCCATCCCCCGCATCATCGACGGCAAGTTCTCCAAGAACCCGCGCTACCTGCAGACCCGCCCCGGCCTCGAGGCTCCGGAAGACATCTACCTCGCCCAGATGGGCCTGCGCTTCTTCCGTCGCCTGCGTGAGGAAGAGCCGGTGCACACCCCGGTGGACATCGTCTGCCCGGGCCACCGCAACAATCCGCCGGAAGGTTCGATCCGCTCCCTCGCGGTGCTCAACCCCATCCACTACATGCCGCTGCCGGAAGCGTTCATGGAGTTCATCTCCAGCATGACCGGCAAGAGCCCGTCCACCACCGGTGCGGGTAGTGAAGGGGCGCTGACCAAGGGGCCGTTCAACGCGATCCTCCCGATCCACGACATCAACGCGGCCTTCGTTTCCTACGCCGTCACCGGCTACCAGCCCTTTGTGACGTCCGCCGCCTACGTGGGTCCGAAGTTCCGCGTCGACCACGACATCAGCCTGCTGGTGCCCGAGATCTGGAGCCGGATGAAGCGCATCGAGCGCGATCCGAACTACCTGATCGAAAACGGCTTGCTCGACAAGGTGGAAGACATGGAGGTCAACGGCAAGAAGGTGCCCGCCAGCATCCTCGGCTACCGGATCAACCAGAACTTCGTCAACCTGTTCATGGGCCGCGTCTTCGGCAGCCCGGGCGTGCTCTTCACCGAGGAGATGCTCAAGCCGGAGCTGCAGGACCTCGAGACCTTCGCGGACGGCATCGCCAACATGATGGGCACGCACCAGCGTGTGGCGGCCAACTACTTCGCGGACGGCTCCTACGAGCGGGCGGTGCCGCCGATCAAGGCCCTGCTGCACATCATGCGCGACGGCGAATACGAGGGCAAGACGCTCGCCTCGCCGGAGCTGCGCGCGATGTTCACCCGCGAGGCCGTGCTCGAGAGCGACTGGTACAAGGCCCGCCTCGATACCCAACAGGCTTCCGATGTCGCCCTGATGGAGAGCCACCTGCAATACCTCACCTCCTTCCCCCACGACTTCGCTGGCCTCGCCGAGCGTCGCGCCGAGGTGGAGGAGAAGCTGGCCTACTACAAGTCCGAGGCCTACCGCGCGTCCATCGTTGGCACCATCGGCCGCGACCCTTCCATCGGCATCGTTTAAGGTAGATCACAGCGATCGCCCCGATTTCCGCCGCCCATCTCCCCTGAGGATGGGCGGCTTTTTTTGAGCCCGCCGAGGACCAGCCCGGCAAAAAACGGACTTTCGCGGGGGCAGCGTCCGTGACATCGTGCGAGTATGCGCTACTATGACGCCCACCTGCACCTGCAAGACACCCGGCTCGCGCCGCATCGGTCGCGTTTGTTGGAGGGGTTGCGGGCGAGCGGCGTCGAGCGGCTGGTGACCAATGGCACGCATCCAGACGATTGGGATGCCGTGGCCGAGCTGGCGGCGGCGCATCCGGGCTGGATCTGGCCGGCCTACGGCGTGCATCCGTGGCGGGTGGGGCAGGAGCCGGCGGGCTGGGAGGCACCATTGCGGGCACGACTGGAAGCCGATCCGCGGGCATCGGTCGGAGAGATCGGCTTGGACAAATGGATCGAGGGGCACGATCTCGAGCGGCAGCAGCAAGTCTTCCGGCGTCAACTGGAGATCGCATGCGAATTTGCCCGGCCCGTCACCATCCATTGTCTGCACGCGTGGGGGCCGCTGCTTGAGACGCTGCAGGCGTTCGGTGAGCTGCCGCCCGGTGTGTTGTTGCATTCGCCGGGCGCGAGCGCCGAGGTGGTGCGTCAGCTGGCCGAGATGGGCTGCTATTTCAGCGTTAGCGGCTACTTCGGGGATATGCGGAAGAAGAAGTATCGCGAGGCGCTGGCGGCCTTCCCGCTCGACCGTCTGTTGATCGAGACCGACGCACCCGACATGCTGGGGCCGGACGCTTGCTGTGCGGAGCAAATCTCCGACGAAGCCGGTCAGCCCCTCAACAGTCCGCTGAACTTGCCGCAGATCTACGCGATGGTGGCGGAAGCGCGAGGCTTACGGCTGAAAGCGCTGGCCTTGCAGGTAGAAGAGAATTTCTCTCGCTGGATAGGGATGTACTGAAGCTTTATACCGTTGTTTTTACAATATGTGTAAAGGAACTTAATCTTGCAGGCTAAGGTGAACTACCGTAGTTTTTGGGCTGTTTATCCGGAGCATTGTGCCTGCACGCCTTTTTCAACCCAGCCTGAATCGCCTTCTACGCCGCCGTCGCTTGCCGACGACGTTGTTGCTCGCGGTGTGTGGCGGCTTGGTCTCACGGGCTGAAGCACAGTTCTCTTTCTACGAGAGTTTCCAGTACTCGACCGCACCGGGTTGGGCGTTTACGAGCGCAAACGGCACCGGCCCTTACCTGACCGCCGGTTCTGCGCTGGGAGACGCCGAGGGCGAGGGATGGTTGCGCCTGACTTCGCTGGAAAACAACCAGGCCAACGCGGTCTTTCTCAACACCAAGATCCCGTCGTCCAACAACCGGATCGAGGTCACCTTCGACCTCGCGATGTATGACGGCTCGGGAGCGGACGGTTTCACGTTTTTCCTCTACGACGCGGCGGTGGAAGATTTTTCGCCGGGCGCCTATGGCGGCTCGCTCGGTTACGCCAACCGCTCCGGTGTCGGGGGCATGCCCGGCGGCTATGTCGGCATCAGCTTCGACAATTACGGCAATGTGGCCAACAATGGTGAGGGCCGCAATGGGGGCCTGAACGAGGAATATGGCCAGGGCAGCGGTACGCTCTATCCCAACACCATCACGGTGCGCGGCCCGGATACCGGCGCGTTGGGCGGGCAGGACGGCTACGAATTTCTCGCGTCGACCGGCTCGGATTCGGCGCCGGGGGTCAATTACACGATCCTGGATGAGAACGGCAATCCGACCTCGGTCGATCCGTTGACGCAGCAGCTCGATTTTCCGACCTACCAGCTCGACGAGGAGGGGCGCCCGCTGGGGGCCGACCTGCGCAGCGCGCGCATGGTGATCGACGAAAACGACATCCTCACCGTTTATCTGCGCTACGGCGAAGACGGCGACTTCGTCGAAGTGATGAAGGTGGGGTTGGCCGATCTGGGAGTGGAGCGCCCGGAGGAGTTGCGCCTCGGTTTTGCAGGCTCCACCGGCGGCAGCATCCAGGTGATCGAGATGCGCCGCATTGATGTCGAGACGACGGCGGCAGTGGGCACATGGTTTTGGGACAACGGGCAGGGCCGTGACCAGAAATATTGGGGCGAAACGGATGGTGCACCGGCGCCCGGCCACCAGGAAAACTGGAAGCCCAATTCCAACCCGGGCACGGGGCTCGCCGAGGGGCAGACCGCCAACGTGGTCTTCAACAACCAGTACGTAAACGAAGACCAGCACATTACCGTTCAGGACGGAGACAAGACGGTCAACTCCATGACCTTCGGCGGTCAGTATCAATACGTGCTGGATCCGGATACGGGCGAGAACAGCCTCACCATCATTTTCGACCAGGGCGACAGCGACCAGAGCGCGAGCTACATCAACGTGCTCAACAACGCCCAGGGCAACGCCGATCACGAGATCAACGTCAACCTCAAGCTCGCCAATGAGTTGCAGGTCGACCACTACGTGGACCAGACGCTGACCTTCGGGGGCGACATCGACACCCAGGGCAACGTGATGGATGTCGAGACATCCGGACGCGTCGTCATCTCGGGTCGCTTCAAGAGCAACGACGAGCTGCGTAAAAACGGCACCGGCACCCTCGTCTTGCAGGGAGACAACCGCGACTTCACCGGCGACCTGATCGTGAATCGCGGCACGGCGGTGGCCCGCACGGAAACGGCGCTGGGCGTCAACGGCTCCGGCAACACCGTCGACGTGCAGGTGGCGGACGGCGCGACGCTGGCCTTCGACGCGCTTAACGGCACGGAGGTCTACCGCCCCCAATCCATCACGGTCGAAGGCACCGGGGTGGGGGATGCCGGGGCGCTGCAGGCCTTGGCGGGACGCAATACCGTGAGCAGCGCGACCCAAATCACCGTGCGCGACGATTTGACCGTGGGCGCGAGCGAAGGGGCGACGCTGGCCCTCGACGCCGGGCTGCAAGGGGTCAACAACGGCAACAACATCGACCTGGTGAAGGTCGGCGCGGGCACGGTCGAACTCAACGGCTCCAGCAACTATCGCGGCACCACCACCCTGCGCGACGGCACGCTTTCCATCGGCACCAACGCGATGCGCGATCAGGACGGGGCGATGGGCCACAGCGGCAGCGAAGTCCAGATCGGCGATTCGGGCACGGATGCGGACGGCAATCTGGCGCTGCTGACCAACCGCTCCGGCGTCAACATCGGCCGCAACCTATCGGTCAACGACTACGGCGACACCACCACGCTCGGCGGCACTCACACCAGCGGTACGTCCTACTTCAGTGGCAACATCAACCTGGACAAGGACGTCATCCTGACGGCTGCCGACGGAGGCACGGTCAGCTTTACCGGCAGCGTCAACGGCAACCGCACAGCCACCAAGGTCGGCGCGGGCACGGTGTCGATGGACGGCAACGCATCGATCTCGGTCTACGACATTCAGGAGGGGCGCCTGAACATTGGCCGGACCAACGCGCTCGACGGCAATCCCGACGTGATCCTGGCCGACCGGGAGGGTGCCATCTTCAGCCTCGGCACGAGCAACGCCAATGCCATGATCCGCTCCCTGCAGGGCGGCGGCACCCAGGGGGGTGACGTCTATCTGGGCAATAACACGCTGCAGCTCTACAACGGGGCGGTCTCCAACTATGCGGGTACCATCAGCGGCACGGGCAACATCCGCACCGGTGACAGCCACAGCCTGACGTTGACGGGCACCAATACCTACACTGGCGCGACCTACCTCGGCGATAACAGCTACCTTTACCTCGCGAACCAGAACGGCCCTTCCATCGCCCATTCGAGCCAGATCGTAACGGCCAACCACACGCTGGTGGAGCTGGGCGCAAGCGATCAGATCGGCGAGTCGACCGACTTTATCTTCAACGGCGGCACTTTTGCAACCGGCGGCTACAGCGATGCGCTGGGCGATTTCGGCGTCACCCGCAGCTCGACGTTCCTCTTCAACGGCGACAGCAGCTTGATGGAGTTCGACGGCTACAACGGCTCCAGCAATGGCACGCTTTCGGTGCTGGACTGGGATGGCGATGCCTTCGAGGGCGGCGGGGCCGACCAGTTTCTCGTCACCCAGGACCTCCGCAACCAGTCGAACCTGCTCAACCGGATTTCGTTCAGTGACTGGGGCGATGCCACGGCTGGTGTGATCGATCGCGGCAACGGCCTGTTCGAGATCGTGCCGACCTTCAGCGAGTCCTACACGTGGGATGGCGGCTCCAGCGCCACCGGCGTCACTGCCAACGATTGGCTGCAGAAGACCACGGAAGCGTATTCGGTTTACTTTCCGTGGTGGGACTATACCTACCACTACACCGTTTCAACCTACGAAAACTGGGTCGACGATCCTACTTACGCGCCGCAAGGCGTCGGCAGTGCGATCTACATGCCGGACGAGGACGGCTCGTTCGACAACTGGACGGTCGACCCGCACGGCAGCGTGACGCTCGGCTACTGGTTCTTTGCCGGGCAGGATGACTACACGCTGTTGCAGAGCACCGACAACGGCGACGGTGCCTCCAACCTCATCGTCCTGGATACCAGTTCCGGCCCGGCCCGCATCTCGATGAACGGCACGGGCGACCGCACGCTGGCGACGCGCCTGCGCCTCAACGACGACCTCATCTGGTCCAACAACGGCACTGGAGCCGTGCTGAAGAACGGCGGCGATCTGGAGCTCAACGGCCAGGACGCGACGTTCCGCGGCTCGGGCGACATCACGATTAGCGCGCAGATCACCGGCAGCAACAGCTCCGATCTGACCAAGGAGGGCTCCAGCACGCTCGTGCTGTCTGGCAGCAACAGCTATGGCGGCACCACGACGGTCACTGACGGCACGCTCGAAGCTCGCGACGCCAACGCGCTCGGCAATACCGACAGCACGACCACCACGGTGGTGCTGGATGGCGGCACGCTCGGCCTGCGCGATACCGGCACGATCTCCAACGAGTCGCTGACGCTGGCTGGTGGCGGCTTCGACGGGCAGGGGGCGCTGCGCAACGTCGCCGGCAACAATCGCTGGAATCAGGATATTTCCCTTTCCGCCGACGCGACCGTGACCACTGCGGGCGGCACACTGACCCTCGGCGATACCGGCACCCGCCGCAGCCTTGCGCTCGGCGGTCACACCCTGACGCTCGACGGTGCGGGCACGACCGACATTTACGCCCAGACGTCCGGCTCGGGCAACCTGGTGAAAAACGGCACCGGCACCGCTCGCCTGCTTAACGGCCGGGGCACAGATACCGTCTACACCGGCACCACCACGGTCAACGCGGGCACGCTGGAGCTGAGCCTCAGCACGAGCAACAACGTTGACCTCGAGGGCGACGTGACGGTCGGTGATGGCGTGGGCACGGACACGCTACGTACGCTGGCCCAAAACCAGATCGACAACGATGCGCAGGTGCGGGTCAATACCTCCGGCGTGCTGGAGTTGGGCGGTAACGGCAGCTACACCGAGGAGATTGGCGACCTGATCCTCGAAGGCGGGGCCTACATCCATCCGGGCTCGGGCAGCGGCACGCGTACGTTGCGCACCGGCGGTGACGTCACCCGGGTCGAGACCGGCGACGATCAGGCCACGATTGCCACCAACGTCGACCTCGACGGCCGCACGGTCGACTTCGACGTGGCGGACAATCCCAATGCGTTGATCGAACTGGAGGTCTCGGGCGTCCTGTCCAACGGTGGTATTCACAAGACCGGCGGCGGTGTGCTGCACCTCAGCAACGCGAACACCTACGCCGGCACGACCACGATCTCCGAGGGCGCTATCCTGGCCAGTAACAACCGCTCGCTCGGCAGCTCCTCCCGTGGCACGGTGGTGGAGAGCGGCGCGAGCCTCGCGCTGGCCGGCCTCAACGGCAATCTCAACATCTCCGACGAAGCCCTTACGCTCAATGGCACGGGCGTGAACGGCATCGGCGCGCTCTATAACGACGATGGCAGCAATACCTGGGGCGGCAGTGTCACGCTGGCCAGCGACGCGGGCATTGGCGCCGAAGCAGGCAGCAAGCTCTCCATTACGCACGGCATCGATGGCGATGGGGGGCTGATCAAGCTCGGCGCGGGCGAGGTGGATCTGCGGGCCGACAATACGTTCGCCGGCGATGTGAGCGTGCAGGCGGGCCGTTTGACCCTCTCCGCGAGCGATGCCATCGGGGACAAGGCGAACGTCGATTTTGCCGACCGCGCGGGGGCCGAACTGGTGCTCGATGGCCGAGACGAGACCCTTGGCAGCATCAGCGGCGGCGGTCGCACGGGTGGCAACATCCTGCTGGGCGACCACACGTTGAGCGTGGGCGAGAACAACGCCGACACGACCTACAATGGCTCGATTTCCGGCAACGGGGATCTGGTCAAGACCGGCAGCGGCCGCCTGACTCTGACCGGCCAGAATACCCTGAGCGGCGAAGTCGACGTCAACGAGGGCACGCTGCGGCTCAGCTCCGGCGTCGGCAACGCGATCGACGGTGCAAGCCAGATCAACATCGATGGCGGCACGCTGCTCCTGTATGACCACAATCAGGTTTCGGACCAGACGGCGGTGGCCATCACCAGCGGCGGCAGTCTCAAGACCGATGGTCACAGCGACGCCATGGGCACGCTGGAACTCGCGGGAGCGGGTACGCTCGACCTGGGCGAGGGCTCCAGCATTCTCAGCTTTACCGACAGCTCTTCGCTCAGCTGGACGACCGATGGCGTGCTGGTGGTCGAAAACTGGTCCGGCGAGCGTTCTGGCGGCGGCATAGACCAGATTTACTTCGGCGACAACGCCGACGGTCTGACCTCGGACCAGGTCACGCGCATCATTTTCAAGAACCCGAACGGCTTCAAGGAGGGGTATTACGGTGCGCTGTTGCTCGAAAACGGCGAGCTGGTGCCGGTCCCCGAGCCGGCCACCATTATCGGCGCGAGCGCCCTGTTGGCCCTGATCGGCGGCCACAGCTACCGCCGCCGCAAAAAGAAGGCGCAAGCGGAAGCGTGATCGCGGTAAGGCATGGCGTTCACGCAAGCCCTCGATCGCCCAATGCATTTTTGAGTGCGGAGCTCAGCCCCGCTTTGAGCGCAAGGAAGGGCAGTCCCTCCGCCATGCGATTCTCTCGCAGCGCGTGGTTGCGCTGACGGCGAGGATGTCCTTGGATCGGCAATCATGCAGACCGAAGCCGAAGTGCGCGACCTGGCCTGGGTGGGCGACGCCGTCCTGGGACTCTACGCCCGCGAATACATCCTTACCCATCCGCTGCCGGGCCAGTTCAGCCGCCACGAGCTCTATGAGCAGATGACGTCCAACCAGTTCCTCTCCGGGCTGGGCGAGCCGACGCGCATGGAGGCGCAGATCGGGCAGGTCTACCGGGCGGAGGGCCTGCAGGCCGCTTTCGCGCACATCGAGCAGCAGATCCTGCCGCTCTTCCAGAAACAGGTGCAAAAAGGCATGCGGGCCAACCGGGGCAAGAAGTAGCCTGTGCCCGAGCCCGCCGCCTACTACTGGTTCGACCTGAACGAACGCCGCGCCCGCGGTCCGTTTGCGCGGGAGCAGCTGGAGGCGTTGCGCGAACAGGGACTCGTCACGCCGGAGAGCCATCTGGCGCGGGTGGGGGAGGCCTCATGGCAGCGCGCCCG
This sequence comes from Puniceicoccaceae bacterium 5H, assembly GCA_009772895.1. Lineage (GTDB taxonomy): Bacteria > Verrucomicrobiota > Verrucomicrobiia > Opitutales > Oceanipulchritudinaceae > WOUP01. Next base: position 21,813 of record WOUP01000016.1, on the reverse strand, counting down.
GGAATTTCCGGAGCTGGCGGACATGTGGGTGCCGGGCCGTGCGTTGCAAATGCGGACCGAACGCCAGGCACCGCGTGAAGACGCGGCCCCGCCGATGGATGTGCACGCCATCTTGCGGGACAACCAGTCGCGCCTGCCGGAAGAAGACCTGGGCGATCTGCCGCACCCACTCTGGAATGCGCGCAACCTCAAGCTCGCCGGCGGCTTTCTCTGCGTTAACGTGCCGGCCGGTCTCCTGTTGATGCAACTCACGCCGGGCGGTCTGGGCTTTGTCGTGACCGCCGCTCTCACGGTGTATCTCGATCTGATGCTGGTCTGGTATTTCTGGGTGCTGGGGCGGCATTAGCGTCCTGGAGATGAAGCGACGCAAGCGTCCCGCATTTCGCGCTGGTCTCCGGGCGCGTCACCGCATCTAATACGGTGTATGCGCGCCCAACTGGAAGCTGTCATTGATGAGCTGAGGCAAATGCGTCGCGAGGGAGTCGATTCGCTTTACCTGACGCCCGAGACGCTGGAGCAGTTGCGCGCGCAGGTTTCGAAGGCGGCGGCGGCGCATCCGCAGAGCCCGACCGAAATCAAGCTGCCGCCGCTGCGTACCGCCAGCGCCCAGACTTCGGCCGCCGACCTGAAGCTGGAGTTGCCCAGCACCGCGGAGGCGGTCAAGGAGTCCAGGCCCAAGCCGGCGGCCCAGAGCGGGCGCAAGCTGCCGGAGCCGCCCACGGTGAAGCTGCCGCGTGGCTCCAAACAAAAGCGTTGGGACGTATTGCGCGAGAAGGTTTACGAGGATCCGGTCTGCCAGGAGCAGGCGGGCAATCCTGAACGCGTGGTCTTCGGGGTCGGCAGCCTCGATGCGGAGATCTTTTTTTGCGGCGAAGCCCCGGGCGCGGATGAAGAAGTCCAGCGCGAACCTTTCGTCGGCGCTGCCGGTCAGTTGCTGACCAAGATCATCGGCGCGATGGGCCTCTCGCGGGAGCAGGTCTACATCGGCAACATCATGAACTGGCGGCCTGATCCTGGGAACCCGATGCGCAAGGGCAATCGGCCGCCTACGCCGGAGGAGATGGGCTACTGCCTGCCATATTTGCGCGCCCAGCTCGACATCGTGCAGCCCAAGGTGATCGTCGCCCTGGGCGGGACCGCGATCAACGGCCTGATCGGCGGGGAAAAGAAGATCAGCGTCATGCGGGTTCGCGGCCACTGGCACGACTTCGACGGCGTGCCGCTGATGCCGACCTTCCACCCCAGCTATTTGCTGCGCAACAGCACCAAGGAATCCAAGCGCCAGCTGTGGGAAGACATGCTGCAGGTGATGGAGCGTGTCGAGTTGCCCATCTCCGAGAAGCAGCGCGGCTACTTCCAGAAGTAGGCCGGTTCAGTCTTCTTCCGGCTGATAGAGGAAAACCGCTTCGACCGGCTGGTATTGGAAGACTTCCTCCAGCGGCTTACGGAAGACGCGCGCGATCTTGAAGGCGACTTCGAGGGAGGGGGAGTATTTGCCCTTTTCGATTGCGACCACGGTTTGGCGAGTGACGCCGATCTGTTCGGCCAAGGCCTGCTGCGTCATTTCGCCCGCCATGAAGCGGAGGGTGCGGATGTGGTTGCGGATGTGCGTCCTGGCCATGGTCTAGATGCCGCGACGGTAGTAGTAGAGCTGGACGACGCATTCCACGATTTGCGCGCCGACCAGGGAGAGCAGGATGGCGTTGGCCATCTGGAGCGGGTGGGCACCGAAGAATGCCGTGCTCGCTGAGAAAAGGGCACCGATGGCCAGCACGACGCCGAAGACCTCCCCGGCCTTCGCTTTGATCAAGCGCTCGCGCTCGTCCCACGGTTGGGCTGCATCCTTGGGGTTCACCAGCGAAACCGCCACCTGCAACGCGATTTGCAGCACGACAAGCACCACCACCGATCCGGCAAACAGTGTCAGGATCTCTGCCTTCTCGAGCGGTATCGACCGAACACGGTTAAAGTAATAGGCGAAGAACACCAGCAACGCGACCAGGGACGCCCACACACTCTTCTCCCGAAATGAAGTGTTCATGAGCTATTTTGTCTGTAAAAATCTACAATATGTAAAGTATTTTATACGTAAAGTATACTTTTGTTGTCGTTTTGTCAGGTTTTGATGGATAGGCGACCCGCTTAGGCTCAGAGCTTTAGCCTACCTCTCAATTCGCGCTTTTATCGCGCGTCAACACGCCGCTACCGCGGATTACAAGGGGGGATGGCTACACGCGCATCCAGCCGAAGCCGCGCCGTAGTTGGTCTTTGACTTCGCCGATTGGTAGCAGCTTGGTCTGGCCTTGCAGCTGCGCCCGATACTTCAACCCGAGAACGATCGGCTCTTCAGAGAAGATGGGTTCATAAAGGTCGCCTGCGGTGAGTGGCTTTGCCTTTACAAATGCAGTCGTCTTCCCGGATTGATGTTGTAGCGCCGCTGCCCCGGTGAGAATTGGAGACAATGGCATGTAGTTAAGTTAGCCCTTGGGGGGAATAGATCAAATGTAACGAACCTTTTCTAGGGGACTCTAGAGGGCAGTGGGGAGGTCTGCGCCTGAACTTTCGGCCAGGTCGAGTTCCATCCGGGTGTCTGCCCGAGTGTAGGGGCTGGGGCGCATCGGTGCCTCCTGAAAGCCGTAAGCGCGGTAGAGATACAGCGCGGGCCCCAGCCGGCTGTTCGTTTCGAGGAAGATGCGGCGGGCGTTCATTTCGCGAGCACGATCGAGGCAGGCTTCCATCAGGATCCGCCCCACGCCCTTACCGCGACAGTTTTCGTCGACGCCCATCTTGCTCAGTTCCAGGACTTGCGGGTCCTCATATTCCGGGATGAGGGCGGCGCAGCCCACGATTTCGCCGTCCAGGCGCGCCAGCAGGATGCAGCCCCCGCGGTCGATGATGTAGGCCTGGGGATGGTTGAGGATCTCCAGGTCATGGCGCTCCACCTTGAAGTAGGCGTTGATCCACTGGAAGCTGATCCGCGCGAAGTCGACCGCATATTCCGGCCGATAGTCGATGATCTCGACCCCGTGATTCTGAGCATCTTTCAACATGGCGGTGTGTTGGGTAGAGGCAGATTTAGCGTGCAAATTTCCGGCCAAGGCCTCATGTTGGGCGACTTATGGTCAAAAAAATACTGCAGTTATTGGTGAACGGTGAAGCCGTAAACACTGCCCAGATCAGTGCCATTCTGGGCGCTCCTGAAGCAGATGTCGAGGCAGCACTCGCCGAGCTGCAGGCCGATAAGGTGTTGCTGGGCTGGCGCCCGATCCTGCACCCCAAGGTCAACGGCGGCGACCGCGTGCAGGCGCTGATCGAAGTCAAGATCATGCCCGAACGCGAGGGCGGCTTCAACAAGATCGCCGAACGCATCGCCCGTTTCGACCAGGTGGTGACCTGCTACCTCATGAGCGGCGGCTACGACCTGATGGTGGTGGTGACCGGCCGCAACCTGCTGGAGATCGCGACCTTTGTGTCCGAAAAGCTCTCCACGATCGACCGCGTCCAGTCCACGGCCACGCGCTTCATGCTGCGTTGCTACAAGGAAAGTGGCTTCCTGATCGAAACGCAGCCGGACGAAATGGAACGCCCGGCCGTCAGTCCGTAAGCCGACCCCGCACGTCAACCAAGTAACATCTTATCAGGCAATGAGTGGAATCAAGAACCGCTTTGTAGCGGAGCACGTGCGTGGTTTGCCGCGTTCGGGCATTCGTGACTTTTTTGCGTTGGTGCAGCAGATGCCGCAGGCCATCTCCCTCGGTATCGGTGAGCCCGACTTCGTGACCCCGTGGAACATCCGCGAGGCCGCCATTTATTCGCTGGAGCGGGGCCGCACCAGCTATACCGACAATCTGGGCCTGCTCGCCTTGCGCCGCACCGTGGCCGAATACGTCGAAAAGACCTTCGGCATGAGCTACCATGGCGACAAGGAGGTGCTGATCGGCATCGGGGTGAGCGAGGTGCTCGATACCGCCATGCGGGCCACGCTCAACCCCGGCGACAAGGTGCTGTATCACCAGCCCTGTTACGTCAGCTATTCGCCCAGCATCCAGCTGGCCGGGGCCAAGCCGCTGCCCGTCAAGGTGCACGAGGAGCACAACTTCGCCCTGCAGGTGGAGGACCTCGAGGCGGCCTGGGAGCCGGGCACCAAAGCCCTCGTGCTCAACTTCCCCACCAACCCGACCGGCGGCGTGATGTCGCGCGAAGAGACCGAGAAGGTGGCGAAGTTCTGTATCGAGAAAGACCTGCTCGTCTACAGCGACGACATCTACGCCGAGCTGACCTACGAGGGCAGACACGTGAGCATCGCCTCGCTGCCGGGGATGCAGGAACGCACCATCTTTCTGCACGGCCTTTCCAAGGCCTGGGCCATGACAGGCTTCCGCATCGGCTATGCCTGCGCGCCCCAGCCGATCATCGAGGCGATGATGAAGGTGCACCAATACAGCATCATGTCGGTCTCGATCTTCACGCAAGAGGCTGCGGTGGAGGCGCTCAAGCGCAGTGACGACTCGGTGGCCCGTATGCGCGACAGCTACCATCGCCGCCGCGACTTCCTTGTGCGCCGCTTCAACGAGATGGGGCTGACCTGCCACCTGCCGCGGGCCACGTTCTACACCTTCCCTTCGATCGCCTGCACCGGCATGGACGAGACGTCGTTTTGCCAACAGCTGCTGAAGGAGGAAGAGGTGGCGGTGGTGCCGGGCACGGCCTTTGGCCACAGTGGCGCCGGCTTTGTGCGTGCCAGCTTCTCCACCAGCTTTGACAAGCTCCAGATCGCGGCCGACCGCATGGAGCGCTTTGTCGACCGCTACCGCAAATAGCGAATCGTTAGCTGGACCGCAGACGAGACCCGCGTCGGTCGAAGGCGGGGCAGGGCACACATGTTTCCTTGTTCCGGGCTTTGACGACGCGGGCGTAATGCGTTCTGCTGTCCCACCCGTCCAAAACAGATCAACGTCAGTAACCGAGTTCCTTCGATGTCCATTTCCCGTACCGTAGCCCTCGTGGGGCGGCCCAATGTCGGCAAGAGCCGCCTGTTCAACCGGCTGGCCCGCAAGCGCGTGGCCATTGTGCACGACCAGGCTGGCGTGACCCGCGACGTCAACTCCATCCGGGTGGACAAGGATTACATGCTGCTCGATACCGGCGGGATTGGCCTCGTCCCCGAGATGACGATGAAGGCCCTCGTCTCTGCCGCGGAAGAGCAGGTGTGGCTGGCGCTCGAAACGGCGGGCCTGATCTGCTTTGTGGTGGATGCGCGCGATGGTTTTACCGCGATGGACGAGGTGATCGCCGAGCGTTTGCGCCAGGCCAACAAGCCGGTGCTGCTGGTGATCAACAAGGTCGACAACGAGTCTCAGGCCGACCGGGTGGACGACTTTTCGCGCCTGGGCTTTCAACGCCAGGTGATGTGCTCCGCCGAGCATGGCTACAACGAGAGCGGTGTGCGTGAGGCGATTGCCGAAGTGCTGGGGCCGAAGCCGGAGGAAGTCATCGACCCCGAGCAGGCGGCCAAGGGCGAGCGCGTGGGCCTGGCCTTCGTGGGGCGCCCGAACGTCGGCAAGTCGTCCCTCTGCAACGCCCTGCTCGAGGCCGAGCGCATGGTGGTGAGCGAAGTCCCCGGCACGACCCGCGATTCGGTGGAGCTGGACCTCGACTACCGCACCAAGAGTGGCGGCTCCTGGCCCTTCCGCCTGATCGACACCGCGGGTTTGCGCCGCAAGGGGCGCCTCGATTCGCCGGTGGAGTATTTTTCGACGCTGCGCACGCGCGACGCCCTGGAGCGCGCCAACCTGGTCTTCCTCGTCATCGACGCCATGGAGGGGGTGAGCAAGCAGGACAAGCAGCTCGCGGGCGAGATCATGGACGCCGGCAAGTGTGTGGCCGTGATCGTGAACAAGTGGGACCTGGCAGTCGAGCGCTTCAAGCAGGCTGAAGAGGAAGAAGGCGAGGTAAAAGGCTACAAGAACGAGCGCGAGTTCCGCGAATCCTACGCCAAGGCCGCGCTGAAGGAGCTGTTCTTCCTGCCAGACAGCCCCGTGCTCTTCGTCTCGGCCAAGACCGGTTTTGCCAACGAGCGCATCCTCAGCACCGCGCGCGGTCTGTGGGAGAAGTCGGCGCGTCAGCTCCCGACCCCGAAGGTCAACCAGCTGCTGGACAAGCTGCAAAAGGCTCGCGAGCCGCGGGTGGTCGGCGGCAAGCGGTTCCGTATCTACTATGCCGTGCAGACGCGGAACCGCCCGTTTGTCTTCCGCCTCTTCTGCAATCGCGCGACGAAGCTGGAGGACGGCTACCGGCGCTACCTCGCCAACGCCATGATCCGCGAATTCGACCTCGGCGGCTGCCCGATTCGCTTTGAGCTGAAGGGCAAGGAAGTCCGCTACGCAAAGCCGTAAGGGCCGTCTATGAGCGGGTTCAGGCCGCAAATGCAAATTCTTGTTTTTGCGGGCTTGACTCATCGGCGCTGGTACGCGTTGATGCAACTTTGTTTTCGGGCTGTGGCGCAGTCTGGCTAGCGCACTTGCATGGGGTGCAAGGGGTCGCAGGTTCGAATCCTGTCAGCCCGACCAAAAACAAAATCCGCCCTTGTTGTTCAAGGGTTTCGCCTGTTCCCCGAGGCACTTCGTTTCCATCTGCCCTTCGGCATGAGGACATTTCATACCCGTTTGCCTTTACAAGGGTGAATCCGGCCGATATCCAAAAACCTGATAACAGGCTGCGGTTTCGGGGATCCTGATGGTGGATGAAGTGTGTGCACATTCCCGAGGCGCGGTTTATCGACGCGTTTACCTACCTCTGCACCACGCCACATGGAGAATTCGGATTCCGCCGCATCGCTCGGGCTTCCACCGCTACCGATTGCGCTCATCCCCGTCGTCGCCCTGATCGCTCTGCTGAGCGTGAACGTCATTGTCTTTGGCGGCGACCCGCACATCCCGCTCTTGCTGGCCTCCGTCGTGGCGGCGAGCACCGCCCTGTTGCTGGGGTACAAATGGACCACGCTGGAGGAGCGCTTGGTGGAGAGCGTGATGGTGGCGATCAAGCCCATCCTCATCCTTTTGACGGTCGGGGTGCTCATCGGGCTCTGGATCCAGGCGGGCATCGTGCCGCTGCTGATTTACTACGGGCTGCTCTTTATCTCGCCCAGCGTGTTCCTGCCCACCGCGTGCCTGCTGTGCGCGATCGTCTCCCTTTCCATCGGCAGCAGTTGGTCCACGGCCGGCACGGTGGGTGTAGCGTTGATGGCGATCGGCGGCGGCATGGGCATCCCGTTGCCGCTGGTGGCCGGGGCGGTGGTTTCGGGCGCGTATTTTGGCGACAAGATGTCCCCGCTCTCGGAGACGACCAATCTGAGCCCGGCGGTGGCCGGCACGGAGCTGTTTACGCACATCCGCCACATGGTCTACTCCACGCTGCCGCCCTTTGTGCTGGCGCTGACGATTTATGCGGTGATCGGCTTCGGCCTGCATGCCGATGGGGCCGCGTTGGCCGATATCGACGCGCTGATCGCGCTGCTGCAGGACCACTTCAATCTCACGCCGCTGCTCTTGATCGTGCCGACGGTGGTGTTCGGCATGGTGATGATGAAGGTCGATGCGTTGCCCAGCCTGATGGTCGGCTGCATTGCCGGTGGGCTGTGCGCGTGGATCTTCCAGGGCGCGAGCTTTCAGGAGCTGCTCGTGACGGCTCAGGTCGGGCTTTCGTTGGAGACGCCTTCGCCGGAACTGAACGAACTGCTCAGCCGCAGCGGTCTCGAGAGCATGTATTGGACGGTCGGCCTGATCATCCTCGCGATGGTGTTTGGCGGTATCATGGAGGCGGGGCGCATGCTGGAGAGCATGAGCGCGGCCGTACTCAAGGTGGCGCGCGGGCAGAAGGGGCTGCTCTTTTCGGTCCTGTGCTCCTGCATCGGCATCAACCTGCTGGCGTCCGACCAATACCTCTCCATCGTGATCCCCGGCCGCATGTATCGTCCCATGGTGGACGAGATGGGGCTGGAGCGAAAGAACCTCTCGCGCGTGCTGGAAGACGGCGGCACCGTCTCGTCGCCCCTCATCTTCTGGAATACCTGTGGCGCCTACATGGCCTCGGTGCTCGGCGTTTCGGCCATGGCCTACGCGCCCTACGCATTCTTCAACCTCGCGGTGCCCGTCATGTCGTCGATCCTGATCTTCACCGGCTGGACGATCCACAAGACCCCTGCCGCCATCGCGCTGGAAGAAGAGGAAGAGGCCGCCTAGACGGCGCAACGGGCCTATGGGCGCGGCTCTACACGCTGGAGTCGCAAGGCCTGCCCGTTGAGCAGCGCACCCGCCACCTTGGCACGGGCCTTGCGCACGATGCGGTCGAAGGTCTGCCGCGAAACGTCCATGCGTTCGGCGGCTTCGGCGCGGTAGAGCTGCTCCACGTCGGCCAGGCGCAGGGCCTCCCATTCCTCCGGTGCCAGCTCCACCTCCTCGAGCTGCCGCAACGGGATGCCGGCCGGCTTGAAGTAGTCCGCCGGCGGACGACCGTCGATGCGGCGAGGGCAAGGTGGGCGTGGCATGAGCTTACTGCCGGAAATTCGACGAAACAGGTCAAGTCAATCTGCTTGAGTTTTTAGCATATGCTCATTATTCAAGGGGTCGACATGATCGTTTATCCCGTAAATGAAGACGCCGGTCTCGGTTCTCAGATCAGTGACCACTTTGGCCGTTCCTTTGGCTTTATGCTGGTCGAGCCCGCGAGCGGCACGTGCCGTTTCATCGCGCCGGGCACGTCTGACGGCTCGCATCATTGCGCTCCGCTGGCGACCCTGAAGACGGCCGGTGCCACCGAAGTCTACTGCAAGCACATGAGCCCATTTGCCCTGCGGCGCTGTTTCGAGCTGGGCCTGCTGGTCTACGAAACCACTGCGGATCGGGTCGACGAGGCCCTGCAGGAACACCGGGCCGGCCTGAGGGTCGATCTGCCCGACGAAGCCCTTTGTGCCGGCCATGAGCACCACGACTGCTGAGCCCGGCACGCTGCCGACACCGGATCTGGCTGAGATGGAGCGGCTGCGCACCCAGGCGCATGAATGGTGCTTTGCCTGTGGGCAGGGGCTCTTCCGGCTCGAGTTCGAGTTGAGCGAAGCGGGCGCGTTTCGCAGCCAATCCTTTAGCTGGAGCCCCTTTTTCTGCGGTTACGAAGGGGTAGTGCACGGTGGGGCGCTGGCGCTTTACTTCGACCAGTTGATGACCTGCTGCCTCTTCGCCCACGGCGTGGAGGCGGTCACGGCCCGGCTGAGCCTGCGCTACCTGCGCCCGGTTTCGCCGGAGGTGCCCAACTACCTGGAGGCGACGGTGCAGGAGGTCGTGGGGCCGCGCTTCGCGCTTACGGGCCGCCTCGTCCAGCGGGGGCAGGTCAAGGTGCGGGCCGAGGCGCAGTTCTGGAAGCGCTCCGGGGTGAATGGCGTGAGGAAGGCGCCGGGTAATCTTTCCCGGTCGGCCGTTGGGGCGAGTGGCGAGAGTGGGAGATATCTCCCGGAAGAGCCGCTGCCAGTGAGAACGTAAAACGTACGTTTTGAATGAAGTTGATTGATAATAAGCAAGTTACAACTTTTCTGTCCTCGCTGGCACTAACGCTGCACTAAGGTGGATATCTTCAAACCTGCTTACGGATGAAAATACGCCTCTATCTGCTCTCCCTGCTCGCCTTGTGCGGCAGCACGGTTGTTTCCGCCGACGTGTTGGACGATGCGACCACTCCGGAAGACAACGGATGGCGTCGGAGCGAGCGCTTCGGCTGGTATTACGACTTTGGCAATGACTGGATTTCCCATCAGCAATTCGGGCTGGTGCTCAACCGTGACGCGGGCGACCAGGCCAGCTACCTCTGGAAGCCCGGGCAGGGTTGGTGGTATGCCGCCAAGTGGTCCTATCCCTTCGCCTACTCCTTCCGCTACGACCAGTGGTTCAGCGTCTCGAGCGGCAACACGCTCAAAACCTGGTATTGGATGAACGGCTGGGAGCGCTGGCTGAACGAGACGCAGCTCGAAAACCTGGCGTATCTGCAGGACTTGCTGGAAGACTTCCGCGACGCCAGCGAGGTGACCTGGGAGATGCGCCTCGAATTGCGGCGGGCGCTGCGGGCCTTTGCGGGGTCGATCGACCTCAGTGACGAAGCCCTTGACGCCTATGCCGCGACCCTGGCTGAAGTCTGGAGCGACCAGAGCCTGTCGGACGCCGAGCGCGAGCAGTTGCTGCTGGCCACGAACGACCTGATCGGCACGGCCACCTACGATGCGGATGCGCTCGAGGACCTGCAGGAAGCGGCGCTGGCGATCATCGATGCCTCCAACCTCGATGTGACGAATCTCCAGGCCGCCAAAGACGCGATCCAGGCGATCATCGACGCATTTAAAACCTATTGGGCATCTTCAGATAGGGATAATAATGGGGAAACTGCAAACGTAGCATAATAGAGATCGCTCTGCTCACATCTGCCCTGATCCAGAAAGACCGAAAGACAGCCAGCGGGACCGCTCCGATGGAGGGCGGTCCCGCGTGGTCGCTTTACAATCTCTCAAGAAGATGATATTTCACCATTATGGCTAAATCATTCCGTGCATGGCATTTCGGAGTCGGTGTTCTGGTGATCCTTGTGGGGATTCAGTTCGTACCGGTCGCTCACACCAATCCGCCCGTCGAGGCGCAACCGCAGTGGGACAGCCCGGAGACCGAGGGCCTGGCCCGCGCCGCCTGCTTCGATTGCCACAGTAACGAGACGGAGTGGCCGTGGTACAGCTACGTCGCACCGGTCAGCTGGTGGACGGTCCACCACGTGGAGGAAGGCCGCTCCATGTTCAACATGTCGGAAGAGGGCTTCGGGCGCCATGCTGACGATGCGGCGGAAGAAGTCGAAGAAGGCGAGATGCCGATCTGGCCCTACGACTGGGCCCACGCGGGAGCCCGCCTGAGCGAAGAGGAACGTGCCCAGCTCGTGCAAGGCTTGCGGGCGACTTTCGGCGGCGAAGGCCACGAGGGCGGCGAACACGAACACGCGAGCGAAGAAGAGGCACACGAGCACTAGCCGTTGACGCTCAACACCGGCAACGCCCGCACGGTTAGACGCGCTCGGGCGGCCTCGTAATTTCCAGTTGCGCTCGGCGCGGGAGAAGAGGACTTTCAGTTGCCAGTATGGCAATGTCATCACGGAAATGGCTCCTCTGGAGTGGGGGGCTGCTCTTCTTTTTGGCCCTGCAACTGATCCCCGTGGATCGCTCCAACCCGCCCGTCGAGGCGGAGCCGAATTGGGATAGCCCGCAGACGAAGACCCTCGCCCGGGCCGCCTGTTACGATTGCCACAGCAACGAGACGGAGTGGCCGTGGTACAGCTATGTCGCCCCCTTCAGCTGGTGGACGAGCCAGCACGTGCGGGACGGGCGCTTCGTCTTCAACATGTCGGAGGAGGGCTTTGGACGCTTTGCCGGAGACGCGGCCGAGGTGGTGGAATCGGGCACCATGCCGATCTGGCCCTACGACTGGATGCACCCGGAGGCTCGCCTGACCGACGCCCAGCGTGCCCAGTTGGTGGAAGGGTTGCGCAAGACCTTCGAGGACCACCCCGATGTGCTGAAGCATCACTGAGGTCGGAACGGGATCAGCATCCTTGCATGCCGTTATAAATAGGGGTAATATGGACTTTTTCTTCGCACATGGGTTCTCAAGTCACTCTTCAGAATCAGCGCTTCACCGCTAAAATCTCGGCGGACGGGGCGGAAATACAGTCGCTTTTTGATCGGATCACCCAGACGGAGTTCATCTGGCAGGGCGATCCGGAGTGGTGGGGCAAGCACGCCCCCATTCTGTTTCCCATCATCGGGCTGCTGAAGGACGGCAAATACCGTTACAAAGGCGTCGAGTATGCCATGCCCAAACACGGGCTGGTGCGCGGCCGCGAATGGGAGCTGATCGAGGAGCTGCCCGTGCGGGCGCGCTTTCGCATCAAGAGCGATGCGGAAACGCGGTTCAGCTACCCGTTCGAGTGGCAACTGGTGGTGACGTTTCAGCTGGAGATGGACGGCCTGCACATTCGCTACAAGGTGCGCAACCTGGGGCAGGACGAGATGTATTTCTCCCTCGGCTCCCACCCGGCGATCCGGTTGCCGTGGCTGCCCGATACTGAATTTGAGGACCACGAGCTCGTCTTTGCCGAAGAGGAAGCCTGGGCGCGCTACCCGATGACCGACAACGGCCTGATCGAGACGACGCCCGAGACGTTGCCGGTCGAAAACCGGAGCCTGCGCCTGCGACACGAGCTCTTCGCCCGCGATGCGTTGATCATGCGCGGCATCAAGAGCCGAAGTGTGCAGCTGCGCTGCGACGGCGTTCCGGAATACGTGGAAGTGGATCTTGGCGGCGCCCCCGATCTGGGCATCTGGCAGCCGGAGGGCGCGCCCTTCCTCTGCATCGAGCCCTGGTTTGGCGTTAACGACACGGTGGACCACGATCAGGAGCTGACCCACAAGCCCGGGATCCTGAAGCTGGGGCCCGGCGAGGCGTTCCGCACCGCTTACGCGATTTGCGTGCGCGAAGGCCTGCCGAGCTGAGGTCGAGGCGTGACATCGCAGTTTCGGCGGTGCAGACTTGGCTCATGACCGTCCAGGAGCGACTCGAAAAATACCTCTCCCAAACGCCGGAAATCGATCCGACCGCCTACATCGCGGACAGCGCGGAGTTGATGGGCTGCGTCAAGATCGGCCCGCACGCCTCCGTCTGGCCGCAATGCGTGCTGCGCGGTGACATCAATTCCATCGAGCTGGGTGAGGGCTCCAATATCCAGGACGGCACCATCGTCCACCTCGCCGACGACTATGGGGTCAAGATCGGTCGCAATGTCACGATCGGCCACGCAGCGATGATCCACGCCTGCACGATCGAGGACGACTGCCTCGTGGGCATGCGGGCGACGATTCTCGACGGGGCCGTGATCGGCAAGGGCTCGGTCGTGGGGGCCGGCGCGCTGGTGACCAAGGGCACGATCGTGCCGCCCAATTCGCTCGTGGTCGGCCTGCCGGCTCGCGTCGTGCGCACGCTCGACGAAGGGCACGGCCAAGGCAGCGGCCTCTCCCAAAAATATGTGGAGGTGGCCAAGGCGCATAAAGCCCGGCAGCAGGCCCGCCAGGCTTCGTAAGGCCTCTCTGGAGGAGGTAAGCGCGCAACGACTGGGGTAGCGCCCATCAAGGCGATTCCGCCCCAGTTGTAAGCTGGCAAGCCCCGGTTCGCTGTGTTTCGTCGCACCCGGCAGGGTGCCAGCAAGGCAGGCGGTAACGCCTCGTCGACGCCGTCTTTTTCGGTGGGCGGCCGCTATTCGGTCGCCCAGGAGGCCAGCACGCGGAACATCTGCGATTGCTGGCCGTTTTGCAGGCTCACGTCCGCGCTCATGGCACCGGTGGCGTCGGCCGTCACGGTGGTTACGTCGCTCCAGCTGGAGCCGTCCCACGATTGCACCGTGTAGGTCATGCCGATCTGGCCCTGCCACGTCAGCTGGGCGCTGGTGCCCGAGATCGGGGTGAGCGTGACGCTGGGCGCCTGGAGTTGCGCCGGGTGGATGTAGCCGACGGCTTCGAGGTCGAAGCCCGCCGAGCCCGAGACCGGGTAGGGGTCGTAAATCGGGTCGCCGTCGCTGTCCAGCGAGTTGCCGTCGCCCACGACGTCGACGATCTTGACGTAGCGAATCTGCTCGAAGTCCAGATACTCGCTGCCGTCGAGCCCGCGCAATTGTTCGAGGTCGAACGGCGTGCCGTAGCCGATGCGGTATTTGCCGGCCAGCCCGTCGATGTCACGGGCGTCGAGCCGTCCGAATGCGCCCACCGTGCTGGCAGTGAGGGAATCGCTGGGAAAGCGCACGAAGTGCACGCCATCGCTGGAGACCTCGACATAGGCCAGCTCAAGCATCTCGTCGTTGAACGAATTTTCGAATACCGCCAGGTCCCAGCCCGCGCCGTCGCGAAAGGGTTGATCGAAGCCCAGGACGATCTCGCCACCGCGGCCGATGCAAAGGATCTCGTAGACGCCGCCGGTGCGGCTGGCCGAATCCCCGTCGTGGTAGGGGTCGTCCTCCGGCGCGGGGCCGACGGAGGGGCCGAGCGCTCGATCTTCGGTCTTCCAGATGTCGGCGACGTCGGTCCCGTAATCGAGCGTGACGATGCGGCTGGCCCAGCCGGCGAAGTTGGCGTCGGTGCCGGGGATGGCCGTCGATGCGGTGCCTTCCCATTCCTGCAAGCCGGGGGCTTGGCGCGGGTAGGGGCCGTAAGCGGCGAGCTGGGTCGTCGCGGCGAGGCCGAGCAGGGCGATAAAGCGGGTGCGGATCTTCATGGCAAAAGGATCAGAAGGTGTATTTCGCGCCGGCGCGCCAGGTGCGGCCGGGAGCGGGATACCAGGCGCCGGAGTATTTCACCGTCGCGTAGTGGTTGTCGAAGACGTTATCACACGAGGCAAACAGCGAGAGGCTTTCGAGCGGCTGCCAGTCGGCGTATACGTCGACCACCGCGTTGGGCGGCAGCTTCGGCTGGTTGTTGGCAAAGTCGTCCCCCTCGTAGGCACCGCTAGTGTAGCGGTAGCTCGCGCCGAGGTTCAACTGCTCGAGCGGTCGCAGGTCGGCGCTGAGGGTCAACTGGTGATTGGGCACCAGATAGCGGTCGTTGCCATCGAAGGTGCCCTCGATGAACTGGGCCTGCAGCCAGGTATAGTCGAGCTGGGCGCCCCACCAGCGGCCGTCCCAGCGCGCAGTGGACTCGATGCCCCAGCGGCGGGTGTCGGGCAGGTTGGTGTTTTTGCTGCCGAGGTAGTCGATCTCGCCCTCAATCCATTGGACGAAGCCATTGAGGCGGAGGGTCAAGTGCTCCTGACGCCACTCGCCGCCCAGCTCCACGTTGTAGCCCTCTTCGGGGTCGAGATCGTTGTTGAACTGCGGATAGCCGCGGTAGGAAAACGCTTCGTCGAGGGCGGGGTAGCGGTAGAGGCGGTCTGCACGTAGCCACTGGCGGAAGTGGTCGCTCGGCTGCCACACGAGGCCCAGATTGGCCGACCAGCCATCGAGGTCGCGATCGGCGCCGTAGGTCGTGCCCTGACTGTAGTCGGGATCGAACGGATCGTATTTGACCTCGTCGAAGTCGTAACGCGCCACCTCGCCGCGCAGGCCACCGCTGAGTTGCCAGTCGTCGCTCAAATCCTGCCGGCGGTGCACATAGAGCGCCGCGGTGGAAAGGCTGACGTCGTCGTGCCCGATCAGGACCTCGCGCGCGTCGGCCTGGTAGTGTTCCACCTCGAGCCAGTTCCCGCCGAAGTCGAGCCCCAGGATGCTTTCGCCGCCGGCGTCTTCGCGCAGCACGCGCGGATTGAGGGTGGCGATCTGGTAGGTGTCATCGCTGTAGAGCCCGGCGGGGGCCGAGCGCACCAGCTTGTGCGTATAGCCGCCATTGACGTCCATGCGCCAGTCGCCGACCGCGCGGTTCCAGTTACCCTGTGCCGACCAATACGTCTGATTGGCTTCGACCTGGCCGCCGGCGCTTTGGCGGGGGTCTGCGTAGTAGCGGTCGTCCGTGAGCGGCCCTGCATTTTCGTTGTAGCTGTCGACCCACGTGATGCGGCCCGAAGCCTGCCACGCGTTGTTGTTCGGCGTGTAATGGAGGGCGAGGTGCAGCGTATCGGCATCCTGACTGGTGTGATCGCGGTAGCCGTCTTCCTCGAAATGCTGGGCCACGGCAAAGACGCTCAGGCCGCCAAAGCTCTGCCCGCCGGTCATCTGCGCGTTCCAGAGCCCGTCGCTGCCCGCGTAGGCCGTCGCTTCGAGAAACGGCTCGGCCGGGGCCTGCTGCGTGGTGATATTGATCACGCCTCCGACCGCGTGGTTACCGTAAAGCGTGGTTTGGGAGCCGCGCAGCACTTCAATGCTCTCCACGAGGCTGGTTGGGATCTCCAGCCAGTTGAAACCGCTCATGTCGGGCGGGTTGAGTGGCACGCCGTCGACCAGTACCAGCACGCGCTGATTGCTGATGGAGCCGAATCCACGCAGGTTGATCTCGGCCTGCAGCGGCGAGCCCGAGTAGGAACGGAAATTGATGTTGGCCTCGCGCCGCAACACGTCGACCAGCGTCGTTGAGCGGGCCGGATCGAGGGCGTCGCCGCCAATGATGTCCACTGATGCGGGGACCTCACTCACCTCGATGGGAAAGTGCCAGGCGGTTGTGGTGACGGGGTACAATTCCACCACCTCATCGCTCTGGGCGCGGAGGGCAGGGGCGGCTGCTATTAGGGCGAATACTGCAGTGCGATGCTTCAATAAGTGATTTTTGTCTTGAAAAAGGAGGCCATGACAAGCTTTTTGACAGATTGGTGCCAATAGAAATGCCTTTTCCCATGAAAATCAAAACCATCCTTTCTCTCGCCGGCGGCCTGTCCCTGGCCGGCGCTCAGGCGTTTGCCGCGCCGCTCTTCAACATGAGCGACATCTCCAACTGGGTCGGTACGGGCAGCAACGAAGCTGCGCTCGTGATCGACTGGAATGACGGCCAGGACTCCATTGCGTGGGGCTTCCGCTACGACGGCACGGCCTCGACCGCCGATATGGTGAGCGCGGTGCTCGCCGCCGACAGCGACCTCTACTCCATCGCCGCCTCGGACTACACGGGCGTCACGCTCGGTTATGGCTATGACCGTGACGGCGACGGCTTCAGCGTCGACCCCTCCCTCAGCTTCGATGCCGACGGCGTGGCGACTGCGCTTTCGAGCGAAGCCGACGGCTTCAGCGCGGTGGATGCGGACGATTCCTTTGCTGCGGGCTGGAGCTCCGGGTATTTTGGCTTCTACACCGCCTCCGATAATCCTTTCATGGAGGGGTGGGACTACTCCATGGTCGGGGCCGGCGACTATACGCTGACCGACGGCAGCTGGAGCGGTTTCTCCTGGGCTCCCGGCTTTGCTGAAACGACGCCGGACTCGCCTTTCGGCGCCACGGTGCCCGAGCCTTCCACCTACGCGGCCCTCGCCGGTGCTTTGGCGCTCGGGCTGGTTGCAATGCGCCGCCGCCGCGCTTAGGTTGAGGCTGTAGTTGAGTTTTTCGCAAAGGCGGCTGGCGTAGATGTCAGCCGCCTTTTTGTCGCTTTGCGCTTGGCGCACCTCATCCCACTTTGCAGGCTGCTTTATGGCCCTTTCCAAGAAGGAAAAAGTCACGGTGTTTGTGGTCGGCTTTGTGATCGGCACGGCGGCGCTCACGCTCGTCTATCCGCTGATCAAGCCGCAGGAAAATGCCCACCCCTGGCGAGAGCAGACGGCGGCGGAGGGCTCCTTCCCCTACACCTTTACCGACGACTACGGTCGGGAGTTGACGCTCAACCGCCAGCCGCGCCACTACATCTCCCTCGCGCCCAGCATTACGGAGATCATCTACGCGATGGGGCTGGGCGACCACATCATGGCGGTGACGGATTTCGACGAGTATCCGGCGGAGGCCAAGAGCCTGCGCGAGCGCGGCGGCACCGTCGGCTCGCTCAACACGCCCAACCAGGAGATGATGCTGGCGCTGCAGCCCGACGTGATCATCGGCAGCGATCTGACGCCCATCACGATCTACCAGCAGCTGCAGGATCCGCCTCGCACTGTCACGGTTGCCTTCAGCCACGACTCTTACGAGGACGTGATCAAGGACATCAAGCAGATCTCGCTCGTGCTGGGCACGCCGGGTCGTGGACTGGAATTGGTACACGAACTCGAGGCCAAGCACGACCAGATCGCCCAACGGCTGGAATCGGTCGAAGACGAGCCCAAGCGCAAGGCCATCGTGCTCTACGGCATCGAGGAAAATCTGCTGCCCGGCTTTTCGCCCGGCAAGGATACCTGGGTGGGCGACCTGCTCGAGCAGAGCCACGCCGAGAATATCGCCGGGGCGAGCAAGAGCGGGTGGGGCCAGTTGGGCCTCGAAGGTTTGCTGGCCGCCCAGCCCGAAGTGATCCTGGTGACGGACGGGCGCACGCCGGAAGAAAAACAGCAGCTGCGCGAGCGTCTGAACAAATTGGCGGCCCACCCCGTGTGGTCGCAGATGCCGGCCGTTCGCAACAGCCGCGTCGTGATCCTGCCCGCGGGCGTCTTCTCGATCGCCGGCCCGCGCATGGTGGAAGCCTATGAGGCTTTGGCCCGGGGCGTGTGGCCCGAAGCGTTCCGCAGTGGGTCTTGATCTTGCCAGCACCCCATTTCGTCGGCTTCAGTAACGCGAGCAATCCATGCGGCGGCTAGATCGATACATATTGCGCGAGTGGGTGGCCGTCTTCGGGATGGCCCTCATCTCGCTGGTCGGGCTGCAACTGCTGGCGCTCGTCCAGAACAAGCTCGACGACCTGCGCGGTTACGGCGCGACCTGGCACGAAGTCGTCAACTACTTTGCCGTGGTGCTGCCCTCGACGCTTCCCACCGTCATCCCTGTCTCGCTCGCCATCTCGATCCTCTACAGCCTGGGCGACCTGCACCGCCGCCAGGAGACGACGGCCATGCGGGCGGCGGGCTTTAGCGTCTGGGACATCTCCCGCAGCCTCTGGATGATGGGGGCGCTGCTGACGGGCACGCTCTTTCTGCTCAATGCCGAAGTCGTGCCGTGGTCGGTCGAGCAATCGCGTCTGACCATGAGCAACCTGCGTTACGAGGCGGCCAAGCAGCAGCAGCTCGACGACGAGCAGATCGGCCTGATCTACAACCTCACCTTTTACAACGAAGACGAGGACCGGCTCTGGTTCATCAACCGCTTCAACGAATACAACTACCGCGCCTACGGGGTCACCATCTCTCAGCTCAACGGGCAGCAGAAGGAAGTGGAGCGCATTGCAGCCAACGAGGGCTATTACGACGACCTGACGCAGCGCTGGGTGCTGCAGCAGGGCCGCATTACCGAGTTTTTGCCCGCAACGGGGGAGGCCATCCGCAGTCAGGCCTTTGACGAGCGTGCGTTTACCCAGCTCGATGAGCAGCCGGACCTGATGAAATTCCTCGAAAAGAAGCCCAACGATCTGTCGTTCTTCCAGCTTTCGCGCCTGCTGGGCTTCCTCAAGGCCGATGAGGATACGCGCGTCGTGCCCTATCAGGTGCAATATTGGTCGATCCTCTTCAACCCTTTGCGATGTCTCATCGTGGTGGGCCTCACCGTGCCGTTTGCGCTCAGCGGCGTGCGCACCAACCCCTTTATCGGTATCTCCAAGAGCGCCGGCCTGCTGCTGATCTACATCATCGCGGCGGTTGGCTGCAAGATTCTCGCCGGCGGCACCCTAAGCCCGCTCATGGCCGCCGCCATGCCCAACCTGCTCATGGTGGGCATCTCCGTCTGGTTGACCTATCGGGCCTCGAAGCCGGCGTAGGGGAGGGAATTTCTCGCGGCGCGATACTTAGGCGTTGTGAAGGGTATTTCGAGCAGGCTAAGCTTCTTCAGCCGATGAAGACCTTGTCCCTGCTGCTGTTCCTCGCGCTTCCCTTGTTGCTGGTGGCCTGCGCCGCCCCTGAAGTCGGTTCTTCGAACGAGGCCGCCGACGAGAAGGAGTCCGACCGCGACATCTACACCAAAGGCAGGGCGTTCCCCGACATGAGCGCCCGCCGCCCAGAGTTGCGACCCGAGGCCGTGCCAGCGCGCGTGCGCTACGTTTTGGTCGACGATGCGACGGTCAACGCCGTAGCCGACCAGCTCGACGCCGCCATCCAGGCGCGCGATACGGCCATCTTTGGCGATACGCTCTTCGTTCTCCCCGGTGCCTGGGATGTCCTGAAGGTGAATGGGGCCAGGAAAGTTCCCGATGTGACTCCGATCAGTGCGTTTGACCTCAATAGCCCGGATGCCGCGCGGCGAGGGGCCTTCGCGAGTAAGACGGAGGCCATCGCCGCTCTGGCCGAAGCGTTCTTCAACGCCGCGACTTCCGAGGGTGGTTATACCATCCGGGCCTTGCGCAGTGGAGAAATGGCGGAGTGGTGGCCCTTTATCCCCTTCGACATCGAGGAGCCCCTCTACGTGGTGGAGACCGAGGGTGGTCGCTACCGGCTGATCGTCTCCTGCAACCGGGAAGGCGAGATCGGCACGCTCGACGAACTCAAAGCACTGCCGGTCACCTATTGAGGCCCGGAAGCTTCCCAACTGCACGCTTGTGCTCGGGGCGGGGATTCCGCCATGCTGGGCGGGATGAGTAAACTGCGTCTGAAGGCGGGGGCCAAGCGCGCCCGCGTGCTGCGAGGGCACCCCTGGGTGTATGTCAACGAGTTGGAATCCACGCTGCCGGAGTCGTTCAACGGCCAGGCAGTCGAGCTGGAGGACAGCCGGGGGCGTTCGCTGGGCATGGGGCTCTACAACGGGCGCAGTCAGATCGCGTGGCGGCGCTACACCACCGGCAAGCAGCCCTGGGACGAGGCCTACATCCAGCGCGCGCTTGAGCAGGCGCTGCGCAATCGCGAGGACGAGCCCTACCGCCGCGTCGTCTGGAGCGAAGCGGACGACCTTCCCGGCCTGATCGTCGACCAGTACAACGACGTGCTCGTGGTGCAGGCGCAGACGGCTGGCGTCGACGCCTCGCTGCCGATGATCACCGAGCAATTGCAGGCCTTGCTCGAGCCGGCAGAAGTCCTCTTTCGCAACGATGCACCGACGCGGCAGCTCGAGGGGCTCAAGCTGGAGGTGCGCACGCTCAGCGGTAAGAAGCTGGCCCCGGCCTGGCACGAGATCTACGGCCTCAAGTATTACCTCGACCTCGAGGGCAGCCACAAGACCGGCTTTTATCTGGACCAGCGGCAGGAGCACTTCAAGGTCTCCACGCTGGTGGAAGACTGGCGCGTGCTCGACGCCTTCTGCAATCAGGGCGCGTTTGGGCTCAATTGCGCCCGAGCGGGGGCGCGTGAGGTCCTGGGGCTCGACAGCAGCGGCGAGGCGATCGCCAAGGCGCGCGAAAACGCCCAGCGCAACCAGCTCGATGTCGCGTTCGAAGAAGTGAATGTCTTCGACTGGTTGACCGAGCACTCCAAAGAGGAGCGTTTCGACCTGATCATCCTCGATCCGCCCAGCTTTGCCCGCAACAAGGCCAGCGTGAAGGGCGCCATGCGCGGCTACAAACAGATTAACCTGCGCGCGTTGCAGATGCTCAACCCGGGCGGCATCCTCGCCACCTACAGCTGCAGCCAGCACGTCAGCCGCGAGCTGTTTCTGGACATGCTGGCCGACGCCGCTCACGACGCCGGGCGCAAGGTGCAGCTGCTCTACCAGTCGACCCAGCCGATCGACCACCCCGTGCGTTTGAATTTCCCCGAGAGCGAATACCTCAAAGGCGCGTTGTTGCGCGTGGATTAGCGTTTTCGGCCCACCTGGCGGGAGAGGGGCGGTTGAGAAGGCGGCGATGGCACCTCTTCAAGGTGCGGGTTCTGGTGTGGACGGCATCCGGTGGTGTCGCCCGCGTGGCGGGCTCGA
Organism: Puniceicoccaceae bacterium 5H; assembly: GCA_009772895.1. Taxonomy (GTDB): domain Bacteria; phylum Verrucomicrobiota; class Verrucomicrobiia; order Opitutales; family Oceanipulchritudinaceae; genus WOUP01. The sequence continues at coordinate 369 of WOUP01000016.1, read as the reverse complement.
CCACCGGCTACGCTATGGCAAGCCTTCAGCTTGCCTGCCAATCTCGCATCCCTCCGGGCTGCAAGAGGGAGGGGGCGCCCGCGACGTCGCGCCTGTTTCCAAGTAGGGCGCAGCCTCCGGTAAACCGCCGTGGTTGCGCCGTTTTTTGAGTGGTGAGCTCGGCTCAGCTTTTCGGCGGGGCGGGAACGAAAACGAGGTGAGTTTGCGCCCGTTGCCGAGGCATCCCGACCTGCTCGACTCCCCTGCGCGTGCTGGACGGCATCGGTCTGTCGACCCCGGAGGGGTCACAGCCTATAGCCGGGGTGTCGCAGCGTAGCGAAGACCCCCGGTCGCCATCCTCTACGCGAAGGCACCCCGAAGCGGGTGCCA
>WOUP01000034.1 GCA_009772895.1 Puniceicoccaceae bacterium 5H | reverse complement strand
CTGAGCAAAGCTTGGCCCTCAAGGAAACGGCGGTCCGCTCGCGGCATCCAGAAGGGATGCCAGCTTATAGCCGGTGGTTGAGGACGCGTCGCGGCCGACCCCACCGGTTACCGTGCCCCTCGATGAGAGGCACCTTGAAGAGGTGCCAGCAACGGGCAGCTGGTGCCTTAGAGGACTTCGAGGATTTGCTGGAGGTCGGTGAGGATGAGGTCGGGGCGGACGTCCTGGAGGCGTGCGTCGTCTTCGCGCCAGCGCAGGGAGCGCTTGTCTCCGGCAAAGAGGGCCGTCTGGTAGCCACAGAGCTGGGCGGGCCAGATGTCGTTGCGCAGGTCGTTGCCGACGTAGAGCACTTCGGCGGGGCGCAGGCCGAGCGGCTGGATTTGCCGGGCCAGCACTTCGTAGAGGCGGGTGGAGGGCTTGCCTTCGCGCAGCTCGTAGGAGTAGACGCGGGCCTCGGGGGCGAAGCCGAGCGCGTCGAGGTCTTTGCCGAGGAAGGCCTCGAACATGAGCGGCGTGTAAAACTGGGCGTTGGAGACGATGCCGAGGGTCAGCTGGCGCTCGCGCAGGCCCTGCAGGGTCTGCTCCAGGTGGGGCATGGGCCAGACGGGATTGACGCGCACCTCGTATTCCACCGCGATCTGCTCGACCAGTTCGGCCGTCAACTCCTCGTCTTCGAGCGCGCCCTTGGCCATTTCGGCCTGGAGGAACTCGCGCCACACGTCGCGGATCTCGACTTCGGGATATTCGATGCCTTCGGCTTGGCGGGCCTGCTGGTGCTCCTTGATCGTCTGGTTGAGCAGGTCGGTGCGCTTGCCGGGCACGGCGGGCAGCATGAGGTCGGCCGCTTCGAGCGCTTCGGTCAACTGGGCCTCTCGGTCCTGCTTTTCCGCCAGGCTGATGTCGCCAGTGCCGGAGATGATCAGGGTGCCGTAAATGTCGAAAACGACGGCACGGATCCCGGGCAGGGGGTTCAGCACCGGCTTTTCATCGGTCGGTAGCGGTTCGAGGTAGTCGGAATGGGTGCGGTAGAGTTCGACTAGCGGTGAATTCATGACAAGCTCAGACAGGATAGCGGCAAGCTTACGCATTGCCAAGCTAACCGTGATGATCGCCCTTGTCGCGGGGGCGGGGCTGGGCCATCTCGTTGTGGATCAGGCTGTAGTAGACGCCGACCCACAGGCCTTTGGTAAAGCGGAAGGTGGCCAGCGGCAGGATGAGGGCGCCCGCCAGACCGATGAGGGCCGCCGGGATGGGCGGGATCGCGCCAAAAAGGGCCAGCAAAAAGATGGGCAGCACCCAGCAAAAGCCCGCCAGACCGTAAGAGAGCGGGACGGATCCGTAGCTCCAGCCGTCTTCGAGCTCCAGGGCGAGGCCGCAGTGCGGGCAGCGATCGCGCAGGCGCCAGTGTGAGCGGAAGATGTCAGCCGAATCGCACCGGGGGCAATGCCCATGTAACCCGCGCTGTAGCGCGGTGGAGCGGTCGGGTGGCGGCGGGGTCGACTCCATCGGTTCTAGGCGCGCAGCAGCGTAAAGCGGGCGGGATCGAGGAAGGCGGAGAGCAGGGCGGCCGCGTCGTGAGCCCCGATTTCGCCGCAATCGGCGCGGTTCAATGCGTCGTAGATACCCTGCAAACGTTTGCCGTAGGCCGGCAGGCTGTAGTGTTCGGTGATCAGCTCCTGGTTGCGCTTCACCACCGCCGGGTCGACCGGTTTCAGCTCCGGCCGGTTGAGGTCGGCGGCCTGGGTGGGATTGTCGCGCAAGAGCTGGATCACGCGTTCCTGGAAAGGCTCGTTGAGCACGCCGAAGTCGACGCGCTTGTTGCGCACGGCGGCCTCCATCGTGCGGTCGACGGCATCTTTGGGCGCACGGTGGCCGTAGGCGGAGAAATAGCTCTTCAATTCCTTCTCCAGCTGGATGCGCAACGGGCCTTCGCCCACCATGCCGAGCGGCACGTCGATGCGCTCATAGAGGCCGGGGAAGGCGATGTCGTGGTCCTTGAAATCCTGCGTGATGGCCGGCAGGTCGCGGCCCACGACGCCCTTGCCGAAGAGATAGGGCTCGAGGAAGGCCAGGCCGAAGCCCTCCGCCACGCTGGTGGTGACGAGCGCGTCTGCGCGGTGGATGAGTCCGGCAAAGGTAAAATCTTCGCGCTCACCGACGGCGAATTCGACCGGCAGGTGCTGCGATTGGGCAAAGGAGACCCAGCGCTCGTAAATGGGCTGCCACTCGGGGTTGTCCGGGCTCAGCGTGAGGGCAAAGAGGCTGCCCGGGCTGGCCAGCAGAGAGAGCAGGAGAAATTCGCCCACGTTTTTGCGGCGGATCGCGCGCGTGGGATAGATAAAGACCTGCTTGGCGTCCGGGAAGGGCGTCTTGCCCTGCGGTTCGGCCTCCAGGTCGGGGACCGAAACGGGGTTGGGCAGCAGGTGCAGGCGCTCGTCCGGCACGCCCATGCGCTGCAGATACCCGTAGTCCCGCCCGTTGAGCACAGCGTAGTGGACTTGCGGCCCGGCTGGGTAGAGGCGATCACCGAGGTGCCCGAGTTCGCGATTCTTGTCGTAGGTCTCGGCCTGACGACGGTAATTGGCCGGGCGGCCGTCCTCGGCGAAATCGTGGAGCTGCAACAACACCTTGGCCCCGTCCTCCAGCAGGCGGTGCAGCACCTCGAGAAAGGCCACGTTTTTGCCCAGGCTGTGGTTGTGGATGTGCCACACGTCGGGCTCGCCGCCCAAGGCCTCGCGCGCAGCCTGTTGCATGCGCCGTGCGAGATCTGCCGGGTCGACGGCAGAGAAGTCGTTCTGATAAGCCAGGCCCTCCACTACTTGCACGGCGGGCAGGGCGTTGCCTTCGTAAGGTTCGCCGCAGAGTGCAACCATTTGCACTCCGCTGTCCTGGAGGGCAGCAGCGGCATTTTCGACGACGCGGGTGACGCCCCCGCGTTTCAGGTGATAGTGGACTTGTGCAATCCTCATCGAGGCGGGGAGAGAGGGGAGGTGGCAGGGGCTGGCAGGATGAACGGAGTGAGGGGGATCTCTAGGAGAGGGGCGGCAGGCCGAACTTTTCCCGGTATTCGGGGATGGTTTCCATCGGCGGGCGCTCCTCTTCGATGATCTCCTTCACGACTTGCTCGTAGCGGTTTCCTTCCGCTTGGAACTGCCTGAACAGATTGCTCATTTCCGGCAACTTATCAACCATGTCGTATGCTTCCATGCGATTGAGGAAGCTTTGCAGGATGCCGAAGCTCATTTTACCGAGGGAGAGCGTCGTTTGGTTGCGGTGCACGCGCTGGTCGAGGTCGGTCTGGGCGAAGGCTTCGAGGCCGCGCTTCATGTAGACGTCGATGATGTGAGAGGTCTCGACCCCGTAGCCGATGGGGAAGGGGATCTCCTGCAGCACTTCGCGGCGCACGGCGTATTCGCCGGAGAGCGGCTGGATGAGCGACGTCAGTTCCGGGAAGAAAAGGGAGAAGAGCGGGCGCACGAGGATCTCGGTCACCCGGCCGCCGCCGGAGGGGCGGATGCCGCCGCTGAAGGCCATCGGGCGATCGTAGAAGGCCTTCACGTAGTGCATGTCGTCGTTGTAGATCAACGGGGCGACGAGGCCGTAGACGAAGCGCGGGTGGATGTTTTTGATGTCGGCATCGACGTAGCAGACGATGTCGCCCTCGAGCTGGTGGATGGCCTTCCAGAGGTTCTCGCCCTTGCCGCGCTTGAAGCCCTGGTTGGGCAGGATGTCGCCCGAGAAGTAGACGTCGGCCCCGAAGGCGGCCGCGACCTCCTGGGTCTTGTCGTCCGAGCCGGAGTCGATGACCGCAAACTCGTCCACGAGCGGGTAGCGGTCCATCAGCTCGCTCTTGAAGATGACGATCTCCTTGCCGATCGTCTTCTCCTCGTTGAGGGTCGGGATGCAGAGGCTGATTTTCAGGCCCTTGCGTTCCTTCTCACGCACGAGGCTGAGTAGATCCCAGAACTGCCCGTGGTGAAAGGTGTTGGTTTCCAGCCACTTTTCGATATTACTACTGCTCATCCTGCAAATCTCCGTCGATCACTTCCAGCAGGGCCACGAGTTGAGCGAGGCCGCGGAAGATGGGTTCGATATAAATCATTTCGTTCACTTCGTGCTTGTTGTCGCCGTAGGTCAGGCCGAGCGTGAGGCTCGGGATGCCGCGGTCGAGCAGGGCGCTGAGTTCGCTGATACTCGGGGCGACCTTGGGCTTTACGTCCAGCGCCTCCATGATGTTGCGGGCGGCGGCGGTGTAGGGATGGTTGAAGCCGATGGTGCCGGGCTTGCGGCGGGCGACCACGCTGTAGTGGGCGGTGATCTGGTGCTCGGCGTTGACCTGGTGCACGATGTCCTGGATCTGCTCGCTGATCTCGCTGACCATGCCGGGTGCCTCGCTGCGGATCTCGAAGCGCAAGGTGGCGCGTTGCGGGGGCGTATTGAAGGCGCTGCCGGCCACGATGGAGCCGAGGATGATGGTCGTCTTCGGTTCTTCGGGCGTGCGGATTTCGAGGATCTGGCGCACCACGCGGTTCATGGTCACGATGGCCCCGGTGCTGCCCCAGCCGGCGTTGCTGCGCTCTTCGTGGGATTCGACTACGAGTTCGCCGCGCTCCATGCCGAGGCTGCTGTAGGAGAGGCGGCCCAGTTGCACGCCCTCCAGACAGACGGCGGCGGCGGGTTGGCGCTGGCTGTTTTCGAGGAAAAAGCGCAGGCCGCCGAGGTCGCCCCGTCCCATGCTGCGGCTGGTGCCGAGCAGGATCAGGTTGTTCTTCAGTTTGATGCCCAGCTTGGAAAGGATGTCGGGCAGGCCCACCATGGTCGCGACGCCCAGGGCGTTATCCGCCACGCCGGTGCCGACGAGGCGATCGCCCGAGACCGTCACCGAGTGGTCCACGCCTTCCTCCCACACCTTGTCCGTGTGGGCGGCCAGCAGGATGTTGTTTTTACCTTCCGTCCCTGGCAGCATGGCTACCGCGTTGCCGGCCTCATCCGTCCCGATATTCTGCAAATCGTTTTCGGTGAAGCGGTCGGCCAGGAAGCGGACGAGCCGCTCTTCGCGAAAAGTGGGGGAGGGGATTTCCCCGCACATGACCGTGTTGGCCAGGATGATTTCACGCAGGGCCGTCAGTTTTTGTCGGTAATCATCTACCCGACTCAAGACATCGTTAAGAAGTGGATCCATCGCCATCGCGCTGTCAGCATATTGCGGGCCGGAGCGCTCTGCCAAGGGCTTTTTTCTCTTTCGTGCCAACGCCGCCCGCGAGTGGGATTTACTGGGGAAGCGCAATTTACGGCAAATTGAGCTTGGACGTCGCGCACGGTGCAATTCGCGGGATTTTCGGGCAAAACATTGATGGCGGGAATAAGCCGTTCTATGCTGGCTCCCAACCATGATGACACGTTTTATGCGCTCCTTCGTGACGATGGGTCTGCTGTTCTGCGGGCTCGCTACCCATCTTATTGCAGCCGAAAATCTCCACTGGTTGACCAATATGGACCAGGCCAGAGAGACGGCCTCGGCCCAGGACGATCTCATCCTGCTCGATTTTACTGGTTCTGACTGGTGCCCGCCGTGCAAGGCGGTGAAGCAGCGCATTTTTAGTACGGACGATTTTGCGCAGGCCGTCGAAGGCGATTACGTGCTCGTTGAGGTGGATTTCCCGCGCAGCAAGCCGCAGAGCGATGCGCAAAGGGAACATAATCAGGAACTTGCGGATCAATACGAGATTATGGCCTTCCCCACGCTGATCGTGGTCGACCAGGAAGGAAACGAAATTGATCGCATAATGGGCTACCCGCCGGAGGGATTGGAAGGCTTTTTGCAGTTCCTTCAGGATGCCCGGGCCAAGGCAGCGAAAGGCGCCTAGTCCTTGACCAACCGGTTCCTTGGCCTTCTCTTACGGGCGAGGGCCCGGTCGCATTCGGCCCTGGGCAATCATCTCAAGCAGGGAATTGCACATGCCGAAAAACTTTGGATTTGTCTCTACGCGTTTCGCCGGTACGGACGGCGTATCTCTCGAAAGCGCCAAGTGGGCTCACGTGCTCTGGCATGACCGGCACGTCAGCTACTGGTACAGCGGTCTGAGCGACCGCGCGAGCGATGTGAGCATGTGCATCCCGGAGGCCCATTTCGGCCATCCGGAGGTGCAGTGGCTCAACCAGCGCATCTGGACGAGCTCGCGGCGTTCGCCCCTGGTCTCGCGGCGCATCCGGGACATGGCGCAATACCTCAAGCGCAGCCTCTACGACTTCGTCGAGCGCCATAACATCGACATTCTGGTGCCGGAAAACGCGCTGACGATCCCCATGAATGTGCCGCTGGGGCTGGCCTTGACGGAGTTCATTGCCGAGACGGGCATCCCGGCCATCGCCCACCACCACGACTTTTACTGGGAGCGCACGCGCTTCTCCATTTCGGCGGTCACGGATCTGCTGGACCAGGCCTTCCCGCCGCGCCTGCCGAGCCTCGCGCACACGGTGATCAATCACGCGGCGCAGGAGCAGCTCTCCCTGCGCAAGGGCGTCGGCAGCCTGCTGATCCCCAATGTCTTCGACTTCGATAGCCCCGCGCCGGAGCCGGATGAATACTCCAAGGACGTGCGCGAGGAGTTGGGCCTGAAGGAAGACGACATTTTTATCCTGCAGCCGACGCGTATCGTGCCGCGCAAGGGCATCGAGCACGCGATCAAGCTCGTGGCGATGCTCAACGACCCGAAATACAAGCTGGTGATCTCGCACGATGCCGGCGACGAGGGTTTTGAGTACATGCACATGCTCGAAGAACTCGCCCGCGAGGAGGGCGTGGACCTGCGCTTCATCGGGGAGCGGGTGAGCGAGGTGCGCCAGTTGGATGCGCGCGGCCGCAAGCTCTATACCCTGTGGGACCTCTACCCGCACGCGGACCTCGTGACGTATCCGAGCACCTACGAGGGCTTCGGCAATGCATTGCTGGAGGCGATCTATTTCAAGAAGCCCATCGTGATCAACCGCTACAGCATCTTTGTGGAAGATATCGAGCCGAAGGGCTTCAAGCTGGCGGTGATCGACGGCTTCATCACGCGCGAGGTGATTCGCACCGTGGGTCGCCTGCTGGAGGATGAGGAATACCGCCAGGAGACGGTCGACCACAACTTCAAGGTCGCCAAGCGCTACTACAGCTACACCGTCTTGCGACGCTCGCTGCGCATGCTGGTGACCAATCTGACCGGTTTCACGCCCAAGAGCAGCAGCGATGTGACCAAGGTGCCGGCTTCGGACAAGTGAGGCCGGGCGGCGGCGGCTAGTCGTTGTCCTGCGGCGGCTGGTGGTGCCGGCGGATGAAGTGGCGGATGGCGTCGCGCAGGCGGCGTTGTTCGTCCAACTCGCCCGGGTACGACCAATGGCCGGCGTTGAGCACGAACAGGCTCTTGGGTCCGCGCCAGGCGTTGTGGATGGCGAACTGCCCGGGCGGCGGCACGGAAGGATCCCAGCGCGCGGCGGAAACCAGCACGGGTTTATCCGTAAAGAGCGCGGCGCTGGCGGCATCGTGGTAGCGCAGGGTTGCTTCCACCGCCTCCGGATCATGCCGGTGGACCTTGCGCACGGCTTCGCCCGAGCCGGTGCAGGGCATGGTGAGCCGGAGCGGATGGTGGCCGAAGCTGGGCAGGCCGAGGTGGCCGCCACGGATGCGGTCGTCCCAGGGCAGGGCGAGGGCACCGATCCCGCCGCCAAAGCTCACCCCGTCGTAAAAGATGTTGCGATCGACTTCGGCGCAGAGGTGCTCGAGGGCGTTGGCGGCGCACCAGAGGTCTTCGACGCAACCGGCGTGCACGTAGTGGTCGCGGTCCCGCAGACCCTGGATCACGTGAAAGGTGCTCGTTTCCGGGATGTCGGGGAAGCGGCTGAGGTGGAAGCCGCGGGCGCAGAAGTACAGGATCGCGGCCTCGGCCAGCAGCTCCTCTTCGTCGGGGGCATTACGGCCGCCGTAGCCATGCCCGACTATCAGGCCCATCGTCACCGTGTGGTGACGCGGCAGGCTCAGCCAGCCTCCGATGCGGCGCCCGTCGGTCGACTCGAAGAACACCTTCATGACCTCCCGCTCGCGGGTGCTGAAGGGAGAGGTCTCGGTCGTGGGGCGCGGATCGATGGCCCGGGCGCGCTCATGTCGTCGTTGCCAGAAGGCGGCAAAATCGTCCGGTGGCTGTGGCGGTGCGATCTGCAGCAGCTGTTGCAGGCTGTAGCCGTAGGTCGGGTCGAACCCCAGTTGCGTACGGGGGCTAAAGAAATGAGTCGGCTGGTAAAGGACGTTCGGCATGCGTCGATATTTAAGGAGCAACAGCCAGGCCAGCCTGATCGGCTTTCGTTGTACTTCAAGCTTTCAACCTTGCGCTTTAGGGTAAATACTTATTCCCTCCGTACCCAAATACCTTATAGGATTCAAGAAATGCAATTATCCGACATCCTTGCCCAGCCTGTAGTGGACCGCGAGCAGTTTGAAATGCTGGTCGAAACGGGCGAAGACGCGGCGGCGGAGCTGATTCAGGAGCTGCTGGACCTGTTTCGCGACGAATCCGCTCCGCGCTTCGAGATGCTGCAGGAGTCGCTGGAAAAGCAGGAGGCCCCGGCCATCGCCAAACACGCCCACTCGCTGGCCGGCGCCAGCGCCAACCTGGGGGCATTGCGTCTGGCCAAGCTGTGCCGCCGGCTTGAAGCCGAGGCGATGGATGGGCATCTCGAAGCCCTGGAGCCGCTGGCCGGCCATATGCGCGAGCAGTATCAGGAGACGCTGAACGTTTTTGAGCAGGAAATCGTGAAGTTGCAGGCCTAAGGCTACGGCGCAGGTTTGCTCCAAGGGAGCGCCTACGGCATTGTAGCAGATTGTCGGCTACCTGTGCGCTGCAAAAAACGCGGCAGGGAATGTAAAGAAAAGATCTTACGCAAGCTCATCTCCCAATTTAATCACTGAGGCAGGCGAAGGGTGGGAGCTTGACATGCTAACGAGAAGGGCTAGTGCTCTTGGGCTTTTTCGTAGGGACTGAATCCTTACAAATTCCTCAAGTGCATATGAACACCAAAAATCTCGTCCTGCTCGGCTGCCTGACCAGCGCCGCATGCTTGACCGCGCACGCCGGCAACCTTGGCAAGCGCTACATCTCGGCGGGCGTGGGCTACGCCGAAATCCAGCCCGACAGCGAATACGGGGTGGGCAACATCTCCGGCTTCTCCAGCGGGCTCTCGTTCAACCTGCCGGTGCTGCAGACGGCCGATTCCTTCGGCCTCGACGTCGGCATCGACGGCGGCTTCCTGACGGCGGAGGAGATGGACGACGCGCAATGGGACGGCAGCGTGTCCCTCGTCGGCTACCTGCCCGTAACGAAGCGCATCACGCCTTTCGTGGCGGTGTCTGCCGGCAGTGCCTGGGTGGAGTCGTTCAACAACAGCGCTTTTATCTACGGTGGCACCGTGGGCGTCGAATTCGACTTGACGGATAAGTGGAGCGCGACCGTGAGCACTGGCATCCTGCACGACAACGATGCGGATGACGACCAATGGAATGCGTCCGCTTCGGTGACCTACTGGGCCACCGAGCAAGTGGGCTTTGGGCTCGACTACAGCTACTCCGACAACGACTTCGTGGACGTCAACTACGTCGGGGCGAGCTTCAGCGTCGGCCTCTAGAAGGGCGATCGTCTCGTTTTGAAGGTATTTGATGAAGCGGCGGGAGGTTTCTCCCACCGCTTTCTTTGTGTGATCAAGAGTCTGCCCTGGGGCTTTATACCTTCTGAAATACGGCAATGCGGTGGCTGTTGGTGCCGCCGCTGTTGTTGGAGACGCCCCAGCAGTGGGCCGTCTTGGTAAAGGCTTGCTGGTGTTGCATCAGGGCCACCGGGTGCCAGCCGACCTGCGCGACCGCCGGGATCAGGTATTGCTCGAGCTGCACCTGGCCGTGGCGGACTTCGCCCACTTCGCAGGCGAGGTAGCCGCCGGGGCGGGTGATGCGCCAGACTTCGCGGAAAACCTCCGCCATGGCCGTGGCCCAGGCTTCCGGGGTGCGCGGGGTGATGAGCCCGGGCAGCTTGCCCGGTACGCCGGCAAACCATAGCCGCAACCAGTTGTCGCCCTCATAGTTGACCACGTCGAGGAAGGGCGGAGAGGTGACGGTGAGCTGCACGCTGTTGTCCGCGATTTCCAGCACCTGACGTGCGTCCTGGGTCAGAATTGCGGCCGAGTCGCCGGCTTCGCGCAGCGTTTGCAGGGTGCTGGCCCCCATCCCGCGCAGTAGGCTACGCGTCTTCTTGATCAGGATGGGGCGCAGTTCGCGACGGGGCGGCGCCTGGTCGCGGCGCTCGTTGATGCGCTTCTGGGCCGCGATTGAGACCGCCTGGTTGGGCGGTAGGGTATATACCGAGAGAAAGCCGCTGGAATGACCCGTCAATCGCGTCAATGCGACCAGTCGCAGCCAGTGGTCGACCGCGTCGGCCTCGTCTCCGCGCTCGTTGAGGTAGCGGCGCAGGTGCGTCAGCTCACGCAAGGTGTCGTGGTGGTAGAAGACGCGCAGGTCTTCGCGCAAATCGGTCGGGCTCTCGAGGTCAAGCTCGCTCAGGCGCTGCATGACCGCCTCGAGGCTGGGCGGCGTCAGGCGCGGTGCGGTGAAGAGGCGGGAAAGCGCGTTGAGGTCGCAACCCGCGACGCGGCGGTGTCGCAAGGCCCCCTCGATCAGGGTGGTGCCGCGCCCCATGAAAGGGTCGTAGATCAGGTCGCCCGGAGCCGTCAGGCGCTCGATGAAGAAGCGGGGCAGCTGTGGCTTGAAGCAGGCGCGGTAAGGCACCTCATGGATGGGGGCCGCCTGCCGCTGGCGCGCAGTCCAGAACTCGTTCAGGTAGGTCGGGACGAGGTATTCGTCGTGGTCCCCGAAGGCGCGGGCGTCGACGATTCCCCCCTCTGCCCGCAGTCGGAACTGGGCCAGCTCTTCAAGGAATGGTACAACTTCCGCAGGGTGAGCCATGCCCTGCGAATATGGTACCAAACGTACTTCTTGTACAGCAGAAAGTGCAGAAAATTGTACCTAACGCGCTATTCGACGGTGTTTTCTGCTGTTGCACCGTCCACCCACTCCTGCTGCAGGCGGGTGATCGTGGAGACGACGCGGATGGCAAAGAAGGCGGAAAACGCCGAGATGGCTTGTGCGGCGACCCCGAGCTGGTAGAGGCGCAGGTAATTTTCCACCGTCTCGTCCATGCCCAGTGCGTACTGGGTCGTAATCTGGCCGATGACGCCTGCCCCGATCCACGCGGCCCACCACAGGCCCACGCGGTTGAGGTGCGCCGTCTGGTTGCGCCAGTCGCGCGGGTTACGACTCGCCTGGCACAGCTCGCGCGTGTGTTTGTAGGGGAAATACAGGTTAGCCAGGGGGATGAAGAACCAGACGACCGACATGCTGGGGCTGCCCGACATATCGCGCGCCCCCCATTCGCGCACATTGGAGTGAGCCCGGTAGACCCAGGTCAGAAAACACACGGCGGTTACGAGAAACAGCAGCAGGTAAATCAGGCCCAGGCTCAGCTCGACCCCGCTCTGGGCATGGGCGGTGGCCAGAGAGGGGGAGTTCGTCAAGCGCGCCCAGCCGAATATCTGCAGGAGGGTATCCAGAATGTCGAGCCCCAGCAGGATGCTCAGCATGATGACGGTCGCCTTGCCGATGCTGGGCACGTCCTTGAACCACTTGCGCCGGGCACGCGTGGGAGCGGGCTCCAGTTGGGCGTAGTTGGGCTGCCAGGGTTGCCCGTTGGGGGCCTCTTCCGGCAGGGGCGGGGGCGTTGCGGCGGGCGGTGGGGGCGGCGCGCCAAAGAGTTCCGCGATGGGGGCCCAGTCGGCCATGCCTTGTTGCCAGTAGAGCGTCCCACTCGGCATCTGGCCGCGGTCGTACATCCCGCGGACGACTTCCTTCGGGTAGGGCCCTTCTTGTCCTTCGTTGCGTATCAGATAGATCATGCGTGCGGCAGCTGTGGGCTCCGTGACGAACGGCCCGTGCCTTCGACCACAAGGATCATGCGGCGGAAGGGCAAGCCCACAGGCATTTGAAACGCTACGCCGCTTCGTCGCGCAAGGCCTCCTGCTGGCGCGAGATGGTGTGGATAATGGGCACGACGCTGAAGGAGATCGCCGCACAGAAGACCTGGAAGAGGGCCTGGAAGACGTGCGGGGCGGGCAGGATGGCCCGCGAGTCCGCCAACTCGGTGCCCTGCATCGCCGAGTTGTAGCCTGCGATGCCGCCGAGGATACCCGATATCATGATAATGAGCACGGCAGCGAGTGTTGCGGCCCACCAGATCGCGATGGTCGGATGCGGCGTCTTCACCCGCCAGTCTCGTGGAGATTGCGAGGCTTGGGAGATCTGGCGCATGGCCAGAAACGGGATGAACAGATTCACGATCGGGATCAGGAACGACACGAAGGAGAAGGTGGCCCCGTAGTCGAGGTTGCGGGCGCCAAAGAGTTCCACGTTGGTGCGAGCGCGATAGACCCAGACAAGGGTCGTGATCCAGGTGCCCCAACTGAGCGGCAGAGTCAGTAGCAGCACCAGGCCGGCGGCGACGGACTCCGTCTCCGGGCCGTGCAGGAACATCAGTACACCCGAGGTCAGGTGGCCCAGGCCGACGAGGACGAACAGCACGCCCAGCGTCTGCTTGAGCGCGCCCAGCGACTTGTAGTTGTTCAGGCGTGGGGCGGGTTGCTGATAGCGGGGAAACGCGTCTGCCTCGGGCGGCGGTGCGACGGCGGTTTGCTGCAGGCGCGCCTGGGCCTCCGGTGACGGTGCCTCACCCAAGAGGTCGCCGATTGGGCGCCAGTCGGCCATACCGTCGCGCCAGTAGAGAGTCGAGGGCGGTAACTGGCCGGCCGCATGCAATCGGCGGACTTCTTCTTCGGGATAGGGGCCTTCCTGGCCCTGCTGGCGGGATAGATAGATCATGATTGCGCGGCACGGTGCCGGTTTTGCTCAAAGGTGATGATGCTGGCGATAACGGCCGGTAGCAGGTAATTCAGGCTTCTCGCAATCAGGATAACGCTGAAGAATGCCGGGGAATTGCTTGCCATGGAAAGGCGCAAGCCGCCACCTGCGATATGTGTGATCCACCAGAAAAGGATCAGGGCTCCCATTTGCCGCCAAGGGCGGGAAGGCATTGATGGGGCACGGGATCTCTCGGCCAGCTGGGTCATCATCTCGAAGGGCTTTACCAGGTTCGCCAAGGGAATGAAGAACCAGCCGACGGCCCAACCGGGGCTGAAATCCCGATCGCGTGCGCCGAGGAAGCGCAGGTTCAGCTGCGCTCGATAGACCCAGAGAAGAAAGAAGATCCAGCCCGTGAGGCCGGTCCCGATTGCAGTGTAGAGGGTCGGAAGCACCCAAGGAGCGCTACTAACTCGAGGAAGTGAGCTGGCCTCGAGGGTGGCGAAAACCGCTACTTCCGCTCCGGTCGAGCTATGCCAGGCTATAAGAAGATAAAGTGAAAACGCTGCACCCCATAGGAGCCAAACCAGGATTAACGTGCTGCCCAAGTTGTGAAATTTGGCGTAATCTTCCTCTCTCGCCTTGGCGGCTTCGGGTGTCTCAGGCGGCAGCCCCATAAACTCGTGAATGGGTCGCCAGTCCTGCATGCCCTCCTGCCAATAGCGCGTATCAGGCGGGATTTCGCCAGCCTCGTGCATCCGGCGCACCTCCGCTGCTTCGAAGGGGCCTTCCTGTTCCCAGTTGCGGGCGATGTAGATCATGCGGCGGTGCGGTCGGGCAGGTGGGCGGCGAGTGCCTGCGTGATCTGGCGAACCACGAAGATCATGAACAGGCTCGGCAAGGCCGCCAGTGCGGTGCTGATCGTCTGGTGCTGACTGAACTGAGTCGTCGTGCTACCCTCAGTCAGGATGTAAGAAGAGAGGAAGACGCCGATTCCGACGCACAGGAGGTTTACCACAAACCATACGATGACCATGCCCATGGCGGGCTGTTGCCTCCAGTGCTGCGGGTCGCGACTGGCCTTGGACAGCCCGTACAAGACAAAGACCGGCACGATCACGTTGACGAGCGGGATCAGGAACCACGCCACCGACCAGGCCGGAGAGAAGGGCATGTGGCGCGCCCCGAGCAGGCGCACGCACTTCATCGCCCGATAAAGCCAGATGAGCAGGAAAACCAGGGCCGTCAGGCCGAAGAGGCCGGAGATGGATGCGAAGGGATTGAGGGGTGGGCCGTCTGGAGACACGTGGATCTGCCAGATGCCCAGCAGGCCGGAAATGACCGCCAGCGTGACGTCCACCAGGTAGAGCGCGATGCAGATGGTATAGGCCCGCGCTGTCGCGCGAGGATCCGGCAGGGGCTCGCTGGCCTGCGACTCGATCGTCTGCAGCCGCGCGAGGGCCTCTGGCGGCGGCGTTGCGCCAAAGAGTTCGGCCACGGGGCGCCAGTCGGCCATGCCCTCTTGCCAATAGAGGGTGGCGCGTGGCAGCTCGCCGGCTTCGTGCAGGCGGCGCACTTCATCTTCCGGGAAGGGGCCTTCCTGGTTTCCTTGGCGGCTCAAATAAATCATGCAGGCAGTAAGCGGAAATGGTGACAGCTAGATCTTTCCGCCTAACCGCTAAGGAGCCGGGACGGTAATGGCAAACCATTTGAAAGAGAGGATGCCGGCTTCGGCCTTGCGCTCGGTGAATCGGAAATCATCGTTTTTACTATGCTCGGTGAACATCCGAAGTGGGCTTTTGTGGGCGTCGGCGCCATGGGCGGCTATATCGCCGGCCGGTTGGCGGCGGGCGGCGAAGACATGCACCTGCTGTTGCGCAGTGACTATGAGGCCGTGCGCGCGCAGGGAATGACGGTGGAGATCGTGCCGGACGAGCAGGTCTTCCGTCTGACGCCGGACGACGTGAACCCAGCGCGCGATCCGGCAGAAATCGGCCCGGTTGACGTGGTGGTCGTGGGCCTGAAGTCCACCGCCAACGAGGCGCTGCGCACGCTCTTGCCGCCCTTGCTCAAGCCCGAAACGGTGCTGGTGACCCTGCAGAACGGCCTGGGCAATGTGGAACTGCTGAGCGAGATCGCGCAGACCAACCGGGTGCTGGGCGCGCTTTGCCAGATCGGCGCCAACCGGGTCGAGCCGGGCCTGGTGCGCAACTTCACCCCGCGCGGCGGCTTCGTGCAGTTCGGCGAGCTGCCGGGCGCGCCGGAGGGGCTGATGCAGGCGGTAGGCGAGCGCTTTCAGGCAGCCGGCATCCGCGTGCGCTACGCGGCATCGCTGGGGGAGGCGCTTTGGCGCAAGCTGATGTGGAACGTGCCGTTCAACGGCCTGACCATTCTTTCGGGCATGGTGCCGACGATCGAGATTGTCGAAGACCCGGCGCTGCGAGGGGTCTCGCTGGCGCTGATGGAAGAGCTGCGCCTTGCTGCCGGGCGGCTGGGCTACGCAATCGAAGCCGACTACGGACCCAAACAGGTCGAGTTTACGCACAAGCTGGGAGCCTACCTGCCTTCGACCCTGTTGGACTATCGGGCAGGGCGTCCGGTGGAGGTCGAGGCGATCTGGGGCGAGCCGTTACGGCTGGGGCAAGCCGCTGGGCAAAAAATGCCGCATTTGGCCCAACTGTATGCAATCCTGCGTAAGCTCACTAAACAAGGGGCATGAGGAATTCTGATAGGCAATAATTGCCTAATTCTGGCGCTGGGCTGTAAATCGTGCAATTTTCGCTTTTGATAAAAAAGCAGCTTAAGTTTGGCGCAGGTTGCACGATAGGCCGCCCTGAAGAAGATAATATAGGCAAATTATGCCTAGGTAGTCTTCACTTGAAGAGCTGCGTGTTCCATTCACGAGAATGTGCTAGGTAGTTTTGGATCTCTGGGCGTCGGATTAACGTTATTCTGGCGGTTTTACTGGGTAACAATTGCCTATTTGGCGGTATGCCAATGGGGGGTTAAGAAAAAATGCATCTTTAACTAATTGTTTATCAATTGGATGCATAAAACCTGATTGAGGGTGGTAGTGCCTCTGCTTCTAGAGGGGACATCAACTCAACCGCACTTTACTGCTAACTCATCACCCCCCTTTATCTCATGGTCCACTTCGCCGATACCGACACCGCTCCCCGCGCCACCAACGTCAAGATCAACCTCGCCGGCGTCAGCCCGGAACGGTTCGAGTCTTGCCTGCCGCTGGTCCGCCGCGCCGTGAACGCTCTCGCCCGTCAGCTGCCCCCGCAAGTGGAACTCGATGATCTTTACAGCGTCGGCGTGATCGGCCTCCTGAAGGCCTTCCAGCGCTTCGACTCCACCCTCGGCACCTCTTTCGAAGCCTACGCCAACACCCGCATCCGTGGCGCGATGCTCGACGAGCTGCGCCGTCTGGATCACCTGCCCCGCACCTCCCGCAGCAAGTGCCGCGAGCTGCGCCGCGTAACCGAAGAGTTGGAACAAAAGCTGGGCCGCGAGCCGAGCGAAGAAGAGCTGCGCGCCAAGCTCGGCCTGGACGTGCGTGCGTTCCGCCGCCTGAAGCGCCAGACCCGTGAAGTTTCCCTGCTCTCCCTCGACTGCCCGACGAGCAACAACGAGGGCGACTCCTGCAACCTCCACGAAGCCATTGCCGACGAGCAACAGCAACCGGGCTTCGCCGGCATCGAGCAGAACGAGATCACCGCTCAAGTGGTCGAAGCCATGCAGAGCCTGCCCGAGCGCCAGCGTGAAGTGCTCCGCCTTTCCTACTACGAAGACTGCAAGCTGTCGGACATCGCCTCCCGTTTCGGCGTGAGCGAAGCCCGCATCTGCCAGATCCGCAACCAGGCCCTCGGCACCCTGCGCCAAAAGATGCAGACCGCCGCCGCCTAGGCCACGCTTTCCAGTTGTGCCTCGGGCGCTGCTGCGCCAGCCTCGGGGCATGGATCTAGTCCAATTATTGTCAACTGCCTCGGAGGTGGCCCGCAAAGCGGGTCACCTCTTGTCGCAAGGTCGGGAGCAACTCAACCGCGTGCGTGTGGAAGAGGGGCACGACGTCAAGCTGGCGGCCGATACTGCGGCGGAAGAGCTCATCCGGCAGGAGCTGGCCGGCACCGACATCCCCATCATCGGCGAAGAGCAGGGCGGGGACGGCGATCTGGTGGACGGCGACGCGCTCTACTGGATTGTGGATCCGCTCGACGGCACGCACAACTATCAGCGCGGTCTGCCGCTGTATTGCGTGAGCATCGCCCTGATGCGCGGATTGCAGCCCGTGTTGGGCGTGATCTACGACGTCGAGCACGATGAATTGTTTACGGGCGGCCCGGAGCTGCCCTTCCTGCGCAACGGCCAGCCCTATGAGCCCCAATGGGCGGAGACGCGGGCCAAGGCCTCGATGTCGACCGGTTTTCCCAGCGTGTTCGACCACGGTGAGGATTCGGTCAAGGACTTCCTCGCCCACGTGCAGGGCTACAAGAAGGTGCGCATGATCGGCACCGCCGCGATCGCGGTGGCGTGGGTCGCCTGCGGGCATTTCGACGTCTACTTCGAGCCCAGCGTGCGCCTTTGGGACGTCGCGGCAGGCTTGGCCCTGGTCGAAGCCGCCGGCGGGGTTACGGTCCTGCGCCGCGCAGACACACAGCACTTCCTCGCCTTCGACGTCTGGGCCGCCGGCCGTGCCGATCTCTTGCCCGATCAAGCATCGGCGGTGTAAGGGGATGCAGGGCGCGGCGGATGCTTATGGCACCTCTTCAAGGTGCATCTTGATTCGCCTGGTGACCGGTGGTGTCGTCCGCTGACGCGGCCTCAACCACCGGCTACGTTATGCAATCCCTTCGGGATTGTTTGTGTGGGGGACGCGACGGGTGAAGCGCTGAATCGGCCCGGTTTGATTAGGCTGCTGCATCGGGAAAGCGGTGGCATGGATTGCCGCCGCGCTGCTGGGTGGGCCTCGCCATGCGCTGGCGGTAGCGAGCAAGCTGAAGGCTTGCCATATCGTAGCCGGTGGTTGAGGTCGCCGCGCGACCGACACCACCGGAACCCGAAGCCCGACAGTCGCACCTTGAAGAGGTGCCATAACCGTTCGCTAGGGCAGGTGGGCTTGGTGGATGGATGTGAAAGTGCCGACTTCCTGCGGTTCAGGCCTCGGCGATATGGCGTAGGGTGTGTTTATGGCACGCCCTTCGGGGTGCGATCTTGATTCGCCCGGGACCGGTGGTGTCGCCCGCTGGCGCGGCCTCAACCACCGGCTACATTATGCAATCCCTTCAGGATTGGTTGTGTGGGGACGCGACGGGTGAGGTCGGGCGCTCACGCGTATCCGGGTTTGAGCCGGTCTACCGTTTTGAGCGGTGAGTAGGCGCTGTTCTGCGGCGGATGCTTATGGCACGCCCTTCGGGGTGCATCTTGCTTTGCCTGTTGCCCGGTGGTGTCGTCCGCTGGCGCGGTCTCAACCACCGGCTACGTTATGCAATCCCTTCAGGATTGTTCGTGGGGGGACGCGACGGGAAAGGCGCTGAATCGGGCCGGTGGGATGAGGGCTGCTGCATCGGGAAAACGAAGACCATGGGTTGTTGCCGACTCGCTGCTGGAGGCCTCGCCCGGCGCCAGCGGCGGGGCGAGCAAGCTGAAGGCTTGCCATATCGTAGCCGGTGGTTGAGGTCGCCGCGCGGCCGACACCACCGGAACCCAAACGCCGACAGTCGCACCTTGAAGAGGTGCCATAACCGGCCGCTACGGTAGATACTCCGGCTTGAATTCGATTCCGTTGACTTCGAGCAGGCGCCTGAATTCATCCCTAAACGAAACCTGGCGATGGTGCTCTTCTTGCCGGGCGATATAATGCTTTAACGCGTCCAGGTGGGTGGGGCTGACGGTGAAAATGCCATAGCCTTCCTGCCAGGCAAAGCTGGGTGAATGGTGTGCTCTCGCCCAGCTGGTCGACGCCTTTTTCAGCTCACGGACGAGCGGCGAGGGTGGGCTGTTCGTTCCAAGGCTCAGCAATAAATGGACGTGGTCGGCGACACCTCCCACGCAGGTCGCGATGCCGCCGAGTCGTTTGACGCTTCCGCCGATGTAGCGGTGAAATTCGGCGATCCACGCTGGCTCAATGGCCGGAATGCGGCCTTTGGTGCCAAATACGATATGGTAATGCAAACTATGGAAGGTTGAGCCCACAGCCCTCACGATTATGGCACCTCTCCAAGGTGCAATCCTATTTTGCCCGGTGACCGGTGGTGTCGTCCGCTGGCGCGGCCTCAACCACCGGCTACGTTATGCAATCCCTTCAGGATTGTTTGTGGGAGGAACGCGACGGGAGAGGTCGGGCGATCACGCGTATTCGGGTAAGGATAGGGTGCTG
>WOUP01000003.1 GCA_009772895.1 Puniceicoccaceae bacterium 5H | reverse complement strand
CGTCAGTGATAAAGCGATGCAAATGGCTCACGCCTCACTCAGTTTAGCGATCTACCGCAGAGTACAAGCTTATTTTGCGAGTTTTGAAACCGCTTCTAGCGTAAGGCCTCTCAAAAGGAACAAATATTTCACCATTACCAGCAGAGATGGGAGCTTGCATTTGCGTGCCCTCAAGCGCTTGCCAAGTCTCATTCGCCCAAGCGCCGACCTCTCCATTGCGCACAATAGCATACGAAAAAGACACTTCAGAAACATGAACAGACACCGAACTTTGCTTCAATCCATACTTTTCTGCATAGTCGTCGGCGCTAAAAGAACCAGTACAGAACCCATAAGGGAAAGTAGCGATGGGATCGGGACCGGAAAAGTCGTTTTCGCAACTTTCTGAAACGTCAAGGACTTGAAGCATGCCATACACATTCATCCATTCACCTCCGTTTTCGTTATAAATAGGTCGCGGAAACCGGACGTTATGAGATTTCACCTGCACGTCCCGCATCCCAACGTCGACCCTCTTCATCCATCCAACAAGTAATTCATCGTTTTTACTGGTAGCTCGAAATACTGATAGAGTATGGAAATTTGACGCATTAAGACCTACGGCATCAACCTGCTTCACATCTAACAGACCCCGGTCTTCAATGCGCAGCGAGTAAATCGCAAAATTGATCAGGCCGCTAGCAGGCTCAACAATTACGATTTCAGCCAAGCCATCACCATTCCAATCCCAAACAAGCGTTTGTGAAAACTTTGAATCTCCAGAATCTATATCAGTTGCGATAAAATTATCGAAATTATCTACTAATTCACAGGATGAATCATCGCCGTAGACTTGGGCAAAGCGGTTTACAAAAATCGAATGCAGCATCCATCTGCCATCTTCGGCCTTCGACTGAATAAAAATATCGTCCAAGCCGTCTCCATTGTCATCAGCGAACAACAACTTGGCTTCATACTGAGCGCCTGAAGACGGCGATGACATGCTACTACCACAATCAAAAAGCAAAATTTGTCTTAAAAAGCATCCTCCATCAATAGACTTGATAAACTTGGATAGTTGTATTTTATAATGCCACTTATTATTTACTTGCCAGGCGAGCAACTCTACCAGCTCATCTGAGCCGTCTCCATTAAAATCAAACAAGGCAACATCAACAGGAGTTAGCTGAGCCGTCACAGAACTACTCTCTACACCTACAGCCCGACCATCACCCCAGCCAAGGCGGTTATTCGCCAACACTCCATTTGAGACAAAACGAACACCATTCTGGTAGTTGTAATAGTAGATATCACTCAAACCATCTGCGTTGATATCACCAGCTAAAACTGCAGCAGGTTTTTCAACATCGGCATTAAAAGTAAAGTCTTCCACCAGAACGGCTTCGTTGTCAGATGCCTTGCTTTGAATTCTGACCTCATTTTCTACCAACTTAAAGTGCAACAGGAAAGGCCCCCGGCTATCAGCAACCGGTAAGAAACGCCCACCATACCTCCCGAAGGATCCGTCTTCACGGGGGAGACTCTGATTTTCATACGTGTAATCAATCAGAATAGGCTCCAGCGTTTTCCCATCCCGGATATTCGAGACGGATGAAAGCAGATCGAAAGCCTCTGCCGAAGGTTTTCGATCGTATTGAAGATCGTAGGAGCTAATTTCCGTAAATTGACCTGTGCTCGCATACTTGCGGACGCTAATAGCGTCCAAGAGGCTACCTAGAACCATGGACTTCCCCCACAACCCAGAGGGCAAGGGGTCTTCCCTTTCTTCATACACTAACTTGACACCAAACAAAGGAGCATCCGTTTCAGGGGAGAATGCATAATCGACGCGATCCAAGAGCAGAATCTCCTGACCAAATTCATCCTCTTCGTAGTAGTAGCGGAGCTCGTTGCCCCAAAGGTCTTCGATTGAACTGATCATCCAAGAGGCAGTCCCTCGATCTACGAGCTGTTTTGCCTTATGATCGACCCCCGCAGTCGCGTCACGTCCGTAATACTGAATCATTCCTCCTTTTGTATGGACGACGAAATAATCCGGGTTCGATTTCAGTTTTTCCAAAACATCGCTGCCTGCATTGGCCGCTGAGACATAGGCGAAAACGCGTGCGAAGGTCTCTATCTCCGTCCGATACTCGATGAAATACTCATCCCCAGATCCTGAGTAGTCGCTGCTAATCAGCAAAAGCAGCTGGCCATCCAGATAGAAATGATCGTGGGCATCAAAGTTGACGCCCGATAGATAACCCTGCCGAGCATAAATCCCGCCGCCACGGCTAATCTGCGAGAGCCCGCCTAAAGACCATCCCAATCCGACCACGCCTTCTCCAGCATTGCTGTTGTAATTCACAGACAGGGATGGCTGTACGCCGTTAATTCCCGGCGGCACGTCGATGGGGATCGAGTAGTTGAAGGCACCATAGTTGTCGACGGAATGCACGCCCGGCACAACACCAGGGACTTGAACCGTCTCCGCGCTAACAACAACAGAAAGTATAGCCGCCAGGACGGCAAAGAAAGCAGCGAGCTTCATATTAAGAAAATCTAGATCTTACAGCAGCAGTTATTCTTTGAAGGCCTCCAACAGCCTTTTATTTTCGAGCCCTACTCCACTCGTGTCATAAGACATTTCACGAGTTTCTCGCAGCATGATCTGAAGCTTGCTCGGCTTCAAATCAGCCTCCATCTCCTTGTCCAACTGGGCTTCTTCAAGCCCTAGCGCAATGGGTGCACCAGCGCTTGCAAAATCCTCTTGCACTTCCGCCTCATGGGGTGGAGTCATACTGGGTTTCGCCTGCTTCACAGGGATTTCAACAGGAACATCACTTTCCTTGTCGGAAAGAGAAACAAGCAATCCAACACCTAGAGCTAAAACTCCAAGGATCAGGCTCGCAATTAAAGCTCTTTTCATCGTATGTGCGCTAAAGTTTGGAAATCTCAAGGTCATCTGGGGCAATCCCATAGACGCCCTTGTCAGGCAATACGATGGTAACTCCGTCAATCGCATAACCGATTTGCTCCTGAATCTCAGGTTGCGATTCAAGCACATCAATCAGGTGCGGCGTTAGATCGCCCGTAGGATCTGCCACCAAAGCACCAGAATCGCTCAGAACACCCAACCCGTTGAATATCTTCCACTCGAGTCGATCATCGATTCCGTCTCCGTCAAGGTCCATCCAAGGGCCGATTGCGCCGAGGTCGAAGGAAAACATGAACTTGAGCTGGCCGATCAAAAGAGGCGCATAGTGCTCAGTGTCCTGCCCGGTCCAAGGGCGATCATAGGTCCAAGTTCCCGGGTGATGCAGATCCAGCATCGCCGCGATGGCAGCAGAGGCGTTAGGGAATTCGCCCGGCAGCTTATCTGAGTGCAGTTCCATCATTTCATAAAATCCATTGGCCACGAACTTACCCTGGCCTTGATTCATCACCGCAAAATTGTTGCCGGTATTGAGGAAGTCGGGTGCGGAACCGCCATAGACGGCAAGCCATTGCGAGCTCCAGGCGGACTGATCCAGCTCCAACATGAAGCGCAGGTAGTGCGATGCCCGCAGGCCGAAGTTCTTCAGCTGCCCCTGATTGACAGGTCCATAGTTATTTGACTCTTCACTCTGAAGAACCAGCCCCATTTCCTGCCACCACGAGGGATAATCGGCGTAAGCAACGGTGGCAGATCCCCAAAGGCAAAATCCAACTCCAGCAATGCGCTTCATCGTATGAGCATTTGAAATCCACATAGTATGCCTAATTGCTGAACGCTCCCATGGAAATGTCACCCGACTTCCTTACCTTCATTAAAGACACATAGCCCTCATGGTCGAAAACGACGGCCGGCGCGGATCCATCAAAGTTCGTACGAACGTTCGAGCCTCCATTACCAGTTGTGACGATACTGCCGCCCATCAAAAAGCCTCTTAATTCTGCCAAGGCCTGCGCAGGATATGGAGCGTTAGCGCCCAGATCTCCCGCCCTCTTAATCAGCGATTCGACTGCTTTCGTAGGGGCCCCTTCTGGCTCCACTCCTTCAAATATAGCGGCGTAGAGTTGCCGGTATACAGGGTCTACCCCCTTCACACTGGCGATCTTGTACAATCCCAACCGGCTGAACGCCATCTTTAGTCCATTAGGGAACTTTGCTTGACCTTCCCATGCATCTCGACTTGTGAGAATTCTGATTTGTGCAGAATCCAATGCATCCAGAGCGCCAGCTAACCTTTCACATTCAGAAGTGTAACCAAATACTTCATAAACAGACAAAGGTGAAGGCGCGATTCTGCAATTATCTACCCTCGAAAGGGTAGCAAGCGTCAGCCCTCTACCAGTCGAATTTAAGCAGTTATTACTACCAACCTTAACCAACTCCGAACAACTAGAACGCTCATTCCCTAAGCCTCCAACAACGAAGAGTGTCATCCCCAGCAGAGGTGACGACAGACCCAGAAAAGACAGCGTAAGCAGACTTAAAAGCTTCATAATTCCTTAACCAATAACCATGCAGATGCAATACGACGGCCTTGTCACTATTCGGCAGTAAACTGCCCCATGGATACATCCCCATGAGCTCCGCCTGCTTCGAATCGCAAATTGCCGTTAATTAAAACATCCCCTTCCACGTGCAACCTCGCCTGCGGATCATCTGTGCCGATTCCTACGTTGCCGTTTTCCCGCAACACCAACTGGTCCTAGACGTGGCTTGCGCCATCACTGCCCCCATAACCAGT
This sequence comes from Puniceicoccaceae bacterium 5H, assembly GCA_009772895.1. Classification (GTDB taxonomy): domain Bacteria; phylum Verrucomicrobiota; class Verrucomicrobiia; order Opitutales; family Oceanipulchritudinaceae; genus WOUP01. The sequence continues at coordinate 435,535 of WOUP01000003.1, read as the reverse complement.
CGCAGCTTCTAGCTTGAGGGCCGTTTGATAGAAACCCGGTGTCAGAGCATCTGCATAAATACGCGCTCCGGGAGACAAAATATCATCGTAAATCCCTGCGACATTAAAGTAGACCCCTCGAGTAGGATTATATTCTTTATCCAGGTACATCGAATCATTGGTAAGGTTTCCCAACGATATGGTGCCTTCAAAGGCAGTAGCGCGAATGCCATAGGTTCCGCTATTGCCAGGAAGGTCGCCACCATAAACCCAGTCTTGCCGGAAAAACGCCTCCGTCTCTTTACCTAATTGATAACTGCCATCTTCATAAATAACAAAGGTATCCTTGCGCTCATCTTGAGTTCCTGATCCAACCACAAATATTGGCTTACGCGCATCCCCCTGCCCCTCAGTCCCAGCCAGATTAAACTGCCCAAACGCAACCGCGCCTACACCTGCATAGCCAGCCTCCAGCCTAACATTCTTGCCGGCAACCAAGGACATATCAATTCCTGCCTCAGTATTTGAGCCGAAAGCGGCCGCATAAGGGCCACTGGCAATGGCCGCAGCTCCTACTGCGATGCCCCCATTGTTGTTGGTATGACTACTAGCCCCACCTTCGATGCCTTTGGCTGCCCATAAGTCTCCGTCATCCTGAATCAGGCTGTTATTAAGCAACCCGACCGGCGTGAAACGGGGAACTTGGTTATCCTTCATTCCAACCGTCGCCTTCAGGAGCATAGTTGAGACCACAGGTGAACTCCATTTATAGACGTTGAGATCGTAGACTTCTTGAGTAGCCTCCATGCCATTACCTGCACCAATGCCAGGGATCCCGATCAAAACATAGCTATAGGTAAATTCATCGCCGTAAGTAGATCCCACCGGTGATCCCATTTCAGCGGGGAGTTCATGCCGAGTCATCTCCAGTGCTTCCCGACTCGCGCCCAAGGAAAGCATTTTCTCCTCCAACTCAGCCGCATCGGAAGTTGTAAAGTTGAAGCACTCGGCCCATGATAGTATAATGTGAATATACTGCTCATCAAAATGGCTTTCGATGGCTCCCAGCAGCTCCGCCTCATCGTTGTGCACCTGAATGGGATATCCGTCAATAGGCACAACATCCCCTGTCGCTCGATCAATTACCATATGCATCATGGCCTTCGGGTAATTGCCAAAATCGCGAGTCGTCCCTGGCCCTATATTCACTCTTTCACCACTGGCATTATTGGATGTATAGAGGCGGCCATTATACGAAACGATCGTCTGGTTGAAATTATTCCACCCCCGATATCTAAAGCCACCCACTGCAACAAGAGGGCGCGTTTCAATATTTTCCAGCTCGGCGACACCATCCAACTTGATCGTATCGCCGAGAATCTGAGTATCTTCCCCGGCTGCGCCTACCGTGGCGGAGTAGACCGGCTGAAAAAGGGAAAGAAGCCCATAAGCGCAAAGCAGCAGCTTGATTTTCATACGCCCTTGATCTGTTTATTGTTGGGCCTCGAGGCGCAGCAGTTTCTGGGAAGCTTTCTCGAAGGCCCGCTCCTGTTCTCCCAATCCCTGCGATTGCGCGCTTTGCTCAATGAGCTTCGCGTTTTCCCGCACAGTGGCGCGAGTCAGTAACCTGCCCAGCGATGCGAGCTTTTCCTCTTGGGCCTCCAGCGCTACATACTGCTCAAAATTCTCACGCATGAAAGCCGCCTGCATCGCCGCAGCTTCATCGTAACTGGCATCGGGCACGGTGGCCAAGTAAGCCTTCAGCAATGCGTCGAGCTCGGCTCGATCAGATGCTAGCTGGGCTTTTTGCGCCTTGAACTCTACCTACAGACGCTGGCGGTAAGTCAACGGTGTCGCGGAAGAAGCCGCTACCGACGCATTAGCCGTTGGTTGAACTTGAGCCGACAGCGGGTTACCAAGCAGCAAAAACGGCAGCCACCCAGCGCGAAGACAGGAAGAGGATAAGCTTCATGTAGATGATAAAGCCTAACCCCCAACGTAAAGCGCAAGCTATTTCTTTAGGCGAAAGGACAAGTTACTTACGATCAAGACCTTTCTGGTAGATGCAGTTATTCCGCAACGTTTGTGATTGAGCTCGGGTTCGAGCGCGAAGTCGAACGCCAGCTTCATGCAGGTTCCACCTATCTCTTTCCCCTACTCCAACACCACCAAAGCAAATGCACGGCCGCTTTTTCCAAGTGGGTCAATCGACACATCTCCAAGCGCGGGGTAGATGATCCGAAGGTCTTTCAAAGCTTCCGGCACACCTTCAAGGATGCCTGCCGCGAAGCCGAAATCCCAGGCCGTGTTCAGGAGGCCCTGCTGGGGCATGCTTCCGGCCAGGTCGGTGAGCGTTACGGGGCCTGGTTTTTCACTCAAGCGCCCTGCATGAGGAAATCTCGAAGGTGAGCTACGAGGGCTTCGTCTTACCGCAGCGCCCGGCGGTGCTGGGGGCGGTTCCAGAGGAGTTCGTGGCGCCTTCGGCCACGGCCTTGTCGAGGAATGCCTGGAACGCGGAGGGATAGAAGGGCTTGAGACTGGGCCAGTGACTGCGTAGCAAATCGGCTTGGACGAAGGCGCGAATGTTGGTCTCGAAACTGCGCCACAAGTCCCGGGGCACGTGTTTTTGCCGGTAGGCGGCAAAGGCGAGATTGAGCTGGTTGAGCCAGAGTTGGGCGTATTTGCGTTCCCGAGCCTTGCGCCTAGTCTTTGACTGCTCGAGCACCGCCAAAAGGTCCGGGTGGTCGAAGCCCAGCTGGATCAGTTCGCGCGTGGCCTCCTGGATTTCCAGAAACGCGTCGAAGCGCATCTGGCGCACGAGGTAGCGCAGCTGCAGGAAGACCGCCAAGGTGGCGACGACCCTGCCAGTCCGCGTAAACGTCAATGGGATCGGACTGGTTCATAACTCGGTATTTCGCTTGGGTGCGCGTTTACGCGGGCGCAGTTGAAGATCCTGCATCTTGCGAGCATGAGCTGCCCTGGTAGCGTCCAGCTTTCTAGTCGTGGTTCGTGCGGGTCGAGCAACGGCTTCACGTAGCCGCCTCGGCGGTACATGGCGAAGTCACCGTGCTGCTCAAAACGGCTGCAGAATGTGATACACCGTCGGCTCAACCCCTGCTCCCATTTGCCGCCAGACGTCCATCGCAAGTGCGGAGACCCTCATCTCCATGATTGAGACGGTAAGCTAACCTCATAACCCAATGCCCAAAGCCGCGCTATTGACATTGTACTGCCAATAAATGCAATGTCTTGGGGTGCATTTGCGGACTAAAGTGTATGCGGTCAACCTTCTGGCCACAAGTTGCCTAGCGGCCCAGGAAGCGCCTTCAGACGAGAAGGTTGTCGAACTCGCGCCTTTTTATGTGCACGCGTGGCACTTCGACAGCCTTGATCTGGAGTTTCCGGGTGACGTAGCGGTTATCGACCGTCAGACCATCGAAGATTCCGGGTCCGTCACCCTGCCCGACTTGTTGCAACGGGAGGCGAACGTGCGCTTCGCGTCCTACAACGGCAAGTCTTCCCAGGCGGAGGTTTCGCTGCGCGGTTTCGGCGAAAACAGCGGGCTGCGCGTGTTGGTGATCGTAGACGGACAGCGCATCAACCGCCCCGACATGGGCGGGATCGAGTGGCAGATGATCCCGCTCGACGATATCGAATCGATTGAAGTGATCCGAGGCGGGCAAAACGTGCTCTACGGCAATTATGCCCTGGCTGGAGTCATCCAGATCACGACCCGCCGGGGCGGCAAGATGCGGACGCGCGTCGAGGCACAGCACGGTAGCGACGGCTATACGCGCGAATCTCTGGATCATGCGGGCGGGAAAGGGCGCTGGTTTTGGGATGCCAACGCCACTTACCTGTGGGATACTGGTTACCGCGAGAACTCCACCACGTGGAACCGCGGCCTGAGCGGCACCTTGGGTCGACTCTTTGGCGCGGAGCAGCAACACAGTCTTGCGATCAGCGCGACGTTGACTGAAGGCTACATGCAATTTCCCGGGCCGATCCTCTACGAACAGTTTCTGGAAAGCCCGCGGCAATCGACCAGCAAGGGAGACGAGGAAACCGAATACCTGACCGGCCTGGTTACCGCCCTCTGGCAGGGCGACTATCCATGGGGCGATACCCAACTCAATGCCTCGATCAACTTTCGTGAACTCGAGTGGTCTTTGGGAGGCATTTTCGCCGCGAACGATCAATGGACCGCCACGCTGTCGCCCCGGGCCAAGTGGGGAGAAGACGGGCAGTTCCTGATCGGAGGCATCGACCTCATCCAGGATGGCATCGACTTCGACGATTTCCTTTCCGCCGACCGTGAAATCGTCCGCGCCGAGGCCGAGCTTTCACGCTTCACGGCCGGGCCCTATCTCTTCGGCCTGAAAGACCTGACGGATCGCCTGACTCTGAGCGGCGGAGTGCGGTACGAAACTGCCATCGGCGACTACGTCTACCAGGCTTTCGTAGAAGATCAGTTGCGCCCCTACCGTCAGACCAACCGCGGCGAAATCCCCAACCCCAACTACAAAAACCCTCCGGACGTCGATCCGAGCAAGTCCTATGACGAACAGATCACCAAATCGGGCGTAGCGGGAGAAGTTTCCGCAGTTTGGCGATTTACGGACACCTGGAGCGTATGGTCAGGCTACGACCGCGTCTATCGCTACCCCGTGCTCGACGAAACCGCCGCCTATCAAGGCTTTGAATTGTCCGAACCCGTGAACGTCGATCTCAATCCGGAAACCGGACATCAGGTCGATGTAGGCATCAAGATGCGGCAGAGTTCGTGGTCCGCCTCCGCCAGCATCTATTATCTGCAACTGGACGGCGAAATCGTCTACGACAACGATGCAAACTTGAACGTCAACCTTGCGGATTCACGGCGCTGGGGAGGCGATCTCAGCCTGGAATACGATCGCAAGAAATGGGGCGCGTCCACCCGCTGGTCGTTTGTGGACGCAGCCTTTACCAGCGGGCCCTTCACCGGCGAAACCGTACCGCTCGTGCCCTACGCCCACGGCGTCTCCAGTGTATGGGGGCGCCCGTGGAAGTGGCTCGAAGGTGCCCTCTTCTACACCTGGTCTTCCTCTCGTTACCAAGGCAACGACTTCGACGGCACACTGCCCAAAGTCGATCCCTTCCACCGCTTCGACGTTCGCATGTCGCTTGAGGTGGCAGACCTCACCTTCACCCTCCGTATCGATAATCTCCTTGATCGAGCCTACGCACCGCTGGTCTACCGCGGTGCCTATTACCCAGCGCCTGGGCGTCAATGGCGCGCCGGCCTTCGCTACCAATTCTAACATATCTATTCGATGAAAGAGCTTTACCCATACATACTCGCCATCGCCTTGCTGCCGGCCTGGGGGCACGCCCAGTATGTGCGTCCCACACCGCCTTTTGCGCCCCCCGCCGGTCAACCCGAATCCACCGCCGTTGTCTACACCGATGAGACAATTGAGGCCTGGGCCGCGAGCTACGAAGCCTATCTGCCCGGGGACGATGTCGATCTGTCCTGGCAGCAACCGGCGGAAGCGCTGGGCCCCGCCGGGACCAGCGTCTACGATGTCGTGGTACTCGGGCGTGGAGGCGAAATCACCCTCAGCTTTACGACTCCCATCGTAGACGGATCGGGAGCCGACCTCGCCGTCTACGAAAACAGCTTCAACGACACGTTTCTCGAACTTGCCTACGTGGAAGTTTCGAGTGATGGCGAGCACTTCGTCCGCTTTCCCAACTATTCGCTGACAGCGGACCCCGTGAGCGCCTTCGGGGCTGTCGATCCCACCTTGATCAACGGCCTCGCCGGCAAATATCACGTGGGCTATGGGACCCCATTTGATCTTTCGGTCCTGCAGGATGCCTACGATACAGCGTTGACCAAGGAGGTTTGGACCGGGCCTGAGACAGCCGAATTTTCGCAAGCATACCGCAATGCCTTGGTGGAAAACTTTCCCTATCTGGACCTCCACAATATAACGCACATCCGACTGATTGACATTCCGGGAGATGGCTCCGCCTTCGATTGCGAAGGGTTTGTGGTCTACGATCCGTACCGAACGGTCATTTCCGCCGGTTTCGACCTCGATGCGGTCGCGGCTCTGAATATCCAGCAGCCAACTGGCACGGCCCAAACCATATCTTTCGCCGAGATTGCAAACCAGCCCCTCAGCCGTGGTCGCTTGACCCTGGCCGCTACGGCCGATAGCAGTTTACCTGTCACTTATACCGTCGTGGAAGGACCCGCCACGATAGACGAGAACGTGCTTTCCTTTACCGGCAAAGGGCAAGTCGTGGTGCAAGCGAGCCAAGCCGGTGATGAGACCTTCGCCCCCGCCACGCCGGTTACCCGGTCGTTTTACATTGCAGAGGAATTGCAGCACCTCTACATCGCCCCCGTTCGCAATGCCGTAGCCGATGGGGGGACGGTGCAGCTCTCGGTCTCATCCAGTAGTGGTTTACCGGTAGGAATCGAAGTCACCAGCGGGCCTGACGCCGTGGTGGTCAACCCTGAGACGCACGTGCTTTCGGTAGGGAATGCTCCCGGAGATGTCATGCTGCGACTCTATCAAGCCGGGGACGCCACCTACGCGCCGGCCCCAGATCTGCTCATTCCCCTACGTCTGACAGAAGCAGGAAGTGTCGAAGCCCCTCAAAGCTTTCATGATTTTGCCCAGGCCACGAGTGGGATCAGTGGCGACCCCAATACCGACACGGATGCCGACGGAGTTTCCGACCTGATCGAATTCGCAACCGGTAGTGATCCGCTCGACCACGATGACACCGTATCGTTGGAACATCGACTGGATCAACATAACGGCAGGCCGACACTGATCCTAACCATCAACGCAGCTACCCGAGCCGCGGCCTCTATGCAATTGGAGCGCGCAGATGGTTCGGGCCAATGGCAGCGCCTCTGCCCCGAGATCCTCTCGTATCAACATGCGGGCGACCGAATCCAGATGGAGGTCGCAGTGCCGATCAAAGGTCAGCCCATGCTGGTTCGACAGGTCGTGAGCCCCTAACCAAGTCACACAAAACAGCCCATTATAGGCATACGACTGTCACTTAGGTTGACACACGATCAACTACCTCTCTTTAATGACAAAATGATGTCATTTAAATCGCCTTTAACCCATATATGAAACCGAATCGACGACTCTTTCCCCTATCGCTCTGTCTAGCCGCTAGCCCGATCCTGCAGGCTGCCATTTTTTATGAAGGCGGCCATACTGGCTACGCCTACCTTACCCACAGTGATACCGACACCGTCATCAGTTACGACTGGGGTGCATCCGGCGATCTTTACTACATGACCTCCGGCGGATACCCGGATGTCGATGTGTGGAAGACAAGCGGGGGCACGACTTCCAATATCTACGCCAACGCCAACAACTATGCCGGGGCCAGTGTCGTAGCGGTCGGTGACTATGTCTATTTCAACGACAGCACGACTTCCAACACCCAGAATATCTGGAAATACGGCCCGACATCGGGAGGCTCCGCCTCGGCTCAACTGGCTTCGACCACCCATAACTGGGGCCTCTATAAAAACGGAGGGGCCCTCTATATGACAGGCGCCGTCGGTTTCGGGACGAATCAGGTTTTTTATAGTCCGCTCGGAAGCAATGGCGGCCTTCTGAACGATCCTGCCACGGACCTCGGGACCACCTTTGGCTCCTCCGGACCACTGGCCTTCGACGCTGCAGGCAACATGTACTACGCGCCCGGTTTTGGCGATACCTCCATCTACCGCTGGAGCGCGGCCCAAATCACGGCCGCCATCGCCGACCCGACCCATTCCCCGCTACCGACCACGGGTGTACTGTGGTATGACTATTCCTCCGATTTTAGCGTCAGTGGCGGCACCGGCATGGCGATAGACGACGATGGCAATCTGGTGCTCAGCCTCACGGATTTCACGAACCCATCTGCCTTGGTCGAATTTCTGGTCGACGATGTGACCGGCAGCTTCGCCGGCTACGAGACGTTGTTGACCTCCACCGATCGTCTGGGGGATGTGCGTTTTTACGACGGGGAGCTCTATGTCGCGGCAGGCAACCAAATCCTCCAGATCGTACCCGAACCCTCTGTAGGCGCATTGGCCATGGCTGCTGCCGCCGGTTGTCTGGTGCTCTCTCGCAGACGCAAGGCCTGACCCTTCAACAGCTCTCTATATACAATGATAACGACAAAAACTCTTCCACGCTCCATCGTATGGTTCGCCTCAACATTGGCGGCCTCCACGCTTTTGGCCGGCCCCTACTCCAGCGGCGGCTCAAATACCAACGCCGGCGCCGTCGATGCGGGGATCCCGGGGTTTGTCGGAGTGGCCGGAGACGGAGTGGTCGCAACCGAAACCAACGGAAACTACATCAACCCGATCTTCAAAGGCTGGGCCACGGGATATTCCAGCTACGTCCCCCACGATCTGGAAGAAGTCCAGAACTACGTGGGCGGCGCCTACAGTCATCCCGAAAAAGCATTGGGCCCCGTCACCGGCAGCAATGGCGACATCGTCAGCCTGGACGACATGAACGCAGACGAAATCGCGGCTTGGCTGGATGATCCGGACAACAGCAATGGCCCGGGTGAGCTGACCCTGACGTTTAACAATCCGATCTACAATGGAGCCGGAGCCGATTTCGCTACCTTCGAGAATAGCTTCGCCTCCGGCGGTGGCGTGTTTGCCGAACTCGGCTACGTCGAAGTCTCCACCAACGGCACCGATTTTGCACGTTTTCCCAGTATTTCGCTAACAGAGTCGCCCGTCGGAGGATACGGCACCATCGACCCGACCGGCGTCTACAATCTCGTCGGCAAGCACGTCAATGCTTACAACAACTCGTTCGGCACCCCGTTCGACCTCGACGACCTGCTCGACGATACACTCGTGCTCGATGGAGTCGTCGACCTGAACGAGATCAACTACGTGCGCATTGTCGATATTCCGGGAGACGGGACCTTTCTCGATAGCGAAGGCAATCCCATTTACGATGCCTGGCACACCTTTGGCTCCGGCGGCGTCGACTTCGAAGCTCTCGGCGTAATCAATCAGGTGCCGGAACCCGCAGCTTACGCCTCGCTTCTAGGCGCACTCTCCCTGCTAGGCGTCACGTTTTACCGACGTCGCGCTCGCAACGCCTGACCCTTTTGCCATCGTAGGCCACCTCATCCCCCGTATGCCAAGGCGTCGGGGGACTTTTTAAGTGCAATAACAACCTGATAGTCGGATAGACCCCAAAAGGTATACCACTTCGGCTAATTGCCATTTGGTCCGTCGTTCGATGAACCCATGCGATTCGCTTCGCCTTTACTTATCCTCTTCCCTTCTGGCACCCATTTTAGCTCACTATAGAGCACGTCGCATGGAGTCTCTTCGTCAAGGCTTACCTCTATGAGCATAACGACTGATAAGACGCCGAGGTTCTCTCTAGGTGACTCTCCCACTTCGTATAGTATCTTAAACGTGCCGCCCAACGGCTTATTTACGTGGTTATAATCTGACGCAATTACCGCGAACTCATCGGGCTTCAATTCGATCACGTTTAATTCGGCAGGTGAACGTTTAGGTATCCGTCCATCTCCGAACGCCTCCATAATGTAACTTATATGAATCCCCCGGGAATTTACGGATTGGCCGATCAACGGATCGCGCCTTGCTATCACAATTGGGGAACTACTGTCGTTCCTTATTGCTACCCGTATTTGTTCGTCTGGGAAATCATCGTCGAAAATTTAAACATAGTCAACAACGACAGCTAAGTCCTCATTGACAGCGCACTCAATGACTTTCCCGAATGTCGATACTATCAACATCAGTTCAAAAAACAAAAAACTAAATATCGAACGCATATGATACCTTTCCCTGGACGGTTTGTATTTACTATTCTGGGTCCCAGTAGAGCCACCTAGCTTTATCGGCTTCGGGACTACCTGCTGGAGCCGCATCCTTTAGATAAGAAGCTTCTTTTAAATCATGAACGGCACTAGTTGGTTTGGTGTTTGCTAAATACGTCCGCCCAAAGTATTAGCCGCACGCTGAAACCCGCCGTATTTTTGGCTGAAGGTGCCCGAACCGCAACCGGACAACACAATGCATGGAGGAGTCTTTCCCAGGGCTTCCGATCGTAGGCGCAATAAACGAAGCTCAGGGTAATCATCACTCAATGGGCGACTCCTTTTCTCGAGCCTTGAACGGGTTCTCTCCCGTAAAGAACCCCTGCCCAATACTCACCGTTTCGTACACGCCACTTTCGTTAGGCATAAAACACAGCTGGACGGTATCGTGAATATCCCCATCCGGATATGCGAATACTAACAAAGCTCCCCCATTCTTAGCAAAATCCAAGGACGGCTTTATCGATCTAGAGCGCGATGCGGTTTCAACCTTATGAACGAGTGCCTATCTGTCTGCGCATGGTAGCCATTGGCGGGCGATTGCCTCCTCATAGTAGTCGAGAGAAAAGGGCTGATCCTGATCAACCGTAAAACCAAAAAAGCCCATTGCATCTACCAAACCCTCGGTACATTCGATATTGGGATCTGGATTGTGCACCAACGTAATACGGTCCAACCCAAGCAACTCCACCCAATCTCTTTGCCCATGCACACTGGCAATCATAAAGGCAAAAAGCACTCCGCTCATCATGCATTTAGTCGTTTTCATTTTTTTCTTTAATTTGCTGGTTTTGTCGACTTCTTTGAACTCGCTCTATAAATGCGTCCTCTACATCCTTAATACCATAGATCCCATCCAGACGCATCCTGGGCGAACAGGACCAAACGTCCATATTATACTTTTTCGCAATAGCGTTCAAATCGATCCTGTCAATAATACTGCCATCTGCAAACCTTGATTCAAAAGCCGCAGTGTTTCCATGCAGCATAATATCACCGTCAACAATCGTATATCGATCATTATTCACATCAAGCACAATTTGTAAGGTATTCTTAGAATCAAATACCGCAACATAGATCTGATCATTTTCGGAACCATATTTTTCGTTCAATTTTTCAGCCCTTGATCTCACAAGGTCCAGAAACCTAAGCGGCTTCCCATCCTTTAGAATTACCTTCCCATCTCCGTCTTCTACGTATTCATAGGCAACGTCTTCGTCTATCGCGATCAACGACCCTTGCTTCCCTCCTCCATTATACAGCCCGACCATCGCGCCTGTAAAGGCGCCGTTCTCAAACTTGCCGCCGCCGATTTCGGAGGAGGTGCCGCCCACAATCGCCCCCACGATGCCTTGAACGAGTCTGTCCTGTGGCAGCCAGCCACCCTTGGTCGCGAAAGAACTGGCGAAGGCCGCGAGAAAGCCGCGTTCCCCTCCACCGGAGGCGAGCTGGAGGGTCCCCTGACTCACGCCGTGAACTGAGACCCGGAATCGGTGCCGAGCAACTGGAGCGTGGACGAGATAGCGACATGCGGCTCGACGGGATAAGCCTCGGCCGTCAGCGACACGGCCGATGCGGAGACAAAGGTGATGAGCAGAAGGAAACGCATCAGGATTCGACGAGCTGCCGGTGATGGAAGTTGAGCAGTTGCAGGAGTTCGACAAGATGAGCCTGCACGCGGGGAAAGTCAGCCGTTTTCAGGCCGGTCACCTCATCCATGTAGAGGCGACGATTGACGGCAATCCGGAGTGAGCTGACGCGGCACTCCAAGCCGTAGTGCGCCTGCGGAATCGGGGCACTCGCTTGAGGCCGATTGATGGCGACGGCATAGCCGAGGCCTTCCAGCAGGTCGACCGCGTATTCGACGAGCTCGGGAGGCGTGTGAAAGTCATCCGTGCCGAGGCAGATATCTGGACGCGGAGACTCTTGCCACGGATCGCTGGACAGAGGTTCAGCGGGAAAGCTGTGGCAATCGACCAACAGTGCGCGTCCGTCCTTTTCCAACTCGGCTTGCACGGCATGAAAGAGGCTTGCGTGGTGGCGGTGATAGGCGTGGTCCAGCTCGGCAACCTCGTGAGCGAACAACTCGCGGCGCAGCAGCCAACCATCAGTCGTGTGCGTATGGATACGGCCCATACCAACGCCGGCCGCCGCGTCGTCCGTGTCATGCGGCGCACGCTCGACATCGACCACCAGCGCCGACCAGAGGCACGCCACGGGCACCGCCCCCGCCAACGCGAAAAGCTCGTCGGTGTGGGCATCCGTCTGACGGCGCAGCTCAAGCGAAAGCTCGGCGTCTCTGAGCACATACTGGTTGCGCAGCCGCGAGGGGATATAATTGGATGCGTGGGGAATATGCAAAATCATGCCCCTATTGATATCAAACCACTCCGCCAATCTGCGGCGTAGTGAAAAACAAACTGCGACTGGGATGTGTTTTGGTTGAAAATCCCGCCCTCCGCCGCTGGATGGCGGACTGCCGGGAGTAGCATCGACGCCGACCAGCGGATTACCTGCACTGCCGTTTCGCAGACGCAATGCCCCCTCACCATGTCTATTGCCAACGCCATCCAACGCGGCCGCACCCTCGTCAGACGGGCAATGTAACTACTCCGCCACTGCAACAGCCGCCGCATCATGCCGCTCCACCATCTGCTGGGCGGCATCGCGCACCTCGGCGATCAGTTCGGCAGGCTTGATTACGACGACGTGGGGACTCCAGCGCAGGACGAAGCTTACAGCCTCAGTCGTTGCGGTGACGGCGAAAGCCATCCGGAGCCGCCCATCGGGCAAGCGCTCCAGCTGCTGCCCAGCGTGCCAGTTACCTTCCTGGATATAGGGCGCGATGACGGCATCAAATTCGAGCACCACCTGAAGCTTGTCTTCACCACGGTAGACGCCAATCGCGTGCTGGAGGTAGTCGTCAATATTGAAGGGGCTGGGCGGAAAAGTATCGCCCGTCTCCTTGACCTCCTTGATGCGACTGACCACATAGCTGCGGTGCTCGCCACTCTTGCGGCTGAACGCGAAAAGATACCAACGTCCATTGATACATCCGAGGTGCTTGGGCTCGACCTTACGCCACGATCGTTTGCGCGGCTCCATCGATTCGTAGTGGATCTCGAGCAGCTGGCGCTTGATAATCGCTTTGCTGAGCTGCTGAAACAGCGCGGCATCGGCCAGCGCAGCTCCGGAATTGCGGAAGCTGACGACGGGCGAATTGGCACTGTCGAACATCGAAAAACTATCGTTGAGGCAAGTTGCGATCTTTTCCAGCGACTGGCGCAAAGGCTCGTGATAAACGGTGCCGAGGTATTGATCGAGCGCCTGCTGAGCGATCAAGAGTGCAAAGAGCTCGTTCTCGGTCAGAGGAATCGCCGGGAGATCATACAGCTGACCCACGTAGAAGTAGCCGCGGTGCGTGCGGTCATAACGGACGTCAATTCCTCGCTGGTCGCGCAAATAAGCAAGGTCTCGGTCGAACTGCCGCCCGCTGATTTCGAGTTTCTCCATCAGTCGGCTTTTGCTCGGATAACGCTTCTCCTTCAGCATTTCCAGCAGAGCGTGCAACCGGTGCAGCTGAGGCATCTTGGGGACTTCGCCCCTGACGAACTGGCCCGTGTTTTTCCCCATCCCGTGACTTTACCAAGCTTACGCATAACGCCAAGAGAAAATGATAATCATGCTTATTCTGACAGGAGGGAACGAATCCGTTTTAGCTCCGCCGCCCAATGGCCAACTCGCACCATGAGCTTCACTTATTGCTTCACGGCCGAAAAGAAAAGTTACGCGGGGCCTCTACATCGACAGCCATCTGCGCACGCGTGGCGAACTTTAGTTCGGCCGGAAAAATGTGCTGAAACAGCGCCTCACCCAACCAAGACAACGCTGCCACCGCGGCCACGGCCGGTGGTGATGCTGCCTGTTGCGAGCAGGCGACCCTTCATTTGGTCATAGACTTCCTCCGACCACTCAAGCTCGCTGCGGAGTGACTGATTACCGGCGCTGCCACCTTTATCTCGCAGGGCCCGCAGGAACGCTTGTTCGAGCTCAGGCAAATCATGAAGCGCAGCCGTGGTGGAGGCGCCTTTATCCACGTCGCGATCGGCAAGGGCTGAATCGGTCACACCAGGCGCACCCGAGAGCGGCGAAGCTGAAGAGGGCGTAAGGGAGACGGTTTTGGCACCCAGGGCCTGGTAGTCGCTCGGGTTGCAGCTGGCGACGATCACTTGCAGGCCGCGACCGGCGGCGTAGTCGAGCATGCGCTGCAAAGCAGCCGTGCGCTCAGGGTCTGAGTTCGTAAAGGCATCGTCGAAAACGACGGGTAAACAGTTGCCGGGACCGTCGGCAAGCAATTCAGCGACGGCAAGGCGGACTGCGGCGGCAACCTGCTCCTGACAGCCGATGCTCAGGCTTGAGAACTCGAAAGTGCCCCGGCCATCGCGCTCCAGGTGGATACCCGTCAGCCCGTCGTTGTCGAGTTTAACGCTGGCCTTCGCTTCCGGCCCGAAAACCCGCTGCAGATAGCCGGTAATGCGGTCGGCCAGCGGGGCCGAGAATCGCTCGGTCAGCTCCTGCTTCTCTTGGGCAAAACGATCGGCCAGCAGCGCAATCGCCTGGGCACGAATGGAGATGCGATTGTGCTCAGCCTTCGTCTGCTCCAGATTTGCCTTGGCGCGCTCGAGATCGCCGCCGGGATCGGCGGTGCCGTCCTGCCGCAGGAGGACCTGAGCTTCGTTTACTTGCTGAACCGTGTCGCCGTAGACTTCAGAATGCCGCTTGAAGGCTCGCTCCAGCCGCTTCTCGTCGGCCTCCACCATTTCCGGCTGCAGCAGCTTGATCTGCTGCACCGTATCCGCCAGCTCACGTTCCCGCAGCGTTTTTTGCTGCTCGCGCGCCTCAAGGACCTTGAGCCGCTGTGCGCCATCGCCGTGCTGCTCCTCCATCCACTTCAACTTCTGGCGGTCGTGATCCAATGCCTCTTGGGCCGTCTTCAGCTGACTGGCTGCCGTCCGGTGCTTCTCGGCCGACTCTTTTGCGCGGTCCTTTTCCCGGCGCGCCAGGTCGCGGCTTGCCACGGCCTGCTGCTGCGCCTTTTCCCGCCGGCTGCGGGCTTCAGCCAAGGCCATACGGAGCGCGTCTACGGATAAGCCCTCCGGCGTAACTTCGTTCCGGCGCTCAAGCTCGGCCCTAATGCGACTGAGCTCGGCTTTGGCTGCGTTGAAACGCGTTCGCAGCTGCGCTGGCTCTTCACGCTTGAGCCCTCGGCCCGTCTCGGCGATGGCCGCCTCCAGTCGCTCACGTTCGCGCAAGATCTTCTCGGCCTGCTCCAGATCGCGCACGCCCCAGCGCTGCATTACCGCCGCCAGCTCGCGCTTGAGGGCCTGCACCGCACGTTGGGCCTCGTCCAGATCCCCGACACTGCCGGGCCGCAGGAGGAGCTTGAGTCCGTCCCCATAGAGCAACTCGGTGGCAGTAGAAATGGTCACACATTCTCCAGCGCCCCGTTCCGCATCACCGATTTTCAGGGCACCGTCGGCCCGCTCGACCACGACCTCGGTGGCCATGCCCTTGAGTTCCGCTTCCGCCTCCGCCCGCTTGCGGTCGAGTTGGCGGGCTTTGCTCAGCTCTACCTCATCCACGGCGGCAAGCTTGGCCAGCGCACCTTGTTGCTCCTGCAAAGCCTGCTCCTGGGCGGCAATCTCCGCTAGCTTCTCATCCAGCTCCGTGATCTTTGCGGCGGTTTCGCAGTGTTGCAGTCGCAGCTCTGCCACGTCGTAAGCCACACTGGCAGTATCGGCGGCGTCCTGGGCCTGTTCTGCGGCGATTGCCGCTTCATCGGCGCAAAGGCGTGCGCTGTCGGCAGTGGCCTTGAGCTGATCGAGTGCAGTATTGCGCGGGGCCAGATCACGGGCCTGCGTGGCAATGCTCTCGCTCAGCTCGTGGATCTCGTCGTGCAGCTTCTTTTGCGCATTGAAGTTATCGAGTGCCGACTGCGCGGCGGCCTGCTGCTGCTCTCGTTTGCCTTCCAGCTCACGCAGCTTTTCTTTTTTCTGCTCCAGCGCTGCCCGCTCCGTCTTGAGCGTCTCCACCTCGTTCTCCAAGCGCTTCAGCTCCGCCTGGCCCCGGCGCATTTGATCGGCCGCGTCCTGCAGCTGGCGGAGTCGGATCTGCGCGTCTTCGCAGGCCGCTTCCGCTTGAGCCAACTTGGCTTCGGCCTTGGCCAGGTCGCTATTGGCTCTAATGCCCTTGCTTGTAAACAGCTCGTCTTTCAGGTCCTGCAGCTTCTGCGAAATCCGCGTAGCCTCGGGCGAGAGCATGACCGCCGCCCCGCCCATACGCTGCAGACGCTGCACGAGCTGACTGTGCTCGCCCTTGATCCCGTCGGCTGGATCCTGCCAGCTCTGCCCTTGCCAGACCCAGAGATGGCTCCAGCTGGCATTGATCTCTTTCGTGCGGTTCTGCTGAATGGTGAGCAACGTATCCAGCCGGTTTTCGGCCTCCTCGCCGCTCAGCGTAGGCTCTCCGGATATGGTCAACTGAGCGCTACCGTTACTCCCACTAAAGCGTTTCAGCAGCGTAACCTGCCTGCCTGCCTGCTCAAAAACGAGCTCCACCTCCGGAACGCCGCCATGCAGGGTAGAACCGAGGTCGCGATGCCGCTGTGTGTTGCCCTTGGCGGGCAAGAAGAGGCAGCGGTGGATCGCCTCGACGAGCGTGCTCTTGCCCGATTCGTTGGGCCCGCCCAGCAGGGTCAGGTCTCGGTCGAACGCGACCTGCAGATCGCGGTGGATGCGGTAATTTTTGACGTGGACGGAAAGCAGACGCATGGCGAATCAGCGAAGTTGGGCGTGGAGTTCCTGCAGGGCGGCGCGGGCCACGGCTGCCTGCTCCGGGTCTTGAGCCAGTTGGATGAAATGCTGCGCGACCGAGGCAATCAGTGGATCTTCACCCGTGGTGAGTGCCGCGATTTCGTCATCGGTTGGCGTCAGGGCTACCGAGTCGCTCAACTTGAGCCGCAACAGGCGGGCCTTCAGCGTGTCCAGCAGGCTATCCAACGCCTTCCGCCCCTCGAGCCCGACATGCCCCCGCAGGCGGAGCCACAAGCAGTCTTCTTGTGCTCGTTGGCCGAGCTGCGTTGTCAGCTCGCGCTCCAATTCTGGCAGCGCTTCCGAACCCTCCAGACGATGCTCACGCTGATGCCATGCAAGGCGTCCAGTCGAGAGAGCCGTCACCCGCGGCGCCTGCCTCCGCTCGACCTCCACCAGCAAGACCTGACCTGGCGCGTAGTCACTGCCCTTGGGGAAGCGATCAGGCTCCGGTGTCCCTGCATACCAAGCCTTTGGCCCCGCCTGCTTGGTGCCGTGCCAGTCGCCGAGCGCGACGTAGTCGCAAGCCTCCATGGGAAGTCGGTCGAGGTTCAGGTGCGTGGCCGCCGCTTCGTCGTCCTCGGCTTCCGCCTGGCTGCCGAAGTCCATCGTGCTGCCATGCGCGACCACCACCCGTGGCAGATGCGCCGCCCCGCCCTGAGCAAAAACCTCCGGATCGCGTAACCAGGCCGTCGCGTCTGCCTGCTCCTGGCGGCGCAGCAAGGGACAAGGGAACCAGATCGCCCCATGAGCCGCTACCGGCTTCGCCTCGAGCCATACGGTGAGGTTGGGCGCCAGGCTGGCGCGCTCCCGATTGAAAAAGTCCTGCTCCCAGATGCCGCCCGGGCCTCCATGGTCGTGGTTACCCGGAATGACCAGCACGGGCACCTCCAGTCCACCGATCGCGCTCAACCCGGCGCTGACCGTGCTTTTGTCGACAGTGGAGGAGTCAAAGAGGTCACCGGCGACCACGACACAGCTCGCCTCGTGCTCCCGCACCAGCGCTGTCATCCGCCGGACCGCCTCAACGCGCTCCTGACGCGCCCGGGCACGCTTGTCCAGATCTTGAATACGGCCGTAGGGCTTGCCCAGCTGCCAGTCAGCGGTGTGCAGAAATTTCATGGGAAACGATTATGGCGGGCGGCCAAGGTTTATGAAAGCGGCCAACCCCGGTGCAACTCAGGAAAATGGACGGGGGTCCTCACCGACGCCCAGAATCCGATGATTACCCCTATTAAAAAAGAGTAAACAACCTATAAATTCGCCATGCCTTACGTCAATAGAATCCGCTTCCAATCCGCGTCTTATTCAGGATTGGAAGCGGCAAGACCTTGCGCATTCCCACGGAACGGCCGCTGCCGCGGCCCCCTCGGGAGATCGTGGATGACGCTGCCATGACCAGATCCCCCTTCGCCTCAAGATGCGAAGGGGGGGGGCAGTGGTCACGTCGGCAGATGTGTCCTTTCGGACACTGACTCAGCCTACAATCCGCCGCATCACATCGCCCGGTCTCCAATGCCTGTCGGCAGATGTGTCCTTTCGGACCAAACCGTATACAGTGAGGAATGCGAAACAACCGTCGCGTCTCCAATGCCTGTCGGCAGATGTGTCCTTTCGGACCGAAAGCATGAACAAGGCATTTGCAGTTTTCGCGGTTATGTCTCCAATGCCTGTCGGCAGATGTGTCCTTTCGGACCGAAGAGGAAGGTTTCTGGGTTTTCGGGCTTTGTCCCGAAGTCTCCAATGCCTGTCGGCAGATGTGTCCTTTCGGACCAAATCAGTCAAATGAAAATCAAAAACCTCACCCCCCATGTCTCCAATGCCTGTCGGCAGATGTGTCCTTTCGGACGAACGTTGGGAGCTTTGCGGCATCTTTGTATCGTCGCAATTGTCTCCAATGCCTGTCGGCAGATGTGTCCTTTCGGACACGCGGGCCGCGCCTCAGTGATCGAGCAGTTGACCGCGTCTCCAATGCCTGTCGGCAGATGTGTCCTTTCGGACCGCGGTGATGGAAGATCTTGTACATCAGTGGCCCAAAGTCAAGGTGCGTCGGCAGGCACAAAATACACCATGGTGAGGCCGCTTTCGCGATGCGATCTAGCGCACAAAAAGACAACAATTCACTCATATGCAAAGACTTACAAATTGCGTCGGCAGCCCCTCGTTTTGGGAGGTTTTTGGCAGCCGACACACTTACCGGGTTAAAACTGATAGCTGACGACAGCATCGATCGTCGACATGGCCCCATAGGTGCGCACGTATTGGCAATAGCTTCCGTGGATGGGATACGCCACCAGCCGATCCTCATCGGGATCGGCCAACGCGCACAGTCGCGTCCAGAGGCGCTCCATCTGACCAGCCTCCAGACGGCATTCGAAGATGCTGTATTGGACGCGATAGCCGAAGTCCTTGCAACAGTCGGCAATCTGTTTCAGCCGCTTGGGATCAGCGACATCGTAGGCGATGATAACAAGCATAGCGGGATTTCCGCGGCCATGACCTCGCACCTCGCTGGCGTTCAGGGTACGCGGGAAGGCCTCTTCCCACCAACCTGCTCGCCAACCGGAGGTATGTTCAGCTTCGGCCACTTGAGCTAGTTCATGAGAAAGGGTTTGAAGGCCTCCCTGAGCTGGAACGCCTTTTTAATCCCAGCCGCTTGCTCGATCATCAGAGCGCGCAGCGAAGAGCGGGTGCCTGTTGCCCGATAGAGGAATTGACGCTGGAGGCGCTCCTCCCAGGCAGCGAATACTTTGCGACGACTGATCCGCTTCAACATGATGCCGCCTTCCTCCCCGGGCTCGAAGTCCTCCGCCGTCAGCCGCCCGTGATTCAACAGATCGAGCGCCAGGGCATCGGCCACCGGAGCCCGGAAGGGCTCCATCAAGTCGAGCGCCAACGCCGGACGTCCGTTCTCGGCCTCGTGGTAACACCCCCACCCCACTTCCAAGCCGGCTGCCCGCAGGTGGAGCGCTACCTCGCTGCTCAAAAGCGTGTAGAGGAATGAAAGCAGCGCGTTGGCGGCGTTCTGTGGAGGCCGGCGCGACCGACGCTCAAACGGTACCCCAGCGGGAAAGAACTCGCTGAGGCATTCAAAATAGCGCCCGGAGGCTGCGCCCTCGATGCCCCGCAACGAATCCATGCTGGCGGCCGCCCTGGCTTGATTCGCCATTGCCCCGAGCCAGCTCGACGCGTGGGTTGACTGGCCCCGGTTACTGGAAAGACGCTGCAAGACGCGCCGCATGTTGCGGATTTTGTGGTCGACTATTGCCTTCGCCCAGCCGAGGCGCAACCCGGGATCGCGCACCGCATCGAGTTGTTGGACGAGACAGAGATGCTGCCGGGAAAAAGGGGCGGCGATCCCGGCCGGGAATTGGCCTTGCGCCAGGAAGACAATGGGAATGCCTCGGTACAGGAGCCTGGCGATGCTGCTCGAGCTCAAGCGCACGCTCGCATCCACCACCACGTGTTCGACATCAAGCAACGGAATCCACGGCTGCTCGGGCACCGTCCCGTTCGCCTCAGGTGGAAACTTCAGCTCAATTCTCTCGCCTCGAACGGAAGCGACCATACCAGGCAAAGTTAAATATGCGACAGGCATAGACTGGAGTTTAGCAGAAGAACTCTTTATTCTATCTCTTTCCGACGTCGTAAGACGTTAGCTTCGTACGCCATACTTTCAAACGCTTTTGCCTTGCGCCTGCCCTGCATCTATTCTAGGCAAAAAGCACCACTCGGACGATCAAAATTGCGGAGCTGACTAGCGACGTCCGGCGACGTCACCAACCCCAAATGTCTTCAGGGTGTGTGCTATCCTTTGCTCCGATGTCTTCACCTGCGTCATCAGCTTCATCCGAAGAATCCATCCTCGTGGCACTGATTGGATTATCACCCGCGGTGCTGACGGAAACGGTATTCGGCCTCTATGCGGAAAGCGAACCCGACATCCCGGACCGCATCGTGGTCGTCACCACGACGACTGGCAAAAAGCGCCTTGGCGATGCGCTTTTCACCGGCGGCGGTTGGTCTATGTTGGTCCACGAGCTGCGGCGCATCTACGGAGCGCACATCAAGATTCCCCAGTTCGGCCCCGCTGAAGCCTGCATCCGCGTCATTCCCTCAGCCGACCAACAGCGCGACCTGACGGACATCCAGACGGCGGCAGACAACGAAGCAGCGGCAGACTTCATGCTGCAGCTGGTTCGCAGTCTGTCGGACGATGGCAGAAATCGTATCATCGCCTCCATCGCTGGTGGCCGGAAGAGTATGGGCGCCCTCTTGGTGGGCATCATGTCCCTGGTGGGTGGGTTTGGCGACCGCATCGTCCACGTCCTGGTAGACGAGCCTTGGGAGCGGTTGCCACAATTCTATTTCCCAAGCTGCCCCGGGTCCTTCCAGTGCCCCCTCACGGCAAGACGCCTGGACAGTCGCGATGCCCGATTAACGTTGGCCGACGTTCCTTTTGTACCGCTGCGCTACCTGTTCACTGATGAAGTGAAGCGAGCGGCAAATCGCTATGATAGCTTAGTAAAAGTTGTCCGGAATCGAGCACTGGACGTCGATTCCGAGCTCGAACTGAATATCGACCTGAAGCGTGGAGAACTGAGGATCAATCACGCCATGCTGCGTCTTCCTCCAGCTCCCTTCGCCTTTTACGCTGCTCTAGCCAAACGCGCGGCGCTAAACACCGGGCCCCTGGAGCAGTATCTGGATCTAGCTCCAGAGCTTGGCAAGCTGGCACGGCAGTATCTGGAGCCAGACGATTTTGCTCACTGGTCGCACGCTGTGCTTGAAGCGGAACTCGACCCCAAGGAGCAGTTCCGAAAATGGGCGGCAGATATCCGCCAACGTCTCAAGAACGAAGGCTTCAGCACACTGGACATCCAACGTCTCGTACCACAGCGCGGCCGAATCTCCATCGAGGTGTCGCCCGAGAACATTTCATTCACCCCGTAAGCCGACAGGCCAACATGTCTATAGAACCAGACTCCACCTACTGGCGCAAGAAACTGAGCGCCTATCTGCACGATCCACCTGAAAAGGCACTGGATGTTAAGCAGCATGTCCAGCTAGCCGGGCTCCTTGAGCGCTCGCTGCTCATTTCGCAAGACGAGCAGTTCGAAAAAGGCGCCGACTTCGCTGCCGCTGCTGCGGACCGCATCCCCTTCCCGGACCACCGCCACATGAAGGCAAACTTTGGGGACGGTACGAACAGCTTTTTACATCCCTTGAGCGCAGGAGTCTCCTATCCTCACAAGAAGCTTAAGGGTGGAGTTTCTGCCGCCCACGAGGTGTCTTCCACCACCGCTCCGGTGTTAACCGAGAAGAACGACCGGGCGGAGTTTATCGCACGTTGGCGGTTTTGGAAGGAATGGGCTGCCGAGCACAATCCGGACTTGGCCTTCCTGCCCGCAGACACGCGGATTCCGGATCATACGATATGGAATCACCTTTCGCTGACCTCGGCCTTCCAAGGCTGCATGGAGCGTGACAAGAACGGTCAGGCAGGGCTACTGATGTTCAGCATCGGACCCGTTCAGGCCTTCATCGCTGCCTCACGTAACTTGCGTGACTTGTGGAGCGGTTCGTATTTGCTCAGCTTTCTCGCCTCCAAGGCCTTGGGTATCATCGCGAACGAGCTGGGCCCAGACCACGTCATTTTTCCCAACCTGCTTGGTCAGCCTTTGATCGATCTCGCCTTAAAGAAGGCGGTCTATGATCAAGCGTACACCAAGTTGGGACCGGATGCAGATCCGATGAGCAGCAACATGTATACGACTCCTCTCTCGCGTGCTCGCCTGACGCTCCCCAGCCTGCCGAATCGCTTCCTGGCCTTGGTCCCGGCGGACCAAAGCGAGCGCATTGCCGGGAAGTGCCGAGATGTGCTGCGGCAGACGCTTCGAGAAATTGGTGAGTCAGTCCTCGACTGGCTTCAGCGAAAGATCCCCGGCCTGGAGGCTCGATCACGCGATTATTATCCGGATCGTGTCCATGCCCAATTGAAAGGAATGCTCGAAACGCAGTGGTATGCGCTGCCGATCCCTCAAACACTCAAAGAAGCAGAAGGCATCGCCCTCAAATTCCTTCCCCGAAAACGCGGCGAGCAACCCCCAGCCTACGCTTCAGTCGAGAACATCGCCAAAATGTGGGAAAGCATACCCGCAGGTCACCAGACCACATACGGGATGAAGCACGCCGCAACCGCTTGGCCTCTACTCTACGCGCTGTGCTCCTGGGGCCTCGATGCCACCAAGCAGTGCCGCACCTTTGATGCCTGGAACGACGCTTCCGCTTGGTCGTATGGCACAGATCAGAACAAGGATAGCCTCAACGGCAAGGAAGAGCTGGTCCTGCGCGCAAGTCCGGAGGTCATCAAGCTGATTGAGAAAGCCTCTAGAGTAAACCGGCACTTGCTAAAGGAAGGCGACATCCTGGGCGCGTCCACACTGATCAAACGTTTCTGGCACGATGCTTATCTAAAAGATGAGCTCGACTCTCATTTCCCTGGAGACTGCCTCGACTTCAGCATGCCGGACTTGTCAGAGCTTGCACGCGGGGAGCCGTTTGCAAAGGGCGATTCCACTCGTGAGTCGGGCTACTACGCGGTCATCGCGCTCGACGGCGACCAGATCGGCAAGTGGCTCTCGGGCGAAAAGGCCCCTCACATTGGCTCCCGCCTAGCGCCGGACGCAGTGAAGTATTTCGAAAGTGAGATGGCGGCGAAAACGGAAGATTTCGATGTGAAAACCTTCTTCGCTGGAGCACGCCCCCTCAGCCCGTCTTACCACCTCCAGTTTTCCGAAGCACTCGGCAACTTCAGCCTCTTCACGACCCGCCTAATCGTGGAAGCACATAATGGGCGTCTCATCTACTCTGGTGGGGATGACGTCTTGGCCATCTTGCCGGCACAAAAGGCACTTGCCTGTGCTCGATACCTCCGTGCGGGCTTCCGCGGCGACAACAAGACGTTAGCTGAACTGCGTGGGGTTTGGCTGAAAGACGAGCGCTATGACGAAGTGCAAATCTTTGACGGAGAAGCGCCAGAAGGCTTTATCCGCCTCCACGAGGATCTACGAAAAGCCTTTTCGTTGGACAAACAAGATGACTTCACTGCGGGGCCCGTTTCCTACTATGCAGTGGTGCCAGGCCCAGCGGCAACCGTCTCGAGCGGGATCGCAATTGGCCACGTAAAATCGCCTCTTCAAGATCTCGTACGCGCCGCCCAGAAGGCCGAAAAACGAGCGAAGGCAGACAGAGCAAAGGGCGGGCTTGGACGCTCCGCTGATGCCATTTCCATCTTTAAGCGCTCCGGCGAAACAATTGAATGGGGGCTTCGCTGGAATGAAGAAGGTCGTAGTGCCGCATTCGACTTTCTTCAGCGCCTGATAATCGACCGAAAGGCCTCGAGCCTCTCAGCCCGCTTCCCTTATGCGACGGTTGCGGTACTCGAAGCCTATACGGTAAGGCGGAGCAGCCTGAATCAGGACAGAAACGTAGATAGCGCGTTC
Organism: Puniceicoccaceae bacterium 5H; assembly: GCA_009772895.1. Classification (GTDB taxonomy): domain Bacteria; phylum Verrucomicrobiota; class Verrucomicrobiia; order Opitutales; family Oceanipulchritudinaceae; genus WOUP01. The sequence goes on along the minus strand of WOUP01000003.1, from coordinate 411,285 downwards.
GTGAGTATGGCGCAGGAAATAGTCTGGAAAGACATTACAGAGATCCTGAGCCGCCAACGCTATCCCAAAGATTGCGTGGGCTCACTTCGAGAGCTCTTCGATGCTTACTGGAATCAAGTGACCGTATGCGGCGCGAGCGCCAGCGAAGCAATTCGAGATCTAGTAGGACTGATGCAGACTATCGCCTGGTTGGACAAAGGCGAGAAAGGAGACGAGTAATCATGCAAATACTGACATTTCGACCCGATGATGTGCTGTTCTTCAAGGACAGCCGCCCCATGACAGGCTCTTTTATGGGGCACGGAGACCGATGGCCTCTTCCCACTACGCTCAACAGTGCCTTGCATGCGGCCTGTCACCGGGTATCTCCTAGCAATAATCCCCCCGTCCACCGCCGCAGGGGCAAGAGGATCTCAGTGCAGGAAGAAAAATTCGGCGCCCTATTTAGCGTGGGTCCGTTTCCAGTGGAGACGAGCGGCAACGAATCGCAGTGGTTCTTTCCAGCGCCGGCAGACCTGAAGACACTATCCACTCAGGCGTCAATCGCACCAGCGGGAACGCTCGCGGGGATCACGAGCCTCAAGAGTGGACTTCTTCCCTTGGGCAGTCGCATTCCCCCGAGCAAGGATCCGGCGCCTCAATGGCTATCGCAGCAAGAGTACGAAGCGTATCTCCGGCAGGAAGACCGAAAGCTCGAGCGGCCAACGGACTCTCGCTTTTTCGAGGCGGAGCATACGATTGGGATCGGGCTGGATAGTGACACCAACGCGACAGAGGAAGGAAAGATATACTCGCGGGCTCAAATGCGTTTGCGAGAAACGGCCCGTCTAGGCGCCCTCGCTCAACTTCCCATGGTTGGCTCTCATTCAGCGGATTTTCTGGAAGAGGTATTTCCCAGTGCAGGCAAAATACGTCTTGGCGGAGAGTCGCGTGTCTGCACCGTCGAGCGCCGCACTGTATCCCAACTTCCTCTGCCAAGCGCTCCAAAATGTCACGGCCGCCGGATCAAGTGGATCTTGCTGACACCGGCCATATTCCAGGCCGTGCGCACCGGTAATCGCCATCCGGGGGGCTGGCTGCCCAACTGGGTGAGGGAGGAAGACGGAACGCTGCAGGTCAAACTGGTCGACGGACCCGGTGCCGGCAAAGCGCGACGACTGCGCGCCCAGGGAAAGAGCATTGCAGCGCCAAGAGAGATCCGGGCCCGACTGGTAGCCGCCGCCATCAACCGCCCCCAGATCGTCAGCGGTTGGGCTCAATCGGATGGTCAGTCGGGAAGACACGGCGCCCGCTCAACCCTCCTAGCGGTCCCCGCCGGGTCCGTTTACTACTTCGAGGCCGAATCAGAAGACGACGCCCAAAGGCTGGTCAGTGTCTTGAACTGGCACGGACTGAAACCTGCGGGCGGCGAAATTCTCAACCTACGTTCTGGGCTGCTCGGCGAGAAAGGCTTTGGCCTCGGCGTGTGCACCACGTGGCAAAACTTTGAGGAATTGAACATCTAACCTGTTTTATATGGAAACGCACCTTCTCTATCTTTTTACGCGGACCCCGCTGCACATCGGCGCGGGGAGCTCCGTCGGAGCAATCGATCAGCCGATTCAGCGCGAACGCCATACTGGGTTTCCCATTATACCGGGAAGCAGCCTTAAGGGCGTCCTGCGTGCAGCCGAGCAACCACAAAACGAAGACAGTGCGACCGTGCTGTTTGGCAAAGCAGATGACAATGGCGATTCGCGCTCGGGCATCGTTGCATTTGCAGAAGGTAAGCTGCTGCTCTTCCCGCTTCGCTCAGCCAAAGGCGGCTTTGCCTTGGCCACCTGCCCTCTCGCATTGAACCGTTACCTGCGAGACGCCGGCCTAGACCTCCCGCGCATCTCAGGCCCGACAAATGACTCTTGTTGCCTGGCGGGGCCCTCCGTGCAACTCAATGGCGGAAAAGTGGCCCTCGAAGAATATGTCTTCCAGAGCGAAGGCGAATTCCCGACGGACTGGGCCACGCACCTCTCGGGCCTGCTCAACGACGCCGTGCTGCAGGAAGCCAAGGGGCGCTTTGTCCTGCTGACGGACGGTGATTTTGCACACTTCGCCATGAACGCCTGCCAAGTGAGCCAGCACGTCGCGATCAACCACGAAACGGGAACAGCGAAGCCTAGAGCCCTCTTCAATGAAGAAACGGTGCCGGCAGAAGCTCTCTTCTATAGCAGCGTGACTTTATTGCCGCTCAAGGAGGAGCAAGACCGGCCCCATCTCGACGCCTTTTGCGCGAAGCTTGAGCAGGAGCGACTCTTACAACTGGGCGGCAATAATACCGCCGGCCTTGGCTTTGTGACTTCCAAGCTTCAGCGCGCAGGAGGTGCGGCGTGAAGAATCTCGACCAAATTCGCGCCCGGAATGCACTGAAGGCATCATCCATCCAGGTTAAAGGCCAGAACGGCGGCGAAGTTATCAAAAAGATTCCGCCTTTGGTCATGAACCACGGACTTCTTGCAGCGGCTGCCTTCGGGTTTGAAAAGGGCGAGGGCTGGCAGGCTGCTTTTAATGCACTGGCCCAACATCTCTCCGACCCTGACGTAGGTATCTTGCCTAGCACGGCAAGCACTGCGGAGGGAATGCTCCGATTCCTTTCCCAGGATGCGGACAGTGATCGCCTCCGGGCGGCCACAAACGAAGCGATGGCCTGGCTCAACTACGCCCGCCGCTTCATCAAATCGAAAGACGAGAAAGCTGGCGCATGAACCCGATACCTATGACCGCCGACCTGAGAGAAGCAATCGGACCAGGTGCTTCAGAGGTGGAAAATGCATCGCTGCTCCTCGACAAGTTTGTGGTCCCCAAACAGTCGACCGAGTGGCAGGGTAAACTGAATCATGCTAGCCGGTGGTCACTGCTACGAACCTCCCGACATGGGCATCAGGCTCTGGCTTCCGACTTGGCGAAGGCGAAGGGCAACTATTTACATTCTACTGTCCTCTCCCAAATTCAATCCACAAAAGCTTCTATTGGCCTTCTGCAAGAAACCCGACGGCGCCACACGCAAACCTTGATGGCCCTTGTGCAGAAAAGCTATGGCCATGGTGCCTGCGTGCTGGAAGGCGAGCTGAAGTCCCGGATGGCGATCAACCTGAGCGACGGCGTGATTGAAAACGGTGGCATCTGTCTCGATCGGACCTTTGGCCAGCCTTTTATCCCGGGAAGCGCGGTGAAGGGCATCACTCGCCACGCGGCGTTGGCAGAACTGCACGCCGCGCCGGATGCGGACAAAGCGAGCCTTATGGAGAGATTCTGTCGTGTCTTTGGTTATACCTCAGACATCTTCGAGAAAGGCGGCGAGCTCGCGGCCTGGAAGCACCTCAACCCCAAAGATATGCCTGCGGATTTGCAGGGGGCGGTGACGTTCCTGCCGGCATACTCGGTGGGTGCGGCTCACTTGGAAGTCGACATCACCAATGTGCACACGCCCGTCTATTACACGGGGGACAATCACAACAAAGCGGGGGACCCTCGGAGTCTTCGAGAAGAGAACCCCCGCCCCAACTACTTCCCAGTGGTAGCGGCAGGTGCGAAATTCGGTTTCTGTCTCGTGCTCAACCCAGTGGGCCAACAGAGAGCCAACAGCAGTGAGTTGCTGAGCGCAGCACGTGATTGGCTGATCCAAGCGCTCACTGTCTATGGTGTCGGCGCCAAAACAGGTGCCGGGTATGGGTGGTTTAGGGAAGTGATAGATTGCAGTGAGAGAATTCAGCGTGAGCTCGAAGAAAGACAGAGGGAGGAGGCCAAAATCGCCAAGGAGAAAGCCATTAAAGAAGAAGCCGCTCGTCGAGAACAGGAGAGGTTGGAAAAAATGGATCCCATTGAGCGTGCCACAGAAGAGATCAGTGCGCTCGACGACCCTACCTTCGCCGACTTCGGAAAGGAGTTGAAGGAAAAATCTGTGGAAGAGCAAACGGCCTACCTGAGGCTATTGCAAGGAACCTTCAAATCCAAACTGAAGACATGGCGGAAGCGGAAAAAAGCCGCAATTCTTAACCCGGTCGAAGAAGTTGCCCGAACTCTTAACGTGGAGCTGCCATGAACAACAGAGTCCATCACGTAGAAGCAGTAACGCCGATCTTCAGCTACGGAGCGGATCAGAACCAGCCGGAGATTCGGGCCGCATCTATTCGGGGGCAACTTCATCAGTGGTTTCGCCTTTTGGGAGGAAGCTTTGAGCAAGAGCGTGCCATATTCGGCGGCATTAAGCTTACCGGGCAGGAATCATCGGTCGAACGAACTAGCAGCATTGTCATCAGAGTAGAAACACCTAACTTCGAACCAATCGACAAGCCACGCCTGCCCCATCATAAGCAAAAAAAAGCATTCGCAGCCTCCGTTCCTGCCGGGACTAAGTTCAAGGTTCATGTGTTTGAACGACGGCAGCTTGAGGAGAAACAACGCCAGCTCCTGGAGCGTTCCCTCAATTGTTGGTTACTGGCTGGAGCGCTCGGCACTCGCGCCAATCGAGGAGGCGGCTCCCTGCGCTGCCTCGATCAATCCCCTCGGACTACAGAGGAATGGTATCAAATGATGGCGAACGTCGTAGGTTCACAAAGCCAATTGCGCTACGGAATCTCTAAAGCGTTCTTCCCATCGGCAGAAAAGGCAAGATGTGCGATATCCGACACGTTGGATGGCAACAACATCCCCGTCGTAGGAAAAGTATTCGGCTGCATCCATCCCGGCCGCCGCTCATCTCCGCTAAAACTTCGGGTTACGAAATTGCATGACAACGATTTTAGAATCGTAGCCGTGGTCGATTGCCGCCCCAAAGTGACGGGAGTCACGAATCAAAACATACAGGCTGCAATCGACTGTCACCGAAAGCATTACCAACCGAAATCCATCGGAGAGATTCTCAACAATATGAGCTGGGTCTCACCATCATAACCTAACCACCATGCAACTACTCTTGACAGTTGGAACAGGCACGGCTGGATCGCGCTCAAACCTTGCGGAGGGCTTGATCCGATCGATCCAGTTAATGGAGCCGCGCTGCTTTTTTCTGATGCCGAGTGCGCATCCGGACTCCGTGGCGTTGGCCGAGCTGGTGTCCGAAGATGAACGGGTGAGCGCGCGCTTCCAGCCTGCAGCCGCAGAGGCGCGCTTTTTCACCTTCGAAGATCATGACGATCTGCAGCAGTGCCGCCTGGACCTCGAGCAGGCATTACAGCGGATCCGCCGCGAGGCAAATCGCCGAGAGCCTATGGTGGTCAACCCGACCAGCGGCACCAAGCAAATGAGTGCTGCGGCCACGATGGCGGCGCTTGATGCAGAGGCCGATGAAATCGTGTTCATCACCGGCCCGCGCGAAAATGGCGTAGTCATTACCGGCGAAGAACAGATCCAGAAGCTCGACACCTCACAGTTTTACGCCGAGCAGGCCGCAAAAGAGGCGCGGCGGCTACTGGCGGCAGGAGCCTTTCACGGCGCGGCGGAAATCCTCAAGCCTTGGCGTGATCGGCAAGATCCGACGATCGACCAGATACAGACGCTCGCTCAGGTGCTGCATGAGTGGCAGCGACTGAACTACGGCACGGCCTGCCAGTGCGCGGCAAGACCAGAGATGGCCTCCTTTACCGCGTTGCGCCGGTGGCTCTCAGGACTACGGCAGGCGCCGGAACTGGATCCTGCCATATTGGCCGACTTGCTCGACGCCTGTGCTACCCTGCTCCATTGGAATCGAGTGGAAGAAGCGCTGGCCTATCTCTACCGATCGACCGAACTGGCCGGCAAACTGGCACTCAAGGAAGCGTACGCGCTCGAGCCGCCTTATCAGGAGGAAGATCTCGCGCATTTGCTGCCACGCAGGCGCGAACGTTTCCGCGCCCTGGCCCGAGATGGCAAGCTGCACCTGGGGCTACGCGAAATCTGGGAGATCCTCAGGCTGCTGAAGCTGCCGTTGGCGGAGGCCTACTTTGGACATTACGCTTTCCGCACGTTGATCGAGGCCCGCAACCAGACCGTCTTTGGGCATGGAACCGTGCCGGCTGAAATCGAAGAAGTCCAAGGGGCGCTACAGCACCTTTGCCAGGAGCTGGACGCCCAGCCCTGGGTCATGCAGCCGGCCTGCCGACGCCTCCAGCTGGTCCGGGGCCTGCACATGTGACGGCAGCCCAAAACCCCGCCAAACGCCCGTCTGCCGACGCATTCCCCATGTTCCTTGACATCAAAACCTTACACGACCATCAGCCGTCCCTCGCCAGCAAAACGTTCCGCGTCAGGTGGGCATTTTCAGTCCTGCCGACACATTCACGACTTGCCACCCTCATTGCCAAAGACTTACATAGCCGCAGTCCGAAAGGACTCATCTGCCGACAGGCATTGGTGACACAGTTACATTTCCATTGGTGTATTTTCGCATGAGAGTCCGAAAGGACTCATCTGCCGACAGGCATTGGTGACGATCTCCTTGTTCTAGGAGATCAATCATGCCCAACATACTGTCCGAAAGGACTCATCTGCCGACAGGCATTGGTGACGATCTTCGGGGCGGATAAAGTTGAATTCCATGATATGTCCGAAAGGACTCATCTGCCGACAGGCATTGGTGACATTAATGATAAATATCTGGATGAAACTCGGCGTAAACTAAGTCCGAAAGGACTCATCTGCCGACAGGCATTGGTGACGGCGCGCGTGGTGGCGGCCAAAAGGTCGCCATTTTCGTCCGAAAGGACTCATCTGCCGACAGGCATTGGTGACGACAACTTACGCGAAAACCCATTTATCCTTATTTGCAAGGTCCGAAAGGACTCATCTGCCGACAGGCATTGGTGACGATTCAAAGGCAGTATCATGCGCCGTTTCAGCGTCATAAGTCCGAAAGGACTCATCTGCCGACAGGCATTGGTGACGCATTCACGCAAAGCTATTTTCAGGCGGTTGAAATGGTCCGAAAGGACTCATCTGCCGACAGGCATTGGTGACGTCGCGGTTGACGATGTTCCGACTGGTGTCAAGTGTCCGAAAGGACTCATCTGCCGACAGGCATTGGTGACTTGTATGGCCAACGTGGTTCTTCTTTGAACTCAATGGGTCCGAAAGGACTCATCTGCCGACAGGCATTGGTGACTGGTGCTGATGCCGTGGTAGGCGGTGAATTCACGTCCGAAAGGACTCATCTGCCGACAGGCATTGGTGACAGAACCTCTCTCGGCGAGTAGGCGGGGCGGTCGCCCGTCCGAAAGGACTCATCTGCCGACAGGCATTGGTGACGCTTTCTCGCCCTCGCCAAGGGCGTCAATTTCCCCCTTCGTCCGAAAGGACTCATCTGCCGACAGGCATTGGTGACGTCAACCTTACCGCCGGGCAGGCCGATACGGCCAAGCGTCCGAAAGGACTCATCTGCCGACAGGCATTGGTGACTGCTGAAAAAGCTAATCTTAAAGGTCGTTGCAGGGATTGTCCGAAAGGACTCATCTGCCGACAGGCATTGGTGACTTGAGCACGGGTAATAACGCCATACCCTTTAACCTGCACTGTCCGAAAGGACTCATCTGCCGACAGGCATTGGTGACTTGCTGGTCTCCATTGCCGTTAACAATGACGTAAGGTCCGAAAGGACTCATCTGCCGACAGGCATTGGTGACGGATAAGATTTTCAAGATGCTGATAAAAGTTAAACTTGAGTCCGAAAGGACTCATCTGCCGACAGGCATTGGTGACGAGCGGATGTGCTCGATGCGGTTGCTGGGCTGGCCCGTCCGAAAGGACTCATCTGCCGACAGGCATTGGTGACATTTTTCTCCGACAATAAATTGACCCTTAGGGTTGATTGTCCGAAAGGACTCATCTGCCGACAGGCATTGGTGACAAGATATTCACTGCAAATGGTTTCGGCGTTTTCAATCGCGGTCCGAAAGGACTCATCTGCCGACAGGCATTGGTGACAGCGCACCAAAATCGCTGGAACCCACGGTCGTTAGGCGTCCGAAAGGACTCATCTGCCGACAGGCATTGGTGACTTTGCTCGGATATAGAGCTTGAATTAGCGGAATCGGTCCGAAAGGACTCATCTGCCGACAGGCATTGGTGACGGGGAAAAATCCCCAGATCTTCATAGCGCTGACGAGTCCGAAAGGACTCATCTGCCGACAGGCATTGGTGACTTGGTCTTGTGGAAGAACGACATGGCATTGTTGATGTTGAAGTCCGAAAGGACTCATCTGCCGACAGGCATTGGTGACTCGGCTGGGATGTCAACCCATTGGGTAGGGCATACGCCGTCCGAAAGGACTCATCTGCCGACAGGCATTGGTGACGTGATTTGCGAGTGGACAGACAGGGTGTGCGGGCTCAGCTGTCCGAAAGGACCCATCTGCCGACAGGCAACAGCTGGCCGTTCCGGATTCTCCTGCAGCTGCGGAAAGATCAGCCCCAAGGACAGGCGCGCTGTGCGTTTTTTCGTGCAGCGCGCTTTTAGTGTACGCCCTCAGTCATGACTTGCCGACGGCGTGGGCTTCGCCCCATGATGCAAACGTGATGGATGCTGCACAGCCAGTCTTGCTCGCGTCAGTGGGCGCCTCTCCGGTCGTGTTAATCGAAGCGCTCTTTCGCATGGCCGATGGCCCTCGCCCGGCAGCGCTTTACTGCTTCACGTTGTCGGGGCAAGTCAACGGGCTGGATGAGGTGCGGCAGTATGTGGAGCAGCAACTGGAGATACCGTTTTATCAGACGCGGCTGGAAGGCCTGCAAGACGTGCGCAGCGCCGCCGACCATGCCGGCTATACCGAGGCGTTGATGCGTTGGTATCTGGAGCTGCAGCATACGGTGGCGGCCCCGCTTTGGGTGTGCATGAGCGGTGGGCGCAAGACCATGACAGCGGCCCTGCAACAGGCAGCGGAGACTTTTGGGGCAGCAGATCTTTACCACGTCCTGGTGCGCGAAGGAGAGGAGCCGCGCGAGCCCGCGGCGGCCCACCAAGCGGCACTGGATGGCCGACTGGACTTTGTGACGCTCGGCCCCCGCGCTGCTCGCCCCATGGTGGCGGCCCTGAGGCCCAACGATTTCCCGCTCGACATCATCTCGACGGAGCCTCCGGCCCGGACCGTCAGTGTCAGCGACCGCGCATTGTCGGACTATTTGCGCCAGCGTGCGGAGGCAACTGACGCCCTGTGGCAACAACGCGAGTCGCTGGCCGATCGGGCCTTCCCCGCCCTGCTGCTGGCCAACGCGTCCCAGCAGCGCTGGCTCGAAGCCCCCTTGGATCCTTCGGCCGATGCCGCCTGGATCGCCGCCCTGCCCAAGGTGGAGCTGCATTGCCACCTGGGCGGCTTTGCCACTCACGGCCCCGAACTGGAGCGGGTGCGTGCCGCTGCGACCTCCCCCCACCTGCCTGGCGTGACCGCGAGTGTGCCTCTTCCTCCGGAGGGCTGGCCGCGCCCGCACCAGCCCTGCCCGCTCGACACCTACATGCGGCTGGGTGATGCGAACGGGTCTTCTCTCCTGAGCGATGCCGGTTGCCTGCGGGCGCAAATCGAAGGCCTTTACGCCCACTTTGTCGCAACGAAGGTCCGCTACGCCGAGGTGCGCTGCTCGCCCAACAACTATGCGCGCGACCGCGATGCCTGGTCGGTCTTGCAAGACATCCAGAGCACCTTCGAGCGATGCATGGCCCAGAGCGACCCCCGGGAGCGTTGCCAGGTGAATCTGATCATCATCGTCAGCCGCCGCCAGTCCGGCGACTTATCGAGCATCAGCCGCCACGTGGCACTGGCCGTCACCGCTGGTCAACGCACCTACGCCTCCGAGTGCTGCAATGTGGTGGGGCTCGACCTGGCCGGCTTCGAAAATAAGGAAACCCGCCCGCTCTACTTCCAGCACGACTTTGATGCCGCGCACCGCTGCGGCCTCGCCGTGACCGCCCACGCAGGTGAGAATGATGACGTGGAATCGATCTGGCAGGCCGTCTACCGCCTCTCCGCCCGCCGCATTGGCCACGCGCTGCACCTCACCCAGTCGCGCGACCTGATGCGGGCCTTTGCCGAGCGTGGGATCGGCGTGGAGATGTGCCCCTACGCCAATTACCAGATCAAGGGGTTCCGACCGATGCCGGGCCAAACGGACGACTACCCCCTGCTTCGCTACTTGCAAGCGGGCATCAAGGTCACCGTCAATACCGACAACATCGGGATCAGCGCCGCCAGCCTCAACGACAACCTGCTCTTTCTCGCCAAGCTCTGCCCTGACATCACGCGCTCGCAGATCATCCAGCTGCAGCGCAATGCGCTCGACACAGCCTTTGCCCCCTTCGACGAACGCCACCGCCTCCGCATCGCCTTCAACCGCGAGCTCGAGCGCCAGCTCGCAGCGGTGTGAAGATACGGACGTGCCGCTCGTACGAAAAGGTGAAACGAAGATCGCCCACGCCTCGCCCTTCGCCACTGGATGGTGGACCGCCTGGTGTAGGATCGGCTCGACGTGCGGACTGTCGGCGGTGCCTTTGCTTGATACGCTTAGCCAGAGGAACGCACTTGCCGAGGCGTCCCCGTTTACCTAAGACTAAGTCGCAGCGTGCCCACCCCGTCTTCGCCAGCGGCGGCATATGCTTGCTGATTTTATCTTGTTAATCGTCAGTAATAAAACGCTTGATCGCAGAGGCTTGTAATCCTTCTATTCAAGATTTAGATTCGGATCGGACCGATTCTCCCATTTACTTGACCTATCGACCGATATTACTTTCCACCATCTTGTTCATTAAAGTGATTGACCGATTATCAACAAAATAGACATTAGCATTAATTGCATCTCCAGGCGATCGAAGCGGGCCGTGAAAACGGTTTACTCCATTCATGACATCAATTGTTATATAAAGACAGAATCCTCCTTTTTTCTAACCTGTCCCCAAAATCATCGTCCCCAGAACAGTCACCTGCTCAAACCCCAACGCCAGAAAACGCTGTCCCATCTAAGTCCAATCTAGGCAAGCCCCAGAAAGTCCCCCCCCAAAAAAGCAAGTCACCAGACGTCTCCCCGATGGACAAGTGGGGGAAGGTGATCTTTGTCTTGGCGTGTTCTGAGGAATAAGTATGAGCACCACGAAGTGCTGACTATCGAAGGAGCTTCTCAGGCTTTCTATTACTATATTAGATAGCTGGCGCAAGTCCCGCTAATTGATTGGGCGTTTTATTCAAGGTAGGTATTCGACTTGATTGGCATGGAACATGTCATGGTTGGCGCGTAAAAAGGTAGGTTTTTTGGCACAAGAGTTCCCATATTAAATCCATACCACTTCAGGTGAACATTCAGACACCACTTCAACAATGTCATTTGGTGTTGCAATCACATAGTGATGCATACGATCAGGTGACCGTATTTTTCTACTCTCTTCATGTATCCATTTGACCAATTCAGAATCACTGCTACTAACCTTGAACAAGGGCCACTCACCCAAGATAGAACTGTTACTCAACATTCTCAGCCTATCACCTTCGTCTGTATTGCGATAAAGCAGAGGATTATAATAAGCAATCCTAAGCATTCGACTGGAGAGCGATTCTCCACGCAGCAATAAGCGAAATCCCTCGTAGTCATCATGTAGACCTTCAAGGTGCATTCGCTGAGGTATATTATCAACTGGAACCCATTTACGAAACTTCATCATTCTTCTAGTTCATCATATCGAACCTTAATACGTTTTTTTTCCAGATTGCACTTCTGAAGTTGGCCGCCCAAGCTGTATTGGGTTCCATCGGGGGTGCTCTCCTGGTTGCGGGCGTAGCCCATCCAATCATAGGCGTCCCGACGCTGCCCCCTAGGCATCGTAACTGTAAACCATCCGATTACCAACGTTATCCCAGCCGCCATTCACTTCATTGGGATCCGCCGCGATATGCGTTATGGCTTGGATGCTGCCCAAATGATCGTAGTAAATGATCGTAGTAATACAGCTCGAATTGGTGGTCCGCGAAGCCCCCGCCGGAGTCCAACTCCGCGGCGCCCGCCCGGCGGGTGAGGGAATATAGATCCGCACCGTTTCCAGACCCCACTCCGGTGTCAGCTCCGCAGCTGCATTGGCGTAATCCACCTCCATGCTTCCACCGGACGCATCATCACCCGGGCAACCCGGCCGTTCCCATCGGTAAAAGGATGCACCTCGGAGATCAGGAACATCATGAATACGGCCCACTGGAACGCCGCTTCCAAGGACTGGTAAAGAGGAAACGCCTTGATGAACGTCCCGACCACCAGTTCCGGGCTCACAAAGATGCTGGTTCCGGCCCGGTTGCTTTCGGTTTTGAAGGTGCCGGGCGATTTATCCGGGCGCCCCGACATGATGGTGGCATGGCGACGTTTCAGCAGCTCCAGCAGTTCCTCAGCATTCTTCGGTCTGTGCTGCATCTCAGCCAGATCAGAGACGGTACGAAACGTTCCCAGAATGTCGTGGGCGTCGGCCGGTCTTTGGACCGGGATCTTGCCATTGAAGATAATGTCGGCGGCATCATCCACGTCAAACTCGGTGCCCTCGATGAAATTGGAGAAATAGGCCTCAAAGAAGGTTAGGGCGGGGGCGTTTATTCGCTTTGGCCCCATCAGGCGAGGCGGCGGTAAGGCGGTGGAGCGCAACGCGGCATGTAGCTTATGAAACAGCTCCATGCGGCTCGGATCGAAGGGAACGCCTTCGCGCCGAGCTTGGCCGGTCGAAGTCTCAAGCGGATATTCGCGCGTCCCCAACAGCGCGCCAATCATCGTATGGATCTCTTCAAAAAGATCCTCGGCCTCCAATGGGGCAGACAGCCGGCGCATTTCATCCCGAAGCCTTTGCAGCTCTTCCTCACCCGACTGACGGAGTATTTTTTCCAGCCGTTCCTCCAGCTCAGTTTTCGTCAGCGTATGGGGAACATCGCTACTACGTGCCCGCGAAACACGCATGTTCTCCAGCAGGGTGCGGGCAGTCGAGCTGAGGAACAGGTGCTCTCAGGATTTCCAGAGATTTTTGCGGCATTAAGAATTCCTTTTAGACGAGTATATCCGACTTTTTCGGAGTTAAGGAGCAAAAACTACGATTTTTTCGAAGTTAAGCGCCTCCACCCCAATCTGATGTGGTTCTGTCATAGACATCGAAAGCCCTACCAAGCCTCCTGATTTATTTGCTCATGCCGCTCGGCTTTTCGGAGGCACCTTCATTTTCCTTCAGAAATTGGCCCGGTATGGCGCGTGTTGATGGGTGAACATCCAATCCCAACCAAGACAATGAACACCACGACTTCGACCGAACGCCTCGTATCGACTGATGGCCAGTGGGGATCTACCGCACCCCATCAAGGTCGGGGGATCGTCGAAGGCCAGCCGTACAACGTTTTACATCATAGAATCTCGGAGGCCGGAACGATGATCATCCACGTCTACAAGAAGAAGCGCCGCAAGAACGGCAAGCTGGTGACGGACCGCAATTACCGGGCCGCTATCGACTGGAGGGGGATTTCGCGATGCCGAAGGTCCCGCTCAACACGCCAGACAAGCAGGTGGGGGAAAAGCGCCTGCGCGAGATGGTGAAGGAGCTGGAACACGAGCGAGCGGGGCTGATCGCGCCGAAGCGCCAGCGCGTGGCAGCCGAACAGCCGTTGAGGCAACATTTGGCGGACTTCGTGGCCGACTTGCAGGTGAAAAGGGCGCTCAGCCAGGTGAATACCCGCGTCAACATCCTAATCGAGGCCTGCGGCTGGGCCTTCGCACGCAACGTCAGTAGCGACGCCTTTATCTGCTGGCGTGCAGCCCAGAAGAAGAAACAGGTCCACAAAAATCAGACTTTAACGGTCAAAACGTGTCTTCGGCTGTCACAGACAAACCGCCCGAGAAAGTTTCGCAACCCGTTGAGGATGACAAGGTTTATCCTCGCTCGTCACGCCCTGCCACAGGACATAGAACTGGTGCGGGCGGAGGGAATCGAACCCTCATTTCAGGCTTGGGAAGCCCACGTATTAGCCTTTATACGACGCCCGCAGGATCTTGCGGTAAAGGGAGAAGTTGGAGGAACCGGCTTGAGTTGGCAAGTGGGAACGTAAGCAGACCGCCACCCCTTTCCTTTATTGATAGCTGCGGCGGCTCTCGAGGGCGCTGCGCAGGGTCGAGGAATCGGCCATGGTCACGCCGCCGCCGCTGGGCAGGCCAAAGCCGATCCGCGTCACGGTGACGCCGGCAGGATCGAGGATCGCCTCTTGAATGTAGTGGCAGGTTGCCTCGCCCTCGACGTCATTGCTCAGGGCGAGCACGACTTCCTCCACCTGATCGCGCTCAAGGCGTTGGGGGAGCGTCTGCAGGTTGAGGTCTTCGGGGCCGACTTGATGCAGGGGCGAGAGTTTGCCGAAGAGCACGTGATAGCGGCCGCGAAAGGCGGAGCTGCGCTCGATCGCCATGAGGTCGGGAACATGCTCGACGAGGCAAATCACGCGGGCGTCGCGCTGGGGGTTCTGGCAAATGTGGCAAAGCTCTTCCTCTGCCATGTTGCCGCACTCCACACAGCGCTGCAGGTGTTGGCTCGCATCCTCCAGCGCTTCGAGCAGCGGCTTCAGATCCTGCGGACGCTCGATCAACAGGTGCATGGCCACACGCTCCGCCGAGCGATAGCCCAGCCCGGGCAGGCGCTTGAGCAGTTGCTGGACTTTTTCGAAACTCGGCGTCATGCGCCGGGGCGCTAGAACATGCCCGGCAGGTTAAAGCCGGAGGTGATTTCGTTCATCTTTTCCTCGCTGATGGACTTGCTGCGGCTGACGGCTTCGCGCACCGCCTCCGTAAGCGTTTCTTCAACGAGCTGTTTGTCTTCCTTCAAGAAGTCCGGATCCAGCGAGATCGACTTGATTTCCTGTTGCAGGGTGATCTTGATCTGAACGGCCCCGCCACCACCGGAAACTTCGATTTCGGTTTGGCCCATTTCTTCCTGCAAAGTCTGCAGTTGTTGCTGCATCTTGGCAGCCTGCTTCATCAGTTTTCCTACACCGACCATGATCGCTGCAGAATTCGCCAGCGGACCGAGCAAGTCAAGCCTGCGCGTGTCAGGTTATGATTACCAATGATTACCGTAAAAAAAACATTGCCGAACGCACGCCGATAGATGAAAAGGGAGATGGGTTTCATCATCGGGTTGTTATTCTGTTGATTTGACAGCAGCTGACCGCCAAACTGCGCTGAACACTATCCTTGCCTGTGCTTATCCATGGCTCCTCGTAAGATCAGCTTCATTAACTACAAAGGTGGGGTCGGGAAGACCTCCTGTATCGTAAATGTCGCGGCCTGCCTCGCTGAGATGGGCAAGCGCGTCCTGCTGGTCGACTTGGACACTCAGTCCAACGCCAGCATTTGGCTGATGCGCCTTGAGCGCTGGAACAAACTCAACCTCAACGGTCAGGGATCCGTCTTCTCGATCTTCGACCCGGGGCAGGAGACGATCAAAGACATCATCGTCAAGGACGTGGTGATTGATCGAAGTGGAAAGCAGATCCTGCCGAATCTGGATTTGCTGCCCACGAGCTTCAACCTGATCGACGTTGAGCACGAGTATCAGCCGAAGGACGGACGACCGCCCTATGTGAAGTTCCAAGAGCAACTCGCGGAGGTGGAAAACGACTACGATTTCATCTTCTTCGACTGCCCTCCAAACGTGCTCCGCGCCTCGCAGTGCGGCCTCTTCAGCTCCAACGAGGTCTATGTGCCGTCCAACCCTGACGCGCTGAGCCTGATCGGGTTTACCTTGCTGACGGGCAAGCTGCTGCAGTTCAACGAGCGCTCGGCTTCCTTCCGTCGCAGCGGTATGGGCAAACCGGCCCAGATCCAGGGCATTCTCTTTAACGGGATCAAGGCGAACATGGACATCGAGGTGCCCAAGATGCGCATGCAGTTCCGCCTGAACCAGTTCCGCAACCAGAAGAAGGTTTCTGCCAACGCCAAGATTTTCGGCGCCTCCATCCGCGATGCGGTGGTCGTGCGTCGGGCGGTGACGCTGGGCCTGCCGGTCGTGAGTGTCGGTCAGTCACCCGGCACGGACGGGGTCTTGAGTGATTACAAGGCGCTCGCCCGCCAGATCATGCGCCACGGCTCGACCTCTTCGGCTCTTTAATTTCCGTCTTAGCACCCGATCTCAACAGCCATGGAAAACAGCACCAGCGGAGTGAGCAAGCAGGAGTGGGACGCTATCCGCGAGCGCTTCAAGAGCTCGATGATGGTAGGTACCGAAATGGCCAAACTGGCTTCCAATGTCGACCGCGTCTGGCCCCTCAAGGGTCGAGACGAGGTGCCGCTGAAATACCTGCCGCTCACGCTGGAAGAACTGCATATGCTGCCGGGGATCGCGGAGCAGCCCAAGCGCATCCGCTTGATGGTGGATATTTTTGAGGAGACGATGGCATTTGATGATCCGTTCGGCGAGATGGCCGAGCAGGTCGATTCGTCGTCGCGTCACGACGACAAGCCGCTGAAAGTGCTCAAGGATCTCGGCATTCCCAAGGATTACCCGATGGACTTGTGCAACATCACGGCGGAGACGCGCAAGTTTTGCGAAGACGAGGATCTCAAGACGATCGGCGACTTCCTGCTGTTTGCCCAAAATATGGCGCAAAATGTCGTCGTCGGCGGTGATTTCCGCGCGATGCTCAACAGCTTCACCAGCCAGGATGAGCGTGCGATCGCTCAGTTTCTGCCCTATCGCCCCAACTTCAGTGGCTTGCATCTACCGGAAGCGCTGGGCCATATCGCCCGCGGCCTCCGCCCGGAAGAATTTGTATTCCTTCTTCAACGCTTCGGCGGCAAGCCAAGCGATGAACAGAAGCAGATTCGCGCCCTCAATCAGCCGGAAGTCACGGCCCTGGAGGAGCGCCTCAAGTCTCAGAGCCATAAGCTTTTCGGCTTCTTTGAGCAGGAAACGGTGGAACTCGCTGAGATCGTGCGCGAAGGCGGCGCCCGCAAGGAGCGCTACTTCATGGTGCTGAACGATCCGCAACTGGAAACCGTAGCCGGTGCGGTCGCCGCCATCATGACCGGCCAGGCCTCGGCGGGCAAAGCGCGCAAGAAGGGCTTTTTCGCCCGCGTTTTTGGCCGATAAGCCTTATATGGCTTTAGAGCCAAAAGGACGCATCCGCTTCAGGCCCATTATCGAGACCCGCCCCGGCGACACCATGACGCCGGGGGATTTGGCGCAGCTCAAACCTGTCGTATCTCGTAGCACCGAAGGCGACGACGCAGCAAAACCGTCCATCGACGCGCTGATGCGTCAACGTGGTCGCGCGCGCGTCTGGTCGACCGCTGCCCCACCCTCTCTAGACGCTGATAGCGGCTCGGCAGACGAACGAGAAGAGCGATGGCGTGAATTGCGGCAGCGTGAATTTGCGCTGTCGGAGCAGCAACGGGAGCTGCATGAAGAGCGCATGTTACTGCAGGCGCGCGAACGGCAGCTGCAGCGACGGGAGGAGCGCCTGAGCGATGGACCCGACAAGAACCGCGAACATCTGCAGGCAGAGGTTGCGGCGTTGACCGCAGTGCGCCAGCAACTGGAGCAACGCAACCGTGAGCTGGAAATGCAATTGGCGGAGGCCGGCGAAAAAAGTTCCGCCGCAAGCGATGAACCGGGGGCCGACGAGGCGCTCTGGAATGAGCGGGAGGCGTTCATCGAGGAGAGTGAAAACGCCCTGTTCGAGAAGGCGATGGCGCTGCAGGAACAGGAAACGCACTTGGCGCATCTGGCCGATCAGCTCAAGGCCTTGGCGGAGCAATTAGGGGCCGATTGGCAGGTCTTGGCCGGACATCTGGACCTGCCGGATACAGAAGAAGCGGCCGAATAAAGGCCGCTTCTGCAAAAACAAACGTGGAAGGCGCGCGCTGCGCTAAAGCTGGGTATCTTCGTCTTCGGGCTTGAAGTCGATATCGCCCTCATAGCCCATCTCGTCGAGCAGCGCATTGATCTCCGCTCCGCGCTCTTGAGACGGGTCGTGCACGAACTCCAGGTGCGGGAGGTATTTGAGCGTAACCGTCCGGCTCACGTAGTGCCGGATCTCACTGTGCTTGCGGGCAAAGAAGTGCGCCGCATCCCGCTGGTCCGACTCGTCGCCAATGACCGAATAGAAGACCTTGGCCGAGCGCAGGTTCGGCGCGACGTCCACATCCAGAATGGTGATGGCCGTGGTCGCCGAACGGTAGCGCGTGTGCATGACCAAGCTGATCTCGCGCTTCAGCAGCTCGTTTACCCTGATCTGTCGTTGAGACATGGTCTGGAGAAGGAAAGACCCCGCCGCCGCGTTAAAGCGACGGCTTGATCTTCAAGATTTCGTAGCACTCGATGATGTCGCCGACTTCGTAGTCGTTGCGATCCCGCAACTGCAAGCCGCATTCGTAGCCCGCGCGGACTTCGCCGACGTCTTCCTTGAAGCGCTTGAGCGTATCGACCTTGGCCTCGGCCTCCTGATTGCCCTTGCGGAACAGACGGGCGAGGTGATCGCGCTTGATGCTGCCTTCCGTGACCATGCAACCAGCCACCTGGCCCTTGCCCAGCGGGAAGGTCGCACGGACTTCGGCCGCGCCGATCTTGTTCTCGCGGAACTCGGGATCCAGCAGATCGGCCATAGCCGACTTTACCTGGTCGATCAGCTCGTAAATGATGTTGTGCTTGATGACCTGGACGCTGTGGTGTTTCGCCACCGCCTGGACGCCGTTTTCGAGCCCCACGTTGAAGGCCACGATGGTCGCACCTTCGGCCGCGTCGGCCATGATCACGTCGTTCTTGGTGATGTCGCCCACGCCCATATCGATCACATCGAGGTCGATCTTGTCGCTCTTGATTGCGAGCAGGGCAGCAGCCAGGGCCTCTGCCGTGCCATACACGTCGGACTTGACCACGCACTTGAAGGTCTTCTTCTGCGTGCGGGCGATCGCGGCAAAGAGGTCTTCCACGCTGGCGCGGCCCTCTTCCTTCTGCGCGGCCTCGAGCTTCTTGCGCTCCAGCTCGTTGTCTTCGGCGATGGACTTTGCTTCGCGCTCGTTCTTGACCTCGACGAAGTTGTCACCGGCATCGGGCGGGCTCGACCAGCCCGTCACCTTCACCGGAGTACCCGGCGTGGCGGACTTGATCTGCTTGCCCTGGTCGTTGATCAGCTGGCGCACGCGGCAATAGTGCTCACCGCAGACAAGCGCCGCGCCGGTCTTGAGGGTCCCGGCGGTGATGATGACGCTCGCGGTCGAACCACGGCCCAACTCCTTCTGCGCTTCGATCACCACACCTTCGGCCTTGCCCTTGACGGGGGCCTCGATGCCTTCGGTGACTTCGGCTTGCAAGAGGATGGCCTCGAGCAGGTCCTCGATCCCCTTCCCCTTCAGGGCGGAGACTTCCACCGCGAGGGTTTCGCCGCCGAGTTCTTCCGGCGCGAGGTCGCGCTGGATCAACTGCTGGCGCACGCGATCGGGCTTGGCCCCCGGTGCATCCATCTTGTTGATCGCGATCACAACCGGCACACCGGCCTTGCGGGCGTGGCTCAGCGCCTCATCCGTCTGCGGCATAAAGCCGTCATCCGCCGCGACCACGAGCACCGCGATGTCCGTGATGTTGGCGCCGCGGGCACGCATGTTGGAGAACGCGGCGTGGCCCGGGGTATCGATAAAGGTAATCTTCTTTTCGTTGTGCTCCACCTGGTAGGCGCCCACGTGCTGCGTAATGCCGCCGGCTTCGCCCTTCACCACGCTGGTGTGGCGGATGGTGTCGAGCAGGGTCGTCTTGCCGTGGTCGACGTGACCGAGGATACAGACCACCGGCGCGCGGGGCTCCATCTCTTCGGATTCCGACTCCTTCTTCTTGGCCTTGGTCTGCGGCTGGGGCTGCGACTCGCCGCGGTGCTTCACCTCGAGCTCAAAGCCGTGGCTGCGCGCGATCTTGGTCGCGACCTCTTCCTCGATGGCGGTATTCATCGAGGCGAAGATGCCCAGCTCCATCAGCTCGGAAATGAGCTGGAAGGGCTTCTTGCCAATCTGGACGGCAAAGTCGCGCACGACGACAGGCGTCTTGACCTGCAGCTTGCGCAGCTCCGCGCCACCCGCGGCGGCCACGGCCTCCTCTTCGGGCTGCTCCGGGGCATCCGGCGCGGCCTGAGGCGGCGTCACCTTCGGCGGCGTCATCGGCTTGGGGCCGGAAGGACGGGAAACAGGCGGCGGCGCCATCTTCTGCGGTGCGGCCGGGCGCGGCGGTGACATTTTTTGCGGCGCGTTGACCCGCGGGGGAGCGATCGGCGCCGGACCCTTTCGCGCCTCCGGTTGCTGCGGTTGACGCGCTTCCGGGGCTTTCTGTTGGGGGGACTCCGGTGCCTTGGGGGCTTCCGCCTCCGGCTGTTGCGTGGGCAGATCGCTGCGCAACACCGGGGATTTCGGGGCCGGGCGCGGCGGCACGACAGCGCGGGGCGCGTTGGCCCCACCCTGACTGGCGGCTGGCTGCGGCGGGCGCATCGTTACCGGCGGGCGCTTGGGCAGAGGCGGCGGAGCCTTGACGGAAGGTGCATTGCCTCCCTGCGGGCGCGGCGGCGTGACGACGCGGGGAGCCTGCTGCTTGTTGCTTTGCTCCTTCGCCTCGCGCTCGGCCCGCTCACGCTCGATGTCGGCCTTGGAGCGCACAACGGCGCCGGCCGGCAGCTTCGGGGCATTGGGTGCCGAGGCCTGGTCTTGATCGCCATCGTCTCCGGCGGAGTCGCCGCCAGCAGCGTCATCACTCTTTCCAAATTCGTCGCGCAGGCTTTCTGCGGAAATGTTGTCGATCGTGCTCGAGGCACTTTTCACCTTATAGCCCCGCTTCTTGAGCAGGGTAATGAGCTCGGCGTTGTCCATGCCGATATCTTTGGAAAGCTCGTAAATCCGAACAGCCATGTAATAAAAATAAAAGGTCAGCTCTACGTTTCAGTCAATTTCAGCGCGGTTTGCCTCAGGCACCTGCGCTGTTACGGTAATCAGACACGATTTGCACCAGAGCCTGAGCGTCGTCGGCGGTAAAGCCGAGTTCCTCGAGATCGTCGGCTTCGACGCCTTCGAAGGCTTCGGGCGAGGTGAAGCCGGCCTGAACAAGGAAGATCGCAACGTCGCGATTGATGTTGGGGAGCTGAGTCCAACGGGCAATGCCTGCTTCGAGTTTGTCGTCGAAACCGGCTTCGCGGTGCTCTTCCTTTGCAATGTCTAATTTCCACCCCAAAAGGCGGTGAGTCAAGCGGGCGTTCTGGCCGTGGCGGCCGATCGCGATCGAGAGGTCTTCTTCGGAGACCTCGAAATAAATGCGTCCGTGAGCCTCATCCAGCTTCACGTTCTTGGGACGCGCGGGCTTGATCGCTTCCTCCAGGAACACGACCGGGTCGGAGTCCCATTTGATGATGTCGATCTTTTCCCCACCGAGTTCGCGCACGATGCTCTTGACGCGAGCGCCACGGGCACCGACGCAGGCCCCGACCGGGTCTACCTTGTCGTCATTGCTGCGCACGGCGATCTTCGTCCGGTAGCCCGGCTCGCGGGCAATGGACTCGATGATCACGGTGCCGTCGGCAATCTCCGTTACCTCCAGTTCAAAGAGGCGGCGGACAAACTTGGGGCTGGCGCGGCTGAGGATGAGTTCAGGCCCGCGATTGGTCGGTTCGATGCTGGAAAGGAGGCAGCGGATGCGTTCGCCGGGCGCGTAGTCTTCACCCCGCACGCGCTCGCGCGGCGGCAGGATGGCTTCGGCCTTGCCCATGTCGACGACGAGGTTGCCGCGTTCGCGGCGGCGGACCACACCGGTCACGATGTCGCCCACCATGTCCTTGTAATCGTCGTAAATGCGCTCCTTCTCGTATTGGCGGAGGCGCTGCATGATGGTCTGGCGAGCGGTCTGGGCGGCGATGCGTCCCAGCTCTTCCGGGTCCATCTCCTTCTCGATGAAGAGGCCCACATCCGCGTTGGGATTGAGGGTGCGGGCCTTCTCGATATGGATTTCGCGGCGAGGATCGCTCACTGAATCGACCACTTCCATGATGGCCCACGCCTTCAAACCGCCCGTGCGGGGATTGATCTCGATCTTGAGCTCTTGCCCGGCGTTCACGCCCTTGGAGGCCGCGCTGCGGATAGCATTGGAGATCGCCGCGATCATTTCCTCGCGCGGGATCCCCTTTTCCTTTTCCATGTATTCGAGGACGGAAAGAATCTCTTGGCTCATCGGTGGTCGTATATCGGGTAATGCCCATCAGCGACAAAAAAAGCGGGCGGAAGGCCCACTTTCACGACGGTGACGGGTTGGGAAGAGCATTATTAGACGGTATTGGGCGTAACCTGTCAAGCGTCCGACCAGAAACCCCTTTCACAAGCGACGCGCCGGTAAAAGTCCTCAGCGAAATCCAATGAGTCGAGATTGACAGGTCCCAACCATCACGCATCATAACCTACGTTTAATCTAAGGTGCGAGGTCAAGGGCGGAAATTGCCGGTTGAAGAGGATTCAGGGGCAGTTTGAGATCCGGTGCGCGGAAACGGCTTGATCTGACCTATAGTCAGGACAGCGTTAGATGAGTATGAAGTTGTTTGTTGGGAACGTCAATTGGGACGCTCCCGTAGAAGAAATCAAAGCGTACCTCGGTCAGTATGGTGAGATCGAGGACTTCTTTTATCCGTTAGACCGTGAAACTGGGCGCCCGCGTGGCTTCTGCTTCGTCACCTACACCAACGAAGACGACGCCCAAACAGCCCTGGAAGCCCTGGACGGTGCCGAATTCGCCGGTCGTCCGCTCAAAGCAAACAAAGCCGTGCCGAAGGAAGAACTCGGTGGCGGCGGTCCGCGTGGTGGTGATCGCCCGCGTCGCAGCTTCGACGGCCCGCGCGGCGGTGGTGGCTATCGTGGCGGTGATCGCGGTGGCCGTGGCGGTTACGACCGCGGTGGCGATCGTGGCAGTCGCGGTGGTTATGGCGGCGGCGGCGGCGAACGCCGTGGTGGCTATGACCGTGGCGGTGATCGCGGCGGCTATGACCGTGGTGGCCGGGGCGGTGACTACGACCGCGGCGGTGAACGTCGTAGCAGCCCGGGTGGCGGCTACAACCGCAGTGGTGACGACGAAGGTGTGCGCATCCGCGTGCCCCGCCGTCGTTACGACGAAGAATAAGTCTTGCCAGACGGTTCTTTTTGCAGCGCGGAGGCCTCACCTCCGCGCTTTTTTATGTACCTGGCCTGCGGGTGCAGCCGGGACCGTCCAAAAGGCAGAGGCGCTTAGGCAATGGGGAGCGAGCGAAAGGAGACACCCTTGTCATCGTTGCGCGGGCGCAGCAGCGCGTAGATGCCGCCCACCACGGTCTTGGTTACGATCTCGCCAAAAACCACGGCAACCCACATGTGCCAGCTGAAGACGCCCGCAAAGGCCACCAGGTTGAAGACGATCGAGTCCACCGGGATGCTGACCGCATTGGAACCCATCACGCGGACGAGCCAGCTGCGCTCGCGCAGGCGGTGATAAACCTCCGTATCCATACTCTCCGCCAGGAGGATCGCCATCACCGATGCGGCGAAGACACGCACCCCGCTTTCGAGCAGGTAGCCCCACCCTTCGGCGACCCACGACCAGCCCCAGCTCTGGACCAGCCCGATCATGGGCGCGCCCCACAGGTATTTGAAGGAGACCAGCAGCAGCAGCGTCAGCAGCGCCGACAAGGCGATGACCGCGTAGACGACCTTGCGCCCGTAGCAGTGCATGCGGTCGCGCTGCGTAAACGTCACGCCGAAGATCAGCGTACCCACCGCGACCTGGCCGAAAACGGGAAACGGAATAAACAACGTCGCCGTCAAGTTTGCGGTCAAAACGGCGATGATATAGACGAGGATGGGCATGGCTGGCGTTAAAAACCGACTAGGCCTACTCTCTAACGGCAACTGCGGCAATCGCTAAAATTAGCGTTGCTCCCAGAGCCAGGGAATTTTTGCTGAGAGGCGCCGCCACATGATCACCCGCTTTATCAGACACCTCGATCCCGTGCCGCTCCTTGGCGTGCTCAAAAGCTACAGTCGGGGCGAGGTCAAGGGCGACCTTCAGGCGGGGCTCAATACGGCGCTGCTCGCCTTCCCCCAAGGCATTGCCTATGCCTCGATCGCCGGGCTGCCGATCCAGTATGGTATCTTCGGTTCGATCATGGCGGCGCTGGTCAGCCCGTGGTTCAGCGGGTCGCGGTTCATCACACCCGGCCCGACCAACGCCACCGCTGCCATGGTGCTGGCGACCTTCCCCACCCTGGGGCTCATCACCGAGTCCGAGCGCGCATTGGGGATGCCGCTGGTCCTGCTCATGGTCGGCAGCTTTCTCATCTGCGGGGCCCTGCTGCAGGTGGCCAACCTCATCCAGTATGTCTCCCGCTCGGTCGTCACGGGCTACATCACGGCGGCGGCCGTCTACATCATCGTCAATCAGGTCCCCAAGGTCCTGGGGCTGACGCTCGACGTGCCGCCCGGCAGTAACATCCTCGCGCTCGCATGGTACACGGTGGCCGGGCTCGGCACGTTTCAGCTGAGCGCCATTCTCATCAGTGCGCTGACCCTGCTCTGTTACCTCGCGATCAAACGCTTCCGGCCTCACTGGCCGGTGGTCGCCGTGGTCCTGCTGGTGCTGTCGTGCCTCCATGCCGGGCTCGACTACGGCGGCGTTTACGCGCGGCTGGACGGCCCGGTGGCCCACGCCTCGGCCATCCAGCCCGACAAGTGGGCGCTCTCCTGGCCGGTGCTCAACCCCAACTGGACGGACTTCGGGCTGGTCGCCCTCACCCTCTCCTTCCTCATCGCGCTGGAGTCCATTTCGATCGGCAAGACGATCGCCGCCCGCAGCGGGCAACGGCTGGACGGCAACCAGGAGATCCTCGGGCTCGGCTTTGCCAACATCTTTTGCGGGCTCTACCAGGGGATGCCCGCCGGCGGCTCGCTCACCCGCTCCCAACTCAATTGGAGCAGCGGCGCGCGCACGGGCCTCTCCAACGTCTACAGCGGGCTGATCTGCCTCGTAGGTGCCCTGACCCTCGGTCAACTGACCGGCTTTATCCCGATCCCCGTGCTCGGGGTGCTCGTCATCACCATCGGCATCTCCCTGATCAACCGCAAGGTGATCCGCGTCGTCTGGAACACCACCAACTCCGATCGCACGGTCTACCTCGTCACGGTCTTTTCGGCGCTAACGCTGCGGCTCGACTTCGCCATCATCCTCGGCACGGCCACCTCGATCCTGCTCTTCCTGCGCAAGGCCGCCCAGCCGGAGCTGATGGAATACGGCCAGGAGGAGGCACAACGCTTCGCCCCGGAAGAAGGCCAGGCCGCAACGACCGAAATCGCGATCGTGCACGTCGAGGGCGCCCTGTTCTTCGGGGCCGCCGAGCTGTTCCGCGACCAGATGCGCCGCGTCTGCGAACGGCAGAACCAGAAGGTGGTGATCCTGAAGCTGCGCAACGCCCATCACCTCGACGCCACCAGTGTGCTGGCCCTGGAAGAACTGATCCGCTACATGCAGGAGACCAACCGGCAGCTGCTGATCAGCGAGGTGCGTGACGAAGCGATGCGCATTTTCCGCAACAGCCGACTGCTGGAAGTCATCGGCGAAGACAATGTGTTTGCCGACGACGCCAACAACCCCACGCTTTCCACGTCCCTCGCCCTGCGCCGCGCAATGAAGCTGCTCGACGGCGAGGAAGCCGAAGTCAAAATCTTTGTGGGTGGCTCCCATCGGCACGATGAGCCGCAACCAGCCCCCCAGGAAAAATCATGAGCCTGCCTACCCGTCCTTCCATCGCCGTGCTGCTCGCGCTGGCGGCCTCCTTTGTGCTCGTCGCCACCGGCGCGGCCCTGCTGCTGATCTTTATCTACTCCGTCGCCATGATCGCGGTCAGCGTGGCCATGATCGCGGTGGGCGCAGGTTTGCTCTGGTGGGGCATGAAACGCCTGCACCTTCACCAGAAAGCGGCGGACAACGAGCAATAGCGCGCCCGAAGGCCGCCTACAGCTCGCTGTATTTGCGGCTGTTGCCGCGGGCCTTTTCGACCGGGTATTTGCGGTCGTTCTGCTGGATTTTCTCCTCGATCGCCTCGGCAAGGTCGATCTGGGCCATGTTGGCAAACTCAAGGGCGTAAATCACCACATCGGCCAGCTCTTCGCGAATCGCCTGGCGTTTGGCGGACTGTTTGGCCAGCTCGCGGCTGTCCTCGCTGGCGCACCACAGGAAGTGCTCCATCAACTCGCCAGCCTCGGCAGCCAAGGCCATCGAGAGGTTTTTGGGGGAGTGAAACTGCTCCCATTCACGAGCTCGGGCGAATGCCAATACCGCCTGTTTCAGCTCGGCCAAGGTGGTGTCGCGGTCGGCCATCGCTGCCAAGGCTAGCCGCCCGGAGGCCAAACACAAGCACGGAAAACGCTTGCTGGCACGGCCTGCGCAGGCATATTGATCTCTGTGGCAGGTCCCAAGCCGATAGATATCCAGCTGATAGGCGAAGAGGTCGCGATCAAGTGGTCGGACGAACGGGAAGATTACATTCCCATGGAACGCCTGCGCGCCTGGTCGCCCAGCGCGGAAAATGTAGGCGAGCCAGACATCTTTGGCCGGATCCACGGCGCAGACCCGCGAGATGCCTTCCCCGGTGTGCGGGTAGACGGCTTCGAATTCGTCGGCACCTACGCCGTGCGCTTCATTTTTTCCGACCGGCACCAATCGGGCCTCTACAGCTACGAATACCTGCGGCGTCTGGGCGAATATGCGGCCGAGAATGCAACTTAACCGGCCTTGCTGACGTTGGTATTCCTGAAATTTGAACACCCGTTCCAAGTGGCAGTCTTTATTTTCAAGCACCATCCCTCGCGCGCCGTGCTGCGCTGGTCTTAATTGTCGTCGTGGATGTGCCGTTTTTAGCAAGCAAAGCTAAGCTTATGAATTTTCGTACCCCGCTTAAGCGCTGGGTGGCCTCCGGTTTGTTGGCCGCCGCCTTCTCCATCAGCACGCCCTCCGTCTTCGGCCTCGATGTGAGCCGAGATGTGCGCGATCGCCTGAAGAAGGAGACGATCTACGCGATCGACATGATCCAGCGCTACCACTACAAGCAGAAACCTTTTCAGGATCTGGACGCGCTGGAGCTGATCGACTCCTACATGGAGGATCTCGACGGCTCGCACCTGTTTTTTCTCCAGGAAGACCAGGACTTCGCGCACGCCCGCTTCGGTGACTCGCTGAAGCGCGTCTACCTCATTTCGGGCGACCTCTTTCCCGCCTTCGAGATCTACGATACCTACGAGACGCGCGTCATGGACCGCCTGGCGTGGATCCAGGAACGCCTGAAGTCTCCGCTGGATCTCGAGACCGAGCAGACTTACGAAACCGACCGCAGCGAAAAGAGCTATCCGGTCGACGAGGCCGCGGCCGACGCGCTCTGGGAGCGCCGCCTGACCTACGAGGTCGTCAGCGAGATGCTCGAGGAACTGACCTACGACGAGGCGATCGAAAAGGTGCAGAAGCGCTACGACCGCTTCGAAAAACAGATGAAGGAGATGGACGTGCACAGTGTGCAGGAGACCTTCCTCACCTCACTCGCCCAGCTCTACGATCCCCACAGCAACTTTTTCTCCTGGGACAGCACTCAGGAATTCAACATCGCCATCAGCAACAGCCTGATCGGTATCGGCGCCCAGCTGCGCCAGGTCGAGGAAATGTGCGTGATCGAGCGCCTCCTGCCCGGCGGCCCGGCTGAAATGAGCAGCGAACTGCACCCGGGGGACAAGATCGTCGCCGTGGCGCAGGGCAGCGAAGAGCCGGTGGATGTGATGGGCATGAAGCTGCGCGACATCGTGAAGATGATCCGCGGCGAGGAAGGCACCGAAGTGCGCCTGACCGTCGAGCCCGCCAACGAGACCGGCCGCAAGATCGTGAGCCTGCGCCGCGACAAGGTGGAGCTGACCGCCAACCTGGCCAAGGCCGAGATCCACGAAGTGCCCTACGGCGACGACCAGCTCGTGCCCATCGGCGTGATCAAGCTCTCCTCCTTCTATGGCGAAGGCACTTTTGAAGAAACCGACACGAGCACCAGCCGCGACGTCAAGGAGCTGATCAAGAAGCTCGAAAAACACGGCGTGAAGGGCCTCGTGCTCGACCTGCGCGACAATGGTGGCGGCCGTCTTGAAGAGGCCGTAGCCCTCGCCGGCCTGTTCATCCCGACTGGCCCGGTGGTGCAAAAGCGCAGCTACGACGGCCAGGTCGACACCGACTGGGACCGCGACCCGGATGTGGCCTACGACGGCCCCCTCGTGGTGCTGACGAGCAAGCAGAGCGCTTCCGCCAGCGAGATCGTGGCCGGTGCGCTCAAGGCCTATGGCCGCGCCCTCATCGTCGGCGATACGACGACGCACGGCAAAGGCACCGTGCAGGCGCCGATCGATTTGCGCAACATGCTGCGTCGCCAGCCCGAGATGGGCCTCGCCGACGTGGGCATGGTCAAGATCACCATCCAGAAGTTTTACCTGCCCAATGGTGCTTCGACCCAAAACAAGGGTGTGACCGCCGACATCGTGCTGCCCTCCGCCACGGAGTTCCTGCTCGAAGGCGAAGCCCAGCTCGACCACGCGCTGGACTGGGATACGATCGAGCCGGTCGACTTTGCCCTGCGCTCCAGCGACTCCTTCTCCATGAACCAGGTCAACGACACGCTGGTCGATGAGCTTGCGGAGAAGAGTCACCAGCGCCAGGAAACCCTGCCGGAGTTCGACTTCTGGAAGCGCAACCTCGACTGGCTGCGGGAAAAGAACGACCACACCGCCGTGAGCCTCAACCTCGAAGAGCGCGAGGCCCAGAAGGAGGTCGACGAGGAGCAGCAGGACGAGTTTGAGGACGAGCGCCTCGAGTTCCGCAAGCATCGCTACCCGATGGAAGAAGTCGACCTCGCCCTGACCCAGGCCAAGGAGAAGGAGCACCAGCAAAAGCTGCACTCCACGCCCCTGCCCAACGGCGAGGATCGCGCCAACCAATTTTACCAGAAGGTCTTCTACTACGTGCCCAAGGGCGATGACGAAATCCACGAGGTGTGGGTCGAGTACATCAACTACGAGGAGGGGCTGGACCACGAGGACGAACTCGCTTCCACGCTGAGCGAAGCCGCTGGCAAGGAGATATCCAGCGAGCAGATGGACAAGATCCTGCATGAGCTGAAGCAGCGCGACCGCTCCGAGGAGTTCGACCCCGAGAAGAAGTTCCTCTCCGTGCTGGAGCCGGACTTCACCGCCGAAGAGATCGACGCCCTGATGCCGACGTTCTTCACCGCCATGGTCGAATACGATCCGGACGTGCTCGAAGACCGCCCCGACATCGACGTGGAACTGCGCGAAAGCATGCGCATCCTCTCGGACTGGATTGCCATCGCGAGCGCCGAAGATCACCCGTTCAAGACGATGACGGCCGACAGCGAAAAGCAGGAAGCGTCGGAACAAAAAAGCGACCTCGCTCTCTAGGCGACGTTTCCACCTAACCTTTTCCGCCCGCTCCTGAACGAGCGGGCTTTTTTGTGTCTACGCCTGGCGCGCGAGCACGAAGCGGTCGCGGCCGGAGAGATCGGGCACGGACTCGAAGCCTTGCAGCCCGGCCGCCTCGACCAGCTCGCGCAGAGTCTCGTGTTGGGCGATACCGGTCTCGAGCACCAGCAGGCCGCCCGGCTTCAACCATTGCGGGACACCGGCGATGATCACCCGCAGGTCGTCGAGCCCGTCCGCCCCGGAGGCCAAGGCGCTATGCGGCTCATGTTGCGCCACCTCCGCCTCCGCAGTCTGCATCTCCTCCGCGGTCAGGTAAGGAGGATTCGAGACGATCAGGTCCACCGGACCGCGCAGGGGTTCCAGCCATGAACCGTGACGAAAGCCCACGCGCTCCAGCCCGAGCGCCGTAGCGTTTTCCTTGGCCAGAGCCAAGGCGTCACGGCTGCTGTCGATCGCCAGGACCTGGGCGTTCGGCCACGCCTGGGCCAAGGCCAGCGCAATCGCGCCCGTACCCGTGCCGAGGTCGACGACCCGCTCCGGCGGCGCGTCACCGTAACGCTGGACCAGCAGGTCGACCAGTTCTTCGGTCTCGGGACGCGGGATGAGCGCCCGGCGGTCCACCTTGAGCGTGAGCCCGTAAAACTCGGTCGAACCGACAACATACTGCATCGGTTCACGATCCTGCGCGCGACGCCGTACCAGCGGGCGCAAGCGCTCCAGATGTTCGTCCGTCATCGGGCGGTCGTACTGCAGGAAGAGGTCGAGCCGCCGGCAGCCCAGCACGTGGGCAAAGAGCCACTGCGCGTCCGCCTTGGGGCGCTCCAGCCCCGCCTTGGCGAAGTAGGCTTCCGTCTTCTGCAGGACTTCGAGCAGCGTCTGCACGGTTGATAAAGCGCGGCCTTACTGGCCGTTCTTGCTGACCTGGCTCTCCAGCATGTCCTCGATACGCTGAGCCCGGTCGGCATCCTTCAGCGGCGTGATGACGTCGTTGAGGTTGCCGTTGATGACTTCGACGAGGTTGTAGAGGGTCAAATTGATGCGGTGATCCGTCACGCGGCCTTGCGGGAAGTTGTAGGTGCGGATGCGCTCGGAACGGTCGCCGCTGCCGATCTGGTTCTTGCGGTGGGCGGCGTACTTCTCGCGCTCCTCGCGCTGCTTGGCCTCGAGGATGCGTGAATAGAGCACCTTGAGCGCTTTCTGCTTGTTCTTCAGCTGCGAACGCTCATCCGCGCAATAGACGGTCACCCCCGTTGGCTTGTGCACGATCTGCACGGCGGAGTCGGTGGTGTTGACGTGCTGGCCGCCGGCGCCACTGGCGCGCATAGTCGTGATCTCGAGGTCGTTCGGCCCGATCTGCACGTCCACCTCTTCGGCTTCCGGCAGCACGGCCACCGTCGCGGCAGAGGTGTGGATGCGGCCACTGGCCTCGGTCTCCGGCACGCGTTGAACGCGGTGCACGCCGCTCTCGAACTTCAGATCGCGGTAGACGTCTTCGCCGCTGATGAGGAAGACGATTTCCTTGAAACCGCCGACACCTGCTTCGTTGGAGCTCATGTTCTCGACCTTCCACCCGCGGTCTTCGGCAAAGCGCACATACATGCGGTAGAGGTCGCCTGCAAACAGCGCCGCCTCGTCCCCACCGGTGCCGGCACGGATTTCGAGGATGGTATTGCGGGAGTCGCTCGGGTCGGGCGGGATCATTTCACCCAGGATGTCCTGATACTGCTGCTCCAGCGATTGCTCCAACTCCGGCACTTCCTCGCGCGCCATCTCCTTCAGCTCGTCGTCGGCCTCGGGATCTTCCATCAGCTGGCGGTTGTCCTGCAGCTGGTGCTCGGTCTCTTCGAACTTCGCCCCCAGCTCCAACAGGCGGGTGATCTTCTGGTGCTCGCGCGACACGGTGGCGGCACGACGGGAATCACTGAAGAAATCCGGCGCCTGCATCTGCGTATCGAGCTCGGCGAGCCGCTGACGAAACGAATCTAGATTGGGAAGCTGTGGCATGGACACAAAAAGTCGGGAACCGCCCTGGCTGACTGCCGAGCGGAAACCGCTAATATTCCACCCGGCACACCCAACGCGCAAGTGTTTTCAGAAGAGCGCGGCGCCAGACATCACGTCAACGCGCCGTCCCGCCCTATTTCGAACGGTTGAGGTGCGGCATCTGGAAATTGAGCTTCGGCGGCAACCCCAGGAAATCGAGAATCCGCGAGATATCCTGCTCCTGCGTCACATCGATCACCAGCAAGTCGTCCGGCCGATCCTTGAAGTAGCGGATGATCGCCTCGTTACGCTGATTGTAGAGCTTGATCCGGTGCTCGCGGTCGTAAAGCAGGTCCCAATCGTATTCGACTTCGCCGTCGCGCACCACCGCCGTAAAGTGCTTCGAGAACTCGTAGAAATAGTTCTGGTAGAGGTAGACGTTCTTGTCCTTCAGCGTCTCTTCGTCCACCTGATCCGTATCCGTCACGCCGGCCCGCGACAGGACGCCCTTCAGGTGAAACCGCTTCAGGCTGTCGAACCAGGCATCCGGCTCGCGCAGGGTCAGGATGAATTTGCTGCCCGGGAACAGCGCGTCAGCCTGAACATAAGCCTGACCGATGGCAAACGGCAGATCCTGAAAGGCATCGTAGCGGGCGCAAAACTCCTGCAGCGGCAACAGATTGCCCTGCCAAAGCTGCAGGCTGATGCGCATCTCCTGCTCAACCTGAGACGGCATCCGGTAGCCCAAGGCGTTGAAAACCAGTTCCAGGGTCGTGGTCCCCGTCTTGTTCGCCCCGATGCAGAAGAGTTTGTTGAACCGTTTGCGCGGCAGGGTCTCCGCTGCAGCCATCTGACGAAATTGCTCAATATCCATACCATCAATCCTCGGCCAATTTTCTGCATTGCGGCCCCAGTCCAGCCATAGCAGAGCAGACCGAGCACCGTGATGGCAAGAGTCGAAGCCCGTCGCCCACCCCCTCCCGGGGTAACGGGTCCGGGCGCCACCCGACTTATTGCCGCTCGCTCGCTTGCCAGCGGCAGGGATACGGCCCACACTGCACGCTTATGCCTGAGGACACCCTGCACCGCCAAAACATCGTCGCCTGCCTCTGGGACTTCGACAAGACGCTGATCCCCGGCTACATGCAGTGGCCGATCTTTGAGCACTTCGGCATCGACGAGCGTGCATTCTGGCAGGAGGTCAACGGCATGGAAGAGGTCTACCGCCAACGCGGTCAGGATCCCTCGCCCGAGATCCTCTACCTCAACCACCTGCTCACCTACACACGGGCGGGCATCACCGGCGGCCTGAACAACGCCATGCTGCGCAAGTTCGGCCAAAAGCTGAAGTTTTACGACGGGCTGCCCGAGTTCTTCGACCACCTGAAGCGCCTCGTGGCGGAGCAGCAGCTCTACGCGCGCTACGAGATCAAGCTGGAGCACTACATCATCTCCACCGGCCTGGCGGAGATGGTCCGCGGCAGCGCCATCGCGCCCTACGTGGACGGCGTCTACGCCTGCGAATTCATCGAGAATCCCCTGCCCCCTTACTATAACCTGCAGCAGGAGCTGGAGATGGAGCCGGGGGACTGCGAGATCGGCCAGATCGGCCGCTTTGTCGACAACACGATCAAGACGCGCTTCATCTTCGAGATCAACAAGGGCACCAACAAGATCGCCTCCATCGACGTCAACTCCAAGATCGCCCCCGAAGACCGCCGCGTGCCGATCAAGAACATGATCTACATCGCCGACGGTCCCTCCGACGTGCCGGTGTTCTCCGTCGTGCGCAAGAACGGCGGCAAGGCCTACGCGGTCTATGCGCCGGGCAGCGAATCCGAATTTGTGCAAAACGACGAGCTGCGCCAGTGCGGCCGGGTCGATCACTTCGGGCGGGCGGACTTCCGCGAGCGCAGCGACACCTACATGTGGCTGACGACCCACGTGCGCCGCATCTGCGACCGCATCGTCGAGGAGAGCGAGCAGGCCCTAAACCGCCGCGTCGGGCGCCCGCCGCGGCACCTGCACGACGATGAGCCCCGCAAGACGCCCCAGGGGCCTCAGCAGGAAATCCTGTTCGGGTAGGCGCGCGGGTCAGACGACCTGCCCAAAAAGCTCATTTTTCTTCCGAACATTCTCATATTAAAGCGCGATTCGGGAACCTATAATTCACGTGGCTTTGGCGAAGAGTGCCAATGCTTTTTCTATTTCCCTTGCTGCGCGCCTCTACCCCGGGCGCAAGGCACAGTCCCGAGATCCACGTAACAGCGCTGCGCATGTCGTAACGCCACCCATTTGCCAGTACGAGCCCATAAAGCCCCCCGTCTCACTGCAATGGGAACCTGTACCCCCACGAAGACGTCCACCCCAAAACCAATCGATTTGGACCCTTCCTGTTAGGTCGTAGCGACACAAAGTGACATCAGGCCGCTCCCTCACTGCCGAGGGAGCGGCGTTTTTTCATCCGCTTATAAGTTGCCCTGATCGGGATCTCCTGCACGTTGCGGCAACGGCTGCCATGACTGCTTCCTCTCCTTTCGCTCTGGGCAACGTGCGCTGGTTCCTCGTCTTCCGAGTGCTGGCCAACGCGCGCTACTATTACCCGGTCTTCGCCAAGCTCTTCCTCGACCTGGGGCTCTCGATCACCCAGTTCAACATCCTCAATGCGACCTGGGCCGCCACCATCGTGCTGGCCGAGGTCCCTTCCGGCGCGCTGGCCGACATTGTGGGGCGGCGCAACCTGGTGCTGACGGCGGCCCTGCTGATGCTGCTCGAGCTAGCGGTGCTGTTGATCGCCCCGATAGACGGCGGCTGGACACTGGTGCTGCTCGTCGCGGTCAACCGCATTGCCAGCGGCCTGGGTGAGGCTGCCGCCAGCGGAGCGGACGAAGCCGTCGCCTACGATACCCTGCAGGCACATGGGCTGGAGCAGGAGTGGCCGCGCGTGCTGGAGATCCTGACGCGTTTTACGGCCGTCGGCTTTTTCTTCGCCATGATCACCGGCGGCATGGTCTACGACCTCGACCTCGCCAACCACGCCTGGCACTGGCTGGGCGGCAACGGCGAGCTGACCCGGGCCGACATCGTGAAGATCCCCGTGTGGTTGACGCTGGTGCACGCCATCATCGTCACAATCGCCGCCACGCGCATGAAAGAACCGCCGGGCTTTGAGCGCCAACCGATGCGCTGGAGCGCGGTGCGCAGCTCTTTTCAACAGATGCTGAAGGCGGGGCAATGGACGCTCAACCACCGGTTCGTGCTCTTCGTCATCATCGCCGGGCTGCTACTCGACGCCTTTGGGCGCCAGGTGGTGGTGCTCGCCTCGGAGTATCTCGACATCATCGGCTACCCGGCCAGCCTGCTCGGGGTGGTCTTCGCCAGCCTGTCGCTCATGGGGCTGCTCTACGGCAAGCTCGGCAAATGGATGGCCACCCGCCTCACGCCGCTCCAGAACCTCCTGATCCTGGCGGCGATCCTCGTGGTGGGCCTCGCAGGACTCGGCTTTGCCTGGCAATACGTCGGCGTGTTCTTCCTCGTGCTGGCGACCTCCATGATGACGCTGGTCGCGTTTTTCCAGAGTCACTACCTCAACCGCGAGGTCGACTCCCGGCAGCGCGCCACCGTGCTCAGCTTCAAAGGGCTGGCGATCAACCTCGGCTACGGCACCATCGGGCTGACCCACACGCTGATCCTCTTTTTGCTGGGCGTCTATTACCCGGATGCCTCCGATGACGTCCTGTTGACGCGGTCGTTTTTCTTCTTCCCATTCATCTTCCTCATCGCGCTCGCGGTGCTGCTGCTGGCGGGTCGACGCTTTATTCGCCAGAAGGAGAAAATCTCCTACGCGGGCTGAGGCATCCTTGACAACGCAGAGGGTGCAGACCAACTTGTCTAATTCGCATGGCGCCATCCACCACCAGTGAAGCGCGAGAGCGGATCCTCTCCGCCGCCACCCGGCTGTTTTACACCAAGGGCTACCGCGCAACGGGGATCAACGAGGTCATCGCCGAAGCCGGCGTGGCCAAGGCGACGCTCTACCACCACTACCCCAGCAAGGACGACCTGGGGGCCGACTGGCTGCGCCGCAAGATGGCCGACATGGGGGCCGCGATCGAGGAAATCGCGCGCCAGCAAGCGACGCGGGCCGAGCGCATCGACGCGCTGTTCGCCCACCTCGAGCACACCATGGCCGATCCGGAATACCGGGGCTGCCCTTTCTGCAACATTTCGACCGAGATGCCGGACAGCGACCACCCGCTCAACGCTATCGCCTGCGAACACAAGCGCAACGTGCGCGCCGGTATCCATCAGCTGCTCGAAGCCAAAGCCGGGCTGGATGCCGAGCTGGCCGAGGACCAGCAGCAATTCCTCAACAACGCCCTCTACCTGCTCTTCCTCGGCGCCTCTTCGCTCGACCTCTGCGGCGATCGCGTCGCGGCCGTGCGCACAGCCCGCCGCACCGCCCATTGCCTGCTCAAGCACGAGTGCTAGCTCCCGCACAACGGGCGGAAATTGCGGTCAGGAAAAGTTATTGACAGGGCAGCCGCTCTACGGTGTTTTTATCCTTTTTCTGATTTTCCCATGAAAGTTGCCGCCAGCCTCAAGAGCCTGAAAAACCGCCACCCCGACTGCCAAGTGGTCCGTCGCCGTGGTCGTATTTACGTGATCAACAAGACCAACCCGCGTTTCAAGGCGCGCCAAGGTTAGGTCCCGGCACCCAAGAAAGGAATTTGTTGTGAAGCAAAACATCCACCCCAAGACCAACAACGTCTGCTTCCGCGACGTTTCGTCCGGCAAGAATTTTCTGACCACCTCCCCCCTCAAGAGCGATCGCACTGAAACGATCGACGGTGTGGAGTATTACGTGATCGTCCGCGACGTCACCATGGACAGCCACCCGGTCTACACCGGCGAAAAGCGCTTCGTGGACTCCGCCGGTCGCGTGGAAAAGTTCCAGAACAAGTTCCGCCGTCGCCGCTAACTCTTGCGGTTCAGTTACTTTACCGAAACACCCCGGTGACAAACCGGGGTGTTTATTTTTGTACAAGTAGTGTATCTAAATTAAACAATCGTTCAGTCAGATTCCGGTTTTACTTGCCATGGATATGGGGATTTCGACGCTCCTATGACATGAACTCTGGGCGTCTACTCCGCCGTTTACCGCTTATAGTTGGCTTTGTCTGGCTATTCGCGTCTGCCGTTTCTCTCCAGGCAGCCCCGCAGGAATCCGGTTCTGAGGCTACTCACCAAGCCTCCGGCCACGCATCCGATGAAGGACATGGCGAAGCGAGCCATGACTCCGGACACGGAGGAGGGGGCCACGGACACGAAATATCTTCTCCCATCCCCTACTCCCTCGAAAAATACAAGGTCGAGGAGGAGGCCCAAGGCATCGACAGCCTGATGGGTAAACTACAGCACCGCATCAAGGAAGACCCGTTCAACCTCGCGGCCACAATCATCTTCCTGCTCGCCGTCCTCCACACCTTTGCGGCCGGCTTCTTCATGAAACTCGCGCATAAGTACGAGCACGAGCATGAAGAAAAGATCCAGCGCGAAGGGCGCACGGCCGAAGCCAAGCCCTACAAGAACGCGAAGGACGATACCAGCTTCCGGGCGACGGTCTTTCACTTTCTCGGCGAAGTAGAAGCGGTGTTCGGCATGTGGTGCATTCCGCTCGTCGTCACTATCTTTCTGATGCACGACTTCAGCTGGCACGCAGTCACAGGCTACTTCGACGTGTTGGCTTTCAAGAACATGAAGTACACGGAGCCGCTCTTCGTGATCGTCATCATGGCGATCGCCTCCACCCGGCCCATCCTCAAGTTCTCGGAAAAGGTGCTGGGGGTCGTCGCCGGCTTCGGCAAGCGCAAGCCCAGCGCCTGGTGGATGTCCATTCTCATCATCGGGCCCCTGCTCGGCTCGTTCATCACCGAGCCCGCCGCCATGACGATTGCGGCCCTGCTGCTCGCCGACCAGTTCTACCGCTACGACGTGTCGGGCAAGTTCAAGTATGCCACGCTCGGCCTGCTTTTCGTCAACGTCTCCGTCGGGGGCACGCTGACGCACTTTGCCGCTCCGCCGGTCCTGATGGTCGCCGGCACCTGGGGCTGGGGTATGGCGCACATGTTCGACTACTTCGGCTACAAGGCCGTCACCGCCATTGTGCTCTCCACCCTGCTCTACTTCTTTATTTTCAAGAAGGAGTTCGTGAAGATCAACCAGCAGGCCGAAAAGGAGCACAATGCCAACGAACTGCCCGAAGAGCCGATCCCGTTCTGGATCACGGGTGTCATTCTCTGCTTCATGGCCTGGACGGTCTTCACCCTGCACCACCCGCCGCTCTTCATTGCCGGCTTCCTGTTCTTCCTCGCCTTTGTGGCCGCCACAAAGACGCACCAGGACGACGTGAGCATCAAGGGTCCGCTGCTGGTCGGCGTCTTCCTTGCCGCCCTCGTGACCCACGGCTCGCTGCAAAACTGGTGGATTTCGCCGGTGCTCGGCAAGCTGAACGAGGTGTCCCTGTTCCTCGGCGCCACGCTGCTGACAGCCTTTAACGACAATGCGGCCATCACCTTCCTCGCTTCGCAGGTCCCGGCCTTTGCCAGCAACGAAGCGCTGCAGTACGCAGTCGTTGCCGGTGCCGTGACGGGTGGCGGTCTGACCGTGATCGCCAATGCGCCGAATCCGGCCGGCCAGAGCCTGCTGCAAAAATACTTCGGCGAAGGCATCTCGCCGCTCAATCTCGCCCTGGGAGCCATCCCGCCGACGATTATCGTCGCGATCTGCTTCCTCTTCCTGCCCAGCATCGGCTAGGCCACGACACACCTTTTACGTCCACGATTTCGGCCCGCTTCCACCTCGGAAGCGGGCTTTTTCGTGTGCCGCCTACTCGGTGGCAAAAAACGGATTGTGCTCGCGCTCGAGCGCGACTGTGGTGAGCGGCCCATGGCCCGGGCAGAGGATAGTCTGTTCGCCCATGCTCAGGATATGGTCACGGATCGCTTGCTTCGCTTCCTCGAAGCGCTCCGCCTCGACCCGCCCCATGGAGCCGGCAAAAATCGCATCGCCTACTGCGGCGACCGGGCGCTCCAGACCCGAGACGACATAGGTGAGGCCCGCGGGCGAATGACCGGGCGTCGAACGCGCCTCCAGCTTCAGGCGGCCCAGTGTGTGGATCTCACCCTCATGGATGGGTTCGGTCCCGGCCACGTTTTCCTGGGGATGCGCGTAGGCCGGAGGATTGCCGAGGGCTTCGCGAATGCCCGGCAGCGCCTTGATGTGGTCGTGGTGACCGTGCGTGAGGAAGATCGCCTCGAGCTTCAGGTCGTGGCGGCGCACGATCTCGACCACATCGGTGGCGTCTTCCCCGCAGTCGAACAACCAGGCGGCCTTGGTTTCGACATCCCAGACGAGGTAAAGGTTGACCGTCGCGCCCGGGTAGAGCGTCGCGGGCTGGTTGATCGGCAGGAAGCCCTCGATCGGGCTGACGCGCGGGTTGTATTGCTGGCTGCCGATCGCGCCCAGGGCGTCCGGCTTGAGCCCCAGCGCCTCAGCCAGGGGCGCGACGGAATCTTCGTGAAACTCGCCTTCCTTGGCCGCCTGGATGGCGAACATGCTGAGGCCGGAGCGCTCCATCAACTGGAGGTCGCTCAGGCCCAGGCCGCGCTGGGCCTTGCCGATGATGTCTTCGTAGAGGTCTTCGAGCGGGTATGATTGCGCAGAATCCATGTCACCCTACACAAGAGGACGCGTAGGCCGAAACGCAACCTTGCGGCGCGGTTACTCGGACGACAACGGCGTTTCCTGCAGATACGTCCGCAAGAACGCCAAGGCGCCCGCCTCGTCTTCGAAGGCATCGTCGAGCTGCGCCTCGTAGGCCGCATCAAGGATCTCCTTGAAACGCGGCCCCGGCTTCAAGCCCGCCTCGATCAGGTGCCGGCCCATCAGGATCGGCTTCGGAGCCTCGTCCTGGATGCGCAGCTGCTCGGCCTTCGCCGCGAGCCAATCCGCCGCCTTGCAGGGCTCTCCCGGCAGCGGCGGGCGCCCGCCGTAATCAGCCCGCAACACCCGGATCAAGCGGTCCAGACGGCCCACATCGCGCGAAAGCCGGCGGATCGCCCCGGAGCCGCCCTGCTGCTGATAGAGCATGTGCGGGCGCATGTGACACAAGACCAACGGCACCACGGCCTCGATCAAATCGCGGTGCTGGGTAAAGCGCGCCAACAGGGCCCGCGTCGGCGCTTCGCCCGCCATATCGTGACGTGGTGAACGCCAATGCCCGTCCGAAAACGCCGTCGTGGCGGGCTTGCCGAGGTCGTGACACAGCACCGCCAGCCCAACGACCAAGTCCTCCCAATCGTCGCCGATCCGTTGCCGCGCAAAGAAGTCCAGGCAGTACAGGGTGTGCTGCCACACGTCGCCCTCCGGATGCCACTTGGGGTCTTGCGGACAGTCGATCAGTGCCTGCAGCTCCGGGAAATACTGCACCCAACCCGTGGCGCGCAAAAACTCCAGCCCCAGCGACGGCTTGCGCCCACGCAGGATCAGTTTTTTCCACTCCTCGTAATAGCGCTCCGGCGAGAGGGACTCCGGCGTCATGGAGCGGCAGAGCGCCACGGTTTCCTCGGCCGGCGTCAGCTCGAAGCGCGCACAAAACTGCATGCCGCGCAGCACCCGCAGCGGATCCTCCACAAACGCCGCCGAGGTGTGGCGCAGGCGACGCGCCTGCAAGTCTGCCCAACCGCCGTGGGGGTCGATCACCTCTTGCGTCAGCGGATCGGCATAGAGCGCGTTGACGGTGAAGTCGCGCCGGGCCGCCGCCTCCGCGACGGAGAGAAACGGATCGGGCTCGATATCGAACGCCTGATGGCCTTCGCCAGTCTTGCGCTCGCGGCGCGGCACCGCCACGTCGAGGTCGTTGGACACCAGCTTGTAAACGCCGAAGGCCTTGCCGACCGACGCATATTTGCCGATGCCCTTCAGCACCGGTTCCAGCTGGGCGGGAGGTAAGCCGAAAACCTCAAGATCGACATCCTTCGTGGGAATGCCGAGCAGGCCGTCGCGCACGACGCCCCCCACGAGCAGGACACGGCCACCTCGTTTCGCCACCTCGCGGGACAAGCGATCAATAACGCTGGCCAAATTTTGCGGCAGTATGAGTGGAAAATTCACAAATAAATCCCTGATCCAAGGCACTTTCAGTTGCTTTACAAGCCAGTCATATATATAGAAGTGGGTCAGGGTCAAATGGAGTCGAACCAGCTTAGCCAGCTCACCATATTGGTCGTTGATGATGATCCTTATGGTCTAAACTTCTTTCGCTATTGTCTCGAAGAGGCTGGTTGTCGGGTTTTCGCTGCCGCAGACGGGGCGGAAGCGCAGCGTGTGATCGAACACCTGAAGTCCGAAACCCTCGATGCCGTGCTGACGGACTTCCGTATGCCGGTGCTGACGGGGATCGAGCTGGCACGCTGGCTTTCCGAGACCGATCCGACGCTGACGACCATCCTTATCACGGCTCAAGGGGAAAAAGCCCTCGTGCAGGAAAGCCTGAGCCTGGGTGTTTTCGATTTTCTGGACAAACCTATCCGCGGTGAGCACCTGACCCAGACCGTCTATCGCGCCGCGGCGGAGACCCACCGGCGCCGCCAGATCCGCGATGAGCAGACGCAGCTCACCCAGGTCGGCGTCTGGGATTCTGGCCTGAACACTTGGCTGCCGGACGAGTTGCAACGCTGCTGCAAAGTCCACTACGTGCCGCTGCAACAGGCCGGCGGCGACTTCTTTTACGCCCACGACGCCGACGCCGCCGTATGGCTGCTAGCGGGCGACGTGGCGGGGCACGATTTGCGCGCTTCCTGGCTGGCGGCCTTCTTTCAGGGCATGATCCGGGGGCTCGCCGACGAGGGCTTCCAGCTATTTGCCGCCCTGCCCCGCTTCAGCCAATTCCTGTTGAGCGAGATCGCGCCGCTGGCCAAACGGACGGGCCAGCGTCCCCCCAGCCTCGCCGTGACCGCCGTATCGCTGAACGCCGAGGAGGGAACGCTGGACATCATCAACCGGGGCATGCCGCCCGCCTGGTTCATCGATATCGACGGTTTCATCTCTTTCGGGCCCATGGGAGGCCATCCGCTCGGCTGGACCGACTATCCGCGTGCAGAGCCCCAACAGGTGTCGCTGGCGGGCCTCAGTGCAGTCTGTCTGCTCAGCGACGGGATCTATGAACTGGCCGCTTCTCTGGAGCTGGATCCACTTTCGCTAGGTTACGTGATGCAAAGCTCTTCGGATTTGTTCGAAGCTGCCGATTTTCAACCTACCGACGATCTGTTAATTGTCCGATACTCCCTGATCCCCGACGCACAGATGGACCAGCAATTCCAGCCCATATTCCACGAAAGCTATCCCGGCACCGAAGTGGAACGCATTGACGAACTCCAGGAGATCTGGCGCCGCAGCCTCCAGTTTGCCCTCGATGCCTCGATCGGGGACCGCCTCTACGATTTGTTGATTTGCCTGCGCGAGGGCCTGCTCAACGCACTCACGCACGGCTGCGAACGCCAGCCGGAAAAAGTCGCGACCCTCCAGATCAGCTATAACCGCGGCCGCAATGTCGTGCGCGTGCGTATCGACGATCCAGGCAAGGGCCACGCGTTTGACCTGAAGAAGCGGCTGGAAGAGCTCAAACAGCCAGGGGGACCGCATCTGGGCCTGAGCATCATCTCGCACCTGAGCGATCGCCTCGAGATGGAACAATCCGGCGCCTCCCTCGTATTCGACTTCGACCTCAACGCCCAAGCCGCAAAATGATCCAGCCAGACCTCGACCGCGTCCGTCGTCGCCTGTATCTGACCTTCGAAGACGACATCATCAACACCCAGTTAGACAAACTGGGGCAGGAGCTCGACGAAGTCCTCGAACGCTTTGCCGGCGACCAGCCCAAGGTCCTTTACTTCG
Source organism: Puniceicoccaceae bacterium 5H (assembly GCA_009772895.1). Classification (GTDB taxonomy): domain Bacteria; phylum Verrucomicrobiota; class Verrucomicrobiia; order Opitutales; family Oceanipulchritudinaceae; genus WOUP01. The sequence goes on along the minus strand of WOUP01000003.1, from coordinate 368,868 downwards.
ACCTGCGCAATCTGCGTATGATCGACTCGATGGGGTTGCACTGGCTCTTCGAGACACTGCAGGACCAGAAGGAGCTGGGCCGCGAACTGATCCTTCAGATCGCCAGCCCCGCCATTCAGCGCGTGGTCTCCTTCGGCGGCCTCGACCAGCTGGCCGAAATCAAGTTTCGCCGCCGCCGGCAGACCCGCTAGGCCTTTTCTGCGCGAAAGATCGCTTCGTAGCCGGCACGGAAGTCTGAGTACTGCGGTCGCCAGCCCAGCTCACGTCTAAACTTTTCGGCCGAAACGCGTCGATGCGGACGCGTCGTGCGCCCCATCTGCCGCCGTCGCGCCTGACGCGGATCGGTCAGCTCGGGGTTGAAGCGCACGCCTTCGATGCCCAGTCGTTCGGCAAGCCAGAGCACGATCGCCTCTTTGGTGACGGCCTGACCGTCCGCTACATTGTAGACGCCGCCCTTCACTGCCGCGGATGCCCCGAAGCACTGAAAGATGGCCGACACGATGTCGTCGAGATGCGCGAGGTTGAGGTAAAAGGCGCCGCTGCCGGGGAACTCGCGGTGGCCTTCACGCAAGCGATTGAGCAGATAGTGGCGGCCCGGTCCGTAAATGCCCGCCAGCCGCAGTACAAACGCACGATGGACACCCCAGGGGGCCGGTTGCAGCAGGCCCTCCGCCTCCAGGAGGATGTGCGCCATCTCGCTGCCGCCGTCCGTCGCGTCGGTTTCGGTTACGACCTCGCCGTCCTGCTGCGGATAGACGGAGGTGCTGCTGGTGTAGACGTAGGTCCCGACCGACGTGCCGCGCGCCCATGCCAGCACCGACTGCTGCCCCTCCAGATAAGAACGCCGGTAGCCTTCGATGCCATTGCCGCCCCCGCTGACGGCGTTGAGCACATAGTCGACCGGGCCGTGAATGCGCCCGTGCCAGTCGTGATCTGCCAGCTCGGCCACCACGGCATCGCAACCGAGGTCGCGCAGCCGGGCGGCTTTCTCCGGGTTGCGCGTGAGGGCCGTCACGCGCCAGCCCTGGGCCAACGCGCGCCGCGCCACCGCACCGCCGACGTAGCCGCAGCCAAAGATGACCAGTCGTTTTCCACTCGGTTGCTGCATGGCACGGAATAAACATTTGCCCGCCCGGCGGTGCAACGTTTCCCTCGGGGGATGCTTTCACTCGACGCCCTCGTCTTCGTAAAGTCCTACCTGCAAGGCCTCCAGAATCGCATCTCCGAAGGAATCGAAACGCTGGACCCCGACGCGGAGCACCGCAAGGACGAGTGGGACCGCAAGGAGGGCGGCGGGGGCGAATCGCGCGTCTGGGCCGACGGCAAGGTCTTCGAAAAGGCGGGCGTCAACTTCTCCGACGTGGTGGGCAAGGAGATGCCGGCCTCGGCCACCGCCCACCGGCCCCAGCTTGCCGGCAAACCCTTTCGTGCCATGGGCGTCTCCGTGGTCATGCACCCGCTGAACCCCTATTGCCCGACCAGCCACATGAACGTGCGCCTGTTCCTCGCCGGGCCGCTGGCGGTGGGCGAAAAGGCCGACCCGGAGGAAAACGTCTGGTGGTTCGGCGGCGGCTTCGACCTCACGCCCTACTACCCGTTCAAGGAAGACGTGCGCTTCTGGCACGCGGCGGCCAAGACCGCGCTCGAGCCGTTCGGCGAAGAATATTACCCGAAGTTCAAGCAGTGGTGCGACCGCTACTTTTACCTCACCCACCGCGAGGAGACCCGGGGCGTCGGCGGGCTCTTTTTCGACGACTTCAACGAGCTGGGCTTCGACGACTCGTTTGCCCTGCAGCGCGCGGTGGGCGACGCCTACTGGCCGACCTACGAGGAGATACTCAAGCGCCGCCAGGACCACAAATACAAGGAACGCCAGCGCGAATTCCAGCTCTACCGCCGCGGCCGCTATGCCGAGTTCAACCTCGTCTACGACCGGGGCACCCTCTTCGGCCTGCAAAGCCGGGGCCGCACCGAGAGCATCCTGATGTCCATGCCGCCGCTCGCGCGCTGGGTCTACGACTGGAAGCCCAAGAAGGACAGCGAAGAAGCCGAGCTGGACGCGTATCTGCAGCCGCAAGACTGGCTGCATGAAGACGAGGAGTAGCCACTTCCACTTGCGGTATGCGGGCGGCTGAACCATCGTAAGCCGCGATGTACCCTGCCCTTGCCGCCGCGACCGCGAGCTATTCCTACACGACGATCCTGTTGGCCGCCCTGCCGGTCTTTGCCGTCACCGGGATCGCGTTTGCGCTGCGGTGGAAGGGCAAATGGGAGGAAAAGGGCGACGGGCCGCTGCTGTGGATGCTCGTGCACGTCTTTTTCCCATGCCTGCTGTTCCGCCTCGTCACCGGCAACCCCGAACTGATGAATCCGCTGGAAGTGGTGTGGCCGCCACTGGTGGGCTTCAGCCTCATCATTCTCGGCTTCATCGTGGCCTGGCTGATCGCGGGCTGGATGGGCCTGAAGGTCGGGGCCGGTCGCCGCACCTTCGCCTTTGCCGTCGGCATCTTCAACTACGGCTACATGGCGATCCCGCTGGTGGAAGCACTCTTCCCCGGCAACAAGACGACGGGGGTGCTGGTGGTGCACAACCTGGGCATCGAGATGGCCGTATGGACGGTGGGAATCATGCTAGTGTCGGGCGAGTTTGCCAAAGGCTTCGTCTCCAAGCTCATGAATCCGCCCGCCATGGCCCTGCTGCTCGGCCTGGTGGCCAACTTCACCGGCCTCTACCAGTACGTGCCCACGTGGCTGGACCGCACGATCGGCTTTTTCGGCAACTGCGGTATCCCGGTGGGCCTGATCCTGGCGGGCGGCACGCTGGCCGAGGTCGTGAAGGCGGGAGACTGGCGGGAAAACGCGCGCGTGCCGGTGATGGGCGTCGTGCTCCGGCTGATGCTGCTGCCCATCCTCTTTCTGGTCGTGGCCTCGCTGCTGCCCGCAAGCCTGCAGGAGCTCCGCCGCGTGGTGATCGTGCAGGCGGCGATGCCCGCCGGCATGCTGCCGATCGTGCTGGCCAAGCACTACGGCGGCGAGCCCAGGGTAGCCGTGCAGGTCGTGGTGGCGACGACGGTGGTGGCCTTTTTCACCATGCCGCTGTGGATTCAGATCGGGCTGGGGCTGATCGGAGAAGGCTGATCCGCAGGAAAATGCTGGCCATGCGCTTTCAAGTGGCGCAAACCAGTACCTTCCCTCTCCCCCAATGTTAACGGCTGAATACACCGAGATCCACTGGCACGAGGACCGCCTCGAGGCCGACCGCTTTTATCTCTCCGGAGACATTGGCGGCACCAATACCAACCTCGCCATCGTGGGCGAGCGCCAGGGCCAACTGATGATCCTGCTGGAAACCGTCACGCCCAGCAAAAAGATCGACGGCCTGATGTCGCCCCTGCAGCACCTGATCGCACTCGCCCAGGAGCGCAATCCGCGCCTCAGCCTCGAGCTCATCTGCCTCAGCGGCGCCGGGCCGGTGGCAGACAACTTCTGCGACGTGTCCAACCTCTCCTGGGATATCGACGGCGCGGCGATCGAACAGGCACTGGGCATCCGCACGCTGGTGATCAACGATTTTCTCGCCATCAGCTACGGCGTGCCCCTGCTCGACACGCACAATCCCGAGCACATTACGCCCCTGCCGCATACCGACAGCCGCTGCCCCGAGCCGACGGGCATGGTGAGCCTCGTGATCGGTGCCGGCACCGGCCTGGGCGTGAGCTTCATCGTGCACGGTCCCGACGGCACCTACCACGCCTACCCGAGTGAGGGTGGCCACGCCAGCTTTGCCGATTTCGACGCCGAGACGGCCGAGTTGACGCTCTACCTGTCGCGCCACAGCGATTTTGCGGCCGAGATCGAGAGCTTCGTCTCCGGCATCGGCATCGTGAACATCTTCCACTACTTCCGTGACGTGCGCCGGGTGGGCATGGACCGCGTGCTGAAGGAGGTCATGCAGGCGCCGCTCGAAAAGCAGGCGTCACTGATCTCCAAACACGCGCATAACCACCCCGTCTGCCGCGACATCATGCGCCTGTTCGTCAAGATCTACGGGCGCATCTCGGCCGATTTCGCCACGATCCTGCTGCCGATGCGCGGCATCTATCTCGCGGGCGGCATCGTGGCCAAAAACGAAGACTTCTTCCTCGAGGGCAAGCAGTTCATGTACTACTTCGAGCAGAACTTCCGCCCGAATGTGCAGGAGATGCTCAAGAACATCCCCGCCTATATCATCCGCAACTACTCGATCTCGTTGCTCGGCGCGGCTAACGCAGGTCGAATGCTCACCCGTTGAAGCCAATCACTTCAAGGTCGGGCATTTCGCGACTTGTGTTTCCTTACTCTTTGTGCTCTATGCTCTTCTCATGGGCCTGGAAGCTCACTGGACATTCTTCTCCAATCACGCACATGTGCTGATTGCCCTGGCACGTAACCCCTACCAACCGCTGCGGGAAGTTGCCTTGGCGGTGGGTATCACCGAGCGGGCCGTGCAACGGATCGTGGCCGACCTGGAGGAAGGCGGCTATCTGGAGCGCAACCGCGAGGGCAGACGCAACCGCTACACGATCCACCTTCAGCGTCCGCTGCGCCACCCACTCGAGTCGCACTGCGAGTTGCGCCAGCTCCTGCAGCCTTTGCTCGAGCAGGATCAGGCTCCGGGAGTCGAAGACGACTAGCACAAGTCGTTGACTGGTATACAGGCAGCCCTGGCTGCGCCTACTCAACTGTCTGAATAAACTCCCGCATTTCGTGCTTTTATTGGCGTGAGGGAGTCATTATATCCGTAGGCATGGATCCTCGACTGGAAGCATGGGTAAAGGAAAAGGCCGGTCCTGCCATTTCATTGCAAATGACGTGGCGCCAAGCGCTTGAGCAACTCCTGACCGCCGGCGCATCCGCCGAAGACATCCTGCCGCTACGGGACGCCATAGAAGAGCCCGCCAACGTGCGCTCTCTGGCGCGCCTGCTGGCCCACGACCCCCACCCCAGCCATTCGCTGGAGCAACTCAACGATGCGGTGGATGCCTCCAGCGAAGACCTCGCCGCCTGGCTCAAAAGCCTGACCGTGCTGCAAAAGTGGCTCGAGGGCGAAGGCCGCACCACCACACTCAAGCAGGCCGTCGGCTACGTCGAGTGTTCGGCCGCGGCCAACGATATGCAGGCGATGAAGCTCGAGCTCGACGTGATGGTCGAAAGCATGCTCGATTCCTACGGCTACTCCGGCGAAGACGCCTCGGAGAACTGTCTCTAGGCCGGGCGCTTCAGCCGCCCGTCTTGACCGGGCGAAAGCCCTCCGCCTCCAAGCGCTCCATCACCGCATCCACGCGATCGCCCTGAATCTCCAGGGCCTGCCCGCGCACCGTACCGCCCGTGCCGAGCGAGGCCTTCAAGCGCTGCGCCAGCGCCTGCAGGTCACGGTCACCGAGCCCCTTGAAGCCCGTCACTTCGGTCACGGTCTTGCCGCCCCGCCCCGCCTTCACCCGGCGCACGTCGACGCGCATGCGCGGCTTCTTGCGCGCGGGTTCGTTCATCGCGGGGGATTCCGCATCGACGGTTTCGCGGCGCGGTGGTGCAGCGGCCAGTCCGCCGAGGGCCAGACCGTCGAAGGCGCTCTGTTGCAATTGGTCGCCCCCGTCCGTTTCGATGCGTTTGCGTCCTTGAGCCATAACGACAAGGTTTGGAAAAAGTTATAAGAAATGCAAATACTACGGACGGTTCTTGTCGGCCACCGCCCGAAAGCGCCGCTACACTAACGCCCTTCTGTTTCGACCAGATTTTCCTGCCTCAGGTAGGCGTGCGCCTTCTGGTAGGAGCGGTTTTGCAGGTAGTGGCGCAGGTGCGGGTGCGTACGCTTGAGCTGATCGTCCCTGGCGGCCTCGTCCAGCCGGGCCAGGGCGTCGGTGATGCCGAGGGCGTGCGATTGTTGGGGCTCCACCAGCACCCGCAGCGCTTCGTCCATGCTAGAATAATCCATGTATCTCATTGTGAATACACCCCGGATGCTGGCAAGTCGCGCGGTTTGGGATTATAGCTTATAAGAAACAGGCGCGGCATTTTGGCTGCTTATCATCCCGCTTTGAAGGCGGGAAACGGTTGCAAGCCATCCGCGTTGATAGACAATAGGATATTGCTCAACCGCTGACTGCTGAGTGAGGCACATGAAGAATCCGACATTCGCTACCCGCTGGAACGCCGATCTGATAGACGAGAACTACGCCCGTTGGCAACAGGACCCCTCCTCCCTCGACCCGACCTGGCAGGCCTTTTTCGAAGGTTTCATGCTGGCGGCCGACGGGAGCGGCGAACCGGGCGTTAACGGCCACGCAACCGCCGACGCCGGCAGTGCGGAGGAGGTTCAGCGCCGCGCCATCAAGCAGGCTCGCTTTACCGGCGCCATCTACGCCTACCGTTCCATTGGCCACACGCAGGCCAACATCAACCCGCTTTACAAGAAGGGCGAGGCGCCGCGCAACCCGCGCCTGACCCTCGAGCGCCTGGGCTTTGAGGAGGCCGATCTGGACGAACAGTTCTGGACGGGCAACTACCTCGACGGCACCTACATGACGGTGCGCGATCTGCTCCATTCGCTCGAGGAGACCTACTGCGGCCCCATCGGCGTCGAATACCTGCACATCCAGGAGACGCCGATCCGTCGCTGGCTGCAGAGCAAGATCGAGCCCAGCCGCAACCACCCGAAGTTCGATGCCGCGCAGAAGGGCCGCATCCTCGACCGCCTCGTCAAGGCCGAGCAGTTCGAGAAGTTTCTCCACACCAAGTATGTGGGGCAAAAGCGCTTCGGCCTCGAAGGCGCCGAGACCCTGATTGCCGCGATCGACAGCCTCGTCTACGTCAGCCCGATCCACGGCGTGAAGGAGCTTGTGATGGGTATGGCCCACCGCGGTCGCCTCAACATGCTGGCCAACGTGCTGCGCAAGCCGTTCTCGACCATTTTCCACGAATTCTCGCCCAACTTCATCCCGGAAACCCGGCACGGAGACGGCGATGTGAAGTATCACCTGGGCTACTCGGCCGTGGTCGAGAGCACCGCCGGCGAGTCCGTGGAGCTGCACCTCACCGCCAACCCGTCTCACCTCGAGGCGGTCGACCCGGTGGTCGAAGGTCGGGCGCGCGCCCGCCAGCGCCTCCGCGGCGACACCGAGGAGCGCAAGCAAGTCGTGCCGTTGCTGATCCACGGCGATGCCGCCTTTGCCGGCCAGGGTGTGGTGGCGGAAGTCTTGAACTTCTCTCAGCTGCCCGGCTACCAGACCGGCGGCACCATCCACTTTATCATCAACAACCAGATCGGCTTCACCACCGACCCATCCGAAGCCCGTTCCTCGCTCTATTGCACGGACGTGGCCAAGATGATCGAGGCCCCGATCTTTCACGTCAACGGCGACGACCCCGAAGCCGTGACGCACGTCACCCTGCTCGCGCTGGAGTTCCGTCAACGCTTTGGCCGCGATGTCGTGATCGACATGTATTGCTACCGGCGCCATGGCCACAACGAGAGTGACGAGCCCGCCTTTACCCAGCCCACGCTCTACAAGCAGATCAAAGGGCACCCCTCGGTGGCCGAGATCTACGGCAAGCAACTCATCGACTGGGGCGTCGGCACCCAGGAGGACTACGACGCCAACGTGAAGCGTCGCCACGACGCCCTGGAACGCAGCCACGAAGAGATGAAGGCCAAGCAGGATGGTGGTGAGTTGGTCGTCCCGCCCGAAGAAGGCCCCGTGGTCGACTACCAGCCAGACTATGCCTTCCGCGATACGCAGACCGGCGTGAATGAAAAGGATCTGGCCTACGTGGCGGAGTCGCTCACCCACATCCCGGACGGCTTCAACCTCAACCACAAGATCAAGCGTCAGCTCGATACCAAGCTGAAGCATTTCCAGGAAGACGAGGGCATCGACTGGGCCTTTGCCGAGTCCCTCGCCTGGGGCACACTGATGCTCGAGGGCTACCACGTGCGCCTCAGCGGTCAGGATTCCCAGCGCGGCACCTTCAGCCAGCGCCACGCCGTGCTCTTCGATTCCAAGACGCGCGAAAAGTACATCCCGTTGATGCAGATGGAGCGCCGCGACGGCATGCTCTGCGTGCACAACTCCCTGCTCTCCGAGGCCGCCGTGCTCGGCTTCGACTACGGCTACTCGCTCGACTACAGCAACATGCTCTGCATGTGGGAGGCGCAGTTTGGCGACTTCGTCAACGGCGCGCAGGTCGTGATCGACCAGTTTATCGTCTCCAGCGAATCCAAGTGGCAGCGCGTGAGCGGCCTCGTCATGATGTTGCCGCACGGCTACGAAGGCCAGGGTCCGGAACACTCCAGCGCCCGCCTCGAACGCTTCCTGCAGCTCTGCGCGGAGGACAACATCCAGGTCGCCAACCTCACCACCCCGGCCCAGCTCTTCCACATTCTGCGCCGCCAGATGCACCGCGACTTCCGCAAGCCGCTCATCCTGATGAGCCCCAAGAGCCTGCTGCGTCACAAGGAGTGCGTGAGCAAGAAGAGCGACTTCACCGACGGGGTGTTCCGCTCCATCCTCGAGGACAATGAAGCGCCTGCCAAGGCCAAGCGCGTGATCATGTGCTCGGGCAAGGTCTACTACGATTTGCTGGCCTACCGCCGCGAGCACGAGATCAAGGATACCGCCATCGTGCGCGTCGAGCAGTTCTATCCCTTCAATGGGGAGCTGCTGGACGAGATCCTGAAGCAGTACAAGGGCTACAAGGAGATCGTCTGGTGCCAGGAAGAGCCCGAAAACATGGGCGCCTGGTCCTTCCTCATGCCGCGCCTCGAAAAGGTGATCGGCCGCCGGCCGCACTACGCCGGCCGCGACGCTGCCTCCAGCCCCGCCGTCGGCTCGCTCGCCCGACACCAGCAGGAACAGCAGGAACTGGTGGAGCACGCCTTCACCGTCACCGCATAAACCACCGTTTACATTGACCCTTACGGGTTAGTGGCGCATGCTGCGGCGTCTAGCCCGTAACCTTACTCTCAGAAAGCTCCTCATGGCTACCGAAGTCAAAATACCCGCCCTCGGTGAATCCATCACGTCCGGCATCCTCGCCACCTGGCACGTCCAGGACGGCGACATCGTCGAAGCCGGCCAAACACTCTACGATCTCGAGACCGACAAGATCACCTCGGAAGGCACCGCCGACGTCGGCGGCAAAATCAGCCTGAAAGTCGAAGAAGGCGAAGAGGTCGAAATCGGCGCGGTTGTGGCCGAGATCGACGAAAGCGCCAGTGGCGAAGCCAGCGGCGGCGGTAGCGACAAAAAGGACGCCGAGCAGGAGGAAGCCAAGGCCGAATCCACCTCCCCCGAGGAAAAGGCCGCCGAGCAAACGGAAAGCCATCCCCACCAGAGCCCGGCCGTGCGCCGCATCGCCGAGGAGTCCGGCGTGGACCCCAAGGGCGTGCAGGGCTCCGGCAAGGGCGGTCGCGTGACCAAGGGCGACATGCTCGAGGCCGTTGAGCGCCAGGGCCAGCAGGTGAGCACGCAGGAGCAGTCGGCCAAGCAGGCTGCCCCCGCCCCCGCTCCGAAGTCCCAGCCGGCCCCGGCTGCCGGTGAGCGTCAGACCCGCAAGAAGATGACACCCCTGCGCAAGACCATCGCCAAGCGCCTGGTCGAAGCTTCGCAGGAAACCGCCATGCTCACCACCTTCAACGAAGTGAACATGGAGCCCGTCATGAAGCTGCGGAAGACCCATCAGGATGCCTTCGTGAAGCAGCACGGCGTAAAGCTGGGCTTCATGAGCTTCTTTACCAAGGCCGTCGTGCACGCACTCAAGGCGGTGCCGGACGTCAACGCCCAGATCGAGGGCGACACGATCGTCCAGAACCACTACTACGACATCGGCCTCGCCATGAGCACGCCGCGCGGCCTGATGGTGCCGGTGGTGCGCGACCCGGATCAAAAGAATTTTGCCGCGATCGAGCAGGACATTCTCGACTACGCCAAGAAGGCCAAGGAGGGCAAGATCACCATCGACGACCTCCAGGGCGGCGTCTTCACCATCACCAACGGCGGCATCTTCGGCTCGATGCTCTCGACCCCGATCATCAACCGCCCGCAGAGCGCGATCCTCGGCATGCACAACATCCAGGAGCGCCCGATGGCGGAAAACGGCCAGGTCGTGATCAAGCCGATGATGTACCTCGCCCTGTCCTACGACCACCGCCTGATCGACGGCAAGGAAGCCGTCACCTTCCTCGTGAAGGTCAAACAGGCGATCGAAGACCCGACCCGTCTGCTCTTCGAGATCTAGGCCGCGCCAGACCCCCTTTCTCCAGCCCTTTCGCCGCCGTGGTGAAAGGGCTGCTTTATTTTCCTGACAAGTCGCATCGCCACCGTGAAAATAGGTGCGTGTCCAGTCGAGCCCTTCCCTTATTCCCTTCTGCCGCCAGATGTGCGCTCGTGTTGGCAGTCACCGCCGCCCTGTTTCTGAGCGGTTGCGTGCAGTACGAACCGGCCCGGCTCAACCTGCAGCGTCCTGGCGAGACGGTCGAACAGCAGCAGCGCTATGCGGCCAAGTTTCTCTACGCCCACCGCATCCTGCCCGCCATCGCCAAAAACGAACCGGAAGACCTCGCGCGTGGGCTCAGGTCGTGGCCTGAGATCTATCTGCGCCGCGTCTGGATCGACCTGCAGGACATCAACCCCGGCTTCGTCAATGCGCAGCTGGAGCAGATCACGGCCGAATCTTTCGAAGGGCCCGATGGCACGACCATCTACCTGATCAACCTGCCCCCGCCCGAGTTCAGCCCGGAAGCCTATTACGCCGCCTTTGTCTATCCCGCGCCGGAAGGGCACCCGCCCTACTATACGCTGGAGAAAAGCGCGCGCATCGAGACCAGCGAGCTCCAGCTGGAGCTCGCGGCCTTCGGCGCCTGGGACGGCCTCACCCACTACGGGCTGGGTGTCTTTGACGTGCTGAGCGGCCCGGATTTCGTGCAACTGGTCAGCGAGTCGCTGGAAGAGCCCTTCGAGGCGCAAGTCGAAGACACGCAGGAGGTGGGAGAATAGGCGTGTTTGTGGTTTCGGCTCGCTTTTCTTGGTTCAGTTTGTCCAGATCCTGACGATGCTGATGCCTTCCCGCCTGTCCCATCTCGTCTTCCTGTGCGGAGCCGCCGCATTCGTTGCCACCGGCTGCGAAACGACCTCCTCAGAGACCAGTCAGCCGGCCCCGTCTGCAACGGCCGCAGCCGATACTGGAGACGGCTTCGACCTGCTGCAGCGCCACCGGGCCGCCTACATCTACGAGCACCGGATCTTGCCGCGCCTCGCTCACGAGAGCCCGCAGGATCTGGCGTTTCGACTCGAGGAAAACGGGGCGCAGGAACTGCGCGACATCTGGATGTGGATCGAGCCGGAATACCCGGAGTTCGTAGACGCCGCGGTGGACTCCATCCAGCTGGAAAAGCTCAAGGGGCCCGACGTCTTCGATTTTTACCTGATAACCTTTCCCGAGGCCCGGCAAACGCCGGAGGCGATCTACGCGATCTTCGTCTACCCCGTGCCCAACGACAACCCCGCCTATTACACGCTGGAGAAGAGCTTCGACCACGATGGGCAGTCATATACAGCATTTTGCGCCTGGGAGGGAACGCGACATCTCAACTTCGGGATGGGCGTCTCCGTCGGCCCCAAAGAAGACCGCGAGCGCTTCATCGAAGCCGTTTCCTCCGTCGTGCAACAGAGCGCGCCGGTCGAGCCGAACGCCAGCCTCGATTCTGAGACCAGCGAAATGACGCTCCGGGTGGATCCGGAAGCGGAGTAAGCAGCCCGCGCCCTTGCCAACGCGCCGGAAAGCGTGCACGCTGGCCGCAGTCATGTCTGATACCTCTTTCGATGTCATTGTGATCGGCTCCGGCCCGGGGGGCTATGTATGTGCGATCCGTGCGGCTCAGCTCGGATTGAAAACCGCCGTGGTGGAACGCGATTCCGCCCTGGGCGGCACCTGCCTCAACGTCGGCTGCATCCCCAGCAAGGCCCTGCTCCACTCCTCCGAGTTTTACCACGAGGTGAGCCAAAGCGAAAACCACGGCGTGAAGGTCGACGGCCTGAAGCTCGACCTCGCGCAGATGATGAAGCGCAAGGACGAGGTGGTGAAACGCATGAACGGCGGCGTGAAAATGCTGATGGACAAGCGTAAGATCACCGTCTTCGAAGGCACCGGCGAGCTGCAGGGCGAAGGCAAGGTGAAGGTGACGCCGTCGAAGGGCGACGCCCAGACCCTCGAGGGCAAGAACATCGTCATCGCCACCGGTTCGGCCCCCGTCGAGCTGCCGTTCCTGAAGTTCGACGGCAAGCATATCGTCTCCAGCACCGAAGCGATCGCCTTTGACGAAGTGCCCCCGCGCATGCTCGTGATCGGCGGCGGCGCCATCGGCCTCGAACTCGGCTGCGTGTGGTCGCGCCTCGGCTCCGAAGTGACCGTGATCGAATTTCTGCCCACCATCGCCGCGGGCTCGGACGACGATATCTCCAAGCTCGCCGAACGCGTCTTCAAGAAGCAGGGCCTCAAGATCGCCACCAAGACCAAGGTCACCGGCGCCGAGGTCAAGGACGGCGTGGTCAAGCTGACGGCGGAGCAAAAGGACAAGGAAGTCACCTACGAAGCCGAAAAGGTGCTGCTGGCGGTTGGCCGCCGCGCCTACACCGAAGGCCTGGGGCTGGACAAAGCGGGCGTCGAAGCCGACGAGCGCGGTCGCGTGAAAGTCGACGAGCACCTGCGCACCAGCGCCAAGGGCGTCTGGGCGATCGGCGACGTCGTAGCCGGCCCGATGCTCGCCCACAAGGCCGAGGAAGACGGCGTTGCCGTGGCCGAATGGATTGCCGGCAAGGCGGGCCATATCGACTGGGACCTCGTGCCCGGCGTGATTTATACCGACCCGGAAATCGCCAACGTGGGCCTGACCGAACGTGCGGCCAAGGAACAGGGCATCGACGTGAAGGTCGGCAAGTTTGCCCTCGCGGCCAATGGCCGAGCGGTCGCCCAGGACGCCACCGATGGCGTGGTCAAGATCATCGCCGACGCCAAGACCGACAAGATCCTCGGGGCGGCCATCATCGCCCGCGGCGCCTCCGAAATGATCGCCAACATCGTCGCCCACATGACCTACGGCGGCAGTGCCGAAGACCTCGGCCGCACGATCCACGCCCACCCCACCGTGAGCGAGTCCATCAAGGAAGCCGCCCTCGCGGTAGACAAGCAGGCCATCCACTCGGTTTGAGCCCGACCGCAGGTTCCCTTTCGGCCCGTTCTTTCTCGAACGGGCCTTTTTGTGTCTGGAGGGCTTTCCCCAATCGTCCAAATCTCCTTTACCCTTGATTCGTATCGGTTTATTGTAGCGCTATGAAGTGGTTCTACGAGGTCGACGGTGAAGAGGCGGGGCCCATTTCCTCCGAGGAAATGGTGCAGCGCATCATGGATGGCGAAGTCACCGCCGATACGCCGGTGCGCCGCGAAAACCAGAGCACCTCGACCCCGGCTGCGGAAACCGAGCTGGTCGAGTTTTTCGACGAAATGCCGGAGGTTTATGACTCTCCTGCCCCCTCCCAGGCGGATCTCGGCGGCGATGCCTTTGAAGGGTCCACCGAGGAAGACGAACCGGCCGTAGACCCGCGCAAGCAGGACGCCCTCGAAAAGGAGGCCGAAGCCGCCCGGCAGGAAGAGTGGTCGGCGCTGGATGACAAGGAGCTCGACATGGTCGAGCAAGAGGCGGAAAAGCCGCGCGAAACCGCGCCCGAGGCGGAAGCCGAAAAGTCCAGGCCCACGCCCAAGCTGCACACCATCAGCTCGGCCAGTAGCGAAGCCGAGCCCCCCAAGCCCGAGGCGAAGGCGAAGCCGCAACCGGAGCCGACGCCAGAACCCGCCCCGGCCCCCGAACCTTTCAAGACCGTTTCCAACGACGTGCCGCCTCCCGGCACCCGACCGGCGGAACGCCCAGCTACACCCGCCCCCGAAGCGACACCGGCCCCGGCGACCGCCAAGCCCACGCCCAAAACGCCTCCCGGCTCCGGCACGCCGAGCTGGTTGATCCCGGCCATCGTGGTGGCGCTGGTCATCGTGATCGGCGTGGTGCTGGCCGTCTTGCTGTAGGAGGACGCCCCGCGTGCCATCGCTGAAACTGGTCACGTTTGACGCGGCCGGCACCTTGATCTTTCCCCACCCCAGCGTGGGCGAAGTCTACGCCGAAATCGCGGCCGAACACGGCATCCAGACGCAACCGGACGCGCTGGAGGCGCGCTTCAAGGCGGCCTTCAAGCGCCTGAGCCAGACCTCCCGTCAGGAACTGGGCGCTCTGGACGACCGGGCCTACTGGCGCCTCGCCGTTGCGGACACCTTTGGCGCGCAATGCCCGGAAGAGCCGGCCTTTTCCGCCCTGTTCGAGGATCTATGGCAGGCTTTTGCCACCGCCCGGCGCTGGCGGCTGGATCCTTACGCGCACGCACTGTTTGAGGAACTGCGGGCACTGGGGCTGCAGCTCGCGCTGGTCAGCAACGCCGACGCGCGCTTTCACCAGGTCTTCACCGAGCTGGGGCTCAAAGAAGCGTTCGACGGTTTTTTTCTGTCCGGCGAGGTCGGCGCGGAAAAGCCGGAGCCCCCGATTTTTCGGGTAGTGGAAGCGGCGATGGGTGCCCGCGGCCCCGAGATCCTGCACGTCGGTGACAGCCCGCGGCAAGACGTGCAGGGCGCGCGCGATGCCGGTTGGCACGCGCTGCAGATCGCGCAACCGCAGGGGCTGCAGCCGGTCTTGCCGGAGGTCAGGCGCTTGCTGGACGCCTGAGCGCCCAGGGCAACAAGGCCCAACCGAGGATAAAGGCAACGCCGCCAATGGGCGTGATGGCGCCAAACCACCCCGGCGCGCCGAAACCCAAGGCATAGAGGCTGCCCGCGAAGACCACCACACCCACCGTCCAGATGTAGCCGACCACGCGCAGTCGCGCCGAAGGCGTGAGCCCCGCCGCGACCGCGACCGCGAGGATCGCGACCGTGTGGATGAGGTGATACATCGTGGCTGTACGCCAGGTGTCGAGGCGGTGCAGTTCGCGCAGCTGCGGCTCCAGGGCGTGTGCCCCAAAGGCCCCGAGCGCGACGCCCAGCACCCCGAGGATCGCGGCAATCCAGGTCAGTTTATTGTCCATCGGAAGTCTCCTTGTCCTTTACCATCATGTCGGCATCGCCGCTGCCCGCCTCGATCGGCGGCACATACATGGCCGATCCCTTGGCCGGCAGCGCGGTGAAGTCGCCCGGTGCCTCGGCCCGCAAGCGATAGCGGATCTCCCAGAGGCCCGTCGGCAGGCGGGGGATCATCAAGGCCACCTGACGGTCTCGCAATTCCTGATAAACCCAAGCGGTGCGGCCGGTGTAGCGCTCTTCTTCGCTGGCGGAATCCGGGGCCGTGGGATCGAGTTCGCGGGCCACAACGTTGGCGCCGCTCAGCTGCTGCACCGCTTCCAGCCCCGCCGGTTTCGGGTCTTCGATCAGGATGTATTCCAGATCGTTCTTGGCCTCGAGCCGCAGCACCACGTCGATGCGGTCGCCCGAAGTCACCTGCTTGGGCTCCTGCAGCGGCCGAATCTGCTCCTTGAAGCCCTGCAACAGGGTCGGCACCGCACTGATGCGCAAGTATTCGCGGTCTACGAAAAGCTGGAAGCCGTAGGGCTCGAAGGCGTCCGGCCCCGCCTCGTAGTCGGCGGTGATGCGGTAGTAGAGCGGTACCTGCCCGCCTTCGCGGTGGATCGAGAGCGTATTCTCGCCCGGCTGCAGGAGCTCGCGCGGCACGGTGTAGGTGCGCTGGTGCTGCAGCAGATTCTGGAAGCTCAACTGCCCCGAGGCTACGTCCTGACCGTTGACGACCATGCGCCAGTCCGCCGCGACATCCATCTCGCCCGCGATGAGCAGATAATCGGTCAGCGCCATCACGGCAATGGCGGTCGAGCGGGTATTGGACCAGCGCGAAGCCTGGCGGTTGCGCACCAGCCAGTGCATGGCGGGATCGACCAGCGGATTGCCGCCATCGGCGTGCAACATGGCCATCAAGGCCCAGGCCGTCGTTTCCTCGCCGCTCTCATACCAGCGCCACCAGCCGTTCTTTTCGCCCCAGTAGGCCACCGGCAAGTCCCCGCCGTTCTGCGTCTGGGCCACCGGCAGCAGGATGCTCTGAGAGGGGTTGGCATCACGCTTCACGGTATTGCGCAACATGCCCACCAGCGTCTCCGCCTCCCGCTCAAAGCCGAAATCGACCGCCGCCAGCGCCAGTTGCGCCTGCGTTTGCGGGCTGAGGCGCTCGCGCTGGTTGAAGAGGTTGAGGAACGCCCGGGCCTCGAAGCGCGAGGGCTGCCCCGGTTCGTCGCCCGCCAGCGTCCGGTGGCGGACGGAGAGCGATTGCAGCAACCAGGCCTGCAGGGCCGGTTGCGAAGAGGCCTCGATCAAACGCATCTCCAGGAACTGGGTCGCCTGATCCAGCCGCTTGGACTCGACCTCGACGCCGCACTGCTGCGCGAGCGTCAACGCCCACACCGCGTAACCCGTCATGTAGAGGTCGCTGTCGCCACCGGGCATCCACGGCCAGCTACCGTCGGTCAACTGGCTGTCATAGAGTCGCTGCAGGCTCTGCTGGATCACGGTGTTCAACTCCGTAATGCCAGCCTCCGGCTCTTCCGGGTCAAAGGCGTAGCCCAGCTCGTCTGCGATGGCCTGGTTCACGTCTTCCGGCGCGTAACCGAGTTCGCGCAGGGCCTTGCGCACCACCAGCGCCGGCACGAAGCGGCTCAGCGTCTGCTCGGTGCAGCCATACGGGTAGTCGACCAGGTAAGGCAGCGCCTGCAGCATGGCGTCGGCAATCGTCGGCGTGATGCTGAAGGTGACCGTCGGATCGGCCGCCGCCAGATCTTCCGGCAGCTGCAGGACCAGCTCCGTCTGGGGCTCGTCGGTCCGACTCGACCACGTGACTCGGCGGTCCTGTCGTGGCTCGTAGATGGGCAGCGGCCGTTCGACCGCGTCGGCGTAAAGTTGACTGCGCGCGCTGAGGCGCACCGGGTGCTGCCCCGATTCGGTGGCCCTGGCCTGCCAGTCCACGCGGCGGGAGGAACGCGCCGGCACCATGATCGTACGCGGCGCCCCATCCGCCAGCTCGAGCGTATCCGGCACCTCGAGTCCTACCGTCACGTTGAGCGCGCTGTAGGTGTTGTTGTTGAGCACGCCGCTGAGCGTCACCTCGTCGCCCTTGTAGAGGAAACGGGGCATTGTCAGGCGAGCGATCAGCGGCAAGCGCGTGGCGGTGCGCAAGTCGGCCTGCCCCACTCGGCTGCCCGTATCGACGCCCACGGTAGTCACACGCCACTCGGTCAGGTTGTCCGGCAGCTTCACCGTCACCTCGGCCTCACCCTCGGCGTTGGTCACCACGCCGGGATTCCAGTAGGCGCTGAAGCGGAAGTCGTCCCGCAGGGTCGGCTGGGCCAAATCGGCCTCGGCTCCGGCGCCTTTTTGCATCAAGTCTGTCCGCATTCGCGTACCGGCAATCGACTGCATGGACGGTTCCGGCGCGGCCCCGAGCTCAAAAGCTGAAAGCTCAAACGATTCTTCCTCGTCCTCACTCGCCTGGGTTGCTTCATCCTCGTCGTCCAGAGGCTGATAGAAGGGGCGGCGCTGGAAGCTGCTGATCGTCTCGACCTGATGCCAGCGCTTGTCCTGATAAAAGGCCTGCTGGATGTTGGGCACCTCGAAGTCGGGCAACAGGCTGTCGAGCGAAGCATCGACCATCGCCAGCGAGAAGCTGCCCTCGACGGGTTGTCCCGCCGCGTCGTGCACCCGCAGTTTCAGGTGCGCCTCGCTACCGGGCGTATAGCCTTCCGCATCGGCGGTGAGCTGGACATCCAGGAACTGCGGCGTGGGCGGCACCACCAGCTCGACGTAGTTCATGAAGAGCTCGCCGCCGCTGATCATCGAGGCTTCGAGGCCCGTGTTGGGCGCGTCGGCAGCCGTGATCGGCAGGCTGATGAACTTGGCCCGTCCGTCGAATTTCAGCACTTGGTAGTCCTGAATCGAATCGGCTCCACGGACCAGCAACACGGTGCGGTTGGGCGCGGGCACGGTGATCAACACCGGCAGCTTTTCGCCCACCTTGATCTCACGCTCGTCCACGATGATCTCCACCCCGCCGGGCCGGTAGCCGATGGCGACATCGCCCGGCTTGGCCACCCAAAAGGGCGACTCTTCCGTCACCGAGAGGCCGCGTGCACCCGGGCTGACCCAGAGCAGGTTGTAATAGCCCAGCTCCGGCGCCTTGAACTTGTAGACCGCCTTGCCCTCGCGGTCTGTCACCAGCTGGACGGATTTGACCTCCTCGGTCACAAAGCCCTCTTCCTTCAGGCGGTAGTCACTCTGCGTGGCGCCGATCAGGGCGCGCTCGGGCAGCTGGCGATAGGCTTCACCTGAGATTTCGTTGCCCTTGCGACGGTGGATGTAGATCTGCCGCCAACGTTCGCGCGTCAGCCGCAGCTGGCCTTCGATCGAGACCGGTTGGTCGTTGGCGTTGAGCGTCTTGACGGTCACCTCCACCTGATCGCCGGGCTGGTAGAGCCGATGAGCGGTGCCGAGGTCCACAAAGTAAGGTTGGCGGGTGAGCTTGATCGTGCGGCGCTGCACGATCTCCCGTCGCGAACGGTCCTGCACGCGCACCTCCACCGTGTACTGCCAGTCCTGATCGATGTCCTGGGGCGTATCGAATTCAAAGGTCGCGTGGCCGCGGGAGTCGGTCTGCAGGGTCAGATTTTCCACCACTTCCTGCTCTCCCTGCGGCAAGTAAGGACGCGTCATGGTGTCATAAAGCCAGTCGTAGCGCCGCTCGGGCATGAACCAGTGGAAATAGGGCTGGCGGCTCACCTGCACCGTCACGTCGGCATCGCCGACTGCGCCGCCGGAATAGTAATCGACCTGCACGTCGCCCTGCACCTCCTGGCCTGGTTCGATCAAGACCGCGCCAGAGTCGTCGTTTTGGCCCAGCTGGACGTCCACCCGGTATTCCGGGGCACGAAACTCCTCGACCTGAAACAGGTTGAAATAGCGGCCGTAGCGCTCGTTCGCCTGCATCACGTGCAGGTTGTAGGCCCCCAGCCCTGCCTCTTTCGGCAACGCAAAGTCCAGCGCGGCCGTGCCGAAGCGGTCGAGCGAAAAGCCACCCTGCTGGACCACCTGACCCTGCGGATCGCTCAGCTCGTAGGTCATTTTCTCGCCCGCGGGGGTCTGATAGCTGCCGTCGGGTTCCCGCACCCGGCTCACGACGCGCCAGTGCGCCGTCTCGCCCGGGCGGTAGATCGGGCGCTCGGCGTAGACGAAGTGAACCGGACGGCCCTCGTTCTCATCCACGCGATAGGGCCGGTATTCCTGGCTTTCGCCCACGGCCTGACGCGCTTCCTTACGGGCCACGACCTGCCAGCGCAGCAGCCGCGATTCCCCCGACTGGCCTTCCTTGAAGATGCGGTCCAGGTTGGTCCAGCGCACAATGCCGTTGGCGTTAGTGACCGCGCTCAGCCGGTGCTTGCCCGGCCTGGAGGTTTCGTCCGGGTCCATCCGGTTTTCCTCCCAGCCCCAGCGCAGCTCCACGTTGGCTTCCGGCACGGGCGCGCCGGTCTCCGCATCCGCCACGTAGGCCAGCAGCTGGTGGTCGTCCTTTTTCACCACGATGGAGAGGTCGGTGACCAAAATCAGGTCCTTGCGCGTGATCCCGGCCGCCGTGGCCACGACCACATAGGCGCCTCGCGGCAGCTCCACCGGCAGGCGCACCTGCCGCGACACGTTGTAGTGCGGGCGCTCGGGCTGCTGTTCCAGCTTTTGCGAAAACACCGCTGGCCCAGACGGCACCATCGGCTCGTCGGCCAGCAGATCCGTCGGAAACACCTGCACTTCGGCCCCGCTCACATTGCGCCAGTTGAGGCCAAAAAACACCTCCGTCTCCGGGCGAAACGTGTGGCGCACAAAGACGTCGAGCTGGGGCTTGGTCAGGTTTTCCAGTTGCGAACGGGCTTGCCGGGTGTAGCGGCCCTCACCCTCCGGATACGCGTCCACCAACTGGCGCAGCAGCTCCACCGTGCGGGCGTAATTGGCCTGGAACTGCGTCTGGCCGCGGTCGTCGTAGCTCAGATGGCCGTAATGGTTGTTCCATTGAGCCAGCGCATAGAGCGCCTGCTCGTGATACGGCCCTTTGCCCAGCTTCACCACCGCCTCCAACAGGTCGCCCTGCCGCAGGCGCGCGGTGCTGTCTGACTGGAAGCGCCCATACCACTCGGCGAGCAAAAACTGCGTGCGGGACTTCTCCTCCGGCGTTTGCGCGATCTTGACCGCATTCTCCAGCCACTGGCGTTCGCCGTAGGTGGAAAACGCCCAGTCCAGGCCATCACCATCTGGCTCGGCCAGCGCCAGCACCAGATCGAGGTATTCCTGCCGCGCCTCGTCAACCTCGACGGAGCTGGCCCAATACTCGAGCGCCCGTCGAAAATAGGCTTTGCCGGTCTGCTCGTCCGTCGGGCTGTCCTCATAGCTCCACCCCAGCAACGCCTCCACCTGAGCCCAGAGCGGCTCCGGGCGGCTGCCGTCGGTCGGCTTCAATTCGTCCGCCAGGGCCTGAAGTTCCGTCTGCAACTGCTCCAGGCGCGCCTGATCCACCGGATCACTGGGCGAGAGCGTGCCCAACAGCGCCTGCCCGTAGAGGTAGCGCGCTTCCGGCGGGGCCTTTTCGCCCTCCCCCAGGCGAGAGAAAGCGGTTTCCAGTTTATCGCGGGCGTCGGCAAAGAGGCCCTCGTCGATCGCTTTTCTGGCTTCGTCGATCACGGTTGAGAAATCTGCCGCCGTCGCCGAACGAACCGTCGCGGTCGTCACAGCCGGGGCGTTAGCTCCTTCCGCCTGAGCCCTAACGCTAACGTTAGAGGCGAACAAGCAAAGAAGTAGCAAATACCGGAAAAAATGACCTGAAGGATGGCGGTAACACATAGAAAGCTCGTAAAGTTCTAGGAAGGAAACGCGGCAGAAGCGACTTTCTTAATGAAAATGCACAGGTATCCAGACCGCGCAAACGCTCGCGCTTCCGCCCGCCGCAATCGAACTGGAATAAATCGCCTTCTTCAGCCTTCCTAGACCCATATGCCCCGGAGTAAGCACGCCCTGCCCATCATCCTCTTTTTGCTGACCTTCGCCGGTCGCCTGCCCGCAGCGCCCCTGAGCAACGACAATCCGGTCAACGCGCGCCTGGTCTCCGAGGTTGAAACCATCCAGCCGGGCCAGCCCTTTACCGTGGCGCTTGAGCTCGACCACTTCGACCACTGGCACACCTACTGGCGCAGCTCCACCACCGGCTACGCCACGAGCCTCGATTGGGAGCTGCCCGAGGGCTGGCAGGCGGGCGCGCTGCAATGGCCGGTGCCGATGGCGATGGATTTCGGCGGCCTCGTGGAATACGTCTACGAAGATACCGTGCTGCTGCCGGTAACGCTGACCCCGCCCGACGACCTCCAGCCGGGCGAGACCGTGACGCTGCAGGCCAAGGCGGGCTGGCTGATGTGCAAGGAGGTCTGCATCCCGGGCGATGCAGAGGTGTCGCTGCGCCTGCCGGTCAAGGACGCTCCGCCAGCCGTTAACGAGGGGGTGGCCCAGCGGCTGAAACAAACGCGCGCGCACCTGCCCAAGAAGCCCGAGGCCGAGTTCGCGGCCTGGCGCACGGGCGATGACGTCAAGCTGTGGGTGCACGGCGGCGACTTGCCGAAGCATTTGTATTTCTTCGACGGGCAGAAGTTCCTCACGCCGGCGCTGGAAGCGGACCAGCAACCCGCCCGACCTGATGGCACGCTCCTGAGCTACACGGTCGATCCGGCGGGCGTGGGCGAAGTCGAGCGCTTGCAGGGCGTGCTCGCCCTGGGTGACGGGCAGGCATTGCACCAGGAGGGCTGGCAGGTGGATGTGCCGCTCGAGACGGAAGCGCCCGCCGCCTTTGCCGGCGTGGCCACCCATGCAACCGCTACGCCCTCAACCCCCGGCGACGGGCCGAAGTCCTTGCCCGTGCTGATCGGGTTTGCCTTCCTCGGCGGTCTGATTCTCAACCTGATGCCGTGCGTCTTTCCGGTGCTCGGGCTCAAGGTGATGGGCTTCGTCAATCAGGCGGGCGAAGCGCGCAACAAGGTGGTGCTGCACGGGCTCGTTCTTCAGCGGTGTGCTGGCGACCGTCGTGGCCACGCCTTGCGCGGCCCCCTTCCTCGCTCCGGCGCTCGGCGGTGCTCTGGCCCTGCCCGCACTGCCGGCCTTCGTCGTCTTTACGGCCATCGGTCTCGGCCTCGCCCTGCCCTATTTGTTGCTGAGCGCCTTCCCCGGGCTGGTCAACAAGCTGCCTCGCCCGGGAGCCTGGATGGAGACGTTCAAGCAGTTCATGGCGTTCCTGCTCTACGCGACGGTCGCCTTCCTGCTCTGGGTATTGGCGGGCCAGTTGACCGAAGATGCGGGCTTTACGCCGGATGCGCTGCTGGAGGTGCTGCTGGCCCTAGTGGTGGTGGCGCTCGCGCTTTGGGCGTATGGACGCTACGGGGCGTACCACAAGCCCAAGCAGGTGCGCTACCCGGCCTACGGCATCGCGGCCCTGCTCATCGTGGGCGCGCTGGCCTGGGCCTACCCCTCTCCGGCCCTCAGTGCTGGCGATAGCGACGCGCCGCTGGTCGAGTGGCAAAAGTGGGAGCCGGGCAAGGCCGAGCAACTGGCCGAAGAGGGCAAGATCGTCTACGTGGACTTTACGGCGCGCTGGTGTGTGACCTGCCAGAGCAACAAAAAGCTGGTCTTCGGCTCAGACGAGGTGCGGCGCGAGTTCGCGGATCGCGACATCGTGGCCTTGAAGGCCGACTGGACCAATGCCGATCCGGAAATCACGGAGGCGCTGGCATCCTTCGGCCGTTCCGCAGTGCCGTTCAACCTCATTTACGCGCCCGGCCTCGACCAGCCGATGCAGCTGCCGGAAGTGCTCAGTGCAGGCACGGTCATCCATCGACTGGAAGAGATTCCAAAGGATTGACCAACGTGTTTTTGCCACGCAGCATCACGGGATGAAGCTGTCGTTGCTGTTCTGCCTGAGTGCCGCGCTGTTCCTGGCCGGCTGCACCACTACATCCATCTCCAATTCCGGCTATGAAGGCCCCTATGGTGGCCGCCACGGTGGTGAGCTCTACCGAGGCGAGCTGGAGCAATGGGACGTGCTGGGGGTCAATCTCGAGGACCGCGAGATCACGGACGACATGATCCACGACGCCCTGAAGCATCACGAGAACCCGGAGATGCAGGTGGGCCAAAAGATCCTGCTCATCCAGAGCGGCGCGATGTTGCCCGATCCGGAAATGGTCGAAGCCATGAGCCAGTATTTCAGTCTGGAGCCGTTCTCCGGTCGCCCGGACGTACAGGTCAACGGCCAGCAGACGACCAATGCCCCACTGCATCAACGCCTGCGCCTGGCGGCGGCACGCGGCGGTATCGAGACGATCGTCGTCTACTGGGGCCTTGTCGACAGCACGAAGCAAAAGGAAGCGACCGCCACGGCCAGCTGGCTGCCTTTCGTCGGCTACATGATACCCGATGAAACCAAGCACATGCGCATCCGCGTGAAGCTGGCGGTGATCGACGTCGAATCCGGCAACTGGATGATGATCGAACCCGATCCGGTGGACGGCGCCAGCATCAGCGCCCGCATGAACCGCGAGGTCAGCCACGACAAGATGGTGCTCGCCCTGAAGCGCGAGGTCTACCAGCAGGCGGCCAACGAGTTGCGCGAATACGCCAACCACAGCCGCTAGCCCTGCTACGGCTGAGAGGCGGAACGCTCGGGAAAGTTGAGGCGCTGCAAAAAGGCGTAGGCGAGATCCTGCGCCTCCGGGTGCGTGTGAGAGAAGCCATGCCCGCTGCCTTCCATCTCGTGGTATTCGACGTGTCCACCCGCCGCTTGCAGTGCATCCACAAAGTCGCGGCTGCACTGGATCGGGACGATGGAGTCGGCGGTGCCGTGGGCGACAAAAAAGGGCGGATCGTCCGCATCGACGTGCGTGATCGGCATCGCTTCACGCGCTCGCGCCGGCTCCGACTGCGCGGGTGCCCCCAGAAAAGCCGTCAGGCTGCCCGCCCGCGCAGCGGGAAACGCCAGGAAGTTGCTGTTGGGGCCCGAGAAATCGACCACCGCAAACACGTGCGCATCTTCATCGGGCCAGAGGCCGTGCGTCGCGTAATCCACGTCGTTGGCGGCGGTGCCTGCCAGGGAGGCGAGGTGCCCGCCCGCCGACGTGCCCCACAAGTTGATGCGTGACGGGTCCAGGTGGTAGGCACTCGCATGGGCCTTCAGAAAGCGGATCGCCGCCTGCACGTCTTCGATCTGGGCCGGATAGGTATGCTCGGGCGCGAAGCGGTAGGTGATCGCCGCGGCGACGTAGCCCCGGCGCGCAATGCCTGCGAGGCGTCGCGCCTGGTCATCCTTGCTGCCGTGGTTCCAGCCCCCGCCGTGGATGTAGACGAGCGCCGGCAGTGCCGCTTCCGGTGCGTGCTCCGGCGCGAGCAGCTCCATGCGCAGCACGTAGTCCCCCACTTGGCCGATCTCCAGATCATGATGGTAGCGCCAACCCGTCGGCACCTCGGGAGGTTCAAATGCGGCCTGAACGGGAATGAGGATTCCCAGCCAAAAGACCAGCTGGAGCGGGAAGCGAAGCACGGCGGACGTCATGGCCTCGATTTCACCCGCAATACGCGCCACTGCCAATAATTATTATCCTAAAATCGCGCCTCGACTTGACTCCCGATCTGACAGTCGGGAAAATTTTGTCGCCCTATCGAAGCGGAACAAAGACCGCCCGCGAGGTTTGACCTTGCTCCAAAGTCGCGTTCGGTATGCAAAAGGGCCTACGCGTAGACGTCTCTCGCTTTACCCCTCTCTGGTATGTCCAATAGTTTTGATGATTTTCTAACTGAAGGCTTTGAACAGATTGACACGCTCTATGTGGAGTTGTGCGAAGCCTTGGCTGAAGTATTGCGTCGCATCGGCGAGCCCGAACTCGCCCGACTGGTGCGCAACCCGGGCTCGCTGGACGAGACCCAGAACCTGCCGGACGGCGCGGCCCAGACCATTTCCCTGATCTTCCAGCTGCTCAATCTGGTAGAAGAGCACACGGCCCACCAGGTGGCCCGCCGACGCGAACGGGAAGAAGGCGTATCAGCCGAGCCGGGCCGCTGGGGCTATTGGCTGAAAAAGCTCAGCGATCAGGGCGTCAACCAGATCGACATTATCCACCGCTGCCGCCAGGCCGTGGTCGAACCTGTGTTGACGGGGCACCCGACCGAGGCCAAGCGCTGGACGGTGCTGGACCAGCACCGCGAGCTGTTTCAGCTGATGCATGAGCGCGCGAACGGGGTGCTGACCGACTTTGAAAAGCGCAAGTGGCGCCGCGATCTGTGCGCCACGCTGGAATGCCTGTGGCGCACGGGCGAAATCTTTTACCAGAAGCCCAACGTCGACTCCGAGCGCTCCTACATGCTCTTCTTCCTCAAGGAGGTCTTCCCGCCGGTGCTCAAGGAGCTGGACGCGCGTTTCGACTTTGCCTGGGAAGAAGCCGGCTACGACGCCAGTGTGCTGCGCGAGCCCAACACGCACCCGCTGCTCCGCTTCGGCAGCTGGGTGGGCGGTGACCGCGACGGCCACCCGGGAGTGACGCCCAAGGTGACCAACCAGACCCTGCGCGAGATGCGTGAGGGCGCGCTCGAGGTGCTCGACGGCATGCTGGCAGAGCTGCACAGCGCGCTCGGCCTCTCCTGGCGCCTGCAATCCACCACGCAGGAACTCGAGGACCGCACGCTGGAGCTCTCCAAGCTGCTGGGCGAGCGACCCGAACCGCGCCCCGAAGAAATCGCCGAACCCTGGAAGCGCTACGTGCGCCTGTTGCGCAGCCGCCTTGAGGCCACGCATCGCGGCGATAACGAGGGAGGCTACCGCTTCCCGCTCGAGTTGCGCGCCGACCTGATGATCCTGCGTGAAAGCCTGTTGCACGTCGGTGCCCACGCGTTGGTGCAGGAATACGTCCGGCCAGTGCAGCGCGCGATCGAAACCTTCGGCTTTCACCTCGCCTCGCTCGACATCCGCCAGAACAGCGCATTCCACGACCGTGCGATCAGCCAGCTGATGAAAGCCGCCGATCTCGAGGGCGCCGACGAATTCCCCGACTGGCCGGAAGCCAAACGCCGCGAGTTCCTCGAGCACGAGCTGCAGTCGCCCCGCCCCTTTACCAACCGGCCCGAATCCGCCGGCGCCGAAGCGGCTGCCGCGGTCGGCGCCCTCCAGGTTGCCGCGCGCCACGTGCGCAAATACGGGCGCGGTGGCCTGGGTGCGGTCATCGTCAGCATGACGCGCGACGTCTCCGACCTGCTCGTCGTCTACCTGCTGGCACGTGAAGCCGGCCTCACGCGGGTGATCGATGGAGGCCTGGCCTGCGTGCTGCCCGTGGTGCCTCTATTCGAGACGCTGGACGACCTCCAGCGTTCGCCGGGCGTGGTGGCGAGCTTCCTCGCCCACCCCATCACCGAACGCTCCCTCGCGATCCATCACCGCGTCTACGACGAAGCGATTTCCAGCGAAGACTGGGACCTCGGCGACGCGCCTGAAGCCCCCCATGGCCCGCACCAGATGATCATGCTCGGCTACAGCGACAGCAACAAGGACGCCGGCATCATCGCCAGTGCCTGGGCGCTGCGTCAGGCCCAGGAGCGCATCCTCGCGGTGGGTCAGGAGGCCTCGGTCGACATCCAGTTTTTCCACGGCCGTGGCGGCACGATCAGCCGTGGTGCGGGTCCGACCCACCGCTTTATGGAGGCGTTGGCGCTCGGCAGCCTCAACTCCGGCATCCGGGTGACGGAGCAGGGCGAGGTGATCGGCCAGAAGTACAACAACCTGCGCTCGGCGGCCTACCACCTCGAGCTGTTGATGGCGGGCGCCGTCGGCACGGGTATGGACACGGCCAAACACGACCTTTCCAGCCCATTGGTGGAAGCGCTCGACCAACTGGCCGAAGCCTCCACCAAGCGCTACCGTCAGCTGCTCGAAGACAAGGACTTCCTCACCTTTTACCGCCAGGCCACGCCGATCGACGTGCTCGAGCACAGCCGCATCGGCTCGCGCCCCAGCCGCCGCCGGGGCCAGCAGAGCCTCGACGACCTGCGCGCGATCCCCTGGGTCTTCAGCTGGAATCAGGCGCGCTTTTACCTGCCCGGCTGGTTCGGAGTCGGGACGGCGCTGAACCACCTGCAGCAAAACCACCGCTCGTGCTACATGCGCCTGCGCGAGGAAATGCAGATCACGCCGCTGCTGCGCTACCTGTTTTACAATCTCGAATCGAGCGCCACGAGCGCCGATACCGAGCAGATGTATGCCTACGCCAGCCTGGTGAAGGAAGGCGATGTGCGGGAGCGCCTGCTGGGCACGATTCTGGACGAATACCAACTGACGCGCCAGGCCCTGGCCGCTCTGTTCGGCCGGCCGCTGCCCGAACGCCGCCCCCGCTTTTACAAGACGCTGCAATATCGCGAGGGGCCGCTGAAGCGCCTGCACCGCGAACAGATTCGCCTGTTGAAGCGGTGGCGCGATATGGACGAAAACGATCCCGACCGCGACAACTGTCTCGAAGACATGCTGATCTGCGTCAACGCGATTGCCAGCGGCCTGCGCACGACCGGCTAAGGCCGAGCGGGATCTCCTTACCCCTTCCAGAAACGCGCCACGTCGTGCGTTTCCGGGATGGCCTCGCCCGCGAGCAAGCTGTTGACCAGCATCCGGGCGAGAAACGGAGCCCGCAGCGCCGCCTTGCCGCCCAGGCCGTTGAGGATGGAGCGGCGCGCGTCTTGCGGGTGCCGCCCCAAAACGGGAGTGCGGTCATTGACGGCCGGGCGCACTCCGGCCGTAGCCCCCACCACGTTGAAGCGGGCGGTGGTCCATTCCTGGATCGTTTCCAGCAGGGCCATCACCTCGTCTTCGAGCGGCGGCTGGTCAAAGCGGTCCCAGCCGTGGGTGGCCCCGGCGGCGTAACGGCCATCCCACATCGGTCGCAGCCATTGACCACGGTTGATGATCAGAGGCGGCAACTTGCCCGAAATCAGCTCCAGATGCAGGATCAGCCCCCGATCAGGCGTCCACGGGACGAAAGAAAAGTGCGGATTTTCCTGGCCGCGCCAGCCTTCGCAATAGACGACATTTTCCGCTACCTCCAGCGGCTCCTCCACCTCGCCCATCAGGAGATCCTGCTCGGCCAGCCATTGGCGAAAGCGCGTGACCAGGGTCTCGAAGTCGACCCAGCCGGCGTGTTGGGTCACAAAACTGCCCAGCGGATCGGCCACCTGGGGTGCCCAACGCCCAGGCGCGAATGACTCACCGACAAAGGCGGAGGCCAACGGGTCCGCCGCCGCCCGGTCGAGCGCCGGCACCTGCTTTTCATCCATCAGCACCCGCAGCATGGGCTGGTCAAACCACAATCTGCAACCCAACTGATCTTCGAGCGCGGCATAAATGTCGCGCGCATACGGCAGCGCTTCCTGCACGCGCCAGGCCGGCGGGAATTTCTTGCCCGCCAGGGGATTTACCAGACCGCCCGAAGACCGGGACGCTGCGCCAGCGCGGGGCTCGTCCAATACGCGCACGCG
The DNA here is from genome assembly GCA_009772895.1 of Puniceicoccaceae bacterium 5H. Taxonomy (GTDB): domain Bacteria; phylum Verrucomicrobiota; class Verrucomicrobiia; order Opitutales; family Oceanipulchritudinaceae; genus WOUP01. Next base: position 340,167 of record WOUP01000003.1, on the reverse strand, counting down.
TTGCCCCCGGCGCATCAGCTCCCAGGTCACGAGGCTACCGGCAACCCCTTGCCCGATCACCAAAAAGTCTGCTTTGGACTCCACAATGTAACATAGGCCCCCGCGCACTTGCGCTGTCGAGGTCTTTCCCGTAAATAATGGGCGGATATTTACTCGGCTCATTATGTCCTTCAATTCACTGCGTGCCTCCCTCCAGCAACCCGCCTTCGGCCTGCTCGCCATGCGTGTCACGATCGGGATCCTCATGGTCTACTACGGGGCCACGAAATTCCTCGGCGCCTTCCAGAACGGCGGCCTGGAGCAATTCGGCCGGATTGGCCAAAACGTGGCCTACATCGGCATTCCCGCCGATGATTCGTCACTGACGGCGGTCCTCTTCGGCCTGGCCGCAGCCTGTGCCGAGCTTTTTGGCGGTCTGCTGATGATCGCGGGCTGGTGGTTTCGCCCCGCCGCGTTCTTCCTCTTTTGCACCATGCTGGTCGCAACCGTCATGAAAATCCAGGTTTCGGAGGGCGCGCTCTCCGAATTTGCCTACCCGCTGGTGATGGGTATGATGGTCTTCGGCCTTTTCTGGACGGGCCCGGGCCGCTTTTCCTTCGGCGAAAAATCCGCCGCCTAAGCCCGTTGCGCTCCTTCTGGAAATCCTTCTTCTTCCGATACCTGACAAGTAGGGTGGAAAATTCGGTTGCACGCCTGCGGTTGCCAACCGATGTTACGCCTTTGTCACTGAACTTTGCCTTCAGCGCATGAGCGATTTGATCAAGCACGAATGCGGCATTGCCATGATCCGGCTCAAGCAGCCTCTGGAGTTTTATACCCAGAAATATGGTTCGCCCCTCTACGCCTTCAACAAGCTGTTTCTCCTCATGGAAAAGCAGCACAACCGTGGGCAGGATGGTGCCGGGATTGGCTGTGTGAAACTGCACATGCCTCTCGGGCAAAACTACATGTTCCGAGACCGGGAGCTGGCCGACACGCCTTTGGCGAAGCTCTTCCGCCGCCAACTGGAGACCTATGACCAGTTGCGCGAGCACGGCCTGGTACATCCGGAGTTTCCCGCCACGGTGAAGCGTCACTTCGACTTCGGCGGTGAGGTGCTGATGGGGCACCTGCGCTACGGCACCAGCGGCGCTTTTACCGAGAGCTCCTGCCACCCCTATTTCCGCCGCTCCAACTGGCCGACGCGCAACCTGATGGTGGCCGGCAACTTCAACATGACCAACACCCAGGACCTCAACGAGCTCCTGATCGGTCGTGGCCAGCACCCGATCTTCGACACCGACACGCAGACCGTGCTGGAGGAAATCGGCTTCCACCTCGACGAGGCGCACGACGAGATCTACCACCGCTACCGCGACGCAGGCATGGAGGGGCGCGATATCCCCTCCCGGATCAGTCAGGAGCTGGACGTGATCGAGATCCTGCGCAAGAGCGCGGCCGCCTGGGACGGCGGTTACGTGATTTGCGGCCTCGTGGGCAATGGCGATGCGTTTGTCATGCGCGACCCGCGCGGCATCCGCCCGGCGAGCTACTTTGAAAACGACGAGCTGATCGCGGTCGCCTCCGAGCGCGTGCCGCTGATGACCGTCTTCGACCTCGACAGCGGCGACGTCAACGAGATCCCTCCGGGCCATGCCCTCTCGATCAAGGCGACCGGACGCGTGCGCGTAGAGCCCTTTGCCGACCCGATCGCACGGATTTCCTGCTCCTTTGAGCGCATCTATTTCTCCCGCGGCAACGACCCGGAGATCTACATGGAGCGCAAGAAGATGGGCGCCCTGCTCGCGCCCCAGGTGCTCAAGGCCGTCAACAACGAGGTCGGCCGCAGCGTCTTCAGCTTTATTCCCAACACGGCGGAAATCGCGAGCTACGGCCTCGTCGAAGCCATGCGCAAGTGGCGCCTGAGAAAGGTGCGCGACGATTTGATCGAGACGCTCGATCGCGAAGGGCTGACCAAGGAGAAAATCGAGGCCCTCGTCATGGGGGACTGGCCGCGCATCGAAAAGATCGCGCACAAGGACATCAAACTGCGTACCTTCATCTCCAAGGAAGAAGGCCGCAGCAAACTCGTCAGCCACGTCTACGACATCACCTACGACGTGGTGCGCCCGGATGACAACCTGATCGTGCTGGACGACTCGATCGTGCGCGGCACGACCCTGCGCGAATCCATCATCCAGATCCTCGCGCGGACCAACCCGAAGAAGATCGTCGTCGTCTCCACCGCCCCGCAGATCCGCTATCCCGATTGCTACGGCATCGACATGAGCGAGATGGGCAAGTTCATCGCCTTCCAGGCCGCCGTCTCTCTCCTGCACAAACGGGGCGCCGGCGAACGCATCCGCGACGTCTACGAAGCCTGCAAGCTCGAGATCAAGAAGCCCGTGGAGCAACAGGAGAACAAGGTGAAGGACATCTACTCGCTCTTCACGCCGGAAGAGATCTCGGCGGAGGTGTCGCTGCTGCTCTACCCGCAGAACACGGAGTGGAAGGGCACGCTGGAAATCATCTACCAGACGATCGACAACCTGCACGCGGCCTGCCCCGAGCACATGGGCGACTGGTATTTTACCGGCAACTACCCCACCCCGGGCGGCACGTCGATCGCCAACAAGGCCTTCATCAACTACTTCGAAAAACGATCGGGGCGCGCCTACTAGCCGCCCGATCTAGTCGGCATTCGGTATTTCCATCAGCGGCGGGCCTTCGGGTGCGCCGCTTTTGTTTGCGCTGCCTACGATTCGCGGCGGGAACGCAGGTAGGTTTCGATCTCCCGCACTTCCTCGGCCGAGCGCAGATAAGGGACTTCGATCAGGCGCAGTAAAAAGCCGATCGCCATCACCCCGCCCGCACAGTAAATCGCCCAATGCTGCTGCTCCGGGTCCACAATCATATCTTTCAGATACAGCGCGAAAGGGATGCTGATGCCGATGGCACAGACCGCGGTGAGGATGTAGAGCAGACGCCCGGCCTCCTTCACCAGCTCCGTCTCCACCTTGCCCGCTACGAACATTGCCACCAGCGAGAAAAGACCCAGCGCGAGCGCATACAGGCCCTGGATGATGCCTTCATCGATCTGGTTGTTCAGCACGAGCATGAGGCACGAGACCAGAAACATGACCGCTACGACCAGCGAGAGCGTCATGGCGAAACGAAAGATGAACGAGCGAAAAACCATACCTAGGCGATGCTTGATGAAGAAATACAGAAGTGTGTCAATCCGTTGACGACCAAGAGAGCAGTTTGACGCCAGATTAACATCCTGCTGGTCATTTTGTTAACTAAACCTTGGCAGGGGTTCAATCAATAAGGCCGACAAAAAACCCGCCGACGGGCTGTCGGCGGGTGATAAAACTCAACGTTCCTGTGAAAGGTCGGGCCTAGCGTCCGTTGTTGGACAGGTTCTGCAGAAGCTCGAAGCGTTGGTGCAGGTGACGCTCGGACTGGTCGGCGAGCATGGACGCGCGCTCGGCATTTTTGGCCTTGAGCATCTTGAAGCGCGTCTCGCTGGCCATGAAGTCCCGCAGCGGCACGGTCGGCGCCTTGGAGTCGAGCTTCAGCTCGCCCTTGCCGTCGTTCGCATCCGGGCGGTAGCGATACAGCGGGAAGGAAGCCGACTTGACTGCCTGTTGCTGGTGCGTCGGGCCGTCGCAGAGGTTGAAGCCCTGGCTGATGCAGTGCGCGTAGCCGATCACCAGCGAGGGGCCTTGATAGGCGGCGGCTTCCGAGAGGGCGTTGATGGTCTGGCTGTCGTTCGCGCCAAGGGCGATCTGTGCGACGTAGACGTGCCCATACATCATGGCTTGCAGGCCGAGGTCCTTCTTGTTGGTCGCCTTGCCGGCGGCGGCAAACTTCGCCACGGCGCCCATCGGGGTCGCCTTGCTGCTTTGACCGCCGGTGTTGGAATACGTCCCGGTGTCGAGCACGAGCACATTGACGTTCGCGCCGCTGGCGAGCACGTGGTCCAGGCCGCCAAAGCCGATGTCGTAGGCCCAGCCGTCACCACCGATGATCCAGACGCTCTTTTCGACGAGGTAGTCGGCAAGCGTGTTCAGCTCCTTGGCCACCGACGTGTTGAGCTTGAGCAGCCATTCGCGCAGGGCGGCTACCCGCTTGCGTTGGCCGACAATGCCCAACTCGGTCGACTGATCGGCGTTGAGGATTTCCTCGGCCATGCCGTCGTAGAGCGCGGGGCTGATCTCGGCGAGCAGCTTGCGAGCCCGGGCCTTGTGCGAGTCGACGCCCAGGCGCAGACCGAGGCCAAACTCGGCATTGTCTTCGAAGAGGCTGTTCGCCCAGGCCGGCCCGCGGCCTTCGGAGTTCTTGGTGTAAGGCGTGGTGGGCAGGTTACCGCCGAAAATCGAGGAGCAACCCGTGGCGTTGGCGATCAGCAAACGGTCGCCGTAGAGCTGGGTCAGCGCCTTGATGTAAGGCGTTTCGCCGCAACCGGCACAGGCACCGCTGAACTCGAAGAGCGGCGTGCGGAAGTTGACGTCCTTGATCGTGTTGCCGAGCAGCGTGGTATCCGGCTCGGGCAGCTCGAGGAAAAACTCGAAGTTGCGGGCTTCCTGCTCGCGCACCGGTTGCTGCGGCACCATGGTCAACGCCTTGCGGGTCGGATCCTGACGGCTCTTGCCGGGGCAGATGGCCACGCAGAGGTTACAGCCGGTGCAGTCTTCCGGCGCGACCTGGATGGTAAAGGCGTGATCCGGGATCTGCCGTGAGCGGAAGTCCGTTGACTTGAAGGACTCGGGCGCATCGTCGAGGCAATCCTTGTGGTAGAACTTGGCGCGGATCGCGGCGTGCGGGCAGATGGAGACGCACTTGTTGCACTGGATGCAAAGGCTGCTGTCCCATTCCGGGATCTCCTGCGCAATGTTGCGCTTCTCGTATTTGGTCGTGCCCGTCATCCAGACGCCGTCGACCGGGAAGGCGCTCACCGGCAGCATGTCGCCCTTGTCCTCGAGCATCAGCGCCGTGACGCGCTTGACGAAGTCCGGAGCGGAATCCGGCACCAGGGAGGCGCGTTCGAAGCCGGAGTCGATCTCGGCCGGCACCTCGAAGCGGTGCAGGTTGGCGAGCGAGGCATCGACGGCGGCACAATTGCGCTCGACGATTTCCGGACCCTTCTTGCCGTAGGTCTTCTTGATCGCTTCCTTGATGTTGGTGATGGCCGTTTCCTTCGGCATCACCTTCGCCAGGGCGAAGAAACAGACCTGCATGATCGTGTTGATGCGGGCGCCCATCTTGGCTTCGCGAGCCACCTTGTAGGCGTCGATCACGTAGACATCGAGGCCCTTGTCGACGATCTGGCGCTGCACGCTACCAGGCAGGTGCGCCCAGAGCGTTTCGGTCGAATACGGGCTGTTGATCAACAACGTTGCGCCCGGAGCGGCCAACTCGAGCACGTCGAGGCGCTCGAAGAAGCTGAACTGGTGCACGCCCACGAATTGCGCCTGACGCACCAGATACGGCGCGCGGATCGGTTGCGAGCCAAAGCGCAAGTGCGAGGTGGTCACGCCTCCCGACTTTTTCGAGTCGTAGACAAAGTAGGCCTGAGCGTAGTTGTCCGTCGCATCGCCGATGATCTTGATCGAATTCTTGTTCGCCCCCACCGTGCCGTCCGACCCCAGACCGTAGAAGACGGCTTGCGTCGCGCCCTCGGGCTCGAGGTTGAACTCGTGGTCGTGGTCGAGCGAAAGGCCCGTGACGTCGTCACGGATGCCGCAGGTGAAGCGGACCTTCGGGTTGGGTCGGGCCGCTTCTTCGAAGACGGACTTGGCCATCGCCGGCGTGAACTCCTTGGAGCCCAAGCCGTAGCGGCCGCCGATCACGCGCGGCATGACCGGGCGCGTGCCCATCATCTGGGCTTCGGCCAGCGCACTGACCACATCCATGTAAAGCGGTTCGCCCAGCGAGCCCGGCTCCTTCGTGCGGTCGAGCACGGCAACGCACTTGACCGTCTTGGGCAGCGCGGCCACCAGGTCTTCGCCCTCCAGCGGGCGGAAGAGGCGCACCTTGAGCACGCCGACCTTCTGGCCTTGGGCGCGCAGGTAGGCGACGGTGGTCTCCAGCGTTTCGGCCGCCGAACCCATCACGACCACCACGGTTTCCGCGTCGGGATCGCCAATGTATTCGTAAAGGTCGTAGTGCCGGCCGGTCACCTTGGCAAAGCGCTCCATCGCGGAGCGGACAATGCCCGGCACCGACAGGTAGAAGCGGTTCGCGGCCTCGCGGCTCTGGAAGAACACGTCCGGATTCTGGGCCGTGCCGCGCACGCTCGGGTTATCCGGCGTCAGCGCGCGGTGGCGGAATTGATCGATCGTCTCGGGATCGACCAGTTCGCTCAGCTGCTCATCGCTGATCGGCGTGAAATTGTTGATTTCGTGCGACGTGCGGAAGCCGTCAAAGAAGTGCATGAACGGCACACGACTTTCAAGCGTCGCCATGTGGGCGATCGCAGCCATGTCGTGCGCCTCCTGCACACTGTTTGAGGCGAGCATGGCAAAGCCGGTCTGCCGGCAGGCCATGACGTCGCTGTGGTCCCCAAAAATCGACAACGCGTGGGTGGCGAGACTGCGCGCGGTGACGTGCATCACAAAGGGCAGCAACTCGCCGGCGATCTTGTACATGTTGGGTATCATCAGCAACAGCCCTTGGGAGGCCGTGAAGGTCGTCGTTAACGAACCTCCCTGCAACATGCCGTGTATCGCTCCGGCGGCACCGCCTTCGCTTTGCATCTCCACCACAGACGGGATGCTGCCAAAGACGTTGGAACGACGTTGTGCCGACCATTCGTCGCAGCTCTCCGCCATCGGCGTCGAAGGGGTAATGGGGTAAATGGCGATGGTTTCGCTGAGGCGATAGGCCACGGAGGCCGCCGCTTCATTACCATCCAGGATAGCTCGGGTAAGGGTCATCGTCTTCCTCTTTCTATAAGTGGTGCTAAACCTATTGGGATATAGCGTCAACGATAACTAATCATTCTTCAAAAAATTTGCATCACCCGAAAACGGTTTCGTGAATTGAACCAACAAGCGGAACTACTGCCTGCTGCAATTTCTTATCACTTGAGAAACAGCCTCTTATAAATCAACTGATATAGCTTCATCAGCTTTACTGATAGCAGAACAAGCTGAAATCTGCTCAGATAAGCGACGTTACAGGCGGGAGAGGCAGGTATGTATACTGCTGTAATTCAAGCACTGACAACATCATCCACCGCTGCCTCCTCTACTGGCGCGGCCTGGCGCTCACGGATACAGGTAAAGATCTCCTCCATCGGGCCGAAGATCTCGCGGCACAGCTCGAGCATCTCATCATCGAACAGTTCGAGAAAACTGGGATCGTGCGCGTAGTGCTTCCATCGTTCATGCACTTTCATGGCCTGCGGTCGTCCCAAACAAGTGCGTTTGTCGAACGAACTGCCGCCGGCAGTGTCTGGAACGAAGCCAAAACCAGCGTCGCTGAACGACAAGCCCAGCTGATCAGCCAACGCTTTACGATAAGCAAAACTTTTGGTCCACGCGAGGTAACTGACGGTAATGACCCGCCCCTTGAGGATGCGTCGGCGGCGGAGGAACTGTTTCGCGTGTTGCTTCCAGATCCGGACCGCCGTCCGCGGCGTGACGATATAACTGGCGACTCCCGAGTCTTGTGAAAAGAGTCCGAAGCGGCGACGGCTGGCAAACAGGTTGAAGGGATCGCGCAGGATGAGCAGATCGGTCCGGTCCCGGCTGCGCCCCACCCCAGGCGTCTCGCGCGTCTCGGCGAGCTTGCGCAAAAAAACGTCTTCATAGCTGTGGATCAGCCAGGCGCGGCGCTGGTGGCGGCCTGCCCCCGCCGCTTCGAACTCGAAGTCGGGTATGTTGGTCTCGAAAGGGGCCTCGTGGCCCAGCGGTCGGGCACTATGAAAAGGGTTTTCCGCCGGTTCCGCGCAATTAAGAAAGCAGAAAGGCCCGGAAATCTGGGAGAGCAGCCAGTAGATGATCGCATGATTGCCACTGCGAGACATCCCGATCACGCGCAACTCGTTTTCGTTGACCCAAGACATAAGCGAAACGAGAGGGATGCTCAAGAAGAGGGTCAATGAATAATTTCGTATCTCCCTCTACTGCAGCAGCTTGGTTTCGCCTTAATTCTCTACGCCCATCGGTTATCCCGTTGCGGATCAATAGCGTTCCACGGTGAGATACGGCGCCTGCGCGTGCAGCGGTTCCCAAATTTCCGGTGGGCAGCTCCGCGCAAGCTCGTTGAGCACAGCCTTGAGCGCCAGGCGCAGCTGCTGACGCTGGGCCGGCTCCAGGTCGGGCTCGGCAATGCGATCGAGCAGGCGCTGGGCCTCCTGCACTTCAGGCCATTGCGACGCCCACCGGCTCAACGCGTCCGGGTGCTGCGATGCGCTCTCGATCGCCGCAAAATGCCAATGTGCGTGCCCGTAGGAAAAGACCCGGTTCCAGACCGGCAGCAACAGCCCGAGCGCGGTCCCCGCCAGCAAAAGCGGATCCTGCCCGCCCAGCACGATGCCGAGTGCGCAGATGAGGCTGGTGCCCAGGAGCAGGCCCAACCCACCCACGCAGCCGAGGTAGAGCAGCAAGTGCCAGCGGGTGTAGGGCACTTCGACGATCATGTGGCGATACCATGGCAGGCGAATCGTCCCCAATCGAACGCTCGGCTCGTGTGGCTGCATGACCTTATGGGTTAGCACTTGCGCGGCCAAGGGCAGCTGCCACAGCCGGAACGCCCCCAATATCAAGAGCATCGACTGTTGGATCCTCCTACATGATCAATCGGATGTCCCCCATCCGGGCTTTTTGCGCTGGCGCTTTGGGCCGCAACTGCAGAATGCTGTCGTCTCGCTGATATTCCTGCTGTTCCTCCGCCTAGAACGGAGTATCCTGCTGTGGAGTAAGCCCATAATACGGCCGCACGGCACATAAGCTGCATAAGAGAGTTCATATGCCGACATCAGTTCAAGTTTCAGGGCTCCGCCCGGCGACGGTGGTCGCACATGAGGTGAAAAAACCGGCCCCTGTTTCTTCTACCCTGCCCAAGCCCAAGCGCGACGTGCGCCTGGATGTGTTGCGTGGCCTCTTCCTCGTGCTGATGGCCATGAACCACATTCCCAACCCGGCGCACGACCTGGTGGTGGGGCCGATCGGCTTTTTGTCCGTGGCGGAAGGCTTTGTGTTTCTCGCCGCCTTCCTCTGCGGCCTGATCTTTACCAAGCGCATCGTCGAGAAGGGCTTTGCGGTCGCGCGAAAAATGGCGGCCAAGCGCGCGCTGACGATCTACGCCTGTCATGCCAGCCTCCTGCTGATCGGCTTCTACGCCGCCTGGCAGATCGGCCCGAGCCCGCAGCCTACCGCCTGGATTTTCGACCGCTTCCTCGCCCACCCCTTCGAAGCGTTGATCGCGGGCCTCACCCTGCTCTATCAGCCGTCGTTTTTCGACATCCTGCCGATGTACATCGTCGGCGCGCTCTCAACCCCCTGGATCCTGCGCTACACGCGCGAGCACGGCTGGCTCAAGCTGGGCCTCGGCAGTGCATTCATCTGGCTGCTGGCGCAATTCGGCGCCCGGGAGGCGGTCGAGGCGCCCCTGGCGGCACACTTCCCAATCTATCTGGGAGCGTTCGATCCCTTTGCGTGGCAGGCCCTCTGGCTCGGAGGCCTCTTTCTGGGCCAAAAGCAGTATGAGGCCATGACGGAAGGCCGCCGCCTGACGATTCCGCGCCCGTGGGCCTATACCGCCCTGGTCGTCGCTGGCTCGCTGTTGGTGCTGCGCCACTCGCTGCCCCATCTCGACCCCATCGTGTCGCAGACGGTTTACCCGGTGATGGGCAAGTGGCACCTCGACTGGGGGCGCGTGGTCAACCTCGTGGCGGTGATCGCGGTCTGCATGAGCTTCAGCCCCAAATCGCTGCCGGAGTGGCCGGTCTTCGGCTTCCTGAACACGATCGGGCGCCAATCGCTTTCCGTCTTTACCGCGCACCTGCCGCTGGCCGTCATTGGGGTGACCTGGGCTCACGTCTACCAGCCCGACGTATGGTTCCTCACCGGCTATTTCCTCTGCTGCCTGACCTTCATGTGGTCGGTGGCGAAGTATCAGGAGAATCGCCGGCAGGAGGCCCGGAATCCCCGCCCGCCTCGGCGCGACGCTGACGCTTCAGCTGTCGCCAGCGCTCCAGGCGTTCCGCCACATGCTGTTCCGCCCCGTTGAGCTTGGGACGGTAAAAGGTCTGCGGCTTTTCCATGAATTCCTGGCCGCTGATGCCTTCTTCAAACTCGTGGCTGTAGCGGTAGTCCTTGCCGTGCCCAAACGACTTGTTGAGCTTGGTGTGGGCATCGCGTAACCATAGGGGCACGTTTTGCAGGCCGTTTTTGCGGATGTCGCCCTTGGCCTCGGCGATGGCCATCGTAGTGGAATTGCTCTTGGGCGCCGTGGCCAGAAAGACGACGCAGTGCGCCAGGTTCAGCTCACACTCGGGCATGCCCACCTGCTCACAGGCCTGAAATGTCGCCGTGGCCAGCGAGAGCGCACGCGGGTCTGCCATGCCCACGTCCTCGGAGGCAAAGATGACCAGCCGCCGGGCGATGAAGCGCGGGTCTTCGCCGCCGATCAGCATCTTGGCCAACCAGTAAAGCGCCGCGTCGGGATCGCAGCCGCGCATGCTCTTGATAAAGGCCGAGGCCGTGTCGTAATGCTCGTCTTCGTCCGCGTCGTAGCGGATCTGTCGCTCGCGTGCGAACGCTTCCAGCATGGGCTCGTCGAGCTGACTGCCCAGGCCGGCGGCCAACACCAGCGTCTCCAGCGCATTGAGCGCCCGCCGCAGGTCGCCGTCGCATAGCTTGGCCAGCGAGCGCAGCACGCCCTCCTCCGCCGTCACCCGCATATTACCCAGGCCGCGCTCCGTATCCTCCAGCGCGCGCTGCATGACCTGCACCACGTCGTCCAGCGGCACCGGCTCGAGCTTGAAGAGGTGGCTGCGGCTGAGCAGGGGCGGGTTGATGTAAAAGCCCGGGTTGTGCGTCGTCGCCCCGATCAGGCGCACGTGGCCGGCCTCCACATCGGGCAGCAACAGGTCTTGCTGGGCCTTGTTGAAGCGGTGAATCTCGTCGATGAAAAGGATCACGCGCTCTTCGGGTCGCGAACGGGCGTAGCGCAACGTGTCCCGCAGCTCGGCCACATTGGAGAGCACGGCATTGAGGCGCAGGAAGCGGCTCTGGGTCTCGTGCGCGATGACTTCCGCCAAAGTCGTCTTGCCGCAGCCGGGCGGGCCGTAAAACAGGAGGCTGCCGAAGGTGTCCGTCGCGATCAGGCGCGGCAACAGCGAGCCCTCTTCCAGCAGGTGACGCTGCCCTGCCACCTCGCTCAGAGCGCGCGGACGCATCCGGGCCGCCAGCGGCAGGCGGGCGTTCGAGGCCGCCGATTTGGGTTCCTCGGCGGCGCTGGCCTGGGGTGGTCGGGCAAACATGTCTGTTTGTTCACCTGATGACATATCCTACCCATGCCGCATTGCGGGCTTGCTGACAAGGGGGGAATGCGTTTCCTGAGCCATATGGCTCCACAACCCATGCCCGCCGTCGTCAGCATCGCGACCACCGACTCCGGTTGCGGCGCTGGCAGTCAGGCCGACCTCCTGACCTTCGCCGCCCGCGACACTTACGGCACCACAGTGCTGACCAACCTTACGGCCCAGAATCCCGACGCCGTGCTGGCGATCGAGGAGCTGAGCAGCGAGTTTATCGAAGCGCAGTGGAAGGCGGTGCACGGCTTTTTCCCGCTCAAGGCGATCAAGACGGGCATGCTCTTCTCTTCGCGCGTCATTCAGCTGGTGGCGGGCTTCCTGCGCGAAGCCAAACTCCCCGTAGTGGTCGACCCCGTCATGGTCTCGACCAGCGGCGCCGTCTTGCTGCAAGAAGCGGCCATCGAAGCCCTGAAGACGGAGCTGCTGCCGCTCGCCACGCTCATGACGCCCAATCTCGACGAGGCAAAGGTCTTGCTCGGCTGGCGGCCGAATACCCCGGCAGAAATGGAACGTGCGGCCCAGGAGCTGGTGGACCAATACCATACCTCCGTGCTGCTCAAGGGCGGGCACCTGGAGGACAAGACGGAGCTAGTCGACATCCTGCAGATTCAGGACGGTCGTCAGCGCAAGTTCCGACACTACCGGATCGAGGGGGTCGATACCCACGGCGGCGGCTGCACCCTCTCGAGCGCCATCGCCGCGGAGCTGGCCAAGGATCACGAGCTGGAGCTGGCCGTGGCCGAGGCGCTGGCCTACCTGCACCAGACCTTTGCCCAGCCGCTGCAGGTGGATGGCCGCAACTACATCAACCACTAGCGAACCGAGCCGCCCCCTGCGTTGGCGCACGCCGCTGCTCTGGGTTTTGCTGCCCCTGCTGGCGGGTTTCATCGCGGGCGAGCAGCTGCCGGGGCTTTCTCCATGGGCGCCCTGCGCGTTGGCGGTAGCGTTTACGGTGCCGCTCGCCTGGCTGACCTGGCGAGACCGGTTGACGCCGCGCACTTTCGCTGGACTCTGGCTGGCCGCGGCGGCCTGCCTGGGTAGCGCCTACTATCTCGAGCGCCGCGAACCGGATCTGCCCACCGGTTGGCAAAAGCTGCCCGCGCGCGAAGTCGTGGGCGAAATCCGGATCGAGCGTCTCTTCAGTCACTTCCAGCCGGACCGCCCGCAACGCGGCATCGCGCGTCTGGTCGAAGCGTCCGGCGTGGAAACTGCGCTGGAACGACAACGGCTCGTCTTTGAACTCCCGGCAGACGCCGACCTGCACCTCGGCGCGCAGTATGCCGTGGTCGGGGTCATCGCGACTCCGGAAGCCGATGGCGGCTTCGCGCGTTACCTGGAGCGGCAGGGCGTGCACCTCGCGTTGGACCGCGTACGCCGCGTCGAGGTATCCCACCCCGGCGGCTGGTGGCAGCGCAGTCAGGACGCAGCCCAACGTCGCTTGCGAGCCGTGCTGCTACCCGAGGGCTTCGCCCCCACCCCCGCGCGCCTGATGCTCGCGGCTATGCTGCTCGGCGAGACGGAACTGCTGCCCACCCCGCAACGCCATGCCTTCATGGCGTCCGGCACGCTGCACTATTTTGCGATCAGCGGCCTGCACGTCGCGGCGGTGGCGGCCACGCTCGATTTGCTGCTGCGCCTCTTTCGCCTGCGCCCCAAGCCCCGCACGCTCGCGGGCCTGCTCTTGCTGGCGGGCTACATCTGGGCGACGGGGCTCGCTGCCTCGGCCGTGCGTGCGGGCCTCATGATCGCGTTCTGGAGTCTGGCGTGGCTGTGGCGGCGTCAAGCGGCCTCCCTGCCCGCCCTGGTGGCCTCCGCGGTGCTCGTGCTGCTGTGGTCGCCCCGCCAGCTCTGGACGCCCGGCTTTCAACTTTCCTACCTCGTCGCCGCCGCTATCATCCTCTACGGGGTGCCGCTGGCGCGCTGGGGCCGGGAGCGTTGGCTGCTCTTCCCCTGGCTGCCGCGCCAGAGCTGGCAATGGCACCACCACTGGCGGCAAAACATCGTCTACGGCCTCTGGAGCGCCTTGAGCGTCAGCCTGGCCGCGACGCTCGCTAGCTGGCCCCTGTCGCTGCTCTATTTTCACATCTCGAGCCCCGGCGCCTGGCTGCTCAACGTCGTGCTCGCGCCACTGGCGAGCCTGGCCGTCGCCGCCGGGGTGCTGGTGATCGGGTTCGGCCTGGCCGGGCTGGCGCCGCTCAGCCACTTTTTTGCCTACGCCGCGTGGTTGCTGCTCCGGCTGATGGAGGGCGCGATTGCGCAGTTCCTGTCCTGGCCGCTCAGTAGTGAAGCCCGCAGCTGGCAGGTCGACCTATTTGCGTGGATCGTGATCGGCGGCTTCTTCGCCTGCCTGCTGCGGGCGCTTGCGCGTCGACAGGAGGGCCTTCTGCGCTGGAGCCTGCCGGTGCTCTGGATCCTGGGCGGTGTCGTCTGCTTCAGTGTCGCCACCTAAGCGGCTTGCCAGCGCGGCCCCCATGCGTATTCATGATCCTATGAAGTCGGCTTACGAACTCGCCATGGAGCGTTTCAACGATCCTCAGGATGACAAGCCCCTGACGGAGGCCCAACGAGCGGCGTTGGCGGAGATCGACCGCAAATTTCAGGCGCGTCTCGCGGAGCTGGACATCATCCGGGAAAAGAAACTGGCCCAGGCGCGCGCCCAACGCGACATGGCCTCCATCCAGGAAGTGGACGAAAATTGGCGCCGCGACCGCCGCAGGCTTGAGGACGAGCGCGAGGCGGAAAAGGAAGCCGTGCGCAAGGGCTAGCGCGTAAAGGAGAAGTCCGCCCGCAACAGCTCGTGGTCGGCCGCCAGCGTATTGACCACTTCATACTCCTGCAGCTGCAGACAATCGTTGTAAAACAGGTGGTCGAGCACGTAGGGCAGGCGCTTCCACGTGACGGTAGAGTTTTGCGCCGTGCGATAGCCCGCGCGCAGGAACTGCCGCACCAGCCCCTCCTTGGGCGCCGAATTCATATCGCCGCCCAGGATCGTCGGCAAGGTGGAGTCACGCAGGTAAGCCTCGAGCACGTCCCGCTGTTCGCGGTGGTGGTCACTGCTATGGTTGATGATAAAAAACGCCTGCAAATGGGCGTTGAACAAGCGCACCAGACGCCCGTCGATCTCCGTCGTCGCCGACAAAAGCAGGCGGGAAGTCGGGCGCGACGGCTCACCAAAGAAGTCGAATTCGATATCCGGCGCCGGCAAATCGATGCGCTGGTAATCGTGCAGGGGCGCCTTGGAAAAGATCGCCTGGCCAAAGCCGAAGGGCAGCTCCGTCTCGTCGAAAGCGGGATAGGAAAACAGGCTGTAATAACCGTCGAGCCGCTGCTTCAGTTCCGAAAAGTTCGGGGGCGGGTCCGCCTGCAGGTTGTCGAGCTGCACGCGCTCAACCTCTTGCAGCATGATGACATCCGCTTCCTGCTCGAGCAACAGCTGCACGGTTGCGTCGAGATCTACGGGCGCATTATCGGGATTGGCATCATCCCAGGTCTGCCCGTATTGCATATTAAAGGTGACGACGCGGAACTGATTCATGGGATAAGCTACCGCACAGCGTCCAGGCCGACGCCTCGGGGGTAGGAACGGAAGGGGCTCAGCATGAAACGCTTACTATGAGTTGCGGGCGGGCACTTGCAAGTCTTTTACCGTAAGGTGTCGCACCGGAATGACAACGAGTTCGTCTGGGCTCGACGCGCGCGGTAAATGTTGCGTAATGGAACGCCCTATGGAGGTGTATCTGGATTTGTTGCGGCAGGTGCTGGAACACGGTGACCGTCGCCAGGACCGCACGGGCGTCGGCACGATTTCCTATTTCGGCGCCCAGTGTCGCTACGACCTGCGTGAGAGCTTCCCGCTGCTCACGACCAAAAAGGTCTACCTCCGCGGCATTATTCACGAGCTGCTCTGGTTTTTGCGGGGCGACACCAACATCCGCTACTTGCAGGAAAACAAGGTGCGCATCTGGGACGAATGGGCTGATGAAAACGGCGAGCTGGGGCGCGTCTACGGCAAGCAGTGGCGCGAATGGCTCCGGCCCGACGGCTCGAGCGTCGACCAGATCCACGAAGTGGTCGAAGCACTGCGCAAAAACCCGACCAGCCGCCGCATCATGGTCAGCGCCTGGAATCCGGGCGAGATCGACCAGATGGCCCTGCCCCCCTGCCACGCCCTCTTTCAGTTTTGGGTCAACCAAAGCAAGGGGGAGCTGAGCTGCCAGCTTTACCAGCGCAGTGCCGACCTTTTCCTGGGGGTGCCGTTCAACATCGCCAGCTACGCGCTGCTCACCTTGATGATGGCGCAGGTCTGCGGCCTCAAGCCCGGCGAGTTCATCCACACCCTCGGCGACGCGCACATCTACCTCAACCATCTCGACCAGGTAAACGAGCAATTGAGCCGCACGCCCCGCCCTCTCCCCCGGATGCAGCTCAACCCCGAGCGCCGCGAACTGGAGGACTTCCGCTACGAGGACTTTGAACTGATCGGTTACGATCCGCACCCGGCGATCAAGGCGCCGGTCGCCGTTTAGCGCCATGCCGCGCCCCCCGTGGAAGGCCATTGCGGCCATGTCGGAAAACCGCGTAATCGGCAATCGCGGCGAGATCCCCTGGCACTTGCCCGAAGACTTCAAATGGGTGAAACAATGCACGCGCGACCAGACGATCGCGATGGGGCGCAAGACCTTCGAGTCGATCGGGCGCCCCCTGCCCCGCCGCGAAAACATCGTCATCAGCCGCAGTGCCGCCTCAATCGAAGGCTGCGTGGTGCTGCCCTCGCTCGAAGCATTGATGGAGCACCCGGCGCGCGGCAATGTCTGGATCTTTGGCGGCGCCGAGATTTACCGCCAGGCGCTGCCCTACATCGGAGAGTTGCTGCTGACGGTCGTAAAGCGCACGGTGGAGGGCGACGCATTTTTCCCGGAATTCGAGCACAGGCTATCCCTCAGCGAGGTGGTGCGCGACGAACCGGAGTTCCAGATTCGGCGCTACGTAGCGGGCTGAACCTGCACCGCGACGTTGCGAAGCACGGCAAAGCGCGTCACACTGCGCGCATGAAGTCCTATCGCAAGGAGCTGTGGTTCAACGCGCCACAACGTCGCCAGATCATCCACATCACCCCGCAGATCCAAGGCTGCATCGAAGAAAGTGGTGTGCAGGAGGGCCTTTGTCTCATCAATGCGATGCACATCACGGCCAGCGTCTTCATCAATGACAACGAGGCCGGCCTGCATGCCGACTACGACAAATGGCTGGAGAAGCTGGCGCCGGAGAAGCCCTACGAGCAATACGCGCACAACGGCTTTGAGGATAACGCCGACGCCCACCTCAAGCGCACGATCATGGGCCGGGAGGTCACGGTCGCCATCACCGAGGGCAAGCTGGATTTCGGCCCGTGGGAGCAGATTTTTTACTACGAGCTGGACGGCAAACGCCGGAAGCGCGCCCTCGTAAAAATCATCGGGGAGTGAGATTGCTCCCACTCCCCGACGGGTAAAATGAACTGAAATGGTGGCCTGGCCTACGAGAGCAGACCGCCTTGATAGAGGCCCAGCACCACACTGGCGAGAGCCAGCACGGCCAGCAGCGCACGGCTGCCGACGCTCGGCGCCACGACGGGGTGCGGCTCGCCCTGGATCTCCGGATGCGGGTTGGTCACCGCCGCGCGGAGCCAGCCGAAGTAGTAGAAGATCGAGACCACCACGCCCACCAGCACGAAGGCCACGAGCAGGTAGAGCTTGGCCTGGAAGGCGGCCACGATGATCGCGGCCTTGGCCACAAAGCCGGCCAGCGGCGGAATACCCGCTAGCGAGCCGAGGCCGACCGCCAGCACGCCGCCGAGGAACGGGTGGTTTTGCATCAGCCCAAAGTAGTGCTCGCGCTCCTGGTTGGCGTCTTCATCCGGCGCCACGTGGCACATCACGCCAAACACGGCGAAGGACGCCAGGGCGTAGGTGATGAGGTAGAAGAAAATCGCCTGAAAGGCCCAGTCTACCCCACGCATGGCGGCCAGGATGCCGACCAGCAGGATGCCCGCGTGCGCCACCCCAGACATACCGATGACGCGCTTCACGTTGTTCTGGCCGAGGGCTGCAATGTTGCCGAAGGCGATCGTGCAGTAGGTCATGATACCGATTACCGGCACCAGAATCGACTGCAGGCCCAGGAACGGGCCGGTCAACAGCACGTAGAGCAAGTAAAAGCCCATCGACTTGGACGAAACCGCGAGGAAGGCGGTCGTCGGCGTCGGCGCACCCTGATAGACGTCCGGGATCCAGTATTGGAACGGGAAGCTGCCGATCTTGAAGCAAATGCCGACGATCACCAGCAGCGCCCCGATCACGATCAAAGGGTTGCCGGGGTTTTCGGCGATCACCGCGCCAAGCTGGCCAAACTGGAAGGGATCCCCGGCCGGTCCGATGAGGGTCGGACTGCCAGCGGCACCATACAGCAGCACGATACCGAAGAGCAGCAGGCCAGAGCTGAAGCCGCCCATGATCATGTATTTCAAGCCGGCTTCAAGCGAGTAGCTGCTGTTGCGACCGTAGGCAACCAGGATGTAGAAGCCGATGGTAACCGTCTCGAGCGCGACGAAGAACGCCACGAAGTGCGTGATCTGCGCCAGCAGCATCATGGCCGCCGTCACGATCATCACCAGGTGGTAGTACTCGGCGCGCGCCAACGGGCGGCGCTCCAGGTAAAGATAGCCCAGGAAACAGACCAGAATCGAGCAGCCGACAAAGAAGATGCGCATCAGGTGCCCGCTCAAGGTGGGCTGGATGGCACCGGCAAAGAGGGCCACATCACTGGTCGGCAGCGTGCCGCCCACGAGGCCGGCGATCAGCGCGGCAAAGACGGCGACTTGCGCGCCCAGGGAAATACGCAGGAGCCAGCGGTCGCTTTTGGGCAACAGTAACTCCACCGCGAGGAGAGCCAGGGCCAGAGCCGCCAGCACGATTTCAGGCCAGAGCCACATCCAATGGTGGCTGCTGGAAAACTCGGAAAGAATCTGCAGTTGTGCGTCCATGCTCAGGCTCTAGTGGGCGTGAGATTGATCGGTTACCGTCGCGACCGGAACGGCGACGTCTTTGACCGGGTATTGCTTGGCCAGGGCGGCATCGAGGTGCTCGGAGAAACCGCGGGGCCAGATGCCGACCACGAACAGCGCGGCGAGCAACAGGATGGCCGGCCATTTCTCCCAGCCTTGCAGGTCGCCCGTCGCGGCCAGTTCGGCCTTGGGTTCGCCAAAGAAGATGCGGGCCACGGCGCGCAGGGCGTAAATCGCGGAGATCACGATACCGGCGACGGCGGCAATCGCCACCCACGGGTGCGGGCTTTGCCAGAGCGCCGTAAAGATCACCAATTCACCCCAGAAGTTCGCAAAGCCGGGCAGGCCGATGCTGGCCATCGTGCCGGCGATGAAGAGGCCCGCCAGCACGGGAGCCGTCTGGGCCATGCCGCCGATCTCGCGCATGTCGCCCGTCTGGGCGCGGCGCTCGACCGCGTCGGCCAGCAGGAACATCAGCGACACGGAGAGACCGTGGGCGAACATCATCAGCACGGCGCCACCGGCACCCATCACGCTGAAAGCGTAAATGCCGAGGAACGCATAGCCCATGTGCATCACGGAAGCATTACCGAGCATGCGCTTGAGGTCTTGCTGCGCGATCGTCACGAAGCCGATGATGATGACGTTGCCGAGGGCAAGCCACATCAGCAGGCCACCGTAGCCGGCCAAGCCGGAGGGCAGCAGCGGCACGGCGATCTGGATCAGACCGTAAAGACCGAACTTCTTCAGCACCCCCGCGTGCAACATGGCCGCCGGAGCCGGGGCCGTCGAATACGCGGGCGGTGCCCAGGTGTGGAAGGGGAAAAGCGAAACGAGGATGCCGAACCCGATCAGCAGCATGAGGAAGATCTGGGTCGGGGCGGTGCCCGTAGCCAGCGCCTCCTGCAGGGCGATGAGGTTGAAGGCTTCGGCCCCGCTGCTCACGTAGAGGCCAATCAGGCCCCCGAGCGTGATCATCGCACCGAGCGTGAGGTAGATCGTCAGCTCCATCGCCACGGTCTTGCGGCTCGAGAGCGTACGGCCCCACATCGCGATGAGGATAAAGGTCGGGATGAGCGCGAACTCGTGGAAGAAGTAGTAGAAAAACAGGTCCACCGAGCTGAAGATGCCCATCAAACCGCTTTGCATGACGAGCAGCAGCACGAGGTAGAGCGGCTGGCGCTCCACTTTGCTGCCGATGGCGTAGGCCCCCGCGGCGAGACCGACGATGCCGGCCAGCACATACATGGGCACGCTGATGCCGTTGACGCCCAGCATGAGCTGGATGCCGAGCAGCTTGGACAGCCCGAGATCGGCCTGCCAGAGGAATTGGTATTCACCCGACTGAGCCACGGCTCCGTAAGTGCCGGCGATCCAGAGCGCGCACCAGGCCGGGAGGGCGAAGCCGATCCAGGCGATGGCTTTGGTCGCGCCCAGCGGCAGGCGGCTGCCGAAGAAAGCGATGAGTAGCGCGCAGATGGCCGGGGCCAGAATGCCGATCAGGAGGTGCAGCGGCGCGAGCGTGGGGGTCGCGGCGTGCGTAGCCTCCAGAAAGCTACTGATTGCAGAGAAGAAAGCTAGCTGCGGCATGACTAGAAAAGGGAGGTGAAGCCGCGGGTGGCGACGGCGAAGAACAAAATCACTCCGCCGAAGAACCACCAGACGTATGCGGTCGCGTTACCGGTGTGCAGGCGTCGGAAGAACATGCCCAGGCCGCCGAAAATGCCGCCGGGGACCACGCGCGTTCCCACGCCAGAGATGATGAGCGAGTCGAGCGTATCCAGGATCCCGGCCACACGGGCCTGAATCTGGTTCACGTAAAACATGTAGACCTCGTCGAAGCAGAACTTGCTGCGCGAGAGCGCCCAGATCGGGCGGGCTTTCGCGGCCAGCGCGTCGCGTTCGCTCTTCGGATTCCAGATGACGAAGGCAAGCGCCAGGCCGCCAAGGGAGGCGATGAGCGAAATAATCAGCATCGTCATCTCGGCATCTTCCGACGGGTGCGGCACGGCCTGACCGAGGAACTCGTTCACGGCGGCCGGGTAGATCGGCAGCTGGGCGAAGTAGCCGCCCGCGATGGAGAACACCGCGAGCACGACCAGCGGCAGCACCATCGTCCAGGGGGATTCGTGCGCGTGCTCAGCGTGTTCGCTCCGGGGCTTGCCGAGGAAGGCGATGTAGAACAGGCGGCCCATGTAGGTCGCGGTCATCACCGCCGTGCCGGTCAGGATGATAAAGGCCGGGAAACAGGCTTCCTTGGTCACGAAGAGGATCGCGTCCTTACTGAAGAAGCCGGCGAGGAAAGGAATGCCGGACAGGGCCAGCGTGCCGATGAGGAAGGTCAGGCCGGTGAGGGGCATCTTCTTGAAGAGGCCGCCCATCTTCCAGATGTCTTGCTCGTGGTGGCAGGCGTGGATGACGGAACCGGAGCCGAGGAACAGCAGTGCCTTGAAGAAGGCGTGCGTCGTCAGGTGGAACATCGCGGCGCCGAGGCCATACCAGACGGCATGGCCGTGACCGTGCCCCTCGCCCTGGGTCAGCCCGTAAAGCGTGCCGAAACCGAATGCGGCCACCATATAGCCGAGCTGGGACAGCGTCGAGTAGGCCAGCACCTTCTTGATGTCGTTCTGCGCAAACGCCCAGATCGCGGCGCACAGGGCCGTGATCGTGCCCACCCAGCCGACGACCGTCAGTGCGGTTTCGTCGAACAGGAAGTAGGTGCGGGCCAGCAGGAAGACACCGGCGGCGACCATCGTGGCCGCGTGGATGAGGGCCGAGATGGGGGTCGGGCCCGCCATGGCGTCCGGCAGCCACACGTGCAGCGGCATTTGCGCGGACTTGCCGAGCACGCCGCAAAAGAGCAGCAGGGCCATCGCGGTGGTCGCGCCGCTGTGGTGCTGGGCCAGTTCCGGCAGGCTGGTGGTGCCGAAGGTCCAGAAAGTAAGGATGATGCCGAGCAGGAAACCGAAGTCGCCCACGCGATTGACGATAAAGGCCTTTTGCGAGGCGCTGGCGGCTTCTTGCGTCTTCAGATAGTGCCCGATCAGGATGTAGGAGCTGAAACCGACCAACTCCCAGAAAATGAAGAGCATGAAGAGGTTTTCCGCCAGCACGATGCCGAGCATCGAGAACATGAAGATCGAGAGGCCGCCGAAGAAGCGCGCCTTGCGGGAGTCGTCCGCCATGTAGCCGAGGCTGAACAGGTGGATCCAGAAGCCCACGAAGGAGACGACGAACAGCATCAGGGCCGAAACGCCGTTGAGGTAGAAGCCCAGGTCCAGGCGGAAGGGCTGCAACTCGAGCCAGGGCATGGCCACGTGGTAAGGCTCCCCACCCCACTGCGCATACAGCAGGAAGAGCGACGCCACCATGATGACGCCGGCGACGAGCACGGAGATCCCGGCGGCGAGGTTGCCGCGCTTGTTGCCGAGCAGCCAGATGAGGCCTGCCCCGACGAGCGGGGTCAGCAAAATGAGGGAAAGCAGCGAGGACAAGTCGTTCATTATTGCTTCATCCCTTTCAGTTCGGCCAGGTCGACCGTCTGACGACGGCGCCAGAGCGCGACGATAATGGCGAGGCCGACGGCGACTTCACAGGCGGCGATCGCAATGATAAAGAGCACGAAGACGTTTCCGCCCATCATCGGGTTGTCGGGCGTCGCATTGAAGCGGGAAAAGGCGACGAGGGCCGAGATCGACGCCGTCAGCATCAGCTCGAGGCTCATGAAGACCACGAGCACGTTGCGGCGCAGGAGCACCCCAAGCACACCCGCGATGAAGAGCAGGCCGGAGACGGCGAGGTAATGGAACAAGCCTACCGTCATACCGAGCCTCCTTCCTTGCGGGTCGTGGCCGGTCGGTAGTGTTTACTGATCACAATGACGCCCAGCATGGCAATGAGCAGGAGAAAGCCGGCTACCTCGAAAGGCAGCAGGTATTGGGAGAAGAGCACTTCGCCAAACACGCGAGCCGTGGCGGCCGGAGCCCGGCCACCGGTGAACGATTCAGCCGCGACCTTTGTCGGCAGCGCCACCGTCGGGGCTTGCAGAACCGCAAACCAGCCTGCCGTGAGACCGGCCGCCACCAGGGCGCTGCCGATCGTGGAGAGCTTGTGCGGCTTGGGCAGCCGTTCCGGGTCGATGAGCATGATGATGAAGAGAAACAACACCACGATCGCGCCCGCGTAGACGAGGATCTGCAGCACCGCGAGGAAGAAGGTCTCCAGCAGCACGAAGAGGCCGGCGATACCGATGAACGACAGAATCATGTTCATGGCGGCGTTGACCGGGCTGCGGGACAGTGCCACCAGGAAGCCGGCGATCACCGTCAGTGCGGCAAAGAAATAGAAGAGCCAGTCCGTTACCATCAGCGGAGGGGAAGTAAAATTTCCGTAAGCGAGGTTTGAAAGGAAAAAAGTAACACGGCGGAAAACCCGGTGAGACTAGTGATGCGGATTGCCCTCCAGCTCGGCCTGCTTCTTGCGGTCCCACTTGTAATAGGGGTCCGGCAAGGTGCCGCCGAGTTCGTAGAGCTTTTGCTTGTCGTTGACCATCTCTTCGCGGCTATAGCCGGTAAACGAGTAGATGTCCTGCAGCCAGATCGCCTCCTCGGGGCAGACTTCCTGGCAGAGGCCGCAGTAGATGCAACGCAACATGTTGATCTCGAATTCCTGCGGGCCCTTCTCCACGTGGCGGCTCTCCGACTCCTCCGGGATTTCGCCCGGGGTGATGCGGATAGCCTTGGGCGGGCACACGAACTCGCAAAGCTGGCAGGAGACGCACTTCTCGCGGCCATTGGGGTCGCGCACGAGCGTCGGCACCCCGCGATAGCCTGGCGGGATTTCCGGGCGTTCCTCGGGATACTCCAGCGTCACCGTGGGCTTGAACATGTTCTTGAAGGTAATCTTCAAGCCCCCGACGATCTGCGGTAAATAGCTGCGCTCCCAGATGCTCAGCGGCTTACGTTCGACTACTTTGGTCGCCATAATGTGCAGTGGTGGGATTGATTAGCTCTCGATGAGCGCAATGAGAATGAGGTAGAGCACGAAGTTCGCGACTGCCAGCGGCAAGAGTTTCTTCCAACCCAGGTTCATGACCTGGTCGTAGCGGAAGCGCGGCAGGGTCCAACGTACCCAGATGAAAAGGAAGATCAGGGCGCAGGTCTTGACGAGGAAGACCAGCACGCTGAGCACGGCGCCGAGGATGCCGGCCGGCAAGCCGATCCAGGGCAGGTTCCAGCCGCCGAGGAAGAGCGCCACGAAGACACCCGAGCCGATGATGATGTGCGTGTATTCGCCGAGGAAGAACAGGCCGAACTTGAAGGCGCCGTATTCGGTGTTGAAGCCGGCCACGAGGTCGGTCTCCGACTCCGGCATGTCGAACGGCGCACGGTTGGTCTCGGCGAAGAGCGAGACGAGGAAGATCAGGGCGCCGAGCGGCTGGAAGAACACCGTCCATTGCGGAATGACGTTCCAGTAGTGGTTGCCTTGCGCTTGCACGATGTTGAACAGGTTGAGGCTGCCGCCGGTTTCCGGCGCGAACCACATGAAGACCGGCAGCAGGGACAGGCCCATCGCCAGCTCGTAGGAGATCATTTGCGCGCTCGCACGGATACCGCCGAGGAACGGATACTTGGAGTTGCTGGCCCAGCCGGCGAGGATGATGCCGTAGACGCCGAGCGAGCTGACCGCGAGAATGAAGAGGATGCCGATGTCGATGTTGGCCAGCACGAGCGGTTGCACGCCGTCCGCCGTTTTCCACAGGCCGAAGGGCAGCACCGTCATGGTGGTCATGGCCGGGATGAAGGAGACGATCGGCGCCAGCACGTAATAGAAGCGCTTCACGTGGCCGGGCGTGGGCTCTTCCTTGACGAGGAACTTGAGGCCGTCGGCCATCGGCTGGAAAATCCCGAGGCGCGTCAGAAACGGGCCGATGATGGGCAGGTCGCCCAGCAGCGGCAGTTTGGTGCGATTCGGGCCGGGGCGGCCTTGGATCCAGCCGCAAACTTTGCGCTCCGCCAACACGGCGTAAGCGGCCATGCCCATCACGACGCCAACCACCAACAGGGATTTGATCAGCGCGAGGATCAGAGGGTTTTCGAGGATGAAGTCCATGGCGACAAGCGCTTAGGCGTTGGCGGTCTCCGCCGCCGGGGTGAAGTGGAGGGAGGCCCCTTCACGGAATGGAAGTTTGTCGAACCGGCTGCCGTCTAGCACCTTGCCCGTCTTGGGGATGTCCTGATAGCGCAGGCCGGAGAACTCGGCGATCTCCTCGGCCATGTGCGTCCAGATGGCGGCGGGGCTCGGCGCGTAGGGCGACTCGCCCGTGAGCGCGGCATACAACTTGGTAAAGGTGCTGAGACCGAAGAGCGTGCCGGCCGGGCCGGGCACGGCCTGGTTGAACTTTTGCAGGCGGAACTGCTGGTTCACAAAGGTGCCGGACTTTTCAAAGACCGTCAGCAAGGGCAACTCGATCTTGGAGTGCTGGCAGGTGTCGCAGTGGCGGGTGCCGATGTAGACGACTTGAGCCTGCTTGAGCAGTTCGGCGGGGATGCCGGCCTCGGCGAGGTCTTCACCTACGGCGAGCAGGTGGGTGACTTCGCCGCTTTCCAGCTTCTTGCGCAGGTCTTCCAGCTGTTCCTCCGGCAGATTGCCGATCATGCCCGTCAGCAGCGCGCCGCGCACGTTGGGGTTGCGGTCGGCGGAAATCAGCTTGCCGTCTGCCTCGCCGTAGCGGGCCACGGCGTAAGTCGGCGCGCTTTGCAGCACTTCGGAAATCTTGCGCAGCAGGAACTGCTCTTCCACGCTCAGGCGACCACTGCCGACCACGGCCACCTTGCCCTGCCCTTGCAGCAGCAGCTCGGCGGCGGCCTTCACGGCTTCCTCGCCCGAGCAGGGCTTGCCGGCGATGCTGTAGGCGGTCAGGCGATCGTCGGCTTCGACCTGCTTGTAGAGCATGCGCCCGCTGTCGGGCATCCAGGTGTCGTTGACCTCGTCGTTGCGGCGCGGCGTGATGCGGTGGATCTTGCCTTCGCGGCTGCCGACGATGGTGTTGCAGCCGACGCTGGATTCGGTGTCGATGCTGTCGGTCTCCTTGAGGAACCAGACGCGCATCTTGAAGCGGAAGTCGGTGCTGGTCAGCGCGCCCACCGGGCAGATGTCGACGGTGTTGAGCGAGTAATTGTCGTCCAGCTCCTTGCCGGGGAAGGTCGTAAGCGTGCTGTAGCTGCCGCGCTCGGTGAAGCCGAGGATGGGCTTGCCGATAAATTCGTTGCAGAAGCGGATGCAGCGGCTGCAGAGGATGCAGCGCTCGTCGTCGAGCATGACGCGGGGCCCGATGCGGGTGCGCTTGGGCTTCACATTCTTGCGCTCGACGAAACGGCTGTGACCGCGGCCGTAATCGGTGGCGAACTCCTGCAGGCGGCATTCACCGGCCTGGTCGCAAATCGGGCAGTCGAGCGGGTGATTGACGAGCAGGAACTCCATCACGCCCTCGCGGCACTTCTGGACGACGTCCGACTCCGTGCTGACGTGCATGCCCGGAGCGATCTTGGTCGCGCAGGCGATCACGGGCTTGGGCACCCACATGATCTTGGGCGAGCCGTCGTCATTGAGCATGGGTTCGCCGGTGGCACGGTCTTTGCCAGGCATGCCCATCTCCACCAGACACATACGGCAGTTGCCGGGGACGCTGAGGTGCGGGTGGTAGCAGTAGTGGGGCACCTCGATGCCGAAACGGGAGGCCGCCTCGATAATGTTCAGGCCCGGCTCCACCTGCACGTCCTTGCCGTTCAGGTTAATGGTGATGAGGTTATCGGGTTGGTCGCTCATGCGAGGAAAGGAAAGAGGGATGGATCACACACGGCAGGGCGCGGCCCCGCCACGGAGGTCTAGATGAGGCGGATGTCGCCGGAACCGCTCGCCGCTTGGCGCTCGGCGCGTTCGAGGAACTTGTCACGGAACTTGGCCACGAAGCTCTGGGTCGGCCAGGCGCAGGCCTCGCCGTGGGCGCAGATCGTGCGGCCCGCGATCTGATCGCCGATGCTGGCGAGCAGGTCCACGTCTTCGGGGCGGGCATGGCCGGAGGTCATGCGCGAGGTAATCTTCTTCATCCAGAGGCTGCCTTCACGGCACGGCGTGCACTGGCCGCAGCTCTCGTGGGCGTAAAAGGCATTGATGTTGGCCAGCACGTCCACGATGTCGACGGAGTCGTCGACCACGATCACGGCGCCGGAACCGCTCATCGAACCGGCCGTCATCGGGCCGTCGAAATTGAGCGGCACATCTTCGATTGCCCAGTCGTATTCGTTGCCGCCGCGGTCCTTGCCCTTGAAGCGTTCGCCGGCGCGCCAGACCTTGGAGCTGGAGCCACCGGGGATCACTGCCAGGAGTTGACGACCGGGCTTGAGGCCGCCGCCGATCTCGTAAATGAGGTCGCCGTAGGTGTGCTTGCCGTTTTCCAGCTCATAGTAGCCGGGGCGTTGCACGTGGCCGGAAAGGCTCCAGATGCGGGTGCCCGAGTTGTTGGGCGTGCCGATCTTGGCGTATTCCTCGCCGCCCATGCTGACGGCGTGCACCACGTGGCACAGAGTCTCCACGTTGTTCACGATCGTCGGGCACATGTAGAGGCCGAGCGCGGCGGGGAAGTAGGGCGGCTTGATGCGCGGGTAGGCGCGCTTGCCTTCGAGGGACTCGATCAGGCCGGTTTCCTCACCGCAGATGTAGGCCGCAGCCCCGCGGTGCACCACGATGTCGCAGGAGTAATCGCTGCCGCCGATCTTGTCGCCGACGAAGCCCTTGGCGCGCGCTTCTTCGATCGCCTGTTCGAGGATCACCGCACCGTGCGGCATCTCCTCGCGGATGTAAATGAATGCCTTGGCCGTATTGGTGGCGTAGGCCGCGATCATCATGCCCTCGATCAGCTGGTGCGGATCCTTGTGCATGATCTGGCGGTCCTTGAAGGTGCCCGGTTCCGACTCGTCGGCGTTGCAGATCAGGTAGATCGGCTTGCCGCTCTTGCGGTCGAGGAACTTCCACTTCATGCCGGCCGGGAAGCCTGCCCCACCCCGTCCGCGGATGCCGGCCTTCATCACATGGTCGTGCACATCTTCGGGCTTGAGCGTGAGCGCCTTCTTGAGGGTCTCGTAACCGCCGTGCTCGATATAGCAGTCGACCGACGTATCGTAGCTCGGATCGTCCGCATGCTTGAGGATCATGCGGCGTTCCTTGGGGTGAATGTCCGTGCGCTTGGGTGCGGCGATCATGGCAGAAACTAGTGGTGGGTGGATTCGGCAGAAGGCGCCGGGGCTTGTTCGGGCACGTCGCGCTTGATGGCGTCGCAGAGCTCCTTGACCTGTTCTTCGGTCAGGTTCTCATACAGGTCGTCGTCGATCATGGCGACGGGTGCGGTCCCACAGGCGGCGAGACACTCGGCGAATTCAACCGTCACGCGGCCATCGGGCGAGGTCTCGTTCAGCTTGGTGCCGAACTCGGACAGGAACTTGTCGCAGACCTTGTAGCCACCGTTGAGGGCACAGGAGAGCGTGCGGCAGACGCGGATGTATTTCTTGCCTACCGGGTGCTCTCGGTAAAACGGGTAGAAGGTCACCACCTCGCGCACCTGAATCGGTTCGATCTCGACCTGAGCGGCGACCCACTCTTGTGCTTCGAGCGAGATGTAGCCCTGCTCGCGCTGGATGGCGTGCAGGATCATCATGATGGCACTGCGCTTCTGCGGGTAGCGCGGGATCACCTTCTCGGTGTAGTCGCGAAGCGGCTGGGACGGTTCAAAAGCCATGAGGTTTTTCGGCGCTTGGTTCAGCGTATTAACGGTCGCACTCGCCCATCACGAAGTCGAACGAGCCGAGGATCACGGGAATGTCTGCCACCATGTGGCCCGGGACGAGCTTGGGCAGGATGGAAAGGTTACAGAACGAGGGGGAGCGGATCTTCATGCGGTAAGGCACGCCGCCGCCCTTGGAAACGATGTAGAAGCCGAGCAGGCCCTTGGGGTTTTCGGCCTCGAAGTAGACTTCGCCCTCGGGGATCTGCGGGCCTTCGGTCACGATCATGAAGTTCTGGATCAGCTCCTCCATGCTCGTCATCACCTTGTCCTTGCGGGGGGCGAAAATCTTCTTGGCCTCTTCGGCATACCAGGGGCCGTCGGGCATACTGTCGATCACCTGCTTGATGATCTTGAGCGACTCGCGCAGCTCCACCATGCGCACGAGCCAGCGGTCGTAACAGTCACCGGTGGAACCGATCGGCACATCGAACTCGTAGTTTTCGTAGCCGAGGTAGGGATCGTCCTTGCGCAGGTCGAGCGCAACACCGCTGCCGCGCAGATTCGGCCCTGTCAGCCCGTAGGCGATGGCGTCTTCCTTGGAGATGACGCCGAGGCCGACCGTGCGGTCGTAAAAAATGCGGTTGCGGGTGATGAGGGCGTCGAGCTCGTCGAGCACCGGCTCCATCTCGTCCACCACCTTGCGCACATTGCCGAGCCAGCCATCCGGGATGTCGCGCTGGAGGCCGCCGATGCGGGTATAGCTGGTGGTGAAGCGCGCACCACAGAGCTGCTCGAGCAGGCTGTAGATCTTTTCGCGCTCGGTAAAGGTATACATGAAGGCGGTGATGGAACCGCAGTCCATCGCATATACGCCGACCCCGAGGAGGTGGCTCTGCACCCGGGCGAGCTCACAGCATAACAGGCGGATCGCCTGGCAGCGCGGCGGCACTTCCAGCCCGGCGAGCTTTTCGACCGCCATGGCGAAGGTGACGTTGTTGTGGATCGGCCCGAGGTAGTCCAACCGGTCCGTGTAGGGCACGAACTGGTTGTAGGTCATGTTCTCGGCGATCTTCTCATCCCCGCGGTGGAGGTAGCCGACGACCGGCTCGCACTTGGTGACGGTCTCCCCGTCGAGCTCGAGCTTGAGGCGCAAGACGCCGTGCGTCGCCGGGTGAGACGGGCCCATGTTGACCACGAGGTGCTCGCCCTGGAACTCTTGTTCGGCGGCGGCGCCACGTGCGCTGATGTCACCGATGCTGACTTCTTTGATGGCCATGGAAGAAAGGGATTGGGTCGGTTACTGCTCTCGTCGGGCGGATTCGCGGAACTCGCGCGGCTGGTCGAAGCTGTCGAGCTCTTCCGGGCGGCGCTTGACTTCGGTCCAGGACTCGTCGTCGGCGCGGGGTTCGCGGCGGGACATCGGGCCGGTCTGGCCGGAGTGGAAGGGCCCGCCCATCATCGGGGCTGGCTGGGCCTTCACGCCCGTGCGCTCGGCGATGTCCTCGGCCGGCAGGTCCACCTCGTGGCCGGCCAGCGGGAATTCCTTGCGCAGCGGGAAGTAGGGATACTCCTCCCACATCAGGATACGGCGCAAGTCGGGGTGGCCCTCGAACTGGATGCCGAACATGTCGTAGGTCTCGCGCTCGTGCCAGTCCGCCGTGGGCCAGATACCGGAAACGGTCGGCACGCTCGGCTCGTTGTCGTCGAGGCAGGGCGTCGCGACACGGATGTAGCGCGCCTGTTGGGTCGAAAAGAGGTGATAGACCACCACGAAGCGCGGCGACTCCTCGTACCAGTCGATCGCGGTCACGTCCGTGAGGAAGTCGTAACCGTATTCCTGGCGCAGGGCCTGGAGGAATTCGATCAGGTGCTCCGGAGGGCAGTCAAAGGCCGGCCAGTCACGGCTGGCCCGCTTGGTCAGGTAAGAAAAAGCCTGGAGCAAATCGTCAGTCAGTTCAGACATAGCGAAGCTTCGTGAAAAGTCAGGAGGATGCTAACCCGCCCGGTGTTGTTCAAGATTTATAGGCGAGCTCGCGAGACTCGCGGTTTTTCAGCAAGGTTTTGCTGGAGTCTTCCTTCTGGATCTTCGCCTGCAGCTTCATCATGGCGTCGAGCAGGGCTTCCGGGCGCGGCGGGCAGCCGGAAACGTAAACGTCGACCGGCACGATGCGGTCGACCCCCTG
Source organism: Puniceicoccaceae bacterium 5H (assembly GCA_009772895.1). Taxonomy (GTDB): domain Bacteria; phylum Verrucomicrobiota; class Verrucomicrobiia; order Opitutales; family Oceanipulchritudinaceae; genus WOUP01. Next base: position 309,631 of record WOUP01000003.1, on the reverse strand, counting down.
CAGCACGGCATAGCTGCGATACATGCCGCCAGACGAAGCGCACGCCCCCATTGCCACCACCCATTTGGGCTCGGGCATCTGGTCGTAAATGCGGCGCACGGCCTCTGCCATCTTGTATGTCACCGTGCCGGCGACGATCATGCAGTCGCACTGGCGGGGACTGAAACGCATGACCTCCATGCCGAAGCGGGAGATGTCGAAGCGGGACGCGCCCACCCCCATCAGCTCGATGGCGCAACAGGCGAGGCCCATGGGCATTGGCCAGACCGAATGACTGCGGATCCAGTTAATGGCCGCATCCAGTTGCGTCACCACCACATCGCCCTCAATCCGGCTGTCGTAGGTATAATCTTTAGCGGTAACCATCAGTCCAAAAGAGTCCGAGATGAACGAAGCAACCGCCAGAGTGGAGGTCGCCTGACGCGATTGCAAGTACCTAACAGGACCACCCCTCAGAAAACGCTGTTCAACGGCTTATAATGTCGCTGAAATTCAGCAGCTTACATTTTTACACCTTTTTGTGGACAACTTTCCCGCGCGTTAACGCTTGACGGTCCGCCCGAAAACCCCTGTTATTCAACTTTTCGTTCGGAGAGGTGACAGAGTGGCCGAATGTGCACGATTGGAAATCGTGTGTGCCAGAAATGGCACCGAGGGTTCGAATCCCTCTCTCTCCGCCATTTTCCGGTTCGCCTTGAAAAGAGGGGATTTGGAGAGCTGACATTGCTTGCGACCCGTGCCGTTTATTTTCGGCAGGTTCAAACGAATTGTGATGCCCCCCCCTCCTACCGGTCCATTCTCACGCTCCCGAGCTTTCAGCCCGTCGAGCTTCCCTTCTCAAAAGCTCCGCAAATAACTCGGCATGCGGGTTAGGAGACGTTGAAGACAGACCGATTTTCGCCACAACGGAATCGAACTTCGGAAGGAACGGCCGGCACACCAGCGAGCGCGGCATGAATTCAATGACGCCATCGGCGAGAATGGCTGCAGCGTGATACGCCTCCAGACTGGCGAAAAGCGTCGAGACGCCATCCATCTCCAAAGCGACGAAGCGCGGCTCGAAACCAAAGGGCTTCAAGATCCTTCGAACATGGGGAACGTAGTCGGGAAAATTCGCCCGCGCCAGCCCCACAAGCGGGACTTCGCGTAGACGCCTGGGCGCGATGCGCTTCAATTTCGCCAGCGGGTGATCCGCCCGCATCACCAGGACGTGCGTTACACGATGCAGTTCGGTCCATTGAAATCCGACGGTGGTCGTCACCGACGGCTCCAGCGCGATAACAAGGTCCAATCGGCCTTCAACCGCCATGCGGATCATCTCAGGGGGAGAAACGTCCGCGAGCTCGATCTGCACCTTCGGGTTCTCCGTCTGGAACCTCTGCAGCGCGCGGGGAAGAATGCCGGCCGTCGCCGAAGGGGAGTAGCCGACGCGTAATACTTCGCAGCGCGTCTCGTCCCGCACCCGCTGCACGGCCAGTTCCGCGCGGGCAAGCACTTCGCGCGCTTCGTCGTAAAAGCGTTCGCCAGCGTCAGTGAGCTTCACCGCATTCTTCCCGCGGACGAACAACGGCACGCTCAGTTCATCCTCCAGATCTCTCACCTGACGGCTGAGAGCCGGCTGGGTGAGGTGCAGTATCTGTGCCGCACGATTGAAGGATCCGTGCGCCGCCACACCGACAAAGTAGCGGAGGTGTCGAAGTTCCACCCTCCATGGGTGACTCATACTAAAAGTATTAGCGAGCCCAAAAACACGGCATTGGACGCTACGCAGTCAATGCGATATCCTGCAGCAACTTCCAAGCGATGAATACGAACAACACAAATCGACTCCCCACCGCAGTCGTCAGGTATCTCAATGCCGTCAACCGGTTTGACGCCGCAGGCGCGGCCGCGTGCTTCACTCCTAACGCCACCGTCCGCGACGAGCAGAAAGACCATGTCGGCTCCTCTGCCATAGAGCGCTGGGTTTCTCAGACAAGTCGCGAGTATCGACCGCACGCAACAGTGACCAGCGCGCAGACGATCGCAGATGCGGTGCAGATGGTCGTCTCCGTAACCGGCAAATTTCCCGGCAGTCCGATCAAACTCGACTATGAACTCCGCCTGCAGGACGGAAAAATCGCGCAACTGAATATCCGATGAAGATCGAACCACCAGATTTACCCATTGCAGTAGATGAGTTCGCCGGACAGCGGGTTTTCGTCACTGGAGGGACAAAAGGTGCGGGTGAAGCGATGGTCCGACGGTTTGCGGCCGGAGGCGCATCTGTGGTCACCAGTGCACGTCAGGCGCCGGCTGAATCCGACCTCCCCGGCGTTTTCATCCCCGGGGATCTATCTTCAGCCGAAGGGGTAAATAAAGTAACCTCCGCGCTCCTGGAAACGTTTGGAGTGCCGGACATCGTCGTCCACAATCTCGGCGGTTCGAGTGCGCCAGGCGGAGGATTTGCGGCACTCGACGATGAAGAGTGGATCAAGGAGTTAAACCTGAACCTGCTGACGGCCGTGCGCATCGACAGGGTTGTCCTCCCCACGATGGTGAGACGTCGGTCCGGCGTGGTGGTGCACATTTCATCCATCCAGAGGCATCTGCCCCTTCCGGAATCAACCACCGCCTATGCCGCAGCAAAGGCAGCGCTTACGACATATAGCAAAGCTCTATCAAAGGAAGTGGGTCCCAAAGGCGTTAGAGTCACATCCGTCTCTCCCGGCTGGATCTACACCACTGCGTCGCAGGCGATGGTGAAGCGCCTGGCCAAGCACGGATCCACAGATGAGGAGACTGCACGCCAAGGTATCCTGAAGTCGTTGGGTGGCATTCCCATCGGCCGACCCGTCTGGCCGTGGGAGATCGCGGAGCTGATCGCTTTCCTCGCTTCACCACGTGCCGCCTCCATCCATGGCGCCGACTACGTCATTGACGGCGGCACTACCCCCACCATCTGAGCGAATGACCAAGCCATTTTGCAATCTCCGTAACCGCCAACTGCCTGCGACGGGGTGTCGATTGTCCGGATGGCTGCAATCCTCATCGACCATTTCCGAGGCGATACAGTCTGATTTCACCGAGGGCCTTCTTGAGGGTGAAAAGCGCAAAGGTCCGACCTCGTGAGCGGAGCACGAACGAAGGGCAAGAGCCGCCTTCCCTGCGATAGTGCAGCCGTTTTTCCAGCGGGATTTGCCACGATTTTGGCAAACGACCTCGCCACTTTGTCCCAGTTCGAGCATGGTGATCTATCGCATCCCCAATGTCACCTGTCATGCCCTGACGCGGACAGTCACTTCATACCGGAAAGGCAATGATCGCGGTAGATCAGAACTCACATTTGAAATTCGATACGTCCCGGGCAGAGGAGTATGCACACCAGGCGCGGATCGGGCTGGCCGGCTACGATGCCTGTCATGAACTCTCGGCCTGCATTCTCGCCGCCGCGCTTCCCGAGCGGAAGAATGCAAACGTGCTGGTCGTCGGCGCGGGCGGGACGGGCGGAGAGGTGATTGCGGCGGCCCGTCTTGAGCCCGACTGGAGCTTTGTCGCAGTCGATCCCTCAGCTCCGATGCTCGACCTGGCCAGAGCGCAGATCGAGGCGGAGGGGCTCGCCCCCCGAGTGACTTTCGTTGAAGGAGACTTATCGGCAGTGCCTCAGGAAGCCGCGTTTGATGCGGCGCTCATGCTCGGCGTGCTGCATCACATCGCGAATGACGCCGACAAGGCAGCACTCCTGCGCGCAGTCGCCACGCGTTTGAACCCGGGTGCATCGCTGATTCTGGCGGGAAACTACCGCAGCTACGCTTCCGAACCCTTGTTGCTGGCGGCCTGGGCGAATCGTTGGCGCATGGGCGGAGCTGATCCCGATGAGGTCCAGGTAAAGCTCAACAAGATCATGAGCGGGGCCGCCCCTCCGGAATCGGAAGCCAAGGTGGCAAGCCTGCTCACGGATGCCGGCTTCGAGACGCCCCAGAAATTCTTCTCCAGCCTCTTCTGGGGCGCCTGGCATACCCGGCGCGTCCGAGGCTAGCGGAGGGAGCGAACACCATGCCCAGCGAACGCATCAAACTGAGCAGCGGCATTCAGCTCGAGGTCGATCACACCGAGCGACCCGGCGCCCCGCTCGTGGTGCTGATCCCCGGCGCCGGCGCGCCCCTGGAGTTCTGGCCTGCCGCGTTTTGTCGGGCTTTGTCTGAATCGGGCTACAGTACCCTGCGCTACTGCCACCGCGATACGGGCTTGTCCGACCACTTTGACGCCCCCTACCCCATCGACGCCTTGCTTGACGACTTATGGGCGCTGCTGAAGCAAATAAACGGCGAAACTCCGGTTCATCTGGTGGGCCATTCGATGGGCGGCTACATGGGGCTGCTGGCCATGACGGGGCATCCTGAGCGTCTTGCCAGCGTCGCAGCGATCTCCTCGGGCCCCAGTGCGACGCCCGCACGCTATGCGGAGCTCGGGATGAGCCTTCCTGCGCCGGAGACCTGGCAAATCCTGATGGAAAACGCCCCCACCGGTCAATTCGAGCAGGATTTGGCTGGCTGGATGAAGAGCTGGAGGTTTCTCAACGGCTCGTGTGCCTTCGACGAAAACAGGGCGAGAGCCTATACGGAGGCGCTCTATCGAGGAGATCCGCGGAACGCCCAGGTCGCAACCCATCACATTCATGCCATGGGGACGTTGCCCAATGACCTGCCAGAAAAACTGGCGCGCTCGCAGACCCCGCTGTGTGTGCTCCATGGTGAGGAAGATCCGCTCGTCCCCTTTGATCATGGGAAGGCCCTCGCCTCCGTCGCCCGCGCTTCCAGCTTCTTCCCGCTGAAAAAAGCGGGGCACATGTTCTTCAACGCAGAGACATGGGATCACATCCTGCGCGCCTTGAGGGGCCATTTGCAAACCTCCGAGAAATAGCGGACGACGGTGCTTTGCCGCGCGCGCTCTTCCCTACGCGCGTCTTTTCTCAGCTCCCTGATTAATGGCTTCCTGGAGGGATTTGCGGGTAAAGGGCTTGGGCAAAACGCCGTCGAAGCCTTCCTCGTAATAGCTGTCCTTGTCATTACTGGAGGCGAAAGCCGTGAAGGCGACGAAGTGGGCGTCAGCAGCGTTGGGATGCTGCTTCAATTCACGCAACAGGTCGCGCCCCGTGCGCGTTTCGCCCAGGTCGATATCGAGAAAGACGAGGTCGAATCTCTGTTTTTGGGCCAGCCCCACTGCATCATCGTAGGTGCCCACCAATTCGGCTTCCACCGTGGGCGGCAACATGAAGCGCAGGACGCGACGGGTGTGCTCCGCGTCTTCGACGACCAGCATCTGCAGCGCCTTGGCGTCGGCCTCGCCATCCAATGCCTCCATGGAAGCCGGGCCTTTGCTTTGATCGGTCGGCAGGCAGCAGACGAAACGGCTGCCGCCCCCGACCCGGTTCTCGGCCTGAAGCTCTCCGCCCATCAAGCGGGCGAGTTGTTGACTGATGGCCAGGCCGAGGCCGGAACCACCCATCGCCTGCTTGAGGCTCTTGTCTTGTTGGAAGGGCTGGAAGAGTTGAGGCATGAAATTCTCGGAAATACCGGGACCGTCGTCGTCGATCGTGACGCACGCGAGCTCGCCGTCACGATGCGCGCCCACCTTCACTTCTCCCCCGGCGGGGGTGAACTTGATCGCATTGCCGACAAGGTTGAGCAAAATCCGGTGCAAGCCGTTGCGGTTGCCGCGGATGTAGAGGGCCTCGTCACAGCCGATGGTAAACGTGATGTCGCCGCTGATAGCCTCCTGCTGGAAGATCTTGCCGATCGCCCGCAGCTCGCTCGCAACGTTTACGCTCTCGGGATCCGCCATCTGTTCGCGGCCCTCCAGCTTGCTCAGCTCGAGCACGCCATCGAGCGTCTCGAGCAGACGGGTGCTGCTCTCGAGAATGCCGTCCATGATTTCCTGTTTATCGGGATCGTCCTCCCGATCGCTGAGCACTTCGGTGAAGCCGAGGATGGCGGTGAGCGGGGTGCGGATGTCGTGGCTGAGCTGCGAGAGAAACACGCTCTTCACGCGGTAGGCCGCCTTGGCCTTTTCTTTTTCATCCCGCAGGTTATCGAGCAGCTGCTTCAGCTCGAGCTGCCGTCGGCGGCTATTGAGGGCACTCTGGAGCGAGTTGGCAAACTGAGCCCGGCGCAACGGGCGATGATGGAGAACGACATCCCACCGGACCGTCATCTCGTGGAGCTGACGGGGGATGCGTGCATGGCGGTCCAGCACGAGCAAGCACATCATGTCGGCCCACTCGGGCTGGCCTTCCAGAAAGGCCGTCAACCGATCCAGGCCGTCACGCTGCAGCGCCTCCTGTTCGACGATGAGACCGGTCGTACCATCCGTAACCGCCTCCAATGTCGCCGCCAGATCGTCCTTGGTCTCGGTCGGGAATCCCATTTCCCGGACCAACTCTTCGAACACCAACGCATTTCGGCCGTGGGGGGCACAAATGAGAAAGCTAAGCTCGCTCGGCGTCACTGATTCGTTTCTCCTTTCTCGGAGCGACCACGCTCACCTTCAAAGCTCGCCAGCAACTGATCACGATTGCCCTCAAAGCGGGGCGAACCGGAGAGCACGGCGCCGAACTCCTTGAGCGGGGGGCCAATTTCAATGCGCCCGCGACCAAACTGCAGCTCCCGGATCGAATGCTCGTGACTGCCGTAGCGTTTCTTGATCACGCTAATCGCCTGGCGCACGACGCCTTCTGCCTCGAAGTGGCGGCTGAGCAGCACCGAGTCTGCCAGATAGCTCAGCTCCACCTTTTCCCGATAGCCGATGGGCGAGAGCAGGCCGTGCTCGGTGCTGACCATCAGGGTGAGCACACCGCGGCTGCTGAGGTAGTTCACGAGCTCGTGCAGGTGCACGATCAGGAGGGACTCTTCGAGCATGGTGAAGGCGTAGCCGGTCAGGCTGTCGATGATGACGATCTTGCTGCCGTGTTCCTCCACATCCTGCTTCACGAGGTTGGAAAATTCGCCGGGGGAGATCTCGCCCGCCGCCAGTTGCCGCTCCAGGATCAGGCCTTGGTCCACGAAGTCCTTCACCGGCACGCCCAGGCCTTCGGCCCGGCGCTCAAAAGTGGCGGTGGTTTCGTCGAAGAGATAGACGGAGGATCGCTCGCCCCGTCGGGCGGCCGTATGCACGTAGAGCGTGGAAAGAGAGGTTTTACCGGAACCAGCGGGCCCGAGGAACAGCGAGGAAGTGCCGCTGACCAATCCGCCACCGAACAGGTCGTCCAGCCCTTGAATGCCGCTGCTCATCACCTCGCTCAACTCCGCCTTGCGGTGTTGCGGCTCCAGGCGCGGATGGACTTGCAAGCCGCCGGCGTCGATCGTCATATCGTGGTAGCCGGTGGGGAACGACTTGGCCCGCATCTTCTCGATCTGCAAGCGTCGGCGCGAGCGTCCATACGCCGCCATCCGTTCTTCCAGCAAGATCACCCCGTGGGCCAAATCCAGGATCTCGCTTTGCTGCACGCCGCCCGTCGGCAAGTCGATCAGCAACATGGTAGAGCCGAGCTCGCGACTGAGGCGCTTGAGCGCGAAAATTTGGCGGCGAAAGAGGATCGGATTGTTGGCCAGCACCCGCAGATCGGTCATGGAGTCGATCACGAGGCGCTGGGGCTTTTTCTCCCGGATGCTCTGCAGCACGGATTCTACCAGCTCATTGAATTCGACCTCGTCCGAAGAAAGCACGGTCTGCTGTTTTTCCGTATGCTGGGTCGCGATCTCTTCGGTGAGATCCATCACGTCGATCCCGCCAAGATCCCATTCGTGTGATTTGGCAACGAGGTTGAGGTCCGTCCGCGACTCGGAAAAGGTCACATACAGCACACTTTCGCCTCGCTGAGCCCCATCCATTGCAAAATGCAGTGAAAGGGTCGTTTTACACGTGCCCGGCCCGCCATAAATAATGTAAGGCCGGCCACGCCAAAGGCCGCCGCCCAAAAGTTGATCTAATCCCTGGACCCCAAAGGGTGCGGTGTCGAAGCCCTCTTTTTCAGTCATTCGTGCGCTTTTGCCATAAGGTGTTCTGATGTAACAGCACATACAACGTGGTAGCTTAATGCAGCCCGCCGCCTGTTCTTGCACCCATAGATGAGAAAGATCCGTGCCGATATGTCCGTAACATGCGAAACGATTTTCGCCTGGCAGGCCTGAGGATCGGACAAAGCACAAAAAAGCGGAAGCGAGCCATGCTCGCTTCCGCCCCACGTTATCTCGACTGCAAACGCTCTAAAAATCAGGAAGCCCGCTCGGCGAGCTGCGCTTCGCGCTGCAGCGCCTTGGGGAACAACACGTTATTCTCCTTGTGCACGTGCTGGTGCATATCCAGCTCCAGCGCGTACAGTGCCTGGAACATCGCGCGGTAGGTATTGCAGGCCCACTCGGGCGGGGTATAGTCGTCGGTCAGCTCGCGCAGCTGCTCCAGCGCGCCGCCCGCATTGTCATGCTCGCGCTCCATCTGCTGGATCGGATTGGCCAGGGAGCCGCAGGCAAAATGGGGCTTTTCGACCGCCGCGTCGATTTTGCGCACCATCGGAAACAGCATGTTCTCCTCCTTCAGGATGTGGCTGGCCAACTCCTCCTGCAGGGCTTCAAAGGTATGCCGGATCTCGAGCAGGCGTGGTTCACCCTGCCCGTGTACGGCCGCCACCTTGCGTGTCATGAAGTCCAGCCGCGGCAATTCCACGCGCAGGTAGGCGTGGTGGGTATCCACAATGTGGTCCGCGAGCTCGGTCAACCCCATCGCGTCGGCATCCACCAACTGGGCATCTTGCGCGTCCAGCATTTCCAGCTGATACAGCACGGCGTCCACCTCGATGCCGCGCTTGGCGCAGGCTTCGGACAGCGGTAGCTTGCCGCCGCAGCAGTAGTCGATCTTCAGTTGCTCGAAGATGCGGGAACGGGCGGGCTTGTCTTTGACGAGTTCGCCGACGGTGGTTTGGGCATTCAGTGGGATCATGATGCAGCTCTGGTTTGGAATTTACGCTAAAGAACGCTTAAAGGCTTTAATGCTATGTTGCGTTCTTTCTGGACATCGCGGTCCAGCGCGTCAATCTTTTTGGTAAAGATGAAACTGCTTTCCGATGCATCCGAATACGCCTTGCGGGCGACGGTGTGGCTTTCCCAGCGGCCGGGAGAGACGCACAAGCTGCGGGAGATCGCCGAGGGCACCAAGGCGACGCCAGGCTACCTGATCAAGGTGCTGCAGAGTCTGGCGCGGGCAGGCATCTTTTCGACTCAGCGCGGGAGCAACGGGGGCTTTTCACTGCTGCGCGATCCCAAAACCCTGACCGCGCTGGAAGTCATCAACGCGGTGGATCCCATCCAGCGCATCCGCACCTGCCCGCTCGGGATCGAGTCGCACGGCACGTGCCTCTGCCCCATGCACCGCCGCATCGACGACGCCATGGCCAGTATCGAGCAAAGCTTTGGCGACACCACCATCGCCGAGCTGATCGAGGAAAACGCGCAGTCCCGCCCCCTGTGCGACGCCCTGATGGCCCCGCCCGCCACGGCGGAAAAGCCGAACGCTTGAGCCAACGGCGCTTGCTCCACCCTGTCACCTACGCTGTAATGGGTGGAGAAACCTGCCCCTTTACCTATGCCCCTGCCCGTCCTCAACGTCGGCTCGCTCAATCTCGATCACATCTTTCGACTGGAACACTTCGTGCGCCCCGGTGAAACGCTGGCGGCGCGAGATTACGCCCACAGCCCCGGCGGCAAGGGCCTGAACCAGTCGCTCGCCCTGGCCCGGGCGGGCGGGCGGGTCTTCCACGCCGGCGCGATCGGCCCGGACGGGGCTTCGCTCAAGGTCTTGCTGCAGGATGCCGGCGTCGATACGCGCTACCTCGAAGAAGGTGCCGCCGCAACCGGACAGGCGGTCATTCAGGTCGACGACGGGGGCGAGAATGCGATCTTGCTGTATGGCGGGGCCAATCACACGTTGACGCCCGAGCAGCTGGAGGCCGCCTGGCTCGCCCTGCCAGAAGACGCCTACGTGCTGACCCAAAACGAGACGAACCTGACCGAGCACGTGATCCACGAGGCCCGGCGCCGGGGATTCCGCGTGGTCTGGAACCCCGCCCCCATCACCGATGCCTGTCGGCAGATCCCGCTGACGTCCGTGGATTACCTGATCGTCAACGAGGTCGAGGCCACCGGCCTGTGCGGCTTCGATGCGGAACCCGATGCCATGCTGTCGGTCCTGCACTCACGCGCACCCCAACTGCAGGTGGTGATGACCCTGGGCGCACGCGGCGTCATCACCGATGGGCCCGACGGTGCTTACCAGCTACCGGCCGCACCGGTGGAACACGTGGTCGACACCACCGCCGCCGGCGACACCTTCATCGGCTACTTTCTGGCGGCAATGGCCAGCGGACGCAGCCTCGCGGACAGCCTGAAGCAGGCCACCGCCGCAGCGGCCTGGTGTGTGCAGCAGGCCGGCGCCGCGCCGTCAATCCCCTTGAGGGAACAGTTGGTGCGCTAAGAGGCCGTGGAAGAAGCACTGATTTTCCATCGTGTGGCTTGCTTTTAGTCATTTGTATGATTTAATCAGTCACATGATCGATTTACTCCGGGCGCACCTGGATGCCAACCCCAGCAAGGCCGAACTGGCGCGTCTGGCGCTGCTGGAGGCCGCGATCGAGGAATTCGGCCTCCGCGGCGTGGAGGGAGCCCGGACCCGAGCCATCGCGGAGAAGGCCCAGCAAAACCTCGGCTCCATCGCCTACTACTTCAAAAACAAGGAAGGGCTCTACTACGCGGTCGCCGAGACCACGACCGGCATGATGCGCACGCTGATGCAGCCAGTTTTCGAGCAGGCCGATGCCCTCATCGCGCGTGAAGCGGAGCAGCCGTTGAGCTTCGACGACTGTCTGCAGATGGTGCTGAAGCTGGTCGAACCCATGATGCAGGCCCTGCTGGGTAGTGAGCGCATGGCCGCGCTGAGCCTGATCATCATGCGCGAACAAATGCGCCCGACGCAGATTTTCGATCTTTATTACGAGCGCCTGGTGCGACCACTGCACACCTACCTCACCCACTTTCTCGCCCGCTGTGCCGGAGACGACCCTACCTCGGCGCAGGCCATGGCGCGGGCGCATGCTATCGTCGGGCAGGTGCTGATCTTCCGCAACGCCCAGGCTGCCCTGTGTCGCCGCACCGGATGGGCATCGATCGACGGCGCACAACGCGAAATCGTCTACGCCAGCATCCGCGCCAGCGTCGAAGCCACCATGCGGGGCTTCGACGCCCATTCCTCCCCCCGTTCGCAATCATGAAAAAGCGCCTGATCATTCTCGGCCTCATCGTGCTCGGCGTCGCTGCCGGCATCGGCTACTGGTTCTACCGGTCTGAAACCCAGGACGATGACGGCACCTTGAGGGCCTACGGCAACGTCGAGATCCGCGAGGTCAACCTGGCCTTTCGCGTCGGCGGCCGCCTCGCCGCGGTCAACGTCGAAGAAGGCGATGCGGTCGAAGCCGGCCAACTGGTCGCGCAACTCGACCGCGAGCCGCTGCAGCGACAGCGCCGTGCCGCCGAGGCCAGCGTACAGGCGGCCGAGGCCAATCTGGAGAAGCTGCAGAACGGCTTCCGGCCCGAGGAACTCGCGCAGGCCAGGGCGCAAGTCGCCCAACGCGAGGCCGTGTTGCGCAATGCCGAGCGCGCCTACAACCGCCAGAAGTCGCTGCAGGCCTCGGGCGCGACCAGTCAACAGGCCTTCGACCAGGCCGCCAGCGCCTACGACGAAGCCAAGGCCGCGGTCGCGCTGGCCGAAGCCAACCTCGACCTGACGCAGGCCGGCTACCGCGATGAAGACGTCGCCGCCGCCCGCGCGGAGCTGGAGCAGGCGCGCGCCAAGCTGGACCAGATCGAACTCGAACTCGAGGACACGGAATTGCACACCCCCAGCCGTGGCACGGTGCTGGTCCGCGCGCTCGAGCCGGGCTCCATGGCCAGCGCGGGACAGACGGTCTTGACCCTTTCCCTGCAGGACCGCACGTGGGTACGCGCCTATGTTCCGGAGCCGGAGCTGGGCGAAATCCATCCGGGCATGCCGGTGCAGGTCTACACCGATGCCCGCACCGAGCCCTATTCCGGGCAGATCGGCTTCATCGCGTCGCGGGCGGAATTTACCCCCAAAAACGTCGAGACCGAAGAGTTGCGCACGGATCTCGTGTTCCGCTTCCGCGTTGTGCTTGACCATCCCGACGAGGCGTTGCGGCAAGGCATGCCCGTCACCGTCGTCCTCCACCCCTAATTTTGCCGTGGCGCAAGACGCTCCCATTCTGGACGTGCAGGGCCTGGGCAAACGCTTTGCCAAGGAAGACATCGCCGCGCTGCAGGACGTCTCGTGGCGGATGGACAAGGGCATCTTTCTCGGCCTGGTCGGTCCCGACGGCGCGGGCAAGACGACCCTGCTGCGCATCATCGCCGGCCTCATGCACCCGACCGAAGGCAGCGTGCGCGTCTTGGGACACGATCCGATCAAGGAGGGGCCCAAAGTCCGGGACGTTCTGGGCTACATGCCGCAGAAATTCGGGCTCTACGAAGACCTTTCCGTCATCGAAAACCTGAACCTCAACGCGGACCTGCGCGGGATCAACGGCGAGCAGCGGCGCGAATCGTTTTCCCAACTGCTCGAATTCACGGACCTGGCCCGCTTCAAGTCGCGGCGCGCAGGCGCGCTTTCGGGCGGCATGAAGCAAAAACTGGGCCTCGCCTGCGCCCTGCTTTCCAAGCCCAAGCTGCTGCTGCTCGACGAGCCGAGCGTCGGCGTCGACCCCATCTCCCGGCGCGAGCTGTGGAAAATGGTCGACCAACTGGTGGAGGGCGGCATGGGCGTCGTCTGGAGCACAGCCTACCTGGATGAAGCCGAAGTGTGCGAAGAAGTGCTGCTGCTCAACAAGGGCGAAGCGCTTTTCCAAGGCCCGCCGAAGGAACTCGCCGACACCGTGGCCGACCGCGCCTTTCGCATCAAGGGCGTGGCGCAACGCCGCCGGCGGACGCTCAGCAAGCTGCTCGATCACCCCGCCGTCTCCGATGGCGTGATCGAAGGGGCCAACCTGCGGGTGGTCTTGCGAGAAGACCACGACCAACAGGAGCTGCAGGACGCACTGCCCGAGTCGGCCGAAATCGAGTCGATCCAGCCCCGCTTCGAAGACGCTTTTATCGACCGTCTGGGCGGCGGCCCGGGCGGCAAGTCCGTGCTGGCCGAACAGATGGAGGCCAAGGACATGGGCCACGATGCGGTAGTCGAGGCCAAGGACCTGTCGAAGCGCTACGGCGATTTTTACGCGACCAAAGAGGTGTCCTTTGCGATCAAGCCGGGGGAGATCTTTGGCCTGCTGGGGCCCAACGGCGCGGGCAAGTCCACCACCTTCAAGATGATGTGCGGCCTCTCCCAGCCTACCGAAGGGCAGGCGCTCGTCATGGGCATGAGCCTGCAGCACGCGGGCGGCAAGGCGCGGCGGCGCATCGGCTACATGGCGCAAAAGTTCTCGCTCTACGGCAACCTCTCCGTGCGGCAAAACCTCGACTTCTTCTCCGGCGCCTACGGCCTCTCCGGCAAGCACCAGCGCAAGCAGGTGGAGCTGATGATCGACCTCTTCGACCTAGATCGCTACCTAAAGGCGTCGCCAGACGGCCTGCCGCTCGGCTTCAAACAGCGGCTCGCGCTCGCCTGCGCGGTGATGCACGAGCCGGAAATCCTCTTCCTCGATGAACCCACCTCTGGCGTCGACCCGGTCACGCGGCGGGAGTTCTGGACCCACATCTACGGGCTGACGGCCAAGGGCGTGACCGTGATGGTGACGACGCACTTCATGGACGAGGCCGAGTATTGCGATCGCATCGGCTTTATCTACCGCGGGCAATTGATCGCCCTCGGCGAGCCGGACGCGCTCAAAAAGCAGGCGGCGACGGATGCGCACCCCTCTCCCACGATGGAGGATACCTTCGTGGAGCTGATCCACCGCCAGGAGCAGCAACAGGAGGCCGCGTCATGAACCTGCAACGCCTACGTGCGCTGGTGTGGAAGGAACTGCTGCAAGTCGGCCGCGACCCGAGCAGTGTGCTCATCGCCTTTGTGCTGCCGCTCGTGCTGCTGTTCATTTTCGGCTACGGCCTGTCGCTCGACTCCAAAAACGTGCCCATCGGCGTGGTGGTCGAGCAGCCGTCCGCCGACGCCAGCGAATTCGTCAGCGCACTGGACGGCTCGGATTACCTGGAGGTGCACCTGGCCCACGATACGCGCACGTTGGAAGCGGACCTGATCGAGGGCGAGTTACGGGGCATCGTGATCGTACCGGAAGACTTTGCGCGTAACCTCGCAGCCGGTCACGCCGAGATCCGTCTGATCGCCGACGGTTCAGAGCCCAACATCGCGAGCTTCGTCGACGCCTACCTGCGCGGCGCCCTGCAGCACTGGCAGGAGATGGAGGCGGTCGAGCACGGCATCCAGATCACCCCCGCCATTACGGTCGACCAGCGCGTGTGGTTCAACCCGAGCGTCACCAGCCGCCACTTTCTCGTGCCCGGCTCGATTGCGATCATCCTGACCGTGGTCGGTGCCCTGCTGACGGCGCTCGTGATCGCCCGGGAGTGGGAGCGCGGCACGATGGAGGCGCTGCTGGCTTCGCCCGTCACGCGCATGGAGCTGCTGCTGGGCAAGGTCATCCCCTACTTTCTGCTGGGGCTGGCGTCGCTGACGCTGTGCGTGGTGGTGGCCGTATTTCTCTTTCAAGTCCCGCTGCGGGGCAGCCTGTTGGCACTCTACACCGTCAGCGGCATATTTCTATTGGGCGGCCTGGGCCTCGGCTTGGCGATCTCCGCAGCGGCCAAGAACCAGTTTCTGGCCTCCCAGGTGGCGATCAACGCGGCATTCCTGCCCGCCTTCATGCTCTCGGGCTTCATCTTCGAGATCCGCAGCATGCCGACCTGGATCCAGTATATCTCCCGCCTCGTTCCCGCGCGCTATTACGTGGATTGCCTAAAGACGCTCTTTCTTGCCGGCGACTTGTGGGGCTACCTACTACCGCGCATCATCGCGCTGACCGTCATCGCGGTCTTCCTGCTCGCCTTGACCGCCAAGAACCTCAAACGCCACCTGGACTGACGCATGGGCCGGCTTCTGACGCTTATCCGCAAGGAATTTCTGGCGCTGCTGCGCGATCCCCGCAGCCGCATGGTCCTGATCATGCCGCCGCTGTTGCAGCTCTTCATCTTTTCCTTCGCTGCCACCCTGGAGGTAAAGGACAACGCGATCACGGTCTTCAATCAGGACCAGGGGCCGCACTCGATGGAGGTTGTCAGCCGCCTGACGCGCACCGCCGCGTTCAGCGAGATCCACTATGCCCACAGCGGCGCGGAGGTGACCGCCGACATCAACCAGCAGCGCAGCCTGATCGCCCTGCGTTTCGCCCCGGATTTCTCGGCTTCGATCGAGCGCGGCGAAACGGGTGAGATCCAGGCGATCATCGACGGGCGACGCTCCAACAGCGGCCAGATCGCAATGGGCTACGTGAACGAGATCCTGCAGGGCTACACGGCCGAAATTGCCCCCACCGCCGCAGCGCAAAAGCCCGAGGTAGAGGTCATCACACGCAACTGGTTCAACCCCAACCTGCACTACATCTTCTTCACGATTCCCGGCCTGCTGATGATCCTCACGACCATGATCACCATGATCGTGACGGCCCTGTCGGTCGCGCGCGAACGCGAACTCGGGACCTTCGACCAGCTGCTGGTGTCGCCCTACTCCGCCACGGAGATCCTGATCGGCAAGGCGATCCCCGCCTATGTCGTGGCACTGGCGGAAGGTTCGTTCATCGTGTTGGTGACGACCACCTTTTACGGCGTGCCCTTCGAGGGCTCCCTGCTGCAGCTCTTCCTGGAGCTGTCCTTTTACCTGCTCTCGCTGATCGGGGTCGGGCTGTTCATCTCATCCCTGTGCGAGACGCAGCAACAAGCCATTCTCGGCGTTTTCTGCTTCCTGCTGCCCTCGGTGCTGCTCTCCGGCTTTGCCAGCCCGGTCGACAACATGCCGCGCTGGCTACAGATCATCGCGCTGGCCAACCCCCTGCGGCATTTCTTCCCCATTTCCAAGGGCGCCTTTCTCAAGGACCTGCCGCTCGAGCTGGCCTGGCCGCACCTCTGGCCGCTGGCTCTGATTGCGACCGTAACGTTGCTCGCTGCCAGCTGGCTCTTTCGCAACAAGTCGGCCTAGCATCCAGATCTCATTATAGAAGAAGCAGTTGCGTTGCAGGTTGCGCCATTCGGCAAGCAAAGCGCACCCTGGACCGATGCGCGCCATTACGTAAGTCCCCGGTGTTCAGGCCTCCGAGCTCCCAACGATCGGATTGGCATGGACGGTGCGATAAAGGGAAAGCGTAAAACAAGGGCGTCCTGCCGCGGCCCAGCCGCCGGGACCTCCCTCAGTGGAAAAACACCAACTCGAAACTACCTATGAAGACGCTTATCAAATCATTCGCCACCATTTCCTCTCTCGCCCTGCTCGCTTCCTCGGCCTTCGCCGAGCCTGATCGCGAGGACATGAAGAGCGCGATGGAAGACACCCGCGACGCCGCCCGCGTGATCAACCAGATGCAACGCATCGATCCGGATCTCGCCCAGACGCTCGAACACGCCAAGGGTGTGCTCGTCATCCCCGACTACGTGACCGCGGCGCTGATCGCTGGCGGCTCGGGCGGCGAAGGCGTGCTGCTCGAAAACGACAACGGCGAGTGGAGCAACCCGGTCTTTTACGATCTGGGTGAAGGCAGCATTGGCCTCCAGGCCGGTGTTTCCGCAGGCTCCATGGTGTTCATTCTGAACAGCCAGGAAGCCGTCGACACCTTCAAGGACGACAACAACTTTGCCCTGAACGCTGAAGCCGGCCTCTCCATCGTCAACTGGTCCGAGCGTGGCCACGGTGAAGCCGGTCGCGCCGACGACGTGATTGCCTGGACGGATACCGAAGGTCTCTTCGGTGAAGCCTCCATCGGTATCTCCGACATCACCTGGGACGACGAAGAGAACGCCGCCTTTTACGGCCAGCAGGTTTCGGCTCGCGAGATTCTCAGCGGTGACGTGAAGAATCCGCACAACAACCCGCTGCGTCAGGCGATCGGTTCCTAAGCAACCGCACGCTTTTTCCTGATCTGCAAAATGACCTGTGGCCTCGCTGCAGGTCATTTTTTATAACCGCCTGTAGGAGAAAAGACACGTCAGCGGCTCCATGGCGGGGAAAAGAAGCCTGGCTCTAGATTGACACCTAGTAACGCTCCGCATACCAATATCCATGGATACCGGGGGCCATATGCCAAACGGCCTAAGCAAGAAGACAGAGCTGCGCTCCCGTAGCTGGGATAAGGTGTTGGTGCCGATTCCTGAAGATGGTCCCCACCCAGACTATTTCAGCGAGGCGGAGGCCTATCGGAGCTTAGCCAAACTCGTCGCACATGAGCCCAACGGATTGCTGAATGCTGCGCTGGAACAGGTCGCCCGACTCTGCCGTGCCGGATCTGCTGCCATCAGCCTCTGCGGAGCCCAGTTTCGCTGGGAAGCGGCAGTGGGCGAACTAGCCACCCTGGTGAAGCAACCGTTGCAGGGAGAAGTTGCCGAACTGACTGCCCACCTCAAGCCTGGTGAGAGCCTTTTACTGGAGCGCCCTGGGCGTGTCCTTCCCTCTCTGGATGACGCGCAGGCCCCCATCGGCTGGGCGCTGGTCACGCTTTTCGCAGGCGGCGAGGGCGTCTTCGGTCTCACGTGGGCCTTCCGTTCCACCGGCGCCCGCCCGTTTTCACAAGAAGAAGCGCGGCTGTTCGGCGACCTGAGCGGCTATGCCGCAGACCTTTACCGGGCAGCCGCACGGCCGCCAGAGTCTCCTCACCCCCATGAGGCAGAGCTCTCGCTGAGCGAATCCCGCTTTCGAACCCTGGCAGACAACATCAGCCAGTTGGCCTGGATGGCCGACGCCAACGGCTGGATTTTCTGGTATAACCAGCGGTGGTTCGACTATACCGGCACCACTTTAGAGCAAATGCAGGGCTGGGGCTGGCGTCAGGTGCATCATCCCGACCACGTCGACCGAGTGGTGGAACGCATCTCGCAGTGTTTCGCCACAGGAGAAAAATGGGAAGACACCTTCCCACTCCGGGCGGCGGATGGTTCATACCGCTGGTTTCTCTCACGCGCGGTGCCCGTCCGCGACCAAAGCGGCAACGTAATCCGCTGGTTTGGCAGCAATACCGACATCACGGACCGGCTCGAGGCAGAGGAGCAGTTGCGTCAAAGCGAAGCACAATTCCGCGCGCTGGCCGATGCCATGCCCCAACTCGTCTGGACGACCAATGCGGACGGCTACCACGAATACTTCAACCGACGCTGGTATGAATTTACCGGCATGCCTCGCGACGAAAATCGGGGCTGGAACTGGGCGGATTACCTGCATCCGGACGACGTGGAGCCAACGATGCGGATCTGGAGGCGCTCACTGCGCACCGGCGAGCCTTACAGCGTCGAATACCGCTTCAAGGACATCTCGACCGGGACCTATCGCTGGTTCGTTGGACGCGCCCTGCCCTCCCGTAACGCCGAAGGGGAGATCGTGCGCTGGTTCGGCACCTGCACCGATATCCACGACCTGAAGTCTACCCAGGAAGCCCTCCACGAAAGCGAAGAACGCTACCGACTGGTGAACCTGGCCACCAACGACGTGATCTGGGACTGGGATTTACAGTCCGATGAAGTCTCCTGGAATGCGGCCACGCTCCAGCACTTCGGCTGCCCTCCCAATGCCCTCGGCAGTACCTCGAAGCATTGGATGGACCGTATTCACCCGGAAGACTGCCAACGCGTCTGGAACGACGTCCGGGCGGCGATCAATTCCGCCACCGACACCTGGAGCCACGAATACCGCTTCCGCAAGAACGACAACACCTATGCGGTCTTCCTCGATCGCGGCTACATCGCGCGTGACGCCTCGGGCAAGCCCTACCGCATGATCGGCTCGATGCTCGACCTCACCGAGCGGACCCGCATGGAAGAAGCCCTGAAAGAGGCCAAGCGCGCCGCCGATGCGGCCAGCCACGCCAAAAGCGAATTTCTGGCCCACGTGAGCCACGAGATCCGCACGCCGATGACGGCCATCATCGGCTTTGCCGAAATCCTCTCCCAACAGGTGCAGGACGAGCTTTCCGTGGACTGTGTCGAAACCATCCTGCGCAACGGTGACCACCTGCTCGAACTGATCAACGAGATCCTGGACCTTTCGCGCATCGAGGCCGGCCGCCTGGAGCTGAACTTCCAGCCGGTCGATCCGTGGGAGTTGGCCCGCGAAGTCCTCGCCCTGATGCAGGTGCGCGCGGACGAGTCCGAAACCCGCCTGCTCCTACGTGCAGAGAGCCCTTTGCCGGCCGCTATCTCGACCGATCCCACCCGTCTACGGCAGATCCTGATCAACCTGATCGGCAACGCGGTCAAGTTTACCCGCCAGGGCGAAGTCCGGGTGGCCCTGAAATATCTGCCAGAAAAAGCACAGCTCGAGTTTGCGGTGGAAGACACCGGCATTGGCATCCGCCAGGAAGATCAGGCACGCCTGTTCGACCCGTTCTTCCAGACACATCGTGGCGATACCAGCGGTGCGGGGCTGGGCCTTACCATCAGCCAGCGGTTGTCCAGAATGCTGGGAGGCGGCATCTCTTTGGAGAGCGAAGAGGGCAAAGGCAGTATCTTCCGCTTACGGATCGCGGCCGGAGAACAACCGGTAGCCGACTTGCGGCACCCTCTGCCGGTCGTACCCGACGCCCCCGAAGCACAGCACACCCTGTCGACCGAAGTAGACCTCGCCGGCGCCTATGTGTTGGTGGTCGACGACAATGAGGAGATCCGGCGCCTGGCGGTGCGTTTGCTCCAGGATCGCCACGCGAAGGTCGATACGGCGAACGACGGCCATCAGGCGCTGGACAAGCTCGATGCCGACCGCTCGATCGACGCCGTCCTGCTCGACATGCGCATGCCGGGGCTGGATGGCTACTCCACGGCGGCCGCCATCCGCCAGCGCGGCCTGCTCCTGCCCGTCATTGCCATGACCGCCCACGCCATGAAGGAGGACCGTGACCGCTGCCTCAAGGCGGGTTGCGATGCCTACCTCGCCAAGCCCCTCCAGTCACGCGAGCTGCTCAAGACGCTGGATGCACTCTTAAGGCAGAGGTAGCGCCCTCCTCCTCGGCAACGCGGCATTCATCTGTGTGAGTAAGAGAGGGCTGCTTTACCGTTGCCTCTGCTGCCAGGCACACGCAGCCTGAACAGACAGTTCAGTCTCCCCCTGCAATCTACCTTATCTTACCTACCTCATGAAATACCGTGCTTTTGGAAAAACCGGCTTTGAAACTTCGGAAATCGGCTTCGGCGGCTGGGCCATTGGCGGCAGTTGGGGCCCGCAGAACGACAAGGATTCCGTCGCTGCCCTGCACCGCGCGCTCGATATGGGCGTCAACTTCATCGACACCGCAGAAGGGTATGGCGAAGGCCGCTCGGAGCGTGTGATCGGCCAGGTGCTGAAGGAGCGCAAGGAAGAGATTTTCGTCGCGACCAAGACCGCCCCCGCCCCGGGTGACTGGCCGCCCTCCTACTTCGAAAACTGGGAGGACCGCTACAGCGAAGCCCACTTGCGCAAAAATGTGGAAGAACGCCTGCGCAACCTGGGCACCGACACGATCGACCTGCTGCAATTGCACACCTGGACGCGCGCCTGGAACCGCGACCCGCAGCCTTTCGCCATCCTGCGCAAGCTCCAGCAGGAGGGCAAGATCCGCCACATCGGCATCTCGACGCCCGAGCATGACCAGAACAGCGTGATCGACCTCATCCGCGGTGGCTGGATCGACTCCGTGCAGCTGATCTACAATATCTTTGAGCAGGAGCCCGCAGCCGATCTTTTGCCTATCGCCCATGACCATGGAGTGGCCGTGATCGTGCGCGTGGCCTTGGACGAGGGCTCACTGACGGGCAAATTCACGGCGGATCATACCTTTGCCGAAGACGATTTCCGGCGCAATTTCTTCGCCGGAAACCGCCTCGAGCGCACGGTGCAGCGCGTGGAAAAAATCAAGGACGACTTCAAGGACAGCGGCTACACCATGCCGCAACTCGCCCTGAAGTTTGCCCTCTCCCACCCCGCGGTGAGCAACGTCATCCCCGGCATTCGCAACGTGGGCCAGGCGGAAGCCAACTGCGCCGTCAGCGACCTGGCGGACCTGAACCCGGAACAGATCAAGCGCCTGCAAAAGCACCAGTGGCGCCGCGCCTTCTGGTATGGCGGGTTGTAGTTCCCCGCCTCATTCACTTGGATAAAACGAAAGGTGGCTCCGACAACGGGAGCCACCTTTTTTCAGTTAAAATGGGAGGCAACCGTCTATTCCTCTTCAGCGGCTAGACCGCTCAGCAGGAAGACCAGCGGCGCGTTCCAGTTCAGCGCCACCTCGTTGGTCGCGTAACTGGCTTTGCCGTCGATATACGTGTTGGCGGGTAGATGACCAAAGTAAATGCCGCCGGCCGGCTCCTGATCGGCCGCAATGGCATTGGGGCCACCCACGACCCAGCCCGGGTAGGGTTGGTCGATGCCGTCAGCCGACGAGATGCGGTGGTGGGGATGCTCCACCTGCAGGTCGCCCCACCCCATGAGGAAGCTGTAACCGAGCGCGTTGCGGCCCAGGATGTAGTCGAGGCATTGCTCGGCGGCATGGTAGTAGGCATCCTTGCCGGTCGCCTTGTAAGCCAGCAGCAGCGTAACGCCCCTGTTGGCCAACTCGCCGTTACTGCCCCAGATGAAGTCTTCCTCCAGCATCGGCACGCCGTAGGGGTTGTCCTCGGCGATCTGCAGCAGCCTGTCCGCTTCTGAAACGACCATCTTGCGGGCCGCCTTGTCTTTTTCGTGCACCAGTTGACTCCAGAAGACCAGCGCGCGCGAATCGGCCCAGGAGGGCTTGCCGTAGGCGTCGTGGCTGGACTCGGCCAGCACGTCGCGGTAGAGCGCCTCGCCGGTGACTTCGGCCAGTTCGGCCGCCGCCCAGTCGCGCGCACCTTCGGAGTAGCCGTATTCACCGGTCACCACATCCGAGGGGTTCTTGAAGGGCACGTCTTCACGCTTGTTAGCCCAGGCGAAGGCCTTTTGGGCCGCCTCGAGGCATTGATGAGCGTAGGCAGGATCGAAATCCTGATAAACCACGCTCGCACGGGCCATCGTCGCGGCAAAACAATAGGCCGCAGAGGTCGATTTGCCCACGAAGTAGCGCTTGGCCGTCACCTCCTGCGGCATGACAAAGCCCTGGAAGTTGAGGTGCGTCAACTTGTGATACACGGCGCCGCTCTCCGGCTCCTGCATATTCAGCATCCAGTCCAGGTTCCACCGGATTTCGTCCAGCAGGTCCGGCACCGTGTTGCCGCTTTCGGGGATGTTGAGCGGCACTTCGTCCAGATAATCGCCGTAAAGCTCGTAGGCCAGCATCATGGTGTAGCAGGTGATGCCGGAGTTCACGACATACTTATTGTAATCGCCGGCATCGTACCAGCCTTTGGGCGCGGCATAAGTGGAGCCGGCCGGGCGCGCTTCGGTCGCGGCCGATTTGTGCACGACGACGTCCATGTCCGGATGGCCCAGCGGACGCGCAAACTTGCCCGCGTACTCGGGCTCGAGTGCGGTCGAAACGCGGTGCAAGTAGAAGCCGCGAATGGTGCTGATCAGCAAGTCTCGGCGCTCTTTACCGCCCACATCGAAGTCATGTGAGAGGCCGAGGTCGTCAACCAGCAGGCGGTAATGACCGGCGTCGTCCAGCTTGGAGAAATCAGCCTGTTGCAGCGTTTCGCCCGAGAGGGGCCAATCGACGGCAGACGTGAGCTTGCCCTCGAGCACCGATTCACCGGTATCGAGGTCGATCACGCGGAAGGTTTCGAATCCACCGCCGACCACACTGGCGATTTTTTCCCCGTCTTCGGGGTAGCCGACCTGGTTGAGGCGGATGAGGGAAGTGGATTCGGTGGCATGGGCGGCGGATAATGCAGCACACAGCCCAAGGGAGAGGAGTGTTTTGGGTAACGGCATAGGGTTTCGACGAGCATCGTATCCCGGCGCAGGCACCTTCGCAACCCAGGCTCCACTCACTCAGTTGAGCCAATCACGAGTAGGCCTGAGCCGTCCGTGTGCCCTATTACGCGTACAAAAAGAATCGAAGCCATGAGATGTCATGGCTTCGATTACTTCTAACCGGTCCCCTGTTGATTATCCTGAAATTTCGCGGAGGGCATCGCAGGGCGGGGACCGCCGCCCTGCGGCAACGCGAGGTTGTGCCTCCGTTACAATCGCGGCTGCTATAGGGCAGCTACGATGTCTAGAACTTGAACGAGCTGCTGAGCGTCCAGGTCGTGCTTTCCGGAATGCGGTATTGAGCCGGGCTGCCGTCGTACTGGACGTTGATCGGGATCAGATCGTCTTCACCGAAGGCGTTGCGCACGTTCAGCTGCAGGCGCCATTCGACATCGTCGAAGATGGTGCGCGAGTAGCCCACCCACAGGTCGATGTGGTATTCGGCATCGCCCTTCCAGGGATTGTCGATGTCGTAGTAGTTATCCTCCGAGGTGGAGGGATCACCGTCTTCGTCAATGATCGGGTAGCCGAGCACGATCTTGTCCTGCCAGCGGTAGGCACCGCCAATGTTCACACCCTTCAGGAACGAATCGCCCGAGAAGTTGTAGTTGGTGACGATGTTGAAGCGCCAGGGACGGAGTTCGGCCACATCGCTGCCTTCCAGCTGGCGATAGAGGTTGTACTGAGACATGAACTCGCGGTTGAACTTGCCGCGAACGGTCTCACCCGGGTTATACCAGGGACCCCACATACGGACGAGACCCGCGTCGGTATTGTTGTAGACGTCGTAACGTTCCTCGACCCAGTCGACCAGCGAACCGGCAAGGTTCGTGCGGCTGGCGGTGGTCTTGGCGGCATTCACCGTGATGTTCCAATTGTCCGTCGGCTGGAGGAAGAGCTCGAATTCCACACCTTCGGAGTGGGTGTCGCCCGTCACCGCCAAGGTGGACTGCTGGGTGTAGTTGATCCAGGTGGCGTAGTCATCCAGATTGATATCCCAGTAGTCGTAGAAGGCCTGGTCCGGCAGGTTGTCCATGAAGGCCGCGATGGCACTCTCCTGTTCGGCAATCGCTTCGGCTTCAGTTTGATCCGGGCCCGGGATGTAATCCTGGTTGTCACCGGCGAAACTACCCACGCCTTCCTGAGCTTGCTTGGCGAACATATAGCCCCACGCCTCGGCGGCACCCAGCATATACATGCCATTAAAGCCTTCGATGGTCGCGTTGCTCACGTCCGTTTCATACCAGGTCACCTTGAACGACACGCGATTGTCGAACGAGGAGAGGAGGAAACCGTAGTCCTGGGTTTCGCCGGTGGGCGGCGGCAGATCCCTACCCACCACATCCTGGCGGACACCCGCCGGGTTGAAGTTCTCCGACTCGTTCCAGAAGACGCTGATCGTGCTGTTGAACGGCAGATACTTATTCACGAACTCCGGAGAGTGAACCATCAGGCTCTTCGTGAGGCTGTCGTCTTCGAATTCGGCCAATTTGTTCCAGCCGGTTTGCTGATAGTTGCCCGCTTCGCCGGTGTAGCCCATGTTATAGGACTCAACCGTGTCTTCGCGGTAACCGAGCAGCGGGACCACGTTACCACCGAAGAGGTAACCCTGCCAGACGAAGGCCTTGGAATCGATAACCTGACGCTTCGTGTTGTGATTGGTCGTCACACCATCGCGGTCGGTGGTGTCGGAGATGATGCCGAGGTTGTAATTATTCGTCCAGCCGACGTAGTTGGCCGGATTCTCGGTCTCATACATGTCCGTCACGTCTCCACTGTCGTCGACCATGTAGGACGTGGGATTCGCGCCGTTGATGAAATCGTAATCCGGAATGAACGCGTTCAACGAACCGCTCGAGGGGACCTGGCGCGCGGTGATGTTGGAGATGTGGGCACCGGAAGCGCTGTCGGCGCCCACCAGGCTGTCGCCGAGGTAGCTGACCGTGGCGATCGCACGTTCACCGCTGTTGCGCTGTTCCGCATTGGCAAAGACACCATAGCTGTCGTCGGCGATGTAGCGCCACCAGGTGTAGTTGTCTTCGTCATTTTGGCTGCGGTTATAAAGCGCGGTAAAGGTGTGCCGACCGAGGATCTTGGTCAGCGTACTTTCCGGGTCCAGATAGTTCTTCAGGTCCACATCGGCAAAGGCCTGGACACGGATCGTATCCCGCTCGATGATCTGCTCG
The DNA here is from genome assembly GCA_009772895.1 of Puniceicoccaceae bacterium 5H. Lineage (GTDB taxonomy): Bacteria > Verrucomicrobiota > Verrucomicrobiia > Opitutales > Oceanipulchritudinaceae > WOUP01. The sequence continues at coordinate 284,285 of WOUP01000003.1, read as the reverse complement.
ACGTTGCTGATCGAGTCGCTCACCACCATCGGACGTCCCACGTTCGGGTTGGGCGTACCATCCGGATAGAAGGCGTTGATGTCGACCGTGAGCGCCTGGGCAAAGCCGCTGAGCATATCCTGACGGCCTTGCGTGTAGTTCTGGCTATCCCAGGCTACATCGAAACCGAACAGGTTGTCCATGAAGGTCTGCGTCAACTGAACGGTGTGGACGTCGAAGTCCTGCCACTCGTGCTTGTTGGGCCCTTCCAGCAGCTTGTTCTTGAAATCGAAAATCGAGGTATCCGTCAACGACTTGGCCTTGTAGGCACCCATGTCCGAATACGGCAGGGCCGCATTGACCGCATAGGTGTCATACGTGACGATACCGGAATACGGGCTCCAGGGCATGCTGTCGATCGCGTCGTCCTGAACGAGGTTTCCGCTGGAATCCACCCCGAGCGCGCCATAGGTATTGGCATTAGGAGCGAAATAGTCCCAACCGCCACGCCCGTCGAAGGCGCCATTCATCTGGCTCGAATTGGCGTAGGGGAAAACGGCCGCCGGGTTATCGTAGAGACGACCGGCAGCACCGATCCACGGGCTGTAGTTCGGGCTGGGGCTGCCATCATCCAGGCTTGCCTGACGCATGCCGTAGTCGCTGTTCGGATGGGCCGCGACGATCTCAGGATCCGTCACGCCAAGGTGCGAGGGGTCTGCCGTGATCTGGTTCAAGTCCGTGAACCACGGCGTGATCGCGTCTAGCGGAGGCGTGGTGCGCGGGCGATTCGCATCGATTTCGCCGTTTTCGTACGAAAACTTGATCGTCGTGCGGGCTCCATCAAAGCGCAGCCATTTCGGATCGTAGCGAAAAGCCACAAACTGGCGGCTGTCCTTTTCGTATGCCGGATCCTGGCGGTAGTACTGCTGATCGTGCAACAGGGCCACACGCACCGCCAACTCGTCATCGAGAATCGTCTGGTTGTGATTCAACGAGCCGCGGTAGCTGCCGTAGCTGCCGTAGCGAGCATCAATGTCCGTGGAATCGGCGCCGATCGTGGCGGCGTCGACATTGGCATTGATGATACCGGCCGGGCTACCCACACCGAAGAGCACCGCGTTCGGACCGCGTTGGAGGTCGATACGGCTGGTGTTGTAGGAGTCCCACGGGATATTCGTGAGGAAGAAGTTACGGGTGTTGTCAGCCGCAGTAAGGCCGCGAACACGCGTATTGTTGTTCGGGTTCAGACGCTGATCTGCAGTGTCGACCACCGCACCATTACCTGCACCCACGAAGTTGCCGGAGATACCGCCGACTTCCGTGTTGGTCACATAGGTGAGCAAGGAAGCGTTGTCGGTGGCACCGGTGTCATCGAGGAACTGCTCGTTGACGACGGAAACCGCGGAACCCACGTCGCGGAGGTCCGTACGGATACGGGTACCGGCGAGGGTGTCGGTTTCTTGGTAACCAGTATTGCTGGAGACAGTGACTTCGAAGGGTGACAGGTTGAACACCTCATCTTCGTCAGCACCGCTATCTTGCGCGTAGACAAGGGAAGCGTATAGCATCGACGCGGCCAGCACGGACGCACGGCACGCGAGACGTGACTTGTAATTCATAGGGGTCTATTTGGGTAACTACTTGAGGAAGATTGATTCTAAGATCGGAAAGAATTATAGCCCGGAAATGGCAATGGAGGAATGTGAACGCTCGTCATGCTGTTGATTTTCCGCTGCGCTACCGGGTGCGAATTTTCCTGATTTACCTATCGGCTTTCATTCTTTAGCCTGAACAGGAGTTTTTTTATCAACACCCGCGCCTCTTTGGCGTTTACTCTTGGAGAACTATTTCGCTTCCCCCGCGTATCTTCTCTATCCCCAGATTCCCCCGGTTCCCATGATCAAAGCTCCCAAACAGATTGCGCTGGTAATCCAGACCCGCATTTACGAAAACAACAGCATTCTCCAAGGCATTGCCGCATTCGAACGCCAGAATGCTGCCTGGAATTTCTTCCTCGACGACCAGGCCCGCTCGGTCAACAACCCCGCCTGGCTGCTGCGTAAGAAATGGGACGGCCTGATCTGCCGACATCGCTATCCTACCATTGTAGAGGAGTTTCACCGTCTCGGCATCCCTTGCGTCAACATCGACGACACCGAGTGGTCGAAGCCGGGGGTGCCCAAGGTCCGCCCCGACAATCGCGCGATGGGGCATCTGGCCGCCGAGCACTTTCTCGAGCGCGGATTTCGCCATTTTGCCTTCTCCGGCTTCAGCAATGAAGACTGGTCGCTGGAACGCCGCGACAGCTTCAAGGAGAGCATCCAGGCCATGGGCTATGAGTGCCACTTATTTGAGAGTTTTTACCCCAACGAGGTCAACCCCGAGTGGGACCAGGAAGAGCAGGAGTCGCTCAAAAAATGGCTGAAGAGCCTCCCCTACCCGATAGGCATCATGACCTGCAACGACATGCGTGGCTTGCAGCTGATCCATGCCGCCCAGGAGGCCGGCCTGAAAGTGCCCGAAGAAGTCGCGATCCTGGGGGCCAACAACGATGTGGTGCGGGCCGAACTTTCCAACCCACCGCTCTCGAGCATCCCTGTGAACAGCTACGAATGGGGCTTTCAGGCCGCCTCGGTGCTCAACGACATGATCGAGGGCAAGGAAGTGCCGGAAGACACGTTCATCGAGCCCTTGAACGTCATCGTCCGCCGCTCGACGGACGCACTCGCGATCGAGGACCCTACCGTTGTGAAGGCGCTGAAAATCATTCAGCAGGAGGCCTGCGCCGGGCTGCGAGTAGACGACCTCGTCAAGCGGGTGAGCGTCAGCCGCAGCCTGCTCGAACGGCGGTTCCGCAAGGTGTTGCGCCGCACCCCGCAGGAAGAAATACGCCACGCCCGCATCAACCGTATGAAGGGCTTGCTGAGCGATACGGACAAGACACTGGCCGATATTGCGGAGATTGTCGGATTTGAGCACCCCGAGTATTGCAGTGTGATGTTCAAGCGGTTGACGGGAGAGAGCCCGAGCGAGTACCGGCAGCGTCACCGCGCCATTCACCGGGCCTAGCCACCGGGTACTTTAAAGGGCAGCCGAAGCACACCTCTTCGCGACTGCCGCCATTTCTCAATAACGCGTGTAAGACATGTACTACTCGCGGGATTATTTTGGCGTGCAGAAGTAAAAAAAACGACGGTTACAGAAACATGCCAACGCTATTCTTTTGGCGATGTTTCGCTGAGTTTTTTTCACGGCAACGCATCCAAAAAATGGCGTAGCGATGGCACTGTTCTTCGATGCGCGGTGGGAGGTCGACCGATAGGGTAACATCCTTCCTCATCTGGCTGACGTGCATTCTCATCGACGATTTTTCTCCGACGGAATATGCTAAAGGCGCAGGTATGACGTCTGGATGCGCTACGTCATGCCCCGGTTGCCCCGACGAGACAGCGGGCGCCCGAAAATCCCAAAATCCCCCAATCAAGAACATGCTAGCAAAAAAGACTCTTGCCGCGGTTACGGCAGCACTTGCGCTGGGCTCTATCGCTTCCGCCCAAAAATTCGAAGGTCTCGCGGAGACGCCCCCCATGGGCTGGAACTCCTGGAACACCTTCGAGACACATATCGACGAAGAGCTGGTGAAGGGCGTCGCCCAAGCCATGATCGACAACGGCATGCGCGATGCCGGCTACAATTACATCGTCCTCGACGATGGCTGGATGACGAAGGAACGTGACGCAGACGGCAATCTGGTGGCCGATCCGGAGAAGTTCCCCAACGGCATGAAGGCCCTGGCCGACTATCTGCACGAGCACGGTTTCAAGTTTGGCCTCTACAATTGCGCCGGCTACGACACCTGTGCCGGCTACCCGGGCAGCATGGGCCACGAATATCAGGACGCCCTGACCTACGCCTCCTACGGCATCGACTACCTGAAGTACGACTGGTGCAACACCGGCACCCGCGACGCGCAGGAAGCCTATACCACGATGCGCGACGCCCTCTACGCTGCCGGCCGCCCGGTCGTCTTCAGCATGTGCGAATGGGGCCACTCCGAGCCTTGGACCTGGGCCGAAGATGTGGGCCACCTCTGGCGCACCACCGGTGACATCATCGACTGCTACGACTGCGTGCAGCAGTGGTCGCACGGCTGGAAGGTGATCCTCGACATGCAGATGGATCAGGCCGAAGACCACCAGGGTCTCGGGCCGTTCGCCGGTCCCGGCCACTGGAACGACCCGGACATGATGGAAGTCGGCAACCCCGGCCTCACCTTCGCCGAATCCCGCGCCCACTTCAGCCTCTGGTGCGTGATCGCCGCTCCGCTGATCGCCGGCAACGACGTGCGCGACATGTCCCCGGAGATCACCCAACTGCTGACGGACAAGGAAGCGATCGCCATCGACCAGGACAAGCTGGGCAAACAGGGCTTCCGCTACTATCAGGACGATGAGCGCGAAATCTGGGTGCGCGAGCTCTCTGGAGGCGACTGGGCCGTCTGCGTGCTCAATGCCTCCGACGAAATGCGCGAAACCGAGGTCGATTTCTCCCGCCTCTATTTCATGTTCCAGGACGGCGTGGAAAACATGTCGATCCGTGACATCTGGCAGAAGGAAAACCTCGGCAACACCGATGACACACCGGTCGTGAAGCGCCCGCTCGAGGCCCACGACGTGATGTTCTTCCGCCTCAGCCCGGTCGAAGGTTAAGCACCTTTTCCCTTTCGCCCCGGGCCGTCGCGCCCGGGGCTGTTTTCTTTTCACTTACCACTTACCCCGTCGATGAAAGCACTTCACTTCGCAGCCACTTTGGGCGGCCTGTTTGCCTCGCTCGCCCCGCTATCTCAAGCCAACGTCATCCTCCCGCGCATATTCGGCGACCACATGGTCCTGCAGCGCAACGAGGCAGTCGAAATCTGGGGCTTCGCCAATGCCGGCGAAGAGGTGACCGTCACCGCCAGTTGGGCTGACGATGCCGTGGCCACCGTGAAGACGCCGCCGACGGGGCACTGGTCGGTCCACCTGCAAACGCCGGACGCCGGCGGGCCCTACACGATCCACTTGAAGGGCTACAACGAAGTTGAGTTGGCCGACGTGCTGATCGGGGAAGTCTGGCTCTGCACCGGTCAGTCCAACATGCAGTGGAACACCAAGGATATCGACGACGGCGACCAGATCGTTGCGGCCGCCGATCATCCCAACATCCGCCTTTTCACCGTCGAACACGTGTCGGCGGAAGATCCGCAGATCGACCTCTACGGCCAGTGGCAGCCCTGCACGCCGGATTCCGTGCCCTATTTCAGCGCCATCGGCTATATTTTCGGCCGCGAGCTCAACCAGGAGCTGGACGTGCCGATCGGCCTCGTGAGCACCAACTGGGGCGGCACCAGCGCCGAGGTGTGGATCCCGGCCGAAGCGATCAAGATCAACCCGCAACTCCGGGAAGACCAGGCGAAGTTCACGCCGGTCGAATGGGGCCCGATCGCACCCGGCAGCCTCTACAACGCCATGATCGCGCCGCTGATCCCCTACAACATTGCGGGGGCCATCTGGTACCAGGGCGAATCCAATGTGGGCATGTCTCGCGATTATGCCGAGCTGATCGGCACCCTTGTCTCCACCTGGCGCAATGCCTGGGACGACGACTTTTCCTTTTATCTCGCCCAAATCGCGCCGTGGACCTACGGCGAAGAAGGCCATGCCGGGGCGAAAATGCGTGACGACCAACGCCGAGCGGCCGAACAGATCCCGAACAGCGGGTTGGTCGTGACGAGCGATACCGTCACCGACACCACCAACATCCACCCGACGAACAAGGTGCCCGTCGGCCAGCGCTTTGCCAAGCTGGCCCTGGCCCAGCACTACGGCCTGGATGTCGCCTACTCCGGCCCGATGTACGACCACTGGGAGGCCGAGGGCTCCAAGGCGCGCATCTACTTCCGCCACGCCGACGGTCTGCACACCGACGGCAAGTCGGTCGATCTCTTCGAAATCGCCGGCGAGGACGGTGAATTCTACCCCGCCCAAGCCGAAATCGACGGTGACACCGTCGTGCTGAGCTCCCCCCAGGTCGAACACCCGACCGGCGTGCGCTACGCCTGGGGCAACACCGATGTCGTCACGCTGTTCAATGGCGACGACCTGCCCGCCCCCACTTTCCAATCCGCACCGCGTCCATAATCCCCGTCGCCCGCATCCTCCCCGGCGGGCGCAAACTCCCATTTCTACGACAGAGCAGAGACCCACATGAATCGAACTTCGTTTATAGCCCTATCTATCTGTAGCGTCGCGTCCTTGCAGGCAGCGGATCTCCAACTGATCGATACCCACGCCAATCCACAGACGCGGAACCTGTACCAAAACCTGTATGAAGTCGGTCAGGAGCATGTGCTCTTCGGCCACCAGAACACGACCGCCTATGGCCACGACTGGGTCGGCGACGAAGGCACTTCGGACGTCAAGGCCGTCACGGGCTCCTACCCTGCCGTCTATGGCTGGGATATCATGGACCTCGACCGCGCGGGCGATGCCACCTACGGCTACAATCGCAAGGACTTGAAGCGGTGGGTAACCGAAGCCTACGAACGCGGCGGCGTGTCCACCTTTTCCTGGCACATGCCCAACCCCGTCACCGGCGAGTCCTTTTACGACACCACGCCGGCGGTCTCCACCATCCTGCCCGGCGGGGAAAACCACGAAGGCTTCAAGCATGACCTCGACGATGTGGCCGAGTTCTTCCATTCCGTCGAGCCGGTGCCCATCATTTTCCGCCCCTTCCACGAGCACAATGGCGACTGGTTCTGGTGGTGCAAAGGCAGCACGAGCGAAGAGGATTACATTGCCCTCTGGCGCTTCACCATCGACTACCTGCGCCACGAAAAGGGCGTGCACAACGTGATCTACGCCTTTTCGCCCGACCGCAGCCGCCTGGGCATGGAAGACGCCAAGGACGGCTACTTCTGGGGTTATCCGGGCGACGACTACGTCGACATCATCGGCCTGGACAACTACTGGGACGTCGGTCACCCGGCCAACGAAAAGAGCGCTGACGACAGCCGCGCGCTCTTCGTCGAAAGCCTGGAGCTGATCGTGGACATCGCGGACGCAAAGCACAAGGTGCCTGCCCTGACCGAAACCGGGAACGATACCCTGAAGGTCGACAACTGGTACACCGACATCCTCCTCGCCGGCCTCGATGCCAACGAGAAGACGCGTCGCATCGCCTACGTGCAAGTCTGGCGCAACGCCAACCGCGAGCTGGAGGGCAAGGAGCACTTCTACGCCCCCTACCCCGGCCAATCGCAGGCCGACGACTTCATCGAGTTCATGAACAGCGACCTCATCCTGTTCGAAAACGAACTGCCCGACTTATATCATCAGCCATAGGGGCCTCCAGGGCTCCCTCCCCTTTTTATAACCCACTGCATTTCTCATAGACCTGTGAAAGTTCAATCCCTGAACGGAGCGTGGCAACTGACCCACATCGAGACCGGCAAGCACTATGCCGGTCAGGTGCCCGGTTGCGTCCACCTGGATCTCGAACGCGAAAAGGCGATCCCCGATCCCTTTTACCGCGACCACGAAAGCGACCTTTTCTGGATCGGCGAAAGCGACTGGAGCTACCAGCGCTCCTTTACCGTGCCGGCCGATCTGCTCGAGCAACCGCAGGTGCGCCTGCGGGCCGACGGCCTCGACACCTTGGCCACGGTCAAGATCAACGGCCAGGAGGTCGGCAAGGCGGACAATATGTTCCGCGTGTGGGAGTGGGACGTGAAGCGCCTGCTCAAGGCCGGCGAAAACACGATCGAAGTCTACTTCGACTCCCCCGTGCGCTACGCGACCGAGCGCCAGAACGAGCACTTCCTCTGGCACACCGGCATTGACCAGCACAAGCACCGCATCAGCGGTGGCAACTGGCTGCGCAAGGAGCTGTGCTCCTTTGGCTGGGACTGGGGCCCGATGATGCCCAGCTCCGGCATCTGGCGCTCGATCCAGATCGTCGGTTACGCGAGCCGCATCCTGCACCTGCTTACGCGCCAGGAACACCATGCCGACGGCTCCGCCACACTGTTCGTCAAGCCGGCGATCGAAGCCGAAGGCGAACACACGGTGGAAGCCAGCCTGAGCCTCGACGGCCAGGAAGTCGTCACCGCGCAACTCGAAAACGGCCAGGAAACCGCCCTACGGGTTGAAAAGCCGGAGCTCTGGTGGCCGAACGGCCTGGGTGAGCAAACCCTCTACGATCTGGCAGTGACCTTGAAGTCAGGCGGCGAAGATCAAGACCGCACGACCCGCCAGATCGGCCTGCGCCGCCTGGAACTGATCCGCGAGAAGGACGACGTGGGCGAATCGTTCTGTTTTGCCGCCAACGGCGTGCGCTTCTTTGCCAAGGGCGCCAACTGGATCCCCGCCGACTCCTTCGATGGCCGCATCACGCGCGAAACGCTGCAGGACCTGCTGCAAAGCGCCGCCGACGCCAACATGAACTGCGTGCGCGTCTGGGGCGGCGGCAAGTATGAGAGCGACGATTTTTACGAGATCTGCGACCAGCTTGGCCTGTGCGTGTGGCAAGACTTCATGTTTGCCTGCTCCGCCTACCCTGCCCACCTGAAGTCCTTTATGGACAACGTGCGCATCGAGGCCGAGGAAAACGTGCGCCGCCTGCACCACCACGCCTCGATGGTCCTGTGGTGCGGCAACAATGAGCTGGAACACCTCTACGGCTTCATCGGCGACACGCCCGGCACGATGAGCTGGCACCACTACTGCGCCCTGTTCGACGACTTGCTCGCCGAGGTGTGCGCAGAGCTTTGCCCCGACATTGCCTACTGGCCCTCCAGCGAGCACAGCCCGATCGGCGACCGCATGAAGCCGGCCTCCGGCGATGCACGCTGGGGCGACGCCCACCTGTGGTCCGTCTGGCACGGCAAGCAGCCCTTCGAGTGGTATCGCACGGCGCTGCACCGCTTCTGCAGCGAGTTCGGCTTCCAGAGCTTTCCCGAGCCCAAGACGATCGAAACCTTCACCAACGAGGAAGACCGCAACCTCACCAGCTTTGTGATGGAGAAGCACCAGCGCAGCCCCAATGGCAACGAGCTGATCTTCCACTACATGCTGAGCTGGTTTCAGGTGCCCGCCTCCTTCGAGCAGCAAGTCTGGCTTTCGCAGATCCTGCAGGTGCTGGGCATCCAGTACGCCGTCGAGCACTGGCGCCGCAACATGCCGCGCTGCATGGGCGCACTCTACTGGCAGCTCAACGATTGCTGGCCGATCGCCAGCTGGGCCTCGATCGACTACTTCCACCGCTGGAAGGCGCTGCACTACGCGGCCCGTCGCTTCTTCGACCCGGTAATGCTCTCCACCGTCGAAGATGCCGAAAAGGGCAGCTTCGAGCTCTTTGTCAGCAACGATCTGCGGGAAGACTTCTCCGGCCAGATCAACTGGATGGTGACGACGCCCGAGGGCGAGCAGCTGCGCGAAGGCGTGGTGCCCGCCAGCGCCGCCGCCGGCACGTCCAACTGCGTCGGCACAGTCGAACTCAAGGACCTGCTGGACCAATACGGCCCGCGCGGCCTGCTGGTGTTTGCCCGCCTAGACAAGGGCGAAGGCGCGACCTCCGAAAGCCTCGTGCTCTTCGAGCGTCCGAAGCACATGAACTTCCGCGATCCCGAGCTGAGCCTGGAGGCGAAGATCGAGGGCGACGAGATCGTGGCCACGGTCAGCGCCAAGCGCCCGGCCCTCTGGGCCTGGCTGACGCATCCGGACGCCGATTTCCGCTGGAGCGACAACTTCTTCCATCTCGCCGCCGGCGAAACCCGCACCCTGCGCGCCAAGCTGCCGCCAGAGGGTCAGGTGGACCCGCAAAAGCTGAGCGTCTCCAGCCTCTGGCAGACCTATCAGGCATAGCCGCGGATCCCCATTTCCGTATAAAGTTGAGGCCTTGTCCAAACGGACAAGGCCTCTTTTTTAGGGGAGTTAAGAGACTAAGCGGGCTAACGAGCCTTGAGGCTAAAGGATGGCACCGTTGGTGCGGATGATCTCCGAGTAGAACTTGGAGGACTCCTTGGGGATACGTTCGAAAGTCTGGTAGTTGACGTGCACGAGGCCGAAGCGCTGGGAATAGCCTTCTGCCCACTCGAAGTTGTCCATCAGCGACCAGTAGAAATAGCCGGCGAAGTTCACCCCTTCGGAGAGGGCACGCTTCACGCCACCGACATAGCCGCGGATGAATTCCTTGCGGGAGCCGTCTTCGACTTTCTTGTCCGGAGACACCATATCGACGCAGGGGATGCCGTTTTCGGTCACGAAGATCGGCAGGCCGTAGCGCTCGTGGTAGAACTTGCCGCCCCAGTAGAGTGCGTCGGGCACGATGTCCCAGTTCATGGTGTTGCGCGGGTTGCCGGCCGGCGGGTTGACGATCTTGTAACCGTCTTCGTTGTCGGCGGCCACCACGGTCTGCGCGTGATAGATGTTGGCGCCAAAGAAGTCGAGCGGCTGCTGGATGATCTTGAGATCCGCCTCGTCGAACGCCGGCATAGCGTCGCCGTAGCGCTCGAGGCCCTCTTCCGGGTAACGACCGTTGAACATCGGCTCCATCCACCAGGCGGAGTTCCAGAGCGAATCGAAAATGCCCTCGGGGGTGGAGTTGGCCGGCGCCTTGACGTTAAAGGTCGCTCGGCGGGCGGCCTCGATGTCTTCGGCGGACTCGGTGGCGGGGCGGAAGCAGATGCCGACCGGGGCCGCGCCGACCTTGCTGTCCTGCACGTTTGCGCGCAAAGCCTGCACGGCCTTGCCGTGGGCCAGCAGCGCATTGTGACCAGCCACGAGGTTTTCCTGCAGCGAGAGCTTCCAGCCCGGGGCGTGCGCGCCGAGGGCATAGGCGAGGCCGATGAAGACTTGCGGCTCGTTGAGCGTAAACCAGTGCTTCACGCGGTCGCCGAGGCGCTGGGCCACGACCTCGGTGTAGTTCTGGAACTGGTCGCTGATCTCCGGATTCATCCAGCCGCCGCGCAGTTGCAGCGCCCAGGGCAGATCCCAGTGATAGAGCGTGATCCAGGGCTCGATGTTGGCCTTCAACAGGGCATCGACCAGACGGTCGTAAAAGTCCAGGCCACGCGTCTCCACCTTACCGGTCCCCTGGGGCAGAATGCGGGGCCAGCTGAGCGAAAAACGATACATCTGCAGCCCGATGTCGGACATGATCTTCACGTCCTCATCGATACGGTGGTAGTGGTCGCAAGCGTCCTTGCCATCGTGGCCACGAAAAACCTTGCCGGGCATCTCAGTGAAAGTATCCCAGATCGAGAGACCCTTGCCGTCCTCGTTCCAGGCACCTTCGATCTGATACGAGGAGGTTGCCGCTCCCCAACGAAAGTGAGTAGGAAATGTCATCGCCGCCACGCTAAGACGACATTCAGCGCGGCACAATACGCCGTCTACTCATTCAGTTGAGTCCACCCAAAGCGGCTCCACCAGCGACAACATGGGCGAACCCGGTCGCCCCTTGCGGAATGTGTTGAGCTGCCCGATGATCATGTTGACGGCCCGGCGGCTCACCTCCCGGTGGTTCTGCTCCACTCCGCCGAAGCGGATGGTGTGCGCATCGGCATCGAGCGGTACGTAGCGGCAGGGTCGGCCCAGGGCTTCGGCCGCGCGCGCGGCCACCTGGTCGAAATTGTTCCAGTTGCACAACACCGCATCGAGCTGGTGCCGCAGCGCCCAATCCACCGCCTCTTGCCGGATGTCCGGCCACGGGCGACGCTCAAAGACCAGCGGCGGCACGAAATCAGGCGCCCGCGGATCGTTTTCTTCCACGAAATAACCAGCCGTAAACAGCTGATTGTTGTGCAACTCATCCAACGCCGCCACCGCGAGCCCGATCCGCCGCAGTCCTTTGTCACGCATTCGTTGCATAGCCAGTCGCACGGCACGCATCTGGTTGCTGGCGACCGTATCTAACGGTAATTCACGGGGTTCCTGGTTGATCTTCACCACCGCGTAACGATCCCAGTCGAGCTGGACCATTTCCTGCCGGTGCCAGAGCGCGCCCAGGATGACGCCCTGGATGCCGCGCGCCTGCAACACGCGGTCCAACGCCGCACTGTGCGGGTACTCGCTCTCGAGCCCGAATACCTCCAGCTTGTAGCCCAGTTCTTCCGCCCGCTCACGCGCCGACTGGATCAGCTGGGGGTGCACGTGCGATTCGTGCAGCTCAGCCTCGTTACGGGCGTTGATGACAAAGGCGATGGGCGCCGCGGCCGGGTGCGGGCTGTGTGCCTTGCGGTAAGACGCCAGAGCCGACATCGCGGGGTCGGGTCGGTAGCCCATCTCTGCGGCCAGTCGCTGGATGCGCTCGCGCGTTTCCTTGGGGATGCTGGGATGCTCCCGCAAGGCCAACGAGACCGTGGAGGGGTGCACCCCGGCCCGCTCTGCAATATCGCGCATCACTACCCGTTTCTTCACTCCCCTACCCATATGGCGGAACGCGTCGGATTCGAGCGCGTTTTCATGATTTTAACAATCCCATGCTTGCAGCTTCGCCTTCATCTCATCTCTCTTTTGATTTTTGCGTGACACAATAGTAGGTATTCGGCTTTTCTCGTGTCCTATAAGTGAATGAAGGATGCTGAACTTGCAGCGTTGGTAGCCAAGCGCTTCTCGGGAGAGGCCAGCTCGGAAGAGATTTCGCAGCTGAACGCCCTGCTGTCCATCCCCGAAAACCGCGCCCAATACGAGTGGCTGCAAGAACGATGGCGCCAGATGGACGCGCTGCCGCCCGAGGGTCACTTTGATTCCCACGCCGGGCTGGAGAAGCTACGCAACCGTACCGACACCTCAGCTACGCATCGCCGGAAGCTCGTGCCCTTCATCCTGGTCCCCTGGCGCCGTGTGGCCCAACTGGCGGCCGTCGCCGTCCTGGGCATTGGTAGCTACTTTATCTATACCAGAGCGCAACCCTCCAGCGCCACCGACACCGCCTGGCGCGAAGTCCACCTGCAAAAGGGCTATCGCGCGCTCTCGCTGGCCGACGGTACGCGGGTGACGTTGAATGCAGGCTCGACCCTCAGCTATCCCCAGCAATTCGAGTCCGGCGTGCGCCGGGTCGAGCTGGATGGCGAGGCCTTCTTCGAGGTCGTCTCCGATGCCGCGCACCCCTTTATCGTGCAGACGGACGATCTGGACGTCGTGGTGACCGGCACGGTCTTCAACGTGCGCAACTACGACGATGAAGGCAGGGCCGAAGTCTCCCTGCTCGAGGGCAAGGTGGAAGTGAAATCCCACGCGGAGGGCGCGGCGGTGTCCACGTATCTGAAGCCCGAGCAGCAGCTGAAGCTCGAAAAGACGGCAGGCCAAGCTTCCATCGGCAGCTTTGAATCCACCGAGATCCTGGCCTGGAAGGACGGCGATTTCGTCTTCCGCAACACTCCCCTCTCTCAAGTGGCCCGCGAACTCAGCCGGTTTTACGGGATCGACGTCTCAGTCGACGATCCGGACCTCGCGCGACGCCGCATCACTGGCAAATTCGGGCAGGACGACATCTGGGTGATCCTGGAGGCGCTGACTTATTCGGCCAACGCCCAGTATGAGGTGGAACGCGACGCGGACGACGTCACCGCGATCCATCTGGTACGCTGATCTGCTTGACCTTGTCGGCTGAAGTGCTTTCAGAGTGTTTCTGAACGCGCTTCGCATGAAGTCTATCGCTGGCCTTCTCTCTCTCATTGCGGTGGCGCATGTTCCCTTTGCGGGAGCCTTGTATGCCTCCGTCTGCGACACCCCCGTTTATGTTCCGCCGGAATATGAACGCCTGGGGAAAGCATTGCGTGAAATCGAGGCCCAGACCCACTACCACTTTTCCTACGTAGAGGAAGAGATCGACCTGGATGCGCCCATCGAGCTGCCCGCGCACGCCGCTACCGTCGCCGACGTGCTCGAGGCGCTCGCGGAATTCGGGCAGCTCCAGTTCAAGCGCATCGGCAACCAGATCGCCATCCGCCCGGGCGCTCCAGAAGTGATCGACCCGGAGTGTTACCACCCGGATCAGGCCGCGGCCCCCGAGCCGCCGAAGCTCCGACTGCGGGCGCCATCAGTGATCGAGCTCGCGCCGTTTCCCGTCAACAGCTTCGCCTACGCCAACGCGGTCTCCATGCAACGCAAGCACCAGGCGCTCGGCTTGATGGAGACCATCTCGGCAGACGAAATCGGACAGTTGCCCGACCTCAACGTGGCCGATGCCCTCAAACGCGTGCCCGGCGTGATGTCGATCCTCGACGAAGACGAGTCGCGTTACGTCTCGATCCGGGCCGTGCAGCCGGACTACCTCAACGCCACGATCGACGGGATCCCGATTGCCGCGCAGGACTACTCCCGCCGGCGCGTGAACCTCGAAGCGATCCCCACCAACGCCGTGTTGCGCCTCGAGGTGACCAAAAGCGTGCAGCCCGACCAGACCGACGCCAGCATCAGCGGCAACGTCAACCTCGTCACGCGCAGCCCCTTCGATACCGACCTGCCACAGCTCAGCATCCTGGGCATGGGCGGCTACTTCGATTCCCAGGCCGTCCCGGGCAATACGGGCCTTTCGTGGCGGACGGAGATGACCGTGACGGAGCGCTTCGGGCCGCGCGACATGTTCGGCCTGCTCTACGGCTTCACCTACTACCAGAAAGTCCGCGACGAGGAGAAGACCAACCAGAACTCCTACCGCTGGTACAACGATGGCGGCTTTCGCGTCGAGAATCCCGACCAGGGCAACGGCTACCCCGTCACCCACCACTACGACTGGTTCGTCTACAACAACACGGTCACGCGCCGGGGGCACTTGCTGAAGCTGGAGTCGCGGCCCCACCCCAACTTCGAGGCCAAGCTCACCGGGTATTACTTCTCGCAGTTCGACGACGAGGACCGCTTCGTGCACCACCTCTACAATCGAGGGACCGTCAGCGAGCAAACGCCCACCACGGGCCGTATCGCGGAGGGGGAAGCGGTGGTCCAGTTCACCGACTACCCCATCTTTCGCGCCAACTACGGCACCAGCCTGCACGCCCGCTATACCACCCCCTTCGACCTCGAGATCCGTACGGCGGTCGGCTATTCGGCGGCGGAAGAAAACTTTACCGACAACGATACGGCGCGCTTTTCGACGCCCTCCACGACTCAGCTGGCCTACCGCTACGACATGTCGCACCAGATCGCGCGCTACGAGCTGGAGCACCCCGATTACTTCCTCGAACCGGCCAACTACCAGCTCGATACCTTCGAATCCCTCCAGCGCGACAGCGATGAAGACATCTACACGGGGCAGCTGAAGCTCAGTTACCACATGGAGCCGCAACACCGGGGTTGGGGTTTTTATCTGGGCGTGACCCGCGAAAAGACGCATCGAGACTATGCTTACGATCGCGACCTTTATTACACGACATCGTCCAACCCGGTGACCGTGGCCGATGCCTACGATCCGACTTATTACGTGCCGCCCAATCGCGACGAGCCGTTCATCTTTCTCGATTTCGCCGCCTTTCAGCAACTCTTCGCAGCCGAACCGGAGCGCTTCCAATACATCGCCGGCACCAGCGCGATCGACTCGTTGCTGAATGACTTCGTCTATGAAGAAGACCTCGATACTGGCATCGCGATGGCGCGCTACGGTCTCGGGCGCGCCTCGTTTTTGCTCAGCGCCCAATACGAGGGCAACACCACAGAGGTCTTCAATTTCAAGCGCTCTAACAGCCGGTTCGAGCAGGTCGTGACACGCAACGACTACAGCCGCGTGCTGCCCGCCGCCTCCCTCCGCTATGAGATCTCGCCCCATTTCATCATGCGGGCCGCCGTCAGCCAGGCCGTTGGGCATCCCCAGATCGAAGACCTCGTCGTCCAGCAAATCGAGCAGACGAGCAGCAGCAGCGTGACGATCTCGCGCGGCAACCCAGAGCTGGAGCCGAGCGAAGCAGTGAACGCGGACCTCGCATTCGAGTATTACTTCGATCGCCCGAACGCCATGGTTTCGGTGGGCTTCTTTCAAAAGCAGATCGACGGCGAAATCTACATCACCACGCGCTCGTTCACCGAAAACGGGATCGACTACACCATCACGGAGCCGGTCAACGGCGAGTCGACGCACCTCTATGGGCTGGAGCTGAGTTACGTGCAAAACCGGCTGACCTTCCTGCCGGGCCCGCTCGCACATCTGGGGGTAAGCGCCAACGCGACCTTCCTGCACGGGCAGATGACCGTCAACATGAACGACGGCAGCGAGCGCATCCTCGACCACGCGCTGGAGCAGCCCGACTACTTTTGGAACGGCTCGCTGTTTTACGGTCTCGGCCGCTGGGAAGCGCAGCTCGGCTACACCTATACCGGTAAGTACCGGGCTTATGTCGACCGGGACCAGTATTGGCATGATTACAGTTGGGACGCCTTTGATCAGCTGGACCTGCAGCTACGTTATGAAATTTCTTCCCACCTGGAGCTGCGCGCGGAAGTCCGCAATGTGACCAACTCAAAAAAAGTGCGGTTGCGCGGTCCTAACCAGGAGCTTCTGCACGAAATCGTCGCCTTCGGGAGGTCGTTTTGGATCGGCGCAAATTACTACTATTGAGCGCCTTGCGAACACCTAAAAGCACCGTTTCAATCGTGTAACAATCACGTTTAAAAGACGACACAGAGGTTCACCTAAACGTCACGCGTGAAGAGGGGTAGATTTTTAGCAGGGGCTTTGTCCAAAGGGGTATATCGACCCTATGAAGACAAAGCTGACCTCTCTCTTCTTGCTCTTGAGTGCTGTTTCCCCGCTCTGGGGCGCGGCTTCCGACGCCATCGAGACCCCCGTCGACGACGGCGCCTTTTCTGTCGCGTGGCTGACCGACACGCAGTACTACACCGAGCCGCACGGCGAAATCGGTGTCTTTCTCAAACTGACCGACTGGATCAAGCGCTACCAGGACGAGCGCAACATCCAGTTCATGGTCCATACCGGTGACATCACGGACAACAATCAGCCGACCGAGTGGAGCCGGGCAGAGGAATGTATCGAAGTTCTCGCCGGCGAGATGCCCTACTTCCTCGCCGTGGGCAACCACGACATGGGCCCGGGCGGCAAGGCAGCCGAGCGCGACTTCTCCTACTTTAACGAACACTTCCAGGCCGGCGACAACCCGCTGACTGCCAACGCCCTCGGTGGCGTCTACGAAGCCGGGCACCTCGAAAACGCCTACTACTTTTACGACTACGGCCAGTGGCACCTGATGGTGCTCACGCTCGAGTTTGCCACGCGTCCGGAAGTCGTGGAGTGGGCCGACGAGGTCGTCTCGATGTATCCCGACCGCAAAGTGATTCTGGCGACGCACGATTTCGTCGACTACTACACCTCCCAGATCACCGACGACGGCATGGCCCTTCGCTCGGTGCACAAGCCGGAGCATGGCTGGGCGGCCGCCTACCCCATCGCGAAAAAGGAGCAGATCTACTCCGCCGAGGAGGTGTGGCAGCACCTGATCAACCAGCACGACAACTTTATCCTCACCCTTAACGGCCACTATGGGGCCAAGCAGGTGGACGAGAACGGCAAGGAACACGGCAAGTCGACCTATGCCAGCTCTTACCGCGTCGACCAGACCGCCGAGGGCAACTACGTCCACCAGATCCTCTTCAACCCGCAGTTTCTCTGGGGCACCGCCGCCGGCGGCCACGGCTGGATGCGCCTGATGGAGTTCCAGCCCGACGGCGAGACGATCAAGTTCCGCACCTTCTCCCCGTTCTACGCGATGGACAAGGATGAGGAAACCAGCCCCTACCAAGAGGGTGAGTGGGAACAATTCAGTGTGAACATTCGCACCGGAGAGCGCAGCAAGTTGCGCAAGTAACGTAACAAACGACCTGAGGTTTCCGGGCCTTCTCTCCGGAGAAGGCCCGTTTCGAATTTTCTCTCTCTCATGAATGCTTTGACCAAACTCCGACAGCGCTCGCTGGGCCTGTGCACGACCCTGGGACTGTGCTGCGCCTCGGTCGCTTCTGCCGCCGATATCAGCGGCACCGTCTACGACGACATCAACGACCTTTACCTCAACGGGGGCGAAGTCACGGTGGTCGAAACGGGCCAATCCACTTTCACGAGCCGCGGGGGCGAGTATGCCCTGCACGGTCTCGAACCCGGCACCTATACCGTCCGTGCCTCGGCCGTCGGCCTGCCCGATGCGAGCCAGCGGGTGACGATCGACGATGCGGAGCAGGACGTCGACCTGAACCTGACCATCACCACCGAGCAGGTGTTCGAACTCGAGGACTTTGCCGTCGAGGGCTCCCTCGTCGGTCGCGCCAAGGCGCTCAACATCCAGAAGTCGTCGCAGAATCTCGTGAACGTGGTCTCCGCCGACGCGATGGGCCAGTTCGTCGACCGCAATGCGGCGGAAGCCCTCCAGCGCCAGCCGGGCGTGACCGTCGTCGACAGCCAGGGTGAAGGCAAGTTCGTCGTCATCCGCGGGGCCAATCCCGACTGGAATCAGGTGATGATCGACGGCGTCAACGTCGCCACGCCGGAGATGAACGGCCGCAGCACCGCGCTCAACATCATTTCGACCGACCAGCTCGAGTCCATCGAAGTCACCAAGACGTGGACGCCCGATCAGCCCGCCGGCAGCATCGGCGGCACGGTCAACCTCGTCACCCGCTCGGCCCTCGACCGCGGCGAACGCTTTGCCTCCCTCGAAGGCGCCTACGGCAAGTACGACCTGGTCGACGACAACAGTTGGCGCTACAACGGCGTCTACGGCGACGTCATCGATCTGGGCGACAGCGAGCGCAAGATCGGCCTGCAAGTCTCCTTCAACCAGTCCCTCGACAACCGGGGCTCGGAGACGCTGCGCAGCGGCGGCTGGACCACCCAGGCGACGCCGAACCTGCGCTCTTCCAACCCCTCGGGCTACACCTTCAACGGCGAGGACCTCGGCCCCTACCCGCGCGGTTTCGGGCTCAACGGGCTCGATTTCGAAGACTACGAAATCGAGCGGGAGCGTCTGGCTGTGGGCGGTCGTCTGGAGTTCCAGCTCAACGACAACCACCGCTGGTATGTCTCAGGCTCCTACAACAAGTACAACGACACGGAAACGTTGCAGGAACTCGAGCTGAACACCAGCGCCGGATCCTCCGTCGCCTACCGTGGCTCCCTCGTTTTCAACCAACAGACGGCAGAAAAGCTCGGCTACGACCTCTCCGACCCGCTCGTGCAAGCGCGCATGGCGGAGTCGAAGCCGCTCTACTACCCCGAGGCTGAAGCTCTGGGCGAAATCTACTTCAACCCGGAGACGCTCAACTACGAGCGCTACATCGCGGACGGCGACACGAAAAAGCGCTTCCAGCAAGTCGATACCGACGACCAGATCGAAACCTATCAGTTTGGGGGCGAGCACCTCTTTGCCGACTGGATCTCGCTCGACTACAAGCTCTACACCTCTGAAGCGGACAAGGAATGGACGAACATCGGCGTGCTGCTGGACTCCCAGAACCTGTCCTTCATCACGCAGCTCGATCCGGAAGATGGCTATGCCCCGCAGATGACCATCAACAACGCGCTGAATCAGCTGGAGGATCCGGAAACCTTCATCCTGAACCGCGACCACGGCCAGATTTACGACAACGTCTACTACAGTAACGACAAGCGCCAGGGCTTTGAGCTCAATTCCGAACTCGACTACCACCTCTTCGGCCTCGAGACGACGTCCGCCTTTGGTGGCGCCGGTGACTTCCGCGACAAGGAATACAGCCGCGACTATAACCGCTACAGCGATGTCGATACGGATCCCCTGCCCCAGCTGAGCCTGGCCGATGCGTATTTCGCGGGCGACCTGAGCTATGAGTTTCTCAGCAGCGCCGATACGAGCTACGCGTTCGGCCCGCGCTTCGACCAGGAAAAGACGCTCAACTTCCTGCGCCATACGCCGGATGAAGTCACGCTGGACCAGTCGCCGGACGACATCACCTACAACGTGCTCAACGCCGTCTTGCGCAACTATAAGGCGGAAGAGGACATCACGGCGGCCTACTTCATGCAGACGCTGAAGTTCCGCAAGTGGAACTTCCTCGCAGGCGCCCGCTGGGAACACACCGAAAACGCGTTCGAAAACAACGTGATCGACACGCGCCCGAACGGGACCGCGTTTGTCAGCCCGGCCCTGTGGCAGTATTACGAAGATGCCTCCGCCTATAGCGACTGGGTGCGCAGCGAACGCAGCTACGACGACCTGCTGCCGGCCTTGCACATCCGCCGCGACATCGGCGAAGACTGGGTCCTGCGCCTGGCGGTGACGAAGTCCCTCACCCGCCCCACCTTCACGGATCTGGTGCCCTACGAGATCCCCGACATCAACGGCGGCATCTTCGGGCGCAGCATCGAGCTGCCCAATGCCGACCTCGAGCCCATGACGTCGGTCAACTACGACGTGACGCTGGAGCGCTACATGAAGAACGTCGGCCTGTTTGCGGTCAACCTGTTCTACAAGCAGCTCGACGGCGCCATCTACGATGCCACCCGCACGGATGTCGATGCGACCGAAAGCCCCGAGATGGAAGCCATCGCGCAGAAATACGTCTCGGGTAACGGCGCGCTGTCGACGACCTGGTCGACCTCGCGCAAGGAAAACTCGGGCAGCGGCAAGCTGATGGGCGCAGAGTTTACCTTCGACCGCAAACTGGGCTTCCTGCCATGGGGCCTCGACGGTCTGGGCGTGAATGCCAACTTCACCCTGGTCGATTCCGAAGTCGAGCTGCTGCTGGAAGAGCGCTACCACGAAAAGGTTCCGCTGTTCAAGCAGGCCGACCAGAGCGGCAATCTCTCGGTTTACTACGAGAAGCACGGCCTGCTCGTGCGCCTGAGCTACGTCTACCGCAGCGAATATCTGGAGGACGTCCAGGCCGGCCCCTCCGCGATCCAGAACCTCGTGAATGCGGGGGCTGAAACGGACTCGTTCGACACCTACGCCGACGACCACGAGCGCATCGACCTGCTGGTGCGCTACCGCGTCAACCAGAACTTCAACGTCTTCGTCGAGGGCGGCAACCTGACGGACGAGCCGATCCGCTTCTACCGCGGCGACGCCAGCCGCATCGACTACATCCGCTACACCGGCCCCTTCTGGTTCGTGGGAGCCAGCTGGCGCCTCTAACCCTCCCTTTAACTGCTATCGCAATATCTACGCTATGAAAAAGCATCTCCACCGAGCCGCTCTCGGCTCCCTCTCCACTCTCTTCCTGGCGACGATCGGCCTGCACGCGGCAGAAGTCACTGCCTTCCAGGAAGACTTCGAAACCGACGGCCTCGATGCTCGCTACACCCTCGAGAACGGCTTTGACGACGGCGCCAGCGACTTCTTTGCCCGCCGCCAGGACCTCTCCAGCGGCACCCGCACCACCGGCGGCAGCATCAGCGGCTCCTACTTCTTCGGCGGTCGCGACCTGGATGCCGAAGGCTTCACCGGCACCACCGAACTGGAGTCCGACGAAGCGCGCATCACCTTCGAGTCCTTCTCGATCGACGGGCTGGGCGACTTCAAGATCCGCATGGAAGCGGCGCAGGGCGAAGACGAGTTCGAGTTCGACAATGCCTTCCTGCTGCAGGCCAGGATCGACGACGGCGCCTGGGAGACCATCGGCGGTTTCCGCGGCACCGGCACCAACTCCCCGGGCCGCTACTTCATCGGCGACGAAGACACCGTCGCCAGCCTCGACGACGCTCGCCTGACGAACAATTTCTCTAGCTTCGAATGGCCTGTGACGCGCATCGGCACCACCATGCAGCTGCGCATCAAGATGAACCTGAACGGCGGCAACGAAGAGTATGCCTTCGACAACCTGCGCGTGGTCGCCGACGACGCCCTGAAGGTCGCCACCCTCAAGTTCAGCCAGGATGCCTACAATGAAGGCGACACCGCGACGCTGACCGTCACCCTCAACAACCCGGCAGGCGCGGGCGGTGAAACCTTTGACCTGAGCAGCAGCAACACGGAAGAAGTGCAGGTGCCGGCCACCGCGACGATCGCGGAAGGCCTCACCAGCGTCGATGTGCCCGTGACGATCGTCGCGGACAACGGCTTCGACGGGGACCAGGAAGTCGTGATCAGCCTGAACACCGAAGGTTTTGCGCCCAACCAGACGACGGTGACCGTCGTCAATGTCGACGCCAAGCCGAACATCGTCCTGAACGAGTTCATGACGAGCGTGCCCGGCTCCCTGCCGGAAGATCTGGTGGGCGACGCCAACGGCGACGGTGTCCGCAACGGCAGCCAGGAAGAGTTTGTGGAGCTCGTGAACAACGACTCCGAAAACATCGACCTCTCCGGCTGGATCCTGAGCGACGACAAGGGCCCGCGCCACGTCTTCCCCGAAGGCACCATCCTCAAGCCGGGCCGCGCGATCGTGGTGTTTGCCGGCGGTAGCCCGAACGGCCTCTTTGGCGGCGCCGAGGTGCAAACGGCCACGGCCGGCAACTTCGGCTATGCCGACACGGGCGACGTGATCATCCTGAGCTCCGGCGGGGCCGAAGTGTTGTCCTACGACTACACGGCCGACTTCGCGGGCGTCTACCAGGCCGTCACGCGCAACCCGGACATCACGGGCGAATATCAGCTGCACGAAAACGTCAACGGCGTGCTCTTCTCGCCAGGCACGCACATCGACGGCACCCCTTTCGGCACCTTCAGCAACACCCTCAGCCTGAGCGTCGACAAGGACACGATGGCTGAAGACGACGCGACCGCCGCCGTCGCCACCGTCACGCTGGAAAACCCCGCCCCCGCCGGCGGTCTGCCCATCGAGATCACCACCAACGGCATGACCGAGGGCGCCAACGGCCTGGAGCCCGACGAAGTCAGCCTCTCCACCAGCTCGATCACGATCCCGGAAGGCGAAACCTCCGGCACCTTCGAGATCTCGGCTCACGACGACGGTCTGCTCGATGGCGACGCCAACATCACGGTGGTCGTCCGTGCCGAAGAAGTCGTGCCCAGTATGGTCAACATGACCATCACCGACGTGGCCGAAGACCCCTACGATGTGGTGGTGAACGAAGCCTTTAGCGGCGTCCAGGGCTCCGGCCTCGACCCGAATGGCGACGGCGTGCTGGAACAGGCGATCGACGACCAGTTCATCGAACTCGTCAACAACACCGGCAGCACCGTCGACCTCAGCAACTGGAAGCTCTACGCCTTTGCCGAGAACAACACCAACGGGCAGCAGCTCGTGCACGTGTTCCCTGAAGGCACCCTGGTGGCCGACCAGGGCGCGATCGTGATCTTTGGCGGCACCGGCGGCAGCGAGCGCACCGAAGCCGACATGGTGGCCGAAGCCGACACCCTGACCGCCGGCGCGATCCTGCAAGTGGCCAACAACGGGGGCGTGGGCGTCAATCTGCCCGAGGACTCCAACGGCACGATTCGCCTGACGAACCCCTACAACTACGTGATCGACGAGGTGACCTACGACTCCACCCAGGCCAATCAAGGTATGTCGATCACCCGTAGCCCCGACATCACGGGCGAATTCAACTCGCTGCACTTCCCGGCCTCCGGCACGATGTTCAGCATCTCGCCCGGCACGATGGCCGACGGCACGCCCTTCTCCGGCAATGGCGTCGTCCAGCCCGAATGGCTCGCCGCGATCCTGACCGACGGCTTCCAATACAGCGAAACGCTCTTCTGGAGCAACTCGTTCCAGTGGCTCTATACGTCCTACGCCCCGATCGTCTACAGCTATGACACCGGTAGCTGGCTCTACATCTCCGAAGATGCCAGCGCCGGCGGGCAGGTCTACGTCTACAGCTACGACATGGAAGCCTGGCTCTACACCGAGCTGAGCTGGTATCCGACTGCCTGGAACTTCAACACCAGCAGCTGGATGGCCGTGCGCTAAGCCACCTTACATAGAGATATCGATAGTTCATAGTCTCCAAGGGCCCGTTAACGCAGACACTACGACCCAGGCCGTTAACGGGCCTTTTCTTTCCCTTTTTCGAAACCCGCATTCCATGAAATTGCACCTTTCCCTCGGCCTGCTGACCCTGCTCAGCCCGCTCTGCCGCGCTGCAGACGAAGCGCCGTACTCGCTGGCAATCCTCCCGGACATCCAGTATTACTATAACAACTACGAGCCGGGCAACTACCAGAAGCTCCTGGCCCAGATCAGCTGGATCTACAACCACGCCGAGAGCGACAACATCGCCGCGACCCTTCAGCTCGGCGACATCACCCAGAACGATAACAACGACCACCAGTGGACCGGTGCACGCGGCGCCTTCGACGCCCTCAACGGCAAGGTCCCCTACGTGCTGGCGGTCGGCAACCACGACGGGGACGACAACGGACGCGTCTCCTACTTCACCAAGCCCGAGTATTTCGGCGAAGGCAGCCCCTATTACACGCAGCCGACCGTGGGCGGTAGCATGACCCCGGGCGACCTCGCCAACTCCTACCACTTTATCGACACCGGCGATCGCACCTGGATGGTGGTGACGCTCGAATGGGCGCCGCGCGATGCCGTCATGACCTGGCTGGACCAGGTCCTGACCGAGCACCCGGCCTACCGCACGATCATCATCACCCACGCTTATTTCTTCCGCGACAACGCGCGTTACGATAGCCAGTTGCTCGCGCACGAATACCCGGACAACTCGCAGGGCAGCCCCAAGGACTACCCCATCATCGCCGCGGATCCCGAGGGCGCCAACGACGGGCAAGACATGTGGCGCAAGGTGATCAAGCAGCACCCGCAGGTCGCGCTCGTCTACAGCGGCCACGTGGGCTCCAACGGCGTCGGTCGCCGCATGAGCATCGGGCCGGAGCGCCAGGTGGTGCGCGAGCGCCTGACCGACTTCCAGGGCTGGACGGGCAGCGGCAACGGCTGGATGCAGACCGTGAACCTTTCCGCCGACGGCAACCTCGCCGCCGTCGAGACCTTCTCCCCCTACCTCGATGAGGAGATCTTCGATCCGGATCTGAACTACCAGTTTCCCTTCTTCGAATCCGTCTTGCCCGCCAGCCGACGCGAGGCGCTGGAGGAAGCCGCCCCGGCCTACCACTTCGACCTCTATGGCCACAGCGCGCTGCGCCCGGTGCCCAACGACGGCACCCTGGACGATGGGCTCTTCCTCGTCTCCCGAATCGAGGCAGGCTTGAGCCACGAGATCCGTGACGGCCAGGTCATCAAGGGCCAGGTCGCCACGCCATCCGCCGAATGGGCGCTCTCGACCTGGCTGCGCTTCGACGCGAGCATGCTGGGCAGCGATGCCGCCGTCGAAGCCCTGCAACTGGGGCCGCTCCAGGTCTTTGCCGCGCCCTCGAGCGACGGCAGCCGTCTGGAGCTGCGCGCAAACGGCGAAACGCTGGCAACGGACCGGGCCGAGCTGCTAGCCAATCGCTGGTATTACCTCAGCGTCAGCCAGGATGCCGACCAGATCCACTTTTACGTCGACGGCGAGCTGACGGGCGAGGCCGATGCCCAGGTCGCGTTCGAGCCCATCTCGATCCTCAAGCTGGGCTCCGTGCAGTTCAGCGGCCAGATCCACGACGCCTCCCTCTACCAGCGGGCGTTGAGCATGCGCGAACTCCAGCGGGTGCGTCTCGCGGCCTTCACGGAAGTCCAGGCCGGCCAGATCACCCTGGGCGCGCTGAACCCGGGCGATGCGATGGGCGTGCCCGGTATCAGCCAGAACATGGACGATACGGGCCGCCTGAACGTGCGCCGCACCGAGCGCTCTTACCTGCGCTACGGCGGCGGTGGCGTCTATGAAAACGTCTCGTGGATGGACGACCCACTGCAATACAGCGACGGCGTCCTGCTTGCGACCGTGCGCGGCGGTCAGGACGCGACGAAACTGGCTAGCGTGGGCATCGATCGCGCCTACTACGACGCCTTCAGCGGTTTTCACCACGGCCTGCGCAGCGGCCTCAGCTTTGAGGTGCAATACACGGGCTCCCGCGCCTTCGTCGGCCTCAACACCTCGATCAGCTACGCCTACTTCCCCTTTGCCAGCGGCTTTGTCGCCGGTCACGTGGGCAAGGATGGCGTGCTGATCGAAGAAAACGGTCTGGCCACGGACGCTGCCGCCCCGTTGGGCACCGGCGGTGTCGTGCGCCTCTCCTCTCCGGCGGTCGACGCCAATGCGGGCCTGATCTTCGCCAACATCGGGAACACCGATCCCGCCATCGTCAGCGTTGGCTACCATACTTCCGGGGAAGCCGACTTCTTCCCGCAGACGACGTATATGGACTACATGTCGCAGAGCGAACTGCAGCCGTTCAGCTTCGTCTACCTGCCGGCCGACACGCCCGGGCTCACCGGCGGCATCTACGACGGCAGCGCGGCCCAGTCCCTGCGGTCTTACGAGAGTGCCACCATTACACGGGAGGGCACCGGTACCTACCTCATCGAGCTAGAGGACGTGGCCGACGCCGCAACGCTGCTGCTCAACTCCATCGTTCCAGACTCCGACGGCACCTACACCGAGGCCGCCGACAACCACCTCGTTTACGAGCCGCTCGGCGAAGGCCGGTACCGCGTCTACTGCTACGACATGCCGGGCAATACCCTCGAAGACGGCAGCTTTGCCTGGGCCCTCGTGCTGGACGAAGACGCCTTCCAGCCTGCAGCAGAACCCCTGCCGGAGGCCGATCAAAAGCTGATCGCCTACGTGCCGGGCGCGGACTACGTGGCCGCCCCGTGGCACTACAGCAATTACTGGGGCTGGATCTACGCCGGTTACTGGCCGTGGGTCAACGTGCAGGGGCGCGGCTGGGTCTGGTTCGAGCCGACCCAGGCTCCGGGCACCAGCTGGGCTTACCATCAGGAGAGCGCCGCCTGGTATTACATCTGCCCGGAATACTGGCCCTGGATGTATACGGAGGCCACCGGCTGGACCTATTACCTGCCGCCGCAATAAGACGTTGGCGGTCCTGATTGTCGCCTCCGCACGGAGCCCGCGCCCACGGCGCCGGGCTCCCGTGTGCCACCAGCCGCACCGATGCCACAAAAACGACACAAAGACGTTAAGCGTATTTAACATTTGTGGCCACTGGGGCATCTCGACATGGCCGATTCGCTATTCTAGCCTGGATCGTCTTAAACCCAGAAGATCCGTCAAAATCCCCACTGTACTTCTTCTGGCCCCAGCATGACGCGAAGGTCCGACTCGCAGCTCGACCCTCCGCGTCCGGGCCTCAGCAACACGAACTTGAGCGCGCCATCAGAACGGATGGCTCCCCCACCCTCTTCCCGATGTCGAAGACACACAAATTCTCCCGCCGCCACTTTCTCCAGGCCACCGGGCTCGGCAGCTTGCTGCTGGGCGCTTCCCGGCTCGGTGCCGCCCCCGCCATCACCAGCGGGCGCGCGAAGGCCAAGAACCTGATCTTTCTGGTCGTGGACGGCATGACCAACGGCACCCTCGCCGCCACCAACACCTGGCTGAACAAGACCCAGGACCGCGATTCACAGTGGATGCACCTCTACAGCGACGCGGTGGCCCGCCGCAGCCTGATGGAGACCCACTCCGCCAGCAGCATCGTGACCGACTCCGCGGCCGCCTCCAGCTCCTGGGGCGGTGGCAAGCGCATCCCGAACCGCCGCATCAACGTCGACGCCGACGGCAAGGAGCTCACACCGCTCTACACCTACGGGCGCCAGGCCGGCAAGAAGCTGGGCCTGGTGACCACCGCCCGCATCACGCACGCAACGCCCGCCGGCTTTGCCACCAACGTCATCCACCGCGACATGGAAGACGACATCGCCGAGCAATACTTGCAGCGCGAGGTGGATGTGCTGCTCGGTGGCGGTTCGCGTCACTTCGACCCTGCCAAACGCAAGGATGGCAAGGACGTGTTTGCCCAGGCGCGCAAGCAAGACTACACGGTGGTGCGCACGCGCGATGAACTGGCCCAAACGCGCAAGGCCAAGGGCAAGCTGCTCGGCACCTTCTCCAATAGCCACGTGCCCTACATGATCGACCGCCTGCACGACAGCGAGATCGACCGCGTGACGCCCTCTCTCGAGGAAATGATGACGGTCGCGCTCGACCGCCTCAAGGGCAGCAAGGAGGGCTTTCTCCTGCAGGTCGAAGCGGGCCGGGTGGACCACGCCGCCCACAACAACGACCCGGCCGCGATCCTCCCGGAGCAAATGGAGTTCGACCGCTGTATCGCCCTCGGTCGCCGCTTTGCCGAAGAAAACGAAGACACGCTGGTCATCGTCACCACCGACCACGGCACCGGAGGGTTTGTCGTCAACGGCTACGGGCACGACTACAACCTCTCCACGCCGATGTTCATGCGCCTGGGCAAGACCCGGCACAGCTACGAATACCTGGCGGACAACGCCCCCAAGGACGCCACGCCGGGCGAACTGCGCCGCCAGCTGGTCGAGAACTGGGGCATGGAGCCTTCGGACCAACTGCAAGACCAGATGGAGCAAGCGTTCCGTGCCTGGCAGGGGGACCCACAACTGCTGGGCATCTACTTGCGCAACCCGCTCTATGACTACTACGCCGTCAACTGGACCACGCATAACCACACCGGCGACCTCGTGGAACTGGCGACCTGGGGCCCGGGCAGCGAGGCCATCCCCGCCTACCTGGAAAACTGGCAACTCCACCACGTCATCCGTGACGTAATGGCCCTTTAACCCACGCTCAAGGCTCCCTCCGGGGAGCCTTTTCCTTAGCCCGAATCGCGCACCGTCGAGCGCAGCGCATCCGGGTCGTAAAAACTGGCGATATGGCGCACCGCCTCGACCATCTGGTTTTGCACCGTGTTGACCGAGATCTCGAGAATCTGGGCGATCTCCTTGTATTTCAGGCCATCGATCCGGCTCATGCGGAAGATCAGCTGGCGTCGGGGCGGCATGCTCTGGATCATGGCTTCCACCTCGGCCACCACCTCTTTCTGCACCATGCCTTGCGCCGCATCATGGCGTTGGTCGACTACCTGCTCCGCCTGGTCGTCGATCGATTCGTAGGCGTTGCGTCGGCTGGCGAGCTGATTCAGGCACCGGTTGCGCACGGCAGTGTAGAGGTAGGCGCGCACATTTGTCTGGATGTTGAGTTTGCGCCTCTTCTCCCAGACGTTTACAAATACATCCGAGACGACTTCCTCCGCCACGTCCGGTTTTCTCACAATGCGAGTAGCAAAGGCGCAAAGCCGCTCATAGTGGCGGGTAAACAGGAGCTCCAGGGCCGCAGCATCAGCATTCCTGATCCTGGACCAAAGCTCGATGTCCGGTAACGCATCCATCCAGAATTAAACTCAAGAGCCTAGGTATCGGAGAGGGGCTGCACAAGCCTATTCAGGGGGCGACCAAGCTCCGGATAGTTAATATACCTCAAGGTGAATATTCCAATTGACGCTGGGCCGGATTTTCGTCAGTCCTTGAGTCGATGAAACGTCCGCTGGTCCTGATTCTCTGCACGGGCAACTCGTGCCGTAGCCATATGGCGGAAGGCTTCCTGCGCGCCGCCGCCGGTGACATCCTCGACGTGCGTAGCGCGGGCTCCCACCCCGCTGGCTACGTCCACCCCAAAGCCCTCGAGGCGATGCGGGAGGTCGGGATCGATGTGAGCCAACACCGCTCCAAGCACCTGGATCAGTTCCTCGACGCAGGCGTCGATACGGTCATCACCGTCTGCGGCAACGCCGAGGCCGCCTGCCCGACCTTTCCCGGCCAAGCCCACCGCTACCACTGGGGCTTTGACGACCCGGCCCACGCCAGCGGTGACGATGCGGCCGTGATGAACGTTTTTCGTGAAGTGCGTGACCAGATCCGCCTCGTATTCGAGGCCTACGCGGCGGGCTATCGCCAGGCGCTGGAGGCAAAGGCATGAGCGACGAACCTGCGCCCTATCCCACTTGTGCGCCATGCCGCAAATCGCTGGGACTGCTCGACCGTTTCCTTACGCTCTGGATCTTTCTGGCGATGGCATTGGGCGTGGTCCTGGGCGCGCTGGCGCCCGGCGTCTCGCGCCTCATCGAATCCGCCCACGTCGGCACGACCAATCTGCCGATTGCGATCGGGCTGATCCTGATGATGTATCCGCCGTTGGCCAAGGTGCGTTACGAGGAACTGCCAAAGGTGCTGCGCAATGTGCGCGTGTTGGCCCTCTCGCTGGTGCAAAACTGGCTGATCGGGCCCGTGCTCATGTTTGCATTGGCGGTGCTCTTCCTGCGCGACTACCCGGAATACATGACGGGCGTCATCCTGATCGGCCTCGCCCGCTGCATCGCGATGGTCATCGTCTGGAACGAACTGGCGGAGGGAGACAACGAATACGCGGCGGCCCTGGTCGCCTTCAACAGCGTCTTCCAAATCCTGTTTTTCAGCGTCTACGCATGGTGCTTTCTCTCCTTTTTGCCGCCCATGCTCGGGCTGGAAGGTCAAGTCGTCGCCATCACGATGGGTGAGGTGGCGCAGAGCGTCTTCATCTACCTCGGCATCCCCTTCCTCGCCGGCATGCTGACCCGCTGGATCGGCCTGAAGCTGAAAGGTCGCGACTGGTATGAAAGCCGGTTCATCCCCCGCATCAGCCCGCTCACGCTGGTGGCGCTGCTGTTCACGATCGTACTCATGTTCAGCCTCAAGGGCGACCGCATCCTTTCGCTGCCGGGCGACGTGCTGCGTATCGCCCTCCCGCTGACGATCTACTTCCTGCTGATGTTTTTCCTCAGCTTCGGCATGGGCAGACTGGTCGGCGCCGACTACCGGCAGAGCACCACTCTGTCCTTCACGGCAGCCAGCAACAACTTCGAGCTGGCCATCGCCGTGGCGGTCGGCGTCTTCGGGCTCGGCTCCGGCGCCGCCTTTGCCGCGGTGATTGGCCCGCTGGTCGAAGTCCCCGTCATGATCGCCCTCGTCAACGCCGCCTTCTGGCTCCGCCGACGCTGGTTTACAACATAACGTCGTCTAGCCTTCGAGCTCTTCCTGCAGCTGCTCCAGTTCTTCCCAACGGGCGTATTTGGTCGCCAGCTCGGCCTCGATCGCCTTCATGCGCTCCTGGATCTCGGGCACGCGCTCGGGCTTGTCGGTGTAGAGCTGCGGGTTGCCCAGCTCTTCGGTCAACTGCGCCTGTTCGTCCTCCAGGGCCTCGATCTCGCCCGGCAAGCGCTCGAGCTCCCACCGCTCGCGGTTGAGGAACTTGCGTGGCTTGGGCGGCTTGCCGCCGGCGGTGGACTTGGGCTTGGCGGCCTGCGCACGCTGTGCTTCCCAGCGTCGGGCCTCGGCTTTTTGCTGCAGGTAGTCCTGATAACCGCCCACATACGTCTGCACGATGCCGTTGCCCTCGAGCACCAGCAGCTCGGTCACGACGTTGTCGAGGAAGGCACGGTCGTGGCTCACCAGCAACAGGGTGCCGCCATAGGTGGCCAGCATGTCTTCGAGCAGTTCCAGCGTCTCGAGGTCGAGATCGTTGGTCGGCTCGTCCATCACCAGCACGTTGCACGGCCGGGTGAAGATGCGCGCCAGCAACAGGCGATTGCGCTCGCCGCCGGAGAGCATGCCCACGGGGCTCTGTGCGCGGTCGGGCGGGAACAGAAAATCGCTGAGGTAGCGCATCACGTGGATGCGGCGGCCGTTGATCTCGACCCATTCATGGCCCTGGGCGATGGTATCGCGCACGGTGGCCTTTTCGTCCAGAATCTCGCGCGTCTGGTCGAAATACGCGACCTGGAGCGACGTGCCGTGCTCGACCGTGCCGGAATCGGGCGACAGCTGGCCGAGTAGCAGCTTGAGCAAAGTGGATTTGCCTGCGCCATTGGGCCCGACAATGCCGATACGGTCCCCGCGCGAGATCGCGACGCTGAAGTCCATGATGATCGGCAGGCCGTCGTAGGCGTAGGTCACGTCCTCCGCAGCGATGACCTTCATGCCGGAGCGCTGGGCCTGCTCGATCTCAAGGTGCACGTTGCCGGCCTTCTGACGGCGTTCGCGGTGCTCCACGCGCATCTTCTTGAGCGCGCGCACCCGACCCTCGTTGCGCGTGCGGCGGGCCTGGATGCCCTGGCGGATCCACGCTTCTTCCTGCGCCAGCTTCTTGTCGAAATTCTCCTGCTGCTTCGCTTCGCCCGCCAGCCATTCCTCCTTGCGCTGCAGGTAGGTGGTGTAGTCGCAATCCCAGCTCGTCAGCTGCCCCCGGTCGAGGTCCAGGATGCGGGTGGCGACGTTTTGCAGAAACACGCGATCGTGCGTGATGAAGAGCAGCGCGCCCGGGAACTCCCGCAGGAAGCGCTCGAGCCAGGCGATCGACTCGATATCGAGGTGATTCGTCGGCTCATCGAGCAGCAACAGGTCGGGATCGGTCACCACGCCACGGGCCAGCAACACCCGGCGCTTGAGCCCGGCGGACAGGTGCTCGTAGCGCACTGCGCCGTCCAGCTCCATGCGTTCCAGCGTGCGCTCGACCTTGGTCGCCACGTCCCACTCCGGCAATTCGAGGCCGTCCAGGCCGCCAGTGACGATCTCCTCCACCGTGCCGTGGTGGTCGGGGATCTCCTGCGGGAGAAAGGCGAGATTGCGCCCCGTAGGCAGGTAGGTCTCTCCCGCGTCCGGCGGCACGCGTCCAGCGACGATCTTGAGCAGGGTGGACTTGCCGGTGCCGTTGCGGCCGACGATGCACACGCGCTCCTGCTTCCCCAGCTCGAACGACACTTCGTCGAGCAGCGGCGGGCCACCATAGCTGAGTTTTACCTTCCGGACTGAGAGCATAAACCGCCACTGTGGCACAGTCGGGGGCGGCTTTGCAGTATCAAAGTGTGTAGACCGTGCCGTCTCGCGCCAAGGGGTCTTATATCGATGGCCGGCGATCTCATACCCCGGCAGGGCGGAAGGGTGTATAGTGACGAGACCCCTACACCGGGCGCCAGCCTCCCGGTCTGCAACTCCAGAACCCAAACCGACCTTGATGGAACTGCGTTTCCCCCTCCGTGGCTTTTCGTGGCGTCACGCCGCGCTGACCTTCAGCCTGCTCGCCGGCTCGCTCCACCTGCCGGCGCTCACGCCCGCCCAGCCGCTTGCGCCCGAAGCGGGCCGCACGCTGGCCAACAACGCCCCCACCCTCTCCTGGGCACCGATCAAAGCCGACCAGCTGGAGGTATGGATCGACGGGCACCGGGCGGAGGTGCTGCCGGGCAACGTCAACCAATACGTGCCCTTCCCGCTCGGGTTTGGCGAGCACCAGTGGCGAGTCGTGGCGATTCGCGGGGAAGAGCGCGTCGAGGGCCCGCAAGGGTATTTCACGGTTGAGGACGCGCCGTTGGAGCCGCTGCCCGACCATGCAGTATTGCTGCGCGACGGGTGGCAGGTCCGCTCGTCGGCCTTGATCAAGGAAGGCGGCCAGGCGATCTCGAGCCCGGATTTTGCCGTCGAGGGCTGGCATGAGACGACGCTGCCGACCACTGTGCTCGGCGCCCTGGTGCGCAACGGCGTCTACCCCAACCCGTATTTCGGGCTCAACAACATGCGCATCCCCGATGCCAGCGACGCCTACAACCAGCATTACGGCCTGCTGGAGTATAGCCACATCGAAGGCAAAAACCCATGGGCGGCGCCCTACTGGTTTCGCACCCAGGTGGCGGTCCCGCAGGATTACGCCGGGCAGCAAATCTGGCTGACCTTCAACGAGCTCAACTACCGCGCCGATGTCTGGATCAATGGTCAACAGATCGGAAAAGCCAAGGAGGTAGCGGGCATGGAGCGCCAGTTCCGCTTCGACGTGACGCCCTACGTGCAGCCGGGGCAGCCCGCGTATATCGCGGTCGCGGTGCACCCGCTCGATGTCCCGGCCGAGCCCGCGCTGGAGCCGGAGGGCCCGCTGGGGCACCCGGGCACCAACATGGGGCCGGACGGCAAGATCAGCCTCAATTACACCAAGTGGGACGCGATTGGCTGGGACTGGCAGCCCCCGGTGCGCGATCGCGACATCGGCCTGACGGAAGACGTCTATCTGAGCGCCACGCCGGAGGTGGAAATCCGCGATCTCTACGCGGCCGCCGATCTGGAATTGCAGCCCACGCAGGCGGATCTCTACCTCGCGCTCGATCTGGTCAACCATGCCGCCGAAACGCGCGCAGGCACCCTGCAGCTCGAGATCGCAGACGACGACGGCGAAACGATCACCCTGGAGCAGCCTTACAAGCTGGAGCCGGAGCAGACGCAACACCTCGTGTGGCAGGGCGACGACGAGGCAGCGTTGCACCTGGCGCATCCGAAGCTCTGGTGGCCAGCGGAATACGGGCCGCAGCACCTCTATCACGTGCAGGCGCAGCTCGACAACGGCGACCGCGAGCAGACGCACTTCGGCATCCGCAAGATCGAGACGGAAATGGGCGAGACCAGCCGCCTCTTCAAGGTCAACGGGCGCGAGATCTACGCGCGCGGCGGCAACTGGGTGATCGACATGATGCTGACCTGGAACGCCGAGCGCTACGAGCAGGAGATCCTGTTGGCCAAACAGGCCGGGCTCAACTTCCTGCGCGTCTGGGGCCCCACCGGCGCCCCGCCCCAGGCCTTTTACGATGCAGCGGATCGCCACGGCATGCTGATCCAGCAGGACTTCCTCAACGACTACTGGGGCACCTTCAGGAACGATCCCGATCTACGCCCGCCGGAGGACCTCTTCCGCGCGGCCTCGATCGACATCGTGAAGAAATACCGCAACCACCCCTCGCTCTTTATCTGGTGTGGCGGCAACGAGGGCGTCAATCCGCGGGAGGAGCTATTGACCCAGACCATCCTGCCGCAGTTCGACCCGCACGGCGGTCGCTTTTACCTGCCGGCTTCCAACAACGACGGACTGACCGGCGGGGGACCTTACGACAATCTGGATCCGCAGGCCTACTTCGGCCACAAAAAGCTGACCGGCTTCAACAGCGAGGTCGGGCCCAGCGGCGTGCCGGAGTTTGAGAGCATGGTGAAATTCCTGCAACTGCCGCCCACGGAATGGGCCGAGGGTCGCTATCCGCTCGACACCGCCTGGGCGCTGCACGACGCGGTCGACCGGACCGAAGACACGCGCAAGTTCTCCCACTACGACGACATCCTGCGCCGCAGCTACGGCCAGCTCGAAGCCACCGGCGTGGAGGGCGTGCGCGCATACGCCCAAAAGGCCCAACTGGTGAACTACGACGTCTACCGGGCGGCCATCGAGGCCTTGAACAAGCAGTTATGGGACGGCGTGACGGGCTTTTCGCTCTGGAAATACAACTCCAGTTGGCCGAGCCTCGTCTGGCAGCTCACCGACTGGTATCTGCAGCCCAATGCGGGCCTTTATGCGGTGCGCAAGGCCGCAGAGCCGGTGCACATCCAGCTGAACCGCGACGACTTGACCCTCACCGTGCTCAATCGCACCGATGCGGCCCTGCAAGACGTGCACCTCGAGGCGGAGGTCTTGAAGGCGGACGCCAGCAGCGCCGGCTCCCTCAAACGCACCGTATCCGTCGCACCGGAGAGCAAGCTGCAGACCGAACCGCTCGCGCTGGGCGAAGGCTTCCGCTTTGTCGCGTTGAAGCTGGTGGACAGCGATGGGCAGATCTTGTCCCGCAACGTCTACTGGGTCCACCCCGACAGCGATTACACGGTGCTGAACCAGCTGCCTCCGGCCGAACTCGATCTCTCCTGGCAGCCGACCGGCGACGGCACCTTTGCGGTGACGGTGCGCAACCAGGGCCAGAACGTCGCCCTGCTCACCCGCCTGAAGCTGATCGACGCCGCCACGCAGCTGGAGGTGCTGCCCACCTACTGGAGCGACAACTACCTGCACCTGCTGCCCGGCGAGACGGTGACCGTCACGGCCAGAGTTGCCCCCGCCGACCTGCCCGCAAAGCCCGCCCTGGCCGTGCAGGCC
The DNA here is from genome assembly GCA_009772895.1 of Puniceicoccaceae bacterium 5H. Taxonomy (GTDB): domain Bacteria; phylum Verrucomicrobiota; class Verrucomicrobiia; order Opitutales; family Oceanipulchritudinaceae; genus WOUP01. The sequence continues at coordinate 248,447 of WOUP01000003.1, read as the reverse complement.
TACAACGCCGAAAGCCGGACGATGGCGGCGGATCAGCCCGCCGCCGACGCTTCTTCGACCGCGGTGTCGTCGGCTTCGCTGGCTTCCAGTTCGACCCAGTAGGTGGCGTTGTGGTGGCCGAGCGCTGTTGGGCTGTAGACGGGTTCCTGGCCTGCGGCCCGCTGGCGCTCGTAATCCTTCAGACACTCGAGGGCCGGCTTGCGCAAGAGCAGGATGGCGATGAAGTTGAGCCACGCCGTGAGGCCGACGCCGACATCGCCCATCGCCCAGGCCGTCGCGGCGGTACGGGTGGAGCTGTAGACGATGATGCCGAGGAAAACGAAACGCGTCGCCAGGATCGCGACCTTGCGCACCGCGGGGTTCTTGATCAGGTAGGCGATGTTGGTCTCGGCGTAGTAGTAGTAGGCCATCATCGTGGTGAAGGCGAAGAAGAAGAGCGCGATGGCGACGAAGGCGCTGCCGAAGCCCGGCATCACACTGTCCACCGCCGATTGGGTATAGCCGGGGCCGATTTCGACGCCGGGCAGGTTTTCGACGAGGTAGCCGCCACCCCCGGGGATCTCGACGTTGTAGAGGCCGCTCATCAGGATCATGAACCCCGTGGCGGAACAGACCAGCCAGGTGTCGAAGTAAACCGAGAAGGCCTGCACGAGGCCCTGCTTGGCCGGGTGGTCGACCACGGCGGTCGCCGCAGCCATAGGCGCGGTCCCCTGCCCCGCTTCGTTGGAGTAGATGCCGCGTTTGACGCCCCAGGAGACGGCCATGCCGATCAGGCCGCCGAAAGTGGCGTCGGCCGCAAACGCGCTACGAAAGATCAGGCTGAAAATCGCGGGGATCTCGGTGATGTGAAATGCGATCACCACCAGCGCAACCAACACGTAGCCTACCGCCATGACGGGCACGATAAACTGGGCTGTGCGGCCAATGCGGTGCACGCCACCAAAAATGATCAGCGCCATCAACACCGCCAGCACGCCGCCCATCCAGAGCGGCGGGATGCTGAAAGCGGTCTCGGTCGCGGCCACAATGCTGTTGGCCTGCACCCCGGGCAGAAAGAGGCCGGTCGCCAACAGCATCGCCACGGAAAAGAGGATCGCGAACCACTTCACCCCGAGGCCGTGCTCGATGTAATAGGAGGGGCCGCCCCGGAATTCGCCGTCGATCTCGCGCTTGTAGATCTGGGCCAGCGTGGCCTCGACGTAAGCCGAACCCGCGCCGACGAAGGCGATGACCCACATCCAGAAGAGCGCACCGGGGCCGCCGAGCGCGATGGCCGTCGCCACCCCTGCGATGTTGCCTGTGCCCACCCGGCCGGAAACCGCGAGCGCGAAGGCCTGAAAGGAACTGAGCCCCTGGGAGGAGCGGTCATGGGTAAACAGGTGGTCCCACATGCCCCGAAGGTGACGCAGCTGCAGGAAACGCGTCATGATCGAGAAATAAATGCCGGCCGCGAGGGCCAGGATGACGAGGGGCGGGCTCCAGATGATCCCATTTAGCCAAGTGACAAAGTCTGCCATAGATGAGGCATCAGCAAAAGGAATACCTCGGGAAATGCACTGTTAATTTTTGCGCGTATTTTCTCAACTGTTCAGTGGCGATGAGCAATTTTACGCGAACGGCCGGCATTTGAGCGGGTTCGGCAGTAAAGCTGCTGAAGCTCCGCCCATGAAAATTCTCGGCACGGTGCGGCATTGGCTATTTTTAGGTTCGGGTTTCGCAGCCTCTCTAACGATCGCCCAGGGCGTTTCCGCCGAAGAAATGCCCGTCTACAGCAGTGAGGCGACGGCTCAGCCCGAGGTGGCGACCCACGGCATGGTGACGAGCCGGACGACCCTCGCCACCCAGGCCGGACTGGACATCCTCAAGGACGGCGGCAACGCCGTGGACGCCGCGGTGACGGTCGGTTTTGCGCTCGCGGTGACCTGCCCCCAGGCCGGTAACCTCGGCGGCGGCGGCTTTATGCTGATCCACGACGCGAAGGCGGGCGAGACGGTGGCGATCGACTACCGCGAGAAGGCACCGCTGGCCGCGACGCGCGACATGTTCCTCGATGAAGAAGGCAAGGTGGACAAGGAACTTTCGCGCTACAGCCACCTCTCCGCCGGCGTGCCGGGCACCGTCGCCGGTCTGGCCCTGGCGTTGGACAAATACGGCACGATCAGCCTCAAGGAGGCCCTGGCCCCGGCAATCGAGCTGGCGGAAGACGGCTTCCCCGTGAACCAGGACCTCTACGCGTCGCTCGTCCTGGGCAAGGAGCGGCTCAGCGGCTCTCCCGAGGCGATGGAAATGTTTTATCACGAGGACGGCACGCCCTACCAGGTCGGCGAGACGCTGCGCATGCCGGAACTGGCCAAGACGCTGCGCATGATCGCCAAGGATGGCCCTGCCGCCTTCTACCAAGGGCCGATCGGCGAGGCGCTCGTGGCGGACATGGAGGAGCACAACGGCATCATCACGCACGAGGATCTGGAAAAATACCGCCCTTCCATCCGTGAACCGGTCGAAGGCAACTACCGGGGCTACGACATCATTTCCATGCCCCCGCCCAGCTCCGGCGGCATTCACATCATCCAGATCATGAACATTCTGGAGGGTTTCGACCTGCACGCAATGGGCTCCGGCAGCGCCCGCACGGTCAACACCATGGCCGAGGCGATGAAGTATGCCTACGCCGACCGTTCCAAACACCTCGGCGACAGCGACTTCGAGCCGGTCCCGGTCGACTGGCTGCTGTCCAAGGATTACGCAGCCGAGATCCGGGCCAAGATCGACCCGGACAAATCGACCCCCAGCTCCGAAATCCTGCCGGGCGAGGCGCCGCATGAGGGCATCGACACGACCAATTTTGGCGTGATGGATGAATACGGCAACGCGGTGGTGAATACCTACACGATCAATTTCTCCTTCGGCTCCAAGATCCTGGTGCCAGGCATGGGCTTCTTTCTCAACAACGAGATGGACGACTTTTCGGCCAAGCCGGGGGTGCCCAACGCGTTCGGCCTGATCGGCGGCGAATTCAACGCCATCGAGTCGGAGAAGCGCATGCTCAGCTCGATGTCCCCCACTCTCGTAATGAAGGACGGGCGCCCGTTTCTCATCTCGGGCAGTCGTGGAGGCAGCCTGATTATCACCGCTACGCTGCAGGTGCTGCTCAATGTGATCGACCACGACATGAACGTCGCGGAGGCCGTTTCCGCTCCGCGCATGCACCACCAATGGCTGCCCGACATCCTGATGCTGGAGCGCGGCTTCAGCCCCGACACGATCGAGATCCTCGAGGGCATGGGGCACGAGGTAAAGGTGGGCCGCGCCATGGGCACGACCAACTCCATCATGTTCAAGGACGGGATCTTTTACGGCGCGGGCGATCCGCGCAACCCCGACACCGCCGCCCTCGGCTATTAGGCTTCAACTTCCACCCTTTGCGATGAAACCTGTCTCCACTCTTCTCCTGGCCATGGCAACGCTCTTGCCGCTGGCGCCCGCCCAGGCTCAGTCCGGCGAGCCGCGCACCGATTGGTCCGACCAGAAACTGCACGACGAAGCCGTCCGTCTCATGGACAGCTTCCTCACGATCGACACGCACATGGACGTGCCCATCGTGCTGCGCCGCCCCGATTTCGACATCTCCGAAGCCCATACCTGGCAAGACGACGCCAGCCAGGTCGACTTCCCGCGCATGGACGAGGGGCATCTCGACGGTGGCTTCTTCGTCGTCTACGTCGGTCAGGGGCCGCTCACGCCCGAGGGGCGCAAGGCCGCGATCGAGGAAGGCTTTTCCATCGCCCACACCATCCATTCGGTCGCAGAAGCCCATCCCGACGAGTGCGGGATCGCCACCACCCCGGAGGAGGCCGAAAAGCTGCGTGAAGACGGCAAGCACGTGATCTTCATGGGCATCGAAAACGGCTACACCATCGGTCAGGACATCGGGCTGCTGCAGGATTACTACGATCTCGGCGTGCGCTATTTTGGCATCACGCACAGCAGCAACAACGACCTGGCCGACTCCTCGACCGACAAGGAGGGCGAGCTGCACTTCGGCCTCAGCGATCTCGGTCGCGCGGCGGTGGAGGAATGCAACCGCCTCGGCATCATGGTCGATATTTCGCACGCGGGCGACAAGACCGTCTACGACATCCTCGAGCACTCCAAGGCGCCGATCATCGCCTCGCACAGCGGTTGCTACGCCTGCTACCCGCACCCGCGCTCCCTCAACGACGCCCTGCTCAAGGCCATCGCCAAGCGGGGCGGCGTGGTGCAGATGAACGTCTTCAGCGGCTACATGATGGACCCGCAGGACAATCCCGAGCGCAGCCAGGCCTACCAGGATTACTTCCAGAAATACCATGACTGGGAATCCCTGAGCGACGCCGAAAAGGCAGAGGCCACCGAGGCGCGCATCGAAATCGAGCGCCAGTTTCCGAAGCCGCTCGTGCCGCTGAAAGAAGTTGTGGACCACATCGACCACATGGTCTCGGTTATGGGAATCGATCATGTGGGTATTAGCGGAGATTTTGATGGTGGCGGCGGCGCGGAAGACTTGATGAGTGTCGGCGATTACGTCAACGTAACGGTTGAAATGCTGAGGCGTGGCTATACTGAAGACGATCTGCGCAAGTTCTGGGGCGGCAACGCCATGCGTGTGCTGTCCGAGGCCCGCCGCGTCGCCGACGAGATGGCGCAGGCCTCCTGAGACTTTACCCTCCTACCTTCGTTACATCTAAAGCAGGGGCTTCGGCTCCTGCTTTTTTGGTGCCTGCAGAGCAGCCTGCGCGCTGATCGCCTGCATCCTGCACCCTTTGCCCTGGGCGCTTCTACTGCAGCCGGGCCAGAGCTTGCCGGGTATCCCTCAGATCGGCTTCCAAACGTTCGATTGGCATCGATGCGGCTGAGAAGCGGGCGGAACCTCAGCCTTTTTTTGTCATGAAGCCGACCGCCGCCCCGGAAACCTCACCTGCCGCGCTCAGCGCCGAACGCGAGGCCTTGATCGAACGCTACCTGACCGTTCGCAGCTTTACTGAAGAACTCTGTGCGCCGCTGCACCCCGAAGACATGGTGGTGCAAACCGTCGTGGAAGTCTCGCCGACCAAGTGGCACCTCGCCCACACGTCCTGGTTCTTCGAAACCTTCATCCTCGGCAAGGCGATCCCGCACTACAAAAACCCGGTGCCGGAGTACGCATACCTGTTCAACTCCTACTATCAGGCCGCCGGGCCGATGCACTGCCGCTCCCAACGCGGCGTTATCTCGCGCCCGACCGTCGACCAGGTGATGGACTACCGCAAGCAGGTTGACCGCGGCATGCTCCACTTCATGCGCACCGCCGACGAGCAGACCTTCCAGCGTTGGCGTGTACGCATTACCATCGGCCTGCACCACGAGCAACAGCACCAGGAGCTGATGGTAACGGACATCAAGCACGTATTCGCGCAAAACCCGATGTTCCCGGTCTACCAGCTCAATACCGTACCGCGCGGCCAGCCCGGCAAGCAGGGGTGGGTGGCCTACGAAGGCGGCGTGCAGGAAATCGGCCAGGACGACGACAACAGCTTTTTCTACGATAACGAGCGCCCGCGCCACAAAGTCTACGCGCAGCCTTTTGCCTTGGCCGATCGCCTCGTGACCAATCGGGAGTTTCTCGAGTTCGTCGGTGACGGCGGCTATGAACGGCCGGAGTTCTGGCTGTCCCTCGGCTGGATGACGGTGCAGGAACAGGGCTGGCAGGCTCCGCTCTATTGGCAGCAGGAGGGCAGCGACTGGAAAGTCTTCACGCTTTCCGGCCTGCGCGACCTCGACCCGGACGAACCCGTGTGCCATGTGAGCCTGTTCGAGGCGGCGGCCTACGCCCGTTGGGCCGGCGCGCGTTTGCCGGAAGAGCACGAATGGGAGATCGCCGCCCGCCGACAGGAGATCCAGGGCAATTTCGTCGAGAACCGCCACTTCCACCCCACGCCCGTCCAGGAGGATGCGCCCGGGCCGCTGCGGCAGGTATTTGGCGATGTGTGGGAATGGACGCGAACGAGCTACGCCCCCTACCCTGGCTATGAAGCGGCATTCAGCGCCCTCGGGGAATACAACGGCAAGTTCATGTGCAACCAGTATGTGTTGCGCGGCGGCTCCTGCGCCACGGCAGAGAGCCATATCCGCGCGACCTACCGCAATTTCTTCCAACCCGACAAGCGCTGGCAGTTCACCGGTATCCGCCTCGCCAAGGACGCCTAAGCCCCCGGACCCCATGAGCACGACGACCCCGGCCAAACTGCCGATCACCGATTACAACCCCGCACGCGATACCTTCCGTCAGGACTTCATCGAAGGCCTCAGCCGACCGCAAAAGCAGGTTTCGCCTAAATACCTCTACGACGCGCGCGGGGCGGAACTGTTCGACCAGATCTGTGAGCAGGAGGAATACTTCCCCACGCGCACGGAGATGGGCATCCTGCGCCGCCATCTGGATGAAATCGCCGCCCGCCTCGGGCCGCGCTGCCGCGTGGTCGAATTTGGCAGCGGCAGCAGCATGAAAACGCACTTGCTGCTCGAACATCTGGACGACCCCGTGTGTTACGTGCCGATCGACATCGCGCGCGAATACCTGGAGGGCGCCGGCGTGCGGCTGACCCGGCAGTTTCCGACGCTCGACATCCTGCCCGTGTGCGCGGATTACACGAGCCGGTTTGACCTGCCGACCGCCTCTCGAGCCGCCGAGCGCACGGTAGTCTTCTTCCCCGGCTCGACCATCGGCAACTTCACGCTCTCCGAAGCGGTGGGCTTTCTACAGCAATGCCGCGAGCTTTGCGGGCCCGACGGTGCCGTCCTGATCGGGGTGGGCTTGCAGACCGATCCAGACACCCTCTACCGCGCCTACAACGATCGCGCGGGCGTGACGGCAGCCTTCAACCTCAACCTGCTGGAGCGAGCCCGTCGCGAGCTGAACGCCCGCATCGACATCGCCTCCTTCTACCACCACGCGATCTACGACCGCGAGCGGGGCCGCATCGAAATGCGGCTCGTCAGTCAGCGTGAGCAGACCGTGTGTGTGGGGGATCAACGTTTTGCGTTTACCGAAGGTGAGCACCTGCTGACGGAGTATTCCCACAAGTTCACGCGGGAAGGCTTCCGACGCATTGCCGAGCAGGCCGGTCTGCGGCCAGCGCGTGTCTGGACGGACCCACTGGAGCGCTTCAGCCTGCAACTGCTCGAGCCGCGGGCTCGGTAGCGCTTTGCATTGACCTGCGGCGTGAGGCGGATCATTTCGGAGAGAACCGTTCCTCATGAAAATTATCCGTTACCGCGACTCTCAACAGGGCACTTACTACGGTGCCGAACAGGCCGACGGCTCCGTTCGCCGCATCGAAGGCAGCATCTTTGGCGACTACCGCGTCACCGACGAAGTCGCCGACGTGCAAAAGCTTTTGGCCCCGATCCAGCCGACTCAGCTCCTCGGCATCGGCCTCAACTACCGGCGCCACGCCGAGGAGACGGGGGCCAAGCTGCCGGAGTTCCCCATCGTGTTTTTCAAAAATCTGTCCGCGCTCCAGCACCCGGGCGATCCCATCGAGCTGCCCACGCTCGGCAAGAGCGCGGAGGTGGATTACGAGTGCGAGCTGGCCATCGTGATCGGCAAGTCCTGCAAAAACGTCTCGCAGGAAGACGCCTTCGACTACGTGCTCGGCTATACCGCCGCCAACGACGTCTCCGCCCGCGACTGGCAGAAGAAGTGGGGTGGCAGTCAGTGGAATCGCGGCAAGTCGTTCGACACCTTCTGCCCCATGGGGCCGCGCCTGGTCACGACCGACGAGATCCCCAATCCCAACGCACTCAAGATCGCCACGGTGCTCAATGGCGAGCGCGTGCAGGACTGGAATACCGACGACATGATCTTTGGCGTGGCCGAGCTCGTTTCCTTCCTTTCGCAAAGCACCACCCTCCTCCCGGGCACTGTGATCCTGACCGGCACCCCACACGGGGTGGGCATGGCGCGCGATCCCCAGGTGTGGTTGCAGCCGGGCGACACGGTGACGATCGAGCTGGAGGGCATCGGCGAGCTGACCAACCCAGTAACCGGCGAGGCTTAACGCCGCAGGTTACGAGCCTCTTCAAAGCGCCCGGAGGCATTGCGTCGCCGGGCGAGCGCGGTTACCTTGAGCGCGTCCCGGTTGGGGCGCGTGCATGCCTGAAGGCGGCACCCAATGCGGTGTCGCCCGTGTCATTTCATCCCTCGAAAGCACATGATCATCGGCATCCTCAAGGAAATCAAAGCGGAAGAAAACCGCGTCGCCATGACGCCCTCGGGCGTCGACACGCTGGCGCAGCACGGCCATACCGTGCTCGTCGAACACCAGGCCGGGCGCGCCTCGGGCTTCACCGACGAGGCCTATCAGCAAGCGGGGGCCACGCTCGTGCCCACGCCGGAGGAGATCTTCGAGCGCGCCGAAATGGTGATGCACGTCAAGGAGATCATGCCGCCCGAATACAAGCTGTTGCGCGCGGGCCAGATCGTCTTCACCTACCTGCACCTCGCAGCCAACGAGCGCCTGACCCACGCCCTGATGGACAGCGGTTGCGTCGCCATCGCCTACGAGACGATCCAGACCGCCGACCGACGCCTGCCGCTCCTGCAGCCGATGAGTGAAGTCGCCGGACGCATGTCGGTGCAGGAGGGCGCAAAATACCTGGAAATGCTCTACGGCGGGCGCGGCATGTTGCTGGGCGGCGTCCCAGGCGTCGAACCCGCCAAGGTGCTGATCCTCGGGGGCGGCGTGGTCGGCATGAACGCCGCCAAAATAGCCTGCGGCATGGGCGCGGACGTCACCCTGCTGGATATGAGCCTCGACCGCCTACGCTACCTCGCGGACGTTCTCCCGGCCAACTGCAAGCTGATCATGTCGAGCCCGCTGCGCATTCGTGAGCGCGTGCAGGAGGCCGATCTCGTGATCGGTGCGGTCTTGCTGCCGGGCGCGAAGGCCCCCCACCTCATCACGCGCGACATGCTCGCCACCATGAAACGCGGCGCCGTGATCGTCGATGTCGCGATCGACCAGGGCGGCTGTTTCGAGACATCCAAGCCGACCACCCACAGCGACCCGGTCTACATCGTCGACGACGTCGTGCACTACTGCGTGGCCAACATGCCCGGCGCCGTGGCACGCACCTCTACGCTGGCCCTGACCAACGCCACCCTGCCCTACGCGCTCAAGATCGCGGACCACGGCTGGAAGCAGGCGATGCAACAGGATGCCGCGCTGGCCAAGGGCCTGAACGTCGCGCAGGGGCACCTGACCTACCAACCGGTGGCGGACGCCTTCAACCTGCCTTGCCGGGCGGCTCTGACAGGGCCCGAGACTGAGTCCTGAGCCGGTTGCCTTTTCCCCTCCCTGCGAGCGACTTCACACCCGGAGTCGCTCTGCTTATGTACCGGGATTTTGCGGGCCAAAAACGTTGACGTTTTAACTATGAGTTAATAAGTATTAGGCTCACTCCTTCGAATACCCCCACATGAAGTTAAGTTCCTTGTCCTGGTGTGCCGCATTGACGGCACTCCCCCTCGCAGCCCACGCCGATCTAGCACTACAGCAACAGATTGCGGATTCCATTGGATACGCCGCCGACCGCTGGGATTACACCGCAAGCAACCGCCTCTCCGACCAGGAGACCTTTGTCAACTACACCAACACCTCCGGGGTCTGGCGCACGCAAAACGACAGCACGTGGACGAGCGGTTTCGTGCCCGGCATCTTCTGGTATCTCTCGGACCTCTCCAACGACGCTATCTGGGCGAACCGTGGTGCGCGCTGGGACCAAGGTGTGCGTTCTCGCGCCACCGCGACCGACAACGATACCGGTTTCCAGATCTACTGCGCTTTCGGCACGGCTCTGATGCTGGGTGCCGACGTCGACACCTCCGATTATACCTCTGTCATCATCCAGGGCGCCGACACCTTGATCGACGAACGCTGGAACTCCAACATCGGCGCCTTCCGCGCCTGGCCGGCGAGCGATTCGACGCCGAACACCGAGCCCTTCGAGGTCAACATCGACATGATGATGAACATGGAGATCATCCTTTGGGCTTCGCAGCACGGCGGCAATACCGCCTGGGCCGATGCCGCCATCTCGCATGCCGATGCCAGCTGGGAAGATCTCGTGCGCGACGACTACAGCACCTTCCACGTCGTCGATTACAATCTGGACGGCAGCGTCGATTCCAAGCGCACCCACCAAGGCTGGAAAACGGACTCCACCTGGTCGCGCGGCCAGGCCTGGGCCGTCTATGGCTACACGATGCTCTACCGCTACACCCAACTGCCCCGCATGCTGGAGCGCGCCGAGCACACCTTCGACTATTTCATGACGGCCACCGAAGCGCAGGTAGACGATTATGTGCCCTACAGCGACTTCGACGCCCCGATCGACAGCGAAAATCCACGCGACACTTCCGCCGCCGCCATCGTGGCCTCCGCCGCCCTCGAACTTTACCAGACCACCGGCGAACAGAAGTACCTGACCGCGGCGGAAAACATGCTCAACTCCCTGACGCAGGCCCCTTATCTCTCGATCGGCACCGACTACGAGTCTGTCCTGGCCAAGGGGTCCGAAAAGTGGGGTGAGCCCGAAGTCGGCGCGGTAACGGGCGACTACTACTTCATTGAAGCCATGTGGCGCTACCTCAATTGGATCCCGCAGGACTCAATTGACACCTGGCGCGGCTACAACGTAGGCGGCAACTTCTGGGCCATGACGGGTGACTTCCTCGGCCCGCTCTACATCCTGCAAGACCCGTGGGTCTACAGCGCGGACATGCAGCACTGGATCTATTTGCCCGAAGACGCCTCCGACGCAAACGGGGGCTGGGGCTTCGTGCCCAAACCATAGGCATCTTACAGCACTAGCTAGTCACGGCACCAGAACAGATAGAAAAGGCCGGAAGTCGGGAAAGCTTCCGGCCTTTCTTGTGCCCCGACACGAGCGCTCTCCCGTCATAAACACCAGACCGGCCGCCGTGCCCGCGGCGCTGAGCGGCGACGCGCTTTCTCGACAGCCTTGCCCACCCAAAGACAGAAAAGCCGGCTGGCGCGAGGCCAGCCGGTCTAATCCTACCTTCATTACACCCTGGCTTTCACCAAGGCTTGCCACGTTTGCGGCACTGTTATGGTTACCCTATCGCTTTTCTATCTGGAGTTGTTCATCTCCGAAATGTAGGTGATCGGTGCTGCCGTCGGGGCGCCTGACTTCCACGTTGTCGCGGTCTTTTACCGTCAGGTTGACAGAGCCGAGGTCGCCGGATTCGCGGGTCGGCCAGAGGACCGAATAAATGACGACGTCTTCACTGTAGGTGTTGATGTCGGCGCGGAAATGCTCCTGCTCGACGTTCGGGGCCGTCATCCATGGGCGCTTGGCCACTTCGGCCGGGTCCACGTAATCCTGATCCACCGGGACATCGAAGCCCTTCCAGGTGCGGAACATGAAATCGTTCTGCCAGGCCTCGAGCTTGACCACGAGGTGCGCCTGCCCATTGACGATCTGGACGGCATTGACCTCGTCGCTGGCCGAGATCGGACGCTCGGCATGCAGCAGGTAGCTCACCATCACCGGATCGTCGGTCTTCACCACATCGCGCACTACAAAGTAGCGGTTGTCGATAAAGACGATGTCACGCGTTACCTGCTCGAGGTCGATGCGCGGCTGCAAGGTCTGATAAGCCTGTTTGGCCTCGCCCTGCGCCCAGCTGAAGTAGTCGTTCTGCTCAAAGTGCGTGATCTTGCCCTTGGCGTCCTTGTTCTGCGTATCCTGGCCCCGCATATCGATCAGCAGGGCATTCTTCGAGCGGGTCGTGCGGGTATAATACTTGTGGTGCTTGGACCGGTGGTATTCCCGATAGCCGCTGTTGATCGCGAGGTTTTCGCCGTAGGCGTTGAGAATAAAGGCATTCTGGTCCGCATGGCTGTGGCTGAACGAGCCGTATGGGCTGCTCTTGAAGGACAGCTGGATATCGTCGTCCGGCTGGCCGAGCGCGGAGTGGAAGGCCACCCAACCCACATCACTGAAGTAGCGGCTGCTCGGCAATTCGCCGAGGTCCTTCGGCTGCGGCAGCTTCTTGTCTGCCACGGTGAACTCGCGCCACACGTATTCGGTCTCGTTGGGATAAACGCGGTAGATCTTCTTCAGGCCGTACGCGTCCGGCAAGGGGCGCGGATCGTCGTAGAGATCCGTCCAGGCCCGCAGGTAGCCGTCTTGCAGCACCTTGGACATGTGGCGGATGAAGTGGTAGACGCCCGGCTCCATGTCGAACTTGCCGGCATTGGAGTAGTCGCCGAAGCCCGTGGCCAGATACGGCTGAGTGAAGTAGACCTGGAAGTAGCTCGTGTTCTTCCAGAACGGCTGGTTGTAGGCCAGCGGATCGTCGATCAGCAACAGGGCATCCTGAAAATCCGCGTGCTCATAGACGCCGCGCCAGTAGGCCGCGCCTTCCGCCCAACCGCCATCGTCGCCCCCGAAGGGCGTGAAGACGTTTTTGTAAAAGTCGTAGGCAAAGTGATACCAGTCCTTCGCCTCCGGGATGTCGTCGTAGAGCGCCAGGCCGGAGCGCCCCGTCATGGCCATGAAGCGTACGGGGTGGCTGCTCGGCTCCTTCTCGACCGAATTGCGAGAGAGTTCCTCCAGGCCGGAATCCTTGATCCACTGCACCGAGCGGTTGCCGCGGTCACGGAAGACTTCGAGCACCTTCTCGCGCTGCTGCGGCGTCAACTCGTCCCGGATCTGGTCGTAGACCTCGGGCAGCTTGCGCCACAGGCGGAAGTGCGCCTCGTCGTTGTAGTAGATATCGGTGACGCCACGGGGATCCCAATCGCAGACGTTGAGCAGGAAGGTCTTGGCCTTCTCCAGGTAACGCTCGTCGCCTTCGACCAACCAGATCATGGTCGCGGCCTCGGCCACGGTGGCCACCCGGTTGCAGACGTCCTGGGCCTGGCGCCACAGGATCACCTTCTCCGGGGTGCGCTTTTTCGGGTCGGGATCGCCGTAGGTCGGCGGCTCTTCGGGGAACGGATAGTTAAGCCAGTTCGCGTCGAAGTCGGCCTTGATATCTTCGTAATACCGCTGGCCCTCGGGCGATGCGATGAACGCCCGGAATGCGTCTTGCTGACCGGCGCGCACCCAAGTGCGGGGCGCGTCTGCGGGCACGTGGTCAGCGGGGGCCGCCGAAACGACCGCCGTGACGCAGAGACAGAGGATAAGGGGGATTTTACGGAGGAACATGAAAGGGGTCCTAGTCGAGTGCAGGCAGCCAGGCGTTCCGGAGCATCCAGAGGCCGTGCTGCGGGTGCTTCAGCGTCCAGACTCCTTGCTCGAGCGAGACAACGCTCCAGGGTTGGACGCGGGACTCATAGCCGGCATAGCTGAGCGCCGCCAGATACCCCTCGCCCACCTGGGCCGAGCTCTGGAGCAGCGGCGTGATGTGGTAAGGCGCCTGCAGGTGGCGGCGCGGCTCGCTCTCGCTCAGGCGGCTGTCACGGGCGGCTTCGAGGCTACGTTGCAGCGGTTGAAGCGCGACGCTGCGCCCTTCCCCACTGGCTTGCAGCAGGGGCAAGTCGAGCGACTGCTGGGCCTCGGGCTGCTCGAGCGGCAAGGCGAAGGTGCCGATCGTGAAATCCATGGGCTGATAGCTGCAGTAGCGGTGCACCTGCAGGATCCAGCCATCCTTCCACGCCACGAACGTTTCGACCGAAACATTGGCCTGGATCTGGTTGTCACCCAGATTGTAGCTGCTGAGGTAGTGATCGCGACCTATCTCGAGCGGCACCGTGTAGTGGCGGCCGAAGCGGCGCCCGTCACGCGGATCCACCGCCGTCAGCCCCATGTCGGGCGAATAGTCTCCACGGGGTGCGATGGTGAAGCCAAAGTCGGTGCGGTAGGCCAGCTTGCCCCACTTGTAGGGTCCGAACTTGTCGCGGTTGCCCGCACTGATCTCGGAGCCGGCATTGAGGATCTCGGCCTGTCCCCCGATCGAGCGGAAGACGAGACCCGCCGGATCGGCCACGTGCACGTAGTCGCCCTGTTCGGCTGCCAGCGGTTGCTCCGCCTCTTGCCAGAAGGCGTGATGCGGCGGCACGAGCAGACAGACGAAAGCCTTGGCGGCCCAATAAGGCGAACCGGCGCACGAGTAGGGCTCGGCGACCTCAGGGAAGGTGTCGCGCCAGCCGAGGGAGAGAGCCCCCTGCTCCTGGCGGGTGCCTTCGCGGTCGAGGAAAAAGCGCAGGTTGCGCGTGCAAAGGCGACGGCAACGACCCGGCGACAGCTCCGTTGCATCGACCAACTGCGCCGCAGCGAAGCAGGAAGAGGCGTTGAAGCGATACGTGATGGAACGGCCGAACGCCGGATGCTCACCCGAAGCGGCAAACACGTGCTGGTAGGAGCTGAGAAACTCACGCGTCCATTGGCACCAGCGGCGAGCGCGGGCGGGATTGCGGTGCCCGTAGAGATAGGACCACATGGGTCCGTAAAAGTGAAAGGCGTAGGCGTTGTAGTGGTCGTAGGTCTGGTTCATGCCGTCCATGAACCAGCCCCGGCCACGATACATCAGCTCCATTTCGCCAAACCAGTGGTCGATGGACTGGCGGTCGCTCTCGCGCCCGGCACCGACGGACTCCAGGAACTCCAGCGCAAACACGCCGAAGTAAAAGTGGTTGTTCCAGTGGTGGCCGGTGCCGCGGTTGGAGGCCATCCAGCGGATGACGCGCTGCTTTGTCTCCTCGCTCAGCGGCTCCCACAGGCGATCGCGGGCCGCTTCGAGGGCGATCCCCAGCAGCCCCATCTCCACGCCATTCTGGTGGTAATTGGCATTCGGACCCCAGTAGTGATCGGCTTCGGCGGGGTTGGTGCCGAGGTCGATCGCCTGGCGGAACCACGCCGCCACCTTTTCGGCTTCCGGCTGCTCCGGATGGCTCGCCAACCAAAAGGAGGCGAGCAAACAGGGGCGCGCGAAAGCTTCCAGACGGTCGGCATTGGCGCCGTGGTCACTGGCGTTTCCGGCCAGGGGCAGCTCGGAGAGCCCCGGTTGCATCAGATGCGTCAGGGGCTCGAGCAAATCCCAGGCGGCTTGTTGCCATTCGCGATAGGCAGAAGGAATTTCCATGAATACGGCTTCTTTTTAGGAGGCGCGTTGGTAGACGCTGACCGTCACAACAGATTCAAGCTCGCCGCCATTCTGGTAGGCCTTGATGTTCTGGATCGCAAGGCGTCCACAATCCTGGCGGCGGTCGGTGGTGGGGCCACTCAAGTGGGGCAGCGTCATCACCGCATCATTTTGGCGGAAGGGGGAGTCTTTGGGCAGCGGTTCCTTGCCGTAGACGTCGAGGCCCACCTGGATCTTGCCATCGGCGGCGACCCGGGCGAGGGCTTCCTCGTCCACCACGGCACCGCGGCCGATGTTGATGAATGCCCCACCCTCGGGAATGCTGCGCAAAAGTTCTTCGGTCACGATACCGGTATTCTCCGGCGTGAGAGCCGCCAGTTCGAAGATGATATCGTTATCTGCAAAAAGGGATTCCAGGGTGTCGGCGCGACTGACGTTAAACTCTTCCAACAGAGCATCCGGCACGCGCGGCGAATAAGTCGAAATTTGAGTGTCGAAGGGCTGCAGCAGCTTGACCAGCTCGCGGGAGATGGAGCCGAACCCGTGAAGGCCAATCCGGCGTTCAAAGAGGGAGCCCGTGATCGTCTCCGGCGTCTTCCAGGCGTTCGCGCGGTGCATGCCAATCGTCCAGTAGCTGGCACGCCGCATACAGGCGATCCCCAGCATCAAGCCGCACTCGGCTACAGTGCGAGAAATGGAGTTGCCCCAGTTGGTAACGGTCAGGCCGTCGTCGATGTGCTCGGCCGTGAGCAGCTTGCGGACCGAACCAGAAAGGTAACAGACGTACTGCAGCTTGCCATCGGTCAGCTTCTGGAGATTTTCCGGCAATGCCGGCGTCTTCCAGCAAGCCACGAGGATGTCGGGCTTCGTTTCGCTCAACTGCTGCTCCCACGTTTCCGCGTCGAAGGAGAGCGGGTCGACCACGACGGCATTTTCCGCCAAGCCAGTGACCTCGTCCCGCATCTTGCCGGGGAAGAACGTCTGCCACTCTACGTCGGTGAGGGCATATAAGATGGTGTTGGACATAAAGTATCGGGACTTTTTCGGGGACGCAGAGGCCCCTGTTCAGGCCACACAGCCTGAATTTTAATCATGAAGCCTGAAACCTCTCGGGCTCGGACCGAGCAGGCTTCAGAGATTTTCAATCAGAGCAGGAAAGCTCTATTGCTGCGGACGCGAAGCGTAGATCCAGACGCCTTGTTCGGCGGTCAGGTTGCCATCGGCATCCGGCACATAGACCCACTTGGTGAGGTCGTAGGACCAGACCCAGGGATATTCGGTCACATAGACCGCGCCCATCCAGTCGCCGGTCATGACGTTGCCGTTTTCATCTTCAACGTAGTCGGAGAAGATGCCGGGGCCCATGTTCTGGGAACCACCGTCGACCGGGTTATCGAGGTTCACCGAACCTGCGTCGACATAGATGTTGTCGAAGTAGGTCGGGTCTTGCCCCTTAAGCACATCCGTGGTGCGGCCAGCGGAGGTCAGGATGCGGAAGTTGTCGATGGGATCGAAACCCAGCGGACGGCGGAAGCCGGCCAAACCGTCTTCATCCGGGTCACTGTCCGCGATGTTCGGGTCCGGGTATACGAGGGTTTGAGTGGGATACTCGGTGCCCCCTTGCATGTAGACCTTGAAGCCACCGGGGTTCGTCGTGGAAGTGTTGTCCACCACGATCCAGATGTTGTACCAGACATCGCCGGTGAAGCCGACGCCGTCGGCGAGGACCGTCTGGTAACCCACGGTCGAACCGTCGATCGTGGTGCCTTCGTAAACGTCGAAGGACTCGTCGTACTCGACACGCATCAACGCCATGAAGTCGGCGTAGCGGTTCACGTTTTCGTCCAGATCGGTGATACCCCAGACGGTGTCGATCTGGCCTTTCGTGCCGTCGACCATGGGCTGACGCACCTGCAGGAACACGGTCCCGACGCCATCGATGGCGATGCCTTCGGGCATGGGCGTATCGGCCACCATGTTGAGGGTGTCTTCGCCCGGAGTGCCGGGATAGGCGGCCAACGTACCGTTTTCGACCGCAACATACGCCGTCGTATCGGTTTCGGGGTTCACGTCATATTCCCAGGCGCCGGACGCGACCGTATCGGTGGAGAAATCGTCGACGAGGGTCCAGGCAGCAGAAGCGCTCATGGCCAAAGTGGTGCACATGGCCAGGGGGAGGAGTAGTTTAGGATAGTTCATATCTTTCGTATGGGAGGGTGTTTGATCGTAGTGATTAGAAGCTCATCGTGGCGGTGAGGCGGACGGTGCGCGGGCGGTAGTATTGCTCGTAGCGCTTGGTCACCTCGCCGCGGCCCGTCAGGTCATCCATATAGGTGACGGTGGCCTGGTCGTGGGTATCATCGAGGAGGTTGTCCACGTTGAGGCGGAGGCGCCAATCGGTCTCGCCCACCTCGAAGCTGTAGTAGACGCCCATCTCGAATTCCCAGCGGGCCGGAGCCTTGGGCGTCGCAAAGCGGTTGACGCCGAGGGAGCTGCCGCCGATCGGGATCGAGGTCTGCGCTTCGCCGTTCCACTTGGCGCCGAAGCCGAAACCGAGGCGATCCAGCGGGCCGTCCTTGAAGGTGTATTTAGTCCAGAGGCGGGCGGTATCTTCGGACTGGAAGAAGAGGCTCAGGCCGTCGATGCCACCAACTGCTTCGCTCGGCAGGAGCGGGTTCGAGCTGCTGATCTCTTCCCCATGCTGGTCGAGGAATTGGTCGGCATAGCCGTCTCCGTCGGTATCGACGGATTCGATCCCAAAAGCTTCGCGGCCAAAGATGCGCACGATATTGCTGTACTCGGTGCCCGCATAGGTCTCTCCGGTCGTCAGGTCGGTGAAATCGACCATGTTGAAGGCGCCCTGGGCCTCGCGTTCCGTATGAGCGTAGTTAAAGACGATTTCCCAGTTGTCCAGCGGCGTGTAGATCAACTCCATGTCCCAGCCAGTCGCTTCGTCCTCAAACGTGACATTGGCGCTGGTGGAGCGGGAGGCGGAGGGATTGTTGCCGGCGGTGTTCTTGCCGTCCTGCGTGGCAGTGCGCACGTAGCGGATGGGATCGAATGAGCCCGGGACATCGGACGAATACTGGGTTGCGTTGAAAGCGCGCTCCATGATCGGGCGCAGTCCGCCCGCATCAATATCGTCGTATTTGAAGAAGTAGATCGTGCGACGGTCGCCCGCGTTGCCACCGCTCTGGTTTTCGATCGTATAGAGACCGGTCGCCGGCAGGAACTCGGAGGCGTTCTCTGGATTGCGGTAGACGTAAGGAGTGCTGGCGGGAACACCCGTGATGTCAGGACGCGTGTTGGAGATCAGGTTGACACTGTCCTGCAGCCAGGCGACGCGTTCGCGGTCTTCTTCGGTCACGAAGAAGGAGTCGACCCCATAGGTCATGACGTATTCGTTTTCCGGCGTCGGGTCGAACTCGGTACCGCTCTCACCTTCCATTCCTGGCGGGCGCATCTCGGCAGGCACACCTTGCCAGCGATTCGGAGCCGGGGCATCGCTGAAGTGCCAGATCGCGTTCTCACGCTTGATCTTGTAGACGGCGAAACTACCGGTCAGCTTGTTGTCGAGGATCTCCCACTTGATACCGGCTTCGCGCGATTCCGTGCTTTCGGCCGGGATCGTCTCACTGTTGCCGTCGATCAGGCCGGTGTTCGGCGCGATACCTTCGGAGTAGAGGGCGTAAACCGTCAGTCCCTGCAAGACCTGGTAGTTGGCCGCGAGCGTCTTGGTCGTCTCTTCAACGTCTTCGTCGAAGCTCTTCTTGTAGGCGCCCAGGCCGTAGGTCTTGTTGTTCGGGTTGTCGATGTAACCGTAGCCGGCTTCGCTCCAGCGACCCGCGGCGAGCTCATCCTGCGTCACGTAGTCTTCGCCCGCTGGCGGATCTCCCGCTTGATCCCACACCGGGACGCGCGCATATTGAGCGGTCTCGGCGTTGTAGATGTCGTGGCGAATACCGCCGATGATGCCCAGCTTGTCGTCGAAGAAACGGCCGTGGTAGATACCGTAAAAGCCGTGGAAGAAGATATCGGTGTTGTAATAGCCGTCTCCCGCAACCGCGACCTGGCCACCATCATAGTGCAGGGTCGAATAGTCGTTGGGCGCAAAGTAGTGGAGGGCGTCGTTTTCCGGGTCGGCCTGGTTGTAGGCCACGAAGGCTTCTTCGTTACCCGAAACGTAGTCTACCTTGTCGTTGATGTAGTGGTAGCCAACGAGGAAGGTATGACGGGCCTTGGTATCGAGCAGGAACGGCGTCTCGATGTCATACACCGCACGAGCGCGCCACTGGAACGATTCGGAGTGCGTGGGCTCGTAGGTCCAGTAGTAGGCACCCAGCTTCAAGTCGTCCATCTGCGACACCAGATTACGGTTCGAGCGGTTCTCGACGTCCGGGTTCAGGCGGCTGTAGACGAGGCTCGAAACGTCCGGCTGGTTGTTCAGGATCGAGTTGATCGGAATGCTGCTGATCTGGTTGTTTTCGATCCGCGCATCGACGTTGAACTCTTCCGCGTCCGTCTCGGTGTAATACGTGCCGACGGAGAACGTGAGGTTTTCGATCGGCGTGTAGGTCAGGTCGAGCAGGTAATTGTATTCCTCGCGCTCGGCCCAGGTGTCGGGGCCGGTCAGACGCGTGGATGCTGGCATGTCGCCGCCTTCAATGCCGCGCTCACTCTGGTCGAGCGTGCTGTGCAGCGGGTTGCCCGTGGAGTAGTCGATCGGCGCGAGCTGGCCGATTTCGCCTTCCTCCCGGGCGTAGTTGTGCTGCTCGTCGTATTCGTTGCGCCAGAGGTCGTCGTACGAGTCGCTCAGGTCGTCGTAAATCCACTGGCTGCCGATGCCTTCCTGGCGGGTATTGCCGTATTGGACTTCACCGAAGATCGTGATCTTGTCCTTCCAGCGATACTCGAGCTGGGCGGCCATGTACTGGGTCTCGTCCTGTCGCCAGTCGGTCCACGTCGCGTTCGACTGGTAGGCGCCGAGCAAGCGGTAGGCAACCTTATGATCTTCGGACATGTAGAGCGGCCCGGTCGCGTCCGCCGTGGTACGGAAGTAGTCGTAGCTGCCAAAGCCGGCCGAGAACTCGTAGGCCTCGTCGAACATCGGGCGCTTCGGGATCACATTCACGATACCGGAGAGCACGCCCACGCCGTAGAGCAGCGAGTTCGGCCCCTTGACGACCTCCATCCGGTCGATGTTGACGGAGTCGAGCAGGCCGCCCAGGGCAATGGCGTCACCGCTCGGGTCGATAACGAGACCGCCGGAGCGGAAACCGTCGCGGTTTTGGAAAGGCACGTCGAAGCCGCGAATGTTCACCACGTTCGCAAAGCGGGCGCCGCGAGCACTGGCCGAGGCCGAGCGTTCGGACGAAGAGGAGCTGCGGTTGGCATTCGGACCGCCGGAGCCACGCGAAGCTTCGCGGTCATCCGTGAAGACGCCCGAGGAATATTCGAGCGCGGAGTCAAAGTCGGTCGCGCCGGTATCGTCGATGAATTGCGACGTAATCGGCGAAATGCTCATCGGCAGGTCCTGCAGACGCGTATTCAAGCTCGTGCCGGAAACACTGGTGGCGGCACGGTAACCATCTTCATCCGCGGCCTGAATGACGAAAGGCGACAGCTCGATGACTTCTTCGTCTTCCGAATCTTGTGCCCAGGCGTTGGAAAGAAGGCCGGCGGCAACCAATCCTGTGGATGCGAGGGTACGTAGCCACCGTGCAGGGGGGACAACACTAATTTTCATTCAGAGTAGGAGTCGTTTGGGGGTGCAATTGGACCGAAGGAACATCTAACAGGGAGGGGTCGTTCGCTCTCGGTATTAGCAGGAAGCTGCTAATATTTATTGGCCCTAAAAGAATCCAGTCAATGAAAATTAGCTCTAAAAACTGAAAAAAGCCCTGATTAGGGCTAATAACGGGCTAATTATTGCGCGTTCAACTTGCGCGCTGTGGCCGGGGCTCCGGTCGTCTCCCGGACAGAGAGCTCTGCCGGCAATACCATGTCGGTAAAGGTATAGGCCTGGTCCTCGTCCCGGGCAGACTCGAAGAGGATCCGGGCGGCTTCGCGGCCCAGGTCTTCCGGTCGGGCGGCGGCGCCCGTAATGCCCGGAATTTCGTCGTCCATCACCCGTGTGCGGTCAAAAGCCGCCACGCTGACGTCGGCCCCGAGGCGCACCTGCGCCTGAAACAGGCGACTGACGGAACCGCGCGCCATGAGGCCGTTCTGAAAAATCCAGGCCGTCGGCCATTGCGTGGAAGAGCGGGCGAGCATCTTTTCCGCCGCCTGATAGCCGTAACGGCGCTCCGCCTCATCTTCCAGCATGACGTTTTCGGGCCTCAAGCTCAGCCCACGTGCGCGCAGGGCGGCTACCACGGCATCGTAGCGCTCGCTGTGACGGCCGGGCGTGGCGCGTGAAGAAAAGAAGGCAAACTCGCGGTGGCCGAGGTCGTAAAGGTGACCCACGATCAGGTCCGCCGCCTGGCGCTCGTTGGAGTTCACGCTGTGGCAAATGCCGGGAGCCCGGGCGCTGACCATCACAACCGGCTTCTTCAGGCCGCACACCAGGTCGAGAAACTCCGGGTGCACCTGCCCCAGGATCGCAACCCCTTCCAAATAACGGACGAATCCATCGCGCACGGGAAAATTCTCTGGCGTATAGTCGCTCTCGGAGCCCAGAAAGGTCATTTTGAGCCCCTTTTGGCTAAGATACTCGTGCATGCCCTGGGTCACGTGGCTGAAGAAGTTACTCTTCGTCGCCATCCGGATCGGGCTCCGCAGCAGGTATCCGACCGTAAAGGCCTCCGGCTGCGCCTCGCCGAGGCTTTTCAGCTTCATCCCGCGTGGGGAATAGCCGTGCTCGACCGCAAACGCCCAGATGCGGTCATACGTGGCCTTCGCCACCTCGCTGGTACGGCCGTTCAAGGCCATGGAAACGAGGGTCTGGGACACTCCCAACTGGCGGGCGATCTCTGTCTGGCTGATCCGCTTCTTCGACATTCTTATCATCCAAGAAAGACCAAATACTCAGAAAACCGCAATACATCTTTATTAGTTTATCAGGTTTATTTTCTTCTCTTTCACGCAGTAAGGAGCGAATTTTCACACGCTCGGGCGTTTTTCAGTTGATAGTTGTTGAAGGCTTCCAATAAAAATTAGACGTTTTAGCGAAATAGCGTTTCCACTCCGTACCCTTCCCCCAAACAACATGAGAATCAGCTTCTACGACTTGTTCGTGGTGATCTTCTACTTCGGTTTTCTGGCGTCGATCGGCGTGATCTCGCGGAAATTCGTGTCGGACACCAGCGACTACTTCCGCGGCAGCGGCCAAATGCTCTGGTGGATGACCGGCGCGACCGCCTTCATGACGCAATTCAGCGCCTGGAGCTTCACGGGCGCGGCCAGTCACGCCTATAGCAACGGCCCGATCATCCTCACGATCTTCTTTGCCAACGCGCTCGGGTTTTTCATCAATTACCTCTACTTCGCGCCCAAGTTCCGGCAGTTGCGCGTCATTACGCCGATCCAGGCCGTGCGGCAGCGCCTCGGACGGGCCAACGAGCAGTTCTTCACCTGGATTTTCCTGCCGACGAACATCGCCTACGCGGGCATCTGGCTCAACGGCCTCGCCGTCTTCCTCGCCACCGTGTTCGGATTCGATCTGCAGACGACCATCATCGTCACTGGCCTGATCGTGCTCTTCAACTCCACGATCGGCGGCTCCTGGGCGGTTGTTTCGTCCGACTTCATGCAGACGCTGATCCTCATGATGATTGCCGTGACGACGGCCGTATTCTCCCTGATCAAGGTCGGTGGGCCGGTGAATCTCATCGAACAATTCCCGGCGGAGAACATTTTCCTCGGCAACGACGTCAATTACCCGCTCATCGCCATCAGCTGGATGATTCTGATCTTCGTGAAGCAATTCGCGTCGACCAACAACATCATGGAAGCCTCGCGCTACCTCAACGCCAAGGATTCGCGCAACGCACGCCTGGCCGGCCTCATGGCCTCGATGCTCTTCATTTTCGGGCCTATTCTGTGGTTCATTCCGCCGATGGTCTGCGCCATCTATTACCCGGACCTCGCGCAGGTATTCCCGCAACTCGGCGAGCGCGCCTCGGAAGCCTCATACGTCAAGATGGCCATCGACACCCTGCCGGCCGGCATGATCGGCCTGCTGATCGCGGGTATGTTTGCCGCCACCATCTCTTCGATGGACAGCGGCCTGAACCGCAACGCCGGCATCTTCGTCAAGAACTTCTACCTCAGCCTGCTGCGCCCGGAAGCCTCCGAAAAGGAGCAGATGCTGGTGAGCAAGACGGTGACGATCATCCTCGGCCTCTGCGTGATCGGCGCCGGCCTGTTCTTCAGCAGCCTGAAGACGCTCGGCCTGTTCGACATCATGCTGCAATTCGGCTCGCTCGTGGCCCTGCCGGTGACGGTGCCCCTCATCATGATGGTGGTCGTGCACAAGACTCCAGACTGGTCCGGCTGGACCACGGTGGTCATCGGCCTCGTCATCAGCTACTTCGCCCGCTACCACTTCAATGCGAGCTTCTGGGACGAGACCTACAACCTCGGGCTTTCCCTGCGTGAGATCAACGACTGGGACGCGATGCAGGGCATCCTGCTCAGCTGCACCATCCTGCCGGCCTGGTTCCTCTTCACCAAGACCTTCTACAAGGAGCACTCGGGTGCCCGCGCCGAAGAGCGCCGCACCTACCAGGAAAACCTCGCCACGCCCGTGCTGCCCACGGAGCACAAGGTCAGCCTCGACGGTCGCCAGGGCAAGGTGCTGGGCACGCTCGCCGGCAGCTACGGCCTCTTCATCCTCCTGCTTTGCCTGATCCCCAACCCGATCGGCGGACGCATCGCCTTCATCGGCTGCGGCAGCGTGCTAATGGGCCTCGGTTACCTGCTCTACTGGGCCTACAACAAGGAAGCCATGCAGCAGCGCCGGGAAGCCCGACGCCAGGCGCGCGGCGGCTGAACCCCTTGACCTCGCTCGACGATGGATATTGTCCCGCTCTTGCCCAATCGCGTCTGGCGGACCTATCCGGGCGGTCGTGAACTCGACCGCCTGGAGGGCCGCGAAGCGCCCAAGGACGACCACTGGCCCGAAGACTGGCTCGCCTCGACCACCCGCGCCATCAACCCCCACCCCACCCGGGACGACGAGGGATTGGCGCGCGTGGAAGCCGAGGGCCAGGCGACCTACTTCCGCGACCTGCTGAAGGCGAATGCGGAGGCGTGGCTGGGAGCGGCCCATGTCCAACGTTACGGCCCCGAACCCCAGGTGCTGGTAAAGCTGCTCGACGCGGCGGTGCGCCTCCACTTCCAGGCGCACCCCACGGCCGAGTTTGCCCGCGCCCACGGCCTGGGGCCTTCGGGCAAGGCCGAGGCCTACCACATCCTCTCGATCCGCCCCGAGGTGCAGGATCCCTACATCTATCTCGGGTTTCAGCATCCGCCCAGCCGGGCAGAGCTGAAGCGCATGATCGAAGAGCAGGATCTGGATGCACTGGAAGCCTGCTTTGAGCGCATCCCCGTCAAGCCGGGCGATACGTTCTTCATCCCGGGCGGCTTCCCGCATGCGATCGGCGAAGGCATCATGATGGTCGAGATCATGGAGCCCTCCGACCTCGCGGTGCGCTTCGAATTTGAAAAGGCGGGCTACGTCTTGCCTGAGTCCGCCCGCTTCATGGGACGCGGGCTCGACTTCTGCCTCGATGTTTTCAACTACGACGCGGTCTCGGTAGACGCGGTACGCGAGCGCTACTCATTCCAGCCTCAGCCCGTTCGGCCATGGGAGGGCGACGGGGAGTTGTTTGCGCTGATCGGGCCGGATGTCACGCCCTGCTACCGCGTGCAGCAGAGCGTCTACCGAGGCCCTTCGCGTCGTAGTGTCGACGAGGCCTTCATCGGCATCGTGACCTCCGGAAAAGCGGTCTTGAAGACGCCGCGGCACAGCTTCCAGCTCGCACCGTTTCAGCGATTCTTCATTCCGGCCAGCAGTGCGGGTTTCGAACTGGTGCCCACAGGCGCCGAGCCCCTGCATATGCTCGAATGCCTGCCGCCGCTCCCGTAAGAACGGGGCCCTGCCCCACCACTCTTTATAGTGATAGGTAGATAGGAAATAATAGGGAATTCAGGCGCTCGACGATCGGTCGGGCGCCTGTTTTTTTAATGCTTCAAGTGGGCCGGCAAGCCCTCCAGCACCTGCGTCACAATCGTATCGGGCGTGCCCTCGATCGACACCGTCAAGGCGTCCTCCGGGCATTCCAGCGTCGCCAACTGACTGTCGAGCAGGCTCGTCGGCATAAAGTGGTCCTGCCGATCCGACATGCGCCGGCTCAACAGCTCGCGCGAACCATCGAGCGCTATAATCGCCCTGCAGGCCAGGCCACCGAGCAAACAGTCGCGATAGCTCGCCTTGAGGGCACTGCAGGCGATCGCCACGATCTGCCCCGCTTTTTCGCGCTGCCGCAACTCCTGGTTCAGGCGTTGCAACCACGGCCAGCGGTCCGCATCGGTCAAGGGCGTGCCCGCCCGCATCTTCTCGACATTCACCGGCGGATGAAAATCGTCGGCATCGAGGTATTCGCCGCCCAGGCGTTGCGCCAACAGGCGAGCGATCGTGCTCTTGCCGGAGCCCGAAACGCCCATGACGAGCAGCGTAAGCGGGCCTTCGATCGAACTGTCAGCAGGCATAGACACCACCATTGATGTCTATGGTCGCACCCGAGATAAAGCCATCATATTCACTGGCCAGGAAGCGGACCGCTCGCGCCACGTCGTCGGGGCTGCCCGCCCGCGCCAGCGGAATCCCCGCAATGGTGGCCCGCGCGGATTCCTCCGTCGTGTGGGTATTGTGGAAGCTGGTGCCTAGGATCAACCCCGGAGCGATGGCGTTGACGCGAATCCCGTCCGGCCCCAGCTCGTTGGCCAGGGCACGGCTATACGTCAGCACCGCCCCCTTCATGGTCGAATAGGCGAGCGAACCCGGGTGGCCACCTTTGCGCCCGGCCAGTGAGGCCAGATTGACGATGCTCGCGCCGTCCACAGCCCGGCGGAGCGCAGGTAGGGCCGCCTGAGTGATCCAGTTGAGCGACGACACGTTGAGGTCGAAAGAGCGCTGCCAGAACTCGGCTTCCAGCTCTTCCAGGCGGCGACGCCCGATGAGCGAGCCGGCGTTGTTGATCAGGATGTCCAGGCCGCCCAGTTGCTCGAGGCATTGCTGGACGCAGGCCTGCGCCTCTTCGCGGTGGCACAAGTCGGCCTGCACGCTGACAAGTTTGACGTCTTCCCGCGGCGAGGCCGCACGGAGTTCTGCCAGATCCACCTGGCTGGAGAAATAATGCACCGCCACATCGCAGCCGGCTTCCAGCAGGTGACGCGTGATGGAGAGTCCGATGCCTTGGCCGCCCGCCGTCACGAGCGCCTTTTTTCCGGTCAAAAGTCCCATAATGGTTAAAAGTCTGGGGTCAGGGGTTTCGAAAATTCAGGAGACAGAATTGCTGATATTTATTAGTTGACCCCACGGCAAGGATTTTTGATTATCAGGCGCAGCTCCCATTACCCCCCCCACAACGATTACCCCCTTCTATGACCTTAATGCGCTTAACTACGCTTTGTGGGTCCATAGGTTGCGTCTTGGCGACTGCCAGTGCCGCGACCTCGAGTTTATGGACCGACTATGTCGACGCCCGCGCCAACGGGACCGAGCCCACGCTGCCGGATTTTTCCTATGCAGGCTATCACCGGAGTGAAGAGGCCCCGCCGACTGTAAGCGGACCCATTTTTGATGTAACGGACTACGGTGCGATAGCGGATGACAACCGCAGCGACCGCGACGCGATTCAGGCCGCGATCCTCGCCGCAGAAAACGCCGGAGGCGGCGTGGTGTTCTTCCCGCCCGGACGCTTCCACCTCAACACGATGGAAAACGTCGGCACGCCCATCCGCATCCGCAAGGGCAACATCGTGCTGCGCGGCTCCGGCGTCTGGGACGATGCGACCGAGCTCTACATGGAGGCGCCGTTTGAGCCGGAAAATCCGGACCAGATGTATTCGACGCCTGAGATGATCCTCGTGCAGCCCAATGGCACCACCCAGGGCTCGGACATCGCAGTCGTCGGAGGCAATGCCGAACGCGAAAGCTTCTCCGTGGACGTCGCCAGCACGGGCAACCTCGAGGTCGGCCAGTGGGTCTCCCTGCACATGCAGGACGTGGACGCCGCGGAGGCCATGCTCGCGCCCAAGGAACTGGACCCGGCCTGGGAACGCCTCGCGCAAGACGGCCTGCTGATCGAAGAAAAGCACCAGATTGCTTCGATCGACGGCAATACCGTGACCTTTGCCGAACCGATCCATATCGACGTCGATACGACCTATGACTGGACGCTCCAGACTTACCCGCACATCGAGGAAGTCGGTTTTGAAAACCTGATCTTCCGCGGCAACTGGGTCAGCGACTTCGATCACCACCGCAGTGCTCGCGACGACAGCGCCTGGAGCGCCCTGCAGATCAACAACGTCGTCAACGGCTGGATCACGCGCTGCCGTTTCCTGAACTGGAACGAAGTCATCAATTTTGACGACACCAGCCTATTTACCGTCGCGCTGACGCGCCTCGAAGGTAACGCCGGCCACTTCGGCATTCATACCCGCCGCGGCTATGGAGTGTTGGCGACCAACAGCGCCGACCTCGCCAGCCAATGGCACGGCCCTTCCGTCGGTTACCAGAGCGCCGGCGCGGTCTTCCACAAGTTCGACTATCCCGCCACGTCCTCCTTCGATTCGCACGGCAACAGCCCTTACGCGACGCTGCTCGACGACGTCTCCGGCGGCTTGCAACAAGGCCGCACCGGGGGTCCGCAGGAAGGCCAGCCCAACCACTTGCGCTGGTTCACGCTCTGGAATTTCGAGCAGACCAACAACGCGCAGAGCAACTACGAGTTTTGGGACGAGAATAACAATAACAAGCGTGACCGCTTCCTCTTCCCCATCATCGTCGGCTGGCACGGAGCCAATACCACCTTTGTCGAAGAAGACCTCGGCGAACTCGAGTCTCTCGGCACCGCGGTCGATCCGGAATCCCTCTTTGAAGCCCAGCTGACCAACCGCCTGGGCAGCCTGCCCAACTTCTTCCAGACGTGGGCCGCCGAATGGAGCACCTGGCAAAACAAGCCTGCGGAAACCATCGTGCGCGTCGGCTCCGGCAGTGAGTTGAACGACGCCATCACCAATGCCACGCCCGGCACGACCATCGTCGTCAAGGACGGCATCTACCGCAACGAAAGCTGGTCCATCGACGGCGAATCCAGCGCGAACGGCACCGGCGGAACCGCCGCCCATCCCATCCGCGTCGTCGCCGAGACGCCCGGCAAGGTCATCCTGACCAACGCCTCCCAGGTCGAAATCGACGGCGAATACATGATCGTGGAGGGCCTGCTCTTCGCGGAAGGCACCATCTCCAGCGGCGCCGTGGTCAGCTTCGACAACAGCAGCCGCCATTGCACCCTGCGCAACTGCGCGATCGTCAACTACAACCCGAACGACAGCACCACGGACTACGACTGGGTCTCCGTAAAGGGTCAATACAACGCGATCACGGGCAATCAGTTCAGCGGCATGAGCCACAAGGGCGTGCAACTCGTGGTGTTCCTCGACGAAGACATCGAGCCCAACGCCACCCACATCGCCTACAACTACTTCGCCGAGCGCGCACCGGGTGACGGCAACGGCTACGAGACGATCCGCATCGGCACCAGCACCCGTTCGCTGCTCCACGCCGAAGCCATGGTCGACCACAACCTGTTCTACCACACCGACGGCGAGATCGAGACGATCTCCAACAAGTCGGTCGGCAACGTCTACCGCGCCAACACCTTCCTCGAAACCGAAGGCCAGCTCAGCCTGCGTCACGGCTCGGACTGCCTCGTCGATGGCAACTTCTTCATCGGTAACGGCAAGGACGACTCCAGCGGTGTGCGCATCATCGGGCCCAATCACACCGTCATCAACAATTACTTCCAGGGGCTCTCCAGCTCGTCGGAATTCCGCGGCGCCATCGTGATGATGAACGGCGTGCCCGACTCGCCGCTCAACCGCTACCGCCGCGTTGAAAACGCCTTGGTCGCCCACAACACGATCGTGGATTGCGCCATCCCCTTCGTCTTTGGCGCCCAATCCAGCGAAGGTGACACCACCCTCGCCCCGCAGAACAACACGCTGATCAACAACGTCGTGACCGGCACCACCGCGCCGATCATGACGGTGACGGAGCCGATCAACCACACCTACACCAACAATGTGGCGTGGGGGAATAACGGCAACCTGCCCGACTCCGGCTTCACGGTCGAAAATCCGTTGCTCGGCACCGGCAGCGACGGCCTCTATCGCCCGCAAAACGGCAGCCCGTTGATCGACGCGGCCGACGACAGCGTCGAAGCCGCGACCCGTGACATGGACGGCCAGCAGCGCCCCGCCACCGGCCGCGACATCGGCGCCGACGAAGTGCTCAACACCGAGCGACCCAACGGCGCCCTGGAACCTGGCGATGTGGGCCCCAGCTGGACGATTGAAGTGCCCGACCTCGGCGGTGTGGGCGACGATGGCTACCGTGAGCCTTTTAGCTACAACGATGGGCCCCTGAACGGTCAGGGGCTCTGGAGCGAGGCTGCTTCCACCGCGAGCCGCGACAGTGAGTCCAGCGACTCGATCGTGGTGCAAGACCAGCAGCTGAAGCTCTTGAACAACCCGGCGGATTTTCCGGGAACGGTCGTGGCCCAGCCGTTTGAAGACAACGGGGCCACTTCGGGGGAGCTCTTCATGAGCTTCCTCTTTACGGTGGACGCACTGCCCACCAGCAACGCGACGGCCGCTTATCTCATCGGCCTCGGCGACAACACGGGCGCGAAAAATCGCGCCCGTCTTTGGCTCCATGAGCAGGATGCCGACGCCGGGACCTACAAGCTCGGCATCACCGCCAAGAGCGGCAACCCCTTTTCCATCTCCTCCTACCCGGATGCGCTGGAAGTCGGCACCACCTACTCGATCATGATCGATCACCAGTTCAGCGCCGACGCGTCCGTCTCCACCCTGTATGTCGACCCCGTCATCCTGGACTCGCCCCACGTCAGCAACAGCTCGAGCGGTGACAGCGGCATCACCAGCGTCTTCGTCCACCAGATGGATGTGCCCGTCGCCGAGCTGACGATCGACGACCTGCAAGTCCGCTCCTCCTTCAAGGAAGCTCTCAATCCCCTGCGCGACCGAATCGGCGGCAAGGGGATTGCCGGCTATCCGCAGTGGTTCCAATCGCCCTCCCTCGGCACCTATTACCGCGAACTGAGCGGGCACCTGTTTCAGCAACGCATCGGCTGGCTCTGGCCGGTAGATGCGCAGGACGGCATCTACGTCTACGACTTTCAAACCTCCGCCTGGTGGTGGACCAGCGCCGCGACCACGCCCTGGTACTACCGCTTCGGCGACGAAGAAGGCTGGATCTACGTATTTGAAAACAGCACGGCGGAACGTCGCCACATCTACGTATACGAATAGTTTTTATGCAATTCTCACTCAACTGGTGTTTCTCCACCCTGGGCTGCCCTTTGGACAGCCTGGAAGAAGCCGCCTCATTGGCGCAAAAACACGGCATCAAGGCCCTGGAAATCCGGGCGCTGGAAGACCGCGTGGACCTGCCCGCCTACTTTGAGGAAAAGTTTGGCCACGCCCAGGCAGTCCGTGACGTAGCCGCCAACCATGGTTGCCAGATCGTGGCCCTCGATCCCTCGGCCAAACTCGTGGGCCTCACCGATGCCCACCGCCAGGAGTTGACGGAGATCGCGCCGTGGGCCGACCAACTGGGCGTGCGCTACCTGCGCGTGTTCGACGGCGGCAAGCCCTCGCCCCAGCTCAGCGACGAAGACCTCAAGGCGGCCGCCGAAACGCTCGAATGGTGGCGCGGACTGCAGCAGCAACACGGCTGGAAGGTCGAGCTGATGATCGAGACCCATGATTGTCTGTGCTCCCTCGCCGCGATCGAACGCCTCCAGGCCTCCCTCCCCCACCCTGCCAACATCCTGTGGGATGCCCACCATACATGGCGCAAGCAGGGAGAAGACCCTTTCAAGATGTGGCCCCGCATCAAGGACCATGTCGTGCACGTCCACTTCAAGGACAGCATCGGCAAGCCCTCTGCCCGCCACCCGTTTACCTATGTCCATCTCGGGGAAGGCGAATTCCCTGTGATCCCGTTCCTGGAAATGCTCGAAAAGGATCAATTCCAGGGCGCCGTCAGTCTCGAATGGGAAAAGAAGTGGCATCCCTACCTGCCGCCGCTCGACGAAGCACTCGACGTCTTCGAACAGCTGCGCGCACAAGCCTGAATTCCCCCCACTCACCACCAAAACTCAACATGAAGCAATCACTACTCCTGCTCAGTCTCTTGCCTGTCGGGCTCTTCGGACAGTCGATCTTCAACGACGACTTCAGTGATGGGCTCGCAGCTGCTACTGGTTCCAGTGACACCAACTGGTACAAAACCACCAGCAACGGTGCCTATGAAGAAGGGTCCGGTTATCTCGGGCTCGTTTCCGGCACCTCCGGCCGCGGTATCCACACCACCTTTGGCGCGACCTCCCTCGGGGTGGGCGACTCCATCCGTGCTACGTTTACCTTCAACACGCCCGACACCATCGGCTCCGATCGCTCGTCCTCGCTGCGCTTCGGCCTGTTCAACTCCAATTCGCTCGACGCCAGCAAGGACTACACTGATTCCACCAGCCCTGACTGGGACGTCGTCACCGGCTACATGGGCGCCCTGGACGTGAATATGCTCGATGGCTCCGACACGGGGGCCTACGAGCGCATCGCCCCCAGCGGCACCGGTGCAAATGAGCGCCTGCTCGGCACTA
Organism: Puniceicoccaceae bacterium 5H; assembly: GCA_009772895.1. Lineage (GTDB taxonomy): Bacteria > Verrucomicrobiota > Verrucomicrobiia > Opitutales > Oceanipulchritudinaceae > WOUP01. Next base: position 216,392 of record WOUP01000003.1, on the reverse strand, counting down.
CCGCTTTTTTCGACAACCTCGATTCCGGCGGGAGCGACTTCACCTTTTACGACAACGCAACCTACACCGGCACCTTTACGCTGCAGCGTCTGGACGAGAACACCATCTCGATCAGCACGGTGCTCTCCATCCTCGGTGGGGGTGAATTGACCTCGTTTACGGTGGCCGACGCCAGCGCCAGCGAGACCACGTTCGACATCTTCGGCCTGCACGTGAACTCCAACAGCTTCGGCTCGAGCAACACGCCGGGCGAGGACGACAACGGCATCGACATCACCGAGGTCAGCCTCGATTACATCCCCGGCGCCGTGGTGCCCGAACCGAGCACCTACGCGGCCTTTGCAGCCCTCGCAGCGCTGGGCTTCGTCGGCTATCGTCGTCGCAAGCAGCAGTAGTCGCTCCCTTTTCCCAACGGAAGCGCACACTCCCCACGCCCGATTCACCCACGCGATCTCCTAGCGTTTGGGGGAAAGATTAGAACGGAGTGCTGCGTGCGGGCGTGGGGAGCCTGCTGCTGAATTTACCACGACCTCATCACAGTCCAGACAAGAGGCAGTCCCACCCGTGGGGCTGCCTTTTTTTGCAAACGAAGAGGGCAACTGAAAGGTTTCTCCCCCTCCCCTCCTGCGTCCGCTAAGGCTGGCCGTTGATGATGCACTCGCGGCGGAATTCGCGCGGGGTGACTTCGAGGGCGCGCTTGAAGGCGTGCGAAAACCGGCTGAGGCTCGCATAGCCGCTGCGCTCTGCGACTTCGCCCAAGGGCAGGCTGGTGTGGGTCAACAGCTGGCGCGCTCGCTCGATGCGCAGGCGGTCGATTTCTTCCTTCGGCGAGCGGCCGAGGTAGCGCCGGAACAAGTGCTCCAGCGTGCGACGGCTCATCGGCACGGCGGCAGCGAGCTCCTTCACCGTCAGGTCGGGCAAGCGACGCTCGCGCAAGATCTGCAGGGCGCGACGCAGTTGCGGATGCTCCACCGCCACTCGATCCGAGGACCGCCGCTCGACCAGACGCACGGGAGGCAACAGCACGGGTTGCGCCGGGGCAGGCTCGCCCCGCATGAGCGATTCCACCAGGCGAGCAGCCTCAAAGCCCATACGCCGCCAGGGAATCTCCACGCTACTGAGCGGCGGGTGCGTCAACTCGCAGACCAGCGCATCGTCGTTGGCGCCGACGATCGCCACATCTTCGGGGATCTGCAGGCCGGCATCGCGACAGGCTTCCGCCAGGCTGCGCCCCTGCGGGTCGTGCGTCGCAAAGATGCCGACGGGCTTGGGCAGGGCGGCGACCCAATCGACCACCGCCTGATTGGAGCGGCGCCAGTGCTCGATGTACCGGCGGTCCGTGCGCAGCGGCTCGATCAGGACGTCGACAGCGCCCCCGCGCTTGCCCAGGGCCTCCTTGAACCCCTGCTCGCGTTGAGGCGAGTAGGCGCTCGTGTTACCGAAATAGGCGAAGTGGTTGAGCCCCAGCGCCATGAAATGCTCGGCCGCCAGCGCGCCCACCGCCTCATCGTCCACATCCAGGCTTACGGCGCCTTCGATCGGAGCATCCCAGGTGGTGACCACCGTCGGCAGCCCCAGGCCAAGCAGGCGCTCCGTCGCCCCGGGAATCATCTCGGTGATGATGCCGGTGGGCTCGAGGTTGTGCAAGAGGGTCAGGACTTCGTCTATGGGGCGATCGAGGTCGACGATCCAGTAATCGCGGCCAGGGTCCACCAACGGGGGTAGACCTTGGCCCAGACGTCGGACGTTGACCGCGGTGATGACCAGGGCGACGCGGCGGGAGTCAGGCATGACAAGGGGGTAAGCAGGAGTGACATCATTGCACCTCAAAGCACGGCTGAGGGCAAGCCTTTAGCTTGCGCAAAACGACAAATGATTTCCGCACAATGCGGTTCATTTCAGGGCCGGCTTTCTGTTATTCTACGCTCCTCCGGCGGCGCAATGTCGTCCTACCCCACCGCGTTTTTACGCCCAAACCCTACCTTTATCATGAGCGAAGCATTTCCGAACGTACCGAAGATCCCCTACGAAGGCCCCAAGAGCCGCAACCCGCTCGCCTTCAAGCACTACAACCGCGATGAGGTCGTGGCGGGCAAGTCCATGGCCGAACACCTCCGCTTTGCCGGCGCCTACTGGCACGTGATGCGCGGCGAGCTTTCCGACCCGTTCGGCAAGGGCACCGCCCTCATGCCCTGGGATGACGGCAGCAACTCGCTGGAAAATGCGCAAAAGCGTGCGCACGTGTTCTTTGAGTTCCTCGACAAACTGGGCCTCGACTACTACTGCTTCCACGATCGCGACATCGCGCCGGAAGGTAAGGACCTCGCCGAGAGCAACCAGCTGCTCGACGGCGTGGTCGAGACCCTGCAGCAACTCCAGCAGCAGACCGGCAAGAAGCTGCTCTGGGGTACGGCCTGCCTCTTCACCCACCCGCGCTACATGCACGGCGGCGCCACCTCCTGCAGTGCCGACGTCTATGCCTACGCCGGCGCTCAAGTAAAGAAGGCGCTCGAAGCCACCCACAAGCTCGGCGGTCTCGGCTACACCTTCTGGGGCGGTCGCGAAGGCTACGCCACCCTCTGGAATACGGACATGAAGCGCGAACGCGAGCACCTCGCCCGCTTCTTCCACATGTGCGTGGCCTACAAAAAGGAGATCGGCTTCACCGGCCCGTTCTACATCGAGCCCAAGCCGCAGGAGCCCACCACCCACCAGTACGACTCCGACGCCGAGGCCTGCCTCAACTTCCTGCGCGAGTTCGACCTGATGGAGCACTTCAAGCTCAACATCGAGACCAACCACGCCACGCTGGCCGGCCACTCCATGCGGCACGAGCTCGCCGTGGCCGCTGGCGCCGACGCCCTCGGCTCCATCGATGCCAACCGCGGCGATCTGCTCGTGGGCTGGGATACCGACCAGTTCCCGACCGACATTTACCTGACGACCGAGGTGATGCTCGAAGTGCTCAAGTGCGGCGGCTTCACCACCGGCGGGCTCAACTTCGACGCCAAGCGCCGCCGCGAATCCTTTGAACCGATCGACCTCTTCTACGCCCACATCGGCGGCATGGACGCCTTTGCCCGCGGCCTGAAGATCGCCCACGCGATTCGCGAAGACGGCCGCCTGGAAGAGATCCTGAAGCAGCGTTACAGCACCTGGGACTCCGCGATCGGCGCCAAGGTGGAGCGCGGTGAGGCCACCCTGCACGACCTCGAGGCCTACGCCCTGAAAAACGGCGAGCCCAAGGTGCAAAGCGGCCGCCAGGAGATGATCGAGAATTTGATCAACGAATACCTCTGATCGACCCTTGCCGGGGCTGAGGCGCACCCTCGCCCCGGCGCTTTTTCGCTCCGTTTCCCGAATCCCCTACCCCTTTTACCATGCCCTACCTGCTCGGCCTCGACGTCGGTACCTCCAGCACCAAGGCGGTGTTGATCGATACCGACGGCAACGTCATCGACACCTGCGCGCCCACCTACCCGTTTCAGACGCCGCGCCCGCTGTGGGCTGAAACCGATCCCCACCTGTGGTGGGACGCCGCAATCAAGGCCATTCGCCAGATGGTCGAGAAGGTCGGGGCGGACCAGATCGTCGGCATCGGCCTCACCGGCCAGATGCACGGGCTGGTCTTGCTCGATGCCCAGGGCGAAGTGTTGCGCCCCTGCATCATGTGGAACGACCAGCGCACCGCGCGCCAGTGTGAGCAGATCACGCGCAAGGTCGGCGCCTCGCAGGTCCTCGAGATCACGGGCAACCCCATCCTGCCGGGCTTCACCGCCCCCAAGATCCAGTGGGTGGCCGAGCACGAGCCGGAAGTCTTTAGCCGCATCGCCAAGATCCTGCTGCCCAAGGACTACCTGCGCTACAAGCTGACGGGCGAGTATTTTGGTGAAGTGAGCGACGCCTCCGGCACCAGCCTGCTCAACGTGGCCCAGCGCAAATGGTCGGACTCGATGATCGAGGCCCTCGGCATCCAGCGCAGCCAGTTGCCGGAGCTGACCGAGTCGCCGGTCGCCTCCACCCGCGTTTCCGCCGCCGCCGCCAAGCTGACGGGGCTGCGCGAAGGAACCCCCGTCATCGCCGGTGGGGGCGACCAGGCCGCGGGCGCGATCGGTTGCGGCATCATCCGCGAAGGCGTTTTCTCCGCCACCCTGGGCACCTCCGGCGTCGTCTTTGCCCATAGCGATAAATACCGCGTGGAGCCCGAGGGTCGCCTGCACGCCTTCTGCCACGCCGTACCGGGGGCCTGGCACCTGATGGGCGTCATGCTCGCGGCGGCCGGCAGCTATCAATGGTGGCACGACATGCTGGGTCAGGAGGACTTCGAAGCGCTCAACCAGGGCGCCGCAAAGGTCCCGGCGGGGGCCGAAGGGCTCTTCTACCTGCCCTACCTCACCGGCGAACGCTGCCCCCACCCCGACCCGAACGTGCGCGGGGCCTTTATCGGCCTCTCACTGCGTCACGGCAAGGGGCACATGACCCGTGCCGTGCTGGAGGGCGCCACCTACGGCATGCGCGACATGCTCTTGCTGATGCGCAAGCTCGGCCTGAGCAGCGACCGCATCATCGCCTCCGGCGGCGGGGCCAAGAGCCCGCTCTGGCTGCAGATTCTGGCCGACCAGTATGAGACGCCGGTCGTGACTGTGAACGCCAAGGAAGGCGCGGCCTACGGGGCGGCCCTGCTCGCCAGTGTGGGCGCCGAGGTCTATCCCGATGTCGCCGCCGCGGTCAACACGGCCCTGCGCGAAACCGGTCGCGTCGATCCCGGCTCGGATGCCGAAACCTACAGCCGTCTGCACCCAATGTATCAGGACCTCTACCCGCGCCTGAAGCCGCACTACGACCGCATGGCCGAGACTTTCTAAGAATAGAGGGAAAACAGAGTTAGACAGAGTAAGCAAGGGCGCCCGGGGGAATATGGGCGCCTTTGTTTTTTGTCTAAGCAAGGAAATAAACCGACCTCCTTCGGGGAACAAGGCCCGCTCCCGCCCGATCTGGACACAAAAAAGCTGAGGGCACCCCAGCGCCCTCAGCTCTATGATCCATCGCTGCAGAACTTATATCTGTTCTGTTCTATTCTCCCCTATGTTTTGCAGCGGCTATTCTCCAAAAAGTCCTAGCTTTGCGGCACCTGGGCGCGCGCTTCCCGAGCCAGCTCGGTGATGCGGTCCCAATCGCCCGCCTGCAGGGCATCCTTCGGGGTCAGCCACGAGCCGCCGATCGCGATGACGGTCTTCTGCTCGAGGTATTGACCCATGGTCGAGGCCTTGATGCCGCCCGTCGGCACGAAGCGCACGCCCTTGTGGGAGTAAGGCGCGGCGAGGCTCTTGAGGTGCTTGGCGCCACCGGCGGATTCCGCCGGGAAAAACTTGAGGTTGGTGCAACCGAGGTTGAGCGCGTGGGCGATGTCAGTCGGCGTCATCACACCCGGCATGAAGGGCAGCCCGAGGGACTGCGCCTGGCGCACCACGGCGGGATCGCAACCCGGGGCCACGGCAAACTTGGCGCCGGCCTCGACGCTCTGCTTCACGTCGTCGGGGCTCAGCACCGTCCCGGCACCGACGAGCATGTCCGGCACGGCGTCGGAGACGGCCTTCATCGCCTTGAGGCTGGCCTGCGTGCGCATGGTCAGTTCGATCACGTCGATCCCGCCCTTGAGCAGCGCCTTGGCGAGATCCACGGCTTGGTTGGCATCTTCGAGGACTACCACCGGGACGATCCGGCAGGCCTCGAGTCGTTGAGTAACTTCGGAGCTCATTGTATTGCGCAAATTAACGTACCACGCGGGCACCGCCACCTTTAACGATCTTCTCGACTTCGGGAAGTGAAGCCATGCTGGTGTCGCCCGGCGTGGTCATGGCCAGAGCGCCGTGAGCGGCCCCAAATTCGACGGCCGACTGCAGGTCGCCCTTGGCCAGCATCCCATAGATAAAGCCGCTGGCGAAGCTGTCGCCCCCGCCCACACGGTCCATGATTTCCAGCTCGGGGTAGCTGCGGCTGAGGCAAAACTCGCCGCCGCTCCAGGCAATCGCGCCCCAGTCGTTGACCGTGGCGGTCTTGACGCCGCGCAGCGTGGTGGCGGTGGCCTTGAAGTTCGGGAAGGCCTTCGTCGCCTGGCCGATCATGCTCTTGAACGCTTCGACCGGCAGTTCCTTCAGGTTTTCATCCACGCCCTCGACCTCGAAGCCGAGGCAGGCGGTAAAGTCTTCTTCGTTGCCGATCATCACATCGACATACTTCGCGATCTCGCGGTTGACGGCCTGGGCCTTGTCCTGGCCGCCGATGCTCTTCCAGAGGCTCGGGCGGTAGTTGAGGTCGTAGGAGACCACGGTGCCGTGCTTCTGCGCCGCCTGGACCGCCTCGAGCGTCACCTCGGCCGCGCTTTCGCTCAGGGCGGCGTAGATGCCGCCGGTGTGGAACCAGCGGCTGCCGAGCTCGCCGAAAATGTAGTCCCAGTCGATGTCGCCGGGCTTGAGTTGGCTGGCCGCCGAGTTGGCACGGTCCGGCACGCCGACGGCGCCCCGGATGCCGAAGCCGCGTTCGGTGAAGTTGAGGCCGTTGCGTACCTCGCGGCCGATGCCGTCGTATGGCATCCACTTGATAAAACGTGTGTCCACGCCGCCCTGGAGAATGAAATCCTCCAGCAGGCGCCCGACGTCGTTGTCGGCAAAGGCGGTCACCACCGCCGTGTTGAGGCCGAAGCAACGTCGCAGGCCCCGCGTCACGTTATATTCTCCGCCACCCTCCCAGGCGCGGAAGTGACGGGCGGTGCGCACACGACCTTCGCCGGGATCGAGACGGAGCATGATTTCTCCCAGCGAAATACAGTCAAATTCACAAGATTCGGGGGTACGTAGCGTTAAAGTGTTCATGTAAGGGGCCTTAAGAGTCTTTCCTGACGGGATACAGGTCTGTCTAAATTTTCTTAGAGGAGAATATTTGGCGCTTTTATTATTGTCAAAGAGAAACCAATGCCGTCTATTGAAAATCATGAGCGCGAAGAGCGTGTTCGATTTTTCCATCTTGCGGGAGCTTCGGAAGCAGCATGGGCTGACGATCGATGAAGTCTCCAATCGCTCGGGCGTGTCGGTTGCCGTGATCTCCAAACTGGAGCGCAATCAGACCCGGGCCGAACTGGAGACCATCTACAAGATCAGCCGGGCTTTCGAGCTCAGTGCGGCAGACCTGCTCGGCCTCGCCGAGTCCCCCTTCGCCCATCGCGAGAAGGAGACGAGCTACCGCTCGGACGGCTTCCAGTTTCGCCGCATCAGCTACGCGAACGCGATTGTGCTCGTGGGCGATGCGCCGGCCGGGGCCGCCGTCAAGCGCCCCGAAATCCACCACGACGACTACGAGATCTGCTGGGTCACGCAGGGCCACCTGCGCCTGCAACTACCGCATGAATCCTACGAGCTGACTTCGGGCCAGAGCCTGCAGTTCGATGCGGTGCTGGAGCACACCTACGAGGCCCTCGAAGACAGCCACATCGTCATCATTCATTTACGTAAGGAAAAACGCTACTGATCCGTACCTCATGAACATCGACTTCAACCTGCAACCCGCCGATCTGAAGCCGGAGCTCGCCCGTTTCTGGGACTTCTCAGGTCGCAAGATCGACAACATCGCCCGTAACTACGACCTGGCGAACGGCTCCCCCGTCTTCACCGTCAAGGGCGCATACACCACCCGCGGCTGGACCGAATGGACCGAAGGCTTTGTCTACGGCTCCGGTTTCCTCCAATTTGACGCCACCGGCGACGAGAGCCCTCTGGCCTATGCCCAGAAGATGACCGTCGACCGCATGGCCACCCACGTGAGCCACATCGGCGTGCACGACCACGGGTTCAACAACCTCAGCACCTACGGCAACTGGCTGCGCCTGATCCGCGAAAACAAGGTCGGCGGCAGCACCGGCGACGTGAATTTCTGCGAGCTCGCGCTCAAGGTCTCCGGCGCCGTCCAGGCCGCCCGCTGGTCCGACATCCACGGCGGCGGCGGTTACATCTACTCCTTCAACGGGCCGCACAGCCTCTTTGTCGACACCATCCGCAGCTGCCGCATCCTCATGGTCGCGCACCAGCTCGGCCACGTGTTGATGGGTGAGAACGATACGCCGCACAGCCTGCTGGGCCGCGCGCTGCAGCACATCAAGGCCACGGCCGACTACTCCGTGTTTTACGGCAAGGGCCGCGACTTCTACGACGAGTGGGGCCGCGTGGCGCACGAGAGCATTTTCAACCCCAACGACGGTCGCTTCCGCTGCCCCAATGCGCAGCAGGGCTTCTCCGGTCTCACGACCTGGACGCGCGGCCTCGCCTGGGCCATGGTCGGCTTCGCCGAAGAGCTCGAATTCCTCGAAACGCTCGACGACAGCGCACTGGAGCCGTTCGGCGGTCGCCAGCAGTGGAAGGAGCTGATGCTCCAGGCCGCCCGCGCTACCTGCGACTGGTTTATCGCCAACACGGCCAGCGACGGCATCACCTATTGGGACGGCGGCGCCCCCGGCCTCGCCAAAATGGGTGACTGGCGCTCCCGTCCGGCCGATCCGTTCAACGACTACGAGCCAGTGGACAGCACGGCCGCCGCGATCGGTGTGCAAGGCCTGCTGCGCCTCGGCCGCCTGCTGGGCCTCGACACCGAGGACGGCAAGAAGTATTGGCAGGCCGGCCTCACCTCGCTGCGCGCTCTGCTGCAAGAGCCCTACCTCAGCACCGACGACGACCACCAGGGCCTGCTGCTGCACTCCATCTATCACCAGCCCAATGGCTGGGACAATGTGCCTCAGGGCTGCAAGATCGCGGCCGGCGAGTCCAGCCAGTGGGGTGACTACCACATCCGCGAGCTCGCGCTCTACGTGCACCGCCTCATTTCCCAGGAACCCTACTACACCTTCTTTGGCTGCCTGAAATGAACCGCCTTCCCCCACTTCCCGACCTGTCGCGCCTGTGCATCCACACGGTGACGACCAAACCGTGGTCGATCGAAGAGATCGCCGACCGCTACCCCGCCGCCGGGGTCAAGGGCATCACCGTCTGGCGCCAGAACCTCGAAGGCCGCGACCCGGCCAAGATCGGGGAACTGCTGCGCGGCAACGGCCTCGACATCGTCTCCCTCTGCCGCGGCGGGTTCTTCCCTGCCACCAGTGAGGGTGACCGCCAGGCCGCGATCGACGACAACCGCAAGGCGATCGAAGAAGCCGCCAGCCTCGGCGCTCCGCTGATCGTGCTCGTGTGCGGCGCCGTGCCCGGCATGCCGCTGGAGCAGGCCCGCGACCAGATCCGCGCCGGCATCGAAGCCGTCCTGCCGGATTGCGAACGCACGGGCGTGAAGCTCGGCATCGAGCCGCTGCACCCAATGTATGCGGATGCGCGCTCGGCCGTGAACACGATGAAGCAGGCCAACGACATGTGCGAGCAGATCGGCTCGGACTACGTGGGCGTCGCCGCCGACGTTTACCACCTCTGGTGGGATCCGGACCTGCAAAGCGAAATCGCCCGTTGCGGTGAACTCGGCAAGCTCTTCGCCTTCCACGTCTGCGACTGGAAGACGCCGACGGCCGACATGCTCAACGACCGCGGGTTGATGGGCGAAGGCTGCATCGACATCCGCCGCATCCGCTCCTGGGTCGAAGCCACCGGCTTCAAGGGCTTCAATGAAGTGGAGATCTTCTCCAGCCACCATTGGGCCAAAGACCAGAACGTATTCCTCGAGGAGATCGTCAAGGCCTACCGCCAGCACGTCTAACTCCTGTTTGTTTTTTTACGGGCAGGCGCCCATGTGGACGCCTGCTCACCACCCTCTATCCCGACTCCAGAAAGACTTACTGTTATGCAACACCGCGTTGGTATCATCATGAACGGCGTGACCGGCCGCATGGGCACGAATCAGCACCTCATGCGCTCGATCGTCGAGATCATCAAGCAGGGAGGCGTCAAGGTCTCCCCCACCGAGACCATCATGCCCGACCCGATTCTCGTCGGTCGCAACGAGATCAAGCTCAAGGACCTCTGCGCCCGCAGCGGTATCGAGAAATGGACGACAGACCTCGACAGCGTGATGAGCGACGACCAGTACTCGGTCTACTTCGACGCGCAGAGCACCCTGCGCCGCGCCGACGCCGTCAAGGCGGCCGCGACCGCCGGCAAGCACGTCTACTGCGAAAAGCCGACCGCCGTCGACACCGAGACCGCCTACGACCTCTACAAGTTCTGCAAGGACAAGGGCGTCAAGAACGGCGTCGTGCAGGACAAGCTGTGGCTGCCCGGCCTCGTGAAGCTGCAGCGCGCGATCGAAAACGGCTACCTCGGCCGCATCTTCTCCGTCACGGGCGACTTCGGCTACTGGGTCTTCGAAGGCCAGAACGTGCCCGCCCAGCGCCCCTCCTGGAACTACCGCAAGGAAGACGGCGGCGGCATGATCATCGACATGCTCTGCCACTGGCGCTACGTGCTCGATAACATCTTCGGGCCCGTCCGCAGCGTCAACTGCCGCGGCGCCACCCACATCAAGGAGCGCATCGACGAAGCCGGCAAGCCCTACAAGTGCACCGCCGACGACGCCGCTTACGCGATGTTCGAGATCGACGGCCCCGACGGCGAGATCGTCGTGAACTTCAACTGCTCGTGGGCCACCCGCGTGCGCCGCGACGACCTGCTGACCCTCCACGTGGACGGTGAGAAGGGCTCCGCCGTGGCCGGCCTGCGCGATTGCTACATTCAGCACTACTCCAACACGCCGAAGGCCGTCTGGAATCCCGACATCGACCAGCCGATCAGCTTCTTCGACGACTGGTCCAAGGTGCCGCACCAGGAGCTCTACGACAACGCCTTCAAGGTGCAGTGGGAGATGTTCCTCAAGCACGTGGTGCTCGATACGCCGTTCCGCTGGGACCTGCTCGAAGGCGCCAAGGGCGTGCAGCTCGCCGAATACGGCATCAAGAGCTGGGATGACCGCCGCTGGGTGGACCTGCCGAAACTCGAAGCCTAAGCAGCCATGGCCAAAACCGCACTCGTAACCGGAGGCTCGCGCGGCATTGGCTTTGGCATTGCCCAGGCCTTGGCCGCAGAGGGCTGGAACCTCGTGATCAACGGTATGCGCCCCGAAGACGGGGTGCAGGAGCCGTTGGAGGCCCTGCGCAGCAAGGGCGTGCAAGTCACCTACGCCCGTGGTGACATCGGCTCGGCGGAAGGCCGCGCGGCGATCCTCGAGGTCGCCCGCAAGGCTGCCGGCGGCTCGCTCAACCTGCTCGTCAACAACGCCGGCGTCGCCCCCAAGGTCCGCGCCGACCTGCTCGAGATGAGCGAGGAAAGCTACGACTACGTCGTGAACACCAACCTGCGGGGGGCCTTCTTCCTCACGCAGGCGGTGGCCAACGACATGGTCGCAGCCAAACAGAAGGATGCCGACTTCAAGGCGTTCATCATCAACGTCTCGTCCATCTCCGCGACCGTCGTGAGCATCAACCGCGGTGAATACTGCATCGCCAAGGCGGGCCTCTCTATGGTCACCCAGCTGTTCGCGACCCGTCTCGGCACCGAAGGCATCCCCGTCTACGAAGTCCGCCCGGGCATCATCAAGACGGACATGACCGCCGGGGTGACGGAAAAGTATGACAAGCTGATCTCCGAAGGCCTGTGCGTGCAACCGCGCTGGGGCTTCCCGGACGATATCGGCAAGGCGGTGGCATCGCTCTCCCGCGGCGACTTCCCCTACTCCACCGGCCAAGTGGTGATGGTGGACGGCGGCCTCGTAACGCCCCGACTTTAGTTAGTAGCCAAACATCCTAGTACCTCAGATTATAGCAAAAGCCGGCTCGTCGATTCGTTCGACGAGTCGGTCTTTTTTTTGCGGAAGGGGCATCCTGCTGAGGACGTGTGACGCCTGTGCTAAGCCTTTGCACCCAATCGCTACGAAGGCGCCACCAGAGTGTCGCCCGATCTTCACGCAGAAGCCACATTGATGTTCTAGGTTTCGTGGCGAGCTCTACGCTTTGCAGAACCTCATTGCCATGAAACTGAATCGCTCACTATCGCTGGCTGGCGCTCTGGTCGCCGGTCTCTTCAGCGCGCATTCTCTCAGCGCCTACACCCTCACGATCCTGCATAACAACGATGCAGAATCCCAACTCGTCAACGCCGGCTCCGGCCTCGAGGACTACGGTGGCGCCGCGCGCTTCGTCTCGCTCGTCAACAACCTGCGCGACACGGCAACCGGCGCGGGCAACGGCGTCGTCACGCTTTCCTCGGGGGACAACTTCCTCGCGGGCGCGGAGTTTGATGCCAGCCGCTCCAACAACCTCGGGCCCGGCGGCACGCCGCTGTGGTACGATGCCCTCGCCTGGGAAAACATCGGCTACGACGCCATGGTGCTCGGCAACCACGACTTCGACTTCGGCACGCAAGTGCTGTCGCAGATGATCAACCAGGCTTCGAGCACACAGTTTCTCAGCTCCAACCTCGATTTCTCGGCCGACAGCTACCTTGATCCGCTCGCCAGCACCGGCCGCATCGCCTCCAGCACCACCGTCACAGTCAATACCAGCTCCGGCAACAAAACGGTGGGCATCGTCGGCGCGACCACCCCGCTGCTGCCGACCATCTCCAGCCCCGGCGCCGTGCAGGTGCAGGACATGGCCACGACCGTCGCCACCGTTCAGGCCGAGATCGACAACCTGCGCGCTTCGGGCGTCGATCACGTGATCTTCGTCTCGCACCTGCAGGATGTGGACACCGACAAGACCGTCGTGAACCAACTGCGCGGCGTCGACCTCGCCATCGCCGGCGGCGGTGACGAAAACCTCGTCGAAGGCTCCGAACCCGTGGGCGGCTTTGTCGGCAGCGACACCAAGGGCGGCGACTACCCGCTGACGGATACCACCGACGCCGACGGCAACGTCGTGCCCATCGTCACCACGGCGGGCGAGTACAAATACCTCGGCAAGATCGACCTCGAATTCGACGAAGACGGCAACCTGGTTGGGGCCAATGGCGACGCCTACACCGTCAAAGATTTCGCCATCGACAACACCAACGGGGTCGTGGCCGACTCCGACACGCAAGCCAACGTGGTCGATCCGGTGAAGCAACACGTGGACAACCTCGCTTCGCAGATCATCGGCACGAGCGAAGTCGCCCTCGACCAGCGTCGCGAGACCGTGCGCGGGGCGGAATCCAATGTGGGCAACCTGCTCGCCGACGCCATGCTGGCCGCAGCCCAGGCCAACGCCCCGACGGGCGTCGAACCGGTGCTCGCCTTCGTCAACGGCGGCGGCATCCGAGCCAACCGCATCGACGCTGCGGGCGACGTGAGCCAGCTCTTCACCTTCGATACCGCGCCGTTCTCCAACTTCGTGGCGGTCAAGGAAATCAGCATGCAGCAGCTCGTCGACGCCCTGACCTTCGCCTACAACGAGGTGGAGTTCACCGGCGCGATCGGCGGCGATACGACCGGCGGCAACGGCAAGTTCCTGCAGGTCTCCAGCGGCCTCTACGTGCAGTATGACGCGGTCAACGACCGCATCGTCAACCTCGTCGTCGGCGACCAGGTCATCATCCAGAACGGCATGATGATGGTCGATCCCGAGGCCCTGATCGCCATCGTTTCGACCAACTTCACGCTCAACGGCGGCGACGGCTTCGACTTCGGCGAAGATGCCGCCACCCTGTTGGGCGAAACCTACCAGCAGGCGCTCTCCGACTACATTCAGGAAAACCTGAACGGCGAAATCACCGCCGACCTGTATGGCACCGGTGCTCCGACCCGCCTGAGCTTTGTGCCCGAGCCCTCCGCCTACGCCGCCTTCGCCGGTGCGCTGGCGTTGGGTCTGGTGGCCTGGCGTCGCCGTCGGGCCTAGCGCTTCTCGCGGTCACGGATTCCGACCTTTTATCCGCCGGGTGGTCCATACCACCCGGTTTTTTTGTGCCGAGACTGAGCATTTTTACATTTTTTGGCGTCCAATACGCAGACCGGCATCCGTCTGACACCCTGAATGTAAAATCGCTTCTCGGCTTCCAACTTGAACATATCAGCAGCGCTTTCCATAGTGGCGGAATCTGCAGACATGACGCTTCCCCGCCACAACCTACGCTCCCTCCTGGCCGCCAGCCTCTTTTTGGGCGGGCTGGCAGGTGCACAGGCAGCGGAAGTCACCCTCTCCAACGGTGACAAGTTGACGGGTGAAGTTTTGCGTGTCGAAGACGACAAGATCATCCTGCTCTCCCCCATTCTGGGCGAAATCGAGATCCCGGATCTGGGCGTCACCATCGTGTATGGCGAGAACGAGACGCCCGTGATGGTCCAGCCGGCCGAAGAACCGGAGCCGGAGGTAACCCCCGAAGACATGACCGCGGCCGCCGTGGCCGCGGAGGAGGAAGCCGCCCCGGCCGTCGACCCCACCAGCGGTGCGCCCATCGGCGAAGACGAACAGAAGCAACTCGAGGAGGTGTGGTGGCATCCCAACCACCTCTTCAGCTGGCTGGCCCCCTACTATCCCTTTACCGAGTGGGACAACAGCATCGACGTCGGCTTCAAGCTCGAGAACAACGTGACGGACAAGACCCAGATCCTGCTGGCCGCCGAAACGAGCCGCAAATTTACCGACATCGAGCTAACCCTCTACGGGCAGTATCGCTACAGCGAAGACCATCCCGAGAGCGGGGAAAAGAACGTGACGGAAAACCAGCGGCAGTCCTATTTCCGCTACCGGCACGACATTTCGGACCGTCTCTTCTTCCAGAGCCGCACCGACTACAAGTCTGACGAAATCGCGGGCATCCAGGGTGAATATCAGCAGAACGTCGGGGTGGGTTACCGCTGGCTGGATTCCGAGCAGTGGAAGGCCTCCGTCACGCCTTCGCTCGGTTATCAGCGGCGTGATTACGAGACGCTGCCGACCGAGGACCAGTTTCTCGGCACGCTCTTCCAGTACCTCGAATACCAGATCAGCAGCCGCTTGAAGTTCAAGGAGAGCGCAACGTTTCGCTCCAACATCTCCAACCCGGAAGACTACTCGTTCGACTTTCAGGCCAGCCTCGAAAACCGCCTGGCAGCCTACCTGAACATGAAAATCCGCTACGATTTTCAATACGATCAAGCGGTCGACGGCGTGGTCGAGACCGACAAGCAGATCATCAACCTCACCTTTGGCGCAGACTTTTAGCGCGTGACGGCTTCGTAGAAGTAGCGCCCCAGGCCGACCGTGAAAACCAGGTTGCCGTAGAGCGCGTGCTCCCACCAGGCATCCAGCAGACGGCCCGTGCGCTGGTAGGTCTGCGTGAAGAAATACCCGGCGATCAGCGTCAGCAACAGGCTCATCCAGTGGTCGTACATCAGATGCAGCCCGCTGAAGGCGAGCACGCTGCTCCAGAACAGGACGGGCCCACTCCCGAAAATACGCTCATAGCGGGCGAAGTAGAACCGCCGATACATAAACTCCTGTGGTAGCGCAGAGAGAAACGGGTAGAGCGCCATCACCACCAGCCACCAGTCGAAGCTCGAACGGGGAAAACCAAGGAAGCTCTCCGGCATCAGCCACCACGTGAGCAAGGTGATCGCCGGTGCGCAAAGCGCCAGACGCAAGAGCCAGACCTGGCGGAAACGCGGCGGTTGCGGGCGCTCCGGCGGGGGTGACAAACGCGTCAGCCGCGCCACGATCAGCGTGTAGACAAAGGGAACGGCAAAGATCAGAAACTTGCTCGCGTGGATCAGGTCCAGCCAGGCGATCACCGGCAGCAACACAAACAGCACGGCCCATTCGAGCCATAGGACCGCCTTGCCTTGCCAACCGCCGATCATGGATACCGTACCGCTATTGGGGCAACTCGGAGGCCGCCTCGCGCACGGCGCGGAAGAACGCCCGCAGCTTTTCCGGGTCTTTCTTGCCCGGTTCGCTTTCCACCCCGCTATTGACGTCTACCATCTCGGCCTGGGTCGCGCGCAGGGCATCGCCGATGTTGTCCGGGTTCAACCCGCCGGCGAGAATCCAGCGCTTGTGCTGGTAGAGCGTGCTCCAGTCGAGGAAGCGCTGCCAGTCACCCGTTCGTCCAGTGCCGCCGTAGGCGCTCTTGCTGTAGGCGTCGAGCACGATCGTATGGGCAAACTCCATCGTAATCTGCGGAAAGTAGTCTTCCTCCGGCGGCACGCGCGGGGCCAGCCACAGGCGCTCCGCCCCCACCAGTCCAGACCACGCGGCGACGGTCGCGATCGCGACCTCCAGATCGAAGTGCAGCTGGTAGGCGTCGAAGGGCAGCTCCTTGTATTGGTCGAGCACATCCGTGGGGGTCGACACATCCACCAGCACGCGCTTGCCGCGCGGGATGTAGCGAAGCAAGTTGGGGATCTCGCCCATCGGCACCGCGCGCGGACTCTTCTGGTAAACGATAATGCCCAGGTATTCCGCGCCCAGATCGAGCGCGAGCTCCGCGTCCTGCTGATTGGTGATACCGCAAACTTTGATTGCTACATCCATCTTAGAATCTCGCTAGTTGCCGCTGGTAAAGTGTTCCACCAGAGCTTGGACCATGCCGTCGAGGGAGCTTTCTTCCGCCTCCAGCGCGACCGGAATGCCGGCCTGGCGCATGGTCTGGGAGGTAACCGGCCCAAAGCTGCAAAGTTGCGGCACCTTGGCCCCCGAAGCCAACTTGAGGTACTGGGCCTGCTCGCCAAAGCTCTTGACCGCCGAGGAGCTGGCAAAAATGAGCGCATCGGCACCCTCCGCCCGGAAGCGGGCGGCGGCCGGATGATCCTGCAGATCGGTCAGCTCGGTCTTGTAGACCTGGAAGGTGTCCACGATCGCGCGCTCTTCGTTGAGCTTCTGCACGAGGTCTTCGCGGTTGCGGTTGCCGGTGATGACCAACACGCGCAGGTTGTCCAGCGTCTGCTCGTCCGCCAGAGCCTTGGCCAGACTGTCGCCATTGGCCTCCTCCGGGATCAAGTCCACCTTCAGGTGCAGCTCACGGATCTTGCGGGCCGTCCCCTCTCCCACCGCGGCGATGCGCATGATGCCCAGCGAGCGAATGTCCTCAAAGGCCTCGAAAAAGGTCTCGAAGAAATAGCGCACGCCATTGGCACTGGTGAAGACGATCCACTCGTAGTGGCCGATCTCGCGGAAGATATCGCCCGCCGTCAACCGGTCCACATCGGACTCGATCTGGATCAGCGGCAGCTCGAGCGTCTCGGCGCCCAGCTCTTCCAGGCGCGCGGCGAGGCGGCCGTTGCCTTCCGCGTGCCGCGTCACGACGATGCGGCGTCCGCGCAATGGTTGCGGGTTGATCATAGGCGTCACTGTATGGGTTCGTGGGGGCTTGTCGAGACCATGCAACCGTTCAGCTCTGGGCCTCCCGCCCGTGCAGCTCCCGCAAAACGGCCTCGATCGCGTCCTCGTCCTCCGGATCGAGCGCCACCTCCATCAACGGCAACGGCGCGTGGAAGACCCGCAGCCAGCCTTCGGTATAGTGCACCGCGGTGGCACTGTGGCAACCGCCACCGAGCCCGGCGAGGATGCGGCGCTCGAGCGTGACGGCCCGGGCGGTCTCATCGCACAGCACACCGGCAAAGCGCTCGACTTCATCTACGCGGCACTGGAGCGCGATGGCCCCCTGCCCCGCCGCCGGCACGCTTTCCGTGACTGACATGGGGACAAATTCGAGCCCTTCCGGCGCTTCGACGGCAAGGCGCTTGAGGCCCGCCATGGCCAACATGCTGGCATCGGCCTGCCCCTCGGCGATCTTGCGCAAGCGCGTACCGATGTTGCCGCGGATCTCCGTGAACTCGAGGTCCGGGAAGCGGCGGCGCAACTGCTCGCGGCGACGCGGACTGCCGGTCGCGATCAGGCGCGGCGTTTCCACCTCCACGCGGCGCACCAGCACATCGCGCGGATCCTCGCGCGGCAGGAAACCCGCCAGGGCCAGCCCCGCGGGGTTTTCAGTCGGCAGGTCCTTACAGGAGTGCACTGCCAGGTCGGCCTCGCCTTTCAGCAGCGCCTGCTCCAGCTCGGTCGTAAACAGGCCCTTGCCGCCCTTGGCTTCCAGCGACCATTGCAGGCGCTCGTCGCCAGTGGTCGTCATCGGCAGCAAGACCGTCTCGAGGCCGAGCTTTTCGCCGAGCCACGCCGCCGCGAGTTTTGCCTGGGCCATGGCCAAGGGACTCTGCCGGGTCGCCAATCGAAGGGGTGCACTGGACATGCGCTCCAACTTGAATCCCCACCGCCCTGCGAGCAAGCAGAAGAAATGCAAGCCCCCACAGCGCGGCGGCGGATCAGCTTCTGGCGGCGCGGCGCACGGCTTGCGGCGGCTGGCCATACCAGCGCAAAAACGCACGGCGCATGCGCTCGGGATCCCCAAAACCCACGGCCGCCGCAATCGCTTCGACCGGTGCGTCATCTCCCTCCAGGCGCGAGCGGGCGGCTTCGACCCGCAGGCGCTCGACCGCCTTGGCGGGACTCTCCCCGGTCGCCTGCTTGAAGGCGCGGCTGAACTGGCGCGGGCTCAAACAGGCCACTTCCGCCAACCGCTCGACCGAAAGATCTTCCGGCAAATGGGCCCGCGCAAAGCCGAGCACTCGGCGCATCCGGTCGCTGTCGGTCTCCAGTCGGGACAACTCCGAAAACTGCGACTGCCCACCCGGGCGCCGGTAGTAGACCACCAGATGCTTGGCCACCGCCTGGGCGGCCGCCGCACCCAGGTCGGCTTCGATCAGCGCCAGCGCCAGGTCGATGCCCGCCGTGATGCCGGCAGAGGTCCAGACGGCGCCATCGCGGACAAAGATGCGATCGGGCTCCACGCGCACGTCCGGATAGTCGCGTTGCAGGTGCTGGGCATATTTCCAGTGTGTGGTGACGCACCGGCCGCTCAGTTGGTGGGCCTGGGCCAGCAGAAAGGCTCCGGTGCAGACGCTCGCCAGGCGGCGCACGCCCGGTTGAAGGCGCTCCAGTGCCTGGACCTGCGCCGGCTCGAGCATGCGCTCGACCTGGCCTCCGACGACGATCAGCGTATCGAGACGGCACCGGGTCACCCGCTCGCTGTCCACCGCAATACCTGCGTTGCTGAGCACAGAGCCACCGGTCGCCGACAACACCCGCACCCGATAGACCGGCTCGCCCTCCGCATCCAGCGCGTTCTGGAATGCGCAAACCGGACCGGCCAGGTCGAGCAGTTGAAAACCTTCATAGATCAGGAAACCGATCGCATGCATGCGTCTTTTTATGAGGTAAGTCTGACATTTACGCCATATCTAAAAAGTCCTATCATCGGGCCATGAGTCAGCCCATTACCATCGTCTTCCCGCTCTATCCCGGGCTCACGCAGCTCGACTTCACCGGGCCGCACCAATTCTTCGCCCGTACGCCAGGTCTCGCGCCCCGCGCGGCCTCGGTCGACGCCCGCCCCATCTCCAGCTGTGGCCTCGTCTTCAGCGAGTTGGAAGACCTCGCGACGATCGAGCGCTGCGACGTGCTCTGCGTTCCCGGCGGCGCTGGCTGCCAGCAGGCAATGGAAGACGCGGCGTTTATGGGCCACATCCAACGCCTGGCCGCCACCGCCCGCTACCTCACCTCCGTCTGCACCGGTTCGCTGATCCTCGGGGCCGCCGGATATCTGGTCGGTCGCCGCGCTGCCTGCCACTGGGCGTGGCGAGACTTGTTACCGTTGTTTGGAGCGATCCCGGACGATGCGCGGGTGGTGCGTGACGGCAACATCCTGACGGGCGGGGGCGTGACGGCCGGGATTGACTTTGCCCTCACCGTGATCGCGGAACTGCTCGGCGATACGGCCGCGCAGGAAGTCCAGTTGCTGCTCGAATACGCTCCGGCCCCGCCCTTCAACGCGGGACGCCCGGAAGCAGCGCCGATCGAGGTCCGGGAAGCCCTGATGCAAAGGCAGGCCGCTGCCATGGCGGAACCGCGCGCCCGCATCGAAAAAGTGGCGGCCCAAGCCCTGGCCTAGCGGGCATCAGCATAACTCGGAAGCCAAGGGCGAAGCGCCATTCGCGACTCTGCCGCAACCGTTGCCGACGTCGGCGCTTGCCAAGCGCGGCGTCTTGTCCTTTTGCTGGTGCGCAACATGGGTAACATTTTCGGCACCCTTTTTCGTATTGCCACCTGGGGCGAAAGCCACGGGGGCGGCGTCGGCGTAGTCATCGACGGTTGCCCGCCCGGGCTGCCGCTGACGGAAGAAGACGTCCAGTTCGAGCTGGATCGCCGCCGTCCCGGCCAGAGCGACATCACGACGCCGCGCAAGGAAACTGATACCGTGCACTTTCTCAGCGGCGTCTATGAGGGCAAGACGCTGGGCACGCCGATCGCCATGAACGTGGTGAACAAGGACCACCGCCCCTCCGCCTACTCGGAGATGCGCGAGAAGTACCGCCCCAGCCACGCCGACTTTACCTATCAGCAGAAGTTTGGCCGTCGCATGGCCGAAGGCGGGGGCCGCAGCAGCGCGCGCGAGACGATCGGGCGCGTCGCCGCCGGTGCCGTCGCCAAGAAGGTGCTCAAGCTCGGCCTGGGGGTCGACATCATCGCCTACATCGAGCGCGTGCACGACATCACCATGCCGGAACTCGCCACCGCCCCGACGCTGGAGCAGGTCGAGGCCTCGCCCGTGCGCTGCCCCGATGCCGCCACGGCGGAGAAGATGATCGAACGCATCAAGGAGGTCCGCAGCCAGGGCGACAGCGTGGGCGGCCTCGTGAAGTGCCACATCACCGGTTGCCCCGTGGGGCTCGGTGCGCCCGTGTTCGATCGCCTGGAGGCCGACCTGGGCAAGGCGATGCTGAGCCTGCCCGCGACGAAGGGCTTCGAGGTCGGCAGCGGCTTTGACGGCACCTTCCTCAAGGGCAGCGAGCACAACGACCTTTTTGAAAACCGGGAGGGCCAGGTCCGTACCAAAACCAACCGCAGCGGCGGCGTGCAGGGCGGCATCTCCAACGGTGAAGAGATTTATTTTCGCGTCGGCTTCAAGCCCACCGCCACCATCCTGCAAAAGCAGGCCACGGTGGACCTGCAGGGCCAGGAGACCGAGCTGATGGGCCGTGGTCGCCACGACGCATGCGTCGTGCCCCGCGCGGTACCGATCGTCGAAGCCATGAGCGCACTGGTGGTGCTCGATCACTATCTGCGTCACCAGGCGCAAAACCGCACCTTCCAGTTTCCCCAATAATCCCCCGCCCATGATCCGTGTAACTGCCGTGGCTCAGGATCGCGCCCGCGCATTGTTGCAACCCGCCGACCTCGCAGTCGATGCAACGGCGGGCAAGGGCATCGATACGGCCATGCTGGCGGAGTGTGTGCGGCCCGATGGGCGCGTCTGGGCCTGCGACGTGCAGGAAGTCGCGTTACAGCATACGCGCACGTTGTTGGAAACCCTGGGGCTGGCCCATCTGGTGCGTCTGGTCCACGACGGGCACGAACATCTGCCGCAATGGCTGCCGGAGTGCGCTCACGGCAAGCTGACCTTGGCCATGTTCAACCTGGGCTACCTGCCGACCGGCGATAAGACGCTGACCACCCGCAGCGATACCACCCTGCGGGCGTTGGACGCCGCCTGGCAGTCCCTCCGCCCCGGCGGCGCGCTCAGCGTGGTCTGCTATCCGGGGCACGAAGCCGGTACGACCGAAGCGCAATCCGTCGAGCAATGGGTGGAAACGCTGGACGGGGCGCATGTCGATGCCGTCAAGCCAACCGGCACCCAGCGCCCGAGCCCCTTTCTGCTCTGGATCGAAAAAGTCCGCTGAGGCTCCGGGAATAGACGCCCAAGACGCGGGCTCATACGGGGCAACGACCTCGACCATGACCGCTTCATTCCGCCTCTTTTCCCTCTTCGCCCTGAGCTTCGGTCTCAGTGCAGCGTTAAATGCCCAAGGCTCCCTGCAACAGCAGCTGGATGCCCGCACCAAGGCCGCGGAGGGGCAGATCAGCCCGACGGTCAAAAAGACGATGGCCGAGGCGCTGCAGGCCCTTCAGGACCAGAACATCACGCAACACGCGCTGCAGGTAGGCGACCGGGTGCCCAGCTTTTCCCTGCCCAATGCGGTGGGCGACGAGATCGCGCTCGCCGACCTGCTCGAGCAAGGGCCCGTGGTCGTGACCTTTTATCGGGGCGGTTGGTGCCCCTACTGCAACCTCCAGCTGGCGATGCTGCAGCAATACCTGCCCGCCCTGAACAAGGCGGGGGCGCAACTGGTGGCGATCTCTCCGGAGAGCCCGGACCAGGCCTTGAGCGTGCGCGAGAAGCACGAGCTGGAATTCCAGGTATTGAGCGACGACAACAACGACGTCGCCCGCTGGTTCGGCATCGTCTACCAGCTGCCGGACGACCTGGTGCAGCAGTACCAGCAATGGGGCATCCCGCTGCACCACAAGCGCGACGCGGCGGATGCCTATGAGCTGCCCCTCGCCGCCACCTATGTAATCGATCGGCAGGGCATCGTCCGCTGGGCCTTTCTCAATGCGGATTACACCCAGCGCGCTGAGCCGAGGGACATCGTGGCCGCGGTAGAAAAATTGTAGGAGAACCGCTTGCCAGCAGCGCCCACAACCCCTACCACAGAGCCCTCAAGAATGGGTGCAGAGATATTTTCGGAAAAAACTTGCGCCCGTGCCCCAATTCCTCTTTTTCTTATCGCTTTTCCGAAGACTTTTCATGAAAGCCACGATTAAAACCCAAGGCCGGCAGTTCACGGTGAACGAAGGTGACGTTTTGTTCGTCAACCGCTACCCGGAAACGAACGCTGGTGACACCGTCACGATCAACGACGTGTTGACCGTCGGTGAGGGTGCCGAGACGCGTTTTGGTACGCCCCTCGTTGAAGGCGCCTCTGTCACGGCGAAGATTCTCGAAAACAAGCGCGGCAACAAGGTCGTTATCTTCAAGAAGAAGCGCCGTCACGGTTATCGCAAGACGCGTGGCCACCGCCAGGAACTGTCGGTCATCCGCATCGAATCCATCCAAGCCTAACCCCTTTACCTCTATTTCGTCATGGCACACAAGAAGGGACAAAGTAGCTCCAAGAACGGCCGCGACAGTAATGCCAAGCGTCTCGGCGTAAAGCGTTACGACGGTCAGGAAGTCCTCGCCGGCACCATCCTCATCCGCCAAAAGGGAACCAAGTTCCACGCTGGCAAGAATGTCGGCCAAGGCCGCGACTTCACCCTCTTCTCCCTCGTGGACGGCAAGGTGAAGTGGGATGCCGCCCACCGCCGCGTGGCCGTGCTCGAGCAACCGGTCGCCGAGCTCGTCGAAGCGTAAGCTCTCCCCTGCCCCCACTCGGGCAATCCTTTCCAGCCGACTCCATTAGAGGGTCGGTTTTTTCTTGTACGCCTCGTCCTGCCGTCGCTTGACTGCAGGAATTTCGCCCATCATCATCCGCAGGTATGGACCCCCTCGGGTTGGATGAGCTGAAACGTCAGCGACAACGCACAGTTGCACAACTGGAATGGCTGGACCGCGCCATCGCCCAACTTGAAGGAGGCACCACAGCCGCCACGAATGCCGCAGACGAGGACGCCGCCGCACCGGCCGCGGACCAGCCTACGGAAGCGGCCACCGCCAACCTGTTTTTGCCCGACGTGCAGAGTCGCGCCCGGGAAGAGAGCGAGTCCTGGCGCTTTGGCTGCATCGGCCTGACCGCGCTGGGCATCCTCCTCTTCCTCGTGCTGGTCTTTCTGCTGCCCTACCTCATCTACGGAGACTAGAGCATTCTAGCCGCGCCAGCCGCGGAGGAAGGCCTCGACATGCTCCAGCACCTCCGGGCCCTTGTCTTCGAGCACATAGTGGCCGGCATCCTCCCAGTATTGCGTGGGAGCCTGCGGGAAGCGGCGCTTCCATTCGGCGTAGAAATTGTCGTCGAAGCACCAGTCCTGCCCGCCCCAGAGGATCTGCAGGTCGTTGCGCCCCATGAACTCCAGCCCCTGTTCGATGCGCTTCAAGTCCGGCCGTGTCGGGTGATCCGCCTCGACCGGGATATCCATGACAAAGCGGTGGACTGCCACACGATCGTGCCAGTTGCG
This sequence comes from Puniceicoccaceae bacterium 5H, assembly GCA_009772895.1. Taxonomy (GTDB): domain Bacteria; phylum Verrucomicrobiota; class Verrucomicrobiia; order Opitutales; family Oceanipulchritudinaceae; genus WOUP01. The sequence goes on along the minus strand of WOUP01000003.1, from coordinate 192,391 downwards.
ATAAGGATAGAGGTAGCCGCGCTTCACACTGCGGGAGAGCGGCTTGACCGTCGTCATGAAGGTCGCAGGGCCGGCAAAGCCGTTGAGCCCGCGCACCAGCCACTTGCCGAAATACGGGTTGCGGCAGAGCGCGATGCGCTTGGGCAGGTGCGGCAGGAGGAACGCCGCCGTATTCAGCACCGTGATGCGCGCCACGCGTTCCGGCTGACGGGTGGCAAAGCCCATGCCGATCGCCCCACCCCAGTCGTGCACCACCAGGTGCACGCGCTCGAGCTGCAGGTGCTCGACCAACTCCTCCACATGGCGAATGTGATCCTCAAGGCGATAGGAGAAGTCCTGCGGCTTGTCGGAAAGGCCGCAGCCGAGGTGGTCCGGCACAATGCAGCGAAAGTGATCACGCAAGCCGAGCACGAGGTCGCGGTAGTAGAACGACCACGTGGGGTTGCCGTGCAGCATCAACACCGGTGGTCCCGCGCCCTCATCGAGATAGTGCAGGCAATGGCCATTCGTCAGCAGATAGAGCCGGCCGTCGAACGGATAAAGCTGACGCACATCGCCGGGCAGTGCTTCGGCGCGGATCGGTTCGAGGTGCGTGACGTCTTCGGGAGGCAGCATGGCTTTAGTGAATTTTCAGACCGAGCATGGCGCTGCTCAAGCCGCTTCCGATGCCCAACAACGCGACCCTCTGCCCCGTTGTCAATACACCGTTCTCGATTGCCTTGGCCAGGGAGAACGGCAGCGAGACGGAGCCGACGTTGCCCATGTATGGATACGTGGGGTAATCCTTTTCCACCGGCATCTGCAACGTCTCCAACAGACGGCGCTGGTGCGTGCGGCCCACCTGGTGGCAAATCACGTGGTCGACCTCGTCGTGACTCCAGCCGAAGAGATCCTGAAAGCGGTGCCACGTGCGCTCCGCAACCTTCAGGCCTGCCTCCAGCAACTGCTCGGCCTCGGTCAACATTTCGAGCGCGTCGCCCGCAGTGTCGCCCTGACACAGTTCGTTGGCCGAGCTGTCCGTCTCGACGACGCCGCCCAACAGCTCGGGCGCATCGGTCGGGGCCTCGTCTTCGTGACACAGCACCATGGCCACCGCCCCGGCGCCAATCGTGAGGTTGGCGAAGTAGGGCTTGATCTCGCGGCGGCTCAACGGACGCTCCAGCAGCGTCTGAATCGTGCGCTCCAGCAGTGGGCGACCGTTTTCGCCCGAAACCAGCAGCGCCCGCCGGATGGAGCCCGCCTGGATCATCGAAGCCGCCATGGTCATGGCGTTGACGAACCCGAGGCAGGCGTTCGAGAGGTCGAAGATCTGCGTGCCGGAGCTGAGCCCGAGCAACCCGTGCACATAGGCCGCCGTCGCCGGCTCCAGCCGGTCGCGACACACCCCGCAGTGCACCAGCAGGTCGATCTGCTCGCGGTCGAAGCGCGACTGGGCCAACGCGTGCTCACCGGCCTGCGCGCTGGCTTCACTCGGCCGGATGGGCTGCGGCCAGAAGTGGCGGGTCTCGATCCCCGTCATCAGCTCCAGGCGCCCCTCGGGCAGCTTCAGGCGCTGATAGACCGGAGCCAGCCGGGCCTCGATTTCGGCCGAGGAAATGGGCTCCGGCGGGACGACGTAGCCGAGGGACTCGATGCGGACGTGCTGAAAGCGCATGGGCGTTTATTCAGGGCGCATCGCGAGACGCACCACTTCTTCGTCGAAATAGTTCCAGTCCATGCCCGCATTCACGGTAATGCCCTGGGCGTTGATGCCGCTGCTGCGCGGGCTGAGCAGGTAGGCGGCGGTATCGGCCACTTCCTGGGTCGTCAGCGCACGCTTCCGCATCGTCAGCTTTTCCGCAAAGAGATAGTTGTTGAGGTAATTGGGGATGCCGGCGCTGCTCTTGGTCTTGAGCGGCCCTGCGTTGACGGTGTTGAAGCGGACCTCCGTGTCGGCGCTGAAGCTCTTGGCGAGGAAGCGCACGCTGCCCTCCAGCGCGCTCTTGATCGGCGACATGTAGCCGTAGGTGGGCGCGGTGACGTAGGAGGAGATGCCGATTGCCACGACCGAAGCCTGCGGCTGCAGCAACGGCTTGAGCACGCGGGACAGCTCGACCAGCGAAAAGGAGCTGACCTGCGTCGCCTGCAGGAAGTCCTGCCGGTTGGTCTCGTGAAACGGCACGAAGCCCTCCGAGTAATTCGCAAACGCGATGGAGTGCACGAAGCCGTCCAGCGGACCGTAGGCCTCCAGTTGCGCGGGCAGCGCCTGCAAGTCGGCCTCGTGCTCCACATCGCACAACACCGTGGGGCGATCCTTCAGCAGCTTGGCCAGCTCGTCGCGACGCTGCGCATTGCGCACGCCGTAGACGACCGTTGCGCCCTCGGCCTCGAGCGTCTGCCCCAGCACCCAGGCCACGCTTTTGCGGTTGCCCAGGCCCATGACCAGAAACCGCTTTCCGCTCAGTTGCAGAAAACTCATTATGCTTCCTTCGCCGCCTTGCCCTCATCGATCAGAGCCAGCGTGCATTCCAGCATCATCGCGGGCTTGCCGTCTTTGAGCACGCGCCCGCGCAGTTGGTGAAACTGGTGCACCTGGCTCAGGTAGGTCACCTCGATGGTGATCTCATCGCCCGGCTTGACCATGCGCTTGAAGCGGGCGTCCTGGATGCGGACCAGCACCGGCGTCAAGGTGGTGGAATCCGTATCGGCGTCTACCTTGTGGTTGGCGAGGAAAATGGCAGCGGTCTGGAAGATCGACTCGCAGAGCAGCACGCCCGGCATGATGGGGTTGCCCGGGTAATGCCCCTCGAACTGGGGCTCGTCTTCGCGGATGGTGCGCTTGGCGGTGGCGCCGTTCTCCGTCACCTCCACGATTTCATCGATGAAGAGGAACGGCGGGCGATGCGGGATCGTCTGGTAAATCGCTTCGAGACTCATGAAGGCTGTAGCATAGAATGTTTTCCGGCTCCGGGGGAATGCGAAAATGACAGCAAATGCACATCCACCTTCGTCCATTTTTTACACGGCGCTTAAGTAAATATGTATAAGAATACGTAATTGTACGGTCTAGATACCCGGCAGTTAGAAGCCGATAGTTAGGGAACAGATCTTTTCTCCCCGACAATCATGAAACTCCCCTCGCTTTCTCTCCGAATGCGGCTGATGCTGGGTTCGCTGGCGCTTACGCTGACCTGCACCACACTGATCAGCGTCTATGTCGCGCGCACGCAGATCAGACTGCTGAAAGACGATGCCAATGTCCTGCTGACCGAAGCGGCACAGGACCTCGCCCACTCCGCCGATACCGAACTGGCGGCGGAAAAGCGCTTTATCCGCACCATCAGTGCGACGGGCGTTTTTTCCCGTGCCCTGGTGGAGGTAAACCGCGGGCGTCTCAACAACGCAGAAGTCACCGGTGCACGGGCGCACATCCGCACGATCCTCAAGGGGCTCGACGGACGCTACCAGTCACTCTGGCTGGTCGACGCCGACGGCAACGTCATCACCGGCAATGGTGAACTGCTGAGCCCAAAGGACGCCGCATCTTTTCAGACCGCCGGCACGAACTGGAAGAAGGTTGCGTCCAGTGAATACCCACAGTTGGGCGAAGTCCAGATATCTCCCGAGACCGGCAAGCCGGTCGTGACGGTCGCCACCAGCATCCTCAGCCCCCAGGGCAAGCCGATCGGGATGATCGGCGGCACGCTCAACCTTTCCTTCCTCGAAGCAACGACCGCAGCCAAGGAATTGGGCGAGAGCGGCTACGGCTTCATCATCGATCATGAAGGCCGCTTTATCTATCACCCTTCCGAAGAACTCGACCTGTCCGTCAATATGGCCAGCTTGCCTGGGGTGGAAGACATCGCCGGCGAAATGACCTCCGGTCACGAAGGCATGTTGTCTTACAACTATCACGGGACGGGCAAATTCGGGGCATATGCGCCTCTACACGAAGAGCCGTGGAGTGTGGCCTATGCGATGGACGAAGCCGAAGTCATGGCCCCCGTTGCGGCACTGGTAAAAGTGCTGATAACGGGCACCGTCGTCATGGTGCTCATCGCCTGCGCGGTGGCTCTCTTTCTCTCCGCCCGCCTCACCCGCCCCATTCTGGCGGCCAGCCGCGGCATGCGCACCTGCTACGCCAACCTTGCCGCCGCCGCGACCCAGGTCGGTGCCACCAGCCAGATGTTGGCCGATTCATCCGCCACCCAGGCAGCCTCGCTCGAAGAAACCTCTTCCTCGATGGAAGAGCTGGCCTCCATCGCCAAGACCAACGAGCAGGGAGCCGACTTGACTTACCAACGGGTCAACCAGGCCGAAGAAAAGCTGCAGCACATGGTCTCCGCCTCACGCGAACTGGAAGACGTCATGAACGAGATGGCCGAATTTGGCGCGGAAACGGGCCGCATCATGCAGACGATTGGTGAGATCGCCTTTCAAACCAACATCCTCGCGCTCAATGCCGCCGTCGAAGCCGCCCGAGCAGGTGAAGCCGGGTCCGGTTTTGCCGTCGTCGCCGACGAAGTACGCCGCCTCGCCCAACGCGCAGCGGAAGCCTCTGAGAGCACCTCCGGCATCCTCGAGAAGTCCAACGAAAAGATCAAACGCGGCAAACAGACGAGCGACTCCATCGTGCGTTCGTTCGGCGACCTCACGCAGACCATGCAAGAGGTCAACCGGGTTGCGCAGGACATCTCCAACGGCTGCCGACAGCAATCCCAGGGCTTCAGCCACGTGAACACCGCCGTGCAGGAGATCGACAGCTCCGTGCAGGAAAATGCCGCCGGCGCCCAGGAAAATGCGAGCGCCTCCCAGCACCTCGAAGCCCAGGCCCGCGACCTGCGCGATTGGGTCAAGAGCCTCGAAAAGGTCGTCAACGGGCAGGAGATAGCCGCAGAGCAGCCGCAAAAGCAGGCCCCCAAGCGCAAGGACTACATGCCCGAGAACCGCGAGACGGAGCGTGCACCCTACTCCGGCGCCGCGCGCTATGCGGAAGAAGAGCTGAGCTTTGACCGAGGCGACGAAGAAGAAACCTCCTTTCGCCGCGACGGTCGCCATCAGCCACAGGAAGACGACGCCTCGCACGAGCGACACTCACGGGCGGGCGTCAACGGCTATGCCCACCACAAGCACAACGTGAATTAGGCGCACCACCCATTTCCCTTTCCCAACTAACCTCCGATGCCTCGCGGCTTCGGGGGTTTTTCTTAGGCCTCCAGCGACTGCGTGGAGCGCAGGTAGCCGTCGACCTTGTTGGAGACGATGACGCCGTAATTGATCGTGCCGAGCCAGCCGCTCATGATGATGCCAACGGAGCCGGCGTGATAGAGCCCATGCAGGTTGTCCGGCAGCTCCTGAGACACCTTCAGCCCCTCGAACTTGGTGCCGAAGCTGGTGCCGCCGATGTGCCGCACGTAGCGGTTGACCGTGCGCGGGGTGGCCGCCTCGATGTGGTCGACCTTTTCGCGGATGTCCGGGATGAACTGCTCCAACGCGTCGAGCGAACTGTCGATCAGCCACTGCTTTTCCTGCGCGTATGCCTCATCGGACAGGCTCTCCCAGTCCTTCCACTGCGCGTTGATCGAAGCCACCACGGCGTAGCGATCGTCCTTGTTCTGCGGACGCGTATCCGGGTAGTAGACGGAAAAAGTACGGCTGCTCGTGCGCATCCCGGTCAGCTCTTGCGAAGAGAAGGTCTCGGCCCCGGAGGTAAAGACGAGGTCGCCGATAAACGGGATGCTCTCGCCCTTGCGGATGCCCATGTAGACCTGGCAGGAGCTGTTGTTTACGCGCACCTGTTCGGCCTCGGCCACGTAGGACGCGGGAAACTTGTCCGGCCCGACGAGGCGGAAAATCGTGTTCTTGATGTTGGCGTTGGAGAGCACCGCCCGGCAGCGGATGGTGTGCACGGCCTGCTCCCCGCCGGTATTCTGGCTCTGCGCCACGATCCCGACCACACGCTGCTTGCCGTCTGCATCGGGCTCGGTCAGCACCTCCTTCACCAGGGCGCTCTTGCGCAGCTCCACCCCGTTGCGCTTCAGCTCGGCCGTCATGCGCTTGATCAGCTGATCGGTGCCGCCTTGATAGATGAAGACGCCCTTGCTCATGAAGTTGCTGAAGACGATGCCGTAGGTGATGGCCGGGTCTTCGAGCGTCGAGCCGTTGGCGTAGCTGATCGGCTCCATCAGGAGGCGGTGCACGTCATTGCGCCCGGGGAAGAACTCCTCGAACATCTCGCCCGTCGTGCGCTGGTCCTGATCGTAGAAATTCATGCCGCGCAGGTGTTCGAAGAAGGCCTCCACCCGCTCGCGCTCCAACCCGAAATCCTCGATCAGGATGCGCGTGAAGTCCTCGCGGTCGAAGGTCGTCTTCACGTTCATCTGCGGGTTGATGAAGCGCACGTCCTCGAGCTGGCGGATACTGTCGGCAATTTCCTTGGTCCAGTATTTCCGGCAGCTCTTGATCATGCCGTAGGGGAAGCCGTGCAGCGAGATGTCGAAGACGTGCCCGCCGGGCCGTTTGAACCAGGTGGCCAGGCCCCCGAACTGATAGTGGTGCTCCAGCAGCAGCACCTTATGCCCTGCCTTGGCCAGCACATTGGCGCTCGTCAAGCCGCCCAGGCCGCTGCCAATCACCACCACATCGTACGCGTCTTCTACTCCTGCTAACCAGTCTTTCGCCATGATCTCGGAAAACGGTGCAGGTTGGGCGGGAACCGCCTCGAGGGCAACCGCAAAGCTGCTCAACGGTCGCCCAACGGGTTTGAGCGGATCACGCGCGGCCTCACAGCGCCCATGGAAGAAGGCCTGCGGGGCGTGCCCCGGCATCACATTTCCCAGATCCTTATTCCCAACACCTAAATTTCACCTGATCGCTCCCATCACCTTCAAGCTGTATCGCGCAAGCAAATGGAGAAAGACGAAGGCGAGAATTTCTCCGACCGGGACAGGATCCCCCAAAAAACCTTGGGCCTCGGTGATTCACGACAAAGGCGTGCTGTTTTGATTTCTGATTACCATACCACCCACTACGCGGGGGACAAACCTTTATCTAACCTAAACTTGGTTAGATTTTACTCGACGTGACAGTGACCAGAAGACAACATAAAAAAGCTCAGCTTAAAACCTCTACCCACCTTGGTATCCATGCATAAATTCATCATAAATAGAAACCAACAATCCAATGGGGACCATGAAGTCCATAATTACACGACGGGCTGCAGTCACATGCCAACCCCTCAAAGCCAAATTGACCTAGGTTACCATGAGGATTGCCGTTCCGCAGTAGCTCACGCCAAACAGCAATGGCCAAACGAAAAAATCAATGGTTGTTACTACTGTTGCTACCCCTGTCATACGAGTTAAAAACAAGGCCGCTAGCTTTTCACTATCAATATGATATGCAGGGCCCACTTACCGGAGAGGTCCTGCCCCAACGCCTCTTTTCCCCGTTAGAGCTTTTGATATAACCACGCGCCCGCTCCAAGGCCCTGATTTCCTAATCTGGCAGTACCTACCACGCGACGTCCTGGCGGTCGCGCAGGAAGTGCCCGCTGAGGTTTTGTGGGGCCTCCAGCGCGAGCCAGACGGGCGTGTCCGCGCCTTGGGAGACATCGCGTTCGGCGCTGGCGCCACCCATGTCGGTGCGGACCCAGCCGGGGCAAACGGAGTTGACCGCGATGCCGTGCAGCTCCCCGGCCAGAATGCGGGTGACGGCGTTCAGGGCGGTCTTCGAGATCCGGTAGGAGGCGTGGCCGCCGGTCATGTCGGCCAGGGTGCCGAGCCCGCTGGAGATGTTGACGATGCGGCCGGCCGCGCTCTGGCGCAGCAGCGGGGAGAAGGTTTGCGCGAGGTGCAACGGCGCCAGCGTGTTGGTCTCGAGCGTTTCGCGCACGGTGTCCAGATCCACTTCGAGGCCCGCGCCATCGGCGTCCGGCATGATGCCTGCGTTGTTGATCAGTACGTCGAGGCGGCCATAGGTACGCTGCACATAGTCCTTGAGTGCGGAAACGCTGGTAGGGTCCGCCACATCGAGAGGCTGGAAATCGACCGCGCCGTCGAGCTGCGCTGCGGCTTTTTCGCCCGATTCGCGTGAGCGGGCCGTGAGGATGACCTGCGCTCCACGGGCGGCCAGTTGACGGCAGATCTCGAGGCCGATGCCACGGTTGCCGCCGGTTACGATTACGATGGGTTGGGAATCAGAGGTTGCCATACCGGCCAGTCTAGGCCCGGTGCTCGCGCGGCTCAAGCGGCGCCCCCAAAGCGCTCCTGCACACACGCCCGCATGGCCTGCAAAGTAGGGTTGGTATTGGCCGCCAGATAGGAAAAGGTGTGCGGCAGTTCAGGCACGCCCTCCCCATCAAAGGGCCGGAAGGCGGTGCCCGGGCCTCCCAGGTGGGCCGAAGCCGCGTTGATCGTCGTGAAACCGCTCCCGGTGATCACCTGCCCCATCGCATTGATGCGATTGATCGCCACCGGACCAAGAGCCGGGTTGAAGCCCTCCCGGTGGAAAAACGCCAGCACCGAGTCGTAGAGCCGCGGATTGAAGTGCCGGGGAAAAGAAATGTAGTCCAGCCCGGCCAACATCTGCGGCTTCACCCGCTCCAGACGAGCGGCAGCATGGTCTCGCGGCACGACGACGCCAATCTGCTCGCGGAAGAGCGGGATCACCTTCAACTCCGGGCGCGCCGGCGGCTCCATGATCGTAAACGCACAATCGACCCGACCGGCCAGGACCGCGGCATGCTGTTCCGCGCTTTCCAGCTCCTGCAATTCCAGCCTCACCTCCGGCCGACGCTGCCGGAATGCCTGCAGAACTTCGGGCAGGTAAGAGCTGATGGCCGCAATCGAATACACGACCCGCAAGCGCCCGCGCCGCCCCTCGGCAGCTTCCTCCGCGCGACGCAAGGTCTGCCCCAGCTCCGCCAATACCGGCTTTAGCCCGTCCGCCAAAGCCAGCCCGGGCTCGGTCAACCGCGTGCCCCGCGTATCGCGGTCGAACAAGCGGTAGCCTACGATGTGCTCCAGTTGCTGGATGTGGCGGCTGAGCGCGGGCTGGGCCAAGTGCAGTTCCTGGGCGGCACGGCGAAAGCTCAACTCATGCGCCACAGCCATGAAGCTCTGCAGATGGTGGAGTTCCAGCCCCTTCTGATACCATTTCAGCATCAGCCTATGGATTTATAGCATTAGTGAATTATCAGCAAGTGGCATATACTGGCAGCGTGAAAACGACCAAACTCGGCAATACTCCTTTTACGATTTCCCGCTTGGGCCTCGGCTGCATGGGCATGAGCGAATTTTACGGCAAGGGCTCCGAAGAGGAATCCATTCAGGTCATCCACCGCGCCATCGAGCTGGGGGTGAGCTTGATCGACACGGCAGACATGTATGGCCGCGGCGCCAATGAAAAGCTGGTCGGCAAGGCGCTGAGCGGCGGCCGACGCGACAAGGTGGTGCTTGCGACCAAATTCGGCATCCTGCGCACCGACGACCCCAAGGAGCGCGGCATCAGTGGCAAACCGGAATACGTGAAGCAGGCCTGCGACGCCTCCCTCCAGCGCCTCGGCGTCGACCACATCGACCTTTACTACCAGCACCGCGTCGATCCCAACACGCCAATCGAAGACACGATGGGCGCACTGAAGGAACTCGTCGAAGCGGGCAAGATCCGCGCGGTCGGCCTCAGCGAAGCCGCGCCGGAGACGATTCGTCGTGCCTGCCGCGTGCACCCGGTGGCCGCCCTGCAGACGGAATACTCCCTCTGGAGCCGCGAACCCGAACAGGAGCTAATCCCGCTCTGCCGCGAGCTGGGCATCACCTTCGTTGCCTACAGCCCCCTGGGCCGCGGCTTCCTGACCGGTGCGATCAAGTCGCCCGACGACTTTGCACCGGATGACTTCCGCCAGTTCAACCCGCGCTTTCAGGGCGAGAACTTCCAGAAAAACATCGAGCTGGTAAAGCAGGTCGAGCAGATGGCGCACGAAAAGGGCGTCACCCCCTCGCAACTCGCGCTCGCCTGGATCCTCGCCCACGGCCTCGACATCGTGCCGATCCCGGGCACCAAGCACCTGAAATACCTCGAGCAGAACGTGGCCGCGCTCGACGTGGACATCTCGGACGCAGAAGTTGAGCGCCTCAACCGCATCCTCCCGCTCAACGCCGCCGCCGGTGGCCGCTACACGCAGGACCAGATGCGCGCCGTCAATGGCTAAGCCGGCCCCAGGAAAGATCCAGCCGCCTTACGGGCGCATCGGTAACGGTGCGCCTTTTTTTTATGAAATGATCGGTAGAGATGTTCTCCCTCTTTGTCTTCAAAATGGGTTCTTTATCTCGTTTGTCGTAGATAAGATCTTTTCCAAAGGGTTATGAATTCAAACAAGAACTGCCGGTGCTTTGGCAGCGAGAGACGGAACCATGAAGCCAATATTCTCCGCCCCCTACCGCGCTTTGGAAAGTTCTCATTGCGGTTTTATGCTTGCCGCAGCCGAAGGGGTCCGAAGAAATAGTGACACTGCTAACCATTACTGCTTCAAGATTACAAAGCTCTGTTGTGTCCAAACCTTTCTGGCGCAAATAAACAGCATAGCCATGCCAACAAAAAAAACGCTCACGTTATTTACGCTGCTACCATTGGTTTCATCTGGATTTGCGCGTCCTGAATTTCCCGCCCGTATTCCGCAAACAGGGTTTGTGCTGAAAGATGCCTTTCCTGAGCTATCTTTCGAAGATTTTGGAGAATACCGCTTTACCGACATCGTACGTTACCCCGGCACGACGGACCTCATCCTGGTGGCACGTTCCGGCCGACTCTACCGGGTAAACACGGAAGGAGCCCCAGAAGTCACCCCCTTCATCGATCTTTCCGACCGTGTGCATGATGACTGGGAGCTTGGGATGTATGCCATCGCCTTCCACCCAGACTTTGCAAACAACCACTACTTCTACGTCCATTATTCGACGGTTGAAGGCGAGCAAAATTACTCCGTCATACGCCGCTATGAAATGGATCCGGATTCGCCCTCGGCAGGCGACCCGGATTCGGAATTTACGATTCTAAAGCAGACAGACGACATTCCCATGCACCAAGGCGGAGCCCTACGTTTTGGTCCAGATGATTATCTTTATTTTGCCGTGGGTGACGGAGGAGAGTGGTCTACCAGCACCCAAACTTTGGGAGAAGGCTTCTTTGGCGGTATTTTCCGGATTGATGTAGACGGCCGGCCTCTCAGCCTGCAGCCCAATCCCCACCCCGACAGTCCAGGCAACTATTGGATCCCCTCCGACAATCCTTTTGTTGGCGCCACGAGTTACTATGGGCAGACTTATGAGCCTGACGAAGTGCGCACGGAATATTACGCCTTGGGCCTACGCAACCCTTGGGGCATGGAGTTTGACTCCGAGACCGGGGAGCTTTGGATCGGCGAAGTTGGTGAGCTGGCTTTCGAGGAAATCGACAAGATAGAACCGGGCAAAAATTACGGCTGGCCCTTGTATGAAGGCTTTCTCTTCATGGACGGCTGGAAAGGCCTGTTCCCCTGGATCGACAACCTGGAGATGGAACCGCCGGTCTATGTCATGGGCCGGAAGCAATACTCCTTTCTCTCGATTACCGGCGGCTATGTCTACCATGGAGATGCGCTACCGGGGATCAAAGACACCTATCTCTTTGGCGTATTTGGCCCGAACGCGGTCTATTCGCTAAAGGAGATGGAAAACGGTCCCGCCGAGGTCAAGGAATTGGCTACCACCAACGATGCGCCTATTGCATTTGGCAAAGACCCAAGCAACGGCGACCCCCTCGTCTCCCTCCTGGACTCGCCGTTGAAACGGTTGGTGTATGTGACCAACGATGAAGGCGCAGAAGCACCTCCTGAAAACCTCTCTGAAACCGGTATCTTCTCTAATCTTCAAGCGCTGGAACCCGCCGACGGCGTGGTGGGCTACGAAGTAAACCAGCCTTTTTGGTCGGATTATGCACAAAAGCGGCGCTGGTTCAGCCTGCCTGACGGCACGCAGGCAACCGCCCACCCTGAAGAAGCGTGGGAGTCTCCGGAGGGAACAGTGTTTATCAAACACTTCTCCATGGAGCGGGTGCGAGGAAGGCCCCAAAGCCGCTTCCCCGTGGAAACGCGAGTCCTTGTCCACGGTAGTGAAGGCTACTACGGTCTCTCTTACCGCTGGAATGAAGAAGGGACTGACGCAACATTGGTCCCGCCGGAAGGCATGGAAGAGACGTTCCAGATCGAAACACCAGATGGCTCGGTTCAACAGACCTATATCATCCCAAGCCGGTCGCAATGCCTGCAATGCCACACCTCGAACAATGGGGCTCCCCTGAGCTTCAATACACGACAACTTCAGCGTACGGTGCTCAATCCAGATGGACAGCCGGTCTCGCAAATACAGCATCTCAGCGAATCGGGATACGTGGACAGTTCCCAGTTGAATACCGATAGCCCCATCGCGGCCGTGGCTGGCATAGACGATGTAGACGCAACCCCCTACTATCGACTTAAAAGCTATTGGGCAGTCAATTGCATGCAGTGCCATAGCCCTTCCGGAACCGTCAGTGACGGCTGGAATGCCAGTTGGAGCACGCCCCTCCGAGACAAGGACGTGATGATGGGCGAATTGCTAAACCCGCACGACACACAGCACACACATGTGCTCGTTCCCGGCGAGCCCGAGGCTTCTGAAATGGTGCGGCGCCTTGAGACGATGGAAGCCGGCCACATGCCTCCACTGGCAACCAGCGTCATCAATCGTCAAGGGTTGAACGTGCTACTTGAGTTTCTGGCGACAAACAAGTCGGAGAACGACGTCCTGATCTCTCACAATGTCCTCTACGCCCCAGCCAAAGGAGGCGAAGCAGCACTGCAAATAGAAGCACCAGATGATATCGTCTGGAGCGCGACGAACGATGCCGAGTGGGTTGCGTCCCCTCAACCGGGAACCAGTAGCGGCGACGGCTGGGTCCGCATGAACGCCTCTACGAACACGAGCCCCACCAACCGCAAGACAACGGTCGAAATCTCTCCTGGTGGCATGGTAGAATTGCGCCAACTGAGCATGACTCCGATCGAAAACACCTTCCCAGGTGCGGTTGAGCTCGATCATGGGTGGGTCGAATTACCGGCTCTAGGATCCGCTTATGCCTGGGACTGGCCTTGGATTTATCTACCCAACCACGAGTGGCTCTACGCAGAGGAAAACACCAGCTATCTATGGGACGAACACTATGGATGGCTGTGGACGAACCAAGAGATCTATCCCAACGTCTACCAATTCTCTGAACAACGCTGGCTTAGCTACGCTCCCGAGACGGGATACCCACGTTGGTTCTACGATTATGAGACTCAGAGCTGGATCAAAGATTGACGCGGGGAAAACTGCAGATGGTAAAGCGGTTGCAAAACGCTCAGATGAGGCGTGACTGCCCCCCCCATGAATCGGCCCGTTTCCTATAAGAATTTAGCCGAACATGATTCTGCCAAACGCATATTTCAAGCGGCCCGATTCAAGGGAAGATGCGCATCGGTAACGGTGCGCCTTTTTTTTCATCCACCGCGAGAAGAGGCCTCGGGTTCCGAAGCGGCCGCCTGAGCCCTTGCAATCCGCGAAATCGGTGGATGATAACCACTTCCCACCGGCGGCTTGATTTTCAGGCTTTCGCTTCGACGGCCGGCGGGGTAGGTTCGGCTTCGTGAGCTCTCCAGTCGCTTCCGGGAATCGCTTCTACTCAGACTTTGACTTCGCCACCTACGGGGACCGTCCTCAGCGCGCGGAGGACATGCGCCACCCATTTCAGGTGGACCGGGACCGCATCGTCTTTTCGACACCTTTCCGGCAGCTGCAGTCCAAGACGCAGGTGTTCCAGAGCGGCAAATACGACTTTTACCGCACGCGGCTGACCCACAGTATCGAGGTCTCGCGCATCGCGCGCTCCATCGCGGAATACTTGAACCGCCAGAGCCCGGAGCTGGCGCCGGACTACTATCTCGATCCGGATCTGGTGGAGGCGGTCGGCCTGGCGCACGACCTGGGGCACCCGCCCTTTGGGCACATTGGCGAGCGCATGCTCAACGATCTGATGCGCTCGCACGGGGGCTTCGAGGGCAACGCCCAAAGCCTGCGCATCCTCACCAGCAGCTTTTACGTGACCGGCAAGGACTGCAGGGGCATGGACCCTTCTCGCGCGTTGCTTGACGGGGTGCTGAAATACCAGCCGCTGCACTGCGAGGTGTGTCGACAGGAGGGCGAGACGCCCGACCACCACTTCCTCTACGACGAGCAGGCGAGCGCCCGGGCCTTTATCTGGGGGCGCGAGGTGAGCATCGACGAAGCCTGGCCGGGCAAATCCATCGAGTGCCAGATCATGGACTGGGCCGACGACGCCGCCTACTCCCTGCACGACATCGTGGATGGCATCCGCGCGCGCTTCATTACGCTCGAAAACCTCCACCGTTGGCGCGAGACCAAGGGTGACAGTCTGGGCGAACGCGAGAGCAAGCTGCTGGAGCGCCTGATGGAGTTGATCCGCGAGGAGCGCTTCGAGCCCTACTTCGAGGCGCGCCTCGGCCGCTTCATCCATGCCTGCAGCCTGCAGGAGGCCCCCTACTCCACCCTGGCGGACAAGACGGCCCGCCACCGCTACAAGCTCGTGGTGGAAGAGAAATACACCCGCGAATCAAAGCTCTACAAAAAGCTGGCCTACGAGCTGATCTTCCAGAGCGCCCCCATCCAGCAAATCGAATTCAAGGGCGGCCGGGTGCTGACGCGGCTGTTCAAGGCCTTCGAGCAGCACTACCTGGGACGTCCGCTGCAGCGCAGCCTGCGCATCCTGCCGGAGCCGATGCACAGCTGGGTCTCTCGCCTGGAGCAACCCCGCGAACGTCGCCGGCTGCTCTGCGACTATCTGGCGAGCCTCACCGATGCGTCTGCCGTGCGGCTTTACCAGCGACTCTACGACGCCGACTTCGGCTCGTTGGCCGATCTCGTGTAAGCCCGGCAACCCATCCACCGCCCAAGCAACTCTAGCCGAAGTGTCCGTTGCTGCCGCTGGCCTGGCCCTGCTGGGCATAGCGCTGCAGGATGGCCGCGAGGTTTTCCACCCGGACCGGCTTGGTGATAAAATCGTCCATGCCCGCATCCAGACACTCCCGCTGGTCCCTGGAAGAGGCCGCCGCCGTCATGGCGATGATCAACGGTTGCTGGTCGGGCGGCAGGTCGGCCCGGATCCGTCGCGTGGCTTCGATGCCGTCCATCTCCGGCATGTGCAAGTCCATCAGGACGAGGTCGTAGGGGCGTTGCTGCAAACAGGCCAGCGCCTGCACGCCGTTCTCCGCGATGTCGCTGCTCAGCCCCATGCGCTGCAAGATCAGGGAGGCGACACGCTGGTTCATCACGTTGTCTTCGACCAGCAAGACCTCCATCCCCCGGATGGTCTGGCCCATATCCTTGAGGCTGCGCGGCTCGTAGGGGATGTCGCTCTGGTAGCCGGAAGCGGCCTTCACGAGCGCCGTCAGCAGCTCCTCGCGCTTCGCCGGTTTCATCAGCATCTCGTTGATGTCCAACTCGGTCGCCCGGTGGCGGATCGCGGCTTCCGACAGGGAGCTGAGCAGGATGATGGGCATCGCCCACAGGCTGGGGATCTGCCGCAGGCGTTCGGACAGCTCCAGGCCGTCCATCTCCGGCATGTGGTAATCGATCAGAGCGATATCGGGTGATTCTTCACGCTCGAGCAGGTTGAGCGCCTGCCGTCCGTCCTCAGCCTCGAGCACGGGCATCTCCAATTGCTCGGCGTGGGTGCGCAGGATACGCCGGTTGCTCTCGTTGTCGTCCACAATCAACAGGCGCTTACCCGCGCAGATCGAGGTGTCGAGGGCGGGAGTCGTGCGCTGGTTGTCCTGCAGGCAATAAATCGTGAAGTAGAAGGTGGAGCCGTCCCCGAGGTCGCTGTTGACCCACATGTCGCCGTTCATCAGGGCGGCAAGCCGGCGACTGATCACCAGGCCCAGCCCGGACCCTCCGTAACGGCGCGTGTGCGAGCTGTCGGCTTGCGAAAAGGGTTTGAACAGGCGCTGCATGCGGTCCTGCGGGATGCCGATGCCGGTATCGCGTACGGACCACTTGAGCATCACCCCCTCGGCCGTCACCGTGTCGCAGGTCACTTCCACCACGATCTCGCCGTGCTCGGTAAATTTGAGTGCGTTGCCGATCAGATTGATCAGGATCTGGCGCAGACGGCCCGGATCGCCGATGAGGAATTGCGGCACCTCGGGGTGGCAATAGTGGACCAGTTCGAGATCCTTTTCCGCTGCGCTGGCCGCAAAGATCTCCATCACCTCTTCGAGCGTCTCCTGCAGGTCGAAGGGCACCTTCTCGACCTCCAGCATGCCCGATTCGATCTTGGAGAAGTCGAGGATGTCGTTGAGCACGCTGAGCAGGCTGTTGCTGCTGCTCATGATCGAGCGCAGGTAGTTGCGCTGCTCCAGAGTCAGCTCCGTATCGCCCAGGATGGTGGACATGCCGATGACGGCGTTGAGCGGCGTGCGGATCTCGTGGCTCATATTGGCCAGAAACTCGCTTTTGGCGTTGTTCGCGCGCTCGGCCTCCAGCGTGGCATGTTGGCTCTTGGTCAGCGCGGCGCTCAGGTCTTCGTTCAGGCGCTTCATCTCGTCCTGCTGACGCCGACGCGCGACGACCTGCCACACCAGCAGGCCCACGATCATACAGAGGGCACCGATCGCGACGACCGCGGAGATCAGCCACAGGTTGCGGCGGCGCAGGTCCGCCTCCGTCTGGGCGATCTGGGCCTGTTGCTGGGCCAGACGCGTTTCGCGCAACGCCTCGCGATGCTCATCCACCACGTTCTGGTAATCCGCCCGGATGGCCGAAAACTGCCGCTCGCTCTGATCCTGCAGATTGGCGATGCGAGACTCGGCGTAATGCCGGTAGTGATCGAGCGCCTGACCCGAATTTCCTAACGCCTCAAAAGCGTCGGCCAGCAACCGGTGCGCGCCATAGATCACCGTGTTGTCGTTCTGGGTACGGGCCAGGTTCAGGGCCGCGTCGGCATGGAGCCGTGCCAGCGAGTAATCGCCCATCGCAAAATAAGTGCGGGCGCGCTGGAGGTAGATGGCCGGAATGAGCGCGTTTTCGCCGCCCGAGCGTTCGAGACGACTCGCCACCTCAAACACGTCCAGCGCCTGCTCATAGCGATTGAGCATGAAGTAGAGTTTGCCCAACTCGAAGTGAATCCGGGCGGAGAGCGCCTTTTCGTCCTGCCCGTCCAACAGCTCGATCGCCCGCAGGTAGGCCTGCTCTGCATCGTTCATGCTGGCGACTTCGCGGCAATAGTTGGCGGACTGGGCGAGAATGCGCGCCTCGAGCACCACATCGCCGTGTTTCTGCGCCGCTTCCATCGCCTTGCCCAACTGCGCTTCCACCTTGTCGCGATCGCCCAAAGCGCGCGCCAGGTGCGCGATCTCGAGGCGCATGGCGGCCTCCATCTGCGGCTGGTTGCGCAACGCGGCCAGCTTGGCGGCCTCCTCGTAGGCGTTCAGGGCCAACTCGGTGTCCTGTTGACGCGCGAGCAAGTCGGCCCGCAGGCGCAACGCCGAGAGGCGTACATCACCGGTCAGTCCAGGCTCGTCGAGGCCCTCTTCGAGGATCAACAAGGCAGACGAAGGATCCCGCACCGCTTCGACGCGGGCTTCGCGCAGCCAATCCGGCTGATTGTCGGGCGAAATCAGCTCGTAATCCGCAGGCGCGGCAGCCTCCGACAAAAACGCCTCGGTCACGGAGTCGTCCGCCGCGCTTACGCTGCATACGGCCAGCGCGAACAGGCCGCATCGGCGAAGGTATCCCTTTTTCCACAGCATGGTCCGTCGTAAAACTGCGGCTACAAGCACACAAAAAGAAGCCTGCACTTAATCTCATGAAACCAAGAAGGTCCACGAAAAAGCGTAGCCAGCCGGCCCCAGTGAATCTACCATCTGCGGCGCCCAAAGCACACGATCTCACCCCGACCAGAGCGGAGACTTGCCAAACAGCGCCGGGGCCTCAGATACTCCCGCCGCCTTGGACACCTCACTCTTTGACTACGAGCTACCTCCGGAAGCCATCGCCCAGGCACCAGCGGCCCAGCGAGACGCCTCGCGCTTGCTGGTGGTAGACCGTGCGCGCCGCACTCACAGCCACCGTTACTTCTACGAGCTGCCGGAGCTGCTCCCGCCCGGCACCCGCTTTTTCCGCAACAATGTGAGCGTGTTGCCCGCCCGCCTGCAGGCCCAACGGCCCACTGGCGGGGCGGTCGAATGCCTGTTGCTGCGCCCCGCCGTCGACCAGCGTGAGTGGTGGTGTCTGCTCAAGCCCGGGCGACGCCTGCCCATCGGAGCCCACTTCGGCCTGCCAGACCTCTTCGACGCCGAAGTGTGCGAGAAAGACGAGCAAGGGCGGGCACGCGTGCGCTTCGAGCTGTCCGCGGGCGATTCCGTCGTAGACCTCGCGCACCGGATCGGCGAACTGCCCCTGCCCCACTATATCGAGCGCCCCAAGGGCAACGCACCGGAAGATCGCCAGCGTTATCAGACGGTCTTTGCCGACCCCACGCATCCCAACGCCGTCGCTGCCCCCACCGCCGGCCTGCACTTTACGCCGGAGCTGCTGGAGAAGCTTCAGGCGGAGGGCCATGCGTTTCACGACCTGCGCCTCGAAGTCGGCCTCGGCACCTTTCGCCCCGTCAAAACAGAGCGAATCGAAGACCACCCGATGCACAGCGAGACCTACCACTTGAGCCCCGACACGCGCGCGGCCCTGCACGCGCCGGATGGTCGCCTCAAGCTGGCCGTCGGCACCACATCGCTGCGCGCGATCGAAGACTATTTCCGCCGCGGCGGAACCGACGATGTCGACCTCATGCAGGCCTTTACCGGCGAGGCCGACATCTTTATCTATCCGCCCGAACCGGCGTTCCACGTCGATGGGCTCATCACCAATTTCCACCTGCCGCGCTCGACGCTGATGTGCCTCGTCTCGGCCATCCTCACCCCCGGCTCGACCGACGGGATCGAATGGTTGAAGGCGCTGTATCGCGACGCACTGGAGCACGGCTACCGCTTCTACAGCTACGGCGACGCCATGTTGATCCTCTAACCCCGCTATGGCCGGTCCTGCACCAACGCCCGATTTTCGCGAACTGGTAGCCGCACACTACCAGAACCTCTATCGCTTTGCCCTCAGCCTCGCGCGCAATCCGGACGACGCGGCCGATCTGGTGCAGCAGACCTTCCTGCGTTGGGCGAAAAAGGGCCATACGCTGCGCGATACCGGCAAGGTCAAGTCCTGGCTCTTCACGACGCTCTACCGCGAGTTTTTGCGCATCCACCGCAAAGGCAAGCAGACCACCGCGATGGAACCCGAGATCCTCGAACTCGAGACCCCGCCGGTCGAAGCCGATGTGGCCCAGCGCTACGACTCTCGTGCGGCGGTGGAGGCACTGGAAGCCGTAGATGAGGTCTACCGCGCGCCGTTGAGCCTCTTTTACCTCGAAGATCTCTCCTACAAGGAGATCGCCGAAGTCCTGGATGTGCCGATCGGGACCGTTATGTCGCGCTTGTCCCGTGGGAAGGCACAACTGAAAAAGATTCTGACCGAAAGGGAGAAATAATTCCCGCCCCCGGGTCTCCTATTCACGACTACTGCAATGGAAAGAGACGACAGCCGCCCATGGAACCGCATCTACCGGCCCGAGCTCGACCCCGGCCTGCCGGAGTTGGAGCCGCTGCGTGCCCAGCGTGAACGGGATCCCGATCTGCAACAGGAGGCCGCCCGGGAAGCCGCCTTCGACGACGCCTTTGCCGCTCACCTGCGCGCCACACCCGTGCCGCCAGACCTGGAGGCGCGCCTGCTCGCGCAAGGGGCAACCGACGACGATACTGAAGCGGCGGGCCCCCACCGTGGGCCGCTCTGGTGGATCCATCCTGCCCTGTTCGGCGCCGCGGCCGCCGCGATCCTCTTTCTCATCATCGGTTACACCTTTTTCTTCCCGCCCAACGGCTTCAACAGCCTGCCGCCGGAAGTCCAGGAGCTGGTGGCCGCGATGGAGGCCCGCAGCGATGACTCTCCCGGGCGCATTGCCGGCAACGACTATCAGCAGTTCGTGAGCTTCCTGCAGGCGCACCAGAGCCCCACTCCGGAGACCCTCCCTCAGGCGCTCGACAAGGATATGAGCGTGGCCTGTGAGAGCTTTGAGATCAACGGCATCGGCACGGGACTCGTCTGCTTCAAGCAAGGCAGCGACGTTTACCACCTGTTCACGCTCAACCGACAGGATCTGCCGGAGCTGAAGGATCTGCCTGCCCCCAAAATGACGCACATCGACGACCATTGCTGCGCCATCTGGACCACCGACGATCAAGTCTATGTGCTGACCAGCAAGGCAAAGGAGAAAAATGTCAGGAAGGTACTTTCCATCTGACGGCTTTGCAGTATGGTTGCCTTGATATGAAGATAAAAACGTCGTCTCTCAAATGGTTGTCCCTCCTCGCCCTGGTCCCTGCGGTCACGGCGGAAACTATCGTCTACAAGGTAGACCCCGTGCACTCGGGCGTAGAGTTCAAGATCCGGCACTTCCTCAGCAAGGTGCCCGGCACTTTCAACAATTTCAGCGGCGAGATCCACTACGACAAGGATCACCCGGAGAAGAGCAAGGCGAAGGGCGAAGTCAAAATCGCCTCGGTGGATACGAACAGCGAGAAGCGGGATTCCCACCTCAAGGGCGACGACTTCTTCACCGCCAGCCAATATCCGGTCATGACTTTCGAGTCCACCCAATGGGAAAAAGTGGACGACGATGAGTTCGAGGTGACGGGCGACCTCACCATGGCGGGCCAGACCCACCCGGTGACGTTCGACCTCGAGTTTATCGGTGAAATGGAAAAGCCCGACGGCTCTGTCATCTCGGGCTGGCATGGCACCACCACGATCGACCGCACCAAGTGGGGCGTCTCCTACGGGACGCCGGCTGTGGGCGAAGAGGTCGAAATCGAGCTGAACATCGAGGCTCCGCGCCAATAGCAGGCGACGCCCTTTTGATCTAGAAAAACGGCCTCCATCCGCTCCGGGTGGAGGCTTTTTTATGGTGACTGCACGGCACTCAAGTCCCGCGTCTCATGCACCGGGATCTGTCGGCGAAACCACGTGCGCTGCTTCCGGATCAATTGATCGGTGTGCACGCTGATCAGCTCCGCCAGGTCTTCAACGCTGCCCCCTTGCCGCAGGTAGGCGATCGTCTCGCGGTAGCCGATGGCGCCTGCCGCGCTCGGGTTCCGATCCAGGCCGTCGTCGAGCAGCCGCTTCACTTCGTCGATCAGGCCGGCATCGAGCATCTGTTGCACGCGCAGCCGCACGCGTTGCCTGAGTTCATCGGCATCGCGCGTGAGCAGGATTACATGCTTTTCCCAATCGGCAAACGGCTTGGGCAAGGCGGCAAATTCGCGCTGGAGTTGCGAGACGGTTTTGCCGCTGGCCAGGCAACGTATCAGCGCTTTCTCGACACGACGGGGATTCTGGATGTCCAGGCTGCCGGTGCCGTCGGGGCTCAGATGCCGTAGTTCTTCCACCATGCCCTCCAAACCGTGCGAGCCCTTGATAGCGGCGACTTGAGCCTCGATCTCAGGCGAAATGTGGAGTTTATCCACAACGGGCTCGAAAAAGGATTTAAGATAAAATCCACTACCGCCGGTGACGAGCAGGTTACGCTTACGTTTTTTCGCTGCCTCCACCACGTCTGCCGCGTATCGTGCGTATTGCCCTACCGAACAGGGCTCTGACGGTGCATTTAGATCGATCCCGTAGTGCGGGACACGTGCCTGTTCCGCGGCAGAAGGCTTGGCCGTGCCGATATCCATCCCCCTGTAAACGCATAATGAATCGCAACTTAGGATATCTGCATCGTGGTCCTCGGCCCATTTCAGCGCGAGTTCCGTCTTGCCGACTGCGGATGGCCCGACTAGGAAGACTAATCGTTGAGAAGCCATAGAAGGAGTTGCTTCGTTTCGTAACACGTCGCGCCTATTAAATAGAGCTCGGCATTGATGCGACAAGCCTTCCGGGGACTTATTCACGACTTATTCACAATCTGCTGACAAGGTAATCCTGACCTCTCTCTACCGTGCGACTCGCTTTGGTGACCGAAACCTTCCCTCCCGAGATCAACGGGGTCTCCATGACCCTCAGCCGCCTGGTGGGCGGGTTGATCCGTCGCGGCCACCAAGTACAGGTCATCGCGCCCTGGCGGCGTGACCGGCGGGACAACCTGATGCCGGGCTGTGAACTGATCAGCGTGCCGGGCCTGCCCATCCCCCGCTACGAGGATCTGCGCTTCGGCCTGCCCCTGCCCGGCATCATGAACAAGCACTGGCGCAAGCAGCGCCCCGACCTGGTACACATCGCGACCGAAGGCCCTTTGGGCTGGGCCGCCAGCCGCGCCTGCCGCGGGCTCAAGATCCCGCTGGTCACGAGCTTCCACACCAATTTCCCCAGCTACGGGCGCTTTTACGGCTACGGGGGCGTGACCAAGGCGGTGCTGACCTACATGCGCCGTTTTCACCGCGACGCCGAGGTGACCTTCGTGCCGAGCGACGACACCCTCCAACGCCTCGCTAAAGCCGGCTTCGACCACCTCGACATCCTGGGACGCGGCGTCGATACCGACCTCTTCAGCCCGGCGCGGCGCAGTGAGGAATTGCGTGCCAGCTGGGGTGCCACGCCGGAAACGCCCGTGGGCCTCTACGTCGGTCGCGTGGCGGGGGAGAAGAACCTGCCCTTGACCGTGCAGGCCTGGCAGGAAATGAAGAAGCAACTGCCCGACATGAAGCTGGTCGTGGTCGGCGACGGCCCGGAACGCCCCCGCCTGGCCCAGGAATATCCGGAGATCATCTTCGCCGGCATGCGACAGGGCGAAGATCTGGCCCAGCACTACGCCAGCGGCGACGTGTTTCTCTTTGGCAGCGTCACGGAAACGTTCGGCAATGTCGTGACCGAGGCCATGGCCAGCGGGCTGCTCGTTCTGGCTTACGACTATGCAGCCCCCCAGCGCTTCATCCGCGACGGGCAAAATGGGCGCCTCTCCCCGCTGCATGACGAAGCCGCCTACCTCGAAGCCGCCCGCCAGCTGGCGGGCGACCAGACGAGCTGGCCGCGCCAACGCGAAATGGCGCGCGAGGCGATGCTTTCGGTCTCCTGGGAAGCAGTGCTCGACAAGTTTGAGCAGCGGCTGCAAGGTGTTCTTCTCTCTGATCCTGTCCTACAGCCTGCCTCATGACCAAAAAACCGAAAAAGGCGGTCCTTTGCTTCAAGACCATCGTCATCTCGGACGTTCACCTCGGCGCACCGGATTGCCAGATCGACAAGGTTAACTTTTTCCTCAAGCACACCCACAGCGAAAAACTGATCCTCAACGGCGACATCATCGACGGGTGGTCGCTCGCGCGTCAGGGTGGCTGGACCAAGAAGCACACGCGCTTCATCCGGCTGGTGCTGAAGAAGATGGAAAAGAAAAACGTCAACGTGATCTACCTGCGCGGCAATCACGACGACATTCTCGACCGCTTCCTGCCGCTCGAGTTCGGGCGCATGCAGGTGACGGACCGCTACATCCACGAGTCCCCCACCGGGCGTTACCTCGTGGTGCACGGCGACGTCTTCGATGCCGTGACGCAGCACAGCAAGCTGATCGCCATCGTGGGCGATATCGGCTACCAGACGCTGCTGAAAGTCAACCGCCTCTACAACAAGTATCGGGCGTGGCGCGGCAAGGGCTACTTTTCGCTCAGCAAGGCAATCAAGGCCCGGACGAAGAAGGTGGTCAATTACATCAGCCGCTTCGAGGAAAACGTCGAGGAGTTTACGCTCAAGCACGATTGCAACGGTTTTATCTGTGGGCACATCCACACGCCCGCCGACAAGACGGTGGGCGAGGTGCACTACCTCAACTCCGGCGACTGGGTGGAAAGCAATACGGCCCTCGTCGAGTATGCAGATGGTCGCTGGGAGATCCTGACGTATGAGGACTTTGTCGTGCGCCTGGCCGAAGAGGAACGCCGCCTCGCCGCCGAGGCCTACGGCGAACCCCCGCTCGACGAAGATGTCGACGACGACGGCGAAAATCTGGACCAGCCGGTAGCCTAAGTCAGTGTGACTATGCATTTCGAATTTACGGATTTGACTTACTAGGCCCAACGCTTCAGAAGAAGGCCGATGAGATGGTACTCAGCTCTCGCCTTCTTTCTGCTCTCAACTGCTGCAGCGGCCTCTACGCGGATCAATTTCGACGAAACTGCGATGATCCAACAGTCCACGGACATGGAGACGTGGACGGATATCGGCGTAAACAACTATGTCGACGTTCCTGATAACGTCGATAAGGTTTTCTATCGGCAAATCATCCAGATAGAAGCCCCCACCCCGGAAAGGCCCAACATCGTTTTTATCCTGACGGACGACATGCGGTTCGACCAGTATGGCGCATTCGGCGGTGGGCACCCCTTCATGGAGACGCCCAGCCTCGACCGCCTGGCGACCGAAGGCGTCAACTTTACCCGCACCTACGTCACGACCCCGCTCTGCGCTCCCAGCCGCAGCAGCCTGTTTACCGGTCGGCTGCCTTCGCGGCACGGCATTCGCAACCACAACGGCTCCGTTCGTGGCGCCAACGAAATGCCGAACGGCCCCTTCCTGCTGAAGGACATGAAGGATGCCGGCTACCACACCGCCTTTTTCGGCAAGTGGTTTAACGGCAAGAACTTCTTCGGACGCGTCGGGGCGGACGAATGGATCGGAATGGGCCAGGCCTACAAACCGGCCGACGTACCGTGGTCCGGCCCCGAATATTGGGAATGGCTCACCGAAAACGTCTATACCAACATGAGCTACCACAAGAAGTGGGGCGGACGAGACCATTCACGCCAAGGCTACTCGACCGACATCTTGCGTGACTACACGCTGGACTTCATCCGCGAGCGCGAGAGCGCGACGGATGGCAAGCCCTACTTCGTCTTCCTGTCCTTCCTGAATCCGCACAACCCCTTCAAACCCGCCGAAGTCAACCGGGATCGCTATGCCGACCAAACGATTCCCAATTATCCGAACATGGAAACGATGGCGCACTCCAACGACTACGTGAAGCAGTGCGAGATGCTGCTGTCAGTCGACGAGGCGGTCCGGCAGATCCTGGGAGCGATCGACGATAATACCATCATCGTCTTCAGCTCGGACAACGGCTATTGCCACGGGGAGCATAACTGGGCCGGCAAGAACATCCCCTGGGAAGAATCGGTCGGCGTGCCACTATTCTGGTATGACCCCAATTATGTGGCACCTCGCCAATCCGATGAGGTCGTCGCCTTGCTCGACGTTTATCAGTCTTTCCTCGATCTGGCTGGCGCACAGCCGGAGAACGATGGATTCGAGTATTCGACCTCCCTCCTGCCCACGGTCTACCAGCAGCAACCGCACCGCGACGAAATGATGGTGATGCACTACAACAGCGTCGATCCGACCAAGATGAACTTCGCCCAGATCATCACCCGCGATTACACCTACTGGGAGTTCCGCAACGGCTCCAAGTCGCTCTACTCCTACGACGATCCCTATCAGCTCAACAACCTGATCAATGAGCCCGCGTTCGACAACGTAGAGGCCGACATGAAGCTGCGGCTGGATACGGAGCTCGGTCGTGAAGGCGCTACCGTAACGGGTAACAATCCAATGCCGCCGGACTGGGACGACCGCTCCTGGCTCCTCGTTCCTTAAAGGGCGCCCCCTCCTGCCAGCTCTAGGCTCGTTCGTGCTTGAGCTGGCGGCCCATCAGGGCAGGGATCGCCTCGCGCAGGCTGCGCCCCTCGAAGAGGATCTGGTAGATCTGCTCGAGGATGGGCGCATCGATCCCCTTTTCCCGACAAATAGCGCGGAAGCAGCCCGTCGTGCGGTAGCCCTCGACGGTCATGCCTTCCAGTAGCGCTTCCACCGCCTCGCCCTGGGCAAAACGCGCCCCAAACTGGCGGTTGCGACTTTCCTCGCCGTTGCAGGTCAGGATCAAGTCACCGAAGCCGGACAAGCCGTAGAAAGTCTCGCGAGTGCCGCCAAGCGTTTCACCCAGCCGCACCATCTCATGCAGTGCGCGGGTCAGCAAAGCAGCCTTGGTGTTGTCGCGCAGCCCGAGCCCGTCGCACATGCCAACGGCGATGGCGTAGACGTTTTTCAGGCAGCCTCCCAGCTCGATCCCGCGCAGGTCCTCGCTGGTATAGACGCGAAACGCCTCCCCGCTGAGGGCCTGCTGCAGCAGCTGGTTTTTCTCCGTCGGCAGGTTGGTGCTCAAAACGACGGCCGTCGGCTGGCTCCCCGCCACCTGACTGGCAAAGCTGGGCCCGGAAAGCGCACCGTAAGCCAGGTCGGGGAACTCTTGCGCCACGACTTCGGTCGGCAGCAGGTTGGTCCCCTCCTCCAATCCTTTGCAAAGGGTGATGACGGCTTCGAGTGCCTGCGCCTGGTGCATTTGGGCTTTCACCGCGCGGCAGGCGTCGCGCAGATAACGGGAGGGGCAGGCCAGCAGCAGCACCTCCGCCTCCATCAGGGCCGGCGCGAGCTCCATGCCCAACTGCAGGTCCATCGGCAGTTCGAATCCGTCAAGGTGGCGCCGGTTGACGCGGCTGGTGGCGACTTCCAACGCATGGTCCAGCTGTCGGGGCACCAAAGTGACGGTGTGATTTTCGCGCACGAGGTGCAGGGCCAAGGCCGTGCCCCAGGCGCCGGCGGGGTAGATACAAAAATTCATAAGCGTTCTGCCAACAGGGTTGGGCTAAAGGTAAAACGCCTCAATACCCCTGCAATGCAAATCTGATTTGCAACCCGCCGAACGGCTCTTGATCATACGCCATGCTCCAGCGTTTCTTCTTGTGGTGGGCGCATCGCCGCGAAGCCAAGTTGCGCTATAAATTGCCGCCCCACCGCAACCAGCGGCCCTTTTCCTCCAGCGTTTTCGTGCGCGAAAACACCTCACGTTTCGGCAGCCGCCAACACAACGTCTTTGAGCGTATGCGGGCCCGCCGCCGCATGTTCTGGCGCACCCTCGGCTTTGCCGGGCTCGCCTTTCTCGGCTGGGTCTTGTGGGAAAGCTTCGCCGGGTTGGGACTTTTTTAGGCAAACGTTGCTGGACATCCACGCCTTAAAGCGTTTGGAATAGGGTTATGTCTCCCCTGCTCCTGCGTTCCCCACGGTCTTCTTTCCTGCTTCAACACTCCGCCTTCTCCGTTCTCCTCCTGCTCCTCGCGCTCGCTGCCGGCCTACAAGGCGCGTGGATCGACGCCACCGAGGAAGAACTCGCGGATACCCAGCCCCAGGTCGATCCCAACGCCGGCGCCGAATACCTGCGGCAAACGATCGAAATCGACGATATCGACCGTCTTTCCGCCAGCGTTCACCACTACGAACGCCTGAAGATCTACACCCAAGCGGCCGCCGAAAGACTGGAGCGACGCCACTTTACGAAACGCTACGACGAGGAATCGGTGCAGATGCGCGTAACCACCCCCGATGGCATCGCCCGCACCCTGCGCGCAGAAGCAGCCTCAGGTGACAATGGACTCCCCGGCGAGATGCAGCGCGCAGGCGCCGCGCTTTACTTTGAGACCTCTTCCGTCGAACCGGGCTCCGTGGTCGAGATCGAGCACGTCACGCGTTCGCGCGGGGGCTACGCCTACGACTTCATCATGGCGCTGGGCGCACAATTCCCGATTCGCGAGCTGGATTTCCGCTTTCGCCCCGCCCCCAAACTCCGGCTTCGGTGGGTGGTCGGCAACGCGACCTACGAGGAGAACCCGATGTCGTTCGAAGGCAGCTATCAGGAGCTGGTGTTCCACAATCTGGCTGCCGTCGAAGAAGAGCCATATCGGCCTCCCTATTACGAAGTCAGCCCCTGGATCATGCTCTCGTATCTGGAGTGGAACGAAGATGACGACCCGAGCCCTGAGCGCTACTGGCGGGGCGAATCGCGCCGGTTGGCGGGCGAAAACAAGCGCTGGATCGAGGGCGGCGACCACCAC
Source organism: Puniceicoccaceae bacterium 5H (assembly GCA_009772895.1). Lineage (GTDB taxonomy): Bacteria > Verrucomicrobiota > Verrucomicrobiia > Opitutales > Oceanipulchritudinaceae > WOUP01. The sequence continues at coordinate 164,310 of WOUP01000003.1, read as the reverse complement.
GTCGAAGAGACCTGCGAGCAACTGACGGCAGGTGTGACCGACGATTGGGAACGCCTGCAACGGCTCTATGCCTACTGCCAGAGCGATGTGCTCAACCTTTCACCGCTGGACCGCCCCCAAAGCATGGAAACGCGTAAGTGGGCCGCCGATCCCGGCAAGACGATCAAGGAAGGCCAAGGCCTCTCGATCGACATCAATACCTTGTTCGCCTCGCTCGCGGAAGCCGCCGGCTACGAGGTGCAACTCGTGCAGGTTTCCGACGGTCGCAAGCTTGCCTACCACCCGCAGGTGCGGGCAGCCTTCTCCTTCCCGCGCTACCTCATCGGCGTCAAGCTGGACGAAAACTGGCGCTTCTTCGATCCCGCCGATCCCTACCTGCCCTGCGGTGTCATCAACTGGTGGAATACCGGCGTGCCGGCGCTCTTTCCCGACCGCAAGGATGCAGACATCCACCTGCTGCAAAACACGGCAGAACCCCTCACCACTACGACGCGGGTGGCCGATTTCGAGCTGCAGGAAGATGGCGACCTCGTGGGACTCGCCCAGGTCGCCCTCATCGGGCAAACCGCGCTCGAGGTCCGACGCAAATACCCGAAGATGACGCAACACCGCGATCGCTGGTTGCGGCAGTATCTGCTGCCCAAGGACGTTCAATACAAACTCGAAGGCGAAGTGGAGGTCATCAACCTCACGGCAGTAGAAAAGCCGTTGATCCTCAAAGCTCAGCTGACGGTTCACCGGTTTGCCCCGACCGCGGGTTCGACCCTCAAGCTCACGCCCTCCTACACCCACGCGACCGAGCCCTCGATGTTTACCGCGGAAGAACGTCAAACCGACGTCGTCTTCCACTACCCGTGGAAAGAAGCGGAGCAAATCACCATCAAACTGCCCGAAGGCGCCGAATGGGTCGAGCGCTCGCAGCCGCAATCGATCGTCGATCACGAAAAAATGACCCACAAGGCTGCGCTCTTTTACGATGAGGAAACCAATACCCTCACCTACCGCCGTCTCTTACGCTGCGAGCTGGGCCGGATGCGCCAGGAAGGCTATGCGTCGCTCAAGCAGCTCTTTGATGCCATTCACACCCAGGATCAGCATCAGGTAACGATCCAGCTTTAGGACACACAGACCCAGATATACAGACACGCAGATACAGACACTCGGTGGGCCAGGCTTTCAAAACGAAGCTTGGCCCGCTTTTTTTGCGCGCCCGCGGAGCCCCAGGCGAGGCCCCCGAAGACAAAAAAAGCCCCCGACCTGTAGCAGGCGGAGGGCTTTCCCATACGGTATGAACGTTTTCTCAAGGGAGCGGGTCTAGAGCGCCGTCTGGGCCCAGCTCAAAGCCTTTGCCCGCTGATCGAGCGGGAAGTAACGCACTTCGGCCTTCGTGAAGGGCTTCATCAGTTGCGTCATCTTTTCTTCCCACTCCTGCTCGCCCACCAGGGCGATTTTCTGGAAATCGTTGGCGTGCTTGAGGTCGAATTTTGCATCTTGCAGGATGCCCTTGGCCGTCCAGCCTTCAAAATCCACCATCTCCCAGAAGAGGCGAATCTTGCCGTGAGCGGCGATGCGCTCCTCCAGCAGCGTGACAATGGCCTGGTAGTCGGCGTCGTCGAGCTTTCCGCTCAGGCGAAGGCAAACAAGGCTATCGTGAGATTCGGGTAAGATTTGGTACATGACTTCTCGTTCTTGGGTGGGGTTGTGTGCGGGACCGGCGGGCCCTTACGGCGGTCGGCCGTCCGCTTGCTTAACCCCTGCTTCAATAGCATCAGCCACACCAGATTGAACGAGCGGGCGGGCTGAAGACCCCAACCGGCCCTACACGCCGATCTCGGCCGCGGCCCAGTCGATCACGGCGTTGGCAAAGATAATCAGCGTTATACCGGTCACCACCGCCTTGGTGGCCGCGCGGCCCACAGAGTCCGCCCCGGAGCCGGTCTGCAGCCCGCGCAAACAGCCGGAAAAGGCCACGAGCAGGCCGAACACCAGGCCCTTGAACAAGCCCAGGTAGACGTCGATGCTGCTGACCACATTGTCCATCTCGACCACGAAGACCTCGTGCGGCACGCGCATCATCAGCGTCGCCACGAGGTAGCCGCCGAGGATGCCCACCAGATTGGCGTAGATCGTAAGCAGCGGCATCATGATCCCCAGGGCCAGCAGGCGCGGCAGGACGATGAAGTCCATCGGGCTGATCCCAAAGGTCACCAACGCGTCGATCTCTTCATTAACCTTCATGCTACCGATCTGCGCCGCAAAGGCCGCCCCGGTGCGCCCGGCCATGATCACGCCCGTCATCACCGCCCCCATCTCGCGCAGCATGCCGTAGCCGACGAGGTAGGACACCGCAAACTCCGCGCTGAACTGCTTCAGCACCACCGAGCCGAGAAACGCGATGATCAGGCCGACCAGGAAGCTGATGAGCGACACAATGGGCAGCGACGCCGCACTCGTATCCTGCAGGATCACAAAAAAGTCCTGCCAGCGGATCCGGGCCCGACCGGTCACGAACTTCACGAAGCTCATCGACGCGCGTCCGACGAAGGCAAAGATCTCCAGCAGCCCGGCGTAGCGCTCCAGCCCCCAGCGCCCGAGGTCGCTCAGCCACCCGCCTTCGTCTTCTAGGCCATCCGCCTCTGTCTTTTCGGAAGCCTGGGCCAGCTTCAGCAGCTTGCAGACTTCGTCGGGCAAGGACGAGCGATCGATCTCCCAACCCTCGGCCTCCGCGGCGTCGATCAGGGCAAACAGCTGCGCCACCAGCCGGGAATCGAACCGCTCCACCGCACTCAAGTCGAAAATCAGGCGCTGGCGACCGCTCCAGCCGTCGATCTGGCGCTGGAAGGCCGGCAGCAGGTGGGGATCCTTCGGGCGAGGCGCATGCAGCGACCAGCGCCCACTCAGCCGTAACGCCAGGCCCTCTTCGCGCTGCTGCCATTCGGCCGCCGGTTGTTGCTCTGCTGCGATCCCTTGCTGCATCAGTCTTTACGTGCCCTGAAGGTTGCCGGAGAACCGCCCAAGGGCAAACGCAAACGGATGAACGGTCGCGCCGCAGGACCTTACTTCCGCGCCTCGATCAAGGCGGAGACCACATAATCCCCCGCCGTCCCGCTTTGCGACCACTGGTTGATCATGGCGCGCGTCTCCTCCTTGAGCTCGATCCGCACCTCGCTGAAACCGGCCTCCAGCAACATGCGCTTCGTCTCATCCACATGCGCGGCACCCGCCACGCAGGAGGTCAGCGCCTCGAAGTCCTTACGGATGTCGGCCGGGATCTCGCGCGTCGCCACAATGTCGGCCAGCGACAGGCGTCCGCCCGGCTTGAGCACGCGATGGGCTTCCCGAAAAACCGCCGGCTTGTCCGGCGAAAGGTTGATCACGCAGTTGGAGAGGATCGCGTCGACGATCCCGTCCGCCACCGGCAGCGCCTCGATTTCGCCCAAACGGAAGGCCACGTTGGAGTAACCGCCTTTCTCCGCGTTACGCCGCGCGGTGGAGATCATGTCCGGGGTCATATCTACGCCGATGACAAAGCCTGTCGGACCGACCTGACGCGCCGCCAGGAAGCAGTCGAAACCGCCGCCGCAACCGAGATCCAGCACCGTCTCGCCCGCCTCGAGCTGGGCCAGTGCCGTGGGGTTGCCGCAGCCGAGCCCCATTTCGGAGCCCTCGGGCACCTGCGCCAGGTCTTCCGGACTGTAGCCGATGTCGGCGGCGCGGGAAAATGCCTTGTTGCCGCCACAGCAAGTCGGCGCGCAACAGGCATCGGCCCCCTGTTCTCTGGCGATATTGCCGTAGCGCTCACGGACCGTGGCGCGGGTTTCGTCGTGGTGGATGATCTTGGATTCACTCATGGCTAAAATGCTTTGGGTTCACCCACGTAGACGGGACTCGCACGAAAAAAGACGCAGCCGACGCGTTTTCAGGCACAACAGGCCGGTGTGCGCGGCTCGCAGTCCACCACCCGACCAAAGGCATCCCGCTCAAAAACACAGCGCTGCTCCGCTCGCTCCAGCAAACGCTGCCGCCCGCGCTGGGCCCGACTCTTGATCGTCGAAAGCGGCATCGCCAGGCGACGGGCGATCTCCACCTGGCGTTCTCCATCGAGCAACGCAGCGACCACCTCTCGTTGCTCTTCCGGCAGCGCGCCGAGGTCCTCCCGCAACCGGTGCCCCAGTTCACGACGGAAGGCGGGTGCCGGCGACGGACACGCTTCAGCCGAGACCGCGGCGTCCACCGGTGTCGGCACCTCGCGCCGTTCCCGGCAATGGTCGGCAAACTGGCGCCGTGCGATCTGAAACAGCCAGGCCCGCGCCCGCGATGCTTCCGCCACGTCTTCACAACGCCGCCACGCCTTGATCAGGGTCTCCTGCGCCAAATCCTCGGCATCGGCCCACCCCGCGCGCCGGCGGAAATACGCCCGCAGCAGGCCGGGGCCTTCCTCCCGGAGAAACGTACAAACCGGAGAAACATCATGGGCGTCCATGGCTCCAAGCTAAGGCTCTGGCCGCAGGAGGCAAGCACGGCGGCTAGGCGGACCAGTCGGCAACCCCCGCCCCTTTTGCTCTTGTGCCGGGCCGTTCGGCGTCCGTTAATGGCGGATAATGAATCCTCTGCCCGCCGCCGTGCTCTTCGACCTCGACGGAACCCTGATCGACCACTTCCAGGTCATCTACCGCTGTTACTGCTACGCGCTCGAAAAGCTCGGCCTGCCTCGGGTGAGCTTTGAGCAGGTCAAGGCGGCCGTCGGCGGCTCCGTCAGCGTGACGATGGGCAAGCTGATCCCGGCGGAGTATGTGGACGAGGCCGTGCGGCTGTTCCGCGAGCGCTACGACGAGATCTGGAAGGAAGACATCATCGTGCTGCCGGGCGTGCGCGCCCTGGTCGAACACTTTCACGACAAAGGAGTGCTGCAAGGCATGCTGACCAACAAGGAGGGCAACAACGCCCGTCGGCTTGCCGCCGAAGTGGGCCTCGACGCCTACCTCGACCCGATCATCGGCACGCTCGATACCGAATACCGCAAGCCTCAACCCGAACTCGTCCAGTACACCCTGGAGCAGTTGGGCGCCACGGCCGACGAGACCGTCTTCATCGGCGACAGCCCATATGACTTCCAGACGGCCCGCAACGGCGGCCTGAAGTGCTATCTGGCGGCAACCGGCTCTCATACCGTCGAGCAGCTGCAGGCAGAGACCGAGGCCGACGGCATCTTTACGGATATGGTCGAGCTGGCCCGCGAAGTGTGGGGCATCGAACTGCCCGCCGAAGTCTCCGCCTGATCCCTTTGCGCGCCGTATGGAAACGCTGACCGGCATTCTCGAACGGTTTATCTTCTACAACGAAGAGAACCACTTCGCGATCGCCGAGCTGCGGCCCAGCGGCGAACGCCACCCCCTGACCATCCTCGGCAACCTGCCGGGTGTCCAGTGCGGCGAGACCCTGAAGCTGGAGGGTGACTGGATCACTCACCCGCAGCACGGCAAGCAGTTCAAGTTCAAGAGCTACCAGTCGCAGCTGCCCTCCAACGTGCAGGGCATCCGAAAATACCTTGGCAGCGGCCTGGTGCCCGGCATCGGCAAGGTCTACGCGGACAAGATCGTCGACCACTTTGGCGCCGACACCTTCAAGATCATCGAACACGACAGCGGTCGGTTACGCGAGGTGGCCGGCATCGGGCCCAAACGCGTGGGCGAGATCAAGGAAGCCTGGGACGCCCAGCGGGCGCAGCGCGAGGTGATGGTCTTTCTGCAGAGCTACGGGGTCGGCAATGCGCTGTGCCTAAAGCTGATCAAGCGCTACGGCACGCAGGCGGGCGACGTCATCCGCGCCAATCCCTACCAGGTCGCGCGCGAGGTCGACGGCATCGGCTTCCTCACCGCCGACCGAATCGCGCAGAACCTCGGTTTTGCCCTCGATGCGATGGCGCGCCTCGACGCCGGCATCCAACACGTGTTGAGCGAGGCCGAAGGCGAAGGCCATACGGCGTTGCCGGCCGAGACCCTGCGCGACAAGGCGACCGAGCTGCTCGGCGTAGCGCAGGACCTCATTGCCCAGCGCATCAACGACCGCATCGTGGCCAAGGAGCTGCACTACATCCGCGGCGACAACCTCGTGCAGTCCATCTACCTCGCCAAGGCCGAGGCGCGCCTGGGCGACGCGCTGACGGGACTGCTCGCCTCCCCCAGCGGCTGGCCGTCCCTGAAGGTCGAGGCGGCGATCGACTGGGCCCAGGAGCGCGCGGGCTTTACCTTTGCCTCGGAACAGGTGGATGCGTTGCGCACGTCCCTCACCTCCAAGGTCAGCGTGCTCACCGGTGGCCCCGGCACGGGCAAGACGACCATCCTGCGCGCGCTGGTCGAGATCCTGCGCGCCAAAAAGCTGCGCCTCAAGCTGGCCGCCCCGACCGGCCGCGCCGCGCAACGCCTCTCCGAGTCCGCCCGAATGCAGGCGGGCACGCTCCACCGCGTCCTGCAATTCGACGCGCAACAGGGCGGCTTCACCGTCAACGCCGAGCACCCGCTGGATGCCGACTGCGTGATCGTGGACGAGGCCAGCATGCTCGACACGCGCCTTGCCGCCGCCCTCTTTACCGCGCTGCCGCCGGAGTGCCACCTGTTGCTGGTCGGCGACGCCCAACAGCTGCCGAGCGTGGGCGCGGGCCAGGTGCTGGGCGACCTGATTGCCAGCCGCAAGGTGGCCGTCACCGAGCTGAAGCAGATTTTCCGGCAGGGCAAGGACAGCCCGATCGTCACCCTCGCCCACCAGATCATCCAGGGCCGGGCCGCCCCACCCGCTCCCCTGCGCACGCTGGAGCAGGTCGACCCGGCGGCGCTGGTGCAATTTGTCGTCGCGCCGGAGCCCGAAAGTTGCGGCGACGCGGTGGTGCACGTCGTGCGTCAGTTGCTGCCTCGCTGGGAGCCGCGCCTGAATCCGCTGATGGACATCCAGGTGCTCGCGCCCATGCACCGCGGCCCGGCCGGCATCGGCCTGCTCAACGAAAAGCTGCAGGCGGCCTGGCAGCGCCCGGGGCGTAACGAGATCAGCCTGGGCAGCACCGTCTTCCGCGAAGGCGACAAGGTGATCCAGAATCGCAACAATTACGACCTGCACATCTTCAACGGCGACCTCGGCCAGATCAAGGCGATCGACGCCGAGGAGGGCATGCTGCAGATCGACTTCGGCGACCGCCTGGTGGAGCTGAACAAGGGCGACCTGGGCGACTTGACCCTCGCTTACGCCATCAGCGTGCACAAGAGTCAGGGCAGCGAGTTTCCGGTCGTCGTCATCCCGCTGGTCAAGCAACACTTCATCCTGCTGCAGCGCAACCTGCTCTATACCGGCCTTACGCGCGGCAAGCGTCGCGTCATCCTCGTCGGCGACCCCAATGCCTACGCCATCGCGGTGCGCCGCGCCGAAGGGCTCCACCGCATCACCGGCCTGCCCGTCAAGCTGGCGGAGATCGGGGCGGCCAGGCCGGAGGAGACGTGACGCTTTACATGAGCCCCACCGTGTTTTACTATCACAGATACCGCTTCTTTTTCTTTTCCAGAGAAGAATCTCGCATCCACGTTCACGTAAGAGCACCTGATGGCGAAGCAAAATTCTGGCTAGAACCTGAAATCGAGCTCGCCAATAGTGCGGTCTGCGTCCAAAGGACCTAAAAGAAGTCCAAAATACGATCATCGAGAGGCAAGATGAAATCCGCGAGCATTGGAACCGCCACTTCGGACTGTGAGGTCGTCGACGTTTCCCCCTTCGGCCTTTGGATCTTGGTGGATGCGAAAGAATACTTTATGGATTACGCTCATTTCCCCTGGTTCAAGGAGGCTAGAGTCAAGGATGTCTTTGCGGTAGAAAGAGAGGGACCCCAACATCTTCGTTGGCCTGCCCTGGATGTGGATCTAACCTTGGATTCGATTGAAACGCCTGCGGCATACCCCTTGACCTACCGCTCTTAGTCCTAAACGTGCAAGCTGCACGCTGCTCTTGTAATCTACAGGTTCTGACGGCGTTAATCGTGAGGCGTTGGGTTAGCCCGCGTTGAGGTTGGTTCCTGTTGGCTCATTTATAAGGCCCCCTGCTGAACGCGTTGCCGCGTACGCAATCGCCTTGCTTTCAAGACTCAGGAGGCTTAGCTAAACATAGCTGTGAGGCGTTGGTTTTTAACAGCATCAGAAGGATGACGCCGCAGGTGCACCGCTTGCTAGTATCATCTGTAAGGCGTGAGCGTATCTTCACTTCAACCCCGCGCGCTGACGCCGCAACACCAACGTTTCTGCGCCTATGCGTTTCATACCGACGAAAGTACATGCGATCATCGATTACGTCCTCGGACTCCTTATGATCGCGCTCCCGTGGATCCTCGGATTCTCGGCCGGTGGGGCTGCGACTTGGGCGTTCGTCGCTCTTGGCGCCGTCGTTATCGTCTATAGTTTGCTGACCAACTACGAATATGGCGCAATGCGCGCGATCCCCATGCGCGTGCACGTGTGGCTCGATATCGTGGCGGGCCTGTTGCTCGCCATTGCTCCGTGGGCCTTCACCTTCGCGAGCACCGTGCTCTGGCCGCACGTGATCATTGGCGCCCTGCTGCTCCTGTTCGGCATCTTCTCCAAGACGGTGCCGACTCTCAAACCGGTTACTACCGGCACTCCCCATCACCCAGCTCCTCAACACTAAGGTAAAAGATTGGAGCCGCAACGAGCCGACGACTCACAAGGCGTTGCGACCTCCTGAGATCAGACTACTCTGACGGCTATGCAGACCGACCGGGACGTCCAACCAGCGTCCCGGTCCTATTTGGTGGCCAGGGTTTCCGCTTCTCCGGCGTGCTGCTGCAGTTGCTGCCAGGCCACCTCCGCCAGCTGGGCCGCCTCTTTGTCCGACAGGTGCACGGCCCGCGATGCCCGGTTGTCCGCCGGGATCTCACGCGGGTCCAGGTCGTAGATACGCCCCACGAAAAGCAGCGCGGCAAGATAGCCGCCGGCAGCGCTCTGGTGGTAAGCATGTTCGTCCCACATGGCCAGCGGGCCCTCCTCAACCTCCGTAGCCGGATTATCGGCCCACCCTTGCTCGACGGTCGCCACAAACGCCTCCCCCACCGGCACCACCCCGGCCAACCCAAATTGGTGTGCCACTGCCCGGTAGGAAGCAGCCAGCTCCGCCTGCATCGACTCGAGATCCGCAACCACCCCCTTCATGACCATATTGGGGCGCGCCCAGGTCTCGAACATCCAGATCTGCACTTCGGGGTTTTCCGCCGTCACCCGTTGCTGCAAGACGGCTACGCTCTCACGAAACGTGCGCCTTGGCTCCTCGTCGCCGTTCAGAACCATTGGCCCCACGCTCTGCTCCTGCAGGATCACGACATCCCAAGACCGTTGGGCCGATTTCGGCCAATACGCCACATGTTGGGCCAACGTGGCTGCGCCTTCCGCCAGCATGCTCACCTCCGGATCGTGACCTGCCTCACGGGCCAATGCACTAAACAGCTCCGGCACGCCGCCGTTATGCCGACCGTTTAGACTCTCCACTCGCGCGATACCGAAGCGCTTCGGCTTGAACGTAAAGCTGTTACCGACGAACAGGATGCGCTCGCCGCACAGGCTAACCGCAGAACCGGCCAATAGAACAAGCGAAACGGCGGTCTTCAAAAAACGGAAACGACTCATACGCGGGGTAAGACCATGTTCGGCCCGAGGAAAATGTCCACCCGCCGCAGCCGATATTCCGCCAACTTACCCCCGTGGATGGTTGAGGGCGTGGACTTTTTTCAGTTCGGCCATGCCGACGTGAGTGTAGACCTGCGTGGTCGCGAGGCTGGCGTGGCCCAGCATTTCCTGCACGGCCCGCAGGTCGGCGCCGCCGTTGAGCAGGTGCGTAGCGTAGGAGTGGCGCAGCTTGTGCGGCGACAGCTCCAGCGGCAGGTCGGCGAGCTTGAGGTAGAGCTTCATGCGCTTCTGCACCCAGTCGGGCTTCAATGGCTTGCCGGGCGCGCGGAAGAGGATCACGTCCTCATACTGGCGGTCTGTCGCAAATTCGTCCCGGAAGCGCGTGAGGCAACGCAGCGCGATCGGCCCGAGCGGACACAGGCGGTCCTTCTGCCCCTTGCCCCGGATGCGTGCCAGACCGCGCTGGAAGTCGACCTGCCCGTAGGTCAACGCGATCAATTCACTGATGCGCAGGCCGGCCCCGTAAAAGAGTTCGAAGATCGTCTGATCGCGGATCGCCTCAAAGCGGGTGGCCTCGCCCATCTCGAAGAGCTTCGCCGGCCCTTCCAGAAACTCCGCCATCTGCTTTTCCGTGCAAAAACGCGGCAGCGGCTGGCGGAACTTGGGCGCGCTGAGCCGATTGAACGGGTTGCGCTGCACCAAACGCCGGCGTCGCAGGTAATCGAAAAACGACCGCGCCGCCGATAACCGCAGGTGCAGGGTGCGCCGGGATAGCCCCGCGCGCTGCCGCTCCACGAGGTAGGACATGACGACGCGCTCGGGCACGTCTTCCAGCGGCCCTGCGTAGCCCTCCACCCGGATAAAGCCGAGGATGTCTCGCAGGGAGTGCGCGTAGTTGCGGACCGTGTAGCGCGAAGCCTGGCGCTCGTCTTCGAGGAACGCCAGGAACGCGGCAAGCCACTGCGCCTCCGGGAGTGCCGGAGTCGCGTCGCTTACTCCAGGCCGAGAATCTTCCGGCCCTCGGGGGAGATCATTTGCGGTGTCCACTGTGGGTCCCAGACAATGTCGACCTGCGCGCGCTCGACGGCCGGCAGCGATTCCAGCTTCATCTGCGCATCCTGGGCAATCGTCGGCCCCATGCCGCAGCCCGGTGCCGTCAGCGTCATCTTCACGCTCACGTCGTAGCGCTCCGGCGCAGTTTCTTCGTAGTGCAGGTCGTAAATCAGGCCGAGGTCCACGATGTTGACCGGGATTTCCGGGTCGAAGCACTGACGCAGGGAATCCCACAGTTGCTGCTCGCTGAACGGTTGGCCGCTCAAGTCGGTATCGCGCAGCTCTTGGCGCAACTGCGTGGCCAGCTCCGGCTCGAACGCGTCGAGATTGGCCGCGTCGATCCGGTAGAGACCGCCGTTGTCGCGCACCGTCACCGAGCCGCCAAGGGCCTGGGTGATGATGAGTTCGCTGCCCGCCGGCAACTCGATTTGCTCGCCACTGGGGATGCGTGTGGCGGGACAGTCTGCCCGCAGGTTGATACTCGTGACCTCCATGGTGACCTACGCTAAGCCCGCGCCGGCGTTAATCAACGAAAACCCAATTGGGTTCGATCGCATAAACGCCCATCGGATCGTTCAATTGGCTGAGCAACCGATAGGTCTCTTTCAGCTGACGCACCTGCTGGCTCATGGGATCGTTACCCTTCAGCCAGGGTTGCAAGGCCGTGGAGGCCGCCGCACGCCCCACCCCCGGCTCCTGCTGCTGACCGAAGCTCTGCTCCAGCCACGTCTCGAAGGTCACGCGCTCGGGGTATTGGCGGATGCTGTAATCGCTCATATCCGCCTGCTTGGCGGCATAGGCCACGGCGTCTTCCAGGCCGCCCAACTGGTCGACCAGGCCGATGTCGATCGCACTGCGGCCCGACCAGACCCGCCCCTGCGCGATCTCATTGACGCGTTCGCGCGGCATGTCGCGACCCTCGGAGACGCGGGTGAGGAAGTCCTGGTAAATCTTGTCGACCGTCTTTTGCAGCATGTCCATCTCCTCTTCGTCGCGCGGACGGCTGATCGAGTAGAGGTCGGCAAAGCGCGAGGTGCGCACGCCCTCGAAATTGACCTGCTGGTCCTGGGCCAGACCCTGCACGTTGGGGATCATCGAGATGACGCCAATGGAGCCCGTGATGGTCGTCGGCTCGGCAAAAATCGTATCGGCCATGGAGCTGATCCAGTAGCCGCCACTGGCCGCGAGACCGCCCATCGAGACGACCACCGGCTTCACGTCGGCCGTCAGGCGCAGCTCGCGCAGGATCTTCTCGGATGCCGTCGCGCTGCCGCCCGGGCTGTTGACGCGCATCACCACGGCCTTCACGAATGGGTCGAGCCGCGCATCGCGGAGGTATTGCACCATCGTATCGGCGCCCACTTCGCCCACCACGCCGGGGCCTTCCACGATCACGCCCTCGGCGTAAACGATCGCCACCCGATCACTGCCAAAGGGCATGGCGTGGCCGATCCCGCCGTTGATGTCGCTTACATAGTCGAGCATGTTGATCTGGCGAAAACCCATTTCCCGGGAGCTGCGGCCCGTGAGCCCCACCAGCTTGTCCGACATCTCGTCACGATAGAGCAAGTCATCCACCAGTCCGGCATCCCGGGCCTGTTCGGCCTCAAAAATCGCCACGCTATCCGCCAGAGACGCCAGTTCTCCGGCGTCGACCTTGCGCTGGCTGCCGATGCCCTCGCGCAGGGCGGCCCAAATATCTTCGAGCAGCTTGGTGCGCTGGGTGCGCTCTTCCGGCGACATCTGTCCGCGTGACAGCGATTCGGCCGCGCTCTTGAACTTGCCGGAGCGCGCCACCTGCACCTCCACCCCATACTTGCCGAGGAAATCGCCGAGATAGGCGGTTTCGGAAGCCAGCCCCTTGAACTCGAGGTAGCTGAACGGGTTCATGTAGAGCTGGTCGGCGACGGACTTCACGAACAGCTCGCGCGTGCCTTCCGATTCCATATAGGCCCAGAGCGGTTTGCCGGACTGCTTGAAGTCCTGCAACGCCTTGCGCACTTCTTCCATCGCGGCGATGCTGCTGCCATAGCCGCTGCTGTAGCCATTGCCGGTGATGACGATGCCCGAGATGCGATCGTCGTCGGCCGCCCGGCGGATGCCGTCGAGCACCTCCAGCAGCGAGACGGTGCCGTAGGTCTCTTCCTGCAGCGCCTGTTGCAGCACCTCGCGCGGCCCCTCAAAGGAGGGCGTATCGGTGATGTTGAGGTCGAGGTTGAAGACCAGCACCGAATCCGGCTCGATCGACTCCTCCTGCGGCGAAAAGGCCAGCCCCACCAGGGAAAGGCCAAACATGACCAGCAGGAACAGCAGCAGATAGGCCACCACCAACGCAGCCAACCACTTGAAGATCGCGCGGATAAAGCTCATGCCGGCACATTGACAGGCGCCCACCGCTTGCGCAAGTACGCGGGGATCTTCGGCTACATCTTGTGCCCGAAAGGCGATTTCTCAGGCCAGGCGCCCCAATCTGGCGGCACGTGCGAGTCGACGCTCGCAACCCGCACGGAGAATCCGGCGGCTTAACGCGAGCGAAAGCGGGGGTTCAATAGACGGCATGCTTGCGGTAACCTCATGACCTGTGGTATGATATAGCTCGATTTTTGTCGCAGAACCGTTCGCGCTGAACCCCGAAAACCGTGCCCATGAAGACGAGTGCCATCGCCATCGTCGCCTTAGCCGCTCTTGCGGCCGGCGGCTTCATCCTCTATTTCACCAAAGGCCCCGATGAGGAGACGCTGGCCCAGCAGGAGCAGCTGTCTTCTCAGGTGAGCGAGTTACAAGCTGAAAAGCAGCAGCTGAGCCAGGAGGCGGAGAGCCAACGCCAGGCGCGCGCCGCCGCCGAGGCCCAGGCCCAGAAAGAAGCCGAAGCCCGCCGCATGGCCGAAGCCGCGGCCGAAAAGGCCGAACAGGAGCGCCAGGCCCGGATCGACCAGCTGAACGAGCGCCTGCAGCGCGAAGCGCAGGAACGCCGCGAAGCCGAAGAAGCCCAGGCCAAGCTCCAGCAGCGCATGCAGGAACTGGCCGAAGCCCAGGCAGAGACCCAGCGCCGCATGGAAGAACTGCAAAAGGCGCGCGAAGAGGCCGAGAGCCAGCCGCAAGCCCAGGAACTGCAAGCCAATCTGGATCGCCAGACCCAGGAGATGGCCGCGCTGCAGCAGGAAAACGAACAGCTGCGCCAACGCCAGCAGGTGCTCGAGCAAAAGCAGATTTCTACCGAAGAAGAGATCATGAAGATGGGGGGCGAAATCCGCCTCGCCAACCCCGAGATCCGCTCGCCCAACTACCGCCGGCGCGAAGCGCTCTACCTCAAGCAGCGCATGCGCGGCGAATAAGGCCCGACCGGCGCACCCCGCTCAGCCATGTCGCCCGCGGCGTGAAGCTCGCGGGCTTTTTTGTGCCTCGCCTCAACCCTCGGTGACGTATTCTTCCGACTCGCCTGCGTCGTCTGGATTGCGCGCGATCCAGAAACGGCACTCGTCGGAAAACTCACGCACCTGGGCCGGCTCCATCGCAATGGACGAGCGCGGCGCGTCGCTGTCGATCTTCCAACCGGTTGCCTTCAGGTCTTCCCGCACTTCTTCGGTCGTCGGCACGTGCACGTAGAGCATGCCCATGCCGTCGTGCTCGATGCGGTCGCCAAACTCCAGCAGCTCACGGTTTTGCTGGTGCTTTTCCCAGCGGTCTTCCTCGTCCTTCCAGAAGCGCTTGAACTGGCTGTTGTAGCGGTCGTGGGTCGTAAAGACGAAGAGGCCGCCCGGGCGCAGGACGCGTCGGATTTCGGCTAGCGCCTCGCGACGCTTTTCGCGGCCGGGGATCTGCATCAGTCCGTTGAAACCGAAGATCGCGCCGTCGAAGAAGCCGTGATCGAACTTCAGCTTGCGCGCGTCCATGACCTGAAACGGGATGTTGTAACCCAGCACCGTGTTGATGCGCTGTGCCCGCTTGATCATGTCGCGCGAGAGGTCCGTCCCGATCATGTAATCGTAGCCCAACTCGTAGAGGCCGATCGAGATGCGACCGGTGCCGCAGCCGATCTCCAGGATGCGGTCGTTTTTGTCGAACACATGGGTGAAGACCTTTTCTTCCGACACCCAAAGGCCAATATTGGCAGTCGCCCGGGCGTAGTGGTCGACCACGTCCTTGTTGCTGAAATATTCGCGGATGTACTGGTTGGGCATTCCGACAAGCATCGAGAGGAAACGCCGCGGGGGCAAGCTCAGCCCGCAGTGAGGGGCAGCTGAATGCGAAAACGCGCGCCCTTGCCCGGCAGGTTCTCCGCCTCGATCTGCCCGTGATGCATCTCCACGATCTTGCGGCAGATGGAGAGGCCGAGACCCGTGCTCTTTTCGCCGCCGGTCGGTCGGTTGGACGTGCGCGAAAATTCCTTGAAAAGCTTGTCCTCCTCACCCGTGGGGATGCCCGGCCCCTCGTCTTCGACGTCGATCAGCGCAAAGTCGTCCCGCCGGCGCAGCACCACCGAGACCCGGCTTTCGTAAGGAGAAAACTTGATCGCGTTGCTGATGAGGTTTTCGAGCACCCGCTGCACCCCCTGACGGTCGAAATACAGCGGCTCCGGCACATCATCGGCCTGCGCCAGCTCGATTCCGATCTTCTTGCGCTCGGCCACGACGCGCTGGAGCGTCACCACCCGCTGGATCTCCTTGAGCAGCGAATGGTAGCCGGGCTTGAACTGTGCTTCGCCACCTTCGATCGCCGCGTAGTCCAACAGGTCGTTGAGCAGCGCCGTCATACCATCCGCGGCGGAGACGATGCTGTCGGTCATTTCGCGCTGCTCTTCGTTCAGTTCCCCCGTCATGCCGTCGGACATCATTTGCGCGAGCCCGCCGATGGCTGAAACGGGGTTGCGCAGGTCGTGCGACACCATGCGCAAAAACTTGTCCTTGGTCTGATTGACCTTCTTCAGCTCGTCGATGCTGCGCTGGCGATAGGCCAGCAGAGCCTTGTTCTGCAAGTGCAGGCGGATGCGCGACAGGCTCTCGCCCGGATGGAAGGGCTTGGAAATGTAATCCGATGCGCCCGCTTCAAAGCCGCGCATCACATCCTGGGCATCGCTCAGGTTGGTCAGAAAGATGACCGGCACCTCGCGCATGGTGGGGATCGCCTTAAGCTGGCGACAGGTTTCGTAGCCGTCGAGCCCCTCCATCTGTACGTCGAGCAACACGAGGTCCTGCTTGTGCTGGCGGGAGAGGTTGAGTGCTTCTTCGCCCGAAGTGGCTTCGGTGATGCGAAAACCGGCCTTTTCCAGCACACGCTGCATCGTACGCCGGGTTACCGCGCTGTCATCGACCAGCAAGATCCGGCTGCCGCGTAAGTCGAGGGCGTGGAAGTCGGGGCTCACTTCCGCTTCCGGTGGTGCTGCATCTGCGCCTGACGGGGCCACCATGTCGTCCCCATGGAAGTTTTCCAGCACCGCGGTGGCGATGCCTTCCTCCACGTCGCGCGCACGCTCGGCGGGCTGTAGCCCTTCGGGCATCTGCTCGAGCGCGCGCACCAGCCCCACGACGGCAAAAGAGTACACTTCCTGCCGATCGACCCCAAAGGGAAGCATCGGGATCAGGTTCTCTACCGTAGCCTTCAGCAGCCCGAGATACGTGCGGATCTCGTGGGCCTGAAAGGTCGTCGAGCTGCCACCATCATTCCCCATAAGACTCTGGAATGTAGCGCCAAACGGGGCAGCTTGGCAACCTCTCGCGTGCGATCAGTCGTGCTTTTTCCAATAAGCCTGGTAACGCTTCTTCCAGTCTGTCAGCTTCTTAAGGTAATACTTGGGATCGTATGGCGCAGTAAAAGGATCGAAATGCACCACCGCCTCGGCCCGCTGCCAATCCGAGGTCTGGCCCTTTTCTTTCGGCTTGATGTAGTAGTAAACCTTCTCGCCCATCCGCGGCATCGGATCCATGTGCAAGGCCACCTCCAGTGCAGCTCGACGCGGCTTGCCGCCGGCGTCGATTTTTTTGCGGTAGGCAAAGGGACTCATGCTGAGGTGCTCACCCTTGGCCACCTGCTCCACCGCCAGTTCGCTTTCCTGGATCTGCAGCGCCAGGCGCTCCACCCGCGTTTCGGGGTGTTCCTCTTCCAGCCCCAACAACCAGCCGATGAGGTGATCGGTAAGCCCCTTGAGAAAGGGCTCGATGCCACGCGAACGCAACGCAGAGCCCCGGATCGTAATCGTCTCACCGTCATAGAGGGCGTAGTTCTTGGCCTTGTAGCAAAACATGCCCGGGTAGCTGCCGTCGTATTCGAGGTGGATGCCCGCGGGCAGCACGCGCTCGACCTCGCCGAGCAGCCGCGACGGATCCGTCCACTGCTCGGGCGTCGAGGCCACATAGATCCCGTCGGTATCGGCCTCCAGCACTTCCGCGCCGGCGGCGTTGAAGGCCTCGATCAACTGCTGGAGCAGCTCGCGGCCCTGCCGGGTGACTTCCGCCGCCAACTCGCCATCGGCAAAGCGCGCCCCCGCAAACCCCAGGTAGCCGTAGAAGCTGTTGATCAGGATCTTGAAGGACGCCTGCCGGGCAGCATATTCCGCCCGCATCTCGGCGTCTTCCGCCTCCCGGGCGAGCTGCTTGTAACGCAGGCGATAGGTGCGCAGTTCGTCCAGTAACGGAATAAAGACCCCGAGGTGGTCCGTCTGCGGGTTGCGCTGGGCCGCCAGTAAGAGGCTGGGATAGAGCGAGGCTACGTCGAAGTGCAGTACGCGCTGGTAGACGCCCTCGCCAAAGCTCTTGGTATAGCCGCCCTCATAGGCCGCTATCTCATTGTATTCCGGCAAGGAGGCGCGCTGCGCGTAGTATTTCTCCAGCAGCAGCATCTCCACCTTCTGCCCCGTGCCGCGCAGGCAAGCCTCTTGCAGCAACAGGGGGAAGTTCTGGGCCTGCGCCACGTAAGTCGGCAACAAGCGGTCCGCCAGTCCCCGGATTTCGCGCAGATCTTCGCGCAACGACTGGAGGAACGTTTCCCGATCCTGCGCATACGCCTCGGAAGCTGCCGCACCGGCATAGACCGGCCGCGCCTCATCCTCCGTCGCCAGGCCGAAGTGCTGGGCCGCGTCCGCGAGGTCGTAGCCGGGCATCTCGCGGCTCGTGATGTCGTAGAGCTGGACCGCGAGGTAGGTATCGAAGACCGTGCGCCCGGGGATGTCGCAGCGCTGGAAATCCAGCCAGCGCTCGGCCACCCGTTGGCGGCTCTTGCGGAAGCGTGGCTCGCCGCCGAAGCGGCCCCACGCACGCGGCAGGCGAAAGCGCCGCGAACGCTGGTTGAGGTAATCCAGTTCGAAATTGAAGACGTTGTGCCCCTCGATGATGTCCGGGTCGCGCGCTTGCAGTATTTCGTTGAACGACTTGAGCAGCGCCCGTTCGGCGGCGTCGCTCTCCTCCTCGATCACGAGCAGCGTCGGCTCGGCGTCGCCGGTCAACCACAGGCCGATGGCCAGCACGCGATCTCCCTTGCGCTTGGGATCGCTGGTGCCGTCCGGCTCCTCGCAGGCGGTCTTGATCGAGAGCTGGCAACGGCGCAAATCGCCAAAGCGCAGGCCGGTGAAGAGACGCTCCTGGCGAGACAGCAGCCACTGGTGCTCGAAGGGACGGATCAGCTCGTCCAGGCGCTCCCGGTTCTGGCTAAGCTCCTTGAAGGCTTCCGGCGTCTTGGCCGTCACGAGGTATTTGACCGGGCCGGGACCGCTGAGCTCTTCCAGCTCACACTCGCCCCCCACCGGCGGCTG
This sequence comes from Puniceicoccaceae bacterium 5H, assembly GCA_009772895.1. GTDB lineage: Bacteria > Verrucomicrobiota > Verrucomicrobiia > Opitutales > Oceanipulchritudinaceae > WOUP01. Next base: position 145,842 of record WOUP01000003.1, on the reverse strand, counting down.
AACGCTCCAGAGAAAGGGCGAGAAGGGCTCCTGCGAAGCGTTCGTGGCGCCTTCAGGCGAACGTTGGGCGTAGTGGACGGTGCCAGCGGCGTCCACCCACAGGCCCACGAGGTGCTGGATCTTTTCGTCTTCGGCGCGCGCAGTCATGCCCCCCAGCGTGGCGGCTTTGCCGGGCGGTGCAAGTGCGCAGGCGGCAAAGATGTTTACGGGCGCGGCAGCTCCGGAATGTCGATGATGATCGGCGGAGCAGCGACCTTCAGCGGGATGCGCACGCGCACCGTCAGCCCCTCTTCCGACTCGAGCGCGAAGTCGCAATCGTGCAACTCCGCGATCATCTTGACCAAGGCGAGGCCGAGTCCAAGCCCCTGTTGCTTGCTCTCGCGCCGATTGAACTGGCGGAACATGCCGATGCTCGAAATATCGTGCGCGGCCATCTCGCTGCCGTCGTTGTGGACCGTCAGCAGGTAATGTTGGGCTCCGCTCACCTTGCCCTCCACGCGGATTTGATGCCCTGGACGGGAAAACTTCAGCGCATTGTCCACCAGTTCGGTCAGGACCTTGATGAAGTGCTGGGCGGGCAGCCCGACGACGCCGCGCTGGAAGTGTGCCTGAAAATCTTCCTCCCGCTGGCGATCTTCCACCAACGCGCGCAAAGCGGCATCGACCTCGGCCTGAAAGTCTTCCTGGGCAGGGATACAGGAGCCGCCCGGCTGTTGCTTCTGCGCCAGCTGCTCCATCAGCTCGCGACAGAGCACCAGGTTCTGGCTGTGACGCATGAGGCGCTTGCCGGAGTCCTTCACATTGTAAACGATCTCCCAAAGATCTTCGCGACTCGGGTTGCGCCCTGCCTGCAGCTCCTCTTCCAGCCCTTCGGCGAGCCCCATGATGGTATGCAGCGGCGTGAACAGCTCGTTCGGCAGAGCGCTCTTGACCGTATATTCCAGGTTTTCCAGACCCGAGAGCCGCGTCGAGCGCTTTTCGATCTGCGCTTCGACCGAAGCCACGAGCTCCTCGATTTCGAAGGGTTTGGTGATGTAGTCGTCCGCGCCTTTCGACATGCCGGCGCGAGTGTCGTCGCGAGAGGCCTTGGCCGTCAGGAGGATGACGGGGATGTTTTGCGTCTTGGCGTTACCACGGATCGCGGCGAGCAACTCCATGCCGTCCATCTCGGGCATCATCACATCGCTCACGACCACATCCGGGCGGAAGCCGTCCAAGGCCTCCCACCCCAGCCGGCCATTGGACTCGGCCTGGACCATAAAGCCTTCGAACTCGAGCATTTGCGCGACCGAATTGCGGAGGCGTGGATCGTCTTCTACCAACAGAATCTTATTCATGGGACTCCCTTGCAGGGGAATTTTTCGGGGGGACTTCCGCTTCGACCGCCTCGAGAGCCGGAAGTTGAATCGTAAAGGTGGTGCCGTGGTTTTCCTGGCTGCTGAAGTGGATCTGCCCGCCCAGCTTTTCGACCACCCGGCGAATGATCACGAGCCCAAGGCCCGTGCCCGGAATCGTGCCGACATTGCTCGCACGGTGGAACGTCTCGAAGAGGTGCTTCTGATCCTCCACCGGGATGCCGATGCCTTCATCCGTGACCGACAGGATCAACTGCCCTTCCAGCACCGCGACCTCGAACGTCACGACGGTGTCCGCCGCGGAGTATTTGACCGCGTTGGTCAGCAGGTTGGTCGCGACGCGCTTGAAGAGGTTGAGGTCGAGCATGACCAGGTGGTCGACATCCCCGCTCAGGCGCAGGTTGAGCTGACGGCGCGGATACAGATAGAGGAACCAGTCGGCCAGGTCGTTGGAGACCTTGCGCACCCGGTGCGGCTGCAGATTGATCTCCATATAGCCCGCTTCGGCCCGCCCGAGATAAAGGACCTCCTCGATCAAGGTCGTCATCTGGTCCACCGCCTCGAAGATGAAGCCCAGGTGCTTCGTGCGCTCTTCGTCGCTCAGCTTGCCGGCATAGCGCTGCAAGAGCGTGGCCGACAGGCGAATACTGGAGAGCGGCGTGCGGTATTCGTGCGAGATCATGGAGACGATGCGCGATTTCATCTCGTTGAGCTGCTGCTCACGCTCCAGCGCCAACCGGGTCCGCTGCTCCACCTCGACACGCTCGTTGATGTTGGTGATGCTGCCCGCCACGATGAGCGGCTCGCCGTCACGCTCCTCGATCACCCGACCGCGGTCGAGCACCCAAATGTAGCGGCCGGATTTGTGGCGCATCCGGTTTTCGCTCTGGTATCCGGTCCGCTCCCGGATCGCCCGGTGTAATTTCTCCATGATCCCGTCGGCGTCGTCCGGGTGCAGCAGGTCCTTCCAGCCCTCGAGCGTCGGCTCGATCTCGGTCGGCTCGTAGCCCAGCATGCGATAATATCCAGGGCTGACGATGACCTCGCCCGTCTCCGTATTGTAATCCCAAAAACCGTCGTTGCTGCCCTCCAACACACGTGCCAGGCGTTGACGACTGCGACGGAGCTGGTCGGTCGCTTCGCGCTCGAGCGTCACGTCGCGCATCTTGCCCGCGAGGCCGATGAAATGCCCAGCCGGGTCGCGCTGCCCCCGCAGTTGCAGCTCCAGCACGCGTTCGTGGCCGTCGCTGCGAACGAGGCGCAGCTCGAACATCGCCCGGGCGGCCTCGAAATCCCGCACGCGCTGGCGCCGCAGATCCAGTTCCTCACGATCGTGGGCGAGGAAAAAGTCGTCGATGCGCTCCCCCATACTGTCGGCGATGCGGTAGCCACTGACGGACTCCCAGGCTTGGTTGAGGTAGACGAAGCGGCCTTCGCGATCGGTCTGGAAAAAGACTTCCTCGATCGCGTTGACCAGCTCGTTGTAGCGGATCTCGCTCTGCTCGAGGCGGGCCTGCGTCCGGCGCAAGGGCGTCACGTCCGTCGCCACGATCACGGCCCCGCGGAAGCGGCCGTCTTCACCCATCACGGGCTGGCTGTCCACGCGGAAGACCAGCTCGTCGCCCGCCGGTGCGACAAGCGTCACTTCACTCGTAACGCCGAGATGACGCCGGGCCAGCGCGGGAATATCCGGCCAGGCGGAGCCCTCCAGGGTGGGCAACTCGTGATTGACGAGCGACAGGTGGAAATACTTCAGCGGCTTGCCCAGCAAGCGCTCGAGCGCGCGGTTACCCCAGGTGATACGACCGATCGTATCCACCACGATCACCACATTGGTCGTCACCTGGGCAACCTGGGCCAGTTGCTGGGACTCCTCCTGGATCGCCAGCTGGTTATGAAAGAGTTGGTTGAGGCCGTGCGAAATCCGGCCAATCTCGTCGCGCGCTTGCACTTCGGCTTCGACGCTCTGGTTGCCCATGTGAAAGCCAACAATGGCGTCGTGTACCCGCTGCAGCGGCACCAACACCCGGTAGCGCAACAACAGGAAGCCCAGCAGCCCGAACATCAGCAACGTGGCCAGCGAGGTCAGGATCGAGCGCTGCAAAGCCCGGTCGAAGCCCTCGCGCAACTCCCGCCCATCGAACAGCACGATCATGTGCAGCTGCGGATCTCCCGGCAGAGGCCGGGTCACGAGGTAGCGGCCGCTGCTCTCCACGATCAGGCGCGAGAGCTGCTCCTTACCGATCGGCCAGTCCTGGAACAGGCGCCCCATCGTCTCCAGCGACTTGCCTTCGAGCAGGGGATCTGCCGCCATCCGGATCTGGTCTTGCCGCTCATCGTAGATCGCCCACGAGGCAAATTCCTCGGACTCCAGCGCGAGGGCCGACCAGATGGGGAAATCACCCTCGTATTGCCGCAGGGCCCAGCGATCCGCCATGCGATTGAAAGCCATCTGCGACTTGCGGCGCACCTCATCTTTCATCGTGAGGTTCATCGCCGTCGAGAGGCTGTAGATCGTGGCCGCGCAGACGATGCACAGCAACACGAACAGCGGCAGCAACAGCACGCGAAACAGCGAGCTACGCTGGTCAAACAAGTCGATCAGTGGTCGGGTCTTTCCCATGTAACAGCAGCAGCACCAGGCAATACAGGAAGCTAACCCAGAAAACAACAGGGTTAACTACCCTATAATCGGCGCGATACAAGGTTGTTTGAGCCTCAGGCTGTGATTTGCGCATACTTGCGCCAAAGCCGCGGTGGCCTATGCTGGCAGGATGGAGTTTCGTCTGCGTGCCGATTACCAGCCCATGGGCGACCAGCCCCAGGCGATCGAAAAACTGGTGCAGTCCCTGCGCGACCAGAACAAATACCAGACCCTGCTGGGTGTCACGGGGAGCGGCAAGACGTTCACCATGGCCAACATCATCCAGCAGATCCAGCGCCCCACCCTGGTGATGTCGCACAACAAGACGCTCGCGGCGCAGCTCTACAGCGAGTTCAAGGCCTTCTTCCCGGAGAACGCGGTCGAATACTTCGTCAGTTATTACGACTACTACCAGCCGGAAGCCTACGTACCCGCCACCGACACCTACATCGAGAAAGACAGCTCGATCAACGACGAGATCGAGCGCCTGCGCATCAGCGCCACCAGCTCGCTCATCAGTCGGCGCGACGTGCTGGTCGTGGCCTCCGTCTCCTGCATCTACGGCTTGGGCTCGCCGGAAGACTTCGCGGCCATGATGATCCCCATCCGCGTGGGCGAAGAACTCCAGCGCGACAAGTTTCTCTCGCGTCTGGTCGAGAACATCTACGAGCGCAACGACATCAAGTTCGAGCGCGGCACCTTCCGCGTGCGCGGCGAAACGGTCGACATCTTCCCCGCCTACATGGAGAGCGCCATCCGGGTCGAATTCTGGGGCGACGAAGTGGAAGCGATCAGCGAACTCGATCCGTTGACCGGACAGACGGGACGTCGGCTCGAATACTTCCACCTCTACCCGGCCAATCAGTTCATCACGCCCCGCAACAAGCTTCAGCACGCGATCAAGGCCATCAAGGGCGAACTTGATGAACGCGTGACGACATTTGAGAAAGAGCAGCGCCTGCTCGAGGCCCAGCGCATCCGCATGCGCACAGAATACGATCTGGAGTTGCTGCAGGAGATGGGCTTTTGCAGCGGCATCGAGAACTACTCGCGCCACCTCTCCGGTCGCCGCGCCGGTCAGCGCCCGTTCTGCCTGCTGGACTTCTTCCCCGACGACTACCTCGTGATCCTCGACGAAAGCCACGTGACCCTGCCCCAGATCGGCGCCATGTACACCGGTGACCGTTCGCGCAAGGAGCGGCTGGTCGACTACGGCTTCCGCCTGCCGAGCGCGCTCGACAACCGCCCGCTGACCTCCCAGGAGTTCAAGGACGTGACCGGCCAGGTGCTCTTCGTCTCCGCCACTCCGGCGGCGGAAGAATACAAGGTCTCTTCCGTCATCGCCGAACAGGTGATCCGCCCGACCGGCCTGCTCGACCCCGTGATGGAGATCCGCCCGATCGAAGGTCAGGTGGAGGATTTGATCGCCGAAGCGCAGGCGGCCGTCGAGCGCGACGAGCGCGTGCTGGTGACCACCCTGACCAAGCGCATGAGCGAAGACCTCTCCGGCTACCTGCGGGAGCGCAAGATCAAGGTCGAATACCTGCACAGCGACATCGACGCGATCGAGCGGGTCGAGATCTTGCGCAAGCTGCGCGCGGGTGAGTTCGACGTGCTGGTAGGCGTCAACCTGTTGCGCGAAGGCCTGGACCTGCCCGAAGTCGCGCTGGTCGCCATCCTCGACGCGGACAAGGAAGGCTTCCTGCGCAGCACGACGAGCCTCATCCAGACGGCAGGTCGCGCCGCCCGCCATGAAAAGGGCAAGGTGATCCTCTATGCGGATGTGATTAACGATTCGCTGCAGGCGACCCTGCGCATCACCGAGGAGCGCCGCGAAAAACAGATCGCTTACAATCAGGAGCACGGCATCACGCCTCGCAGCGTAAAGCGCGGCCTGCAGGCCAGTCTGCACTATGTCGAGAAGGAGGCCGACCCCGTCTCGGTGGCAGAAGCCCAGGGCGATGGCGATGTGGCGACGGTGATTGCCGAGCTCGAAACCGAGATGCTCGAAGCGGCCGAAAACCTCCAGTTTGAACGCGCCGCCCTGCTGCGCGATCAGATCGAGATGCTCAAAAACGGCGGAACGGGAGGTTCCGGCAAAAATGGGCGCGGCAAGGGCAAGCAGACCGGCAAGAAAAAGTGGGGTCGCAAAAAGTTCTAGTTCCGACCGTTTAGCCGCCTTTTCGACCGTTTACAGCTTCCTTACAAAGCAACGGTCAAAATACCGCTCCAAGCGGTGCTAAAAGGAACGATTATAAGGCCATGCACCTACGCAAATGGCGTTCTCTGCTCGGATATAGCTGCCTCACGTTGTGGGGCGGCGGCGTGCTGGTCCTCGGCGGCTATATGCTGGGCGAGCACACGGCCCCGCTGCAAGAGCAGGCGGTGGAACGCCAACTGGAGCCGCAAGACCACTGGCAAGCCGAGCATTATCTGGCCACCGGTTGCCCCTGCTCGCGTCAGGTTGCCGACGATTTAATCGAAAACCCGCCCCTGCATGGCCTCCAGCACGTATACGTTCTGGGCGAAGACGCCAAACTGGTGAGCCGGTTGCAGGAAGCTGGCTACCAGGTCACCACCCTGATCAGCGAGGCTCAGCTCAAGGAGCACGGCGTGGTCGGTGGCCCTTGGTTGCGGGTCTACGAGCCCAGTGGCGAGCTCGCCTACTCCGGCGGCTATGCCCCGGTGCGCCCCACCATCATCACCCCGGCCCATGCGAGCGAACTGATCGACCGCATTATCGACGGTTCGGTCGACAAAGCACTGCCGGCGTACGGGTGTGCCGCCAGCGGCCTCTAGCCCTGCGCTCTCCTCCCCCCCATGAAGCTCAATACCTTTCAGCTCCGCTCCGAAGAAATTACGGCCCTCCATCGTTACCAGCACAAAGCGGCCCGCGTCGGCCTGTTTTTGCTGCTGATGCACATTCCCGCCATGGCGGGCGTCGCGTGGTTCTTCGGCCAATCCATTCTCTTTGCCCTGCTCGTCAGCATCGGCATTTCCGTCGGCCCGGTCGTACTGCATATCCTCAAGGCCTACCGGCTCGAGCCAGCAGCGATGGGCATTGCCTCGATGGCCTACAGCGCCCTGCTGATCCACCTGGGCGGGGGTCTGATCGAATTTCACTTTCACATTTTTGCCTGTATCGGCGTGCTGGCATTGACGGGCTCCTGGCTGGCAATCCTCGCCGCCGCCGTCACCATCGCCCTGCACCACGTGCTGTTCTACATCTACCTGCCTGCCAGCGTCTTCAACTACGACGCCAGCATCTGGATCGTGGCCCTGCACGCCTTCTTTGTCGTCTTCGAGTCCGTCCCGATGGCTTTTATTGCGCGCTACCTCGGGCGACTAGCGGGCGTCATCGGCTCACTCGGTGCGCCGTTGACCTCGGTTTCGCAACACCTGCGCCAGGCGGCCTCCCAGATGCGTGAGATCTCGACCGTCCAGGCCGAAAACTCGGCCCGGCAAGCCGCTGCCACCCAGGAAACCGACCAGGCCGCCCATCAAGTCCAACAGTTGACGGAAGAAGTGGGCCAACGCGTCGGACGTGTGGATGGCGCCATGCGCACCACCCATGCCCTGACTCAAACCGGCACGGCCCGGATGGATGAGATGCGCCAGGCGATGGAAGAGGTACAGGTCTCCAACCAGGAAATTTCCAAGATCGTCGAAGCGCTGCAGGAAGTGGCGTTTCAGACCAACATCCTCGCGCTGAACGCCGCCGTCGAGGCCGCCCGGGCGGGTGAGGCCGGGGCCGGTTTTGCCGTGGTGGCGGAAGAGGTCCGCGCTCTCGCCCAACGCGCCGCCAAGTCGGCCTCCGAGACCGAAGGACTCATCCGCACGGCCCAGCAGAACACCCAGCGCGGGGTCCAACTCGCGCAGTTGGCTGACACGGAATTGAAAAAGATCGCCACCGAGGTCGCCGAAGCGCGCACCGAAAGTGAGCAAATGGCCCAGATGGCCCGCAACCAGACGCGTTTGATCCACAGCGTGACCGACTCGATGAATGAGATCGACCGCGCGAGCCAGACCAACGCCGCTAACGCGCAGGAAGCGGCCTCCTCCTCCGAGGAACTGCGCAGCCAGGCCCATGACCTGCAACAACTAGTGGCCCGCGTGCTCCAGGTGCTGGATACCAGTGGATCGGTTGAGAAGGAGGAAAAGGAGGCGCCTGCCCAGCCGGCAAAGCCCGTATTCAAGCCCAAGCCAAACAGCGACACCGTGCGCCCGTCCACGGCCAAGGCAATGGCCCCGGCCCAACCGCTCGAACGCTCAGGTGACACTGTGGCCGTCGACGAAGCGGACGAAGAGAGCTTTTTCGTAGTGCATTAGTTTATAGGAGCAGCAACAGCGACCACTGCCTCAAGGGGTTGAGGCAGTAGCGAGAGAGAGAAAAGAAAATGGTTGGTAAACCGGCGGCGTACTAGGATGCGTCGCCGGTTTTTGCATCGCCCGAGCCTTCTTGGCGATGAATGGCTTGCAACAGATAGAGGGGGCGCTGCTTGCTCTCCTTGTAGATCCGGCCCACATATTCGCCGATCACGCCCAGCCCGATGAGCTGGATCCCGCTCAGAAACAGCATGAATACCACCAGCGAGGCGTAACCGGGCACCTCGATATCGCCGAATAGCTTCCGTATGGCGATATAGACCGCGTAGATGAACGCGCTCAACGAGATGGCCCCGCCCACGTAGGTCCAGACCCGCAGCGGCGCGGTGCTGAAGGCAAAGATGCCGTCGAGGGCGAAGTTCCAGAGCTTCCAGTAGTTCCACTTACTGGTGCCCATCGCGCGGTCTGGCCGGTCGAAATAGACAAAGGCCGTCTTGTAGCCCGTCCACGCAAACAGACCCTTCATGAAGCGGTTGCGCTCCCGCAAGCCGCTTAGAGCCTCCACGACCTTGCGGTCCATCAGGCGAAAATCGCCCGCATCCTGCGGGAGGGCCACCTCGGCTACCCGATTGAACCACCGGTAAAAGCGGCGCGCGGTAAAGCGCTTCAACCAGGTATCCGCATCACGCTGCCGCCGGACCGCACAGACCACATCGTAGCCCTCGCGCCAGCGTTGCAGCATCTCTCCCACCAGCTCGGGCGGGTCCTGCAGGTCCGCATCCAGCGGGATCACCGCACGGCCCCGACAATGGTCGATCGCCGCGGTCAGGGCGATCTCCTTGCCGAAGTTGCGCGACAGGTCGAGCACGACGATGCGCGGATTACGCTCTACATGCTGCAGCAGCCCCTCCATGGTGTGATCGCGGCTGCCGTCGTTGACGCACACGATCTCGTAGGTTTCGCCCAGGTCCGCCATCACCTGCTCGACGCGCTCAAAAAACACGTCGAGGCTTTCCTCCTCATTATACATGGGCACGGCCAGGGACAGCGTCGGGATCGGCAGCATGGCGTTGGAGATTTCACCGCAGGCGAGACAAACTCAAGCCGAAAGCTGCACGGTAGTTGCCTTCCCCACGTCCACCAACTTATGATCGGCCCATGAAACGCTTCCTTTCACTGATCCTTACCCTCACGCTGGCGTGGTTGCCCCTGCACGCCGCCGACCTTTCCCCTTCTCAGGTCGACGACCTCCTGCGCCCCTACTTCCAGCTGCAGGAAGCCTTGGCCAAGGACGAACTGAACGGGGCCCACCGCGCCGCCAAATCACTCCTGCAGGCCGCGGAAGATCTGGAGGGCCAAAGCGCCGACACGATCCGCGAGCAGTCGGAAGACATTGTGGATACGGACAAGATCGCGCGCGCCCGCCAGGCCTTCGAGCCGCTCTCCAACGAGATGATCCGCCTGGTCAAGGGCACGGGCACCAACTCCGAGAACGAAGTCTACCTCATGTTTTGCCCCATGGCCATGGGCGGCATGGGCGCCAACTGGCTGCAGAACAATGACACCCTGGTCAACCCCTACTACGGGGCCGAAATGCTGCACTGCGGGGTGAAAAAGGGCAACATCGCCCGCCGATAGCCTGAGCTCGATTACGACTTCTGCCGAGGATGTGGCCGCACCCGCCGCATCCTTTATTTTTGCCGCGAACTGAAGTGGCGCTGCAGCGTCAGCCGGTGAATCTTGGCGTTGTGCCGCACGTCCACCGGAAAGGACGCGTGGAAGAATACCCGCTGGACCGGCTGCGTCACGGCGTATTGCGACCCAAACGTCAGCAATTCCTTCTCCAGCGCCTGCTTTTCCAGCGTGCCGAGATAATCCTCCGGTTCGATCACGATCGCCGGGGTCTGTTGCGGGCGCTCCCCTAGCCCGATCAGGGCCGAACGTGCCACGGCCGGGTGCTGATTGTAGATCGCCTCTACCTGGTCCGTAAAGAGCGTGCCCTGCGCCGTCTCGATCCGCTCGGCCTTGCGCCCGCAGAACCAGATGCGCCCCTCTGCGTCCAGATAGCCCAGATCGCCCATCCGATGCCAAACGCGTTCGCCGTCCCGGATTTTTGCCGCCGCCGTCTTCTCCGGCAACTGGTCGTAAAGCTCGGTCACGTTGGGGCCGGTCACCACGATCTCGCCAATCTCGCCCACCGGCAGCACCTCCACCGCACTCCAGTCCGGGATCGAGGCGTCCGTCAGGGCAATCACGCGCACGTCCACTTCGGGCAGCGGGCGGCCCACGCAGGTGCCCTGTCCCTCAGCGGTCTGCTCCGCCGTCTCGGCCAGGACCTCACGAGCGCTGATCGAGCTGACCGGCAGGCATTCGGTCGCCCCGTAAGGTGTATGGATCTCGCAGTTCGGCAAATACTGCTTCAGGCGCTCCATCAGGCTGGGCGGCACAGGCGCGCCTGCCATCAGCACGCGTTTGACGGTCGGCAAGATCTCACCCGTCTGCTCGAGGTGCTTGGCCACGCGGGTCCAAAGCGCAGGCGAGCCAAAGGAATTCGTCACGCTGTCTTGCCGGATCGCCTGCACGATCGCGGCGGGCTCGACCGTCGCCGGACGGCTGGGATTCATGATCGGCACCACCGTCGTCATGCCGAGCGCGGGATTGAACAGCGCAAAGACCGGCAGCATGGGCAAATCGACTTCGCCAGGCTCGATCGCGTATTGGGCCCGGATCAGCCGCACCTGCGCGTCGAACATGCGGTGGGTGTAGCACACGCCCTTGGCCGGGCCGGTCGAACCGCTGGTAAAGAGGATGGCCGCCAACTCGTCCGGCTCCGCTTCGACCGGAGCGAAATCCGCATCGGCCTCGGCCTGCCGCGCCACTTGCTTTTGAAAGCCGCGACCGACCGTGAGGCCCTGTCGAACCGAGCCGAAGCTACCGCGAAAGACGTGTCGCACCGCTTGTGCGAGCGGGATCCCGACCAGTGCCTCCGGTTGGGTGTGGCGCACGCAGCGCAGGAAGTGCTTCAGCCCGAGCCCCGGATCGATCACCACCGGCACTGCGCCCACCTTGAAGAGCGCAAAGGTCAACTGGATCAGGTCCAGCCCGGGCTTCACCATCAAGAGCGTGCGCGTGCCGCGCCTGATGCCGCGTTGTGCGAGCAACCGGCAGACCGCGTTGCTCTCGCGCTCCAGTTCGGCAAAGCTGCGCTCCAGGTAACGGATCGGCCCCTCACCGTGCCCGTCCTGACCTTGTGGCACCTTGACCGCGCAATGGTCGGGCACCTGCGCCGCCATGCGGGGCAGGAAACGGGCGACATTGGCGGAAGCGTCGGGCGTCATCACGATCTGCGGGTGGTCAACCAGGCTGCGTCCTGCTCTTCCCACTCCGCGAGTTTGTTTTGGATAAAGGCGATGACGGCGTCGTTGGCCTCCTTGCCGCTCCCGGTCACCTCGAGCGGCTCGCCGAAAGCGATATGCACGGGCTTCTGTGCGTCGAAGGGGCCGAAGTCCTTCAACTTCGTGCCATTGCCCCACGCATCGGTCTTGACCGCCAGCGGCACGACGGTGCAGCCGGCACGCTTGGCCAGCTTGACGCCGATGCTGTTAAACTCGTTGGGGCGAAAGTCGACCGTGCGTGTGCGCTGCGGAAACACGATCATCGAGCGGCCTCGCTTCAAACGCGCCTCCCCACCCTCGAGCACGGCCTTCAGATCGTCCCGCGCGTTCTCGCGGCCCACCACCACCGGGTTGCGCGAACGCATCACCGGCCCGAAGAGCGGATAGTCGACCAGGCTCTTCTTCACGACAAAAGTCACCGGCTTGTGCTGGCCGATCACCACACCCAGCATAAAGGTCTCCGCCGTGCTCATGTGATTGCCGATGAAGACCAGCGGGCCTTCCAGACCCTTGAAGCGGTCGACGCCCTCGATGTGCAGCGGCGCCCCACAGCGCTCGAACTGACGACAGACAGACCACGAGGCTTCGGCCCAGCGCTGGTCGTCGTATTCGTTGTGGCAGGCGAGATCTTTCGACCAAGACACGATGCGGAGCACGCCTGTGTAAAAGGCGAGCGTGGGGAAGGGACGCGCCCACCACTGGGGCTTCAGATCGGCAGGAGAGTGATAATCCCCGGGCGGGAAATCGCGGGAAGGGCTCAGAGACATGCGCTTACGACTGGGGTGACTTCCGGTAGAGTTCCGGGTTCAGGGAAGGGTCGTTGTACATCTTGAACTGATAATAGACGCGGAAGCTGCGCGTTTTTTCCCGGACGCTGCGAATTAATTCCCGGAGCGCCTCGGCCAGATCCGTCTGCTGGCGGCGGATGACCTCCAGTTTCTGGGCGCATTTGCGGCGATGCTCCTCAGGGGCATCCTGGCGTTGAACCTGCTCATCCATGTGGAATTCCTTGAGCGCCAGGATGGAAAGCCGATCGCACATCATGCCCGGAGTCTCCGAGTTGAACGGCACGCCTTTTTGCAGCGGCTGCAGGACATTCACGAAATGCTGATCAATCTTTTCCATGAAGTCGTTACGCTGCTGGTTGTAGCGGTCGATCGCGCGCTTGGCCTGATGCACCGCCTCCGCGCCCAGATCGTCCCGCCGGGCCACGTCTTCCTCGTGCCAGAGCAGGTAGTTGCGCAGGTGATTTTCCTCGATCAACGACAGCAGACCTTCCTGAACGCTGGCCTGCGGTTCTTCCTGGTGCCAGCGCGCCGTCCGCTCTCTCTGGAGTTCGACCAACGCATCCACGACTTTCGCTTGCATGGCGCTCATGCGAAACCGCTTTGGCCGTAAACACCAGTCTAAAATGACGGGCGGCAACGTGTTTGCCCTTTACTCACCATCCCACCCTCAGCACAAACACCCCATGGCTTTTGGTGCCCCCGACATTTACTTCAGCAACACTCCCCTGACGACTTTGATCGCGTGCGCCCTGGCCCACCAGCCCCGTGAGGCGGAGGCCACCGCCGTGCTCTTCATCTACGAAGCGTTCGCGGAGGTGGAGACCTATCGCCGCGCAGTACAGGACTGGCCGGAATCTCCCTTTGCCGAGGTGATCGTGCTGAAGGGCGAGTATTCGAAGAATGAGGAGGGCGTGGCGGCGCGCGGGCCCGGCGTGAAAAACTCGCAGGTGCGCCATCACTTTCACGCGCAAAACCTCCGGCTGATCGACGACGTTTTCTCCCGCTACCAGCCCCGCCGTATCCTGACGAACAACGACCGATCCGTCAGCACCCAATATGCGTTTCAGCGTGCCCGCAAACAGGCCCCCCAGCTGCGCATCGTCTATTTTGACGACGGCATCGGGAGCTACGTCGAGGGCCTCAAGGGCAAGCGTCCCGTCTCGGACTGGATCGACACCTGGCGGCGACGCTTCATCTACGGACGCTGGTATCACTACGATCGACGGATGGGCGGGACCAAATGGACGGATGAAGCCCGGGTGGCCTGGCCGGAGCACTACCTCGCCCGCGACCGCTTTGCCCCCGAAGACCTGCGCCCGCTGGACCCCGCGATGTTCCTCAACCCGGGCTATTGCGCCCTGCCCCGCGCCCTCTGCCGCCACTTCGAGATCGAGGCCGACCAGTTCGAAGACTGCCGTCTGTTCATCCTGCTGCCCCACTCCAAGACGGTGCACCGCATCCCGGGCTATCTCGAAGGCCTGCAGCACTTTCTGACCGAATGCGAGCGCAACGACTACCGCGTGGCGCTGAAGTACCACCCGCGCGAAGTCGAGGACTTTCTACAACTCTCCGAGCGCCGCAACACCGCGCAAGTGCCGGCGGCCGCGCCCTTTGAAATCATCCTGAGCCTACTGCCCAACGACCACTCCATTGCGATCACCACCACGGCGTGCAGCGTGCTGGCCACCACCCGCTTCCTGCGCCCGCAAGCCAAGGCCATCTGCCTCGACCTCGTGAACAGCGAGAAGCTCCAGCCGTTTTACGACTTCTTCGCCCAACTCGGCATCCCCACCGTGCAGACGCTGGAAGCGCTACGCGAACGGCTGGATTAGGCCCGCTGCAGGCACTCGTAGTATTTTTCGACTTTGGCGGCCATGGCGTCGGGGCTCAACTCGGATTGGGCGTAGGCCTGGGCCTGCTCGCCCACCTGGCGCACGCGCTCCGGCTCGTCCAATAGCGCATTGATCCTGGCCGCGAGGGCGCCGACGTCCTCCGGGGGCACAAGAAAGCCCGTCTTGCCGTCTTCGATGATCTCGGGGATGCCGCCGACGCTGCTGGCCAACACGCCCGCACCCAGCATCATGCCCTCGACCACCACCAGCGGCAGCACGTCGAAGCGCGAGGGCACCAGATGCAGATCGGCCGCGCGGGTCAGCCGCGCGAGGTCCTTGCGGAAGCCGAGGAAGTGCACGTGGTCCTTTACGTCGAGCTGCCCCACCAGCGTGCGCAGTTCCTGCTCGACGTTGGTCCCGGCCTTGGCCACGCCCGCCAGCAACACGTGCGTGTTGGGGTGACGCGCCAGAATGGGCGGTAGCGCCTGGATCAGGATGTCCTGCGCCTTGCCCGACGAAAGCCGGCCCACCAGCAGCAGCAAACGGCTGTCTTCGGGCAAGGACAGCTCCTGGAGCATTTCCGCACGCAGCTCCTCGCGCGAGCGCTGGGCGTCGGGCTGCTCGTGGGCAACCGTGGCGTTGAGCACCGTGGGCACGCGGCCGCGCTGCAGGGTAAATTTCTCCTCGTAGTAGCGCCCAATGTGGTTGGCGACTGCGATCAGCAGGCCCTTGCGGTAGTAGGCCACGCGCTTGTAGGCCACATCGTCGCGGTAAATATGCAGATGCGAGACGCAGGGGATTTCCAGCGGGAAGGCCACCTTCATGCCGATGCGGGCGGCCCCGGTGAGGTGGCAGTGCACGATCTCGACGCCTTGCTGCTGGGCCCACTTGCGCAGGCGGAAGGCGGCAAAGGGCTTGTCGAGCGACAAGGGGGCAACCGTCAGGCCCTGCTCGCGGCAGGCTTCTTCCAGACGGCCTCCGCGCTTGATGGCCACATAGCAGGTGTGGCCCCGGCGTTGCAGCAGCCGGCAGAGCGTGAGCATGTATTGCTCGGAGCCGGCGAGGTTACGGGATTTTACGATTTGGAGAATCTTCATACTAGCGGGCGGATGACGCTTCGTCGGCGTCCTGCCATTGTTCGAGCTCGCGCCACAAGCACGCGCGCGCCGCATCGAGGTGGTCGACGCGCTGCCAGCAGAGGGCCTCCACCTCCTCGACGATGTGCGCCAGGTCGGGGATCAGGATCACGCGCATCCCGGCAGCATGGGCGGCGCGCAGGCCGTTGGGGCTGTCTTCGATCGCGATACAGCCCTCCGGCGGCATGCCCAGCAGCTCGGCCGCTTTCAGAAACGGCTCGGGGTGCGGCTTGCCGTGCTCGACTTCATCCCCGCAGACGAGGCCCTCGAAGTAGTCCAGCAAGCCGTTGGAGCCCAGCTTGTGCTCTGCCTCATAGCGGTTGGTGGAGGTGCAGACGGCGAGCGGGATGCCGAGACCGGCCAGCCAGCGCAAGATGCCCTCGGCGCCTGGCTTCAGGGGCACGGGCTCGGTATGCAGCAAGCGGTGGTAGGTCTCGCGCGCCTTGTCGAAATAGGCCTCGGGGTCCATGCCCTCGGGCGAGACTTCGTGCAGGCGTTGGCGGATCAGCTTGGCGTTTTGGCCGATGATGCTGTCGACGAAGCCTTCGGGCAGCGGGTAATTCAACTCGCGGGCGGCCAGTTGCCAGCTGCGATAGCCGACCGGTTCGGTGTCGACCAGGGTTCCGTCGAGGTCAAAGACGATCGCTTGCGGCTTCATCGGCCTATCAACATGCAGCGATCGGTGCTCAGTGCTAGATAATTCAGTGGATTCTCTCAGGGAGCCGAGATAGCAATGCAGGTATCGAGGTTGGCACTCAGGTAGTTCCACGAGATATAGCCAAAGCCGTTCACGCCCCAGTGCCGCCCCCAACTGTTGCGGAAGACGAACTGCGTGTCCTCGAGCTTGCCCGTCTCGTTGACGTAACCGACGAGTGCCACCGCGTGATAGCCCGCGCCCGGCGGTTGGGTGTCGATCAGCGTGGCGGTGCGCAACCCCGCGGCCGCAGGCCATTTGGCCGAGAGCACCACTGGCTGGCCCTCGCTCAAGGCATTCATCGCGGCCAGCATCGCCGCGTGGGGGTCCCCGCTGCCGCCCAGCCGCGCGAAATGCAGCTTCTGGCGCTGGCGGGCATTCTCTTCGGCGGCGGAGGAAGGCGTCGCGAGATCGGCGGAACTCGCCCCTACCGTGGTCGGCATCAGCGCGTAGGTGCAAATGCCGTGCTGGCGGATGGTGCCGTAGATCTCACTGAACGTGAAGCCGGCGTCCTGGCCGTTCAGCTCCTGCACCGCGCGAAACGGGTCTTCGTCGCGGTCGATGTAGGCGTTGTAGAGCACGTAATCCTCGGAGAGCTGCAGCGCCTTGCCCGTGCGATGGTAATGCTCGAACTCCAGCCCAGTGACGATGGCGAAGATCAGGCACGAAGGCCGGTTGCCCTGGCTTTCGAGGCCGTAGACCAGCTCGGCGTATTCGGCCCGGTAGTCGACCTCTTGGGGCAGCCCGCGCGGAAAGTCCTCCGCCCGCAGTGCGGACGCGAGCGAGACCAGCCCAAGCAGCAAAGCCCACCGACGCATGCAAGGGATATCGGTCAGGTAACGCTTTTACGCAACACCTTTTCCTGCGTGCGCTGGATTTTTCACCTCACACGGAGAACAGATACGGGATTGCCGTTGCATTCAGCGGCAGCGTGGCAAAGTTGGGGGCATGGCAAAGCTCAGCGACGTCCTCGCCTTTTGTGATCAACGCACCCGCCGCCCGGAGATCCAGGATTTCCCCGGCGCAGAAAACGGGCTGCAGATCGAGAACAACGGCACGGTGACCAAGATCGGGGCCGCGGTCGATGGCGGGCTCATCCCGATGCAGAAGGCCGCCCAACAAGGGGTCGATTTCCTGATCGTGCACCACGGTATGTTCTGGGGCGGCATCAAGAGCATCTCCGGGAAGCACCGCCGCAAGATCAAGACGGCCTTCGACGCCAACCTCGCGCTCTATGGCTGCCACCTGCCGCTCGACGCGCATCCCGAGATCGGCAACAACGCGCTGCTGGCCCAGGACATCGGCCTGCCGGCAGACGAGCGTTTCCTGCCCCACGAGGGCGAGCCGATCGGCCTGCTGGCACGCTGCCCCTTCGACCGGCACGAGCTGGCCCGCCGCCTCCAGGAGCGCTTCCCCGGGCCGTTCAAGCAGATCCTCTACGGCAGCGAAAATCCCGAGCGTGTCGCCGTCCTGACCGGCAGCGGACGCAGTGCGCTCTCTCACCTCAAGGAGCACGGCGTCGATACGCTCATCACCGGCGAGCTGCGGCAGGAGCACTTCAACTTCGCGCAGGAGGAGGGCTTCAACCTCTTCGTCTGCGGCCACTACCACACCGAGACCTACGGGGTGTGCGCGCTCGCCGCCGAGGCCGCCGAGCAGTTCGGCCTCGAATGGGTCTTCATCGAGACCGAGTGCCCGTTGTAGGGGCTCCGGTGCCGCCGACCTTCTATCAATAGGGTTTGCGCCGCGCCGCCCGACCCCCTAAAAGACGTGGCATGAAGACCATCGCCATTGTCAACGGACCCAACCTGCACCGCCTGGGCCAACGTGAACCGGGCGTGTATGGGGACGGCAGTCTGGCCGACCTCGAAGCCACGCTGCAGGCCGAGGCCGAGCAGCTGGGCGTGGCGTTGCGCTTCTTCCAGAGCAACCACGAGGGAGCCTTGGTCGAGCACTTGTGGGAGCTCGCGGACGCGGGCGTAACCGGCGTAATCTTCAATCCCGCCGCCTACACGCACACCAGCGTAGCCCTGCGCGACGCGATCAAGGGCGCCGGCCTGAAGGTCATCGAGGTGCACATCTCCAACGTGCACACCCGCGAAGCCTTCCGCCACCACTCCTACATCAGCCCCGTCGCTGCCGGCGTCATCTGCGGCCTCGGCCTCAAGGGCTACTCGCTCGCGCTACACGCGCTGGCTGGGCAATAGCCCTTTTGACGGAAGAACGCCAAGCGCAGGAAGATTGAGCATGGCTCCAACGGCCTCACGCGAAACGTCGTGGCCGTTGTGACCTGCGGCAAGAAGCGCGTTTTGACTCCCTTGGCTCCGGTTCAGCCCGTGTCGTTTTATACGATGAGCTGACGGAAGTCGTCGCATTCGCCGGTGAAACCGCCGGGCACGCCCTTGCAGATGGCGGCAACGGCATCGTGGCTGTGCAGCGACTCGAGGTGCGCGATGGCGACCTGGAAGTCCTTGATCCGCGGCTCGCCGTCCAGTTGCGCAAAGAGCAGGCGCGCAGCGTCTTCGACAAACTTGGTCTGCTCGCCGTTGAGTTCCGCAAATGCCTGCTCGTCGGCCCGACGCACCATCACCTGCGTCTCGGTCACAAGCGCACGCTCGGCCAGCTGCTGCAGATCCTCGAGCGTCAGGTCTTCGCGCGGATCGACTTCCACGCTGATGCGGGCGTTGCTGCGCTGGCTGTGCGGGATCGCCATGACCCCGCGTTCCTCCAGCGCGTGCAGCGACAGCTCGTGGGAGGCCGGGCAGGCGCTGCTGTAGACAAAGTCGAAGTGGATAAACGCACGAAAGCCGCCTTGCGCGTCCAGCTTGCCCTCGAAGGCGCTCTGGTAAAACTGCCAACCGCTGCCGTCACTGCGCAGGCTGTCCTTGCGCATGGGGTAGGAAAACCGCAGCTTCAGCCGCGCGCTGGGGCTGTCGATGCGCGCGCAATAGGCCTTCAGGATCCCTTCCAGGCTGCCGGGCGTAAAAACCTCCTGCTCAAACTCGTAGAAGGTCCGCATGATGCGGCTCATGTTGATGCCCTTGTGCCCCGGCTCGAGCGCCACGGTGCCCGTGACGGAGGTCTCCAGCGTGCGCAACTCACCTGCGGCCGTGCGGTATTGCAACGGCAGGCGGAAGTTGGAAATCCCTACCTGCTGGATGGGAACGTTGGCGCCAATGATGCGCTCGGTGCCGTAGTTCTGCGTATCGGGCAGCGGCTTTTGCTCAGCTTGTGGTCTCACCTTGTGCCTGGGAATCGGACGATCAAAACCAAAAGGCTTACCCGCCTCGGTAGGCACAGGGCAAGCCCGGAGTATTTGCACCCAATCTGCAGCCCACTGACAGAATGGCAACCCCGCTCGCTCATTTGTCTTGATAGAAAGACAAACTGCACCTGAATCCGTAGCCGCCCTGGCGCTACGGGCCGCCGCCGCCGCACGCCCCATCACGGGCAAGATCAGCACCTTAAGCCCACGCCTGAACTTCTGCCGTGACAGGACTTCAACAATCGTGACAACCTAGGGGATGGGCATGCGTTTCCAGATCCTCGGCAGTAGCAGCTCCGGCAATTGCGCCCTGCTCGAGACCGACGATACCTGCATCCTGATCGATGCGGGCTTCAGCGGACGCAAGCTCAAGACCCTGCTGCGCGCCGCCGGGCGCAGTGTAGACGACCTGCACGGCGTCTTCATCACCCACGAACACGGCGACCACGCCACCGGCGTGAAGGGCCTCTCCCAGCAGCGCCCCGACCTGCCCTTTTTCGCCAACTACGACACGGCTCAGGCGGTGCAGCGTCCCCTGAAACGCGATGTGCGCTGGGTGTTGTTCGAGACGCACAAACAGTTCAAGTTCCGCGACCTCGAGATCACGAGCTGCCTGATTCCCCACGACGCTTACGAACCGGTGGCCTACACCTTTGCCACCGGCGGGCACGACCTCTTCAACCCCTACCGCAAGCTGGCCTGGATCACCGACCTCGGGCACACGACCGACCACGTGCGCGAGCTGGCGGCAGACGCCGATGTGCTGGTGCTCGAAAGCAACCACGATCCAGACCTGCTGGCCAACGACCCCTTTCGCCCCTACTCCGTCAAGGCGCGCATCAGCGGTCAGCACGGCCACTTGAGCAACGAGGCCGCCGCCAGCTTCCTGCAATCCTTCCATCGCCCGCGCTGGCGTCACCTCTACCTGGCCCACCTCAGCAAGGACTGCAACGAGCCCGATCGCGTCGACCACAGCATCCGAGGCGCTGGCTGCCGTTGCGCCCATACCGTGGTCGATCCGACCGCCCCAGCCCAGGAGCCGTTGGACCTTTTGGCGTTATAAGCCAATCTTTTGGGTTCAACGGACAGCAGCAGAAATGTTAATTGGTAGCTCCACGCCAACGCCTTACACAAATCGGCAGGGATTATCCGTATAAGCCAAAAAACGATTCTCCCAAAATCGACTGCAATTTTCTTCCCTTCGAGGTTTACGGTATTAGAAACGGTACTGCTATGATCTGGCAGGACCAACTAAGGCAAGATATCCCATTGGACCAGAGACGTGTTGCTGCGACGCAGCAACCCCATTACCGCCAAACCAAGGTAGTCTTTACCATTGGCCCGGCAGTGGAGGATTCAGACACGCTGGAACGCCTGTTCCGACAGGGCGTGGATATCTGCCGCATCAACATGGCCCACGCCGACCACCAGTGGACGCGCGACATCTGCCGCCGCGTGCGTGCTGTCGCCGCCCGGGTCGACCGGGAAATCGCCCTCATGATGGACATCAAGGGGCCCGAAATCCGCACCGGCAAGATTGACGGTGAATGGCAGCTGGAGGAAGGCGAGCAATTCGACTTTTACTGCGACCTGGACCGCATCGACGAGCTGCAGGAAGAGGGTGTGCGTGGCGTCAGCATCAATTACCCGAACTTCTGGGAAGACGTGAAGGTGGGCGATACCATGCTCGTGGACAGCGGCCTGCTGCGCCTCGAGGTGATGGACATCCAGCCCTGCCGCGTGCGCACCAAGGTCACCGTTGGCGGCCCCTTGACCAGCCGCCGGCACGTGAACCTGCCCGGGGTGAAGGTGCGCCTGCCTTGCCTGACGGAAAAGGACCGCGAGGACATCAAGCTGGGGATCTCACTGGACATGGACCTCTACGCGCTGTCCTTTGTACGTGAAGCCGACGACCTGGACCTCATGCGCTCCTATTGCCGCGAACAGGGCCAACAAGATGTGCGCATCATCGCCAAGCTGGAAGACCAGAGCGCGATCGAAAACCTGGCCGAGATCGTCCAGGCAGCCGATGCCGTGATGGTGGCCCGCGGCGACCTCGGCATCGAGATCCCCTACGAGACGCTGCCCATCGCCCAGGATCGCGCGATCAAGGAGTGCCTGCGCCAGGGCAAGAGTGTGATCGTGGCGACGCACATGCTCGAGAGTATGATCCAGAACCCGATGCCCACCCGCGCGGAAATCACCGACGTGGCTCACGCCGTGACCCAGCAGGCCGACTGCGTGATGCTCAGCGGTGAGACCAGCGTGGGCAAGTTCCCGCTCGAATGCGTGGACACGCTCAACCGCATCATCACCGCCGTCGAAAAGCAGGAGGGCCCCGGCTGGAACGATCGCATCGAGCTCAAGAGCGCCAAGGGGCTGCTGCTACGCTCGGCCGTGATCCTCTGTCAGGAGCTGGAAGGAGCCGCGATCGTCTGCTTCACCCGCAGTGGCTATCTCGCCAACATCCTCAGCTCCCTGCGCCCGCGTCGCTCCCCCATCTTCGCCTTTACGGACGATGCGCGCGCCCTCAAGCGCATGTGCCTCAACTGGGGCGTCGATCCCTTCTTCCTCCAGTTTACGGAAGATCCGGAAGAGACGATCCTGAAGGCGATGAATGCGCTGAAGCAGCACGGGCGCGCCCAGGCGGGCACGCGCCTCGTCGTGATCGCCAACGCTCTGCTCGGCGAACGCGTGATCGAGACCATCCAGCTGCGCACGGTCGAGTAGACCGGCGCACACAACCGCCTTTACCACGGCCCCACCCTTTCGGTGGGGTCGCTTGTTTTAAACGGCCACAACGCCGGCGGCACTAGTCCTGCGTGCGTTGGTGCATCACTTCGCCCTCGGGCGCCTCCTGGCTGGCCGGCGGCATTTCCTCTTGCTCCGCTTGCGTATCCGCAGGGGCGCCGGGCAGGCTGTCCGACTCCATCGGCGCTTCGATTTCGGCCCGGAAGCGCGCGTTATAGAGGAGCCAGACCAGCAAGAGCGAAAGGGCGAGCAGACCAATGACGACGATGGCGCGTCCAAGGCCCACGTAGTTCTTTCTGGTCGGTCCCTGTTCCATGCCGCAATGTAATCCGCTTGACGCCAAACGCCAGCGGCAGCCTCAAAAGGCGGGCGTCAGGAACCTTCCTGCTCCTGCGCCTGCTCGTAAAACGGCACCAGGGTGTCGAGGTGCCCCTGCACGATCTTGCCGATGGTGCGCGGCGGCAGCGTGTTTTTGTGCAGCTCGAACAGCGCCGTCAGCAGCGCCAGCTCGATGTCCACCTTCTTGGGGGACTGCGACTTCATCTCGGCGACGATCCGCATCGCCTGTTCCTCCACGCGCTTGTAGGCCTCGAAGGCGGCCTCTTGTGCTTTGGCATCCATGGTGCCAATGAGGTGGCCCAACTCGGGCCTCAGGTCAAGCGGCTATGCGCTTGCGCCTTTGGGCACCACCCGGCAGCATGGTGGAGTGTTCAGTAACCGGGCCCGAGCGAACTGGTATGCCCAGCTCTCCCAGCAAACGGCGGTAGGCCTGACGCTGGTAGACGCCATCGAACAAACCCGCGGCCCGAAGCCGGAACAGCGGCGAGCCCTGATCGCAGCCCTGCAGACCACCGACGTCGCGCAGGCCCTGAAGGCACACACGCCCTGGCTGGGCGATCTGGACCGCCCGATCTGGGTTGCGGCCCTGCAAAGCGGTCGCTTTCCCGAGGCCGCCTCCTCCCTGGCCGAACACTACCGGGAGCTGGGGCGCACGCGCGGCAAGGTGCTCATGGCCCTGCTCTACCCCATGTTTGTGCTGCACGTGGCGGTGTTTGCGCTGCCCCTGATCCACCAGACGCTCGGCTCGCTCGACCTCGAATCGACCAGCAGCGCCTTCTGCTTTAACGTCACGAGCTTTTCCCAGGGAGCCATCGCGGGGCTCGCCCTGATCTGGGGGCCGCTCTTTCTGCTCAACTTCTGGCGGCAGGCGCACCCTGCCAGCCTGCTGGCCGTATTGCGCCACCTGCCCCTGATCGGCCAATACCTGCGCGCCAACGCCATGGAACGCTTCACCCGCCTGTTGGGCGATCTGCTGGAGTCGGGCGTCTCCCTGCGCAAGTCGCTGACCCTTTCGGGCGAAGCGAGCGGGGATCCCCGGATGCAACAGGCGAGCCGCCAACTCGCGGAAGCCGTCGGCATGGGCCGCCCGCCCGGCGGCTTGATGGGCAGCCAACGCGTCTGGCCGGCGGATTTCGTGGCGGTCTACCAGACGGGCGAAAAAACGGGGCAGCTCGAGAGCACCCTGCGCGAGCAGGCCAAGCACTACCGCAGCTCGGCCACGCGCTGGCTCGCCGCCGCCGCTTTCTTTTACCCGCAGGCGGTCTTCATGCTGGTGGCCGCCTCCCTCGCCGGCGAGCTCATGCGTGCCTACGGCCACTACCTCCAGCAAATCCAGAACATGATGTAGCGGGCCGCGCGGCACGCCTCATGCGAGCGCCCCTCGCCCTAGAGATCGGCGGCGCTGCCACTCCCGCGGAGTCATGCCCTCCCAATCGCGGAAAGCGCGGTAGAAGGAATTGGGATCTTCAAACCCCAGTAGGCACGCGACCTCCACCAGGTTGAGCGCGCCGCCCTCGAGGTATTGGTGGGCGAGTTCGCGACGGGCCTCCGTCAACAGCTGCCGGTAGCTCATCCCCTCCTCCGCAATCCGGCGCTGCAGAGAACGAGCGCTCATGCCGAGTTCGCGAGCCACGTCCGCCAGTTGCGGCAGACACGAACTCAACAGGCGCTGCGCCACCCACTTGACTTGCTGCGAGACCGAACTTTTGGCGCGCCGATCCGATACGGCCCGGTCCAGCGAAGGCTCGAGCATCTCGAGCAGCGCCGCATTATACGTGACAAACGGCAGCTCCAGATCAGACCGGTTGAAGATCAGCCGGTTCTGGGGCGCCCGGAAATGGACCCGGCAGCCGTAAAACCGCTCAAAAACCTCCACCGCCTCCGGCTCGCGGGACAGTTCCACTCTTCTTGGATGCAGCACACACGCCGTTCCCCGGCGCCCCAGTTCGGTTTGCGCGGCAAAGATCGCATCGATGAAGCGGGGCGGCACCGGCAGGTCCGTCCCGACCCAGTGTATCTCGACCGCACACGTATCGCCCTGCTCGATCAGCCGCATCTCTTCCGCACAGCAGAGGGATTTGTAACGGGCAAGCCGCTGTAGACCGTCGCGAAAGGTCCGGGCATGCTGGGCCGCAATACTGGCCGGGTGATACTGCTCACGAGGCAGATTGAGCGCAATCTTCACCCCCACGAGCGGGTCGGCGCAAACCTGGGCCAGGCCGCGCCAAAAGGCGAACACTTGCGCTACCGTCATTCCACCGGGGCTGCTCGAAGCCAGGGCAAGAGGCAAATCGGCGGCCCGCAACACCTGCCCCATCTCAACCCCCATTTCCTGCAGGGTCGATCGATAGTCCGGAACGGGGTATGCGGGCGCAGTCATGCCAGCTTTAAAGATCGCGATCCGAGGACCATTGGCAAACAGGCGCTCACAGCACGGGCGAGAAACGCTCGCGCATGAATCGCATGTATGCTTTTTCCGAAGTCTCCCGGCGCGCCTGCACGAGCGGCTGAATGTCCTTCGTCGCCACGTAACGCAATCGATCCGTGTCGTCGGTCACAGCTTCGTAAATGCATTGGGCGACCTCTTCTTCGGTGCCATGCCGCTCACCGCGCAGCTGTCCAAACAGCGCCAGCGCAGCAGCGGCGAAGTGATCGTAATCGGCGATATTCGCGTTTTGAGCAGCCTCTTGCGCATTGCGTTCACCGAAACGCGTGCTGGTAACGCCCCCCGGCTCGATCATCTTTACTCGGATATGCTGCGATGCCAGCTCGTAGGACAGCGCCTCGGAAAAACCTTCGAGCGCGAACTTGCTGGCGCAATACAGGGAGAGCATCGGCAAGGCGAAGACCCCTGCACCGGAGCCAACATTGACGATCGTGCCGCTCTGGCGCTGCCGAAAGTGGGGCAGAATCGCGCGCACGACGTTCATGACCCCAAAGACGTTGACCGCGAATTGCTGTGCGACCTTTTCCACCGGAGTGGCCTCGAAGATTCCGAAAAGGCCGAAGCCAGCGTTGTTGACCACCACATCGATCCGTCCAAAGCGCGCGATGCCTGCTGCAATCGCTTCGGCAATCGAATCAGGTTCTTCGACATCCAGCCGCGCGATCAATAGGCGTTCCGCAACGGCCTCGGTCAGCGCCTGTGGCTGTCGCATGGTTGCCACGACATTCCAGCCTTGCTCGAGAAAATACAGGGCGGTGGCACGGCCCAAACCCGAAGAGCACCCCGTAATCAGAATCGTTTTTTGCATGATGATAAGCTTTCTGGTTTACGAAAGCCCCATCATAGCTTCTGGAGGGCGCCTGCAGCCTTGCAAGAGGCGCCAATAAGCTTGCGCAACACGCCAGACTCAACGCGTCA
This sequence comes from Puniceicoccaceae bacterium 5H, assembly GCA_009772895.1. Classification (GTDB taxonomy): domain Bacteria; phylum Verrucomicrobiota; class Verrucomicrobiia; order Opitutales; family Oceanipulchritudinaceae; genus WOUP01. Next base: position 119,953 of record WOUP01000003.1, on the reverse strand, counting down.
CCAGCGCACCCATGCGCTCCAGGAACAAGTCCGACCAGAGCCGGGGCTGGTGCGTCTCAGGCGCGACCTTGCAGCTGAGCCGGCGCCCCTCCGCATAAGTGGTCTGGCCGTCTTCACTTACCAATCGAAAGCCCACGGACCACTTGGCAGCCCGCAGTTGCAGACACCACAGCTGCACGAGCACCGTCGAGGGCTTGGTTACGCTGCCGAGGAAGTCGATCTCGATCTTGCGCGCCACCAGATACATGTCCGGGAAGTTCTGCCAGTCGAAGCGCGGCGCTGCCAACACATGCTCCATCCACGCCTGCAACGCACGCTCCACCAGGATGAGGTATTGCGGGTGGTGCAGGATCATCTGCGGGTCGAACTGGTCGTAATACACTTCAGCCCGGAAGGTGTAGGCGGGCGGGGAATCCGGTAGCATGCCGCGACTGCAACGCCCCACCCCGCCCATGGCAAGGGCAGACAACCCTCACCCCCTTGCACAAAGGCATTGCATACCAAATCGACAACACGTTATCATCACTAAATGAAACGAGACGCGCAAGGCCGCATCAGCTTGGGTAAATGGGAACTCCCCATTCAGACCCTTATCGTGCTGAGCCTGCTTGCCTTTGCAGCGGAAACCCAGCCGAACCTCAGCCCGCAGTGGCGCCAGGCGCTGGGCAATTTTGAGGCCTTCTCCGTCATCATCTTCACGATCGAATATCTGGTCCGGGCAACGCTGAGCCGGCCCCGCCGCAGCTACCTGCTCTCGTTTCTCGGCCTGATCGACCTGCTGGCCATTCTGCCTTTCTACCTTTCGCTCGGCATCGATCTACGTTCATTGCGGGGGCTCCGGCTTCTGCGCCTTTTTCGCCTGTTCAAGCTCGTGCGCTACAATGCCGCCGTCCAACGCTATCACCGCGCCTTCGTGATGGTCCGAGAGGAGCTGGTGCTCTTCGGTACGACGGCGTGTCTCATGCTCTACCTTTCCTCGGTCGGCATATACTACTTTGAGCACGCTGCTCAGCCCTAAAAGTTCTCCTCCGTCTTCGAGTGTCTTTGGTGGTCCGTCGCGACCTTGACTACCGTGGGTTACGGCGACGTCTACCCTATCACGGTCGGCGGACGTATCTTTACCTTCTTCATTCTGATGATCGGTCTGGGCTTTATCTCCGTGCCGACCGGGCTTTTTGCGGCGGCCCTCTCCAAGGCTCGGGAGCATGATTCCGATAAGGTCTCCACTTAAGCCGCCTCCCGGCTGTGGGCGCAGAGCCGCAGGAGCTGCCGCTGGAGGTGGGTGGCCCAGAAGCAGCCGGCGGGAGTCAACGCGATCGGGGTGACGGCGTCTGCGGGCAGTGTCAGCAGGTCCGCCTCCTGCCAGTTTGCAAGCAGCCGGTCGCGCCAGGCAAAAGACGCCCGCGGCCAGTCCTCGAGCGGCGGCAGGCACCGCAGCTCGAGTGCGTTGGTGAGCACGGAGGCAAAGAGCGTGACCGGTCCGCGGCTCTCGGTGAACCGGGCAGGCACTTTGCCGGCTATCAGGCTGGAGCGGTAGACCTCGAGCAGGCCTTCGCGCGTGATGGAAATGCGCCCGAGGCGTCCGCCCGCCCCGGAGCCGAAAGGCAGCATGTCGGCCTCGGTCTTGGCCAGCCGGTTGTAAAGCGAGCGTTCGCGCGAGTTGCGCCGCCAGTGCTGGAGCGTGAAGTGCTCGAAGCCCTGCGCATCGAGCGCCTCAACCGCCGCCCGGTAGAGTCGCCCGCGTTCGCGCACCCCGGCCGGGGCCGGCAGCCGTCCGCTCTGGATCATCTTGGCCATCGGGCTGCCGGGGAACTGCTTCAACTCGTAGAGGTCAAGGCCGTCCACCTCCGTTTCTTCGGCCAAAAAGCGGATGTCGTCCTCGAGCGAAGCGGCAGTCTGGCCCGGCAGACCGAAAATCAAGTCCACGATGACCAGCGCACCGGTCGCCTTGAGCGTGGCCAGCGTTTCCCGCATCTCCCGCCGGTCGGCCAGACGCCCCAGGCGACGCCGCAACGTCGTCTCGGTGCTTTGCAGGCCCAGAGAGAATCGCGTCGCCCCCGCTTGCACCCAGGCCTCGGCCTTCGCCGGCGTAAAGCCTCGGATCCGCCCTTCGACCGTCACCTCCGTCTGTGCGTCGATCGCGTAGACGGCCTTCAGCTCGTGCAACACCGTCTCGAGGTCCGCCTGATCCAGATCGCTCGGCGTGCCGCCCCCGAAATAGACCGCCTCCACCCGCCGGGACTGCGTAATCCCGCGCAGGGTGTCGGCCGTCAAGTCGAGGTCTCGCTGCAACAGCTGCACGTATTCTGCGCTGAATCCCTCGCGGCTGGCGTTGCGGTAAAACGGGCAGAAGGCGCAACGGTGCCGGCAAAACGGCACATGCAAATACAGGCAAAGCGGCACGGTGGAACGCTCCCGAAACACGTGGGGCGCCCATTCATCGAAGGGGGCTTCGACATCGGCTGCGGCGCCCATCATGCGGCCATGACCGTGCGGAGCCAGCGGCGTGGACGCTGGCTCGAAGGCGTCGAGAAAAGGGTCTACGTTGTGGCGCGCAAAGCTCTGTTCCAGGCTCGGCACGCTCGTCGGATGCGCGGGTTGCGACATAAGCTCACCATTCCTTTATATAAAGGTTAACTTATGAAGCAGTCAGTCTCAGACAAACAGGCCTAATGCCGGTTCCACGAAGATGCCAGCAAAAAGCGACTCGGTCTCAAAAAGTCTTCCGCAGGATGCCTATCCCACCCGCTGCCGCACGGCTTCGAAAATCACGAGCGCCGCCGCCACGGACACATTGAGGCTGTCGGTAACGCCCTGCATCGGCAGGTGAGCGGTCAGGGTATCGCCATCGAGCCAGTCTTCGGAGAGCCCGATGGACTCCGCCCCCAGCACCAGCGCAATCGGCCCGCGCAGGTCCTGCTGCCAGATGGTCTTTTCCGCCCGCGGCGTGGTGGCGACCGGCGTCACCCCCGCCTGCCGAAGCAAGGGCCGGAGTTCGCGCGTCTCGCTCAGGTAGGTCGGGACCGAGAAAAAGGCCCCCTGCGAGGCCCGGATCGCGTTGGGGTTGAAGAGGTCGGTCCGATGATCGCAGACGACCACCGCGTCAACCCCCGCCGCATCGGCCGTGCGCAACAACGCGCCCAGGTTGCCCGGCTTTTCCACCGCTTCCACCACCAGCAACAGCGCCGGGTGGTCGAGGGCCGCCAACCGCTCCGCCAGTTCCGCCAGGTCACGTTCCCGGATCTCCGCCACCGCCAGCAGGCCGTCCGGGCCCTCGCGGTAACATACTTTGTCGAACGCTTCCGGCGAAAGCTGCACGATCTCCGCTCCCGCATCTTCGGCCTGCTCCACCACGCTGAGCGCATCCGGCTCATCCTGCGCGGGCGCCTTGAAGCGCTCGGGGCAGAAATACACCGTCTCCAGCGGCCAATGACAGGCCAGAGCCCGGGTCAACTCACGGCGCCCCTCGATCAGGAAGCGCTCCAGACGCCGCCGGTGGCGCGCTTCGCGTAGCCGCACGAGGCTCTTGACCCGTGGATTCTGCACACTCTGGATGTTGGCAAAGGACATAGCGTTGCTGTCACGGATCAAAAACACACTTGCCCGCCCGTGGGAAGCGAAAAGGCTGAGCAGGAGGCGACACGGCTTCCCGCTGCGTCCTGCAACGCGCCCCCACAGGTGTATTTTCTCGCCATCCAGTCTTGATTCGTTTGCATGCCACCCCGTGAAGTTGAACTCACAGCAGTCTCTGTCGCTTGATCTGGTTCGTGGAATCTCTGCTTTGGTCGTCTTGTTGCATCACTACAGCGGTCATATTGCAGCACATCGCATCTTTCCGAACTTAGGCCAAGAAGCTGTAATCGTTTTCTTTATTTTGTCGGGATTTGTGATCTCGATGGTGTCTCAAGCAAAGGAGAATACCTTCTCCGTATTTGCCTTAAAGCGGGTCTCCCGCTTCTACTCAGTTGTTCCCATTGCAGTGCTGTTTATTCTTTCGGTTTATGTGATACAGCGACTGGCCGATCTGCCGACACAAGGACACCATGCAATACTCGCGAAACTGCTAGCGACGTTCACGTTCCTTAACTGGAACGGATGGCATTCTCTCTTTTTGCCCTCCGCATCCGTCTTTTGGAGCCTAACTTGCGAATGGTGGTACTACATCATGTTTGCACTTTGGGTCTTCATCCCCAACCGAAAGGTCAGCATAATCGCAATCCTAACCTGCTGCCTGATCGTTGGATTGCCCACTGTAATGCTTGCACCTATCTGGCTGATGGGTTGGTTCGCTTACCGCACATTAAACAAGAGAAAAATAACGTCGACCACTGCCATTTTTGGAATCGCGATCTCATCGGGAGCCGCCTTCATGTTGTGGGCGAGCAATTGGCGTTATACCATCTTCGATCTACGAGGTTACTTCCCAGTTGAACTTTCTCATGCAAACTACGCACCATACTTCTGGCTGCTGGGCGTATGTTTTTCTGTAGCCCTCGTCTGCGGCCTTACACTACTCTCTGGGTATGAGGAGAAGCCAACCGCACCAAGCCGGCATTTTATACGCTTCCTGGCTGATGGTTCGTTTTTCCTTTATTTGGTTCACATGCCAATAATGCTACTACTGAGTCAGGTTACTACCGAACCGTTCCCTTATGCTTTTCCCCTCGCAACTGGTGTGGCCTGTCTGGCCTTCGGTCGCTACGTCGAAAACCTGAGGAAACCATTGTATAAATTCCTTTCACACCTAGCTTCGCGTAAGTCTGAGCCCCCAGCCCAAGAGATGCAGCGGACGTAGCACTCGATTCTCGCCCTGGATCGGCACCGAGTGCGCACTCGCGAAATTTCTCGGGGATTTGTGGCTTTTGTAGTTCCCAAAACGGCGGGCGTGCCCCATTTTATCGGGTTTCCCATGCAAAAGCCGCCCAAGAACTTCGTCCCGACGCCCTTTGAATATCATCAGGAGATCGAGCTGACGATCAACGATCTGACCAACCTCGGCGAAGGGGTCGGCCGGATCGACAACTGGGTGGTCATGGTGCCCTTTGCCCTGCCCGGCGAGTGCGTGAAGGCCCGGGTGTGGCGCAACAAGAAGAACTACTCCGATGCGGATCTCGTGGAGGTGCTCGAGCCCTCGCCGGACCGCGTCGAGGCCCCCTGCCCGCTCTTCGGCCAGTGCGGCGGCTGCCAATACCAGCACTACAGCTATGATCGGCAGCTGGACTGGAAGACACGCCAGATTTCCGAGCTGATCCGCCGGATCGGCAAGTTGCCCACCTACCCCAAGATCGAAGGGGTCGAGGCGCCCAACGCCCGGGCGCTGGGCGTGGAGCGCTGCCACGGCTCGCCCCTGCAGTACGGCTACCGCTCCAAGATCACGCCGCACTACCCGAAGCCCGACCAGGGCAAGGAGCGCTTTCCCATCGGCTTCCAATACGCCAGCAGCCGCGCCATCATCGATGTGCCGCAGTGCCCAATCGCCAGCGAGGCAATCAACGCCGCCCTGCCCGCCGAACGCGCGCGGGTGTGGGAGGAGCGTCCGTTGGGCAAGAAGAAGCAGGGCGGCACCTTGCTCATGCGCGATGCCAATGAGGGCGTGATCACGGACAACAAGGCCGTCGTGACGGAAGAGGTGCTGGGCAAGCGTTTCCAGTTCATCGCGGGCGAGTTCTTCCAGAACAACCCGCACATCCTGCCGGACATGGTCAACTACGCGCTGGATCAGGCCGTCGCTCCGCTGGAAAACGGGCGCACACCGCGCTACCTGTGCGACACCTACTGCGGCGTCGGCGTGTTTGCGCTCTGCGGTGCGGAACGCTTCGAGCTGGTGTTCGGCGTCGAAGTGAGCGAGACGGCCATCAAGCTGGCGCGGGCCAACGCCGCGCTCAATCACGTGCGCAACGCCTCCTTTTTCTCCGGCGAATCCCAGCGTATCTTCACCAACCTGAACACCCCGGCGGAAGACACCGTGATGTTGATCGATCCGCCGCGCAAGGGCTGCGACCAGGCCTTCCTGCGCCAGCTCTTCCGCTACGGCCCCGCCCGCGTGGTCTATGTCAGCTGCGGCCCGGACACCCAGGCGCGCGACCTCGAGATCTTCGTGCGCCAGGGCTACATCCCCACCCGCGTGCAGCCCTTCGACCTCTTCCCGCAGACGCGCCACATCGAGAACGTCATCACGTTGGAAAAGGCGGACTAGGGACCGCGCCGCTCGCTAGCGACGCTGATTCCAGGCCGCGTCGGCAAAGTGCGCTGTCCAGCGTTGCAGCGCCGCGGCATCCACCTGCCCCGGCGTAGGCTTGGGAAACGGCAAATCGAGCCGCGCGGCGATCAACTCGATCAGCGAACGCTCGAAAAGCGACAGCGCCACCCCGTCCGGCAGCTCAAGCGAGCCCTGCACCAGCAGACCGTCACGGTCACGCTTCATCGCGGCCCCCGCCAGCTTGCGGCGACTCTTGGGCTCCACCACATCGTAGGGCTCCGCACGCACAAAGCACGCGCCCGCCAGACCGAGCCGCTCGCGCTTTTGCCCGAAGTCGCAGGGGCAAGGCTCCAACTCTGCCGGCTGCCCGAAGGCGTGCAGGCAGGTCGCCACGGCATCGTGAATCAAGCGGTAGAGATCCACCGCCTTTTCCCGATAAAAGGGATGAGCCGGCGGTAGCACCAGGGCGTAAGTAAAATCCTCTCCGTGAGGCACCACTCCGCCGCCAGTCAAACGCCGCACCAGTGGACCGCCCTCCAGCGAGGTCAGCTGCCGCACGTCTCCCCAGCGCTGGCTGTAGCCAAACGTCGCGCCGTGCTCCGTCCATCCGTAGCAGCGGATGCGGGCGTTGATCGGGCGGGGGTAGTCGTGCAGCAACACCGCATCGTAAGCCATGTTTTCCACGATACCGGCTTCGCTATAGGGACTGACAAAAAATGCTGTGTTCATGCACGCGTTACACCAAATGGTCTAGGAAGATGCCGTAGCTCCGCAAGGGGAATCCTCGCCGAGAGCGGCCGCGGTGAACAGCAACCGTCAGGCCAGTACACCCTCATTGCGCCATTATCGGTGCGACTTGCGCATCCGGGCCGAAGAGATTTTACGTTGCGTACGCTTTGCCGTTGCAGCGTGCGGCGTAATCTGAAGCATCGGCAGCCTATGAGCTACACTGCGTTGCTGCAGCCGCAGATTCAGCGCCTACCCATCTACCAGCCTGGCCGGCCGATCGAGTTGGTGGCCCAGGAATTTGGGCTGCAACCCGAAGCGGTCATCAAGCTGGCCTCCAACGAAAACCCGTTGGGCGCATCCCCCCGCGCCCTGGATGCTGCCCGCAACAGCCTGAAGGAGGCCTGGCTCTATCCCGAGAACAGCGCCCATTTTCTCTGTGGCGACCTGTCGGAGCGCTTGGGCCTGCCCGAGGAATGCTTCACCATCGGCGCGGGTTCCAACGAGATTTTCTACCTGCTCGCCAGCCTGTTCATGGGCCCGGAGACCGAGGCGGTGATGGGCGAACAGGCCTTCGTCAGCTACCTGATCTCCACCATCCGGGCCGGCGGTACGCCCGTGCGCGTGCCCATGCCGGATTACAAGCACGACCTCGATGCCATGCGGGCGGCGGTGACGGAGCGCACGCGCCTCGTCTACCTGCCCAACCCCAACAATCCCACCGGCACGATCTTGCCCGAAGCCGAGGTGTTGGCGTTTGCCCGCTCGCTGCCCGACCACGTGATCTTTGTATATGACGAGGCCTACGCCGAGTACCAGGATCCGGCGCCGGACCTGCGCCCGCTGATCCACGAGGGTCGCAAGGTCATCTGCACCCGCACGTTCTCCAAGATCTACGGCCTGGCCGGCCTGCGCATCGGCTACGGCTACAGCGATCCGGAACTGGCGGCCCAGCTCAACAGCGTGCGCCCGCCTTTCAACACCAGCACTCTGGCCCAGCAGGCGGCACGCGCCGCCCTGGCCGATACCGAGTGGGTGGCCAAGAGTCGCGCCACCAACGCCGCCGGGCTGCAACAGCTCGGAGCAGGCTTTGCCAAGCTGGGCCTCGAAGCCGTGCCCAGCGCAGCCAACTTCATCCTCGTCCAGGTGCCCCAGGCTGAAGAAGCCTACGACGCGTTGCAGCGTCAAGGGGTCATCGTGCGTCCCGTTGCCGGCTATGGCCTTCCGCAGCACCTACGGGTTTCCGTGGGCACGGAGCCGCAAAACGCACGCCTGCTCCAGAGCCTGGACGCGTTCTTGAACCGCTAAGGAGGAAGACGTCCCGAGGCCGGACCGAAATCACGCGTGAGCATCCTGCTTTTGTTTCAAGCGCTAGGCGCACTGGCGGTCGTGGCCCTGCACGGGGCCGTGGTCGCCTGCGAGGCTGCCCTCGTCAAAGTGCGCTTCAGCCACTTCAACCCCGACCTGCTCGATTATCTGCGCGAGCGCAAGGCGGTTGCCTGGTTGCTGGATCACCCGACGCGCACGCTGCGCGTGATCCGCCTCACCGGCGGGCTCTGCTGGATCGGCTACTGGCTGCTCTTGTGGGGCGTGCTGTTCGCGATCCGCAACGCCGTCGAGGCGCCGGCCCCGCTGCCGGGCATGCTCATGGTGGTCTGCGCGCTACTCCTGCTGGGCGTACAATTCGTCGCGATCGAGCACTTCCCGCGCTCCCTGGGCCTGCAGTCTCCCGCGAACACCCTGCGCTGGACCTCCCTGCTGGTCCGCCTGCTCACCATTCTGTGCAAGCCGTTTCTGTCCCTGCTCGCCCCCATCAGCCGGGCGGTCAACGGGATCGGGGGGGGCCGCGAAGTCGGAGAACTCGAAGCCCTTGACTACGAGGAGCAGATCGAGCTGCTGGGCAAGGAAGCGCCCGACATGTCCGTCGTGGCCCAGACGATCCTCAAGAACGCGCTGCAGATGCGCGAGCTGGAGGTGAGCGACGTGTTGCTGCCGCGCCACCAGGTGAAGTATTTCGACTCCTACCTCAGCCTGCAGGAAAACCTCCAAATGGCCCGCGAGAGCGGCCATACCCGCTTCCCGCTCTGCGAGGGCGATCTCGATCGCTGCATCGGCCTCATCCACATCAAGGATATCTTCCGCTACGAGGGCGAAATGAACCGGGTGGATCTGCGCAAGATCAAGCGTGAGATCATCCGCATCGACGCCGACACGCCGCTGGAGGAGGCGCTGACCCAGCTGCTGAGCCACAACGTGCACATGGCGCTCGTGATCGACGAGTTTCGCGGCACGGAGGGCGTCCTGACGCTCGAACGCGTGCTCGAACAGCTGGTGGGTGATATCCGCGACGAATTCGACACCGAAGAGGAACTCCTGATCCGCGACACCCAGGAAGGGGAAGCCGTCGTCTCGGGCCTCACGCCCTTGCACGAGCTTTCCGAACGCCTGGGCGTGGACGTGGAAAACGACGAGGTCTCGACGCTCGGCGGCCTGATTACCAGTGAGCTGGGCCGCATCCCGGAAGAGGGCGAGGAGCTGGTCGTGGAAGGCTTGGCGGTGCGCGTCACGGCGGTCGACGACAAGCGCGTGATCGAAGCCGAAGTCCGCGCCATCCCCGAAGACGAGCTGGAGGAGGAAAAAGAAACGCCTTCTCCGGACACTGAAGAAGACGTCGAAAAAGACGGTCGCGACGCTTAAGCCCCGGGGGGCTAGTTGGCGGCTACCGGCTCGGACTGCGGGGCCGCTGCCTGCATCTGCCGCTCCTGCTGAATCACGTCCAAAGGCCGCAGCGAGTAATCCAGATTGCCCGTCTCGGCCTGTTCGATGGCGGAGGCCAGCGCTTCGAGCCGCTGCTCGCGATCCGGGGCGAAGATGAAACGGTCGCTGTTCAGGCCGTGGTAAAACGTCTCGAGCTTTTCCAGGCGCGGGCGCACGAGGTCCATCAGGCTGCCCACGTGCTCGGTGATCGTGCGGGACTCTCCCAACTCGAGCTCGAGGTCGACCAGCTTGGTCAGGATCTGCTCGTCGCGCGGCTCCCGCTCCAGGGCGTCGAGCAACACCCGGCGCGCCAGGTCCGGCCGACCGACGTCTTCGAAGCGGGCGGCGACGTTGCGCAGCAAGCCGGCCCGCACCCGAGCCGAGGAAAGGAATTCGGTGAGGTAGAGATCGCCCATTTTCTCATCGTTGAGGCCGTAGTGAGCGATCGCCCGCAGGCCACTGATGACCGACTCCTGACGCTCCAGCCAGTCGGGATTTTCGCGCACCAGGTCGTCGATGTAGGCCAGGCCGCTGGCAAACTGACCGGACGTCACGTGTGCCTCGATAAACATCAGGCTGAACGACGCCAGCTCCAGGTTCTTTTCGATCGCCGTCTCATAGATACGGCGCACCAGATCCAGACGCCCCGTATCCGTCGCAAAATTGCAGAGGGCCGCCACGGCCTTTGCATCGTCGCCGAACTGGCGCAGCAGGTTTTCCACCACCCGCTGCACATCCTGTTCACGCCCCTGGGCATCATACACCTTGAGCAAATCGATGCTCGGCTGCGGATCTTCGGATAAGACGATCGAGCGCTTGAAACCCACCTCGGCCGCATCACCATAGCGCTCCTGGCGCTGGTAGAGCGTCATCAGCATCTTGCGCGCAGCATCCATGACCTCTGCAAACTGGGGTCGATCATAGCGGTCGACAAAGCTCTTGAGCAAATCGATCGCGTCATCCGTCCGCCCCACCCGCTCGAGCGCGGTCGCGGCGAGCAGGACGGCCTCCGGGTTGGCGTCCAGACCGTAATCCCGGTACCATTGGTGCGCCTGCTGAAACTCCCCGACCTCGACCGCCGCGCGCATGCCGGCGACCGCCAGCAGGGTGTTCAGCTTGTCCGACTTGTCCGGTTGGGCCGGCAAATACTCCTGCACCACTTCCAGCGCCCTCGCCTCGTGCTTCGTGACGAAAAGGACTTGCAGGTAGCCGCGCAAAAAGTCGAGGTCGCGCCCCGCATACGGCAGCCCGTCCTCATAAGTCTGCAGCGCGTAATTGGGCTGCTGGCGCAGCATGAACATCCGGGCGAGGAAAGGCCGCCCTTCGATCTGGTCGGGTGCACGCGACAGCCCCTGCCGGATCCACCGTTCGGCCTGCAGCAGGTCCTGCGAATCCTTCGCAGACTCGGCGATCTCCTGCCCGCGTTCGATTTGATACAGGCCCTGCTCGCGCTTGATCTCCTTCTGTTTGATCGGCAGGAGCAACGTGTCGGCGTACGTCACGCGCGCATAGCCCCGCTTCTCCTTCAGCAACAGGTAAATGCCTCCGGTGAGAGCGAGATACCCGATGATCATCAAGACAAACGATACGATGAGGATGCGGCCCCAGAAAAGGTTGATCTTCACCCGGCCGTTGCCTACAGGCCGCTTTTCAGCGAAGCCCAGCCAGATTTTTTGTGATTTTTCGGAGTTCATAGCGAGAGTAGACCTAATCGCCCCATGAAGCTGCGCCGACCCGGTGCAAAGTCAACGGAATTGGAGACGCCCACGGGCATGGCTTGTAAAACAGCGGTAAAATGGAGATAAAGAGGGGCCACCCCCGCTATGGCTATCTTAAAAAAGTAATTGCCAAAAAACCCAGGATCACTTTGTTGTAGGCCAGTCACTTCGGTGAACCTCTCTTGCATCTTACAAACTACAATCCTCAGGTTAAATGAAGTCGCTCAACCAAAATTCGTTTATCTGCCTTTCTCTTTTGGGAATCCTGGCCAGCGCGCAAGCCGCGCCCCTCGCTTCGCTGGGCGACGATGCCGCCCTCTTCGTGACCGGCCGTGCCCGCGTGATGTGGCAGGATAACATCTACCGTCTGGACGACAATGTCGCCTTCGACGACGAAGCCAACGAAGACTACGCTTTTGTTTTCTCCCCGGGCCTCGAGCTGCAGCTGACCGACACCGGTTCGCTCACCAGCCAGGTGACCGCCGGCGTCGACATCTTCCGCTACGGCAAGGAAGAAAACGACGGTCTGGACAACGAGTTGGCCAATTTTGCCTTTAACGGCAAATACAACTCCGGCGTGACCAACGTCGTCATGTCCGCCAGCTGGCGCGAAGTGGCCTCGAACAGCACCGAGCTGGTCGACGTCAACCCAAGCGACCTCGTGGACCTCGCCTACCGCGGCCGGCTCGTCCAACAGGAGCGCACCCAGGCCCGCGCCATCGGCACGTACAAGTACAGTACGCGGACGTCCTTCCGCGGTGGCGCCCAGTGGAACCGCCGTATTTTCACCGGCCGCAGCAACTACCTCAACGGGTCGAACAGTGTTTCCGTTCCCCTGACGTTCCTCTACCAGCTGCGCCCGCTGACCAACCTCACCGCCGGTTATCGCTTCCGTAATACGGAGACCTTGGGCAGCGCGGACAACAGCTACGACGACCACTACTTCAATGTGGGTGTCGAAGGTGAACTCTTTTCCCCCAAGCTGAGCGGCACGGCCGACATCGGTTACCAGTTCCGCAACGCGGACAACAGCGACGATGTGGACAACGTCTCCCTCAACGCCGGCCTCTCCTACGAGGTCAGCCCGCAGGCTTCGGTATCACTCAACGCCTCCCGCGACTTCCGCAACGCCTCCAGCCCGGTGATCGTGGACGGTGAGCGGATCTCGAGCTCCACCATCACCGACACCCGCGTCGGCCTCGCCGGTAGCTACCGCATCAACACGATGCACCGCCTCATCGGTGGCGCTACCTACGTGTGGAGCGACTACGAGGACTACGATCGCGAGCAGGAAAACGTCTACGCCAACATCGGCTATCGTTACAACCCGAACGACTTCTGGACTTTCGGCGCGAATTACAACTTCGACCTGACCGACGGTAAGGGTCTTTACTCGCGCGATTACGATTCCAACCAGATCTCGGTCTCGGCTACGCTTCGTTACTAGAAGCGCTGCACAAATTTCACATTTCTCTTAAAAGAAGGTCACACTTTGGGTGTTGACCTTCTTTTTTGCTCGCCAGAAAAATACGAGCTTAAGCACCTATTGGCTCATGATGTTCTCTAAACTTACGTTAGTCGCCTTGGCTGCGATCCTTGCGATCGTATCGCCCACTGTTCTTTTCGCTCAAGACAGCGGCGGCTTTTCAAACTCCGTATCACCGTCCAATCCCGGCAACTACGGTGATACCGGTGGCGGCAACTCCGGCCAAAGCGGCGGTTTCGTAGTTTCCAGCACTTACAAGATCAAGCCCCTGGACGAATTGACGGTCCGCCTGTTCGTCGCGGACGATCTCCAGTTCGCCCACCAGGTGCGCGTAGGCGGAGACGGCACCGTCTCCCTCCCCTACCTCGGTCAGGTCGACGTCGAAGGCATGACGATCGACGAGATCCGCCAGCACATCTACAAGCCTTACAATGAAGACTACTACGTGAACCCGCAGATCGACCTCAAGGTCGTCTCCTATGCGTCGCGTGTGGTCACCGTCATCGGCAAGGTCAACCGGCAGGGCAAGGTGCCCTTCCCGTCGGAAGAGCCCATGTATCTGATCGAGGCCATCGCGCAGGCGGGTGGCTGGAGCAACGACCGCATGGCAGACCAGAAGAACGTGACCATCTATCGGAAGGACGACAACGGTAATACGACGGAGATCGTCGTCGACGCCCGGCAGCTCACCGCTCGGGATTATCCCCTAAAGGATGGGGATGTCGTGGAAGTCCCGGAGAAAGTCTGGTAAGACACTGCCAGATCACCTGATTCCAACTCTCTCACAGGCTTTATCTCATGAGTAAAGAAGGCAAAGGCTACGGCTACGGTTATGGCGGAGGCGGCTACTACGGCGGCTATTACTACGGTGATGGCTACGGTGGCTATGCGGAAGCAGCCGTATCCCCTTCCCGCACACTCAAGGATTACTTCCTGATGCTGCGTGAGCGCATCTGGTGGCTGATCATCAGCGTCATCGTCGTGTTCATCGCGATGGCCGTATTCACTTTCAGCTCCCCGCGGCAATACCGGGCCATGGCCGCCATCGAGCTCCTGCGCTCGCCGGACGAAGTGTTGCCATTCAAGGACGTCGTCGACCTCGACATGCGCTCCAGCGAAGACTACAACACCCAGGTCAAGGTCCTGCAGTCCTCCGAGATCATCAACCGCGTGGCCGACCGCATCAAGGGCCCGACCAAGCAGCGCTTGATCCAACCCTACGAAGACGAGTTGGAGTCGACCCTGAGCGGCGCGCCCGAAGTCCCGAGCATCCTGGCCCGCAACCGCTCGGTCGTCCCGGAGCGCAGCTCCCGCATCGTCAACGTGGCCTTCACGCACCCCAACCCGCAGGTCGCACAGGAAGTCTCCAACCTCTTTGCCGAAGAGTTCATCGACTTTAACCGCACCAAGGCGATCGAGGGCAACCTGCGTGCCACGGAAGGCCTGCGCGACGAAGCGGCCAAGCAGTCGGAACGCATCAAGGACATCGAACGCCGCCTGGCCGATTTCAAACAGAAGAACGGCACGATCTCCGTCGACGAGCGCCAGAACATTGCACGAGAGCAACTGACGAGCCTCAACAACCAGAAGATCGAAGCCCAACAGATCTTTGATCGCCTCTCCACCCGCTGGAATCAGGTTCAGCAGGTGCAGGAGAGTGGGGGTTCGTTGCTCGACCTCAATTTCATCGCGACCAGCTCCAACATTCCGTCCCTGCTTCAGCGCCTGTCAGAAGCCAAAATCGGGCTCGCCGGCCTGCAGGAACGCTTCCGCGACAAGCACCCGAAGATGATCGCGGCCCGCCAGACGCTGCAGGAGACCCAGCAGGAACTCCAGAAAGCGGCCACCGAAGCCGCCGGACGCCTGAAGAAAGATTACGAAAACGCGAAAGACAACCTGGAGAGCGCCAAGCAGCGCCTGGCCACAATGGAGCAGGAGATCATCGAGCTCGACCGCCTGCGCCCAGAATACAACGCGTTGGTCAACGACTTACAGATCAGCAAGCAGATGTACGACGTGTATCAAAGTCGTCTGCAGCAGGCGACCGTCGCCAATCGCGTCGAAACGCCCAATGCGCGCATCCTTGAGCGTGCCGGTCTGCCGCGTCGCCCCGTCAGCCCCAATGTGCCGTTCAACATGCTGCTCGGCCTCGTGCTCGGTGGCGTGCTCGGTGTCGGTCTGGTGGTATTGCTCGCGGTGATGGACGACAAGGTGAAGACGGCCTACGACATCGAAAGCTCGCTCGGCCTGCCGTTGATCGGCCTCATTCCCCGCATTTCCCGCATCGATGCCCTCGAAAAGGCGCGCATCGTGGCGGACAATCTCGACCGCCCGACGGTGGAAGCCTTCCGCTCCATCCATTCGACGCTCAAGCTGCACGAAGAGAGCAAAAACGCGAAGGTCATCGTCACGACCTCCACGGTCTCCTCCGAAGGTAAGTCCTTTGCCTCGACCAACCTCGCGATCACTTTCGCCATCCACGGCGAACGCACCCTCGTGGTCGACTGCGACTTGCGGATGCCGAACGTGGCCAAGTCCCTCGACCTTTCCGAGCACAAGGGCGTGATCGACTATATCAACGGCAACGACGACCTCGATGGCCTGATCATCCACGATTACATGCCTGGCCTCGACGTGCTGGTCTCCGGCGGTCGCAGCAAGAGCCCGACGCAAGCCCTGAGCAGCCAGCGCTTCGAGAACCTGATGCACGAACTGCGCATGCGCTACGACAAGGTGATCATCGACTGCCCGCCGCTCGCGCCGGTCTCCGACGCCTTGAACGTGGTGCCGCAAGCCGACGGCGTGCTCTACGTGATCCGCTTCAAGATGGTGAAGCGCAAGACCGCCAGCATCAACATTCGCCGCCTGCGCGAATCCAATGTGCCGGTATTCGGTGCCATCCTGAACAACATCAATACCAACGTAGCGGGCTACTACTACTCCCACTACTACTACGACAAGAGTTACAAGAACTACTACATGTCGGGGAACGAGGAAGGCACGCGCGAAGTCGAAAATACCCACCGCAAGACGCCGCCCTCCGAAGAGATGCACGTTTAGCGCCCTACCCTTTTCGCCCGGCCCGTAACGGCCGGGCTTTTTTGTGTACGCAAAAAAGGCGGCCTGGAAAGACCGCCCTCGCACCGACAAAGATGATTTGTCAGCGCTTGGCTGCCGCTCGGCGCAGGCGGTCGTTGATGGCGCGTCCCAGGCCCTGCTCGGGCGCCAGCTCAAACCACACGCGGGAGCTGGGCAAGCTGTCCATCTGTCGCAACATGCCAAACAACGCGCGCGCCACCGTCGCGAGATCACCGTCTTCACTCAGCCAAAAAGCGGATACGCCTTCTGCTGGCGCCTCCCGGGGGCGCTGTTGCCAGACAACGGCCTCGCCCGTCTCCACCTTGGGTTGCTCGCCAGCAACGAACAAGGCGATGGGCGTCCGCGGGCTGTAGTGACGCGCCAGCATGCCCGGAGCGACCAGGCCTTCCGTCGAAGCCTCGGCCGCAGATTCACGCAAATCTTCGATGGGCGCCCCCACGACGGCTTCGAGGGCTTCCGTGGGGACGCCGCCGGGGCGCAAGAGGCCGACGCCCCCCGTTTCCGAGACCGCCACGATGGTCGACTCGACCCCGACCTCGCACGGGCCGCCGTCCAGCCCCCACGCCAGTCGATCCCCGAGCGATACTTTGACGTGATCGAGTGTCGTCGGCGAAACGTAGCCGAAGGGGTTGGCGCTCGGCGCGGCCAGATTCAGGCCGTAGCCCGACAGCAGCCTAAGCGTCAGCGAGTGGCGCGGCATGCGCAGCGCAACGGTCGGGCGGCCAGCGGTCACCAGATCCGGCACGATCTCCTGCTTCGGCAGCACGAGGGTCAGCGGCCCCGGCCAGAATCGGTTGGCCAGCTCGATCGCGATGGGCGACCAGTGCGCCAGCCGGTGCGCCGCCGCCACGGAGCCAACGTGCACGATCAGCGGATCGATTAGAGGGCGGCCCTTGACCGCAAAGATCTCGCGGCAAGCCTGCTCGTTCAGGGCATCGGCCGCCAAACCGTAAACGGTCTCGGTCGGGATAGCGACCAGCTGGCCCGCTTTCAACTGCCAGGCCAAAAACTCCAGGGCTTCATTCGTGCCGGTGAAACGCTGCATGGTAGGAGAATCACATTGCGCGGCGTCACGATGGGTCGCCACGAAAAAAGCGCGGGCCCATCGGGCTTCCGCGCTCCATTAAAAAAAGTCTACTGTCGGCACTACTTCATCAGCAGCATGTTACGCGCACGCTTGATGATCTTCGTGACGTGACGTTGCTGCTGGGCGTTGAGGCCCGTGAACTTGCGCGGCAGGATCTTGCCAGTATCGGTGACGTAGCGCTGGAGTTGCTCCACGTCGAACATGGTGAGATCTTGCGGGTTCTTGAAATTTTGCCGTTCTTCGCTGGGCTCGTTGCTCATGGGAAAAACCGGCATAAAAGGAGAAGACGCTCTGGCCTGCAAGCAAAAAAGCGCCGTAAACTCGCCTCCGCTATTTCCCACCGCTTCGGCTTGTGTCGATGCCCTCCCTCTTCCAAGCTGAAAACTCTCATGCTCGCCAAGTTTCTGCCTTCGCTCCCCGCGCCTGTGCGCTATGCCGCACTCATCCTAGCCGGCCTGTTGATCGTAATGATCCTCGACCAGCAAGTGTGGTGGGACCACGACGAGGAATACCTGTTCGGCTACCTGGTGCCGCTGTTCGTGCTTTATGTGCTCTACGAGCGCTATCCGCGCATACAATGGCTTTTCTCACCCCAGCGGCCCTCCCAGCTCTCGCGGCAGCAGAAAAAGCAGCACGGGCGGTTTCTGGAGCGACTTGAGCAACGAGCCGGCGACCGCGAGGCATGGCTGCCTCTCGCCACCGCCATCGCCTGGGCCGGGCTGGCAGCGGGCGCGTTCCTGTTTGTCTGGGGGGCGTTTTATCACGCGCTCGAGGGCCGCAACCTCGTCACCTCCAACTTTTATTCGCTCGGGTTCGCCTCCATGCTGCTCTGCGGCGCCTTTCTGCTCTCGAGCCGAAATGAAGCCGGTGAACCCCTAAGCGGCAAATTGCGCTTCACCTTTGCTAGCCTGTTCATTTTCCCCGCGCTCATCTGGCTGCTGTCGGTGCCGATGTTCGGCTCGCTCGACCACACGATCTCGACCTTTCTCATGCTCAAGGTGGCCACGGTCGTGTTTCACGTCATGGACGGACTGGGTTACGCGATCGAGCAGAAACACAGCGTGCTGTCCCTCCCCTCCGGCGACGTGGGCGTGGCGGAGGCCTGCTCCGGTATTCGTTCGCTGATGGCTTGCCTCTTTGCGGGGTCCTTCATCTCGGCTGTATTTTTCGACCAGCTGTGGAAGAAAATTGCGCTGGTGGCGTCGGCGATGGCGCTGGCGTTTTTCAACAACCTGTTGCGCAGCCTCTTTCTCACCATCTGGGCCTACGACCACACCCCCGACGCCCTGCACGACCCCGTGCGCCTCTTCGGCCTCGACCTGGGGAACGTGCACGACCTGGCGGGCAACCTCGTCCTGGTCCTCACGGTTGCGGGTTTGCTGATTCTGGCCATGATTTTCAGTATCCAGCTCGAGTTCGACGAAGACGATGGCACGCCGCCGTCTTCGGAAGCCCATCCGGCCACCTGACCAACGGGATGAAGGCTCGACATTCCTCCCCCGTCCGCCTAAACCGCCAGATAGAGCTTCGGCTGCGGTAACTCTCTCCCTACCATCACTTTTAATCCCTGAATCCGTCTCAGCTTTTCTCCTGATGAAGACCCTGCTCCTCACGAACGAATATCCGCCCTACACCTATGGAGGAGCCGGAGTGCACGTGGAATACCTCTCGCAGCAGCTTGCGCGGCTGATGGAAGTCGATGTGCGTGCCTTCGGCGATCAGGACCTCAAGGACGGCAACCTCCGGGTGCGCGGCTTCGACGTCGACAAGCAGGGCTACACCTGCCCGCCCAACCTGCAAGGCCTGCTCGGGGCGGTGCAGCGCGACCTCGACTTCAATACCAGCCTGGTGGACGCCGATATCGTGCACTGCCACACCTGGTACACCCACTTGGGCGGCATCATCGCCAAGCTCTGCTACGGCATCCCGCTCGTCGTCACCGTGCACTCGCTCGAGCCCTTGCGCCCCTGGAAACGGGAGCAGCTCGGCGGTGGCTACGACTTCAGCTGCTGGGTCGAAAAGATGGCACTGGAAATGGCGGACGCCGTAATCGCGGTCTCGCAGGGCACCAAGAACGACGTGCTCAAGCTCTTCGACGTCGACCCTGCCCGCATCCACATCATTTACAACGGCATCGATCCGGAAGAATACAAGCCGGTCGACGCCGCCCCGGCCCTCGCACGCTACGGCATCGACCCGCAGCAGCCCTACCTGCTCTTCGTGGGCCGCATCACCCGGCAAAAGGGCATCATCTACCTCGTGGACGCCATCAAGCATATGGACCCCAACTTCCAGGTGGTCTTGTGCGCCGGCGCGCCCGATACGCCGGAGATCGCGGAAGAGATGAAGCGCGCGGTGGCCGAAGCCTCCAAGGACCGCCACGGCATCCACTGGATCGCGGAGAAGGTGGACAAGCCGACGCTCATCCAGCTTTATTCCGGCGCCGACGTCTTCTGCTGCCCCTCGATTTACGAGCCCTTCGGCATCATCAACCTCGAGGCCATGGCCTGCGAGACCCCCGTGGTCGCCTCCTGCGTCGGCGGCATCCCCGAAGTGGTGGTGCACGACGAGACGGGCTTCCTCGTGCCGGTGGCGCAGCACCAGGAGAGCCCCTTCACGCCCTTCCACCCCGAAGATTTTTCCAAAGACCTGGCCCACCAGATCAACCGCCTGATGAAGGATACGACCTTGCGCGCCAACTTCGCCAAGGCCGGCCGCATCCGGGCCGTCGACACTTTCAGCTGGCAGGCCATTGCCCGCCAAACCCACGACCTCTACGCCCAAATCATCGCCCAACATGGCGCTACAGCTTAAGAACCCCGCCCGCCGCCGCGTCATCGTCGACGCAGTCTCTCCGGGGATCCCCGGCGGTCAATTTTTCATCAAGCGCGTGCTGGGAGACGCCATCCAGGTGCGCGCCAACGTCTTTGCCGACAGCCACGACCTGCTGATCGTCTACCTGCGCTACCGCCAGCTCGGCAGCGCGGATTGGCAGGAGCAGCGCATGCGCCCGCTCGGCAACGACGAGTGGGATACTCAGTTTACCCCCGCGGAGACCGGCGCCTACGAGTACACCGTGGCCGGGCTGGTCGACCATTGGGGCAGCTGGCGCGAAGGCTTTATTAAGAAGGCCGAGTCGGGCCAGAAGCTGGACGTGGAGCTGCAGATCGGGGGCGAGCTCCTGATCGCGGCCGCCCTGCGCGCGGTGGGCGAAGACAAGGAGCGCCTCCAGGGCTGGGGCACCTTCCTGGCCGACAACGAGCGCGACCTGCAGCAGCGCCTCAACCTGGCCCGCAGTGACGAGCTGCACGGCCTGATGGAGCGCTACCCGGACCGCTCGCTCGAAACCGCGCTGCCCGAGCCGATGCGCCTGCTGGTCGAGCGCGAGCTGGCCGCCTGCAGTGCGTGGTATGAATTTTTCCCGCGCTCGGCGCGCCACGACGGCGAGACCCACGGCACGTTTCGCGACGCCGCCCGCCTGCTGCCCGAGATCGCGCGCCTGGGCTTCGACATCGCCTACCTCCCCCCGATCCACCCCATCGGGCGCATCTTCCGCAAAGGGCGCAACAACAGCCTCACACCCGCAGCCGAAGACGTCGGCAGCCCGTGGGCCATCGGCTCCACCGAGGGCGGCCACAAGGCCATCCACCCGGAGCTGGGCGACTTCGACGACTTTGAGTATTTCCGTCAGCAGGCCGAGCATCACGGCCTCGAAGTCGCGCTGGACATCGCATTCCAGTGCGCGCCCGACCACCCTTACGTCAAGGAGCACCCACAGTGGTTCAAGTGGCGACCGGACGGCACCGTCCAATATGCAGAAAACCCGCCGAAGAAGTATCAGGACATCCTGCCCTTCAACTTCGAGACGGACGACTGGGAAAACCTGTGGGAAGAGCTGAAGAGCGTCTTCGAGTTCTGGATCGAGCGCGGCGTAAAGGTCTTCCGCGTCGACAACCCGCACACCAAGTCCTTCCCCTTCTGGAACTGGTGCATCACGGAGCTGAAGGCGAAACACCCGGAGCTCATCTTCCTCGCCGAGGCCTTCACCCGGCCCAAGCGCAAGTATTGGCTGGCCAAGGCGGGCTACACGCACGGCTACACCTACTTTACCTGGCGCAACAGCCCGCAGGAGCTGCGCGCCTACGTCGAAGAGCTGACGCAGACGCCGGTACGCGATTTCTTCTGGCCCAACTTCTGGCCCAACACCCCCGACATCCTGCACGAAGACCTGCAACTGGGCAACCGCGCCACCTTCCTCGGCCGCTACATCCTTGCCGCCACCCTCAGCTCCAACCACGGCATCTACGGCCCGGCGTTTGAGCTGATGGACAAGGAGCCCTTCCCCGGCAAGGAAGAGTACAACCACAACGAGAAATACCAGCTGAAGGATTGGGACTGGGACCAGCCCGGCAACCTGAAGGAAGAGATCAAGCGCGTGAACTTCCTGCGCCGCGAACACGCCGCGCTGCGGCGGACGCACAACATCACCTTCGTCGATGTCGACAACACGCACTTCATCGCCTACCTGAAGCAAAACTTCGACCGCTCCAGCCGCATCCTCGTCGTCGTCAACATGGACTGGCACTGGACGCAGATGGGCCACCTCACGTTGCCGCTCGAGGCGCTGGGGATCGACGCGGGCCGCGAATTCGGCGTGCGCGACCTCAACGACCCCACCCAACCGGTCTACCGCTGGCAAGGGACCCACGCCTTCATCAAGCTCGACCCGCAGAAGAGTCCCGCGCACATCTTCGAGGTGCTCATCTAAAGCCTGAAAACAAAAGCCCGACGCGCTTCGCCGGGCCTTCCCTTTTTCGCGCCCGGTCTCAGCCGGGCGTTTTTCTTTTGGAGGCGCTACAGCTCGTAGTCCACTGCTGCGACCTCGGAGCAGACCTGCTTCACAAAGGCGATCACCTCCTGATGGGCCGGGTGCACCTGGTAGCGCTGCATCGCCTCCCGGTCGTCAAAGCCACTGACGAGTGCCAGATCCCAGGAACGCTCGCTGCGCATCACATCGAGACCGATTTCGAAGCTCTGGATTTCCTTGATCTGCGAGGGCAACAGCTCGAGCTGCTCCTTCAGCTTGCGCGCGTTGGTGGCGGCATCCCCATCGAGGGCATTTTCGTGAAAGCGAAAGAATACGACGTGCTTGAACATACGGTACTGCTAGGCCGGGAATCGACGAGCCGCCAGTAAAAACCCGCTGCAACCTTCTCCGCTCAGCCCTGTTTAAAAAGGTTCTGACAGGGGGTGCCACTCAGACCCCAACTGGGGCGCCAGTGGCCATATTCACCCAAAGCCAAAAAGAATTCAAACATAGTTATTAAACTAAACTGTTGATCTTCATGGGCGGATTTTTCTGGCGCACCCCTTGCTCAAACCTCTCTTGCAACCCTATTGATTTGACAGAACGAGAGGGCCGATACATACGTTGCGGTCTCTCAAGTTCTCAATTCGCTAGACCAACCAAACCAACTACAACGATGAAAAAGCATCTGGCTATCTTGGCCGCTGCCGCTGGTAGCGTGTCCGCTCTGAGTGCTCAAACTTCCGTGCAGGACGATCTCTCCGTCAGCACGACCTTCGCGTTCGAGTCCGCCTATGTCTTCCGCGGCGTCCAGCGCGCCGAAGAAACCTTCATGCCGGCCATCGACATCAGCTCCAAGGGTGCCTACTTCGGTGCCTGGGGTGCCCTGCCGACCGGCAACTACGGCGACGAGCTCGACCTCTACGGCGGCTATGGCTTTGAGGTGAGCGAACTCGTCTCCCTCGATGTGGGCGGCACCTACTACAGCTACCCGACCAGCGAAGACTTCGATAACGACAACACCTTCGAAATCTACGGTGGTGCGTCGTTCGACGTCATGTTCAACCCGGCCGTTTACGTCTTCTACGACTTCGACCTGGAAAACCTCACCGTGGAAGGCTCCGCCGGCTACAGCTACCCGCTGAGCGACGCCGCCTCCCTCGATGCCACGGGCTACGTGGGCTGGGTCTCCCTCGACGAAGAAGGCTGGAACACCGCCGGCACCGAAAACTTCGACGACTACTTCTACTACGGCGTGAACCTCGCCCTGAGCTACGCCCTGGCTGAAAATGCCAGCGTGTCGGTCTACGGCAACTTCGCGGGTTCCACCGAAGAGCAAGTCTTCGAATACGGCGACAAGAACACGATCTGGTACGGCCTGGCCGTGACCACCGGTTTCTAAGCCCTCGCGGCCCAATCGGACCTTTTTTCCTTGCGCACCCGGCTATGTTCGGGTGCGCTTCTTTTTTCCTACCCCGTCTTGGGCTTTATAGGTTGACATTGGGGCCCATCTGCGACTTTCTACACGTTTTTTCCAGCAATGAAGAGCTTTCTCGCCAAACAGACCGACGTAAAACCGCAATGGTATGTGGTCGATGCGACTGACCAAGTCCTCGGTCGCCTTGCGGTCAAGATCGCGAACATCCTTCGCGGCCGTCACCGCCCGACCTATACGCCCCACACCGATACCGGTGATTACGTGGTCGTGATCAACGCCGACAAGGTTGCCGTGACCGGTAACAAGGAACTCGGCAAGAAGTACATGTTCTACTCGGGCTGGTTGGGTAATGAGAAGTATGTGAGCCTGGCCGATTTCCGCGCTCGCCGTCCGGAGTTCATCATCGAGAACGCCGTCAAGGGCATGCTGCCGCGCAACAAGCTGGCCCGCGCCCAAATGAAGAAGCTCCGCATCTACGCTGGCAGCGAACACCCGCACGAAGCCCAACAGCCCCAGAAGCTGGAAGTCTAAACCTTTTTGAATTTCTGCAGACCAGATGAGCAGCATCACCACCGCTAACGTTTACCTCGGCACCGGCCGCCGCAAGACGGCCTCTGCCCGCGTGCGCCTGACCACCGAAGGCACCGGCAAGATCACCGTCAACGGCCGCGCCTTCGAAGACTATTGCTACGACGAAAATCTGCAGCGCATCTCCAGCGCCCCGCTGACGACCGCCGATATGCGCGAATCCGTGGACCTCGTGGTCAAGGTAGTCGGTGGTGGCCCCAACGGCCAGGCTGAAGCGATCGCCCACGCCCTGGCCCGTGCGCTCGAGCGCTACAATCCCGAGCTGCGCCCCGCCCTGAAGAAGGCCGGTCACCTCAAGCGCGACCCGCGTCGTCGCGAACGTAAGAAGGCCGGTCAACCGGGCGCCCGTAAGCGCTTCCAATTCTCCAAGCGCTAGGCGAACTGCCTCTCTACCAAGCCGCTTTTTTGCAGGCCTGTGCTTGTGGGCATTCCGCCCCGCGAGCACAGGCTTTTTGCTTTTCAGGTCTCATCAATCCTGCTTAACGTTCCCTCTTCACCCCCACCATCCCCGCTTATGATCCAAGTAGGTATCGTCGGAGCCTCCGGCTATTCCGGAGAAGTCCTGATCGATCTGCTGGCCCGGCACCCGCAAGTCGAGCTGGCCGTCGTCGGCTCGCGCAGCCTGGCGGGCAAGCGCGTGGACGAGGCCATGCCGCAACTGCGCGGCACGGTGGGCAACCTCAGCTTTATCAGCTCGGAGGTGGAGTTGCTGGCCCAACAGCCGGTGGACGTTTACTTTCTGGCCTTGCCGCACGGTGTGGCTGCGGAGTTTGCCCTGCCTCTGGTGGAGGCCGGCAAGCGGGTAATCGATCTGAGCGCGGACTTCCGGCTGGATACGCCGGAACGGTATCAGGCCAATTACGGCCACCCGCACCCGGCCCCCGATTGGCTGGCCAAGGTGCCCTACGTGATCCCCGAGCTGCTGCCGCAGGAGACGTGGCAGGACGCCCGGTTGATCGCCAGCCCCGGCTGCTACCCCACCAGTGTGCAGCTGCCGCTCGTGCCGTTGCTCAAGGACGGGGTGGTCGAAGCCGACAACATCATCATCAGCAGCGTGAGCGGCGTCAGCGGCGCCGGCAAGAAGGCCACCGAGTTTTACGGCTTTTCCGAGCGGTGGGAGAGCGTGGTTGCCTACGGACTGCCCCACCACCGGCACGCGGGCGAGATCGAGCAACAGCTGGGCCTCGCCGCCGGCCGGGATGTCGCGGTGCAGTTCATCCCCCACCTCGTGCCGATGAAGCGGGGCATCGAAAGCACCATCATCGCCAAGGCCAAGGGCTCGGTCGAAGACGTCTATGCCTCGTGGAAAAAGGCGTATGGTGGCCGGCCCTTCGTCATCAGCAAGCCCGCCGGTCAGCCCCCCGAGACCAAGCACGTCTACGGCACCAACCGGTGCGACATGTCGGCCACCTACGACCCACGGACGGGTAACCTGATCTTCAACAGCGTGATCGACAACCTGGTCAAGGGCGCCAGTGGCCAGGCCGTCCAGATCATGAACATGTGCCTGGGCCTGCCTGAAGCCGCCGGCCTGCTCTGAGTCTTCCTTTCACCATCGTCCCACGACAATGCCCTTGTTCTACGAAATCCTCTCTCCTTCAGGACTGACTGACACGCCTGGATTTCAGGCCGCCGCCGTCGCGGCGGACATCCGACGCAAGGGCACGGACCGATTGGATCTCACGGTCGTCTATTCCGAAGCGCCCTGCACCGCCGCCGGCGTCTTTACGCAGCATGCGCTGCCGGCCGCGCCGGTCGTGCAATGCCGCCAGGCACTCCAGACGGGCAAGCCCCTGCATGGCTTCGTCGCCAACAGCGGCAACGCCAACGCCTGCACCGGCGAAGAGGGCTTGAAGGATGCCACCGCGATGCAACGCACCCTCGCCCAGGCCCTCGGGGCGGACGGCGACGCATTTTTCGTCTCCTCGACCGGCCGTATCGGGCAACCGTTGCCGATGGACGCCATTCTGCCGGGTATCAAGGATGCCGCCGGCAAGCTGGGCGCGACCTTCCACCACGGCCTGAACGCCGCCGACGCCATCCTGACCTCCGATACCCGCCGCAAGGTGGTGAGCGTCAAGGTGCCCGTCGGCGACCGCGAAGTCACGCTCTCGGCCATGGCCAAAGGCGCGGGCATGATCGAGCCCAATATGGCCACGATGCTCGCCTTTATCGCGACCGATGCCCAGATCGAGCAGCCCTTCCTGCAGGAATTGCTGTCCGCCTCCGTCGTCGACACCTTCAACGCCATCAGCGTGGACGGCGATATGAGCACCAATGACACGGTGCTCGTGCTGGCCAACGGCCAGAGCGGCGTCGCCGTCGAGCGCGACTCGGAGGCCGCCACCGCCTTTACCGCCGCGCTGCAACACGTCTGCCAGCGCCTGGCCCGCATGATCGTGGGCGACGGCGAGCGCATCAGCAAGGTAGTCGAGATCAAGGTGCTCGGCGCGGCCCGCCAGGAAGACGCCACCAAGGTCGCGCGCGCGATCGGCAACAGCCTGCTGGTCAAGAGCTCCTGGTATGGCAACGATCCCAACTGGGGCCGTGTGCTCGACGCCGCCGGTTATGCCGGTGTGCCCATGCGCGAAGACCAGATCGAGCTCTACTACCGCGCCAGCGGCAAGACGCCCGCCATCCCCGCCTTCGTCAAGGCCCGGCTCTACCCGGAGCTCAAGCCCACGTGGAAGCAGATCGTGAGTCTGCCCACCTTCACCATCGAGCTACACCTCAACCAGGGCGAGGCGAGCCAACGCTTCTTCTCGACCGACCTGACCGAGGGCTACGTGGACTACAATAAATCCGAATAGCTTTTCCCGACGTGATCGATATCGACATCCAGACCAAAACCGAGGTGCTGCTCGAGGCTCTGCCCTACATCCAGCGCTTTCGTGAGTCCATCTTCGTCGTCAAGTTTGGCGGCTCGTTCATGGACACCGAGCAGGCGCAGCATGGCGTCTCGATCGACCTCGCCTTCCTCGCCACCGTCGGCCTGCGCGTCGTCGTCGTGCACGGGGGTGGCCCGGCCATCAACCAGGCCATGGCCGAAGCCAAGCTCGAACCCACTTTTGTCAACGGCCTGCGCGTCACCGACGCCGCGACGGTCAAAATCGTCGAGCAGGTCCTCAACGGGAAGATCAATCCCGGCATCTGCGACAACCTGCGCGCGAAAGGCGCCCTGCCCGCCGGCGTGCGGGGCCAGGACGTGCTGACCTGCGAACGCCTGAGCACCGACAGCGAAGGGCTGCCGATCGACATCGGCTACGTGGGCCAGGTCAAAGCCGTGGACGCCGACCAGATCGAACGGGTGCTGGCCCAGGGCAACCTGCCCGTGATCTCACCCGTCGCCAAGGACAAGGACGGCGCCCTCTACAACGTGAATGCCGATGTGGCCGCCGCTGCCGTGGCGGGCTCCCTCGGCGCGCGCCGCCTCGTCTACCTCTGCGACGTTCCCGGCCTGCTCCGTGATCCGAAAAACCCCGACAGCCTGATCTCCACCCTGCAGGTGGAAGACGTGAAGGAATTGAAGGCCGACGGCACCATCGGCAAGGGCATGCTGCCCAAGGTCGAGAGTGCCGTGAACGCGCTGCACCAAGGCGTGCACCGCGTGCACTTCGTCGACGGCCGGCTGCCCCACAGCCTGCTGCTCGAAATCTTCACCGACAAGGGCGTCGGCACTGAAATCGTCAAGACCCAGGAAGATTGATGGCCTCCGTAACTGCCAGCAAAGTCACCACCGAACGCGTGTCGGGCCTCTACGAGGCGCACGTGATGAAGAACTACGGCCCCGCGCCCTTTGCCGCCGTCCGCGGCCAGGGCAGCTACGTGTGGGATGCCGAAGGGCGACGCTACCTCGATTTTTGCTCCGGGATTGCCACCAACACGCTCGGCCATGCCCACGCCCACTGGGTGCAGGCGGTCCAGCAACAGGCCGGGCAACTGGCCCACATGAGCAATCTCTTTTACAACGAGCCCCAGGCTCGCCTCGCCCAGCGCCTGTGCGAGCGTGCCGGTGAAGGCCGCGCGTTTTTCTGCAACAGCGGCACCGAGGCCAACGAAGCCCTGATCAAGCTGGCCCGCCTCTGGGGGCGCCAGCGCGCGGGCGGCGAAAGCGGTCAGATCTACAAGATCGTGACGGCGGAGAAGGCCTTCCACGGCCGCACCTTCGGCGGCATGGCCGCGACCCCGCAGGCGAAGATCCAGCACGGCTTCGAGCCGATGCTGCCGGGCTTCGAGCACGCGGAATTCAACAACGTCGAGGCGTTTGCCGACAAGATCGACGACCGCACCTGCGCCGTGATGATCGAGACGATCCAGGGCGAAAGCGGCGTGCTGCCCGCGTCGGTCGAATTTCTGCAAGGCTTGCGCCAGCTCTGCGACGAACGCGGCGTGATGCTGCTGATCGACGAAGTCCAGTGCGGCATCGGTCGCAGCGGCCACTTCTTCGCCTATGAGGAAGCGGGCATCACGCCCGACGCGATCGGCATGGCCAAGGGCCTCGGTGGGGGCTTCCCCATCGGTGCGATCTGGGCGCGCAAGGGCTACGACGAGCTCTTTACCCCGGGCAGCCACGGCTCGACCTTTGGCGGCAACCCGCTCGCCTGTGCGGCCGCCAACGCCGTGATCGACGCCATCGAGCAGGAAGACCTGCTGGACAAGGTGCAGAGCCAGTCCGCCGCTTTCATCCAGCAGCTCAACGACATGGTGGCGCGCCATCCGGAGCAACTGACCGGCATCCGCGGCCGCGGCTATCACCTCGCCCTCGTCGTGCAGGGGGATCCGCTCTTCTGGATCGCCCGCCTGCGCGAACAGGGGTTGCTGACCGTGCGCGGCGGGGCCGACGGCATCCGCTTGCTGCCGCCGCTCACCGCTTCCATGCGGGACCTCGAAAACGGTATCGAGATCCTCGATTTTGTGTTCGGAACCACTCCCACCGCCTAACCCATTGCCCATCATGGCGCGAAGCTTCCTGCAAGACACCGACTTTACCCGCGACGAGGCGGAAGAAATCTTTCAACTGGCCAAAGCCCTGAAGGAGGGCCGCGGTCGGGCGAACCAGCCCAAACCCCTCGAGGGCCAGACCTGGGCGATGATCTTCCACAAGAGCAGCACCCGCACGCGGGTATCGTTCGAGGTGGGCATCCACGAGTTGGGCGGTCATCCGATGTATCTCGACCAGAGCAAGACGCAGATGGGCCGGGGTGAGACGGTGGCCGACACCGCGCGTGTGCTCAGCCGCTACGTGCACGGAATCGTCATCCGCACCTTCGACCACGCGACCGTGGAAGAGCTGGCCCGCGAAGGCACCGTTCCGGTCGTCAACGCCCTGACGGACCTGCTGCACCCCTGCCAGATCTACAGCGACCTGTTTACGCTGGCCGAGCGCTGGGCCGAGCCGGGCAAGCCGCTCATCGACGCACTGGCCGGGCGCAAGCTGACCTTCGTCGGCGACTGCGCGAGCAACATGGCCCACAGCTGGATTCTGGGCGCCGCCCTCTTTGGCATGCCGATCAGCTTGACCGGGCCGGAGAAGTATCGTCCGCAACCGGTGGTCGACAAGCTGCTGCGCGAAGCGGGAT
The DNA here is from genome assembly GCA_009772895.1 of Puniceicoccaceae bacterium 5H. Classification (GTDB taxonomy): domain Bacteria; phylum Verrucomicrobiota; class Verrucomicrobiia; order Opitutales; family Oceanipulchritudinaceae; genus WOUP01. Next base: position 90,469 of record WOUP01000003.1, on the reverse strand, counting down.
TGGAACCAACCTACACCTTCACGACCGACCCCAAGGCCGCGGCCGAAAACGCCGACGTCGTCTACACCGACGTGTGGGTGAGCATGGGCGACGAGGCCGAAAAGGATGCACGCCTGCAGGAACTGGCGCCCTATCAGGTCGACGGCACCCTCATGGCAGCCGCCCGCCCGGAAGCCTACTTCATGCACTGCCTGCCCGCGCACGAAGGCGAGGAAGTCGCCGCCGAGGTCTACCGCAGCACGCAATCCATCGTCTACGACGAGGCCGAGAACCGCCTGCACGTGCAGAAGGCCATCCTGAGCAAGCTCGCCGAAGCCTAGGAACGTAAAATTCTTTCGCAGAAGAACGCCAAGGACGCAAAGAGGGTATTGAGGGTGATCGCCCGCTTACACTACTCTGGACAATCCACCTCGTGCTCCTGGTGCACTTCTGTTCCTATCAAACCGTTTTCCATATAGTCTTATGAAGATTGTGCTCGCATACTCGGGAGGCCTCGACACCTCCGTGCTCGTCCACTGGCTCAAGGACCACTTCGATGCCGAAATCGTGACCTTCGCGGCCGACGTCGGCCAGGAAGAGGAGTTGGACGGTCTGGCCGAGAAGGCCAAGGCCACCGGCGCCAGCGCACACTACACGGTCGACCTCGTGGAAGAGTTCGCCCGCGACTTCATCTACCCGATGATGCGCGCCAACGCGATCTACGAGAGCCAGTATTTCCTCGGCACCTCCATCGCCCGCCCGCTCATCGCCAAGGCCCACCTCGCCATCGTGGAAGCCGAAAAGGCCGACGCCGTCGCCCACGGCGCCACCGGCAAGGGCAACGACCAGGTCCGCTTCGAGCTGACCTACGCCGCCCTTGCCCCCGAGGTGAAGATCATCTCCCCCTGGCGCATGGACGTCTTCCGCCAGCAGTTCCCCGGCCGCACGGAAATGATCGCCTACTGCAGCGAGAACGGCGTCGACGTGGAGGCCAGTGCCAAGAAGCCCTACTCCATGGACCGCAACCTCCTGCACATCTCCTACGAGGCCGGCATCCTGGAAGACCCGAATTTCGACCCGACCACGCCGGAGAACAAGGACATGTTCAAGCTCACGGTCGCGCCGGAAGACGCCCCCAACGAGCCCGAATACGTGGAGCTGGACTTCGAGCAGGGCGACTGCGTGGCCATCAACGGAGAGAAGCTGACGCCCGGCAAGGTGATGAAGAAGCTGAACAAGCTCGCCGGCAAGCACGGCATTGGCCGCGTCGACATCGTCGAAAACCGCTTTGTGGGCATGAAGAGCCGCGGTGTGTATGAAACCCCCGGCGGCACGATCCTGCTTCAGGCCCGCCGTCAGGTGGAGACCCTCACGATGGACCGCGACCTGATGCACCTGCGCGACAGCCTGGTGCCCAAGTATGCCGAGCTCGTCTACTACGGCTTCTGGTATGCGCCGGAGCGCGAGGCCCTGCAGGCCTTCTTTGACAGCGCCGCCCGCACGGTGACCGGCAAGGTGCGCCTCAAGCTCTACAAGGGCAACGTCATCACCGTCGGCCGCACCAGCCCGCTCTCGATGTACGACGAGAACATCGCCTCGATGGAAGGCGTGAAGAGCGATTACAACCCCGACGACGCCAGCGGCTTCATCCGCCTGCAAGCGCTGCGCCTGCGCGCCCGCGCCCGCGCTCAAGGCATCCCGGCCAGCCTCGCGACGGATAACCTCGTGCGCGAATAGAGCCCACGCCCAGACGGCATTTTCAGGCGCTTCCCACCCGGAAGCGCCTTTTTTGTGTCCGCATGGGCAAACGTTGCCCAAGGGCAGCGCTTTTCCCTTGCCCGGCCTGAGGCAATGCGCTTTATTCCTGTGTTTTCGATGGCGGAGTGGCGGAATGGTAGACGCATCCGACTCAAAATCGGACGCCGAGAGGCGTGTGGGTTCGAGTCCCACCTCCGCTACCACTTTTGAGCGCCGATTCGCGGGCGCTTTTTTATGTCTCTAGCGCGGGGGCGTCTCGAGCGCAGCTGCCAATTCGCGGATCGCCTCATTCGTCGGTTGCCCTTCGGCGCGCCATAGAATACGGCCTTCCCGCGTGACCAGGAGCACGTAGACCTGTCCTGCCGTCGGCATGCCATAGAGACGGCGAAAAGCCTCCGGGTCGGTATGGTGGGTGACGCTATGCCGCCGACGCTCAAAGTCGCGCACGCCGGACTTCATCCCCAGCTGCACCCACCAGCGGAAGAGTGCGGTGCCGCGGCGGATCACCGGCACTTCATAATAGCTCAGGTCCGCCTGGGCTTGGATCTGCGGGCTGCAAGCCTCCAGCCAGGCGTCCACTTGAGCTTGTTGCGATCGCCAAAAAGCGAAGAAGAGCAGACAAGGCGAACCTGGCGCCCCCTGGGGCAGCGTGACGGCCTGCCCGTTTAGATCCTTGCCGCAAAACGACGTCATGTGGCAGGGGATATCTTGACTCATCATTCAGGGGCACGCACCGGATCTAACGTTACCGCTGGTGCACTTTCACGAGTAAGCGTATTTATCAAGATATAATACGTATTTTTAACATTATTTGTCGAAAAGATCATTGCCTCCAGCCCTTGTATTTGCACATTTAACAAAAGTTATTTCCGCTGCGAATCCGATTGTTCCGTGCAGGACACATAGAAACTAAGCTTCTGTCTCATAGTTGGTTACAAAACGATACGAATGATAACACTCGCCTGTAATGAGCTGTAACACCGAGCAATATTAAAGACGATCACCCAACCCGCTCCTAAGCACAATCAACCACATCAATCATGGCTTCACCCAATGACCTCGACTATCTCTCTGACTCCCCTTTCCTAACGCCTCAACCGGGCGGGGAGATAACGGCGACGGCGGAACTCGTCCCCTTTCCGGAGGTGCCCTGCGGCTCGCGCCAACTGCAGTTGCAGGTAACGGCGGATACGAACGGCCATGCCGACTTTCTGGCCCCCGGGCTGCGCTCCACCAACCTCTCCAAATGGTATCCGGACGACGAGCTCGGGCGGGCGATCAACAACGACGAAATGTTTCAGGCGCAGTTGCGTCGCGTGGTGATGAGCCTGCAGCTCCCCAAGGCCGCTCGGCCGTTGTCGCTCGAATTGATCTCCCCTGAAGACCACTTCTCGGAAGACTTCTTCCACTTCGCCGACTCCCATCTGTTGAGCTACTATCAGGAAAATTGCGTCATTCACCTGCTGGATACCGATCTGCGGCTGGAGGATGGCGCCACGGTGGGAGAAAAGCTGCTCTACTCTCTCGACGGAGACACCTGGCGGTCGGTGCTGGGAGCCCGCAACGAGGTAGACCGCCACGCCGGCGGCATCGCCCTCGCCTTCCCCGATGTGCCCGTCCACTACCGGCTGGACCTCGCCTAGCGTCTTTAGATTCAGGTGTGTATTGACGGAACAGATCGCTTCTCTGTTCCATTCATGTAAGACTCCTGGTGCCCAACCCCGGCATCAGGAGTTCTTGTTTTCCGCGGCTTCCGCAGTTAGGCATCAGGATTCCTGAAGGCAACATCAGGAAGTCAAAATACCCAATAGGCGGCATTTCTGGTATGGTGTTTCAATCGCGCAACAGGCGCACAATACGGGTGGGTTACGGCGGTAACATGCGCTAGAATGATTTTCGTCTCATCCACCCGAAACCGGCCTTTCCCATGAAAACGCTCGAATCATCCATCACCCTCACGCAAGTCGCTACCGCGAAGCGCCCGGCCCAGGCTCCGTCCTGGTGGGCTCTGTTTCGCGCCGCCCTGGTCCGCATCTACAACCATGCAGCCAACCCGGTCGTCGTGCGTGTATGGAACGGAGGTGGAGTCGAGCGAGAATCGGGCAAAAACGCCTCGCCTCGCCTCTACATCAATGGCAAACTCATCACCATTGGCAAGAGCCAGCGACCCAAGGGAGGCGACTCATGGAACTCTACCACTTGAAGACGTTTGTGGCTGTGGCGGAAGAGGAAAACCTCACTCGCGCCGCCGAACGCCTGTCCATGAGTCAGCCGGCCGTCAGCAGCCACATCAAGACGCTGGAAGAGGAACTGGGCTTGAAGCTCTTTGCCCGCAGCTCCCGCGGCATGAACCTGACCCCGGCGGGCCAGGAGATGTGGGACCAGGCGGAGCGCGTGCTCAAGGCCTGCCTCGACCTGCACTTGAAGGCGGGCTCGCTGAAGGGGCAGCTCAACGGTCGCCTGCACATCGGCATCAACAACGAGGCCGATATCGTGCGGGCCGACAAGATCGTGCGCAACCTGTCCGAGGCCTACCCGGAGCTGGGCTTTCAAGTCCGCTACGGCAGTAGCGGCGTCTTGCGCGACCGCCTGCTGGCCCGTGAGCTGGACGTGGTCTTCTACGAGGGCTCGATCGAGCACCCGGACATTCTGGGGGCTCACTTGACCAACCTCGAGATCTGCGTCGTCGGCCCCCGTGCCTGGGAGGAAGAATTGGCGCGCCCGGACTGGGAGGTACTATCCCGCTACCCGTGGGTCTTCACCTCGCCCAACTGCTCTTACTACCGCCTGATGGAGCACATCACGCAGGTGAAGGGGCTCAAGCTGCAGCGGCGTTACGAGCTCGACGAAAACGATGTGTCCGTCAGCTTCTTCGTGGCCTCGCAGATGGCGCTGAGCTTGGTCCCGCGCCAGGTAATCGAACGCTCGCACCTGCGCGACAAGCTCTTCGTGTGGCCGCACTTCCGCTTCTCGATGCCGCTGAGCATCGGGGTGCTGCGCAGCCGCAAGGACGAGCCGGCGATCAACGCCTTCATGGAGGCGGCCAGCCGTGCCTGGGAGCGCACGCTCACCCTGAGTGCAGCGCCGGCCAACGCCACCGAGGCGACTTTTCAGGAGATCCCTGCTTAGCCGCCTTTTCCGCCAGTTGCGCCTCCCATTCGCGGCGCAACTGGCTGTATATCTCGAGGTCCACGTAGTGGTCGTAGAGCCATTCGGCTTCGCGCTGCGTGCCCTCGTGAACAAAGCCCAGCCGCTCCGGGATGGCGCGGCTGCGGCGGTTCTCCGTCGCGCAGCGCACGTAAATGCGGTTCATCTGCCGCGCCTGGTAGGCGTATTGGAGCAGGCGCTCCACGCTGCGGTGCATCACGCCTCGCCCCACGTAGTCTCGCCCCAGCCAGTAACCGAGACTGGTGATGCGGTTGGTGACGTCGAAGGCGTGAAACCCGGCCATGCCCGCAAACTCGCCCTGATAAAAGATGCCGAGCGAGAAGCCGCCGCCGTTGTGATAACTGCGCCAGCACTGCTCGAGAAACGGGCGGCTGTCGTCCGCCTGCTGCGTGCGATCGAGCCACGGCATCCATTCGCGCAGGTGCTCGCGCGAGCGGTTTACCTCCGCAAACACCACCGCCGCTTCGTCCGGATTGAGCAGACGTAACGTGATCTCGCGATCAACTTTAAGGCGTAAGGGCATCGTTTCAGCCATTTGTAAAAGCCTATTCGAAAGGAAGCAAAACTCTTATTCGGCCGGAATATCGCGGGCGAGCTGGCTGTGCAGTTCGCGAGCGCGGTCGATGCTGAAGTCTTGCCCCAGCTGCAGGTAGGCCTGGCTGTCCAGATTCTGCAGGACCACGCCCCGCCCATTGCTGACCATCACGCCCATCAGGTTGCCCGTCTTGGCAAAGACAAAGTCACCGCGCACGGGCGCAAAGTTGCCGAACAGGCGGCTCAGCACCTGGCTGTTGGTCGAGATGTATTCTTCGGCGTTGGACGAGACGCGGAAACCGACCTCGCCGTAGCGGTCCTGCTGCTGCCCCACCAACACGGCATCCGGGAAGCGCAGGGGATCCCGGGAAAGCTTGAAAGGCGTCTTCTCCGCCGCTTGCACGTAGCGATCGGGGATCGCCACCGCCACCACGCGCGGATCTTCGCGCAGGAAGCCCACCTCCACGATCTCGAGCGTGCGGTCACCGATGCGAATCTGGGCCCGCGCGCCGCGCAAGCCGTCCAGCGTGGCCGGGTCGAAGGGCGTCATGGAGGCCTCGACCAGCGCGAAGGTCTGGCCGTTACCATCCTGCACCAGCACGGCCGGGGCGCTGCTGCTCTCGTTGCTCCAGCCACCGAGCAACTGCGGGCGCTGGAAGTTGAAGCTCAGGCGCACGCGGTTGGATTCAAAGCGGCGGAAAATCTCGTTTTGCGTGATCGGCTGCGCCTCTTCGATCCGGCGCTGGATCTCTTCGGAGGACTGCTGCTGCGTCTGCGCGAGCTGTGCGACGTTGCTGGAGAGGCGTTCGGCGCGCTGGGCGGCCTGCTCGGCCTGCACGCGGGCCGTCTCGACCTCGGTCTTGGCGGCCTCCAGGTTTTCGCGCAGGATCTTGCCCTCGGTCTGGGCCACCTGCAGGTTCGTCTCGAGGCTCGAGGCGCGTTTTTCCGCCTCTTCCCGTGCGCGCGCCAGCTCTTCGGCCTGCTGCTTGGCCTGGGCCAGTTCCTCTTGTCGCCGCTGCAACTCCTCCTGCAACTGGCGGGCCTGCGCACGCTGCTTGCGCAACTCTTCCTCGCTCTGGGCGCGCGTTTGCTCCAACTGGCTCTGCGTTTCCTGCACGGTGGAACTCAACTGCGAGCGCTCCTGTTCGAGGCGGGCGCGTTCCTGCTCCAGTTGCTCGCGCTGCTGGGCCAGCTGTTCGCGCTCCTCACGCGTCATTTGCAATTCTTCGGAGGTCTGAGCCAGCGCCTGCTCACGCTCCTGCAGCTCGGCTTCGCGCTGCTCGAGGTTCTGGCTCAGCTCCTGGCGACGCGCTTCCTCTTCCTCCAGCGAAAGGCGCAGCACTTCCACCATGTCCTGCTCCTGGCCTTCGGCCGCCGCCACTTCGGCCTGTTGCTGCGGCGTCGGCTCATCTTCCGGCACATCGAACTCCACCAGCGCGAGTATGCTGATGAGCAGGAAGTCGCAGATCATCACAAGCAGGCTCTTATTCATGGCAAATCAAAGGGGTTGTGGGGCCTAGACCGTCTCCACCGGGGTCGAAATCGCGTGGCCGATCTTCTGGGACTCCAGGATCAGGCCGCGGCGGAAGGGGCGCAGGAAGAAGACCTTGAGCAGGGCGACAAAGATGATGCCGAACAGCGTAGAGGCGTAGGCGGCCATGAGGGAGGCGTCCACGAGCTTGAGCACCACCAGGATGAGAGACGAAACCGTGCCGGCGATCCCGATGTAGAGACCGAGGTCGAAGAGCGTCTCTTCGTTGTCCAGCAGACGGATCTTGGTCTCCGGCGGCACGTTGCGTCCCTTGATCTCCCGTATCTTCAGCACGCAGTAGATAAAGGTGGCCAGCTGAAGCACGAAGAAGAGCAGCAGGATGATAAGGGTGACTTGGTCGAACATGATGAATCCGTTGTCGGTAGGAGTGACGTTCGCGAGTTGTGGAGCAATCTTATTCAGGTTAAGGGTCAGCCGGGCGTTTTCGTTGGCCTGAAAATTCATGAGGGCAGGCTCGGCGGCCACGGCCAGCAACACGGCGACAACCAGCGCGATCGTAAAGTGGCCGCCCTCGAGCAGGATGCGCCCAAAGGTGGTGCGGCGCTTGCCTACGCTACCTTCGATCGGGCGCAGGAGCAACATGGCGAGCAGATAGCCGCCGCCAAACAGCGCGCAGAGTTTGGCGAACAAGGCGAGCGAGGGGCGGGCCTCGGTAAAGCCCTTGAACTTGCGCGCGCCCTCGCCCAGCGCGGAAAAGCGGTCGACCCAGGCGGGCGGCTGATAGAGGCCCTTGTCGAAGCGCAGGAGCAATTGCGTGGCGCCCCGGCCCCATTCGAGCGTGGTCGCCAGGGCCTGCGGCCCCTCCTGCGGGTTTTCCTCGAGGTAGTCCACCACACCGGGCAAGTCGTCAGCCAGCAGCACCGCCGAAGTCAGCACCGCCACGTCGATCTCTTCCTGGTGCAATAACACCGCCAGGCGTTGCAAGGTTTCGAGATCGGGCGCGCGCTCCACCAGTTGCTGCAGCGGCACCCACTTCAGACGCATCCCGAGGGTGAGCAGCGCAAAGTAGGTCTCCTCCAGCTCGGCCAGCGCCTGCGGGTCTTCCATCAACGCCATTTGCGTGACTTCGCGCAATTCGGTGGAAAGCTCGGGATTCCACACCTGAGCCTGTTCGAGCAGGCCGGCGAGCAGGATCGTGGCGTCGAGCGGCTGACCGCCTGCGCTGTAGACCGGCATGAACATCTGCCAGCCAGACAGCTCGCCCGTCTCGAGGAAGCCCTCGACGGTCTGGTTGGTGGACTCCTGCAAAAAGGCGCGCAGATCGTCGCGACGAGCCTGAGGCAGCAGCAGCGGCAAAATGGGCTGATCACGCCAATCGGCCAGATTTTCACCGGCCCAGAGCTGCTCCAGATAGGGCGACGGCCCGCCGGTGAGGTTGTAGAGCGGATGTTCGCGGGTGAGGCGCTGATAGCGTTCCCGGGCGCCCTCGCGGATGTCGTCGGGACGGGCCCGCCAATAGAGCTGCACCAACCCCACCTGCCCCCGGGCGAGGGCATCGTCGGCCAGCGCGGTGAGGCTCATGGTATCCTCCCCGGCTTCGGCGAGCACGAGCGGTGACACGGCACGGAAATGCCGGGGGATGCTCATGCCCACCCAGAGCAACAGCAACGCCAGTAACAGGCTCCCGATGCTCAGTATGATGGTGCGCGACTTCATGCCTGTATGGCCTAACAAACACGCGCAGCGGATTTTCGCAACGGATTTAGCTTGTCATCCCTACACCCCCTTTAACCATTCAACCATGACTTTACGCGTCACGCGATACGGCGAACCAGTGCTGCGGCAGACCGGCAAGCGCATCGAGCGCTTTGATGATGAGCTGAAGCAATTGGCAGCCGATATGATCGAGACGATGCGAGCCGAGGATGGCGTGGGCCTGGCAGCGCAGCAAATCGGTCGTGCCCTGCTGCTTTTCGTCGTCGATGTGAGCATGCTCCCGCCCGAAGACCTGGACTACGATCTGGACGGCAAACGCCCGCCCATCGAGCTGATCATGCCCATGGCCCTCGTCAACGCCCAGGTCAAGATCCTGCCGGGGCGCACCGCTACGGGCGAAGAGGGCTGCCTGTCCTTCCCCGGCGTGCGTGGCGACGTAACCCGCCCCCTGTCCGTGGAGGTCTCGTATCAGGACCTCGATGGCGCCCCCCACCATTTGCGGGCTTCGGGCTGGTTTGCCCGCGTGCTGCAGCACGAGTTCGACCACACCCAAGGCGTGCTCTTTATCGATCACTTTTCGAGTCGCCAACTGCGCAACGCTGAGACTAAGCTGAAGCAATTGAAGCGTGCGGCGCGTCAGCGCCAGAAAGAAGAAACCCCCGAAAACTCCTCCGAGCAAGGCGCATGATCCGACAGACGCGACAGCGAGCCGCCATTGAAGAAGTCCTGCGGGAAGCGGGCCGCCCCCTCTCGCCCAACGAGATTCACGAGCTGGCGGTCAAGATCCTGCCCGGGCTGGGGCTGCGCACCGTCTACCGCCAGATCAAGGACCTGAGCGAAGCCCACCTGCTGCTCGGCGTCGATTACCCGGGCCAGCCAGTACGGTACGAACTCGCCCAGGGCGGCCACCTCGGCCACTTCATTTGCCGGGAGTGCGACCGCGTCTATTACCTGCCGGTGGAGGTGCCGGAGGTCCATATCGAAGCACCCGAAGGCTTCAAGATCACCGGGCAGGAAACGATCTTTTACGGCATCTGCCCCAACTGCGCTCAGCGCGCGGACGAAGCATAGGGATCGTGGCGCAGCCGCGGGCCGCGCCAGTCGACCAGCTCGCCCCGTTCGCGCTGACGCTCGGTCTCGCCGGTTACGCCGATGCCGACCGGCCCGAGGGGTCGCAGTTCCCAGGAGGTCACATGCCCGTCGGTCAGCACCACGACCAGTTCCTCACGATCGCCACCCCACCCGTTCGAGGCGCGTGACTCAAAGGTAACCGTCTCGGCCGTCTCCTCGCCGGCGGTGCCGACATAGATCCAGCCCTCGTCTCCCTTGGGCGTGGGGAAACGCGCCTCCGGCGGCCCCAACGCAATGTAGACCGCTTCGGGCTCGTCACCTTGCGCAATCGTGCCCGCGAGCAGCCGCGTCTGCTTGTCCGCGCCGTAGGCGTCGAACGCATCGATCTGGTGCCGCGCACGGTGCTGCTGCACGTTGACGCAGCCCGCAAAGGCCAGCGCGAGCAGAGCGAGGCTACTGATGCGCATCCCGGCTACGCTGTGCCGCAACATCCGGCGGTTCCTGCTCAAAGCCGTGCATGTGTTCCGATTCGCCCGGTGTGGTCAACACTTTGACCAGGCACCAGATGAACAACAGCACCACGGCGCTAACCGAGCAAATCATGATGATCCAGCCACCTGTATCCATGTTAAATGATGATTAGGGTTGCACCTCAGCCCTGTTCCGGGCCGTGGTCGTAGCTCTTGTAGCGGGAGCTGTTAAGGGTGACGACCAGAACGAAGAGACCGAACAGCAGGATTGCCGCCACGGCCGCCCAGGCCCCGGTCTCGGGGTTTTTGCCGAAGAGATCCGTCACATAGTAAGTCGTCTCGCCGGCACCCGCAAACTTGTCCCAGAGCCACATGATGAAAATGGAGATGAGGAAGAGCGGCGTGACCAGGAACATCAGGAACTGGAAGACCCTGGGGATGCGGATGGCCGAGCCCACATGCGCTTCCTGCATGCCTTTCTTGACGCCAAAGAGCCAGGAGAAGGTGATGATCTGGATCGTCGCAAAGATGAAGATCAGGAAATTGCCGCCCCAGAAATCGAGGTGGTCGAGCATCTTCACGCCGCCGCTGAAGTAGACCACGGCCCCTGCGCCGATCGCGGTAATGAGGCCGAGGATGGCCACCGACTGCTTGCGGCTGATGTCCATCGCGCCTTCGAGGAAGGCGATGCCCGGTTGCAGCATCGAAAGCGAACTCGTTACCGCTGCAAGGAAGAGCAGGAAGAAAAAGAGAAAGCCGAAGAAATTGCCCGCGGGCATCATGCCGAACACATTGGGCAGCGTCTGAAAGCCCAACCCGAAGGTGCTGCCGACACTGGCGGTCACCCCGAAGAAGGCGAAGGCCGCCGGCACGGTGATCAGGCCGCCGATGCCGACTTCCGCGAACTCGTTGGCCGAAACAGCGGTCAGGCCGCTCAGAATCACGTCGTCGTCTTTTTTCAGGTAAGAAGCATAAGTCAGGATCACGCCAAAGCCGACCGAGAGGGAGAAAAAGATCTGCCCTGCCGCCGCCAGCCACAAGTCCGGCTTCTTCAGCTGGCTCAACGCGCTGACCTCTTCGACGCGGTAGGACGTGCCAGGCGCGGGGTTGGCGATGCCGGTTTCCTCCAGCCAGGCGCTCGAATCGGGCAGCTCCGTCTCGTTGGCGCCCTCGAGCCCAAAGTGCTGCTTGGCAATCTGAATTTGGCGACCGAAGAGCTGGATGCGATTTTCCTGCGGCTCGCCCGCGTCGTTCATCGTTGTCTCGACCAGCACGGTCTTGTTCGGATTCCACATGAAACCGAGGCCGTTGTTGATGTTCTGACTCGGGATGTTGGGATCGGGCGCGCCAAGAGTCAGCACGCGCACGAGCACGATTAGCGCGAGCACCAGCAGGGCCGGCATCGCGTAATTGCAGAACATCTCGATGCCCTTGGAAATGCCCCGGTAGATGAGGAAGAAATTCAGCGCGAAGCAGATGATCAGGAACGTGCCCAGATGATCGAGCCCCATGCCCCAGGCCGTGCCATCCGCGCCGATCCCGGTAAAGGCGGTGAAGAAGCTACCGACACTCTCCTGCGTGTGGAAGACGCTCGGGTCGGCGATGAAGTTACAGGCGTAGCCGAGACACCAGGCCTCCACCACCACGTAATACATGTAAATGCACACGGGGATGATGATCCCGATGATGCCCACGAACTTGCCCCAAGGCTTGCGCGTGACGGCGTGAAAGACACCGACCGGCGAGTGAAAGCCGCGTTGACCGCCATAGCGGGACATCGTCCACTCCGCCCATGAGATGGGCAGGCCGATGATGAGAAATGAGATCACGTACGCCAGCATGAACGCACCGCCTCCGTATTGTGCCACGTTACCGGGGAAACGGAGAAAGTTGCCAATGCCGACCGCGCTACCCGCCACCGCGAGGATGACGCCGAGTTTTGAATTCCAAGATTCCTTCGCAGCCATGCTTGCCGCGTCAGCGTAGGGCGCCGCAACGCGAATACCAGTTCAAAATCAGGATTCCTGATACCTAACGCCGGCATTTCGGAAGACTGTCTAAATTCCGTCAGGCAAAGCTTTGCTCGACAAGTCGAACTTCTTGTCCTCCCCCGTCTTCTCGCGCTGCTGGCGGATGACCTCGCGGTTTTGATCGACCTGCTGGATGAAGGCGTCCATGCCATCGAGCACGTCCTGAATGCGCTGTGCGCGCTCCTCCTCGGGGATGAGGGGCAAGTCGCTGTAGATTTTGGCGACCGCCGCGGCGTCCGGCGCGCTGGTCTTGACCTGCTTCAGCGTCTCGATCAACTGGTCGATGTCACCAAACGCATAGCCGTTGATAAACGGCCCCACCACCTCGTAAAAGGCGCGGTGAGCCTTGAGCATCTGAAAGGTTTCATCGCCGAGGCTCTTTTCCGGCAGAGCTTCGGTGTCGATCATGGCGTTCAGCAGGCGGGAGCGCAGCTGGCCTGCATAAAACCACTCCACGCTCGCGTCCCGGTAGCCCTCATTGTAGAGCCGCACAGCCGCCGCATAGATCTGGATGGCCGAGAGCTCGTCCCAGTGCGCCTTCATCTCGCCGATCGTCCCGAGAAACGCCTGCTCGTCCTTCTGCTCGAGGCCATCGCTGTAGGTGCCAACGTCGAGGGTGGGCCCTTCCGTGCTGATATACGGCTCCATTTTCAGCTGAATCCGGTCCGGACGCATCTTCACCCCCTGGGCAAAAATCAAGGGCGTCACCAGCAGGGCGATAAGCGGCAGCAAGCGTTTCATAATGCGGGTCTAGTGGCTCGCACCGGCATACGCAATGGCGAAGCGCCTGCCTACACCGCCGCCGCGACCGGACGCCCGACCACTTCCACCACGGTGCCCTCCGCAAAGTCTGCGCTCAGACGCTCGAGGCGGACTCGCACCAGCTGGTTGCGCAGATCGCCGAAGGAAGCATCCGCCTGCGCCAACACGCGCACGTAGTTGGCCGTATAACCGGGCCAGAGGCCATCACGCGGTTGCTCCACCAGGATCTCGACCGTCTCGCCAAGGTAGCCCGCATCGTAGTCGTGCCGCTTGGCCGCACTGAGGCGACGCAGGCGAGCTACGCGCTGCTGACGTTCCTCCACCGGCACCACACAGGCGGGGTCGTTTCGCTGACGCTTCACCGCCAGCGTGCCCTCCCGCTCCGAGTAGGGAAAGACGTGGCAGTAGGCAAAGGGCTGCTGCCAGAAAAAGTCGCAGGTTTCCTGGAAATGCGCCGCGGTCTCGCCATCCGAACCCACCAGAATGTCCGTGCCCAGGCACAAGTCGGGCACCCGGCGCCGCGCCTCGGCCACAAAGGCGGCATATTCGGCCACGGAGTATTTGCGGCGCATCCGCTGCAGCACGGGGTCGCTACCGCTCTGCAAGGGCAGGTGCAGGTAGGGCACCAGGGCGTGGGCCGGATCGGCCATGCGATCGAGCAACGCCAGCTCGACCGTGGTGGGTTCGATACTGGAAATACGGACGCGGTCCAGCCCCTCGATCGTGTCCAATGCGTCCACGAGAGCGACCAGATCGTGGCCCTGCGAATGATAGGTGCCGATGTTCACGCCGGTCAGCACGACCTCACGCACGCCGTTGGCCGCCAGCTCACGCGCTTCGGCCAACGTGTTTTCCCAGTCCCGCGAACGCGCCCGCCCCCGGGCGGTAGGGATGATGCAGAAGCTGCAATAGAAGTCGCAGCCGTCCTGGATCTTGAGGTTGGCGCGCAGGGTCGAAGGCAGGTCGCCGACGAAGGTGATGGCAAAATCCGCCGCGCTGATGCGCTCACGCAGGATGACCGGGCGCTCGCTCTTGCCCAGCCGCGCGTGCTCGATCACGCTCAGCTTGTCCTGATTGCCCACGATGAGATCGACGCCCTCGATCTCTGCGATGGCCTTGGCCCCCATCTGCGAATAGCAGCCGATCACCGCGGTGAACGCGTGGGGGTTGCGCTGGATGAACTGGCGGATCGTCTTGCGGCACTTGGCATCGGCCTCTCGCGTAACGGTGCAGGTATTGATGATGCCGAGGTCCGCCGGCTGCCCCCATGGCACGACCGTATAGCCCTCGCGCTCCAGGCGGTCGCGCAGCAGCTGGCTCTCCGCCTGATTGAGGCGGCAGCCGAGCGTGTGCACCGTGGCGCGGGGTTGGGAGGAGAGAGACATGTCTGAAAACAGAAGGAAACAAAGATAACGAAGGCGGATTCAACGCTCAAATTTCACCAACGCCTGGCTGCGCTTCCAATCGACGTCTTCTTTTATACTCCTGCGCCTCCGCTTGGTGTCGACAAAGCGCACGCCATCACCATCTTGGGACAGTATGTCGTCTGAACCCGCGATCCCTCGCCCACCCCTGCTCTCGTCCTGGCAACGTCGACTGGTAGGGATTGCGCTGGCCCTGCTGGCGGTGGCGATGATCGGGGCCTTTTTCACCGGCATCTTCCTCTTGCTGCGAGCCTTCGTGCAGACCTTTTCCAGCGTGCTCTGGCCGTTGGCCGCCGCCGGCATTCTCGCGCTGATGCTGCGCCCGCTCGCGCTCTGGCTGCAACGACGGCTCAGCCTGTCGCGACTGACGGCCATTGTGCTCATCTACGTGCTGGTGCTGGTGACGACGCTCGCGGTGGTGGCCCTCGTCTTGCCCGAGATGATCCGCCAGACGCTGGCGTTTGCGGACTACCTGCCGCAAATGGTCGAAAACGCCCGCAGCTTCCTCGCCCGGCATTACCCGAGCGTGGTGGCCTTTCTGCAGGAAAACGTGGACCGCGAGCTGGCGACCAAACTCGGCTCGACTCTCGGGGACTACGCGGCGCAACTGGCGCGGCTCACCCTGCCGGCCGTCAATCAACTCGGCAGCTGGACCGGTTCGTTCTTCAGCCTGATGGCGGGCGTGGCGATCATTCCCGTCTACCTCTTCTTTTTTCTCAAGACCGACCGCGATCCCGGCGCCGACCTCAACAATCAGCTAAGCTTCATCCGGCAGGACTGGCGGGAGGACGCGATCTTTCTGCTGCGCGAGTTCGCCAACAGCATGGTCGCTTTTTTCCGCGGGCAGCTGCTGATCGGCCTGATCATGGGGATCCTGATGGGGATCGGCTTTTCCGTGGCGGGGGTAAAATTCGGTCTCGTGCTGGGGCTGCTCAGCGGCCTGCTCAACATCATCCCCTACTTCGGCACCATCATCGGCCTCGGCACGGTGCTGCCGACCGCCTTTTTCCAGCCCGATGGCGGCCTGGCACTGATGGGCATCTCGCTCGGCATCTTCGTCGCGGTGCAGATGCTCGAGGGCTACGTGCTGACCCCGCGCATCATGGGCGAAAGCACGGGGCTGCACCCGCTGACGATCATCATCGCGATCTTCTTCTGGGGCGTGGCACTCAACGGCTTGCTGGGCATGATCCTCGCGATCCCGCTCACGGCTTTCTTCGTCGTGGCCTGGCGCCTGGTGAAGCGCAAATACCTCGAGCACGGCCACGAAACGACCGACGCCGAAGACCTGGCGCTGAAGTCGTAAGCGCTCAGGCGCCTGCGCACCCGTCGAGAAACCTGGAATCCTGTGACGCTTCTTTGATGTGGCATTCGACCGGTTGACCCACGCTGCATCCTCTGGTTAAGCTTCAACCATACGCAACGTTCACGACTGAGTCGCCTCCCTCCCCACCCCTGATCCAGCAGGTCGGAGGCCCTGCACCCCTGGCGGAGACTCCCCGCTCTGCGCGTCCCTCATTTACCCATGCTCCACGCATTGGAAACAGGTGAACGTATGCACCCCGCTCTCCCTATAACTGTAGAACCTGAAACACCCCTAATATGAAGTGTATCGCACGTCTCGGGCAGATGCTTGCCCTGCCCTTGCTCTCCTTTGCCAGCCTTGTCTCGGCCTGGCAGGACACGGATGTTCTCATCCAGGGATTCAACTGGGAATCCCAGAACTATGATTGGTACCAGATCGTCCAGAACAACGCCAACGAGCTGCAGAGCGCCCAGTTTGACATGATCTGGCTGCCGCCTCCCAGCGACTCGGCCTCGGCCAACGGCTATCTTCCGCGTGAGCTCTACGACCTCGACAGCAGCTATGGCTCCCAGTCCGAACTCATCAGCACCATCAACGCCCTGAACAGCCGCGGCATCGAAGTGATCGCCGACATCGTGATCAACCACCGGGTCGGCACGACGGACTGGGCCGACTTCACCAACCCCTCCTGGGGCTCATGGTCGGTGGCCAGCAACGACGAGTGGAGCGGTGCCACCGGCAGCTACGACACCGGAGACGGCTACGGCGCGGGCCGCGACCTCGACCACACCAATGGAACCGTCCAGAACGACCTCAAAGCGTGGATGAACTGGCTCAAGAATTCTATCGGCTTCGACGGCTGGCGCTACGATTACGTCAAAGGTTACGACGGTTATTACAACCTGCAATACAACAACGCCACCAGCCCCTACTTCTCGGTCGGCGAATACTGGCCCGACATCACGGGCGACTACTACGCGAGCTACCCGGATACGAACTACCATCGCCAGATCCTGATGGACTGGATCGACGCAACCAACGGCACCAGCTGCGTGTTTGACTTCACCACAAAGTGGCAACTGCAGTTGGCGCTGGAGCGTAACGAGCTCTGGCGGATGGGCAGCGTGCCCGGCGCCATCGGCTGGTGGCCGGCACGCTCCGTCACCTTCATCGACAATCACGATACGGGCAGCACTCAGGCCCATTGGCCCTTTCCCAGCGGGCGCGTGATGGAAGGCTACGCCTATATTCTCACTCATCCAGGCATTCCCTGCGTCTTTTGGGACCACTACTTCGACTGGGGTCTCAAGAACGAGATCAAGAGCCTGGTCTCGATCCGCAAACAATACGGGATCAGCAGCACCAGCACCATCAGTGTGCAACAGGCGACAGCCGACGTGTATGCGGCGATTATCGACGGACACGTCGCGGTGAAGATCGGCACCGGCAGCTGGTCTCCGGGCAGCGGCTGGACCTTGCTCACCAGCGGCAACAACTACGCCGTCTGGGGACAGTAAAGATCCCCTCCAACGCATGAGCGCTTAAGGTCGGCCCGGGTGGCCGGCCTTTTTCGCTTAACCACCCAGGTCGCTCCACACCGCATTGAGCTTGCCCCGCGCGGCGGGCATTTCAAGATTGCGGACTCATGGCCAGCCTGCTCGAACGCACGCATGCACCCCTGAACCTCTCGACTCCGGAGGCGGGGCGGGTGGCCCTGCAGGGGTTCTTCGGCATCGCCAGCGATTGGCAGCTCAACGCCCATGAACAACGCGTCCTGCTGGGCGGCATCGCGCGCAATACACTGACCAAATACCGTCAGGTGCCGGCCCTCAAACTGAACCGCGACCTGATGGAGCGCATCTCCTTCATCATCGGCATCCACCAAAACCTGCTGCTGCTGCTCGGCAGCGCCGAACGTGCGGGCTCCTGGCTGCGGGAGGTCCAGCGCGGCGGCCCCTTCCACGAACGCAGCGTGCTGGACTACATGCTGACGGGCAGTCTCGTGCGATTGGCCGAAGTGCGCGCCTACCTCGATGCCTGGCGGAGCGCCTGAGCCTGTCCTTTCTCGCCCTCTCCCATGGACGCCGCCCCCACCTTTCCTACCCCCGAGACCGTGAGCGTGATGTGGCGCCGGGCCTATTGGGTGGTGCCGGCGCGCATCCCCACCCAGAACCTCTCCGACGGCTATCACCATGGCGCGGCCGAGATCGAAATGGCGGCCGCGATCGACAGCTTGACGCATCCCTCGCGGCTGGAAGAGGCGGGCGACCTGCAGCGCGTGCCGCGCGGACAACGCCTGATCGGCCCTGAAGCGGAGCCCGCGATGCAGGCGTTTACCCACCTTTCGCCCCTCTGCCCCAGCCGCTTCAGCGATGGCAGCTACGGGGTCTACTACGCGGCGGAATCGATGGAAACCGCGCTGGCCGAGGCACGTTTCCGCTTTGAGCGCTGGCTGCGGCGGACGCCCGCCAGTGCGACAGACCTGCAGATGCGCGTCATCGTCAACCAGATCCGCGCGCCCCTGCACGACTTGCGCCCACCGGAATTCGCCCCCCTGTTTGACTCCAATCCGCAACGCTACCAGCCAGCGCAGGCCTACGCGCGGCTGCTGCGCGAAGGGGGCGCCGCCGGTGTGCTCTACCGCAGCGTACGGCGCGAATGGGGTGAATGCGTCGCCGTCTTTCGGCCCGACGCTCTGACGCTGCCCACGCTGGGTCCGGCCCTGGCCTTTCACTGGAATCCAGAGAGCCAGAGCATCGATCAGGTGGAGCCGATCGATCTGGGGCAGGATCAGTAGCCCGCGCGCTTTTCGAGGACTTGCATGACTTCTGCGGCCATCCCGCGCAGCAATTCGATGTCCTCTTCCCCGAATTCGTGGGGATCAGGGCCGATCACGCAAAAACTGCCGATGACATACCCGTCCGAAGTGCGCAGAGGATAGCCCGCATAGCAACGGATCCCGTCGAGGCGCACGAGCGGATTGTCCTTCGTCCGCGGGTGCTGCGTGGCATCTGCCACCACAAAAGGCGCGTCGTCTTCCACCTCATAGCGGCAGAAGGACCACTCGACCGGCGTGCCTTGCACCTCCCGCAGCCAGCCTTCGGGCAGACCGTGACTCGCCGCAAAATATTGCGCCTCGTCCAAGACGATCGACACCAGCCCCAAGGGCAGCTCGAGCCTTTCGGCGGCATCCCTGGCATAGCGTTCGAGCATTCCACGCACTTCAGGCTCAAAGAGTCGAAGGCGCGCAATAGCTTCGAGGCGGGCATCATCATGCAGAGGATCGGGACTCATTACGGTTTGGAGGTGTAGTCTGAAGTGACGTGCGTGTAAACCATCAAACGTATCCGTAGTGATTGACCTACGACGTTTAACAAGCCGCTCTCCCGGCACATACGGTCTGCCACCGTTGAAAGCTGAGCAGCACTCAACTCCTGTCGCGGTTCATGAAAACCGCACGACTCACAAACCTGACGCCACACATCTCTTCCCTTGCGCGGCCCGAAAATCTTGATGAGGGAATCCACTGCGTAGCGCTCGCGCGGCTCCTCGAGATTGTATGCGTTGTGAGAGACCGAATCCATGAGATGGAGGTCGTAAAGATACGACTTCTATAGGTGATTCTGCCAAAATCGGAATAAAACTTCTGTAGTTGAGTACCAAAACAGATTTTCGGCCGCAAAAGCCTTGACCAAAAGGTAGCATTCGAAGGGCAGGGGCGCGAGCCCGAAAAAGGTTGCACGAGCTGGGGTGATCCATAATCGTTGACCGGATTATGACCAAAGAAGAGTGCAAACAGGTGGTCCTCGACATCATTGCCGAAATCGCTCCCGATGAGGACCTGAGCGAGGTGAAGCCTGAGGTGCGCCTGCGCGACCAGCTCGATCTCGACTCCATGGATTTTCTGGACATCGTGATGGAACTGCGCAAGCAGCACGGTATCGAAGTCCCGGAAGAGGATTACCCCCAACTGGCGACTTTGGACAGCTGCGCGGAATACCTCACGCCCAAATTCAACGCCAAAGAAGCGGCAGGCGCCTAGCCCTATCCCCAGTTTACCCCCATTTTTCCAAGCTCAGGTCCGCCTGAGCTTTTTTTCGTCCCGATAGTAGCGGGCGTCTTTTTTGCCTGCCCACGGTCCTTAGCCCTTGAAATGCGTTATCGCGGCGTTACAAGGGAATACGACCCCGTTGCTTGCGAGAACAGGCCGATCGTTTTAGCCTGGGAGGTGAATTCCCCCTTTGGAGATGACGTTTTCGACCGATATTGCAGGCAGGTTAAGCTGCCCTATTATCTCCAAATCAAGCACTAGCACCACGATCATGAAGCCTTTATCGCTGTTTGTCTTGCTGGCCCTCTTTGCCACGCAAGTCTCGGCATCCTGGTTTGGCGTATACAAGCCACTCAAAATCAACGACGAGCTGACGAGCGAAGAGATTCTCCAGTCGTTCGAACACGTGATGAAGGAGGAAGGGTTCAAGCGAATTGCCTCGCGCCCACCGACGCTGATCTGGGAGAAAACGGCCGACGAAGGCCCCGTACGCGTTTCCCTGGCCCTACCGCAGGGCGGCACCGTCGCCATGCTCTCGCTCGTGCACCAAACGGGGAGCGAAAAGGGGCAAACCCTGACCGAAGTCGAGGAACTGCTCGACAAGGAGCTGAGGAAAGCCGGCGGCAGCGATCTCGTGCTGGATCGCGTCATGAACTAGCGCCGCAGACGAGGGAAACGGGATTCCGGCTTGCCCAGCACGCCGGAAGGCGGAAACTGGAAGGTTTTCCAACCCTTTCCAGGCATTTGCTTTGGCTTCTGCACCCGCTACCGATCCTTCCGACCCGCACTACGACACGATTATCATCGGCTGCGGCATGGCCGGCCTCGCCGCCGGCATCCGCCTCGCGATGTACGACCGCAAGGTGCTCATTATCGAGCGCCACAACGCCCCAGGCGGCCTGAACAGCTTTTATTCGCTCGAAGGGCGCAAGTATGATGTGGGCCTGCACGCCGTCACCAACTTCGTGCCGCCCACGCGCAAGGGCACGCCCCTGGCCAAGCTCTGCCGCCAGCTGCGCATCCCACGTGAGTCGCTGGAGCTGCGTGAGCAGATCGGCAGCCGCATCGCCTTTCCCGAGCACAACCTGCGCTTCACCAACGACTTTTCGGTGCTGGAGGCGGAGGTCGCCGCCGCCTTCCCGCAGGAAATCGACCGGTTTCGGGCGCTGCGGCAGGCCGTGCTCGATCACAATGAGTTCGACTACACGGCGCCAGCCGGTTCCGCCCGAGACATGCTCGCCCGGCACGGCCTGAGCCCGCTGTTGACCGACATGTTGATGTGTCCGCTCTGCTATTACGGCAGCGCTCGGCAGAACGACATGGACTGGGACCAGTTTGTCATCATGTGGAAGGCGCTCTTCGAGGAGGGCTTTGCTCGCCCCTACGAGGGCGTGCGGGTGATCATCCGGGCCCTGTTGCAGCGCTTCCGCGAAGTCGGCGGGCAGCGCAAGATGAAGTGCGGCGTGCGTTGGCTGCACAGCGACGGCCAGCGCGTGACCGGGGTGGAACTGGACGATGGCTCGGTCTACACCGCAGATCTGGTCATCTCCACCGCCGGACTGGTGGAAACGCAGCGCCTGTGCAGCGACATGCCCCCCGAAGCGGGACGGGACAACGTGGGCGCGCTCAGCTTTTGTGAGACGATCACGGTGCTGGATTGCCAGCCGCGTGAACTGGGCTGGGACGAGACCATCGTGTTTTTCAACGACAGCGAGCGCTTTCACTACGAGGCCGCCGTCGACGACGTGGACTTGCGCAGCGGGGTTATTTGCCTGCCCAGCAACTACCGCTACGACGCAGGTCAGGAGTTGCCGGAAGGCCTCTTCCGCGTCACGGCCCTGGCCAATTTCCAGCGCTGGGCGGGACTGGACGAAGGGGACTACCGCGCGCGCAAGCAGTATTGGTATGCCCAACTCCAGCGCAGCGCCCTGCGCTTCATGCCGGAGTTACCCGCTGGCACCTCCCTGCCCGCTCACACCAAGGCGGTCGACATGTTCACGCCGCGCACGGTGAAGAAGTTTACCGGTCACCTGGGCGGTGCGATCTACGGCGCACCGCAAAAGCAAAAGGATGGCCGCACCCACCTCGACAACCTCGTGATCGCCGGCACCGACCAGGGCTTCCTCGGCATCGTCGGCGCCATGCTCAGCGGCATCTCGATGGCCAACCTGCACGGGCTCAAATGAGCCATAGACAGACGACCCGCGTCCTTCGCCGGGTTGGTCGCACCCATTGAAACGACGCGGGTCGTGGAGAGCTGGCTCCCGATGATGCTAGCGGAGCCAAATATCGCGGGCGCGCGGGTTGCCCGAGGACTCGAAGGACAGGCCCTCTTCCTTCAGCGTCTCTTTCAACTCGTCTTCGTTGAACTCGAAGCCGTCCCCGTTGGCGGTGGCGACAAAAGTGTCCATCGTCTCGATGGCATTGTACTTCGCGCGCAGTTTTTTGTCAGAGCCCCCCGCAAAAAGGAGCTTTTCCACGTTTTCTTTCGACATGGTACTGGAAGAATTTGTGCGTTCGTGCCCGGATTTAAGCAGCACCGGGACCTGATAGCACGCAGCACCCGTCGCACCACGCAGCGATAAGGCCACTACAAAACGTCCCTGCCGCCGCAGGAATAAGCAAGCGTTGCCGAGCCAAGTCGACGGACTAAAGCGAATCTGTCCACACCTCGAAGCGTCCCGCCTCAAGGTCTGCGTTTAGTTGATCCAAATGCCGGTGCAGCTGCTTGCGAAAAGCTGGGTTGCTCATGCTGATATTCTTGCCCACCGCATCTTGTTTGTTCCGATAGAAGAGCAGAAACAAGGTTTCGTCCTCAACCGCGAGCAGATGCACCACGCGACGGGCCCCAGATGAAGAGGTCGCATAGACTTTCAGGAGGCGAGTTCCTTTCGGCAATCCCTGCCCCCGGATAACCTTGGCCAGTTCAATGCGAGTCGATCGCTTCAAGACTGCGGCATCTTGCGCAGAAATGCCTCCGCCAAACTCTTTAGCCACGATTGAAGCTGCAAGCACCAGTCTCATCTAGTCCCGCACGCGCTTCCATGCCGCCGCCACCGCATCCATCTTCGACTGAGTTGCATCATCGACGGGCACTTCCTCCGCAACCCCGTAGCCAGAGGCTTCCAGGGAGAAAGGTATGCTCCGACTCTGCACGATCTTCTTCAAATAGACCCTGATCGCAGTCGACATGTCCAAGCCGATTTCATCCAGAACAGCATCGGCCTGTTCTCGCAGATCATCCGGAACTCTTACTTGGAGCGATTTCATAGGAAGGTACCGAGATACCCTTTTCTAAGCTCAAGGTCAATGAAATGGGTAAGACATGTCCCTACAACCCATTACCAACAGCAAGATTTCCGCCCTCGCACCAAATGATCACCTGATGGCCCCGAGGCTTAGCCCTGCCATTTCTGCACGATCAGGCAGGAGTTGATGCCGAGCATGCCGAAGGAGTTGTTGAGGATCGTGCGGATGCCTTCGGCGCGGGTCTCGGGCTCGTTGAGCACGAGGTTGCCGGTGTCGCAGCCGGGGTCGAGGTTCTCGACGTTGATCGTCGGGTGGATCTGGCTGTCCTCAAAGGAGGGTAGATTCGCAGCCAACTCCAGCGCACCGGCGGCGCCCATGGCGTGGCCGATGTAGCTCTTGGCGTTGTTGACGCGCGTGGTCGGGCATTGCTCGACGGGGAAGACGCTGCGCACGGCCTGGCACTCCTGCAGGTCACCCGCCGGGGTGCTGGTCGCGTGCGTGCTGACGATGTCGATGTCTTTGGCCTGGAGACCGGCCTTTTTCAGGGCGGCGTTCATGCACTCGACCTGCCGCTCGGCGTTGGGCAGCACGGCGTCGGTCGCGTCGGAATTGATGTGATAGCCGACGATCTCGCCGTAAATCTTCGCGCCGCGGGCCTGGGCGTCTTCGAGGCGTTCGAGCGTGTAGATAGCCCCGCCCTCGCTTACGACGATGCCGTTGCGGGCCTGGTCGAAGGGACGACTGGCGCGGTTGGAGTCCTCGTGGTGGGCCAGCGCGCCCTGGCTCTTGAAGCCAGCGAAGATGCCAAAGGTGTGGATCGACTCGCTGACACCGCCCGCCAGCGCAAAGTCCACCTCACCGAGGCGCAACATTTGCACGGCCTGGATCAGCCCCGCATTACCGGCGGCGCAAGCCGCACCGATGGTGTAGTGCGGGCCGGTGATGCCGAGGTTCATCGTCACCTCGCCCGCCGGGTTGTTGGCCACGGTGCGCGGGTTGTGGTGGTGGCTCCAGTAGCGCACGTCGTAGTCGAACTTCGAGATGTTGTAGACCTCGTTTTCCGTCTCGACGTTACCATGCTCGGTGGTGCCGAGGTAGACGCCGACGCGGGCCTTGTCGAGGCCATCCCAGTCGATGCCGCAATCCTGCACCGCCTCATGGCTGCAGTAGATCGCGACACTGCCCGCGCGGGTGCTGTGCCGCAATTCGCGCCGCGACTGGTATTTGCGGGCGTCATAGTCGCACACGCCGGCATGGACGGTGCCCATGTAGCGCATGTCGATGTTGACGATGTTGGAGCGGCCGGCCAGCAGGTTGGTCCGCATTTCCGCCAAGGTGTTGCCGATGGGCGAGGTCAGGCCCACCCCGGTAATGACAATCCGCGTGTTCTGCATCTCGGGTAAAACGTCTCCCTACTACGGGCACAGGCCCGGAGCCTGTCAAACCGGAAGGGAGACGTGCGTGGCGCGACGGCCTATTCGTAGCTCAGGCGAAACATCCCTCCGGACGAGTTCCGGAGGGCACCCCCTTTCGCGATCAGGCGCAAGCTGCTGGGATCGACGGTCGCTTCCACCGTCTGGTCCACCGCGATCTCTTCCCATTGGCGGGAGGTTGGGTTATAGCTTTGCCACTGCACCTGATGGCTTACGCTGCGGTTGACCACAGCGATCAGCTGCAGTTCACCCTCCACCACGACGACCTGCAGGACTTCGTTTCGGTTGGGGTCGTGCGGATCGGAAGCGAGCATGAACTCCGCCGTATCGCTGAGCCCGTCGTTATCGCCGTCGCGGCTGCCGTCAGTCGCGCTCAGGATCATGAAATTGCGGGCTTCCCAGCTATCGGCGAGGCCGTCCGCGTCGGAATCTTCAAATTCAAAAGCAAAGTCTGCCTGATAGTAATGATTGCGCTCCGTGGAAGCCGGCACGGGGTTGAGCGAAAACAGATAGGCCTCCCCCATTACGACCTTGAAGCGGTAGAGCGTGCGCTCGCTGGGGTCCCCGACGATGAGTTCGGCCGAGAGCGGCGTCAACGGCTGGTCGGTCGCCACCGCCACCAGTTGCACGTCCACGCCCTTGATCTCGAGGATGCCGTCCTCCGGGGCTTCGTAGCGATACCAGAGGTCCTGGTCTTCGTCCTGAAAATAGTCGTAAACATCGAGCACGCCCACCGGCATAACGATGGTCTCCGCCTCGTTCTGGCTGACATTGGCCGGTTCTTTCAGGAACAGGGTCGTCGCGCCGACCACGTTTTCGGTTTCGCGGCAACGATCGTAGTGCGGGGGCTCGACCTCGATCTGATAGACGTCGCCCTGATGCACCGTCAGCACTTCGTCACCGTAGGCGGGCACGAGCGCCACGCCCGTGCTCTCCGCATCGCCCTCGAGCAGGCGAAAGGTAATGTTGCCATATTCCACCTCCTGGTTGGCCGAGGCCACATTGCCCTCGACATACACGCGGCCGTCCTGGCTGACTTCCCAGCGGTAATAGCGGGCTTCGTTGGCCACATCGCTGAATTGCTCCTCCAGCTCGCCATTGGTCAACGGCAGCGCATCGGTGGGGGAGATATTGGAAGGCGGCGCCGAAGTCCATTCGAGCAAAGCGCCAATGGTCACCGGATCGTTTTCGTCGCGCTCGTGTTCGAGGCGCACGGCATACCACTTGCCCTCCTCGACCTGGGCGCGGTCGTTCAGGGCGGTCCACTCCTCGTAGTAACAGCGGTAAGTCTCGGCGGTGGCGATCACGTCTTCCTCCACGATCTCCTTCGTGGCGCTGTCGTAGGAAAGCTCGA
The DNA here is from genome assembly GCA_009772895.1 of Puniceicoccaceae bacterium 5H. Taxonomy (GTDB): domain Bacteria; phylum Verrucomicrobiota; class Verrucomicrobiia; order Opitutales; family Oceanipulchritudinaceae; genus WOUP01. The sequence continues at coordinate 64,672 of WOUP01000003.1, read as the reverse complement.
CCAGACTGATGCTTTCGCCCGGGTACGTCAGTTCCTCAAGGCGAAACGCGAGGTATCCGTCCATCGGGGCCTGCCAGATGGTGTTGTAAGGACCATCGGTCGAGCTTTGCTCGATTTGATCGATACTGCCGGTGAGGAAGCGGTGGATCTCCAGCGTCTGCCACTGCTGGCCCTGCCACGGGTACCAGAAGTCGTAAAACAGCTGCACCGGATCGGCAGCGGCGTCTTCGGCCACGGAGAACCGCAGGTAATACGTGCCGGTGGGCAGCACGTCGTCGGATTCGATGTCGGTCAGCGGGTCGGCGGCGTCGAGCTCGGCACTCCAGACGCGTTCGCCCATGCCTTCCGGGTTAAAGCGAAAGAGGGCGATCTCCACCGGCACGGACCCGGTATTGAGAAAATCGCCCGTAAAACGATAGGCCCCGAGGATCTGGTCGGCTTCGTACCAGAGGGAGCGGCGGCCATCCACGGCGGGGGCCGCGGAAAAATCCAGACTCAGCGGAGAGTCGTCGGACACGGCAGGCAGGATAGGCGCCTGAGACGGAGGCGCGGCCTGCAGAGCGACGGATAGATAACTCGCCCAAGCGAAGGATAACAGGACAAGGATAAAGCGCATTGCACGTGGGTTCGCAGGTCCCGTTCCCAAAAATGCTGACAGGCACAAAATAGGGGAAATTCAAGAGCAGCAGCATGAAGAAAAGGGCAGTTGCCTCAATCCGTCGGGCACGCTGCCTGAAGGGGGCTTTGCGAGGTGCAACTCCTGACGTTCAGAACGCAATGGCCCCGGTCGGTAAAGGGCCGTCCACAGATCCGCAGGCCGCTCACCGAGCGTTTACAAGCGTTTTACCGACGATTGGAAAAAGTCTCGCGTCCGGGTTAAACACCCCCCTGCTGCTCCGATAAGGACAATTACACCTGATTACCACAGGGGAAGCGCCCCAAGGCATCCTGCACGCCACGGAGCCACCTCCCTCCAATCGACTATTGCCGCCCGTTTGGCCCTGCCAAAAGCCCTTGATCCCTTACCTTGTTCATGAAGCTACTTTTCACCACCTTCAGCACGTTGGCACTCGCGCTTGCCACGGTCACCGCCGCCCCCACCCAACCCCCGGTCGAAGCCCCCACTGCGGAGGCCAGCACCCAGGAAATCTGGACCGACGAGACTTTTGAAGCACTGGGCTATGCCGCCCCCGCCGAAGGTCAGGACTTTGTGCTGATCGACTACACGCTCGACGACAGCGGCGAGATCGACCAGATGCGCGTGCTCAAGACGTCCAACCTCGACCTGACGGACTCGGCGGCACAGGCCGTCTCCCAATTCCGCGACAAGGTGGCGGACTCCTACCGCGACGCCGAGCGGATCGAAAAGATCGTCTACTTCCGACCCGACGGCACCGGCGACTTCGACTACCGCATCGCCGAACCGCTCCTGGGCCTCTCCGCCAGCAGCGAAAAGGGGCGCGAGGGCGATGCCTTTGCCCAAAACCGTGCGGGCGAGATCTACTACTATGGCATGGGCGATGTGCTGCCCGACTTTGAGAAGGCCTTCCGCTGGTTCACTCAGGCCGCCGACCAGGGCAACGCGGATGCCCAATACAATCTGGGCGTGATGTACCAGATGGGCGAAGGCGTGGACGTGCAGCCCGAAAAGGCCGTGTTCTGGTATCAGCAGGCCGCGGAGCAAAAGCAGATCAACGCGCTGAACAACCTCGGTTACGTCTACGCGACCGGTTTCGGCGTGGAAAAGGACGACGCCCTCGCGGTCAAATACTACAAGCAGGCGGCCAAGCTCGGCCACGCGACCAGCCAGTTCAACCTCGCCTACCGCTACGAAAACGGTCAGGGCGTGGAAAAAGACGTGAAGCGCGCGGCGAAATACTACCGCCAGGCCGCGGATCAGGGCCACGAAGGCGCCATGTATTGCCTCGGCCGTCTCTACGAGATGGGTCAGGGCGTCGACCGCAGCCTCGCCGATGCCCGCGACTGGTATCGCCAAGCCTCGCTGCAGGGCTCGATGCACGCACAGCATCGGCTCCAGCAGCTCGACGCCGCCGCACTGAACTGACTAGCGCCGCAAGACACTTTCCTTTGCGAATGGTTCGTCCGTGCCAGCCTCCTCCGTGGGGCTGGCACTTTTGTTTTGGGCCAATTCCCAGGCGAGCAAACGCTGCTTCCGGTCCGAACCCCAACGGTAACCACTGAGACCCCCGTCCGAGCGCAGCACCCGGTGGCAGGGGATGAGCCACGAGACAGGATTGGTGCCCACCGCCTGCCCCACCGCACGGGCTGCGGTCGGGCGCTCGATCGCATCGGCCACCTGTTGGTAGGTCACACAAGTGCCGCCGGGGATGCGTAGCAGCGCCCGCCAGACCTGCACCTGAAAGTTGGTGCCACGCACGTAGAGGTTCAGGTTGGCGTCGGTCGCCCAGTCGTTGCGCTGAAAGAGGCGCTCGGCCACCGGCGTGGTCGCCTTCAGGTCGTGTTCCAGCACGGCCCCCGGATACTGGCGCAGCAGATCCAGCCGGCCCTTTTCCGCCGCTTCCGCCGCCGTCGGGTAGAAATAAAGCGCCGAAATCCCTCGGGGCGAGAGCGCCAGCAGGTAGGGGCCGAAAATCGACCCATGCACGCCCCAGCGCAGGAGCAACCCGCCCCGCTTGAATTCGCCGGGGGTCATGCTCTCGAACTGCACCAGGGCGTCGTGCAGGCGGCTCGGGCCGGAAAACCCGCTGTTCAACGCCGCATCCAGCACGCTGCCGCCCGCCCGCAAGGTGCCTTTGGCGCGCTCGAGCTGCACAAACTGACGGTAGCGGTGGGGGCTGATGCCCACGTATTGGCTGAACAGTCGCTGAAAGTGAGCGCGACTCAGCCCGAGCGCTGCGCCCAGGTCCTCCATCGAAAGCTCTTCCGCATCCGGGTCTGCCAGGCGGCACAGGGCGCGCCCCATGAGTTCATAGTGAGAGGCCATTGCAAAAATACGGTTGAAATTCGGGGCAGATTCTAGCGCATGGCGCCGCCCGCGCCCACCCGAATTGTGCCCCAAAGCATCTTCCACCGCTGGGCCTGAAGCGCAACGGCTCATCCGCTATAAGATCCTCTGCTCCGATTTGAGACGAAATCCCACAACTGGGGTTCTATCGTGTCATCATGCGCCTGCCCAGTTGGAGACTCCCCCTCGAAATCGTGACGCTCGTCGCACTTCTCGGCGTTCTGGTTTACCCTGCGTTCAGTTCCAACTCAACTGAGACCGCACCGATGAAACCTTCCGACCTCAACGAACCCGACCTGCCCAATCTGGAAATCGCCACGCTCGGCGGCGGCTGCTTCTGGTGTATCGAAGCCGTTTACGAGCCGATCGAGGGAGTCGAGTCCGTCGTCAGCGGCTACGCCGGCGGGCACGTGAAGAACCCCACCTACCACCAGGTCTCCTCCGGGGAAACCGGGCACGCCGAAGTCACCCAGATCAGCTACGACCCGTCCGTGATCAGCTATGAGGAGATCCTCGACCTCTTCTGGCAGGCGCACGACCCCACCACCCTCAATCGCCAGGGCAACGACGTGGGGCCGCAATACCGCTCGATCATCCTCTACCACAACGACCAACAGAAGCAGGTCGCCGAGCAGTCCCTGAAAAAAGCGCAGGAGCAGTTCGATCAGCCCATTGTGACGGAGATCCAGCCGATGACCGACTTCTACCCGGCGGAGGACTACCACCAGGACTTTTACGAAAACAATCCGAACCATCCCTACAGCGTCTTCGTGATCAAGCCCAAGCTCGAGAAGCTGAAAAAGAAGGAAGAGGCGAAGCACTGATCGCCGCTCGACCGGCAGACGCACCTTTTCCCGACACCCGCTGCTCCGGCGGGTGTTTTCGCATCAGTAGCACTCCATGATCATCCAGCAGCGCTCGAAGCGTCCGCGGACCAGATCATCGGAGCGGATCCAGAAGAAGAGCTGGCCCGAGTCGCCCCACATCATCTGGGCTTCGTCGTCGGTGTCGATCTGGGCTAGCAAGCGCCATTTGCCGACTTCTTCCTGCAAGAGCGGATCGAGGTCCTGCTTGCGGCGCATATAGTCTTCGTCACTGAGGCCCCAGGCCATCTTGACGCAGTGCAGCGCCTGCTGTGGGTCCTGGATCTCGTTCGGCGCTCCCAGCAGCTGGTGGTGCGGGTGCCCCTTGTATGCGTTGTCCCGCGACTGGCGATAGCGGTCGACCTGCATATCGTCCAGCACCTCTCCGCCCGCCACCGACTCCAGCGGGGGCACCGTATCCCCGCGATGTGCCCGCAAATAGCGCCGGCGAAAAATATACTCGGGGTTCAGGTCGTCCGGCTCCTCCAGTGGCGCGAGCGCATCGGCCGGAACCAATTGTACCCGCCAGGCGCCCACACTGTGATCGCCCGGATAAAGGCCCCAGACGCTGCTGCCGGGATCGTAGAAAAACTGCAGCAGGCCTTCGCGCGGCAAGTCGGTGAACGAGCCGGCGGCTTCCCCCACCTCCTGCAGGTCTACCTGGAGCAGAAATGGCAGGGGGCCCGAGGCGTTGCGCGGCCACTCGTCCTGGCTGGCACCGAGAGGCATACCGCCAAGGTAGGTGCGCGTCGTCCCATTGGAGGGACGGAGAAAGGCAGTCGGTTGCTTTGATAGCGCGATCAAGGCTTCGACCGTCGGATCGCCCAGCGTTGCCTCCCCGCCCGCACGCGTGCGTTGAGTGATGCTTTGGCCAAAAATGCGGTCGAACCAGCCCATATTCTGCCTGCAGCATGCCAATCCCTGCCACCATGGCAAGCTTACGCTCTTCCTCTCACCGTCAGACGGCTCAAAATGAGCCCTATAACCCGGCCATACAAAGGTATTTTATACCCCTGAATTGGCGTTCAGCACCTTAGGGACATGAGACAAAAAAGCGCCTCGTCCCTAGGGAAGCAGAGGGACGAGGCGGTGAAATCTAAACGGCGGAACTGGCCCCGGCGTGCGCTTCGGGCTGGGTCGGCGGCACGTCGCGGATCATCTGCGAATTGGAGCCGCCCGGGGGCACCATCGGGAACACGTGCTGCATCCGATCGATCGGGGCGTTGATCAGCGCCGGGCCGGGACGTCGCAACACCTGCTGCAGCGTATGCGCGACATCGGGATCGTCCGCGAGGTCGAAGCCCTTGATGCCGAACGCCGCCGCCATCATGACGAAGTCGGGCGCACACTGGAAGCGCGAGGCCATGAGCCGCTGCCCGTAAAAGAGCGTCTGCTGCTGGTGCACCAGCCCGAGGGTCTGGTTGTTCATCAGCACGATCTTCACGTTCAGGTTTTCCTCCGCCAGCACGGCCAGCTCCTGATTGTTCATGAGGAAGCTGCCGTCGCCGGAAACGCAGATCACCGTCTGATCCGGCTCCGCGAGGGCGGCACCGATGGCGGCAGGCAGGCCGAAGCCCATCGTGCCGAGGCCGCCACTGGTCTGCCATTGGCGCGGGCGCTTGAAGGGATACATCTGGGCGGTCCACATCTGGTGCTGCCCCACATCGGTCGTGACGATCGCATCGGGTGCGGCTTCGGACACCACCTTGAGCAGGCCGTAGTGGGTGCGCGGATCTTCCACCCCCGGCAACGCGAGCGGGTGCTCCCGGCGCAACGCGGCGACGCGCGCGCGCCATTCCGAGCGGTCCTGGGCGGGCACGATCTCGTTCAGCGCTTCGAGCGTCGCCCGCACATCGGCGCGGATGCCGAGCGTCGGTTGCTTGATCTTGCCGAGCTCGCTGGAGTCGATGTCGATATGGATGACTTTCGCGTGCGGGCAGAATTCGGCCACCTTGCCGGTCGCGCGGTCGTCAAAGCGGGCGCCGCAGGCGATCAGCAGGTCACACTCCTCCAGCGCAAGGTTGGTAAAGGGGGCGGCGTGCATGCCCAACATGCCCAGCTCGAGCTCATGCCCTCGCGGGAACGCGCCCAATGCCATCAGGGTCAGCACGGTCGGCAATTGCGCCTTTTCAGCTAATGCACGGGCCACGTCGCTCGCCTCGGCATGAATGATGCCGCCGCCGAGATACAGGATGGGCTTGCGGGCCTGGGCAATCATCTCCGCTGCCTGCGCGACGGCGGTGGGCTCGGCCGCCACCGGGGCTTCGGCCTGCCCGGGCTCGGGCCAGTCCTCGATCTCGAGGCTGGCCAGCTGCACGTCCTTGGGCACATCGATCCAGACCGGGCCGGGGCGGCCGCTCTGCGCGAGGCGGAAGGCCTCGGGGATGATCTCGAGCAGCTCGCGCACGTCCTGCACCAGATAGTTGTGCTTGGTGATCGGCAGGCTGAGGCCAAAGACGTCGACTTCCTGAAAGGCGTCGGTGCCGATCAGTGCTTGCGGCACCTGGCCGGTGATGCAGACGACCGGGATGGAGTCGAGCTTGGCGTCGGCGATGGCGGTGAGCAGGTTGGTGGCGCCCGGGCCGCTGGTGCCGAAGCAGACGGCGGGTTGGCCGCTGGCGCGGGCCATGCCCTGGGCGATGAAACCGGCCCCTTGCTCGTGCCGGGCCAGGATGTGGCGGATGACCGGGCGGCGGGCCAGGGCGTCATACATGGGCAGATTGGCCCCGCCGGGAATGCCGGCGATGAGGCGGATGCCCTGGCGTTCGAGCAGGCGGATAATGAGATCGGCTCCGGTGAGTTTCATGATGGGAAAGGGTGTTTAAGCGGGAAAGTGACGAGGTTGGTTTTGGTTCCGGTTGTTCTTCTCGCGGGGATGCTCGCTCGGGCCGACCCAAACAAAAACCCCCGCTCGGTCGAATCCGGCGGGGGCTTTCAGGAAAGTGTTCTGGAGTTCCTTTTACCGCGCACGCTCGACCGGGCTGGTTACCACGAGGGCTACCAGTACTACTACGAGCGCTACGACGACGCGTTGGGAGGAATTCACCATGTTCTGCTGCTCATAAGGTGCTTCCGACCTGGAGGTGTCAAGCTTGCAGCGCCGGCTTTTTCTTTGAGTGGAGATGCGAGAGACTGCCACAGCCACAAAACAAACGCTTGCCAGAGGGTGCCTACCCCGGTTGGGGGCGCGGCCTTGCCCAGCCGACGGCAAACGATGCCCCAGGCGTTGTTTTAGCCTTCGCCATCCCGTTGCGGCAGGCGTAGAAAAAGCGACGCAACCTCTTACTCTCTGCCTGTCTCTGCAGAATCGTAAACAAGGAACGAGACAGCGATCCGTCTGGAAGTCACTGGTGGCATCGCCGTCCACGCTCCTGATGCACAGGACCCAGAGCAGGCATGCCTGCTTCTCTGGCGATCAGAATGCGGGCTGCGCAATGGTTATCGTTGCGCAGCCCGTTCATTACCACCGGCCGGCGCGGCGCAAGAGCCAGATTCCGGCGGCCTGACACAGCAGATTGGGGATCCAGACCAGCCAGTAGGGATGCAGATCGGGGCGTTCCTGCGCCCAGTCGATCATGATCATGCCCAGGTAGTAGGCCAGCGCCAGAGCCAAGGCCAGGGCGATATTGGCGTGCGTCTCCTTGCGGGCCGCCTTGATCCCAAGCGGGATGCCTACCATTGCCAACGACAGGCCGCTGAAGGCCAGAGCCACCGCCCGGCTGGCCAGATAGGTCGCCTCGGTCGCCTCCACCCGCGCCGCCGCCGCGACTTCGGGGTCTTCCGTCGTGCGGGCCATTTCCAGCGACTCCTGACGGCGGTCCATCAATTGCGGGATGGACATCTGCGAGAGCCGCAGCGCCGTTTCCGGCTCGTCGAAGGCCTCGGACATCGGCAGGCGAAAACTGGTCGAGGCGATGCTGACGACCGGTTGCAGGCGGCGCAGGTTGTCCGGATCCTGCTGGTCGCGCAGCTCGACGTAGCCACCCTGGATCTCGAGCACGAGGGAGTCGCGGGCCTCTTCGTAAAAGACGCGGGCGGTATCGGCACGTAACAGGCGCACCACGCGGCGCTGGTCGTCCAGTTGCCACACCCAGAGCTGCTTCACGTTCTGGCCCTCGCGGTCCCCGATGTAGATGACGAGGTCCTCGAAGTCATGAATGAACTTGCGGGGCACGATCACGCGTTCGGGATCCTCACGCAGCACGTTGCGTAACAGGTTCTTGTAGCTCGCGCGCGTGGTGGGGGCCTGCCAGCCGTTGACGTAGACGCCCACGCCGACCCCGATCATCGCGATGAGCATGAGCGGGGCCGCAATATGCCAGAGCGAGAGCCCGGCGGCGCGCATGGCCGTGAGCTCGCGGCTGGCGGAAAGGCGCCCCATGACCAGCAGGATGCCGATGAGCATGCCCAGCGGCAGCGAGAGGCTGGCGGCAAAGGGAATCAGCAGGCCGAAAAGCTGCCCGACGAGCCCGGGCGACAATTGCTCGAGCGGCACCTTGGAGGTGATGTCGCGCAGCGCATTACTGGTCATCAAGACGAAGACGAAAAGCCCCACCCCGCCGAGGCAGGCCAGGCCGACCGACTTGAAGATGTAGCGTTGCAGCAATCCCATGGGCTCGAAGGAAGACACGCTGGGTACCGACGCCGCGCTTGGCAAAACCAAAGCGGCCCGGGCGCCAATTTGCGTTGGCCGCTGGACATGGCCCGCCTTGGTGTCACCTTAGCGGTGATATGAAACCCATCGTTTACATCAAACCGGGTTGCCCCTGGTGCATGGACGCCCTCGACTTCCTCGACAAGCATCAGGTCAAATACGAGACACGCAATGTGCTGACCGACGATCAGGCCATGCAGCGCCTGCGCGAGATCAGCGGCAAGACCAAGACGCCCACCATGGAGTTCGGCGAGTTTACCTGTGCGGACTTCTCCGTCGACGAGCTGCTGGCGGCCCTCGAAGACGCGCCTTCCGTCCGGCAGCAGCTGGGGCTCGAAAACGCGTAGCCCTTACTTCCAGGCGCTCAGATCGAGGCCGGTCAAACGCTCGGTCTTGGCGATTTGCGGCTGGTAATAGGCGCGCAACTCGGCGGCTACGTCGTCCGGCAGCGGCGGCATCGGCTTGAGGTTGCGGGCCGCGATCCAGCCCTTGATCTTGCGCCCCACCCGCAGCGGGATGACCTTCTTGAGCGCATCCTTCAGCGGATGCTGTCGCCCCATGAAGTCGTTCAACCCCTGGTTTTTGGCCAGGCCGGAGGCGTTCATGGTGATGTCGGTATCGGGCTGAAAGGCCGGGTCCACCCCGAGAAATTCATAGCAGCGGCGCAGGTTGCCCCGCAGGTCCTGCCGCAGCATGTCGCTGGTAAAGAGCAGCAACTGCTCGCGCGGGAACAGCTCCAGGTAGCGCTCGAGCTGGTCTCCGTAGTGCCCCGTTGCGCGGTAGCGCCAGAGCTGCTCCCAGTTGGCCGCCGTGCGCGCAGGCTCCTGCTCCAGCGCGGCGCGAAAGTCCAGCTCCGGCTCACGCCCGTCGCGCCGCAGGTGGCTGTAGGCGGAGTAGGCCCGCTTCACCGGATCACGCAGCACGGCAATGAGCTTCATCGCGGGATTGTGCGCATGAATGGCCGCCGGAGCCGCCTCGCTGTAAAGGTAGAGCACCGAGGATTCTCCCAGCTTCTGGTCCGCGCGCGCCTGGCGAAAATGGGCGGCATAGGCGTCGGCGGTGGGCGCGCTGAGGGCATTGGCGGCCGCATCGTCGCCCGGCCCCGCCCACTGCGGCGGCTGCCCGCCGAGCGCAAAATAGTTGAGCTCCTTCACGGGGGCCAGGAACAGCTCCGGGTGTTGCTCGAGCATGGTATCGAGCGTGGTCGTGCCCCCTTTTTGGGTGCCGATGACGAGAAAATCCAGCTGTGGTAGCGACATGAGCGACAATCCGAGGTGGGGGCGAGCTAACACCGGAGCCGCCCACGGCACAAGCCCGAACCGTGCGGCATACGTTGGGCGGGGCGCCTTTTCCCTTTCGCTATCGTTTTGCACCGCAAAGAGAAGAAATTTGCCGCCGAAATGGGATCAGGGGTTGATTCGAACCGGCGTTGCCCTCTATTAGCGGGCATGGCTGATTTGCGAACATTGCCTCTCCGCGAGTTTCACGTGGCAAATGGAGCGCGCCTCGTTCCCTTTGCCGGCTGGGAGATGCCCGTGCAATACACGGGGATCAAGGCCGAGCACCGTGCGGTGCGCGAGGCCGCCGGACTCTTCGATGTCAGCCACATGGGCGAAGTCATCGTCCGCGGCTCCCAGGCGAAGAAATACCTCGACCACCTCGTCACCAACCGGGCTTCCACCGAACCGGGCCGGGCGACCTACGCCATCATGTGCCAGCCCGACGGCGGCGCGATCGACGATTTGATCATCTACTGCCGCTCCGAGCAGGATTACCTCGTCGTCGTCAACGCCAGCAACCGCGAACGCGACCTCAAGTGGATGCAGGAGCAGGCGGCCGACTTTGACGTGGAAGTCATCGACGTATCCGAAGAATACGTGCTGCTGGCCCTGCAGGGCCCCAAGGCGCAGGAGATCCTCCAACCCAACACCCCGGCAGAGCTCAACCTCTTCAAGCGCTTCAGCTTTGAGGTGAGCCAGATCGTGCATGAAACCGCGATGATCGCCCGCACCGGCTATACCGGCGAAGACGGCTTCGAGATCTTCGTGAGCCCGGAGTCGGCCCTGAAGGTGGTCGACGCGCTCCAGCTCTCCGGTCGCCCCCAAGGCATGCTGTTGGCGGGCCTCGGTTGCCGCGACAGCTTGCGCCTCGAGGCGGGCTACCCGCTCTACGGCTTTGAGCTGACGGAAGAGATCAACCCGATCGAAGCCGGCCTGGGCTGGACCGTGAAGTGGAAGAAGGAAGGCGGCTTCGTCGGCCAGAAGGCCCTCGATCTGCACCACCCCGACCCGACGCGCCGCGTGATCTACTTCCGCCTCGAAGGGCCGCGCATCGCCCGCTCCGGCACCCCCGTGATGGTGGGTGACACGCAGGTGGGCCGCGTGCTCTCCGGCACGATGAGCCCGATGCTGGACCAGCCCATCGGCTCGGCCCTGATCGAAGATTATCCGGCCACCGTGGGCCAGGGTGCCAAGCTCGAGGTAGACCTGCGCGGCAACCGGCAGGAGGTCGAGATCGCCAGCTCTCCCCTGCACATCAAGTCTTAAGAAAACCAAGTTTCCCGTTGCCACGGCCTTAACTCTTTATACTTTCGCGTGATATGAGCGATATCCCCGCCGAGCTCAAATATACGAAGGAACATGAGTGGCTGCAGCTGCTCGACGACGGGACGGCCCGCATCGGTATTACGGACTACGCGCAGCAAAGCCTGGGCGACGTCACGTTTGTCGAGTTGCCGGAGCCCGGCACGACCTACGCCAAGGGTGACACCTTCGGCGTGGTGGAATCCGTCAAGGCTGCCTCCGACTTGTTCATGCCGATCGCTGGCGAAATCGTCGCCGTCAACGAAGAGCTCGCCGATGCTCCCGAAAGCCTCAACGACAATCCTTACGAGGACGGCTGGATCGTCCAGGTGAAGATTGAGAACGAGGACGATCTGAAGGATCTGCTCGACCCCGCCGCTTACGGTGAGATCGTCGGGTAGCGGCACCTCCAGCTCACCCACCTTTCAACCGGCGCAGACGTTCCGACGTCTGCGCCTTTTTTTGCGCCCGTCACACGCGGCAGGAGGCCGTCAGGGGACCGCCGTCAAGCCCGGAAAGTCTTGCGTTTACGATGTCATTCTTCAGAGTGATCGGTTTTCGCATTCCACGCCCACGTTTAATTGATTTTTTATATGACGCACCTGTTCTGGCTGGCACAAGAAGGCGGCTCCGAGCCCAATGGCATGATCCTTTTGCTGGGTTTTGTTTTCCTTTTCCTCGCGATGAATTTGCTCATCGGCGGTCCCCAGCGTAAGCGCCAGAAGCAAATGCAGAAGATGCAGGAAGAGCTGAAGGCGGGCGACAAGATCTTCACCTCCGGCGGTATCTGCGGGGTCGTGACCAACGTGCGCAAGGACCGTGTCCAGATCAAGACCAGCGGCTCGAGCTTCATCGAAGTCCTGAAGTCCTCGATCCAGAGCCTCGACGAACCGGAGAAGAAGGACGACAAAAAGGCCGACGCGAAGAAGGCCGACGACAAAAAGTAAGCGCCCCTCCCGTCTCTCTCGTTTCCCCCCTGATCGCCGTCGCATTCGCAGCCCCCACTTTCTGATATCATGAACGGAACCAACGTTTTCCGCCTCATCCTCACCATAATCGTCGTCGCTTGGGCGGCGATGGAGCTGACCCCTCTCCAGGACACGCCGCTCGACCAGTATATGCTGGAGCGCGTGACGGCCGAGGTCGACGCCGCTGGTGAGCAACAGCAAACCCAGGCGGAAAACCGCCAGGAGCTGGCCACGCTGATCGACCGCGCGAAACAAAAGGTAGAAGAGGCCAAGGACGGCGAATATACCGCCGACAACCCCAACCCCTACCCTTCCTTCTCCGCCGCCATCCGCCGCATCGCGGATGATGAGGGGATCGACCTCGCGCAGTTTTACAGCGACCTCCGGCACCGCCTGCACACCAAGAATCTGGAGCGGCGCAACGCCGCGATCGTCAAGGAGATGATCAACGATTCGCAGGGTGCGATCGACCTGGGTCTCGACCTTGCCGGTGGGGTCTCCCTCACCTACTCGGTCGACATGAGTGAGCTGGATGACAACGCCACGGTGCGCACCTCACAGATGAACGAGGTCCGCAATGTGGTGGCGGAACGTGTGGACAGCCTGGGCGTGGCCGAACCGGTCGTGCGTGTGAAGGGCGACAACCTGATCGAAGTGCAGATGCCGGGCCTCGATACCTCCTCGGCCTCCACGATCAGCAAGACGGCCAAGCTCGAATTTCGCCTCGTGCACCCGAGCATCCGCAACTACCGCCCGGGCATGGACGTGCCGCTGGGCTACGAGCCGATGAAGTACGAGCACGAGGACCAGGAGACGGGCGAGATGATCGAGGAACAGATTCTCGTCGAGCGCATCCCCGTGATGAAGGGCGACGCCGTGAAGGCCGCCCGCCCCAGCCTCAACCAGAGCGGTTCCTATCTGGTGCAATTGCAGTTTACCGGCGAAGGCCAGGAGCAGTTCGCCGACACGACCGAGCGCATGGCCAAGGAAAAGCGGCTGATGGCCATCATCCTCGACGGCGAGATCGTCTCGACCGTAAGCGCCAAGGCCCGCATCGACAGCCCCTCCGCCGTGATCGAACGCGGCCTCGGCGGCTTCCCCCAAAACGAAGCTTTCGACCTCGCCAACAGCCTGAGCAACCCGCTCTCGACCGAGCTGCACGAAGAGCAGGTCTACGAGATAGGCGCCTCGCTGGCCGAAGACGCCAAGGTGGCCTCCCTGCGCGCCGCCGCCCTCGGCGGTTCGCTGGTGGTGATCTTCATGATCCTTTACTACGGCATCCCCGGCGTCATCGCCATGGTGACGGTGGGCCTCAACCTGCTGCTCGTCATCGCCGCCCTGGCCGCCTTCGGCGCGACCGTCACCCTCCCGGGCGTGGCCGCCCTCGTGCTGACGATCGGGATGGCCGTGGACGCCAACATCCTGATTTTCGAGCGTATCCGCGAAGAGATCCAGGTGGGCAAGAGCATCGAGAACGCCTTCTATACCGGCTTCTCCAAGTCGCTCTCCACGATTCTGGACGCCAATGTGACGACGCTCATCACCGCCCTGATCCTCTTCCAACTCGGTGAAGGCCCGGTCAAGGGCTTCGGCGTGACGCTCGCCATCGGTATCATCTTCACGGTCTTCTGCTCCCTCGTGGTCAGCCGTTGGATGCTCGACCTCCTCGTCAGCACCAAGGTGATCCAGAAGCCCTTCCGCTTCCAGTTCTTCGCCAACGTCAACTTCCCGTTCCTCAACTACACCAAGCGAGCCGTGGCGGCGACCGCGGTTGTGCTGACGGTGGGCGTGGTCTCGCTGGTCATGCACCGCGACTCCATGTGGGGCATCGACTTCACCGGTGGCGACCAGGTCAGCATCGGCTATCAGGGCGACCTGACCGCGGGCAAAATCGAGGACTGGGCCCACGATGCCGGATTCGAGCAGGTCAACGCGTTCGCCATCAACCCGGTGGGCGCTGAAGTCCAGCAAATGGCGGTGCAAACCGCGCCGGACCAGGGCCGCGAGCTCTACGACGCCCTCGAACAGGCGCACCCCGATGCTCACCTCGAGCTGGTCGGTCTCACGCAGATTGCGGCCTCCGTCGGCAACAACGTGACCACGGGCGCCCTCATCGCCATGGGCGGCGCGCTGCTTTCCATGCTGCTCTACGTGGCCCTGCGCTTCGAGTTCGGCTACGCCATGGGCGCAGTGGTGGCCTCGCTGCACGACATCCTGCTCACGATCGGGATCTACGTCTTCCTGGGCGAGTTCCTCGGCCTGGGCAGTGGTCAGTTCAGCGCGCCGATGATCGCAGCCATCCTCATGACGGTCGGTTACTCCATCAACGATACCATCGTGGTGTTCGACCGTATCCGCGAGGAGCTCGATCTGAATCCGGGCCTGACCCTGCGCCAGATCATCCACCTTTCCATCAACCGCGTGTTGAACCGCACCGTCTGGACGTCGGTCACCACGTTCTTCGCCGCCTTCATGCTGTTCCTCTTCGGGGCCGGCGTGGTGCAGGACTTCTCCCTGATCTTCCTGCTCGGCGTGCTCACCGGTACGTTCTCCTCCATGTTCGTGGCGACGCCGGTCTTCTACGCCTACCACAAGGGCAGTCGCAAGCACGTGGAAGAAAGCAGCTTCGTGCCCAACTACGCGTGGCAGGAAGAAGGCATGACGGCCGAACAGGTTCAGGACGAACCCAGCAAGTCGTAAAGCAAACTCTATGCGTTGGACCACACCTCGGCATGATCCGGCTGCGCTGCGCGGGCTGAGTCAGACCCTGGGAGTGTCCCTACCCACTGCCGCGTTGCTCTGGCAACGCGGTCTTTCTCAGCCCGAGGCCGCACGCTATTTTCTGGAGCCCAAGCTCAAACGCCTGGACGACCCCTTCCGCCTGACCAATCTGCGGGAGGCCGTCGACCGGATCCGACAAGCGATGCAGGGGGCGGAGACGATCCTCATCTTTGGGGACTACGACGTCGACGGCGTCACCTCCACCACCCTGCTGGTCTCCATCCTGCAGCGTTTCGGCCTCAAACCCTATTTTGTCGTCCCGCGCCGCCTCGAAGAAGGCTACGGCCTGAGCGAAGAGGCCCTGCAGCGCGCGCTGGAGGAATGCCCGCAACAGCCGGACCTCTTTATCGCGCTCGACTGCGGCACCAGCAGCAAGCATGAGGTGAAGTGGCTGCGGGAGCGCGACATCGACGTCGTCATCGTCGACCACCACCAGAGCAAGGAAGACCTGCCCGAGGACTGCCTGCTGGTCAACCCGCACGTGCATGACGATGAGAAAGCGCCGTGGTGCGACCTCTGCACCGTCGGCCTCGTGTTCAAGCTCGTGCACGGTTTACTGAAGGCGCTGCGGGAAGAAGGCGATGCGTTGGCCTTCGAGATCGACCTGCGCGAACAGCTGGACCTCGTCGCGCTGGGCACCCTGGCCGACCTCGTGCCACTGGTCGGCGAAAACCGTATCCTCGCGCGCCACGGGCTCAATCTGCTGCGCGGCACGCGCCGCATGGGCCTCGCCGCCCTGATGGAAGTCGGTGGCATGGCTCTGGGGGAAGAGGTGACGCCCTTTGACGTCTCCTTCCGCCTCGGGCCGCGCATCAACGCCAGCGGCCGCCTCGCCGATGCGCGCGATCCGATCGAGCTGCTGCTGAGCCACGACTACGGACACTGCCGCGATACCGCGCGCACGCTGGACGAGTTCAACCGCCAGCGTCAGGAGATCGAACGCGCTATCGCCGCCGAAGCGGAAGCCCAACTCGTCGACATCGGCGCCGATAACGCCGGGCTCGTGGCCTTTCACCCCGAGTGGCACAAGGGCGTGGTCGGCATCGTGGCCAGCCGCCTCGTGCAGCGCTTCCACCGTCCGGTGCTGGTGCTCGGCAGCGATGGCGAAAAGGCTTCCGGCTCTGGCCGCAGCGTGCGCGGCGTCGATCTGGTGCAGGCGCTCCTGCCCTGTGCAGACCTGCTGGAACGCTGGGGCGGCCACCCGATGGCCGTCGGCCTGACCCTGGAGCCCGATCAAGTGCCCGACCTGCGCGAAGCCTTTCACCAGAGCATCCTCGACCAGACCAAGGGGCAACTGCCCGAGCCGGAACTCGAGATCGCTTGCGAGCTGACGCCGCAGGACTTGAACGAGTTGCTGCTCGACGAACTGGAGCGCCTCGGCCCCTTCGGCCAAGGCAATCCGGAGCCGATTTTCGCCATCCGCCAAGTCCGCCTCAAGGACTTGCGCGCGTTCGGCAAAAACCACCTCAGCTTTTCGCTCGAGCGCTACGCCGGCAACCCCGTGCGTGGCGTCTGCTGGAATGGCGCCGACTCCCCTCCCCCGGTCGGCAGCACGATCGACCTCGCCGCACGCTTCAACTGGAACCGCTGGCAAGGGCGCCAATCGCCGCGCCTCACCCTGGTCGACTGGAAGCAGGCCGGATAGCAAAAAGCAGACGTGGAACGCCTGGCTGGGACGGGAAAGGCTCCCGGTGCGGGCTATTCGACCACCACGCGCAACACGCCGCCGGCCATGAATGCACCGGAGTAAGTCAGCCCGGTATTATCACCTGCGCTCAGATCGACCGTGTTGAGGGTCGAAAAGGAACTCTGACCCCAAGCCTGCAGCTGGATCAGCGCCGTATCTTCTTCGCGAGCCCCCAGGACCGAATAAGTCAGCTGAAACTGCCCGGCAAGCGTCTCCACCGATTCGATTTCGACCGTCACCCCCGCCTCCTCGGGCGTCTGCGTGGTCACGCTGCCGACTTCCCAGTCGAGCTTGACGTTCTCACTGTTGGTAACGGTCACCGTCTGCTGCGAGCTGGAGCCGGAAGCCGGTGTAAAGAGGATCGTGTGAGCGCCATCCGTCGTGCTGAGCGGCAAGGTATAGGCGCCGGAATCCGCGCTAGTGGTGTAATAGGCGCCATTGCTGGCTTCGATGCGCGCACCGCCGACGCCTTCGCCGAGGTCGTAGAATCCGTTGGCATTCGCATCCTCGTAGACCACGCCCGTCAGCAGGCTCTGGCTGTTCCGGGGCATGCCGAAATCCTGGGTGACGATCTGCGGGCCTACGCTCCCGTTGCTCCCGTCGATTACGCCGATACCCACCTCCTTGTAATTCGGATTGTGGATACTGAGGCGGTGGCCCGGAGGCGTCTGCATCCCGTGCTCGGCATCGCCGCCCCAGTCGATCTCAAAGCCCGCGTGTCCATACCAGACGTTCTTGGCATAGGCGAAAACGTTCTCGCCGTAGCCCGCCCAATCGTAGCCCTGGTGCTCCATACGGTCACCCGGGCCGTCACCCGCCTGGTTGGGGCTGGGCGGATTGCTCGAACTGTTATGTCCCTGAAACACGTTCTGATACATGTCCTGCGAGTGCAGGCGGGCGGCGGCGCTGAGCTTGGCGTTGAAGGCCACCGGCGGCAAGTGTTGCTCCAGCTCGGCGAACTGTTGCTGCATCACCTCGAAGTCGACCCCGCTTGTCGCGGCCACCAGGGAGCCGTCGATATTGGCGGTCAGGCGCGCGGCCTCGGCCATCGCATCGGCCCGCGCCCGGTTGAGATACTCCAGGTACAGCGTTTCTTCCGCCGTCGGATCACCGAAGTCGTAGAAGTCCTTCGCCCGCGTCTCACCCACCTGAATATCGTCGATGAACCAGCCGACGAGATCCGAATTCGGGGCAAAGCTGCTGCCACCCGTATAATCGAAGAGGAAGCGCAGGTGCACCGTCTGCCCCGCGTAGTCCGCCAGCGAGAGGTTTACCTCGTCGAAATGATCCGGCAGCGCCGTACTCGGGATCTGGCCTTCGTATTCGCTCACATCCACCGGCCCCTGCTCACTCCAGATCGTGGTCCAGCTGTTGCCCTCGTCCGTCGAGACCTGCACCCGACCGTATTGCGTGATCGTGGCAAAGCCCATGCGGCTGTAAAACCAGAGCTTCGTCTGGGCCGTGACCGCAAAGGGCGTGGCGAGCGCGAAGCCGTAATCCTCCCCGGCCGCGTTGGCGAGGCGGAAGGCGCTGCTGCCCTGAGCGACGTAGGCGCTCTGTATGACACTATAGGTGCTGAAATCGTCTCCGCTGACCGCGCCGCTCAGCTCCAGGTCGGCCGTGCCTGCTTCCGCGCCATTGCGGTAAGTCGAAACGGCATCGGTCGAACTAAGCGCCAAGGCCTCGACCGAAGCAGCCCGTAAGGGCTGGGAAGCCTCCGAAGCCGCAACCGGTTCCAGGGTCGTGGCGGGGCGGACATAAGAGGTGGCGGCGTGCACACTGGCAGTGAATCCCAGCGACACGGCGAGTGACGTCAGCAGGTAAGATACGCGGGCCATAGACGGGCATAACCATGAGCACAGGCCAACCGTCGCACAACGTTTAAAAGCACAGCTAACGCCTGCAATTAGGCCTTTTACTTGTAATTGACCCTAAGCAATACAACCTAGCGAAAGCAAAAAGGCCCGAAACGTGTCGTTCCGGGCCTTAGCAAAATCGCGTAAACGACGCTATTAGCCGTAGATCTTTTCGCTCAGCCAGCTCTCGACCTGGTCGATCGGCAGACGGATCTGCTCGGTGGTGTCGCGGTCGCGGATCGTGACGGTATTGTCCTTCTCGATCGTGTCGAAGTCGACCGTGATGCCGTAGGGCGTGCCGATCTCGTCCTGGCGACGGTAGCGGCGACCGATCGCCCCGGAGGCATCCCAGAAGATGTTCCAGCGACGGCTGAGCTTCGTGTAGAGTTCGCGCGCCTTTTCCACCAGCTCGGGCTTGTTCTTGAGCAGCGGGAAGACGGCGGCCTTGTAGGGGGCGATGCGCGGGTGGAAGCGCAGCACGACGCGCTTCTCCAGCTTGCCCTTTTCGTTGGGGATCTCGTCTTCCTGATAGGCGGAGGTCATCACCGCGAGGAAGGTGCGGTCCACCCCCAGCGAAGGCTCGACCACATTGGGGATATATTTGAAGGGCTCCTTGCCGGCCTGCTTGCGCTCGTCATCGAAGAAGTCCATCGACTTGCCGCTATGCTCCTGGTGCTGCTTCAGGTCGAAATCGCCGCGGCAGGCGATGCCCCACAGCTCCTGCACGCCAAACGGGAAGTGGAACATGATGTCCGTCGTGCCCTTGGAGTAGTGGCTCAGCTTTTCCTGCGGGTGCACGTCTTCGCTCAGCAGCTCGGGATCGACGCCGATGCCCTTCAGCCAGTCCTTGCCCCAGTCGATCCAGTAGCGGTAGACCTCGGGCCAGGTGCCTTCGTCCGGGTCGATGAAGTATTCCAGCTCCATCTGCTCGAACTCGCGGCTGCGGAAAATGAAATTACGCGGCGTGATCTCGTTGCGGAAGGCCTTGCCGATCTGCGCGATGCCGAACGGGATCTTCACCCGCGTGGTGTCGACCACGTTCTTGTAATTCTGGAAAATGCCTTGGGCGGTTTCGGGGCGCAGGTAGGCCGTGGCCGAATCGTCCGCCAGCGGGCCGACCTTGGTCGTGAACATCAGGTTGAACTGGCGCGGCTCGGTCAGCGTGCCCGCACGGGTGGCATCCGGGCCCCAGGCGAGTTCGCGCTCTTGCTCGGTCGCCTCGGTGAACTCCTTGATGTTGCTCGTCAGTGCGGTTTCGTCGACCTTGGCGCCCTTCTTTTCCATCGCCTTGCGGATGGTCGAAGCCCGCTTGATCAGCGAACCCTGGATGTCTTCGTTTTCGACGATCACCGCATAGCCGGCCAGGCCGCTCTCGTTGCCACCTTCCTCGATGAAGTAGATGGGCGCGTAAAAGAGCTGGTCGGCGCGGTAGCGCAGGCGGCTTTCGCGGCAGTCCACCATCGGGTCGACAAAGCCGTCGACGTGGCCGGAAGCCTTCCAGATGTCCGGGTGCATGATGATGGTGGAATCAAGGCCCACCACGTCTTCACGCTCGTGCACGAGGGCCTTCCACCACGCGTCCTTGATGTTTTTCTTCACTTCCGCGCCCAGCGGGCCGTAGTCGAAGAAACCGGCGTAGCCGCCGTAGATGTCACTGGACGGGTAAACGAAACCTTTGCGCTTGCACAGGTTTACCAGGGTTTCCATCGAAGGAAGTTTACGTTCGGACGCTTGCGGGGCCTCAGCCATAAGCCCTGCAGCTTGGAAGGCGCCCGCGCGTTGGTCAAGGCGAAGGAGGCGGGATACGTGCCCTTCGAGCCGCCCCGAGACAGAAAAGGCCCGGAGAAAGCCTCCGGGCCTGGACCTGACCGTTTACAAAAGATGCGAGTCTAGCCTTGGCGGCGGCGCAGGCATACGATGCTGAGCGCGCCCGCGCCCAAGAGCAGGCCGACGGCGCCGGACTCGGGAATGGCGGTGGGCGAAACGCCGGTCACCTGCTGAAAGGCATCGTCCTCGTCGCTGAGGTAGAGCATGTCGAGCAGGCCCGCGTCGCCCGAGCCGGTGGAATAGGCGTTGATGCCGATGCTGTCGAAGGTGCCGAGGTCGATCTCGTCCGACGTCACGTCGATCAACGGCGTTTCGTGCATCAACAGGCCCTGCTCACCGCTGCGCAGGTCGGGGTTTACCCAGAGGCGCAGCTGATCTTGCGTGCCGTCGACATCCACGTCCCAGCGCCCCACCACAAGGCTGGCTTCCCCCACTGCAAAGGCGTGCGTGACGCTGACGTCGTCGGTGTTGCTGGCGCCGAAAAACAGACTCGTGCCGTAGGCAATGACGCGCGGGTCGTCGGCCGAGGAGCTCTTGACGCCGCCGACATCGCCAAACTGGATGCCGATGCGCCCGTCCGCCGAAGGCTGCACGAGGAAGGAAAAGTAGATGACGTCGCCGGTGAAGGGCGTGATGGAGCGGTTTTGGTTGCGTGCCGCCGTATGGGTGCCGGTCACGGCGTGCCCGGAGCCGGATTGGTTGAGGCGGTAGCCCGTGCGGCCCGGTGCCTGCAAATCACCGTCGGTCACGACGATCGTCCCGGTGCCGCCATAGTCTTCGGTGCCGGCGCCAAATTCGCCCCAGCGGGCGGTGAAGCCGGTGCCGCCGTCCTGGGTCTGCAGGCGACTGTCGGCCCGCAGGTCGTTGAAATCGGCGAAAATGGTGCTGGCCTGGGCCACGGACAGGGCGCACAGCACGCCGGCGAACAGGGAGTAGATCTTCATGCAAAAGGAGGGTTGGGGTTCAGGATCCAGTGAGGTCCCGATTCTCCCCGCCCCTCCAGTGCGTGGCAAAATGGTGCCTGTTACACAGTTAACCTACGCGCCGGCCAGCTTGTTCAGCCCGGCGAGGTCGAGCTTGCCCGAGGCCAGGCGGGGGATGTGGTCGACGCGCTTGATCGTGCGCGGGATCCAGAGGTTGGGCAGGCCCTCGCCCTGCAGGCGGGTGCGCAACAGCTCGGGGCGGATCTCGACCGCGCTGAGCAGCACCAGGCTCTCGCCCTTGCGCGCGTCCTGCACGCCGGTCACCGCGACGAGCGGCGTCTCGGCCTCGTCGAGCTGGAAGCTGCGGGCGACGGCTTCCTCGATCGTGCCGTGCGGGACCATCTCGCCGCCGATCTTGGAGAAGCGGCTCAGGCGACCCTCGATGAACACGTAGCCGTCGCCGTCGATCCGGGCGAGGTCACCGGTGACGTACCAGCCGTCGTGGAAGGCTTCACGGGTCCGGCGCTCGTCGTTAAGGTAGCCCTGGAAAACGTTGACGCCGCGCAGCTCAAGCATGCCCACCGCGTTACGGGGCAAGACCGCGGCCGTGACGGGGTCGACCACGCGCGCGGCCATCCCGGCAAAGAGCTTGCCGATGGAGCCTTTGCGGATGCGCGGCGCGTAGTGCTCCGTCGCAGGCAGGTTGACGCCCACCACAGGCGAGGTCTCGGTCAGGCCGTAGCCCTCGAGATACAGGCTGCCGAAGGTCTGCTGCCACTTCTCGGCGAAGCCCTCGGGTGTCTTTTCGGCGCCACCGACCACGTATTTGACGCTGCGCAGCTGCTCGGGCTTCACGCGGTTGAGGTAGGGACGCAGGAAGGTGGGGGTGCCGACCATGATGGTCACCTGCTCGCGCTCGACCGTCTCGGCGATCTTTTTGGTCTCGAGCGGCGACGGCAGGCAGACGCAAGGCAGGCAGGTGACGAGCGGATACCAGAGCGTGACGGTGAAGCCGAAGCTGTGAAAGGTCGGCAGGTAGCAGAGCAGCTTTTCCCGGCGGTTGAGCAGCTCCACGTCCTTGATCTGCTGGATGTTGCCCAACACGTTGCGGTGGCTCAGCACGGCCCCCTTGGGATCGCCGGTGCTGCCGCTGGAGAACAGGATCGTGGCCTCGCGGTCCGCGCCCTCGGTCGGCACGCGGTAGAGCCGGAGCAGCGCCTTGGGCGGCAGCACGACTACCTTCGCAAAGTGCCACAGCATGGTGGCTTTCGAGACCGCTTGCTGCTCCTGCACCAGATCGATCGTGCGCTCGGTCCACGGAAAGTCGTCCGGCAGCTTGGCGATAATGGGACCGGCAGTGATGATGGTCTTGAGGCCGGCCTGATGGATGCACTTGGCCGTAATCGCGCTGCCCGCGGTAAAGTTGAGGTTCACCGGCGTCTTGTCGAGCAAAGCGAGCGCCAGATTGGTGATCATGCCGCCGAGGCCGGCAGTGAAGACGACGCCCACCCGCGCTTCATCTGCCAGCGGCTCGCGCCACCGGTCGGCCATGGCAAAAGCGGCGGCCAGGATCATGCCGCTGCGCAATTCCTGGCGGCCCCGTGAGCAGTCCACAACCTGGCGGTCGAGCGGACGCGCGGCCAGCGCCTTGACGGCTTCAGCCGCCAGGTGGCTCTGGACGAAAGGCTGCTGCGCATAGGTGTCCGCGCCGGTATCTTCGATTGCGCGGCGCAGCGCATCGGCCGTTGCGTTTTCGGCTGCCATCGGGGGTAGCAGGCACAGGCGTGCCGCTTTGGGGTCTCGGAGTTTGGGGTATTTGACCTGAAGCTGACGAAAGAAAAATCGCTGGCGATCCCGGGCGCAATAGGAAAGGTGCACCGGGACGACCGGCACGCCGGCCTTGCGCGCCAGCAGCTCCACGCCGGGCTTGAAGGCCTGCAGCTGGCCGCTGATCGAGATGTCGCCTTCCGGGAAGATAGCCACGACTTCGCCCGCCTGCAAGGCCTTGAGGGCGGCCCGCAGGCAACTGCTCGGGCGGCTGGCGTCGACGGGGATCACTTTTGCGGCCCGATACAACAGGCGGCCCCAGCGATACTGGAGAAAGTGGTGCGTGCCCATGAAACGCACGGGCCGCGGACTGAGCGCGCCCAGCAACAGGCAATCCGTATAGCTGAGGTGGTTGGGCGCGACGATCACGCCGCCGGCGCACGGCAGGCGCTCCAGCCCGGTGGCCTTGACGCCGCAGATGCGCACCAGAAACCAGCGCAGGAAGCGGCGGAAGCCGTGACGCCACCAGGTCTCGGCGCTGGGCTGTGCGGCGGGCACCGGGTGCGTCGCGGGCTTTACCGTGAGCGGGATTTCTTCGAGCGGAAGGACTGTGGAAGCATTCATGCCCCGCCCTATTGCCGGGACCGTGCCAACCAGAGGATATCAAATACTCAACGTATTAATATACAAATAGTTAAACATTTAATACCCGTAAAAAGCATACGGCCCGACAAAGACCATTCCAGACATCAAATGCCGACAGGCCGACATAGAACGTCGGGCAGCTACTGATTGCGCAGCAGGTTCTCATCGAGGTATTTCTTCACCGTGCGGCGGTCGAGCCCGAGGCGTCGGGCGGTCTCCTCGTAGTTGCCGTAGCGCGCGTAGGAGCGGGTGATGTATTCGCTCAGCAAGCGGTCGGTCGTCCAGTCGATCTGGCCCAGAGCCTCGCGCCAATCGCCGCCTTTGCCGCGCACCGGTCGCTCGTCGGGCCAGTATTCGCGCCGCAGCAGGATGTTGCGCACCGCTTGCTCCAGTTCGCGGAAGTTGCCCGGCCACGGATAACCCGGGTGTTGCCGCGACCATGCCATGACGTCGGCGGTAAGGTCTTCGGCCTCGGACTCACCGGCTACGCGGGTGGCCACGAAACGCACCAGATACTCGAGCTCCGTTGGCTGATCGGTCAGCATCTCCTGCAGGGAGGGCGTGGTGATGACGTCGGCGCGCAGGCGGTAGTAGAAGTCTTCGCGGAAGTTCCCCTCCGCGATCTCCTCCGGCAGGTTACGGTTGGTTGCGGCGATCACCTTGCCCTGAAAGCGCCGCAGCCCCGTGTCGCCCAGACGCTGGAACTGACGGGTCTGCAGCACGCGCAGCAGCTTGACCTGGATGCTGTGGTCGGTCTCGCCAATCTCGTCGAGAAAAACCGTGCCGTAGGGGCCGCAAGCCTCGAAGTAGCCCACGCGGTCCTGCAGGGCACCCGTAAACGCGCCTTTGCGGTGGCCGAAGAGTTCCGACTCGATCAGGGTCGGCGAGAGCGCGCTGAGGTTGATCGGCTGGAACACCTGCACGAAGTCTTCGGCGAAGCGCTGGCTCTCGGGCTCGAAGGGCAGGTACTGCGAGAGGCCGATTGCACGCGCCACCAGTTCCTTGCCCGTGCCGGAGGGGCCGGTGATCAGCGTCGGGATCTCCGACATGCGGTGGTAGAGCACGCGCTGATAGCGGTCGAGATTGTGGGTAAAGATGGACTGCCAGACGGCTGAGCGCAGGCGGGTGGCGGCCTTGGAGGCGCCCACGAAAAAGCGGAAGGTGTGGAAGAAGGCACGCCGGATCTGGAAGAACATCGCAAACAGGTGGTTGGGCTCCACCGGCTGATAACGCCCGAAATACTGCTGATAGCGGCTCTGGTATTCCCGGTAGAACGGCACCCGCGTATGACTCGTGCCCTCCCGGTGCGCGCGGTCGATATAGGCGTCGAAGAGGAACTGGTAGCGGTGGAATTCCTCGAAGACGATCATGTCTTCGTAACAGGTGCGGTCCTTCTTGCTGCCTTTGCCCTCGCGATAGGCCGGCCCCACCCGCTTGGCCAGTTCCTGGATGCGGTCGATCATGCGCTGCAGGTTGGCGTCTTCGTGGTGAGACATCGGGTCGAGGTTCCACGCTCGCCGGACCGGCTCATAGTCGGCGCCCAATGCCTCCCGCTCGAGCTGCATGCGCTCCGGCCCAAAAGGGTCGCAATAGGTCAGTTTGGAAACGGTCTCGGCGAAGGCGCGTTCTTCAGCCGCAAGTAGCGAGGTGGCCATGACATTTTGTGTAAAGCGCCTGGCATCAAGTGTCAACGTGCACTTCCTCTTCTACGGGTATAAAGAAAGGCTAAAGATCTCGGTCTATTTGTTTAATAGGCAGTTGTGAAATTTGACACCGTAGTGGCACGGACCGTGATTAAGGGTGAGGCGAAACGTGAAACTCAACCATCAACCCCGCTTTATCATGAACACGCAACTCACCTTCGCCTTCCCCGCTCCCACGGCTACCCGCGTCCGTCGCCATACGCCGGAACACCGGGCTGCCATGCGTGCCCTGAAGGCCAAGATCGCAATTTCACTCGCTATTGGCGGATCGCTGATCATGCTCGCCGCTCTCTGGCCGATGGTGGCAATGCGCGCCTTTTAAGGCAATGGCACGCCAATTGCATACATTTGCCAGCAATCCACGCATTCCATGATCGGCATCTCTTCACGCGCAGCATATTACGCCCTCATCAGCCTGTTACGGCTCGGGGCGGTCGGCCTCGTTTTGTTTGGCCTCGGCATGCTCGGCTACGAGCTTTTTGACGAAGATCCGCCCAAAGTCAGCCTTCAACCCGCCGTGCAGGCGTCGCAGACGCTGGCCGAAGCAACGCCCAAATTGCCGAGCATGACGGCCGACGTAAAGCTGGCCCCGGAAGCCAGCCGCCTTTTCAGCGGGCCCGCTGGCAAGCACCAACCACGCTGAGGCTTCGCCACTTTGTGGCGATCTACACCACAAAGCGGCCTATCTCGCCGCACCTAGATATTCACCGCAATCCAGTGCGCGAAGTAGGGCTCGAGGGTCAGCTTTGCCTTCGGCCCGGTCTCCACGTCTCTGGCGTTGAGGATGTCGCGCGCGCCACCCGCTTCACCCAGCTTGGGGTGCAGATCGGACAGTTTTACTGTCTGCGGCTCGGCGGTAAAGTTGAAGAGGCAAACGATGTGCTGGTTGCCATAGCGGCCCTTGCGCACAAAGCCGAACAACTTGGTGCCGAGGTCGAGGATCTCCATCGCCCCGTCGGGGTGGAAGGCAGGCTGCCCGGCGCGACGGCGTAGCCATTGCAGGTAGCGGCTGTAAATGCGGTTCTGCTTGTTTTCCGGGTCGGCCAACACGTCCGTCAACTCGCCCACCTGCCACTTGCGGCGGTTGATGGTGCGGTTGTGGCCCGTCTGCTCCACACCTTCCTGCCAGTTCGGCGTGCCGAGCAGGCTGTGGATATAAACCGCGGGCACGCCCTGGAAAGCCAGCGCCACCGCCTGCGAACAGAGGAAGCGCGCGATGCCCAGATCCTCGTCGTCCGGATCGCCCAGGGCGTCCACGTAGGTGATGTTGAGCTCGTAGGGGCGCTCGGTGCCATCGCCCAGCGCGCGCATGGAGACGCGGCCACCCTTTTCCCGCACCTGCTCGACGACCCAATCCAGCTCTTCCTCTTCCAGGATGCCCTGCAGCGGGCGCACCCCCACCCCGTCGTGCGAAGCGGTGAAGTTGAAGAACGTCTGCCCGTCCGGCAGCTTGGGCAACGACTTGGCCCATTCAGTGAGATGAGTCGTTTCGCCGCGCAACAGGCCGTGCAACAGCAGCGGCGGCAGGCTGAAATTATAGACCATGTGGGCTTCGTCGCCCTGGCCGAAATAGCTGACGTTTTCCTTGTGCGGCACGTTGGTCTCAGTCAGCAACACGGCGTCGGGCGCCACGGTGTCGAGCACGTCGCGGAAGAGCTTTACCACCTCGTGCGTTTCCGGCAGGTGGATGCAGCTGGTACCGATCTGCTTCCAGAGGAAGGCCACGGCGTCGAGGCGGAAGATGCGGCAGCCCTTGGAAAGGTAGAAAAACAGAATATCGAGGAACTCGAAGAGCACGTCCGGGTTGGACCAGTTCAGGTCCACCTGATCCTCGCTGAAGGTCGTCCACACCCAGGCGTCGCCATCACGGGTCGCGGTGCGGGTCAACAGCGGCCAGGGCCGCGGACGCACCACCTCGGAGGTATCCGTCTTGGGATCGAGCACATGGAAGTAATCGCGCGCCGGCGCGATGCCCGTCACGAAGTCCTTGAACCAGCGGCTCTCGCGGGAGCAGTGGTTGAGCACCAGGTCGAAGGCCAGGCTGAAATCCCGCCCGATCTGCTCGACGTCGCCCCAGCTGCCGTACTCGGACTTTACCTTGCGGTAGTCGATCACGCTGAAGCCGTCATCGCTGGACCACGGGTAGAAGGGCAGCAGGTGAATGATGCTGACGGCCCCGCGCAAGTGCTTGTTGGCGAAGTTGTGCAGCACACGCAACGGTGGCTCGCCGTCGCCCTGCAAGCTGTCGGCATACGTGATCAGCGCCACGTCGTATTCGTCCCAGTAACGGGTGTGTTGCGCCACATCCTCACCAATGCCGTAGCGGCCAAGCAGCATATAAAACCGCTCCATCAGGCGAGGCGCCTTGTCACCATAAAGGCGCGTCAGGCGACGTTGAATCAGTTGAGCCTTTTCCTTATTGATAAACTTCATGCCGAACCCTTTGCGACTGAGGGCATCATAACCGCCAAATGCCCGAGCGCCAAGTCTTGTCGGCAATTCCTGTTCAGCTCGCACGCGATCGGCGGCGCTCCGCCTCCCGCATCTCCTCGAACATCGTCTCCAGCTTGTAGCGTTTGCAGCTGCAGAATGGGCAGAGCTGGCTGTGGTATTTCAGCGCCATACGCTCCTTCAGGGAGAGGTCGCGCGCACACCCGCGCTCCACCAGATCCAGCGCGGTGTGGCAGTTGGGCAACAGGTTTTCGCAGACCTTCTCCATGGTGAGGTGACGTTTACCGGAATCCTTGGGGCGGGCAGCGGACATGCCGGTGAAAAAGACAATCATCTCGCGAGGCAGCAACCTCTGACCCGTCAACGGTCGGTGGCAAGGATGAACTGACGTATCGGCCGGCAGACGCGAGCCCCCAGGATCTCGATAAGTTGATCGCATTTTTGGCCAGATAACGCCAAAGGGATTGACTTATCCGTAAAAGCCCTATCAAAATACCCAGACTTCCAAGAGATAAAGCATTTCAGGTGAGCGACCTGAAGTGCTGTAGTTTGTCAGGTGTTTCAAAGCCCCGAGTTTTACACTCGGGGTTTTGTCTTAGGCAGACTTTGCGTAACCAACGCCGTAAGCGCCTTAACCTAGAACAGCCTAAGCATTTGCCACTATGGGCGACATCGGCACATCCAGGCCGATGGCCAGAGCCCGAAACAGCTCCGCCTCCGCCTCTTCCACCTGATTATCGTGGCTGACAGCCCGCCCACAGGCGATCAGGAACGCCCGCTTCATCGCCGGCGAGCAATCTCGCAACCGTTCGAGATCGACCGACAACTGTTGAGCGTCCACCTCTGCCGGACCCGAGACAAATTCCAGGTATTTCTCAAGATAGAGGCCTTTCACGGCGTGGCGGAAGCACGCGATGGGCTCGCCGCCGTGCTCGAGCAGGGCCAGTCGCGACAACACGCGCGACATTTCGGCGCTCACTTTCTGGATTTCTGTGACCATGCGGCCGGGACGCCGCGCCAGGCGGTCCAGACGACGCTGTGCAATCGTGAGGATGCACCATTCGCGCAGGTCGATCCGGCGGTCTGTCTCGGCCAGGCGACGCAATTCTTCCCGCAAGCGAGAAGACGCGGCGTCACTGAGGTTGCGCAAGGGCGTAACCGCCAGTTCAAGTAGCGGCAAATGGTCGCGGCGCTCCAGCGAGTCAACCGTCTCCAGCAGGTCCTGCAGACGATTCAATTGCTCCGGCCGCCGCACACTGAGCCACTGCAGCTGCGCTTCCCGATGTTCACCCGGCTGCCGATCCATCATCAGCGCCAACAGGGCGAGCGTGGAATCCTGCGGATCGGCCCCTACCCCGCTCAGGCCCTCGGGCAGATGCGCCCGCAGATCCCGCGCGTAGTCCACGCTGCGCTGATCGAGCATCCCGGCCGCCATGACCAGCTGAGCGGGATCCCACGCGCGCGAGGCCTCGCGACCTTGCCGCTCGTGCGCGGTCACCGATTCGCGCGCCGGGCGCACCTTGTCTTCACTCACCTGCAGGAATTCGCCGTCCCACTGCGGGTCGATGCGCTTGATGCGCTCCTGCAGTGGCGGGTGGGTCGCCATCGCGCCGTCCATGTTGCGCTTCAGTGCGCTGGCAAAAAACATGTGGGCCATTGCCGTCGCCTTGGGCTCCTGAATTCGCCCGCGCTCGCTCCAGCCGCCGATCTTCTTCAGTGCACCGCCGATGCCGTCGGCATTGCGCGTAAACTGCACCGCCGAGGCGTCGGCCAGAAATTCCCGCTGCCGCGACACCGCGGCCTGAATCAGGTGCCCGAAAAAACTGCCGATCAGCCCCGTCAGGTAAAAGGCAAGACCGACCGCGCCCAGGATCAACATCAGGCTGCCGTTATTATCGCCCTTGTCGCGGCGCGGACGGCGCCCGGCCCCCGCATAAAACATCATGCGCATGATCATGCCCCCGACGATGGCCATGGCCATGATGCCGTGCAGCAGCCCGCCAAGGCGCAGATTCAGCCGCATGTCACCGTTGAGGATGTGACTGAATTCGTGCGCGATCACCCCCTGCAATTCGTCGCGGTTGAGCATCCGCAGCGTGCCTTGAGTGACCGCCACCGCCGCGTCGTCGACCGAATGACCGGCCGCGAAGGCATTGATCGCCTGCTCCTGATCCAGCACGTAGACTTCCGGCACCGGCACGCCCGACGCGATGGCCATCTCTTCCACCACGTTCAGCAGGCGGCGCTCGTCGGGCTGGCGCGTCGTCTCGTCGATCTTGCGGCCGCCGACACTCCGGGCCACCGCCCCGCCGCCCTGGGAGAACTCGATCAGCTTGAGCATCGCCGAACCGAAAATGATCAGGATCGCCAGGCCACCCGAGAGCGCGAAACGTTGCAGATCCCACAGCGGCACCGTAGGCGATGCAGGGCCGTAGCCGGTCTGCGGACCCTGCTGACTCACGGCCAGGTAGATCGCGCCCGTCACGATGCCGTACACCGCCACGACGATCAGGATCACGGCGAGGGCGAAGTAAAGGATCAGGCCACGGGTCTTGCGGTGCGCCTGCTCCTGCGCGCCGAAAAAGTCCAACGTGGCACCCGACTGCTCAGCTGCGGCCATACAAAAAAGGGTTCCGGATCTCCGTGACTAGAAGCTGACCTGAGGCGCTTCACGCTCCGCCTCCACCTTGACCTCGAAGGGCTTGGCTTCGCCGAAGTTGAACATGCCGGCAAAAATCGCCGCCGGGAACTGTTCGCGCTGCGTATTGTAGCGCATGACGGAGTCGTTGTAAGCCTGCCGGGCAAACGCGATCTTGTTCTCCGTCGAGGTCAGCTCCTCGGTCAACTGCATCATGTTCTGGTTGGCCTTCAGGTCAGGATAAGCCTCGGAGACGGCGTAAAAACGCGTGAGCGCGCCCGTCAGCATGCCCTCAGCCTGGGTCAGTTTGCCCATCGCCTCGGGATCGCCCGGGGCCGCCGCCGCACCTGACTGAGCCGCGGTTGCCGCATTCCGTGCCTGCATAACCGATTCCAGCGTCTCGCGCTCGTGTTTCAGGTAGCCCTTCGCCGTCTCGACGAGGTTGGGGATGAGGTCGTAACGCCGCTTCAGCTGCACATCGATCTGCGCGTAGGCGTTCTTGAAGCGATTGCGCAATGCAACCAGTCCATTGTAGACCCCCACGCCATAGAGCACGAGTCCGACAATGATGACGACGAAAACAATGAGCACGATCAAGGCGAGGTTCATACCGCCGATCATGCTGCGCTCCGCCCGCCCCCGCAAGGTGTAAACGCCCGCCGCGATGATAACTTGAAGGCGATTTTGGAATCGCTAAGTCGCTGCCGCGTATGCTCACGTGAACTCGAAGCGATTGCGACAGCTTCGTCCAATGCGTCCACGATTTTAGGAGTGTTGAAGACAAACACCTTGGCACCCGGGCAGTCTCAGGGGAAAGGCTCCCCATATAGTCTGATCCACTCACGTATGCGAAACACCGCTCTTTCGCGAAAGATCAATGGATGATACCCGAACCAAGGTAAGCCTGATGGAAGCAAAGGCTTTCCTTCATCTTCATTGATCATCCACATTCGACTGGCAACCCGTCACGGCTCGACAATCACCAGTCCTTAAAGGAGTAAAACATCGAAACCGTCATCCCCTACCGACTGCCAAAGCTGATACGCATTCCCACCTATGCGCTTATAAAAGCATCATCCGACGCCTCGCATTAAGCGCAGGGTAACTAGTCTGGTGCGAGAGGAAAGCCAAGAGCTTTTGATATCGCGTCGTCAATGGTGCGATAGCTGTGCAGCCCAAACTCTCCGACCGGTTCAGTTGGCCCCGGTAAAGGGTTTCTATATTCGTCAAAATATTTGCCACTTGAAGATTTGAAACAGTGTTGATCTAGTAAATCCGAATCAACCAATGGGCGGTTTTCCAAGTGCGCGAAATAGCCCCTACTCCATGGCAATCGATTTGTCATCATAGGCGGAAGAAGCAACCGGTCTGCTGAAAGATCAGAAGGCGGCTCCATCGTCTCTAACATCATTTGGTATACATATATCAAAATAGCGCCACCTACCCCAAGAGGATTTGCATTAGCATTCACGACTCGCCCAAACAAATACTTCATATTCGGCAATCTCATCGCGAACACATCGCCAGGCTTGGGAGTATGACGTTTCTTTTTCAGAACTTGTAGATTCATGTTAGTACCATCCCCAACCAGCGAGACCATGAATGCCACAGAGCGAATTGAGGAAACTCTTCTCATGCTTGCAGCGAGCCACCCAAACGCGAGCCCGTTTTGGCGAGAATGTCACAGGAATCACCTAAGTCGCCAAGATACTGGCGCGAGAGATGGGACTCGAACCCATGACCTAGCGTTTAGGAAACGCTTGCTCTATCCAACTGAGCTACTCCCGCCCAAAGACAGCCAGCATGCAATTCGCCGCCGTCAAGGCAACCCTCGAGTGCCGTCCCGCCTGGGACTGCCACCCGTGGTTTCGACCTCCCCCGCTGCAGGAGATATTTCTGATTTTCAGGGTTGACGACGCATTGCCGAATCCACAGATTATTTTCTTTCTTCATTGCTACTGATTCGTCAGAGCCTTGAGGGCGCGTAGCTCAGTTGGTTAGAGCACTACCTTCACACGGTAGGGGTCGTTGGTTCGAGTCCAATCGCGCCCACCATTTCGAAGCCCGCATCGTCGCGGGCTTTTGCGTGTACGGGCGTGGATGGCGCTTACGATCAATGGCTCGCATGCCGCGGCAGCACGGAGCTCCGGCGGGGAGTCTGGCGTGATTGAGGCCGGTAAATGCATCGTGGCGCCCCGTATTTCGCACCGCGATTGCAGTCCTCAGGAACAGATCTCCAGGGCACACAAAAAAGAGCGACCCGGAAAGGGTCGCTCTGGCAAAGGGGAGAAATGTGCGGGATGGATCAGGCGCCGGCGGCTTCGTTCTCGGCGTCGGCCTTGGCGATGGCGGCTTCCATCTCCTTTTCCGTCTTGGCGTCGATCTGATAATACATCACCACGACGGCGGTAAGCAGCGCGAAGACTGCAGGGATCCAGCTCATGGCCCAGCGAATGCCTTCGATCGTGAAGGCGCTTTGTTCCACGTTTGCTTCATAGCCGATGACCACGAGGATCATGGAGGCCACGAAGGGACCAAAGGACCAGCCGATCTTCTGCGAAGCCGTGCCCGCGGAGAAGACGAGGCCGGTGTTGCGATGGCCCAGCTTCCAGGCGCCCCAGTCGGCCGTATCGGCGATCATGGACCAGAACAGCGGCATCAGCGGGGCCGACAGGAAGGAGCTGAGAATCTGGTGGCCGAGGATCAAATTGTTGTTGTGAGGATCAATGAAATAGAAGCCTCCGATAAACAGGCCGGCGATGACATTCAGGCCGATATAAGCGGCCTTCTTGCCCCCAAAGAGGCGGGTGATGTACTTGGTCGCCAGCGCCCCGAAAATCTGGGCGAGGCTGCCGAGGGCAAGGAAGTTGGCCACCAGCTTTTCATCGCCCGACAAGTACTTGAAATAATAGATGGCGGAGCTGTTGCGGATGGCGATCCACAGGATGGTCATCACACTGATGACGATCATCATCACCCAGGGCTTGTTCTTGCCCTGCGCCATGAGGTCTTCCACCAGACTGGTTTTCTGCTGCGTGCGAGGCGGTTTGACGCGCTCCTTGGTCCCGAAAAACGTGATGAGGAAGAACGCCACGGAAAGCGCACCGTAGAAGGCCACACTCAGAGAGAAGCCCAGCGTCTTGTTGCCGCCGCCAAACATGTCCACCAGATACAGCATGGTGTAGTTGACATACATGGTGCCGGCGAAGGCCCCGACAAAGCGGAAGGACGACAGGACGGTCCGCTCTTCAGACTTGGCCGTCATCACGCCCATCAACGCGGAATACGGCACGTTGATCGCCGTATAAGCCATCGTCAGAAGCGTATAGGTCGCGACCGCATAGCAGATCTTCATGAACGGCCCCATGTCGAAGGCCGTAAAGGTCAACACGCCCAATGCGAACCACGGGATCAGCATCCAGAGCAACCAGGGGCGGAACTTGCCCATCTTGGAGTTGGTCCGGTCTGCAACCATGCCCATAATCGGGTCGTTGATCCAGTCCCAGGTCCGGGTGAAGAGGATCATGCCGCCAACGATACCTGCTGATATACCGAAAATGTCGGTATAGTAGTACATCAGGTAGTTCATGAAGATCCCGAAGTAGAGGCAGGAAGCCATGTCACCGGCGGAGTAACTGAGCTTTTCTACAATACCGAGCTTCTTGTTCGCTTCGGTCTTCGGGGTCAACGGGGGAGGTGTATGAGGATCAGTAGGCACTGCTAGGAGGGTAACAGATGTTAAAAACTATGGGGTATACGGGTTCCGATGAAGGGTCATCGTGAACAAGATGAAACGGAATGGCGAAATATTTCTCGTTTCAAGCAGGCGAAAAATCACTCAAAAACTATACAACCGTTCTCCTTCACCTCACGTGGACGGTGATGAATTTTCGGCCTGCGATTGAGATTTTGGGTACAATTGCCACCTCGCGGCATCGGGCGCTTCACCGCCTGCTGCTGCTCCTGACCATGCGCCGCCAGCGGGCTTGCAAAGCCGCCCGAAACGGGCGTTTAGCTCCCTTGCGAGCATTTTCGCCGACCAGGAAGAGAGTTATGACCTTCGTCCTCGTATGGCTCACCGCCGGGCACGGCGGCAGCCAACGCCTTTTAGCGCTCGAGAAAGAAAGCAAGAACGATGACAAAAAATCTCAATCCAAAGGAGTATGGATAGCTCGCTCGTCTTAGCTTTTTTGTCCCAGCGAGCGCACGACTTCCACGTCGCTGTACGGGAGTTTCCGGTTTCCGATCTGCATGTAATCCTCATGTCCCTTGCCGGCCAGCACGAGCACGTCTCCTTGCTCCGACGCGGCATAGGCTTCGCGGATCGCCCGGGCGCGATCGAGCTGAGTCGTAACCGCATCGTGGCCGCGCGTACCCTGCTCGATTTCGCGAGCGATCGCCGCTGGGTCTTCCGAACGCGGGTTGTCGTTGGAAATCCAGATCCGGTCGGAGTAGCGCGCGGCAATCTCACCCATCAGCGGACGCTTGCCCTTGTCCCGATCGCCACCCGCGCCGAAGACCAGCAGCACCTGGCGGGGCTCAAATGCACGCACGTTTTCCAGCAGCCGCTCGAGGCCGTCGGGGTTATGCGCGTAATCCACCAGCGCGGTCGCCCCGTTGAGCAACGGAAAGGCTTCCATGCGGCCCGGCAGCGGGTTGAACGTTTTCAGGGCCTTGAGCAACGGCTCGGGCTTGGCGCCCAGCGCCAGCAGCGTCGTGATCGCCGCTAGCGCGTTGGACACCATGAAGCGTCCCAGCAGGCGCATTTGCGCGGGATAGCGCTTGCCGTTGTAGACGAGCGTAAAGCGTGTCTCGCGCGCGTCCAGCTTCACAAAGATCGCGCGCACCTCCGCCCGGCGGTTTTTCATCCCAAAGCGCAGCACCGGCCCCTTTGCCGCCGAGGCAAAGGACTGCCAGGCCGGATCGTCGGCGTTGACGATGGCGGGCATTTTGGCCGGCAGATTCTGGAAGAGCTTCAGCTTGGCTGCGTGGTAGGCCTCCGGGCTGCCGTGAAAGTCCAGATGATCGCGCCCGAGATTGAGAAAGACGGCGGCACCGAAGCGCATACTCGTGACCCGGTCGAGGGCCAGCCCATGGGAGGAGACTTCCATCGCCACCGCGTCGGCGTGCAGGTTGCGCAAGTGCGCGAGCAGGCGGTAGGCGTCTTCGGCCAACGGCGTGGTATAGACGCCCGGCTCCAGCCGGTGCCCGTTGAGGTAGGTCCCCAGGGTGCCCATGCTCCCGGCTCGCCCCAGCGTGTGCTGATAGAGGTGCGCGATGAGCTGCGAGGTGGTGGATTTGCCATTCGTGCCGGTTACGCCGATCAGCTTCATCACGAGGTCCGGGGCGCCCCAGAAGGCGCGGCAGAGCGTGCCGTAGGCCCGGCGCGGCTCCCCGACCACCAGTTGCGACAGCGCAAGATCTTCCGAGGCCCGGGGAGTGACGACCGAACTCGCCCCGCGTCGGACGGCCTCCGTCAGGTGGGCCAGCCCGTGTTGCCAACGCTGATACGCCAGAAACTCTTCCACCGCGGCAAAGATCATGCCCGGCTGCACCCGGTCGAGCCGACAGGTCACCCCGGTGATCGCCTTGTCCTGACGTTCCTCGGATCCTTGCAGCAGCTGCGATAGCAAACGGGCTTGTTGCGTACTGGCCATGCCTGTGAATTAACCACCCTGCGCCCGCCGTAGCAAGTCCTCGCCTTGACAGTTCGTGCGGACCGGCAGAAGCTGCGGCGTGGCGACCCGGGCGATCCTCATCTGCAATCAGGGCTGGCAGGCAGAAGCCCCCAGCGGCGCCAATCGCCTGGCCAGCGATATCGCGCGCGCCCTGGCGGCGGAAGGGCACGAAGTCCACTACCTTTGCGTCTCCGGCGCCGGGCCTTACGACCAACCGGTAGAAAGCGACGGCGTGCAGGTCTGGCGGCACCCGGAAGCCCCGGATAGCGCGCGCGGCTACGCCCGCCTGCAGCATCACCTCGAGGCCAGCCGCACGCTGGCCCACCGCATCCAGGACCGGACCTCGCTCGATCTCGTCTACGGGCACACGCCGCTGCAATACCTCGGGGCACTGGACGCCGTGAAAGATCAGGAGCTGACGCGTGCCTTTGCGGTGCACTCGCCCTACGCGCTGGAGATGCGGCTCAACGATCTGGCGCGCGAGCCCCGCCGCTGGATGCGGGCGATCCGTCAGGGCATGTATCGCCTGCTCGAACGCCGGGTGTTGCAGCACAGCGACTTCGTGCACGGCTTCTCCGAATACACCGGCACCTGCCTGCGCGAACTCTATGGCTACAAGCGCCTGCGCGGTTACGAAGTATGGCCGGCGTGGGTGGATCTGGATCGCTTTCAGCCCTCCCCTGCCCTCGATCTCAAGGACTGGCTGGGCGGCCCGTCGTTGGAGGCAGGCGAGCGCGTGTTCTTCACCTTGCGTCGCCTGCAGCCGCGTATGGGACTGGAAAACCTGATCGATGCCGCCGCGGCCCTCGCGCAAAAGGGCGAACGCTTTCGTCTGCTGATCGGCGGCACGGGACCGCTGCACGACGCCTTGCAGGACCGCATTGCCCTGCGCGACCTGACCGAACGGGTGCGCCTGCTCGGTCGGCTGGATGACGCCGTGCTACCTCAGCTCTACGCGGCCAGCGATTGCTTCGTGCTGCCCACGCGCGGCCTGGAATGCTTTGGGCTGATCGCGCTCGAAGCCTGGGCCTGCGGCACCCCCGTTATCGCCACCCCCGTCGGCGCGATCCCGGAGCTGTTTGCGGGCCGCCCATGGCAGCCGTGGCTCTGTCGCGATGCCTCCGCAGAGGCGATCCGTGAACGCATGGAGGCGTTTTTGCAAGGCACGCTGCAGGCAGATCCGCCCGCCCTGCGCGCCCACGCGGCCCATTGGGGCCAGGACCGCCGTCTGCCCGCGCTACTCAAGCGCCTGCTGCAGGTGTAATCCCTCAAAAGGGGCTTGCACGGTATTCCCGGCGCCGCAACGATGCGCCTCGTCTGATGCGATCCGTTTATCGTTACTGCCTGCTCTGTTGCATCGCCGCGTCTCTGGAGGCGGTGCCGGTGGTGCGCTACGCATTGGACGATCCCTACGAGCTGAGTCCGCAGGATACGCCGGATGTGGTCGAGGCCAGCACCTTGATGCGCGGCTACGGCCTGCGCCGCAACAGCCTGTATGGCAGCTTCGGCAGCTCGGGCTTTAACACGAGCACTGATCTGGCCTCCTCGCAGTCGATGGGAGACTTTTTTGCCTTCGACTTCCAGGTCGCCGCCGGGCAGCAGGTAACGCTCGACCAGCTCAGCTTCGACTACCGGCGCGACGCCTACGGGCCCATCCGCGTCGCCCTCGGCCTCAGCCGCGACGGCTTTGCCGCAGAAGCCTTTTACCTGCCGCCCGTCTCGCTCTCAACGCCCGAAGGATCCGTTGTTTTCGACTTCGGCGGTAGTGTGCTACCGACGCTCGGCGCCCACGAAACCGCGACCGACGTAGCGGTCCGCCTCTACCTGTGGAGCGATCCCGAGGCCACCCGCTCGAGCGGCAGCTTCACCTTTGCAGACCTCGGTGCGGGAGCCCTCCGGCTCGACGGCAACTTCAGCCATATGCCCGAGCCCGCCTACCTGCCCCTTGCATTTGGGCTGTCCGGGCTTACCTTGGGCTTCCTGCGCCGCCTCAGACGGCGCAGCACAACCTGAAACCTCACTCAATTCATCGCTGCCATGAAACGATTTTACATGCTCGCCCTCGCCGGCGTCTCGGCCTTCACCGCGCCCTTTGCCCTGGCCCAGAACAACAATGCCACGCCGTCTTCGGAGGTCCCCTCGGAAGAAATGGATCTCGCGAACCAACTGCTCGAGGTCACCAACGGCCGCCGCATGATCGACGACCTGGTCGAACGCTACAGCCAGATCCTGAGCCAGTCTCTGGTGCAGGCGGCGCAGGAGTCCAACGGCTCGCCCGAAGCGGCCCAGCAGATTGCCGACGAGATCAGCACCTGGTTCGAAGGCGTCATGTCCTGGGATCAAATCGAGCCGATGATCGCCGAAGCCTACGCCAAGGCCTACACCTCGGACGAGCTGCAGGGCCTGATCGAGTTTTACCACAGCGATCTCGGCCAGAAGCTGCTCGAAAAGCAGCCGGAGCTGATGCAGCGCTCCATGCAGATCGGGCAGCAATACATCCAGCAGTTCACGCCCGAGCTGCAGCGCCGCCTGTTGGACGCCCGTCAGCGCATCATGCAGGGCAACCTCGACCAGGCCAAGGAACAGCTCCAGAACTCCGGCATCCTCAACCGCAAGCCGGGCATGAAGCAGGATACCGAGTCGGCCGAGTAGGCCCAATGCCTTGACCTCAAGGCGCTCCTGCACAAGTTACCCTCCATGGCGTTAACACCTTCGACCATGCTCCCGCTGGGCACGCAGTGCCCGCGCTTCAGCCTGCGCAATGTGGCAGACAACCAGATGGTAGCGCGTTCCGACTTCGAGGACGTCAAGGGCCTGCTGGTCCTGTTTATCTGCAACCACTGCCCCTACGTAAAGCTGCTGAAAGCGCACCTGGCCAAGCTGGCGGAAGAATACCAGAAGAAGGGCATCGCCGTCGTCGCGATCAACAGCAACGACACGATCTCCTACCCGGACGACGCTCCGGAACGCATGAAGGCCGATGCCCAGGAGTTCGGATATCCCTTCCCCTACCTGCTCGACGAGACGCAGGAAGTCGCCAAGGCCTTCCGCGCGGCCTGCACGCCCGACATCTACCTCTTCGACGGGGAGAAGAAGCTGGTCTACCGCGGGCAATACGACGACGCCCGCCCCGGCAAGGATACCGAGGTGACGGGGGCCGATCTGCGCCAGGCGCTCGACGCCGTGCTCGAGGGCAAGGCGATCCCCGAAGACCAGCAAAAGCCCGCCACCGGCTGCAACATCAAGTGGAAGCCCGGCAACGCGCCCGATTACTTCGGCTAGGCCCCTTCCCTTCCATTCGGGCTTGCCGCCGGCAGGCCGACCCGCGACAACGTGCTGCATGGCAGACGTTGTCGTTTATACGTACGCAAAGTGTTCCACCTGCCGCAATGCCACCAAGTGGCTGCGCGCCCAAGGCATCGACTTCGAGGAGCGGCCGATCCGCGAGACGCCGCCCAGCGAGGCCGAACTGCAGCAGATGCTCGATGTCTACGACGGCGAGATCCGCCGCCTCTTCAACACCAGCAGCGCCGACTATCGCGAGGCGGGCCTCAAGGACCGCCTGAACACGTTGACGCCCGCCGAGGCCTTCGCGATCCAGCAGACCAACGGCAACCTGGTCAAGCGCCCCTTCCTCCTGACCCGTGATGGCCGCGGCATCGTCGGTTTCAAGGAAGACCAGTGGGCCAGCTTCTTCGGGAAATAGGCGGGCGCGGCTTGACCTACACGAGATTC
Source organism: Puniceicoccaceae bacterium 5H (assembly GCA_009772895.1). Lineage (GTDB taxonomy): Bacteria > Verrucomicrobiota > Verrucomicrobiia > Opitutales > Oceanipulchritudinaceae > WOUP01. The sequence goes on along the minus strand of WOUP01000003.1, from coordinate 24,928 downwards.
GTGTGCACGGTATACGTGTTATGAAAAACATCACCTTCAGCGCGGACGAGACGCTGATCGAGCAGGCTCGAGCTGAAGCCCGTGCCCGGCATACGACGCTGAACGCGTTGTTTCGTGATTGGTTGGCAGATATGGCTCAGCGGGAGAAGCGCAGGGACAAGGTAGAGGAGATCTTTGCCCGCATGAACGCCTACAACGCCGGCGGCCATTTCACCCGTGAAGAGATGAATGAGCGCTGACCTCTTCCTCGACACGAACGTGCTGGTCTATGCGTTCGACCAGACGGCCCCAGAAAAGCGTGAACAAGCGCGACAAATGCTTCGGTCGAAGGATTGGTGCATCAGTTGGCAGATCGTTCAGGAATTCTCTTCCGTAGCCCTTCATCGATTCAAGGAACCGCTGGATATCGACTTCCTGGAGGATATACTTGAGCATCTGCTTTGGCCTCACAACGAGGTCATGCCGACACCCGCCCTTTATCGGCAGGCGCTTGGAATACACCAACAAGCACCATATCGCTTTTACGATGCCTTGATCGTCGCCGCAGCCATCGAATCAGGAGCTTCCAGGCTGTATTCAGAAGATCTCCAGAGCGGACGAAGGTTTGGAGATCTCAGGATTGTAAACCCCTTCGCCTAGAGTTGCCTCTTTAAGCCAGAACATCACGGATCGTGACCGCGAAGTCCAGGGACTGGCTCGCAGCGACGAAACGTGCGACGTCACGGTCATAACCTGCCGTTCCCGCCACTGAGGTCATCGCGCTGGGCGGTCTATCATCGGCCATCTCACCTGTTATGGCATGGGCTAGCACGCCGCCGCAAGACGGGCTGACAAAGGCAGCATACAACAACCACCAGCGTCGCGAATGCCCCCTACCGTCCATCCGGTGAGGGTGCCGTTGGTCCTGTGGGAGCAACTATCGCGGGTGGAAGCGGTTTGTAGGCATATCGGGAGCAGCGGGAGCCAAGAGGCTCGGGAAGACTGCTCCACACCTTCACTCACACCTGTCATCATCATGAAAACGATCTCCAAAGCCGCCTTGTGTCTGGTGTCCCTCAGCCTGCTTTCAGCGCCGGCCTTCGGGCGGGGGCCGGACCATGACGATCATCATGATAACCACGGCCACCATGACGATCACGGGCATCACGATGATCGCTGGGACCATCACGACCGCCACTACGACCACTACCATCCCGTGCCACAGGTGCGCTATGTGCGGCCCGCGCCCAGCGTCAGCCTGAGCCTGGGCTTGCCGGACGGTTTCATCACGGTGGTGGTGGGCAACAACCGCTACTATGAGCACCGGGGCGTGTTCTATCGTTACGGGCCTTACGGCTATACCGTGGTGCGGGCGCCCATTGGCGCCGTGGTGCCGCACTTGCCGCCGGGATGCACGCACGTCATTTACGGTGACGTCGGCTACTATCGCTACGGCAATGTCTTTTATCGGCCCATCACGGCGGGTTACGTGGTGGTCGAGCAGCCGCGGGTGGTGACGGTGACCGTGCCGCAAGACACCACCATCAACACCACGAGCACGAGCGACTACCAATCGTTCTGGATCGACGACTACGAGTTTCTCTACCGCGACGGGGAATTCTTCCGCAAGACGCAGGACGGCCTGATCTGGAACGCGACGCCGATGGGTGCCCTCACGCCTACCCTGCCCGATGGCGCGGAGAGCGTATGGTATGAAGACATCGAGTATTTCAAGGTCGGCGACTTCTACCTGCGCAAGACGATGGAGGGCTACAAGATCGTGCCGGCGCCCTGGTCCATCTAGCCCCTATTGGGCGGAGCCGGCTCGGGGGGTAAAGCCGTAGCGCTCAAAGATCTGCTGCCCGGCTTTCGAGCGCAGGAAGTCGAGGAACTCGAGCGCCAACTCAGGCTGCTCGGTCGACTTCAGCACGGCGGCGGAGTAGCGGATCGGCGGGGCTTCCTCGGCCGGCACGGGGTAGATGACGCGCACGCGGTCGCCGGCGGCCTGGGCATCCGTCTGGTAAACGATGCCGACGACGTCGCGGGAGGCCTCGACCTGGCCCAGCGCGGCACGCACGTCGGGCGCGGGCGAAAGGCGGTCCTGCAGCGCCTGCCAGGCCGGTTGGGCATCGCAGGTCACACCTTGCAGCCATTGCTGGGCATAGCGGCCGGCCGGGACGTAAGCCGGATCGCCCACCGCCAGATAGCGCATGCCGAGCCCGCAGAGGTCGGACGACGCGCCCATCCGGTAATCCGAGGAGGGGTGCGCGATCACGACCAACTGGTTGGAGAGCAACACGCGGCGGGTCTCGACCTGCAGCTTGCCGTCTTCCTGCACCTTGTTCATCCAGTCGAGATTGGCGCTGATGAAGACGTCGCCTTGCGGTGCGGCCATGATCTGGCGCGCCAGCGAACCGGAGCCGGCAAAATTGTAGACCACTTCCGCCGGGCGATCGCGCTCAAAGGCTTCGGCCGCTTCCTGTAGCACGTCCGTGAGGCTGGCTGCGGCATACACGACAAGCTCTGGAGGTTGCGCCGCCGCTTCTTCGTTCTTATCACGACAGCCGGTGATGCACAACACCAGCCACAGCAGACCAACCCAGAGCCAGAAACGGCGACGCAAATCCAAATGCTGCATGAACGCATCATGATGCCTTCGCCCGTCGTTGACCAGCCAGCAATGGGCATATGTCGGCATTTTACCACTACACGCCCAGTTAGAAGCGGTCCAGGCAGTGCGTATTAGACTACTTCGCCGCCAGGTTGGCGCCTAAATTTAACGCGACCGCCATATGCTACAATTGCGCCTGTAAACGTAACAGTAGAGCTTTTGACAGCGGCGTCAGTTCCCGAAATGGCTCAGGGTGAATGACCCGAAACTGCCTCTTCTCTCTCAGCCTGCTCGCCTGTATCGGCAGCACGTTATGCGGGGCGCGCTACGTCTTCGACTTCGGCCTGTCGAACGAAGAGAGCGCCCGTCCCGACCTCTTCGGCACCTACTGGAACAACTTTTCCGATCGTAGTGCCACGAGCGTCTCCGGCTTTGTCGATATCGATGGTAACGACGCCGCCGGCCTTACCGTCACCTTTACGGATGCCTTCCCCTCCGCCAGCACCAACACGCTGGGCTCCGAAACGATTTACACCGGCTCCGCCACGGGCGACTTCTGGTATGTGACCAAGGGCTCGGCCGACACCAGCGGTGCCTTTGTCATCGGCGGCCTCGATCCGAGCGGCGACACGGTCTACGATCTCCAGTTTTTCGCCTCGACCAACCGCACCGCGCCCCAGGTCTTCGATACGGACTACGCGGTGAGCGGCGCAACCAGCGAAACGGCCACCCTCAGCCTGGTCGGCAACGAAAGCAGCGTCGCACGCGTCAACGGCATGGTGCCCGACGCCTCGGGAGAAATTACCGTGACGATGACGGCGGCGGACAGCTCCGACAGCTACGGGGCCATCGGCGTGCTCGATCTCGCCTCCCGCGCTCCGGGCGATCCGTTGACACCCGACCCCGTCGAACCCGAACAGCCCGACCCCTCCAGCATCGGCAGCACGCCCAACCCGTCAGCCGAGCCCAGCGATGCCAACCCCGACGGCTTGCGCGCCTATGTGTGGGAAGCCGCCGACGGCTACACCGGCCGCGTAGGCTTGGGCGAGCTGCTGCGCCGCGCGGGTTTCCACGTCGAACCGCTGCCGCTGGACGAACCGCCTTTTGCCGGCGAACGCGATACGGACGTGGACCTGATCGCCCTCGGCTCCTTCGTCTCCGAAGCGCCGGAATACGCGGCATACATGGCCCAATACGGCGACCAGCTCGACGACTACGTCGACCGGCGCGGCCTGCTGATCCAGTTTACGCAAAACGATGCCATAGAAGTCGAACCGCCCTTCCTGCCCTCGACGCAAGACGCCGCCCGCAGCGATACGGACTTTGACAGCGTGCGCATCCTCACGCCCAACCACCCGCTGCTCGCCGGCGTGCCCACGATCAACGACGGCACGGCGGTTTCCTGGCTGATGGACGAAAGCGAGAGTCATCCGCACCAGACGGATACCGGTTGGGAGGCCTTTGTGCAGTTCTTCGGCTTTCAGGTGCTGCTCTCGGGCGACGAGCGCGCGCGCAACCCCATCCTGATGGAGGGGGCTTACGGCCAGGGCCGCTTCTTCCTCGCCGCAATGGGCAACGACAAGATCCTCAACGCCAGCAGCGGCGCGGACGAGTCCACCGAGTCTCTCGCGGCCTTCAACAACGTGTTCTTCGACAACCTCTACGATTACGCCAAGCTCGTGACCGACCTCGATGTGCCGGCCCTCGAAATCACGCCCCAGCCGGGAGAGTCGGAGATCGAAGAAGGCGCCTGGACCATCGCCATCCTGCCCGACACGCAAATTTACTCGCAGAACTACCCGGGCGTGTTCTCGGCGCAGACGTCGTGGATCGTCGCCAACCGCCAGCGCTACAACATCCGCTACGTGCTGCACCTGGGCGACATTGTAAACGTCAACTCGATCCCCGAGTGGCAAAACGCGCGCGAATCGCTGTCGATCCTCGACGGCAAGCTGCCCTACGCGCTCGTGCCGGGCAACCACGACTACGGCCCCGGCGGCAACGCCAAGACGCGTGAGACCTTCCTCAACGACTATTTCCACACGGAGTTTTACGAGGCCTGGCCGACCTTCGGCGGTGCGATGAACGCGGGTGAAATGGACAACACCTACCACCTGTTCACCGCCGGCGGCATCGACTGGATCGTCATCGCGCTCGAGTGGGGGCCGCGCGACAGCACGATCGAGTGGGCCAACTCCATCCTCGCGCAATACCCCAACCGCAAGGCGATCCTCGTGACGCACGCCTACATGAACAACAACGACTTGCGTTACGACATCTCCGACACCGAGCACCCGCAGGACTACAACCCGCACGTCTACAACACCGAGGGTGGCGTGAACGACGGCGAGGAGCTGTGGCAAAAGCTCGTGAAAACCCACAACTTCGTGCTCACGGTCAACGGTCACGTGCTGGGAGACGGCGCGGGCTTCCGCATCGACGCCAACGACGCCGGCCAGGATGTCGCGCAAATGCTCGTGAACTACCAGATGCGCAGCCTCGGCGGTGAGGGCTACCTGCGCCTGCTCACGATCAACCCGGACAGCTCCGTAGACGTGAAGAGCTACTCCCCCATCTACGACAGCTACCTGACCGCGCAGGACCAGGAGTTCACCTTCGACCTCGACATCCACCCGGAGGACGCCAACGAAAACGGCACCGCGGACTATTATGACGAGGCGTTGGACAGCGACATGGACGGTCTGAACAACTACCGCGAATTCGTCGAGCTGGGCTCCAACCCGATGCGCCTCGACTCAGACGGTGACGGGCTGGACGACGCCTTCGAGGTCGAACACGGCCTGGACCCCGCCACGAGCGACGCGGAGCTGATCGCCACCATCCTGGGCCATCCGAACCAGCTCGGCCTCTACACGGTCGACGACATCCACTACCTCAACGCCGACAGCATCGTGGTGCAGCCGAAGGAAGGCGCACTCGAGCTGAAGCTGCAATTGCAGGAAAGCGGCGACCTGGAGCAGTGGAACGATCTGGGAGACCCGGTGGAGGCCACCCTGCCCGCGCCAGCCGACAGCAGTTTCTATCGTTTCGAGATCACAGAATAACCATACCTTCGACCAGTCAGCACAAGGGCGCTCCTGAACAGCAGGGGCGCCTTTTTTTGGGGCTACGCGGCGCGACGGATGCGCGCCCCAGCCCGTTCGTCCACCTCACTCCGCCGGCACGAGGCGATAGATGCTGCCGACGGCGGGAGACTTGTGGTTGAGGATCACATACAGGTAGCCGTCGGGGCCGCTGGCGACGTCGCGGACGCGCCCCTGGTCCTTGAGGATGATCTCGCGTTCGACCACTTCATGGCCGTCGATCACCACGCGCTGCAGTTCCTCGCTCACCAGGCCGCCGACGAAGAGGTTGCCCTTCCAGCGGGGAAACGGGTCGCCTTCGTAAAAGTCGATGCCGCAGACCGCGATGGAGGGCGTCCAGTGCGTGATCGGCTGCTCCATGCCGGGCTTTGCCGTCTGGTCGGTGATAGGCGTGCCGTTGTAATTCATGCCGTAGGTGATGACGGGCCACCCGTAGTTCTTGCCCGGCTCGATCAGGTTCAGCTCGTCGCCGCCACGCGGGCCGTGCTCACTCTCCCACAGTTCGCCCGTTGCGGGGTTCAGGTCGAGCCCCTGGGGATTGCGGTGGCCGTAGCTCCAGATCGCCGGGATCGCGTCCTCGCGGTCGACAAAGGGGTTGTCGTCGGGCACGCGACCGTCATCCCAGAGGCGGAAGATCTTGCCGTTGGGCCGCGAGAGGTCCTGCGCCAGCTCCCCGTGTCCGCGCTCGCCGACGCCGAAAAACAGGTAGCCGTCCTTGAAGACGAAGCGGCTGCCGAAGTGGTGGGCGGTGGCAAACATCTGCTTTCGAGGCACCTGGAAGATCGTCTCCTGATCGGTCCAACGGCCGTCCTCGATGCGCCCGCGCACCACGGCAGTGAATGAGACGCCCCGGAAGCGGTCGTCGCTGTAGGAAAGGTAGATCCAGCCGTTTTTCTCGTAATCCGGATGCAGGGCAACCTCCAGCAAGCCGCCCTGACCGCGGTAGCGCACTTCCGGGATACCCTTGATTTCCGTCAGCTTGCCCTCACGGATCAGCCAGAGGTGGCCCGCCTGTTCGGTGGCGATGATCGCGCCGTCGGGCATGAAATCGAGGGACCAGAACGTCTTGTCGTCGGCCTCCACCACCGGCTCGAGCTTGAACTTGTGCGCTTCGGTCGTCACCACGCCGTCGGTCGGCTTCACACGTTCGCGCACGCCTTCGAGGCGCGCCTGCTCCTGCTGTTCGCGAATGTAGATGACCATCGCGCGCACCTGCTCGTCGTCCAGCTGCTCACCGAACGCCGGCATGCCCTTCAGCGGCAAGCCTTCGCGGATCACGCGGGCGATGTCGGCATCCGTGCCGCCGTAGGCCCATTCGTCGTCGACCAATGAAGTGCCCATGCCACCCTGCAGGTCGTCGCCGTGGCAGGTGGCGCAATATTGCTGGTAGACCCTGTCGATGGATTGGCCCGCCGCCGAAGCGGCCAGGCCGAGGGTGAGACCGGAAAGAAAGAGTCGGGAGAAGTCAGGGAGTCGCATCAGTCGCATGAATATCCAGAATTAGCAGTCGCCCCACCGTAGCCCATTCCGCCCAGAACTCAATCGGCGGACGCAGCTTCTTCGGGCGGACGCCCGCCCGGCGGCTTCCTGTCCGCTGGCCTGGAGTCGTGACCCTGATGGCACCCCCTCCAGGGTGCCTTTTTTCGTTGTGGCGGTCCGGTGGTGTCGGGCCGGCGGCCCTCAACCACCGGCTATAAGCAGTGACCCCTCCGGGGTCAGCGCAGGCGTTCACGTCGGACCGTCAAGCAGGCCACAATCAAGCTGGAAACGGGACCGCCAGCGTTGGGCCCAAAACAGCTATGGCATCCATTCAGGATGTCTTCTTCCGTTGCAGGGGATCCGGGGGTCTTCGCTACGCTCGACGCCCCGGCTACGCTATGGCACCCACTCAGGGGTGCAGGAAGACCGGGGACAAGGAAGGGCACAGCGTCCACGCAAGCCACCGGATAGCCCAACGCGTCTCGAAGCGCGGCGCATCCCGCCGCTTTTCTGGCGCGATCCCACCATCAGCGAAACCGGTTTTCGTCCGCGACGACGCCCTACCCAGCAAGCTGAAGGCTTGCCAGCCCGTAGCCGGTGGTTGAGCCCCGCAGCGCGGGCGACACCACCGGTTTACCCCAACCGTCGACGAATGCACCTTGAAGAGGTGCCAGCAACGAGCCCTTCCCACCCGCTACGGTGGCATCCCTTCAGGATGCGGTCCGCGGAGCCAAGGGTCCGGTGGTGTCGGGCCTCCGGCCCCTCAACCACCGGCTATAGGCAGTGACCCCTCCGGGGTCAGCGTAGGCCATTCCCCCTCTACCGCTGGGCCAGCTCCTTTTCGGGGGAGAGGCGGGCGATTTCGGCTTCGAGGTCGATTTGCGGGAGGGCGAGGTAGGCTTCGTAGATCTCGTTGTTGATGTCGTTGAGGGAGCGCTGCACCCGGTCGACAAAGCTGTGCAGGCCCTCTTCCTCGATCTCCTCGCGGGTGGTGTAGGCGACTTCGGCGCGCAAGCGGCCGGCGGTCTTTTCGACCGGGTTGGAGAAAAAGCCTTCGTCGGTGCCGCTGAGGGAGCGCAGGCTCTTGTCGATCTGGCGCAGGCAAAAGCGCACGCTGCGAGGGAAGTCCGGCGCGAGTACGAGGAATTCCGCCACCTGGCTGCCCTGGACATCCGCGGGATAGACGTGCAGGTAGGCATCGAGCGCGCTCGTGGCCTTGAGCACGGCCACCCAGCCTGCCCCGTCGGCCACGCCGCCCACGCTCTGCGTCTCGGGCAAGGGCAGATAGGTTTTGAGGTCGAGGATGCGGGTCGTCTGGTCGGCGCGCTCGAGGAACTGGCCGAGCTGCATGAACTTATAGCCTTCCTTGCGCACGTAGGTGCTGTTGGTCAGGCCCTGCATGCGGTAGACGAAGCCCTTGATCCGGCGGAAGAAGGTGTAAACGTCGTCGTGCCAGACGGCCTCGGCGTTTTGCTCGCGCACGAAGTGATACAGCTCGTTGATCGCCTCCCACATCTCCTCGGTGATCTGGTCGCGGATCATGCGGGCGTTTTCGCGCGCGGCGTGAATACTGCCGATGATCGAGGTCGGGTTACTGCGGTCGAACGTCAGAAAATCGGTCACGGTCTGGCTGTCGGCGGTCTCGTGGCGCTCGTAAAAGGCACCGACGCAGAGGGTGGTCTGCAGCACGGCTTGCCAGTTCGGCTCGGAACCCACGTCGTCGAAGGCATCGAAGTCCAGCATCAACTGCAGGTTCACCTCGAGCAGGCGGGCCGTGTTTTCGACGCGTTCGATGTAGCGTCCGATCCAGTATAGGCTGTCAGCAACTCGGGAAAGCATGGCGAACGAAGGTTAAAGGGATTGCGATTGCTGCTGTGTGGCCGCGCCGTCGTCGATCGGGCCCTCGTCTTCGCGCAGCACCCAGGTATCTTTGGAGCCGCCGCCCTGTGAGGAATTGACGACCATGCTGCCCGGGCGCAGGGCCACGCGGGTGAGACCGCCGGGCACGATGCGGGGCTTGTCGCCGAAGAGCACGAAGGGCCGCAGGTCCACGTGACGACCGGCCACGCCGTGTTCGCGGGACCAGGTGGGCACACGACTGAGCGAAATCATGGGCTGAGCGATGAAATTGCGCGGATCGGCCACGATCTTGTCCCGAAACTCGGCGATTTCCTCCTTGCTCGCCTTGGGGCCCATCAACATGCCGTAGCCGCCGGCCTCGTTGGCGCTCTTGACCACGAGCTTGTCCAGATTTTCGAGAATGAAGCGGCGGTCGTCTTCCTCGCCGGCCAGGTAGGTCTCGACGTTGTGCAGGATCGGGTCCTGATCGAGGTAATATTTGATCATGCGCGGCACGTAGTAATACATCACCTTGTCGTCGCAGGCGCCGGTGCCGACGGCGTTGGCGAGCGCGACGTGGCCGGCCTGGTAGGCGCGCATGAGGCCCGGCACCCCGAGCACGGAGTCGCGCCGGAAGACGCAGGGGTCGATAAAGTCGTCGTTGAGGCGGCGGTAGATCACGTGCACGCGTTGCAACCCTTGGGTCGTGCGCATGTAGACGCGGTCGTCCTGCACGATGAGGTCGCGGCCCTCGACGATCTCGATGCCCATCTGACGCGCGAGGAAGCAGTGCTCGAAATACGCGCTGTTGTAGGGCCCGGGCGTAAGGATCACGACCGTCGGATCGGGATTGCCGTTGGGCGCGATGTGGCGCAGCACCCGCAGCAGTTCGTCCCCGTAATTGGCGACCGGCGCGACACCGGCCCGCGGGAAGAGGCGGGGAAACGCGCGCTTGATCGCCTGCCGGTTTTCCAGCATGTAGCTGACCCCTGAGGGACAGCGCGCGTTGTCTTCCAGCACGTAGTAATCACCGTCGGCCCCCCGGATGAGGTCGGTGCCGCAAATGTGCACGTAAATGTCGTGCGGCACCTTCACGCCCTGCATCTCTGGTCGAAAATGCTCAGCGCTGTCCACCACGTGATGCGGGATGACGCCGTCCTTGAGGATCTTCTGCTCGTGGTAGAGGTCCTTGAGGAAGAGGTTGAGGGCGGTCACGCGCTGGATCAGCCCCTCTTCGAGGTGGTTCCATTCGCGCCCGGGAATGATGCGCGGGATGAGGTCGAACGGAAAGATCCGCTCCGTGCCCTCCTGGTCGTGATAGACGGTAAAGGTGATGCCCTGCCGCAAAAACGCGTGGTCCACCGCGCGTTGTTTGGCCTGATATTCCTCTTCGCTCAGCTGCTGGAGCGCTTCGAACAGGCGGCGGTAATGGGAGCGGGGTTCGGCAGAGCCGACAAACATTTCGTCGAAGTAATTTTCGACCGAGTAGCGCGTGAAATCCATCCTGATAAACGATTAAGCACCTGGAGTGCCGCCTTGCATCCGGGAGGCATAATATGCCCGAAAAAGCGCAAGGGGTCAACCTTGGGCCGGTTGGGGCGTCAGCCGCTGGACCTCCACCGCGACGTCCAGCTGGTGCTGCGGCGCGCCGTTGAAGGTGCCGCGCATGGGGGCCACGTCGGCATAATCGCGCCCCACGGCCGTCTTGATATGACGCTCGCCCACGATCTGGCGGTTGGTCGGATCCAGCCCCCACCAGACGCCGCCGGGCAGGGCGACTTCGACCCACGCGTGAGTCGCGGCGGCCCCGCGCCAGGGCTCATCGGCCGCCACCGTGGGATCGAAGGCCTCGATGTAGCCGCTGACGTAGCGGCACGGGATGCGGTGAAAGCGGCAGATGGCCAGCAGCAGGTGCGCGTAATCCTGGCACACCCCCACCTTTTTCTCGAAGACCTCGCGCAGGGGCGTATTCACCTCGGTCGTGCCGGGCGCGTAGGTAAAGTTGTCGTAGATCCACTGACAGGCCTGCCACGCCGCATCCGTCAGGCTACCGCCGGGCACAAAAAACTGCGGCACGCCAAACTCGGCCACCAACGCCGTGGGCACGTAGGCACTGCGCTGGAGATACGGGAAGTAGTCGTTGAGCTGGCTGCGCTGGATCTGCCGCGCTTCGTCGACCGTCACCTCGCGCAATACCTCGAGGTTGGGCGCGCAACGCGTCTCGACCGTCGCCCTCGCCACCACCTCCAGCTGCTCGTGGCGGAAGGGCAGCGAAAAATAGTCCACGCGGTTGCCGAAGAAGTCGCGGTAGGTGCGGATGGGGGCCGAAGGCTCGATCGTGAGGCGAAAGTCGTCCACCCGCTGGTGGGCGTTGGTCAGCGGGGCCATGCGCAACTCCGCGACCGACTCGAAGGCGGGCGTGCTGTAGCGGTAGGTGGTGCGGTGGCTGACCTCAAACAACATAGCGCGGGTGGTAGGCGGCCATGGGGGCCTGGTGGCTGAAGTAGCGGTCCTCGAGCTGCACGTGCAGGGCTTCGATACGCTGGCGCAAGGTGAGCAATTCGTCCAGCGTGCTCGGCGGGATGGGGATGACGTCTTGCCCGGTGGCGGCGCGGCGGCCCCACGAAAGCGTGCTCACATGCCCGCGCAATTCGCCCAGGCTCTGCTCCAATGCCGGCGCATCGAGGGCGGTGCGCTCGATGGCCTCGAGATCGCTCATCATCTCGCGCAGGCCGTAGGCGACCGCGTGGGGCAAGACTTCACTTTGCCAGAGCAGGCGAGCCACCCGGCGCGGCAAGGCACGCACGCGATTCTCCCGGTGGTAGGCGTCGAGTGAGCTCGTGAGTCGCAGCAACACCACCAGCTCCGTGCGGTCGCGCTTCTGCGAATCGCCGTCGGTCTGGAGCCACGGCAGCAACACCGTCTCCAGCAGCGCCGCCGTGGTAATGGTGCGCTCGAGCAGCGCCCCGAAGCTGAAAAAGTGCCACGACACATCGTGCACGAGCGTGCGCCGAGCCGTGCCGAAGACGCGGCTGATGCCCGCGACCACGCTCGAACAGATGTCCGCCGCCGCCCGGGTGGTCAGGCGCTGGCGATCACCCCAACGCTCGAGGTTGACGACCTGCGAGTTGAGCGCCTTCCAGAACTCCGGCGAGAGGCGTTCGCGGATGCCGCGCGCGCTCTGCTGGGCGCTTTGCAGGCAGCTGCAGACCGATTGGGGCGCATTGCCTTCGACCAGCAGCTTGCCGAGCAGGAGTTCCTGCTCTTGCTCGAGCGGCAGGTGCACCAGTTGGGCGATGAGGCGCAAGAGCTGGGGCGCATCGGTCTTGCTGTTGGCGATGCCGCGCTCGGCGGCGGGGATCTCGTAGAGCGTGCGCACCATGCGGGCCGTATTTTCCGCCCGCTCCAGGTAGCGCCCCATCCAATACATGGATTCCGCAGGGCGACTACCGAGGGCATTGAGCACGGTCACATTGAAGTCCCGGCCCTCCTCGACCCACGGGTAAGGCCCCTCTGGCGGTGCCTCCACCCAGGTGTCCTTCACCGCGGGGCGGCCGGGCGTCTTGAAGCCCTCTGGCTCCCAGGAAAGGCCGCCGGGCAAGATCTGCACGCCGTCGGCCGTCCAGAGTGCAAAGACGCGCAGAGCGAGGTTGCGCGGGCTCCACTCCTGCCCGTTGAAGCAGGGAAGAGCGGGCATCTGCGGGCGTCGTTGGGCCACGAGGTAGCGCCCCATCGTCGCGATCCACGACTTCGCCGCCTCGGACTTCGGGCCGCCTTCCGGCCATTCCAACGGGCGCACCCGGTCGTGCATCGGTTGGATCAGCCACTGCTCGGGATGGTCCAGCACCTGTAGCGCCTGGTCGACGTCGGAGAGATTGAAGGTCTCGACCGTCTCCATCAACGGATCCTGCTGCATGTAGTAGCGCACGATCTGGTTGGCGAAGCGCAGGAGGCCGCGACTCTCGGCCACTCCCGCCCCCGGGGCATTGACGATCTGCACCGAGCCTTGTCGCACGGCGTGCAAAAGGCCGGCCACGCCCTTGCCCGGTACGACGTTGGTGCTCAGCGCTACCGGGTCGATGGACGCTCCTTGCACGCGCCGCCAGATGACCTGCACGGGCTTGAGGCCCTGCACCGTGCGCCAGAATACCTCACCGTCGCGCACCAGCAGGTCGCCCGGCTGGACCAACGGCAGACCGAGGTGACGCGCGAGAAAGCTGTCTTCGAAGCGCATGGCCGGGTGCGTCGATTCGCCCAGCATCACGATGCCCGGCTCGCGCCCCTGCGCGTCGTCCGCCAGATAGGCCAGCGTCTCGCCCAGGAGGTCTGCAAACGGCTGCACCGTCGCCACGCGCATGGTATCGAACAACTCCGGCACGGATTGGGTGAGCAGGCGACGATGTTGCAGGATCGCGCCCAGGCCGACCGGCCGCGAAAACCAGTGGTCGCTCACCGCCCAGCTACCGTCCCCCGTAGGCAGGAGATCGAGCGCCATCAGCGTAAAGGGGCCGTTGCCCGGCAGCGGCAGGCCCATCCACTCCACGCGGAAGGCCGGGTCGTTCCAGATGGCGTCGATCGGCAACAGGCGGTCTTGCAGGAAACGCTGCTGGCCGAAGAGGTCTTGCGTAAAGAGGCGGAAGGCTTCCAGGCGCTGGATCAGGCCGCTTTCGATGCGCTCCCATTCCGCCCGTCCCAGCACCCGCGGCATCAAGTCGAGCCGCCCGTGCAGGGACTGGGTGGACTCGCCCTCGTCGAGGTGCAGCGCGGCGTAGGCCTCCAACTCCGAAGTCGCCGCATCCAACTCCGCCTGCCGCGAACGCAGGGAACGCGGCGTATATTGCTCGAGACCCGTCGTCAACGGGCCATAGAGATCGGGCGCCCGGGCCAGCTCGCCTTGATCTGGACCCTGGGGGGCAATGGGGGTGGAGAAAAATGCAGTCACCGGAGTTTCTAGGGGATATTAACGGCTCAGATACAAGGCGGTGCAAGTCCCTTTCTGGGGCTCGGCCGCCTATCCGGCCTACACTCAGCATTCCCATTACCAAATCGACCACATAATCCGTAAGGCTGAGTGGATATTCATCAACGAACGCGTAAATTCGGGGTTTTTCAGACGATGCTCTTGCCGCAACCGAAACAGAATACGGGCAGTCTGCCCGCCTACCTGCGTTATCTGGCGTGCCTCGCCTGGCTGGCCGCCCTGTTGGCTCCGGCGGCCTGGGCCCAGAGCCCCGATCCGACTCGCGACGACCTGAGATTTGTGCTGGCGGTGACTGAGCAGGACCCGGATCTCGAATGGTGGAGTTCCATCCCTTCAGAGGCCCGCCCCCACATCAACCCGATCGGGGAGATCACCTGGGGGCAGCAGGTCAGCATCCTGCCCGCCTTCCTCGGCTACGCACGGTCCGAAGCGGGCAAGGTCGACTTGAGCTACGACGTGACCATTACCGCGCCCGATGGCAGCGAGTATGCCGCGATGGAAGGTATCCGGGGCTACAGCAAGCCCGTGACGGGCGAATACGTGCTGCCACCCGCCGACCTCGTGCAGCTGGCCTTCAAGCAGGGCAAGGATCCGGCCGGAACCTACACCATCACCGTCACGGCCCACGACGGCATCAGCGGCCAGAGCCATACCGAGCAACAGCAGCTCCAGTTACGGCCCTTTCAGTTCGCGGTCGAGGAGCCCAACTTCGACCGGTGGTATCTCGAATACCCCAACAAGCCCCGCCCGGAGCAGGCCCTCTATTACCTCGCCAACCTGCCAGATTTGCTGATCAACGGCGACGGCAGCCCCAACTGGGCCAGCGCATGGCTCTTCAAGACGATCTACGAGGACAACCCCTTCCTGATCGAGCCGACGGTCGACTTTTACCAAAACCAGGATCCCGACGCGGTCCAGCAGACCAACATCATCCTCGTGCTGGCCCTGCTCGGGCAAAGTGACCGCCTGCCGATCGACGAGCAGCAAAAGGCCTTCCGCAACCGCATTGCCGACCTCTCCCCGCCCGACGGCTACAGCGAGATCACCACGCCGGAACAGCTGGATGTGCTCTGGGCCGAATACTTCGCCACCGGCAAGGTGCGCCCCGTGCGCCAGCTCATCACCGCGCTCAACCTGATGAAAAGCAGCGAGCCAGTGGGCAAGATCCAGGCGGCCGCCCTGCGCGACGAAATGCAGCAGCTGGCCGCAGCCGACGACGCAACCGCCTTACGCTCGATCACCTTCAAGACCGCCCTTTGGTCGATCAACAGCAACCTGCGCCAGTCCCAGCTCTTCTTCGATTATTGCGTCTTCCTCTATCAGAAGGACCAGCTCAACCACACCGAAGGCGGCCTACTGCAAGAGATGCTCAAACGCGTGATCCAGGAAAAACAGGCGGCGGCCCGGGCTCAGTAAAATTTCTGCCGTATTTTTGCTTGCGCCCCGCCCCCTCATTCGATCTACTTTCGGTTTTTCACGGGGTGTAGCTCAGCCTGGCTAGAGCGCTACGTTCGGGTCGTAGAAGTCGCAGGTTCAAATCCTGTCACCCCGACCATTTTTCCCGCCGCAGACCGCAGGTATTTCACGACCAGCGGTTTTTTTGTGCCCGGCGGGAACGCGCAGGCCGCCGCGCGCGCGTTTCGTTATGGCACCTCTTCAAGGTGCACACGTCGGGCCACGTTCCGGTGGTGTCGTCCGCTGCGCGGCCTCAACCACCGGCTACGTTATGGCAAGTCTTCAGCTTGCAAGCAGCCTGTCAGGAAGAGAGCGCATCGCACGCCGGTGCGTCCTTCCCACCGCAACGACACGCGCACCAAACCCGCCCCCCCGGAGGGCGCACAGGCCATAGCGGATGGTTGAGGGAACCCGCAGGTCGCGCGCTCGCGTTTCGTTATGGCACCTCTTCAAGGTGCACACGTCGGGGGCCACGTTCCGGTGGTGTCGTCCGCTGCGCGGCCTCAACCACCGGCTACGTTATGGCAAGCCTTCAGCTTGCAGGCAGCCTATCGGGAAGAGAGCGCGTCGCACGCCGGTGCCTCCTCCCAACCGCAACGACACGCGCTTGACCGACCCCAAAGGCGTCACAGCCTGTAGCCGGCGGTCGAGAGGGTCAGCAGCACGCCCGACACCACCGGTGAACGCAACCTCATCAGCCGCACCCCGCAGCGGGGACCAGCCCGCGGTTGCTCAATCATGGCACCGCGTTTTCGATTTTGCGCAAAGTGGGTTAGTTTACCGGGTTATGTCGGAACAAGAACAGGCTACCTCGGTGAAGAAGACGATCGATCTCTCGTTTTATCCCTTTGAGCACCTGCAGGAGGCGATCCAGCAGGACTTGCAGCAGGCGGGGGGCAAGTTGCCGCTCGATGCCCTCTGCGACCCGGGCTACAGCTATGCGCCCGGCGACTACTATGCGATCAGCGATGTGCGCCTCAACAGCCTGCAAGAGGGCGTGGCCCGCGGCTCGTTTTCGGTCGAGTTTGCCCAGACGCAGGCCTCGGCGTGTTCGGACGAGGCGGTGAGCGACCGCATCACGGCGGTATTGGGGTTCGAGCTGCACCAAAAGCAGCGCGAGCTGACGCTGACCTTCGCCGCTGCCGACCGCGACGCGTTTGAAGACTGAACATCAAGAGGTTCAACTGTTCGAGTAATCCACCGCTTGATTTCCGACCAGCCTCTACCAGAAAATGGAGTCATGCGAGCTGAGAACATTTTGCGGGCACAGGCCTGCCTGGCCGAGGGGCCGATCTGGTGGCGGGGACAACTGCTCTGGATCGACATCGAACGCGGTGAGCTCCACCGCTTCGACCCCAAGACCGGCGAGGACGTGGCGGTGCCCTGCGGCGAAAAGGTCGGTACGGTCGTGCCCCGTGCCGCCGGCGACAGCGTGATCGTCGCCAAGACGACCGAGCTCGCGACCCTCGACCTGCAGACGGGCCAGCAAGTGTCCCTGCCCTCCCCTGACCGCAGCCTGCTGGGCGACCGCTTCAACGACGGCAAGTGCGATCCGCACGGCCGCCTTTTTGTCGGCACCACCGAGGAAACCAGCGGTCAACCGGGGAACGCCCGCCTGTTTCGCTACGATCCCGACTTTACCTGCACGGAGCTATTCGACGGCGCCACCATCTCCAACGGCCTGTGTTGGGATGCGGCGCGGCAGCTCATGTTTTACATCGACACGCCCACCGGTCGGATCGACCTCTTCGACTACGACAACGATACCGGTGCCATCGCCAACCGCCGTCCGCTGCTCGATATCCCGGACGGTTGGGGCCATCCCGACGGCATGACGCGCGATGCCGCCGGCAACCTGTGGGTGGCCTTCTACGATGGCTGGGCCGTGCGCTGCCTCGACAGCCACAACGGCAAGCTGCTGGAGGAAATCCGCCTGCCCGTGCCACACGTCACGGCCTGCGCCTTTGGCGGCGAAGACCTGCGCACGCTCTTCATCACCACGGGCTCCCGCGACGTGCAGGATCACGACGCCTTGCCCGAAGCCGGCGACCTCTTTGCCTGCGTGCCCGGCGTCGACGGCGAACCCGCCACGCCCTTCGCCGGCTAGGAAAACCGCCAGCCTACAGGATGTGCTTCACCACGCCACCATCGGCGCGGATGGACGTCCCGTTGATGACGGAAGCGCGGGGACTGGCCACAAATACGACGACGTCGGCCACTTCTGCCACGTCGGCCGCGCGCTGGATGAGGGATGCCGGGCGGTTTTCCTGCACGAATTTACGCCCCGCCTCCTCGACGTCCTTGGCCTTGCCCTGCTTCACCATATCCTCGAGCCAGCCGCCCACGGCTTCGGACTTCGTCGGGCCGGGCAGGACGGAGTTGACGGTGACGCCGGTGCCCTTGGTGTATTCGGCTACCCCGCGCGAAAGCCCGAGCTGGGCCACCTTGGTCACGCCGTAGTGCACCATTTCCTCCGGGATGTTGAGCGCCGATTCGCTGGAGATGAAAATGATGCGACCCCAATTGCGCTCCTTCATCTTGGGCAGGTAGGCGCGCGAAAGGCGCACTCCGCTCATCACGTTGAGGTCAAACACCTTGTGCCACTCCTCATCCGGGATCTCCGTGAAGGGGTGCATCTCGAAGAAGCCGACATTGTTGATCAGGATGTCCACATCCGGATGGGAGTTGGTCAACGTTTCAACGCCCTCCGCGGAGGAGAGGTCGGCCGCGATCCCGGTCACGGGCGCGTTCGGATAAGCGCGGCGAATCTCCGCGACGGCCTCGCCCACCCGGTCATCCTTGCGACCGTTCACGACGACGGCGGCCCCCTCGGCGGCCAGGGTTTTGGCAATGGCGAACCCGATCCCGGCAGTCGAACCGGTGACCAGGGCGGTCTTTCCTGAAAGTTGCAGGTCCATGCTCCAAGGGTAATCAAAATGCTGAAAACGCAAATACCGCCCCAGCAGCCGCCCTCATGACATCGGCCCGCATCCGGCTCGATTACTAGCGCGCATAAGAGTTTCTTTTAGCAGAAAACTAACGTAGAACACTGCATAATTTTAGGGTTTAAACACTAAAAAACTCTTTACCCAGGCCGATCTCAACCGCACAGAACGGGCGGTCCAGGTTGGGGGAAGGGACGACAGCATGCCTGGGAACGACCTACTGGCGCCCAGACAGGGGCTGCAGCTTCTCGGAAACGACCTGATCAGGAACGTCCGTAAGCTGGAGGTCTTGTATGGCACGAATAAAACAACTCAGTTTACGCAATCGCATGCTCTTGTGGATTGGGGGCTCCGTGATCGCGGCGTTCATCCTTACCGTGGCGATTGTCGCGTCGCGAACGGCCCAGACGGCCCGTCGGAATGCCGTCGACCTGGCCCGGCAAATGGCTCAGAGAAGCCGCACGGGTGACCGACGAGATTCGCCAGGCGGCCACGACGGCTCGCGGCGCGGCATCGGTCATCGGCGGATTGCGGGAAAGCGGCGATGTGCCGGAACGCGCGGTCGTCTCGACCATGTTGCGACGCCTGCTGGAAGACAACCCCGACGTGATGGACGTCTGGGCGGTGATGGAGCCCAACGCGCTGGATGGCCGCGATGCCGCTCATGCGAGCGCACCGGGCAGTGACGCCGCCGGGCGCTACGTGCCGCTCTGGACCCGCGTTGGCGGGGTGCACCTCGACGTTTGCAAAGGCCAGTCGGAACCCTCGCCCGCGAGCGATTTTTACACCCGCCCCCTGGAGTCTGGGCAAGAGGTGCTGATGGAGCCCATCGTCTACCCGATTGCCGGAAAAGACGTGATGGTCGTCAGCTACTGCGTGCCCATTCGCGCCGGAGACGAGATCATCGGCGTAGCCGGGGTCGACTTCTCGATGGATGCGTTCCA
This sequence comes from Puniceicoccaceae bacterium 5H, assembly GCA_009772895.1. GTDB lineage: Bacteria > Verrucomicrobiota > Verrucomicrobiia > Opitutales > Oceanipulchritudinaceae > WOUP01. Next base: position 5,591 of record WOUP01000003.1, on the reverse strand, counting down.
GGCGATGGTGGGCTCCATTGAGTTGCCGGACGGAGCTTACGGCTTTCTCGTCGCCTCCGATCAGCTGCTCGTCTCCTATCCGCAGGAAGAGGCTTTGGGCAAAAACGCCGCGAACTTTATCCAGAACGCGTCCCTGCTCACCCAACTCGAAAAGGGGGCTGAGCTGCAGGATACCGCGCCCTCCGCCCTGGACGGTTCCGCCTCCCTCCTGATCGGGGAGCCGGTAGCCCATGATGGCGGTGCCCCGTGGATGCTCGGGATCGTGACTCCAGAACGACATGCGCTGGCCGATGCGGTCGCGATCCGTAACCTGTGCATCCTGGTGGGCTTGATCGCCTGCGGCCTCGTCATCGCCCTGCTCTGGGTCATGGCCAGCCGGATCTCCGCGCCCCTCTCTCGGCTCGCCCAGGAAATGCGCCGGTTTGCCGACCAGCTGGCCCACACCGGCCAGGAAGTGCTGTCCGCCGGCAATACGATGGCCCAGGGCGCCTCGGAATCAGCCGCCGCGATCGAGGAAACCAGCGCGTCCGTCGAGGAAATCACCTCCATGGTCGAACGGAATGCGGAGAACTCTGAGTCGGCCAATGATGCGATGAAAAACACGGCGCAGCTGGTGACCGGCACCACCAAGAGCATGCAGCAGCTCTCGGAGTCGATGCAGCAGATCACCGAAGCGAGCCAGCAGACACAGAAGATCGTCAAGACGATCGACGAGATCGCCTTTCAGACCAATCTGCTGGCCCTGAACGCCGCGGTGGAAGCCGCCCGGGCCGGCAATGCCGGAGCCGGGTTTGCCGTGGTAGCCGAAGAGGTGCGCAGCCTCGCCCAACGCGCCGCCGTAGCCGCACGCGATACGTCCTCCATGATCGAGGAAAGCGTGCGCAAGATCGGCAATGCCGCCAAAGTGACGGCGCACACCGAAAGCGAATTCAAGCAGGTGGACGAAGCCTCCGGTCAAACGACGCTCTTCATCACCCAGATCGCCGAAGCATCCCGGGAGCAACGGACCGGGGTGGCCGAAATCTCCAAAGCCATGAACGAGTTGAGCAAGGTGGTGCAGCAAAACGCCGCCGTGGCCGAGGAATCGGCCGCGACCGCCCAGGAGATGGAAACCCAGGCCGCCCGCCTGCAAACGTATGCTCTGGACCTTTCGTCCATCATCACCGGCGGTGCGAAGCAGCAGCCCCGGAAACAGGCGAAATCCCGCCAAGAACCTCCGTCCAGGCCCGCGCCTCAGCCCGAGGAGGACTGGGATGCTGCGCCGGTGACGCGACGGGCACAACCGCAGTATGCCGCGGCGGGCGAAACCTCGCTGTAGACAGGTAAAGGCAGACGGGCCGTTCCGAAGCAGGGCGGCCTTTTTTGTTTACGCAGGGTCCATCGTTGGACCTCGGTTTTGTCGGCTGAGCCTCGGTTTTGTGGCGGATCGCGCCCTTGTTGGGCAGATCGAGTGACGGATAGGCTTTAGGTGGACCGGGATCTCGAGATCCCGCGTTCCGTCTCCCCAACCCCCGCACTCCTCCCCTTCAATTCTGGCGCAAAAGACCCTCTGTCGCTCCGGCGGCAGGGCGGTCGCCGCGCCCGCCCCGCCATGAAAGCCTTCCTCTCCTTCCTTGCGGCTGTCCTCGCCCTGCTGGCGCCGCTGACGCTCCCCGCCCAGAGCATTTTTACCGACGCCATTTCCCACCCCGACGGCAGCAAAGAGTCGGCCTGGTTTGGCACGATCCGTGATATAGATTTTCCATGGACCTGGCAGCAGGACCTCGGCTGGCTCTACGTCGACCCCGGCGCGACGGACGAAGCCGGCTTTTGGTGCTGGGATACGCAAACGGCCTGGAACTACACGGGCCGCAGCGTCTACCCCTACCTCTATCGCGACCGCCTCGCCAGCTGGGTCTACCACGCGATCGACACCGGCTGGTCGTTTTCGTTCGGGCTCGACACCTGGATGAACGAATACGGTGACCTGCCCTCCGGTTATCCGCGCCCGCTCTACCTGCGGGGCTCGATGAATGCCTGGGGCGCACCGGAGGCGGATGCCTTCATCCCGGTCGGCAGCGACGCCTACCACCTGGTGCGCGAGCTCGAAGCCGGTGCCTACACCTTCAAGCTGGGCGATCCCGACTGGGCGACCGACATGAACTTTGGCGCAGGCCCGGCGACGGTATCCTTGGGCACAGCCAGCACTTTAGCGCCGAACGGAAACGACATGGCCCTAGACATTCCCGCTACTGGGGCTTATCACTTTGCCGTGGACGCATCGAACAAGACGGCCCCGGTGCTGACAGTATCTGCAGATTCCAAACCTTTCGGCGAAACCCAGCTCTACCTGCGCGGTGACATGAACGGCTGGGGCACGGACGCCGATGCCGCCCTCGCTTACATCGGCAACGGCAAGTATGCCACCACCGTCACGTTGAGCGCCAAGGCTTACGCGCTGAAAGTGGCCGATGCGGACTGGAGCGGCGCGACCAATTTCGGGCCCTCGAGCGATACCGCGCTCACGATCGGCGACGGCCTGCCCCTGGTCGCCAACGGCGGGGTCGACAACGCCAGCTTTACCGCGCCCATGGAGGGCCACTATCAGTTTATCCTCGATGCGTCTGCCGACGTGGCCGCGCCCAAATTGAGCGTGCGGTTTCGGGGTGCGATCGACCTCGGGCCCTACGGTGAACCGCTCTACGTCTCCGGCAGCATCGACGACGAGAGCGTCTCCCGCCGCATGCTGCGCGAGCGCGACCACTTCCGCTGGATCGGCTACCTTGCCGCCGGCACCCACACCTTCGACCTGCAGACCGAAGAAGGCGATCTCTCCCTCGGGGCCGAAGACCCCATCGCGCTCGATACGCCGCTCACCCTCTCCCGCGACGGCAGCACGCTCGATCTCACCATCGACAGCGGCGCGGCCGGGCTCTACCACTTTGAACTCAACGCCGCCGATGCGGACGCGCCCATCCTGACCGTCACCCCCTATAGCGGCACGCTCGTGCACTACAGCCGCGAAATGGGAGACTACGCGGGCTGGGGCCTGCACCTGTTCAACGTCGGCAGCGACAGCGATGCGCTCCCGACCGACGCGTTGACCATCTGGCCCGCGATCCACCCCTTTAGCTACGAGGACGATTTTGGCGTCTACGCCGCCGTGCCCATCCAGGACCGCAGCGACACCTTTGGGCTGGTCGTACACCGGGGTGGCAGCACGCAGGATATCGAGGTCAACATCGAGGCCACGAACGCCCAGGTGTGGCTGGTCCAGAACATCGCCACCGTCTTTACCTCCGAAGATGCCGCCATGGACGCCGCCGACCGCGTGTTGCTCTCCGGCGCCCGCTGGATCGAGCAGGCGACGATCAACTGGAACCTCGACAACGCCGACGGCTTGACCTTCCGGCTCTACGCGCAGCCCGACGGCCAGATCTACGTGCGCAACGGCCAGGTCGAGACCGGCCCGAACGCCGTCAGCGCCGAGTTGCCGCGCATAACCGACGAGACGCGCCTCGGCCAGCTGCACACAGACTTCCCGTGGACGGACGGCCAGGTCTTGCTCGATGCCGCCGCCGTGCGCGATCCCGCGGCCATCGCGGGCGGGCACCTTGTCGTCGTCGCGCTCGACGATTCCGACACCGTGGTGGCGGAGACTGGCATCCAGAACTACGGGCTGCTCGACGCGCTTTACGCCTACGACGGGGAACTCGGCGTCGTCTGGCAAGGCGATACCCCCACCCTGAAGCTCTGGGCGCCCACCGCTCGCAGCGTCAACCTGCGCCTCTACGACGCGGCCAGCGACTCCGCCAGCGCTCAAACGCTGCCCATGACCCAGTTGACCGAAGACGGGCGCTTTACCGGCGTCTGGCAGGTCTCGGGCGATCGCAGCTGGCAGAACAAGTTTTACCGCTACGAGGTCTCCGTCTTTGCGCCGACGCAGCAGGAGGTGGTGACCAACGAGGTGACCGATCCCTACGCCTACAGCCTGTCCACCGACAGCCGCTTCAGTCAGATCGTCGACCTCTCCGCCCCGGCCCTGACGCCCGCTGGCTGGGCCGACCTGCAGAAGCCCGGCATCGCGATGGAAGACATGGTGATCTACGAGCTGCACGTGCGGGACTTTTCCATCAACGACCCCAGCGTACCGTCCAGCGAACGCGGCACCTTCAAGGCCTTCACCCATCCCGACAGCGCCGGCATGCAACACCTCGCAGCGCTGGCCGACGCGGGCCTGACGCACCTGCACCTGTTGCCGATGTATGACTTCGGCTCCGTGCAGGAAGGCGGGGAACATGTGCGGGAGTTCTGGCCGCAACCGATCGGTTATGGACCGGTCGCGCCGGAGCCGCAGGCGCAGATCACCGAGGTGGCGGACCAGGATGGCTTCAACTGGGGCTACGATCCCGTGCACTACTTCACGCCCGAAGGCAGCTACGCGACCGACAGCAACGGCCCCCAACGCGTCTACGAACTGCGCGAGGCAGTGCAGGCGCTTTACGGTCAGGGCCTGCGCGTGGTGCAGGATGTCGTCTTCAACCACACCTTCCAGAGCGGCCTGCTGGAAAAGTCCGTCTTCGACAAGATCGTGCCCGGCTATTACTACCGGCGCGACGACGCGGGCAACGCCTTCACCAAGGTCTGCTGCCCCGAGCTGGCGACCGAAAACGCGATGGTCGAAAAGCTGATGGTCGACGCGCTCGTGCACTGGGCCCGGGCCTACAAGATCGACGGCTTCCGCTTTGACCTGATGGGCGACCACACGCTCGACAATCTCGCCGCCGCCCGCAACGCGCTCGATACGCTGACGCTGGAGCAGGATGGCGTGGACGGCACGCAGGTGCACCTCTACGGCGAAGGTTGGGCGTTCGGCTCGCTGCTCGACTTCCGGCCGGGCGAATCGGCTTCGCAGGACAACCTCGGCGGCAGCGGCGTCGGCTCGTTCAACGATCGCATCCGCAACGGCCTGGGTCACAAGGCCGACCACGGCTTCATCGACGGCAACTTCGGTCAGATCGACCGCGTGCGCAACGGCCTGGCGGGCAACCTCGCCAATGTGTCCTTCGCGGGCGTGAGCCCCGCCGGCACCTACACCGAGGCCCCGCGGGAGAGCGTCAACTACGTCACCGCGCATGACAACTACACGCTGTTCGACGAACTGATGCTGCGCCACGGTAAGGCCGAAAGCACGGGCGACGACTTGGCGATGATCCTGCGTCGCGACCGCCTGGCGCTGGCGGCTCTTGCGGTGGGCCAGGGCGTGCCGTTTTTCCACGCCGGCGTCGACCTGCTGCGCTCCAAGAGTGGCGATCGCAACAGCTACAACAGCGGCGACTGGTTCAACCGGATCTACTGGGACGCATCGGACAACAATTGGGCCGTCGGCCTGCCCCCGGAATCCGATGGGGACAACAAGGCCAACTGGCCGCACTGGCAGGCGATCATGCCCAACGCCGCCCTTAAACCCAGCCCCCAGCAGATCCAGACCCACGCGGCCTACTTCCGCAACTTGCCCCCCCTCGCGCGCTGCACCCCGAAGCGGGTGACACCGTCCCGGAAGGGATTTGCCCGTTGCTGGCACCTCTTCAAGGTGCCACCGCTGGCGGAAC
>WOUP01000015.1 GCA_009772895.1 Puniceicoccaceae bacterium 5H | reverse complement strand
TAGCCGCCGTAACCGCCCCAAAAGGTGTCGCGGGCGGGCTTCACGATCTTGCCGCCGGCGCGTTCGGCCAGCTCGAGCACCTCGGTCACCTGCTCCTTGCGACGCACGTTGTGCGCGACCGTGATGCCGCCGAAGCCCGGACCCGCCAGCTTCACCTCCGGCCCGATGTCTTCAGCCAGCTTGTCCAGCGGATACAACCCCAGGCGAGTGCCCCAGGTGCGAAAAAACGCGATCGGCGCGTCGTCGGCCGCCTCGGTCTCAAAGCCGAGTCCGTCACGGTAAAAGCGGATGGCGCGCGGCAGATCCCGGACGCCGAGCGTGATAATGGTGATGCGAGGTTCCATGGCAGGCCGCTTCATAAACCTCTATTTCGGACAAATCAAGTGAATAAGCGTTCACTCTTCTGGCGAGTTTTTGGGCCACACGAGCGCACAAGCCAGGGCCGCCACCGCATAGAGCCCAAAGGACCAGCCGAAGCCGATCAGGCCAATCATCCAGCCGCCGAAAGCCGCACCGATAAACTGCCCCACGGCGATCATCAGAAACGGTACGCCCGGCCCCATGGCGGGACGATCCGCGTAAATGTCGACGCCCCAAACCAGATAGACACCCGTCAGCATGATGAAGGACGCACCAAACGCCGCCGCCGAGGCCAGCACGAGGGCCAGGTTGCCCATGCCCACCACCAGCGTGACCAGCGATGCTGCCAGCACGAAGAGCGAGCCCGCGTTGACCCAGCCGATGCCGAAGCGCCGCACAAGATCGCCCGCCGCGCCGCCAAGCAGCCCGGCCAGCCCGATCACCAGCCAGATCTGATTCACAAACCCTTCCGAAAAACCGCCGAGCGAGGTCACGACTTCTCCCGCAAACGTCCAGTAGATGGACGCCGCGAAGCCCATACCGGTTGCCGCCAACGCGATCGGCAGAGCCTCCCGCCGCCACAGGGAGCGGCGCTCGCCAGCGGCATGCTGCGCCCCATCTGCCTCATCGGGCTCACGGCCTGGCACGACCACCGCCGCCCAGACCGTGCTGAACGCCGCAAGGCCCGCAAAGGACGCGTACGCCGCGCGCCACTCGCTGGCCGCCAGCAGGGCCAGAGGCCCCGCCACCGCCACGCCGAGGCTCGTCCCGCTGTTGATCAGCGTATTGGCCCGGGCCTGGCGCGGCATCGAGACCCGGCGCGACACCGCCGCCGCCATGGGTGAGGACGAAAGCCCGGTGCTCATCCCCGCCACCAGCACGCCCGTCGCAAGCCAAAGCGGCTGATGGCTCAGCGCCATACCGCCCAGCCCGAGCGTCGCCACCGCACCGGCCGCAATCGCCATTGCGCGCGGCCCCACCCGATGCGTGAGCAGTGCACTCAGCACGAGCGTCACGCAATAGCCGGCGTAAGCCGCACTGGCCACAAAGCCCGCCACCGTCGGATCCATGCCCACGTCGTCGCGCATCTGGGGCAGGAACAGCCCGTAGGCGTAGCGCGCGAGCCCATAGGTCACCCCCACCAGCATCACGCCGGCGGGCACGAGTTGTTGCGAGGCCTTCATCCCGACCGGACCTCCAGCAATTGGCTTGCCGCGGCGCGCAGTTGCGTCACGACGCCCTTGGCCTCCATCACCGGGACCAGCGCCGTGGCGCCCTCCAGCAACAGCATCAGCTGCACCGCGAGGGCCGGGGCATGGGCGTGGCCTTCCTCCGTCAGCAGCACTTCCATGCGGTCGCACAGACGCTTTTTTTCCGCCACCACGCGCTGGGTCACCGCCGGCTCTTGCGCCGCGTATTCGCCCAAGGCCTTGAGGAACAGGCAACCATGGCGGCCCTCGCCCAGCAGCCAGTCTCCGTGCGCCGCGACCAGCGCCCGGCAAGCGCTGTGGCCGTTTTCGCGCGCCTGCGACACCGCCTGCTCGAGCTGTGCCCAATAGGCGTCGGCCCGCCGATCCAGCACCGCCAGCACCAGGTTGTCCTTGGACTTGAAGTGCTTGTAGAGCGTCATACGCGCCACCCCGGCCTCCGCGATCACCCGGTCCACTCCCGTCCCGAAGAAGCCTTCTTCGTAGAACAGGCGCTCTGCCGTCGCCAATACGTGGTCTCTTTTCATGGATAGAACGATCTATCTACTTTACCCAAAGAGGCAAGACACCCGGCCAGAAAAAAACGGACGAACCGTGCCGCCCTGCTCGCAACGCTCGAATACGCGCAACCGCGGTTGCCTGCCTACGGTTAAAGGCATAGTCTCACGTCGGACCCTCACCATCACTGCCCATGGACGCCCTGCAAATCTCGATCCTCGCCGTAGTTGTCAGCCTGTTCGCGCTCTGGTGGGAAAACCGTCGAACGCGTGGCATGCACGAGATCGACCTGTTGTATCAGCGCGCGCAGGAGTTCGAAGGCCCCAAAATGCTGAAGACCCGCCATAAAGCCGTGCAGTTTCTCCAGCAGCACCGAGAGCTTCCGGTCGAAGACGAGCGCTGGGACGACGTCAGCGACGTTCTGGATTTCTTGCAGGGCATCGCCACTCTGGCAAAAGCGGGCCATATCCGCATTGGATTGTTGTACAACTTCTTCGGCTATTGGTATGGCGGCTACTGGCATTTCTGCTCCCCGTATGTGCACCACGTACAGCAGACCTCCCCGCTCACCTACGCTTCCGCTCAGTGGCTCTATAACAGACTGCGGAACTACGACCGCCAAAAGAACCAGGCCGCCTTCTGCCACTTGAACGCGGAGCAGGCGCTCGCCTTTCTGCACTTTGAAGTGCGGGCCACGACGGCACGAACCCGCCATCAAGCCCCCTGATCTACCCTCAGTCCACCAATCGCTGGTACATCACGTAAGCGTCGACCTCTCCGGCGCTGGGGTGGCAAAAGGCCCCGGGCAGCGTGCCCACGCGGGCGAAGCCAAGGTGTTGCCAGAGCCGCACGGCCCGGATGTTGGTGGAGACGACGAGGTTGAACTGCATCGCCCGGAATCCTTGCCGCACCGCCTCTGCCTGCGAGTGCGTGCACAAGGCGGTTGCCACGCCGCGGCCCTGCGCTTCGGCTGCCGTCACGTAACCGCAGTTGCAGACGTGCGCGCCCTGGCCAGGCTGGTTGGGCTTTAGATAATAGGTGCCCCACAGCGCACCCGCCGGGCCCACCGCCACAAAAGTGGCCTTCGGCAGTTCGATCCAGTTGCGCCGTGCCTCCGCCTCCGGAATATCCCGCGCATAGGGGTAGGTTTCGCCGGCCCGGAACACCGGCTCCAGCATCTGCCAGACGGCCGGCCAGTCCTCCGCTGCGAATGCACGAATCGTGATTTCGCTCATAGCTTTGCCGCTGAGCATGAACCGCCTGCACGCAACCGTCACGACCAAACCGCGCCAGGCCGTCCTGCCCCATCTCGTTGTCGTAGGGATGAAAACCGGCGCGCTTTAACGTTTATTCAACCGGTGCTTTCGGCATAGAAGGCAGGCGTGAGTTCACCTCTCTCACCTTGCCTGCCTGACCAACAACCCACGCAATCGCCGCCGCCCGCACGTTGGAGCGAGCTGCTGGCGGGCCGCAACGTCGTGCGCAACCTCGTATTGGCGGGCGGCACTGCCCTGCACGCGACCAACGTCTTCATCGTCACGACGCTGCTGCCCTCGATCGTGCACGACATCGGCGGCCTGAGCCTCTATGCGTGGAACACCACCCTGTTTGTGGTCGCTTCGGTCGTCGGCAGTGCCAGCTCGGCGCAGCTCTTGCGCGCCCTGCAGCCGCGCCTGGCCTACGTCGTCTCCACGGCGGTCTTCACCTTTGGAGCGCTGCTCTGTGCGCTTGCGCCGTCCATGCCCATCATGCTGCTCGGGCGGCTGATCCAGGGCCTCGGCGGCGGGTGGCTGGTGGCGCTTTCCTATGCGATGATCCGCCTGCTCTTTCGCCCGGCCCTCTGGCCGCGCGCCATGGCCATCGTCTCCGCGATGTGGGGCATCGCCACGTTGGTCGGGCCCGCAGTCGGTGGCTGGTTTGCCCATGTCGACGCCTGGCGCTGGGGCTTTGGGGCGGTGGCCCCCTTCGGCTTTATCTTCGCCCTGCTGGCCAGCTTTATCCTGCCCCGGCAGGGAGATGAAGCCATCCGCCTCACCCAACGCCTGCCGCGCAACCAACTGGCCTTGCTTACCGCAGCCGTACTGGCCATCTCGCTCGGCGGGCTGGCCAAAGGCGTGGCCGGGCAAGCGGCCGGGCTGATCGGCGGAAGCGCGCTGCTCGGCGTGTTGGCCTGGCGTGAACGCCGCAAGGAGGGGCGCCTGTTGCCCCACGGCGCGTTCGATCTGCGCCAACCGCTTTGCCTGCTCTACCTCATGATGGGCATGCTCGTGTGTGCCGTCAGCCCCGAGATCTACGTGCCCTACTTTCTGCAAGAGCTCAACGGCATGACGCCGCTCGGGGCCGGCTACCTCACCGCCACGATGTCCGCCGGCTGGACGCTCGGCTCCATGGTCAGCTCGGGCTTCTTTGAGCGGCGGATCTGGATCCCGATCGCCAGTGGCCCCCTGTGCCAGATCGTGGCCCTCGTCGCGCTCGCGATCATCGTGCCGCTGCTGTCGGAGACGGGCGTCTGGCTGCGTTGGCCGACGGGCGCCGGACTCTTCCTGCTCGGCCTCGGCGTCGGTATCTGCTGGCCCCACCTGCTGAGCCAGGTGCTCGAACGCGCTCCCAAAGGCGAGGGCAACATCGCCGCCTCCTCCATCACGACGATCGAACTGATGGCCATCGCTATCGGCTCCTCGCTCGCCGGACTGATCGTCAACGCGGCCGGGATCGACCGCACCGCCGCCGCTGATGGCGCCCACCTGGCCGCCATCTGGCTCTTCGCCCTGTTCGCGCTCGTGCCCCTCCTGGCCGTGCTCGCCGCCGTACGGCTGCTGCGCCAGCGCTAAACGCCGCCGCGCATTTGCCGCCGCCCCGGAATGGCCGCTGGCTGCCCGATGGCACAACCGCAGCTCTACATCATTCACGGCTACGGCGGGGCCCCCGACCGCCACTGGTTCCCCTGGTTGCAGGACCAGATCGGTGACCGTGCCGAGACCCATATCCCGCAGTTGCCCGACCCCGACCAGCCCGAGCCGCAGGCCTGGCAGGACGCATTGGATGCCGCCATCGAGCGCCTGGATGCGCACACCTACCTCGTGGCCCACAGTCTGGGCTGCGTCAGCCTGCTGCGCTTTCTGCAAGGCAAACCCGAAGCGCGCGTCGGCGGCGTGGTGCTCGTCTCTGGCTTCACCCGCGAAATCGAGCGATACCCCAATCTCGCGGCGTTCCTCGAGGCCCCGCTCGACTTCGCCCAGCTGCGCCGTCAGAGCCCTCACTACACGCTGCTGACTTCCGACAACGACACCCACGTGCCGCCCGACCTCACGCGACGGCTGGCGACGGATCTCGGCGGACACCTGATCCAGATCCCTGGCGCAGGCCACTTCATCGACGAAGACGGCGTGCAGGAGCTGCCCGAAGTGCGCGATGCCTTACTCCAGATGATGTCGGCTGACGCCTAGCGATTCCGGAGTTGGCAAACGCGGCGGCAGGCCTAAGGTCAATCCCCTGCGCATGAAACGCCCTCTCCGCCATGAGCCGCAGTTGTGGCAAGACCTGGACCGCCTCGCCCGGCTGCTAGCGGTCCGCATCCCGCTGGACCGGGCGGTGCGCACCATCGCCCGGCAAAGCCGGCGGGACGATCTGCGCAGCCTGTGGGAGGGCATTCGACAGGAGGTGGTCAACGGTACCGCCCTGGCCGACGCGCTGCGTCAGCGCCACGCCCTCGGCCCGACCGCCTACACCCTCGTGCGCGCCGGGGAAGCCTCGGGGCGCGTCGCCGAGACCCTCCAGCGGCTGGTGCAGGAACGGCGTTCCCTCGCCCGCCTGCGCCAACAGGTCGTCTCCGCCGCTGCCTATCCGTTGACGGTCGGCGCGCTGGCGATCGTGATCGTCACCACCCTGCTCACCTTCGTTGCCCCGCAATTCGCCGAAGTCTACCGGCAGATCCCCCAACTGCAGGGCCAGCCCCTGCCCTGGCTCACCCGCACCGTCATGGGCCTGCCGCGCGTCCTGCTGGTCGGCGGCCTGCTCGGCCTCACGCTCGGCAGCGGCACCGTGCTCACCCTGCGGCAGCTGGCGGCCCGGAGCACCCCCTGGCAAGCCCGGCTGCAGCAATGGTCGACGGCTTTGCCCTGGTGGGGCCGCACCCGCCAGCTCTATACGCTCATCCAGCAGCTGCAGACCACCGCGTCCGCCCTCTCGGTCGGGCTTTCCCTGCCAGCGTCATTGCGCCTCAATGCCGCGCCCGAGTGGCAACAGCTGGCCGAGCGCGTGCAGGCCGGGCGCCGCCTCAGCGCAGCCTATCTCGAGACCGCCCAGCCCGACCTGACCGTGCACAGCCTGCTCGAAGTGGGCGAGGAAACGCACTCGCTGGTTGAAAGATTCGCCGAAGCCGCCGATCTACTGAAGGAAGAACTCGAGGCACGCTTGAACGGACTCAAAACCTGGTTGGAACCTGCCCTTCTGTTAGGGCTGGCAACCGTGGTCGGGATGCTGGTGCTAGCGGTTTTCCTGCCGGTCATTCAGCTACTTCAACAGGCCGCACCGGGGCGCTGACCCCCGCAACTGGCGGCTTGGCAAGTCCGGTTTCATCTGCCATAACTACCGATACCTCGCCCTCTACCGGAGAAACCTATGGCCTTCGACCTGTCCGCACCTCAGACGGAACACAGCCCCTACGAAATGAACGAGCTGCTCGAACTCATGTTCGAGCAAGGGGCCAGCGACATGCACCTGCGCGTCGGCTTTCCGCCCACCCTGCGCCTCGCCGGCGGCATGGTCCCCGTCGAGGGGCCCAACCTGCGCCCGTTCGACACCGAGACGCTGATGATGGCCGTCACGCCCGACAACCACCAGGAGCGCCTCAAGCGCCGCGGCGGGGCCGACTTTGCCGTCAACTTCATGGACAAGGCGCGCCTGCGGGCCAGCGTGTTCAAGAACAAGGGCGACTACGGCATGGTCTTTCGCGCCATTCCCAGCCGCCTCTTCGGCCTGCGCGAAATCGGTCTGCCCGACCAGTTGAAGGAGCTGCTGCAACGTCCGCGCGGCCTCATCCTCGTCACCGGCCCCACCGGTTCCGGCAAGTCGACCACGCTCGCCTCGATGGTCAACTGGATCAACGAAAACCGCGACGGCCACATCATCACGATCGAAGACCCGATCGAATATTACCACGATCACAAGAACTGCCTCGTGACGCAGCGCGAAGTGGGCACCGACACCCCGAGCTTTGCCGATGCCATCCGCGATGCCCTGCGTCAGGACCCGGACGTGATCCTCGTCGGTGAAATGCGCGACCTGGAGACGATCGAGGCCGCCGTCAGCGCCGCCGAAACCGGTCACCTCGTGCTTGCGACCCTGCACACCACCGGTGCGGCCCGCACGGTCGACCGCATCGTCGATGCCTTCCCGGCCGCGATGAAGGAGCAGATCCGCACGCAGCTTTCGTCCTCCATCATCTCCGTCATTTCGCAGGTGCTCTGCCGCAAGATCGGTGGTGGCCGCATCGCCGCCTTCGAGATCATGACCACCACGACCTCAATCGCCGCGCTGATCCGCGAAAACAAGACCTACCGCATCCAGTCCGAGATCCAGACCGGCGCCAACAACGGCATGATGACCCTCGACGCCCACCTGACGAGCCTCGTCAACCGCGGCTTGATCACCCCGGAGCAGGCCGTGGAAAAGAGCGAGGACGCCGCCGGCATGAAGTCCAAGCTCGAGGCGACCGGGATCAAGGTAAAGGAAGTGCAAACCTTCTAGGCGCATGGGCGCGGCCAATCAGCCCCGGAACCCATCGGGAGACCGCGCCCACCCGCCCCTCCAACGCGCGCTGGCCGAACGCCTGGGCGCGCACTGGTGCGAGGATCCATCGACCCTGCAGGCGCGAGATCTGCCGGACTCGCCTTATCGCACGCGTTGGGCCGGCCTCTGGCAGGACGACGCAGGCACGTATTTCGCCGAGCTGGTCGACCCGCTCGACGCGCCGGCACTCAACGCGCTGCAACTGATCCTCGATCGCCCGGTGCGCCAACTACTCCGACCGCGCGCGCCAGCTCGCCCGAGCCCGGATGGCGATGAATCCCCTGCCGTGCAATGGGTCGAAGCCGCCCTGCGTCAGGCCGTAGCCCAACAGGCGAGCGACCTGCACCTGGAGGCCCAGGACGGTGCTTTGCGCGCTCGCGCCCGGCACAGCGGCAAGCTGATCGAGCTACCCAGCGCGCCTGTAGATGCCACCACTACCATCGTCGCCCACCTCAAGGTACGAGCCGGGCTGGATCCCCACGAGCGACGCCGCAGTCAGGACGGCCGTTTCAGCTGGCAAGCCCCGGACGGCGCGGCGATCGACTTCCGCCTCTCCTGTCTGCCCATTCACGAGGGCGAGAGCCTCGTCTTGCGCGTGCTCAACGCCCGCCAGGCCGGACTGCGCCTGCACCAGCTGGGCCTGAGCAGCCACCTGCAGGCCCGCCTCAAGACGGCACTGCGCCAGCCCCACGGCCTGATCCTCGCCGTCGGCCCAACCGGCTCCGGCAAGACGACCACGCTTTACGCCCTGCTGCAGGAACTCGACCACCAGCGCCACAAGATCCTGACCGTCGAAGACCCGGTGGAATACGCGCTCGAGCACGCCGTGCAGGTCAACGTGCAGCCCGACCTCGGGCTCGGCTTCCCCGAAGTGCTGCGCGCCATGCTGCGCCACGATCCCGACCAGATCCTCGTGGGCGAGATCCGCGACCGCGAGACCGCCCGCATCGCCCTGCAGGCGGCGTTGACCGGCCACCTAGTGCTCTCTTCCCTGCACGCCAGCGACGCACTGCTCGCGATTGTGCGCCTGCGCGATCTCGGTCTGCCGCCCTACCTCATCACCGCCACCATTCGCGGCGTCGTGGCCCAACGCCTGGTGCGGCGCCGCTGCGCCTGCGAGGGAGACACCACCTGCCCGGATTGCGGGGGCAGCGGCTGGCGAGGACGCTTGGGGGTCTTTGAATGGCTGGAGATGACGCCCACCCTTCGCGATGCGATCCAGAACGGCGCCGACCTGCCCCGGCTGCGCGCCATCGCCCGCGACAGCGGGTGGCAGCCTTTGCGCGAAGCGGCGGCCGAAGCCGTACAAGACAAGCGGACCACCCCCGAAGAGGTGGCCCGCCTGGATTAGGCGTTGCGCCTGTTTACGAAATGACTGCCGGCTCCGGGGCGAAATCCGTCGTGACGGACAGCTCGCGCCACTCTTCCAGCTCCTCACGGAAGCACGCGATCTTGTCCTCGAACATCTGGGTCGCGTCGGTGCCGGCCGCGAAGCGCAGCGGCGGATGCTCTGCGCCCGCCAAACGCACCACGATGCGCCCCAGCTTCTCGGGATCGCCCGCCTGCCGATGGTTGCGGCTGCCAAAAAACGCGCGCATCTGCCGCGACTCTTCCGCGTAGTCCGCCACTTCTCGCTCACCGTAATGAATCGAGCTGTCGTCGAGGAAGTCCGTGCGGAAGTAGCCCGGGCAAATGATCGTCGCACGGATGCCGAACGGCTCCACTTCTTGCGCCAGCGACTCCGTGAAGCCTTCGAGCGCCCACTTGCTCGCACAGTAGATCGAGGCCCAGCCATGCCCCCGAATACCGGCCACCGACGAAATATTGAAGATGCGCCCGCTGCGCTGACGCCGCATGACCGGCAGGATCGCCCGCGTCACGTGCATGGCGCCGAAAACGTTAGTGGCAAACTGTTGCTCGATCGTGGCCGGGGCCTGTTCTTCAAAGTAACCCAATTGCCCATAACCGGCATTGTTCACCAACACATCAATGCGACCAAACGTTTCCAAAGCAGCGCCGACAGCCGTCTGCGACTGCTCCGGCCGGGTCACGTCGAGAGGCACGGTCAACAATTGATCGTCCCCCGCAGCAAAGGCGTCGCGGATCTTGCGCGGTCGCAACCACGCGGTCTCCAGCGGCCAAGGCGGCCTTTGCGATTTCTGCTCCGATGCCCCGAGAGGCACCCGTAATCAACCAAGTTCTGCGTTTGAGAGAGTGCTTCATCACAATAATCAGCATAGCAAAACCTGGCGACCCTTCGGTAGCCGGATGCTCCCCATTGCTTGCACAATCCTCTCAAAGCGTTGAACCGCTCCCAGAGGTCGCGTAGAAAGAAGGCAACCGAGGAGATGCCATGGAACGCCTGCAAGAACTACGCGATTTGATTAGCCGCCACTGCAGCGGCACGATGCTCACGACCGCCCTGCCCCGGGTGGGGTTGTTCAAATCAGTCCAACCCTCCAACCCTGTGCACGCACTCTACGAGCCGCGCCTCTGCGTGATCGCCCAGGGGCGCAAATACGTGACGCTGGGAGAGGAAGTGCTCGAATACAACGAGGCCAACTACCTCATCGCGAGCCTCGACCTGCCGGTTGCCGGCTGCGTCTGCGAGGCCAGTGAGGAACGCCCCTATCTCTCCTTTTGCCTCAACCTCGACATCTCGATCATCGCCTCGATGCTCGCAGAGCTGCCGCCCGCCACCAGCGCCGCCGTCTCGGGCTCCGGCATCTCGGTGACCCCCATCGACGACCAGCTGCTCGAGCCCAGTGTGCGCCTGTTGAAGCTGCTCGACCGCCCCGACGACATCCCGATGCTCGCCCCGCTGATCGAGCGCGAAATCCTCTACCGTGTGCTCACCGGCCCCCAGGGCGCCCAATTGCGCCAGATCGCGCTGGGAGAAGGCCGCATGGCCCGCCTCAGCCGCGCCATTGCGTGGATCCGCGCCCACTACAACGAGCCGCTCGACGTCGAATATCTGGCCGAAGTCGCCAACATGAGCCAGTCCTCGTTCTTCCGTCACTTCAAGGCCGCGACCTCACTCAGTCCCCTGCAGTACCAGAAAAACATCCGCCTGCAGGCCGCTCGCCGCCTCATGCTGACCCGACAGGAAGATGCGGCCAACATCGGCTTCACCGTCGGGTACGAAAGCCCCTCACAGTTCAGTCGCGAATACAGCCGCATGTTTGGCGCGCCGCCCGCCCGGGATGCGGCCCGGATGCGCGAAGCCATGCAGGAGGCCGACGTGCCCCTGCCCATCGCCCTGTAGGGCGCTTTACCGCCAGCGGCTCTGGATCGGCCAGAGGGCTTCCACGTCGCGGATCAACTGGCGCAGCACGTCGGGCGTGATCGACTGCTTCGGGTCGTCGCCGATGCCCTTGCGCGGCTCCAGGTGCGTCTCCACGATCACGCCGTCGGCCCCGTAGGCGATCGCCGCGAGGCTGGCCGCCGGCACGTATTTCGAGCGCCCGACCGCGTGGGAGGGGTCGACCACCACCGGGGCCCAGCTCTTTTCCTTGAGCAGCGGCGTGATGGATTCGTCCGGGTGATTACGGTAGCCGTCCAGCGCCGGCATGGTGCCGCGCGGACAAAAGATCACGTTGGGATTGCCACCCGCCACGATGTATTCCGCCGCCGCGATGAACTCGTCGATGGGGCCCATGTGACGCCCCCGCTTGAGCAATACCGGCGTCCCGCGCTGATGCGTATCCATGCCGATGCGGGCCAGCAGGCTATAGTTGAGGGCGTTGCGCGTGCCGATTTGCAGCAGATCCACCTCGGCCTCCAGCGCCACCACGAGGTGACGCTCTTCCATCACCTCCGCGATCACCGGCAGCCCCGTCTGGTTGCGGGCCTCGATCAAGATCTCCATACTCTCGCTCGCGCCCTGGAAGGAGTGCGGCGAGGTGCGCGGCTTCCACACACCGCCCCGGATCACGTGCGCACCCGCCTCCTTCACTGCCGCCGCCGTCTCGAGGAAGAGCTGCGGATTCTTGGGGTCGATCGTGCACTGCCCGGCCATGATCACCGGCTCCTGCCCCAGCACGCGCTCCCCGATCTTCACCTGGTGGCTCGAGAGCGCGCTCTGGCGGTTCATCAGCTTGTAGACCGATTCAATCCGGTCGACCCGCTCCACGTAATCCAGCCCCAGCAGGCGGTTGACCATCGTCTCGCTGCGCTCGTCGCCGATGATCGCATACACGTGCCGGTTCGCGCCCTTGATCACCTGGATCGCGCAGCCGAATTCGCCTACGATCCGCTGGACTTCTTCGAGCTGTTCATCGGTCAACTGCGGGGCTTTGGAAAGGATCATGAGGGTGCCTTAACAGAAGAGCCCCCAGAGCGCAAAACAGGATCTCCCGAACCGACGTTAGAAACAAAAAAAGACACCATGACCCCGCGGTGTGGGCACTGCGCGCTGCGGTTAAAACAACGCCCGCATGATCTCCGGCGTCTCGCACTGGGCTTCGAAGCGATGCGTCTTTCCACCGGCCTGAAAGCTCAGCTTGACCGCCGCGGCGTGCAGCAACAGGCGCTTCTCCCCGTGCTTTTTGGCAAACGCACGGTTATAGCGAAAATCCCCGTAGGTGGCATCGCCCACAATCGGCAGATAACGGCTCGCACACTGCACGCGCAACTGGTGGGTACGGCCCGTGTGCGGGTGCAGCTCCAGCAGCGACAACAGCGGCTGGCTCCGCGTCTGCTGCAACTGCTTCGCCTCGCAGAGCGCCGGCTCGCCCCGCCCGCTCGTGACCGTGCGCAACTGGCCCCGACGCGTCTGGGTCAACAGCTTGTCGCTCCAGCGCTCCTGCGGTCGCGACAACCGCCCCTTCACCACCGCGAGGTAGGTCTTCTCCACATCGTGGCCCGCAAAGCGCTCTTTCACCTCCGCCGCCACCTTGGCATCCGTCGCCAGCAGGATCAGTCCGCTCGTCGGCGCATCCAGGCGATTGAGCAGGTAATAGCGCGTCGAGCCGTCCACATACGCCTCCGCCGCCTCGTCATATGGCAGAGCCAGCAGCGCCCCGTCGTCGACCACGCCGCCCCGATTGGGATGCGAGCGCAGACCCGCCGCCTTTTCCAGCGCCAGCAAGCCCGCCGGGTGTTCCTTCACCAGACGCGCTTCGGAATGCAAATGGGCCGCGATCGACATGTTCAATGCAGGTAGTGCTTCAGCTCCCGGTCATAGTTCCCGTGACTGCCCACCGTGATCAAGAGAACGTTTCATCAAAATCGTCGGCAATGCGCAATCGATCCGTTCGAACACCCCTCGCGAAAACCCTCCCTCTTCATTGAGCCCAGCCACGGAAAAGCGGCGGAATGCGCCTCACTTCCAAAAGCTGGCCTCAAGCCCGCGCCCTAACGCCGCGGATTGTGAACAACCTGCCGATCTTCTGTCCTTGCCACGCGGGCCGGGACCTGCTTAGGTGCCCAATTTCCCATTTGCCGCGAACGGAACCATGAGCCAGATTATTGCCGTCCTCGACTTCGGGTCCCAGTATACGCAAGTCATTGCGCGCCGTCTGCGCGAATGCTCCGTCTACTCGAAGGTCTACCGCTATGACGTCCCCGTTAGCCAGCTGAAAGAGGAGGGCGTTCAGGCCATCATCCTCTCCGGCGGCCCGAGCAGCGTGCTGAAAGACGACAGCCCGAAGCCCGAGCAGGCCCTGTTCGAGCTCGGCGTGCCAGTGCTCGGCATCTGCTACGGCCTGCAACTGCTGGGCCACATGCTCGGCGGCGAAGTGATGCCCTCCAACGAACGCGAATACGGCCGCGGCACTCTGAGCGTCGTCGAGAGCGAAAGCCCGCTGATGCAGGGCATCAAGCCCCAGATCCGCGTGTGGAACAGCCACGGCGACAAGCTGACCCGCCTGCCCGAGGGCTTCCGCGCGATCGGCGAGACCGAGAACAGCTCCTTTGCCGCGATCGAAGATCCGGACCGCCAGTTCTACGGCCTGCAGTTCCACCCCGAAGTGTTCCACAGCGAACAGGGGCAGGACATCATCCACAATTTCGTCTTCAACATCTGCCAGTGCTCCGGCGACTGGACGATGGCCAACTACGCGGAGCAGGCGGTCGAGAAGATCCGCGAGACCGTGGGCGACAAGCACGTGATCCTCGGCCTCTCCGGCGGGGTCGACAGCTCCGTCGCCGCCGCCCTCATCCACAAGGCCATCGGCACTCAGCTGACCTGCGTCTTCGTCGACAATGGCCTGCTGCGCAAGAACGAGCGCGCCGCCGTCGAAAAGCTCTTTGGCGACAACTTCCACATGAACCTCGTCGTGGCCGATGCCGCCGACCTGTTCCTGACCCGCCTCAAGGACGTCACCGATCCGGAGCAGAAGCGCAAGATCATCGGGCGCACCTTTATCGAGGTCTTCGACGCCGAGGTGGAGAAGATCGGCGAAGTCGACTTCCTCGCTCAAGGCACCATCTACCCCGACGTGATCGAAAGCGTGCCGATCGGCAACAACCCGGCCGCCCTGATCAAGAGCCACCACAACGTCGGCGGCCTGCCCGAGCACATGAAGCTGAAGGTGCTCGAGCCGCTCAACCAGCTCTTCAAGGACGAGGTGCGCAAGTTGGGCGAAGAGCTCGGCCTGCCCAAGAGCGTCGTCTGGCGCCAGCCCTTCCCCGGTCCCGGCCTCGCCGTGCGCGTGCTCGACTCCGTGACAGAGGAAAACCTGCGCATCGTGCGCGAAGCCGACCACATCCTGCTCGAGGAAATGAAGGCGGCAGACCTCTACTACAAAGTCTGGCAGAGCTTCGCCGTCTTCCTGCCCGTGCGCACCGTGGGCGTGATGGGCGACGAACGCACCTACGACTACGTTATCGCCCTGCGCATCGTCGAGAGCATCGACGCCATGACGGCCGACTGGTCTTACCTGCCGCACGACTTGCTGCAGCGCATCTCCAGCCGCATCATCAACGAAGTCAAAGGCGTCAACCGCGTCTGCCTCGACATCTCCAGCAAGCCGCCGTCCACCATCGAGTGGGAATAGCCCCCAGACGCACCGGCTCTCGATCACACATTGATACACGTCCGTATTACGCGGACGTGTTTTTTTGTACAGGCCGCACCGAACCGTCCAACGATGCCTGATCCCTTGGCAGACCTTGTCTCGGCAGCGATCAGAGCCCATTGCAGGGCAAGCTCTCTCCGACGACTGAGGGCCTTGCCCGAGGAAAAATAGCGCAGGGTAAGTAAAAAAATGCGCAAGCCCTGCGCAAAGCCCTGAAACCGGTTGCTGCTGCTGTTCCTTTTTTTCCTTTTACGTCAGGTTCAACAGTTGAGAACGCACCAAAACCGGGGGTGGTACACCTTAGGCTCAAAGCAGAGCCGTGGTGCTTATGATCCAGCAATCGCTTCAAGATACGCTCGAGTCTATTCCCGGTCTGGAAGGTTACGTCCACTGTGGCCCCACCGGAGACATTCAACACGTGGACGGTCGGGAGGAAGCGGAGCTGCTCGGCCTCATCGTCCCCTACCTGCAACAGGTCACCCAGCTGATCGGCGGGTCCATCGGCCTCGAAGGCCTCTACGAGATCCAGGCCACGTCGCCGGATTTTCGGACCGTCGTGCTGCCCGTAAAAGAGGGCATCCTCGGCCTGCTCCTCAATTCCCGCACCCGGACGGACGAGGTGGTGCAGCAACTCAGCCACCTTACGACCTAGGCCCATGGACACGACCAAGTTGATCAAAAACATCATGGACGTGCCCGGCATCGAGGGCATCTGCTTCCACGACCTCGACGGCAACCTGCTCTATGCACAAATGCCGTCCTTCATGATCGAAGAGGTCTACGAAGACCTGTTGCGCCGGGTCGTGATGCTGTACGAGGCCGTCGAGACCCACTACGTGCCGGTCGAAGACTACCTGCTGAAATACCACGACATGCACCTGCTCCTGCGCAAGGGCCAGGACTTCGGCCTGCTCATCCTCGCGCAGGAGAGCGTCAATCACATGTCGCTGCGCATGGTCACCACCATGGCCGTGCGCCAACTGACGCTCGAAGCCTTGCAACAGGCCGGCGAAAAGACCACGCCCGCGCCCTCCACCAACGGCCACGCACCCACCTCCCCACCTTTACCGGCCGAACCGGCCCCTGCCCCGGAACCGCAGCCCAACCGCGCGCCCCGGACCGCTCGACCTGCCCGGCTCTATCGCGGCCGCACCTATTAGCCGCGCGCTCTTTTATTTCATCTGCACACGCATATGACTCGATTACGTAAACATGGGTTCTCCCTGCCGCTGGCAACGGCAGCTCTAATATTGACCGCATCGCCCCTGCTCGCTCAGAGCGAAGAGGCGGTGCCTGCGCTGCCCAAGGCCACGGGAGACATCATGTGGCTCGTGCTGGCAGCTGTTTTGGTGTTCTTCATGCAGGCGGGTTTCGCCATGGTCGAGGCCGGCCTCACGCGCGCCAAGAACGCCTGTAACATCATGATGAAGAATCTGATGGACTTTTGCCTCGGGTGCCTGGCCTTCTGGGCCATCGGCTATGCCCTGATGTATGGCGAAAGCGGCAATCGCCTCATTGGCTGGGATTCCTCGCTGCTCTTCCTCGGCAGTGCGGCCAACGCCCAGGATTTCGGCCTCAGCGCCTTCTGGCTCTTCCAGGTCGTCTTTGCCGCCACCGCGGCGACGATCGTCTCCGGTGCCATGGCCGAACGCACCAAGTTCAGCGGCTACATGGTCTACTCCGTCCTGATCTCCGCGATCATCTACCCGATCGCCGGGCACTGGATCTGGGGCGATGGCGGCTGGCTTGCCCACTTGGGCATGCGTGACTTCGCGGGCTCCACCGTGGTGCACTCCGTCGGTGCCTGGGCCGCCCTCGCCGGGGCGATCGTCATCGGCCCGCGCATCGGCAAGTATGGCCCCAACGGCGAAGTGAAGCCGATCCCCGGCCACAACCTGCCGCTCGCCACCCTCGGCGTCTTCATCCTCTGGTTTGGCTGGTTCGGGTTCAACCCGGGCTCCACCCTCGCCGCGGTCGACGGCCTCGCGCACGTCGCCGTCACCACCTGCCTTGCGGCCAGTGCCGGCGGTGCCGCCGCGACCTTCACCACCTGGCTGCGCTTCGGCAAGCCCGACCTCACGATGGCCCTCAACGGCGTGCTCGCCGGCCTCGTGGGCATCACCGCCCCTTGCGCCTCGGTCAGCACTGGCGGCGCGGTCCTCATCGGCCTCATCGCGGGTATCCTCGTGGTCTTCGCCATCCTCTTTGTCGAAACCAAGCTCAAGATCGACGACCCGGTCGGCGCGATCAGCGTGCACGGCATCTGCGGCGCGTGGGGCACGCTCTCCATCGGCCTCTTCGGCCAGCACGCGATCGACGCCCAGTTCTGGGACGAGGCAGACGCCATCCAAAACGGCCTCTTCTACGGCGGCGGCGTCCACCAGTTGCTGATCCAATTGCTCGGGGTAGCCGCAGTCTTTGCCTTCACCTTGGTCCTGGCTTTCGGCGTCTTCTTCATCATCAGCAAGACCGTCGGCCTGCGCGTGACCGCGGAGGAAGAAATGGCCGGTCTCGATGTGGGCGAACACGGCAACGAAGCCTACGCCGACTTCACCCAATACACGGATTCGCCGACCAACGCCTAGGCTTTACAGTCCATACACCAATCATCCGTCCAAAAGCCCCGGGAGCCATGGCTCTCGGGGCTTGCTTGTGCCAGGCAGGCAGCCTGCCCGCACCCTACTCCCCTTCGCCAGGGCGATGTGCCTCCGGAAACGCCAACGGAGTCATCGCCTTCCATTGCTCGCTCTCGCTGTCGAAGTAATGGGGAAACGAGTCGCGGCTGAACCAGATCGTGCCATACTGCGGGCTGTGCGCCCAATATTTGTCCACGTCAGGATAAAAAGACAACGGCCCGTAGAGCGTATGCCGGATCTTCGGAAACTCGACCATCTGGAACTTGCCCAGCCAGGGCGAGACGTACCAATGGTCGGGGTAGACCTCCAGCGAACCCAGATAGGGGTGTTCGATGGTGCGTAATGGCTGCGACTGCTCCTCGGGTGACTGACGGGGATCATAGTCGTGAATCAACTCGAAGCCGTTGACGAGGTGCGCTTCACGATAGGCCACCGGGTCGAACCACCAGTAGGTCTTCACCGTGACCGAAGGCGCATGCTCACCTGAAGGCACGCCGAAAGTATCCCAGACCGCGGCGGTCAGGATGTGGGTCTGATAAGAAGCGAGCTGACTCGTCAGCAGACCAAACTCTTCCAGCTCCACCGGATAATAGTCCGTATCGTCGAGATACGTCAGGGGAGAAATGTAGGGGATCACCTTGGGCCGCTCCGCGAAAGCCTCCGCGATCCCCTGCTTTACCGCAATGTATTCGCGGTGATTGATCCCCGCATAGCCAACGCCAAGATGATAACGCGTCTGCTGCGCAAAGAGCCCGACCACCAGCAGCGCAACCAAGCCAGCCGCCCAGGACGGTAGATGGGCGCGACGGTGCAGCCCGCTCAGCGCCGCCATGGCGCCCCATCCTGTCACGCCCAGCGTCAACACGTAGGCAGCGTTGAGGGTGCGGAAGGCGCTGGATTTGTCGGCCGCGATGGCATTCGGCACCCATATCAGCGTCAGTGTCGCCAAAAAGCCGACAAGCGCCAGCCCGACCTGCCAGGCCGCCAGCCTGCGCACCACCCGCAGCCACAACAGGGCGACGAGCCCCAACAGCACCGTCCCGGCCACCCAAAGGCCCGCAAAGCCCGGCTCGAGCGCGCCCCACAGGTTAAACGCACGCGGGTAAAGCATCTCCAAAACGTAGCGCGCAATGCCCATCAGATCATGGTCGACCTTGGCCCGCTCGAGCGTATTGGGGCCCGAGAGCAGCCAGTGACCCAGCACTTCGTAGCTCACAAAATAGAGCCCACACAACGCGCAAACCAAGGCCAGCCCGAGCACCAGCCGCCTCCATGCCAAACGCGGCTTTTGCTCGACCACGGCAAAGACAAACAGCAGCGCCGGCGCATAAAACGCGACCGGTTGATAGACGCACACGGCCGCCAGAAAACACACCGCCGCCACCCGACCTCGCCAACTCCGCCACCCGGGGGCCGTCCAGTAGAGGTGCGCCGCCGCAATCGCGAGCATCCCCCCCACACTAAAGGGAGCACAGACCGCCCAGCCCACGTAGATGACGGTCGAGGGCGTCAGACCCGCCAACAGGGCGATCGTCGCCGCAAAACCGACATGCCCGCTGTGATACCGCAACACCCTGTAGAGCGTCAGCGTCATCAGCCACAGCCCGGCCAGCCCGATGCCCCGCACCCACTTGAGATCGGGCACCCCATCCACGAGCAAAAACAGGGCCTTGACCATCATCCCGTAAAGCGGACGCCCGTGGGCCGAAAACATGTTGTTGAGCCACGAAACGGGCGACTGGTGACCCAGCACGATCAGCCAGTAATCGTCGTAGTGGCCGTAATCCAACGCCAATGCCGGCCAATAGGCCCACAACAAAACCGCCAAAAACGCGACCGGTAAAGCCCAACGCAAACGCGTCTCTCCCGCACTTTTCGCGGCACCGTTGGCATACATGCCGTCTTCCTAGCGGCGCAGCTGCCGCTGAGTCAACGCTACAAAACCTATCACCTCAACCACCCAAGCGATTCCCGCTTTATCTCCCCCGCCGAGTTGTCTACCCTGTTCCCATTATGCAGCGACTCGAGTTCACGCAGCCCGACTTTGAGCAAAAACTGGCCAATTTCTGCGCCGTCAACGAGACGCCCCGCAGTATCGTGGACGCCGTGACCGGAGTCCTCAACGCGGTTCGCGCCGACGGTGATGCCGCCGTCTGCAAATTCACCGAGCGCTTCGACGGCGTGCAGCTCACCCCCCAGCAGCTGCGCGTGCCCCCGGCCGAGATCCGGGCCGCCGCCGACGCGCTGGACGACGAAACGCGGGCCGCCATCGAAGGCGCCATCGCCAACGTGCGAGAATTTCACGAAAAGGGCCTGCCGCAAGACTGGAGCGGCGAAAACCGCCACGGCGCCACCGTCGGCGAACGCTTCTACCCCATCGACCGCGTCGGGCTCTACATCCCCGGCGGTCAGGTGCCGCTCGCGTCCACCATCGTCATGACCGCGACCTTGGCCAAGCTCGCCGGCTGCCCGAGCATCGCCGCCTGCACCCCGCCGGGCAAGGACGGCAAGATCAACCCGGGGCTGCTCGCCGCCTTCGCCCTCTGCGGCGTCGAAGAAGTCTACTGCATCGGCGGCGCCCAGGCCGTCGCCGCCATGGCCTACGGCACCGACACCATCCCCGCCGTCTGCAAGATCTTCGGCCCCGGCAACGCCTATGTCAACGAGGCCAAGCGCCAGGTGCTGGGCACGGTAGGCATCGACATTCTGGCCGGGCCGAGTGAAGTCATGATCATCGCCGACCGCTCCGTCAACCCCGCCTACGCCGCGGCCGACCTGCTCGCCCAGGCCGAACACGGCAGCGGCCGTGAAAAGCTCTTCCTCACCGTGCCCGACGAGTTGACGCTCGACCGCATCCTCGACGAAGTCGCGCGGCAGGAGCCCACGCTGAAGCGTCTCGAGCGCATCCGGCCCGTCTTCGACGAAGGCTTTCTCGCCATCATCACGCTCGACCTCGCCTCCGCCGTCCAGGTGGCCAACTACGTCGCCCCCGAGCACCTGGAGCTGCAGGTAAAACCTGAGTCGCTGGACTTGCTGACGCGCGAGATCACGACCGCCGGCGCCATCTTCTGCGGTCACGAAACGCCCACCGCCCTGGGCGACTTTGCCGCCGGGCCCAATCACACCCTGCCCACGCTGCGCAGTGGGCGCTTCTTCAGCGGCCTCCAGATCACGGACTTCCTGCGCCGCAGCAGCATTACCCGCTACGACCGCAAATCCCTTGAGCAGGCCCAACCCATCGTGCGCGCCTTCGCCCGCCTCGAACAGCTCGACGCCCACGGCGAGAGCCTCGAGATCCGCCTCAGGGACGATACCTGACGCGCACCAGCAGCCGCTTTCAACTGCCACAGCGACCCCGAAACCAGTCCCACCGGAGACGGGCTCGACCTGCTGGGCGTACCGATGGAGGGGATGAAAAAGGGCGACCTCAAAGGCGCATTTGTGCTATCCGCCCCGCTTACCGGCGACCCCGTCGTGCACCAAAGCATGACCCGCATGACCTTTGCCGGCATCGGCGTGCTGGTGCTCGTGTTGATCGGCTTTGCCGGCTTTTCACGCTACTACATTGATAAGCCCCTCACCAAAGCCATCGGTACGATCCACGCCGCCGTGGACGAGACGTCCTCCGCCAGTGCCGAAATCGCCAATTCCAGCTCTCACCTCGCCGACGGTGCTGCCCAACAAGCCGCCGCCCTCGAGCAGACAAGTGCCTCGCTCGAGCAGATGTCGGGCACGAGTGACAAAAACGCCCGCAGCCTGCACCACGTCGCCGCGTTGACCAACGATGCGCGCGCTGCCGCCGAAACAGGTGCCGAAGACATCCACCTGATGTCCCAGGCGATGGACGAAATTCAGACCGCCAGCGACAATATCGCCAAGATCGTGCACTCGATCGACGAAATCGCCTTTCAAACCAACATCCTCGCGCTCAACGCCGCCGTGGAAGCCGCTCGCGCCGGGGAGGCCGGAGCCGGCTTTGCCGTCGTGGCCGACGAAGTGCGCAACCTCGCCAAACGCAGCGCCGACGCCGCGCGCGAAACCGCCGCCCTCATCGAATCCTCCACGGCCCGGAGCCAGCGCGGCGTAAGCATCAGCAACCGCGTGGCCGAAAGCCTGCAGCAAATCGCCCGCAAGGTCAGCACCGTGGACGACCTCCTCAAGGAGGTCACCGGCGCCTCGCAGAAGCAAAAGCAGGGCGTCCAGCAAATCAACCTCGCCATGGGCGACATCGACCGCATCACCCAGAGCAACGCCGCCGCCGCCGAGGAAACCGCCTCCGCCGCCACCGAGATGCACGCCCAGATGGACGCGCTGATGGAATCCGTCGCCCTGCTCGAGCGCCTGACCGGTGCACGTCAGGTCGCCGAAAAAGCTTCAGCCACCGCCCCGGTGCACCAGCCATCCCTGGCCGGCTGAGCCCTTGATCACTATAGGATCACAAAGGGAAAAGTCTGCCGCACCCAGGCGTTGATAGGCTCTAAATCAAGCATTGCAGGCAGAAACTGCACGTCGGTCATCCCGGCGATTACCGCCTCGGTAAAGTAGGGATGATCACTGTATTCCACGTAATAAGGCCCAAAGCCGCCGTCCGCTCTCACGACAAAGATCAGCGTCACCGTTCCCTCTATGCCCTGGTCCCGCAAGTAGGCCGGGTATTTGATCGTCGGGTTGTCCAGCGGTATGGGTGCCTCCATTGCGCCGCCGGAGGAAGCATCGGGGAACTCGGTCTCCGCCAGACGCAGGAAAAGCGCGTTGTTGCCAGGTTGCAGGTAATAAGGCGCCGTTACCGTCAGCTGCTCCCCCCTGGTGAGAAACATGGTACTTGAGACGCGTGTATAGGGGCCGCCCAAACTGTGAGCATACTCAAGCTCGTAGACGCCCTCCCGCTCCTGTACCTCCAGCTGCAGCTGGCTGCCGTCCCAGGAAATGTCGGTGATCTCGGCTTGCGCCGTCGCGGCGGCCATCCACAGAGCCCATAAGCATGCTACGTATCTCATCGTCAGCACCAGACAACAGTCCCCTCCGTTAATGCGCAAGCCCTATCTAACGCCCTCTGCAACGCCATATCTGCGGAGTTGCGTCTGCGCAACCGGTGCGCCATCCTAGCGCCTTATGCCTCTTTCTGACTACGCAGCGCCGCACGTGCTGGACCTGCACGCCTACGTGCCGGGCACCCAACCGAGCGGCGAGGGCTGGATCAAACTGAACACCAACGAGCTGCCCTACCCGTGCAGCCCGGCGGTCGCGCAGGCCATCATGGCCGAAATGACGCGCCTGCCGCTCTACCCCAGCCCCACCAGTGCGCCGCTGCGGGCCGCCATCGCCGAGCATCATGGCCTTCAGCCGGAGCAGGTCATCGTCGGCAACGGTTCGGACGACATCCTGAACCTGCTGGTACGCGTGTTCGGCGGTCAGACGATCGATACCTTCCCCAGCTATTCGCTCTACCCGGTGCTCGTCTCCATCCAGAACGGCCAGCTGCAATCGGTGCCCTTTGGCGAAGACATGAAGCTGTCCGTCGACAAGTTGGCCGAGTTGAAGGGCAGCATCCTCTTTCTCACCACTCCCAATGCGCCGACGGGCGTCGCCTTTCCGCGCGACGACATCGGCCACCTCTGCGAGCGCTTTGACGGCATCGTGGTGGCCGACGAGGCCTATGCCGACTTTGCCGATCGCGATTGCCGACCGCTGATGGACAAGCACGACAACCTCGTCATCACCCGCACCTTCTCCAAGAGCTACGGGCTGGCGGGCCTGCGTGTCGGCTACGCCCTGGCCCACGCTGAAGTGATCGACCTGCTCGACCGCGTGCGCGACAGCTACAACGTCAACCGCCTCTCCCAGGCCGGTGCACTGGCTGCCTTCCGCGATCAGGACTACCTGCGCGACGTCGTGCGCAAGGTCAGACGCACCCGCGACAGCTTCCGCCAGCGTTGCCAGGCCCACGGCTGGTTCACCTACCCCAGCCAGAGCAACTTTATCTTTACGCGCCCGGAAACGCGCGACAGCCGCCGCGGCCCCGAAGTCGCCCAGGCGCTCTTCGCATACCTGCGCGAGCGCAAGATCCTCGTGCGCTACTTCCCCAACCACCCCTTCACCGCCCCCTTCCTCCGCATCAGCATCGGGACGGAGGCGCAGATGACGACCCTCAACGACGCAATCGACCAATGGCTGCAGCACGCGTAGCAGAAATCACCCGGAACACCTCCGAGACCCAGATCCGCCTGTCCCTCAACCTCGACGGCCAGGGCCAGAAGCAGATCGAGACCGGCATCCCGTTCTTCGACCACATGCTCGAGCTCTTCGCCCGCCACGGCCTGTTCGACCTCGAAGTCAAGGCCACGGGCGACCTCTCCGTCGATTACCACCACACGGTGGAAGACGTCGGCATCGTGCTCGGTGAAGCGGTCAAGAAGGCCGTGGGCGACAAGAAGGGCCTCAAGCGCTACGGCTTCTTTATCCTGCCGATGGATGAGACCTTGAGCCGCGTCGCGCTCGACCTCAGCAACCGCCCCTATCTCGTCTACGACGTGGAGGCCCGCGGCTTCATTCGCGACTTCAACCTCCAGCTCGTGCGCGAGTTCTTCCAGGGCTTCGCCAATGCCGCCGGCGCCAACGTGCACATCAAGCTCGAATACGGCGAAGAGCCCCACCACGTCGCCGAGAGCATCTTCAAGTGCTTCGCCCGCGCCCTCGACGCCGCCACCCAGATCGACCCCCGCGCCACCGACAGCCTGCCCAGCACCAAGGGCCTGCTCGTCTAGCGCCTTCAGATCAGGCGGAATCCGTTCGCGACCGCTCCCGGTGCGCCAGTCCTTGCGCCCCGGCCAGCTTGCGTAGCCGCCTGACCTTGCGCACGCCAGGAACGCGTCGTTTCAAAGAAAAAGCCCACGCAGGATAGCGTGGGCTCTCGGTCAAAAAGGTGCGGCTAGCTCTGGGGCGGCTTCGGGTCGATGCCCTGACTGAAACCGGCGCCGCTGGAGCCGGTTTCGCGCGGCTTGGCCTCCACGTTGTAGTGGTGGATGTCGCGCTGCGGATACGGGATGGTGATGCCTTCCTCGTCGAAGCGCAGTTTCACCTTCTCCATCATATCCCAGTAGACGGGCCAGTAATCGGCCGACTTCACCCAGGGGCGCACCACAAAGTCCACGCTGCTCTCGTTGAGGGTCAGCAGGCCGATGGTCGGGGCCGGCTCCTTCAGGATGCGCTCGTCGGACTCCACCAGCTCGGTCAGCACCGCCTTTACCTTCCGGATGTCGTCGTCGTAGCCCACCCCAAAAGTGAAGTCGATGCGACGGGTCTCCTTGGCCGAAAAGTTGGTGATGTTGCCGTCCATGATATTGGAGTTCGGCACGATGATCTGCTTGTTGTCGCCCGTGCGCATGTAGGTCTGGAAGACCTTGATTTCTTCGACCACGCCCATGATGCCGCCCGCGTCGACGAAATCGCCCGCCTTGAAGGGGCGGAAGATGATCAGCATCACACCGGCGGCGAAGTTCGAAAGCGAGCCCTGCAGGGCCAGCGCAACCGCCAGGCCGGCGGCACCGAGAATGGCAACGAGGGAGGTCGTCTGCACGCCCAGCACATCGAGCGCAATCACCACCACGGCCGCGAGCAGCAGCGCGTGCAGGATGTTGCTCAAAAAGCCGATCAGCGTGTCGTCGAGTTTGGCCCGCGCCATCTGCATGCGCGCCACCGTCGTCAGCCAGCTCGCAGCCATGCGACCGATGACAAAAATCACCAGCGCAGCCAGCAGGTGGATGAGAAAATCGAGTCCGTTGATCGCCAGCCAGTCGGAAATACTGACCAGAGCTTCGTTCAAGTCATTCATAGAGAGAGGCGAGTTTAGAGTCCTGTCGCGGCCAAGGAAGTCCTACAACCATTTGAAGGATGGCCACGTAGCATTAATATACGCATCAAGGTGCTGCATCTTCAAATTCAAACCTCTTCTCCTCTCTATGCCTGAAGACACACAAGCTTGGTGGCAGATTCCCGTCTGGGGGATCGAAGCGTGGCGCATCGTCGCACTCGCCGCATGTATTTTCATCGGTTACCTGCTCGGTAAGATATTCTCCGCCATCGCGACCGGCCTCGGTAAAAAGGCAGGCGAGAACCGCGCGGTGCTCCGGAGCCTGGCCGACGCCCTGGGTAAATCGCTCGGGCTGCTGGGGCTCGTCGTCGGCATCCAGATCGGCGTGCTCTTCCTGCACCTCGATCCTGCCATCTACGGCCCCATTTCCACCGCCCTGTCCGTCCTGATCGTGATGGCGATCGGCTGGGTTTTCTACTGCCTGGCCGACGTTCCGTTCACCCTCTATCAGCACTGGAGCGCCAAGCAGGAGTCGAAGCTAACGGAGATGCTCGCTCCCATGATCCGCACCGCCCTGCGGCTGACGGTCATCATCCTCACGCTGGTCCAGATCGCACAAGTCTTCAGCGACGAGCCCATTACCTCCATCATCGCCGGACTGGGGATCGGCGGCTTGGCCTTTGCCCTGGCCGCCCAGGACTCGCTCAAGCACCTCTTCGGCTCTTTTGTGATTTTCATGGACCGGCCCTTCGAGGTGGGCGACCGCCTGCTCTTCGAAGGCTACGACGGCATCGTGGAAGAAGTCGGCTTTCGCTCGACCAAGCTGCGCACGCTCACCGGCCACTTCGTCACCATCCCCAACGGCAAGCTGGCAGACAGTGCGATCGAGAACATCGCCCGCCGCCCCTACATCCGGCGCATCCTCAACGTCACCATCACCTACGACACCCCGCCGGAAAAGATCCAGGAGGCCAAACAGATCCTCGAGGACATCCTCAACGACGAGAAATCCAAGCAATACTGGCAGGGCGATCTGGTGCCGCGCGTCTACTTCAGCGACCTGAACGCGGACTCGCTCAACATCATGGTCATCTACTGGTTTCACCCACCGGCCTACTGGGACTACATGGCCTACACCGACTGGTTCAACCAGGAGGTCTTCCGCCGCTTCGGCGAAGCCGGGATCGACTTTGCCTTCCCGAGCCAGACCGTCTACCTCGCCGGCGACGAAAACCGCCCGATCAATATCGGCGTGCGCGGCCTGCCCACCGGCGAAAAGGGCCCCGGCAATGGCAGCGACGCCCTGCCCCCCGCCTGATCCTGCCCACACGGCTTTACGCGTCAGCCCCGCCCCTCACGGCGGGGCTTTTCTATTGCTGCCTGACGGTCAAGCCCTTGAGCGCAATCCCCAGGCGTCGCTGCTTCCGCCGCCCGTTTGACCGACCGAACATGAATGTGCATCTTCCCCCTTGCCCTATACGCGGTACTGTCGCAGGCTGAAAGGCTCGCCTGGAATCGACCCAGATATGAACATTTCCGCACAACGACAGCCCGATTTGGCCGTGATCGACTACGGGATGGGCAACCTGCGCAGCGTCTTGCGTGCGTGGGAAAAGGCCGGTGCCTCCGCCCGTCTCGTCGACCACCCCGATGTCATCGGGCCGGCCGATGCGTTGGTTTTCCCCGGTCAGGGAGCCATCGTCGACACGATGCGCCGCCTGCAGCAGACCGGCTTCGACCGCGTCATCCGTGACTGGACGGAGGCAGACAAGCCCTTTTTTGGCATCTGCCTGGGCCAGCAGGCCTTGTTCACCCACTCGGAGGAGGGCGACACTGCCTGCCTCGGCATCCTGCCCGGCGAGGTCAAGCGCTTCCGCTTCCCGCAGGACCCGGCGTTGAAAGTCCCCCATATGGGCTGGAACAGCGTCGACTGGCGCCAGCGCCTGCCCGTGGATACCGAGATCGCCGCCACGGGCGACCAGTTTTACTTCGTGCACAGCTATTACACCGCCCCCGTCCACCGCGAAGTCGTGTGGGGCGAGACGGAGTATGGCGGGCTGCACTTCTGCAGCGCCGTCAACCGCGGCCGCCTCTACGCCACCCAATTCCACCCGGAAAAGAGTCAGGCCAAGGGGCTCGCCCTCTATCAAGGCTTTGTGCAGAGCCTATAATGCGGTAAAATTACCCGCTCTACTGTTTGACCTACCGGCCCGAAACCACTTATTTCAAACCGAAGTCCCTGCGATCATAGCACTCACACGTCATGCCTACCCCTTCAGACGCAAATCCGTCCTCTTCTTCTCTCACCGGCCAACCCATGGCCAAGATCACCTTGGAAGGTCAGGAACACACCTATCCCGTGATCGTCGGCACGGAAGGTGAAAAGGCCATCGATACGCGCAAATTGCGCACCGATACCGGTTACATCACCTTTGACGAAGGGTACGGCAACACAGGCTCCTGCCAGAGCAACATCACTTTCATCAACGGCGAAAAGGGCATCCTGCGCTATCGCGGCTATCCGATCGATCAATTGGCTTCGGGCGCCTCCTTCCTCTCCTGCGCCTATCTGATCATCTACGGCGAGCTGCCGACGCAGGACCAGCTGGACACCTTCCGCGACAAGGTGCGCGAAAACGCCAACCTGCACGAGGACTTCAAGCACCACTTCCAGGGCTTCCCGCAAAACAGCCACCCGATGGCCGTGCTCAGCTCCATGCTCAACAGCCTGGGCTGCTACTACCCCGACATGAGCAGCAACGACCGGGAGAAGGACCTCGCGAACTTCGACACTGCCGCCGCCCTGCTCATCTCCAAGGTCCGCACCATCGCGGCCATGACCTATCGCATGCACCGCGGCATGCCCTTCGTCTACCCCCGCCGCGACCTGCGCTACGTGGAGAACTTCCTCCACATGATGTTCACGGAGCCCTACAACCTGTACGAGCCGATCCCGGAAGTCACCCGCGCGCTCGACCTCTTCCTGCTCCTGCACGCCGACCACGAGCAAAACTGCTCCACCTCCACCGTGCGCATGGTGGCCAGCGGCGGCGCCAACCTCTTTGCCAGCGTTTCGGCCGGTGTCTGTGCCCTCTGGGGCCCCCTCCACGGCGGCGCCAATTCCGCCGTGATCCGCATGCTGAGCGACATCCACGCCTCGGGCGACGACGGCAGCCGCTTCATCGAAGCCGCCAAAAACGGCAAGGCCCGCCTCATGGGCTTCGGCCACCGCGTCTACAAAAACTTCGACCCGCGCGCCAAGATCTTTGCCACCGCCGCCGAAGACCTGCTCAAGGCCCTCGGCCAGAAGGACCCGCTGCTCGACATCGCCAAGCGCCTGCAGGAAGCCGCCCTCGAAGACCCGTATTTCGTCGACCGCAAGCTCTACCCCAACGTCGACTTCTACAGCGGCATCGTGCTGCGCGCCATCGGCATCCCCGTCGACATGTATACCGTCATGTTTGCCATCGGCCGCATGCCCGGCTGGATCGCCAACTGGCGCGAAGTCACCGAAAACAACAAGCGCATCTACCGCCCGCGCCAAGTCTACACCGGCCCGAAGGAGCGCACCTTCCAGCCGATCGAAGAGCGCGACGGTCACCGCCGCTAAAAGCCGCACCCGACTTCTCTTTCCAGGCCAGGCCGCGACATGCACCTGGCCTTTCTTGTGCCCATAAAGTTAGAATGCGGCAGTTTTTGCCAATCGAGTCGTGCGGCCTTACGAAAGAGAGACGATGCAGCTACCCCGACTGACGCCATTCGTATTGCTCGCCAACCTCGCGTGTGCCCTCACCGCCGCGCCTGAAACGATTCCGCTGGGGGACTACGGCCCCGACGCCGCCAAGACCGAGATCGTCACCCAGGCCACCGGCTCCGAAGTCGTCCGCAACGTCAGCGAGCCCAGCCTGCTCGTCTACCGACCCGAGCACCCCAATGGCACCGCCGTCGTCATCGCGCCCGGCGGCGGGCTCATGTTTCTTGCCATCAACCACGAAGGCCGCTGGGTAGCCGAATGGCTGCAAGAGCGCGGCATCACCGCCTTTGTCCTCAAATACCGCACCGTCCCCACTCCGGAGGACCCCGAGGCTTTCGATCAGCTGATCGGGCAGCTCTTCGGCGGCTCCCCTGAAGACAACGCCGAAGGCTTCCGCAAGATCCATCAGCAATCGCTCAAAAGCATCGCCGACGGCAAGCAGGCCGTCGCGTACGTGCGCGCACACGCCAAAGAATACG
Source organism: Puniceicoccaceae bacterium 5H (assembly GCA_009772895.1). Classification (GTDB taxonomy): domain Bacteria; phylum Verrucomicrobiota; class Verrucomicrobiia; order Opitutales; family Oceanipulchritudinaceae; genus WOUP01. The sequence goes on along the minus strand of WOUP01000015.1, from coordinate 62,248 downwards.
CCATCGATCCGCACCGCATTGCCATGATCGGCTTTTCCGCCGGCGGTGCGGTAACCGCCGGCACCGCCCTGCAGCCCGACGCTGAGAGTCGACCGGATTACGCAGCCCTGATCTATGGCGCGCCCTCTCTCGCCGACCCCGAGAATGTCCAGTTCGACTGGCAGGCCGCACCGCCCTTGTTCATGGCCGTGGCCGCAGACGACGGTCTCGTCGCCCCCGGCCAGATCCCCTTTTACCAAAAGGCACGCGAGGCCGGTGCCGAAGCCGAACTCCATATCTACGCCAAAGGCAATCATGGCTTCGGCCTTTACAAAAAAGGCACCACCAGCGACCACTGGATCGACGCGTTCTACTGGTGGCTCGAATCTTACGGCTTGACCAGCGAGGAGCTCTAGCGGCCCTAAAACGAGGGAATCGCCGGCGCCGGCACCATCGGACGGTTGGCCCGCATCATGATGTAGCCGCCCTCGGCATCGCGGAAACGCTCATCGGCAATGCTGATCATGTCTACGGTGCGCCACAGCAGCAACAAGGGCATGCAGGTGGCGCTGATAAACAGCGAGGCAGGGTGCGGCCAGCGAAAGGCCAGAATCGTCAACGCACTCAGCACAATGTACAACATACCCGTACCCCAACGTCCGGCGTAAAAGCGATGCGCGCCCACCTGCCCCAGCAACAGGCACAGCGTGAACGTAAAGCCGTAGCGCAACCCGCTGCAGCGCCCCAGATGCAGGCGGCGGGGAAAGCGACGTCGCAGCAGCCCGAGCGATACGATGAGCAGCAGCAGCCCCAGGTGCCACAACCAGAGCCCCACGCGGATCGTTTCCAACGACGGCGCCAGGTAAAGCGAGATCAACTCGATCTTGTTGGGCACGTCGCGCTCCTGCAGCTCCTGCCAGGCCCTGGAAAGCGCCAGGAGGGCCTGCACGCCACCGACCGGCATCACTCCCATCAAGGCCGTGCCCACAGCGCCAAAGACGCGCCAGAACCATTGCTCCGTCGCCATAGCCCTACTTCAGCTACGCGCCCGCGCAAGTCAACGCTCGAAGCCCCTGCGCGCGCATACGGCCTAAAACTTCAGCCGCTGGTTCTGAAAGCCGCACACCGGGCATTTTCCCACCTCTTCGTGCTGACGCAGGCTGTAGAGCGTGCCGCACTTCACACAATGGAAGGCGTGCCGCTGGCGCAGCAGATCGTAATAATGGTGATCGCGCCGGTCATAGTACAGCCAAAGGGCGGCTATCCCAAAGAGAGAGCCGCCCACTAACAAGGCAAAAAATGTGCTGAGGTCCAGCATCGGACTCAGGGACGATCCGCCGAGTCAAATACCGGCTACTCGCCCTTCTTTTCTTCGGAGGAGGCTTCCTCCTCAGCCGCTTCCGGGGCTTCCGGTTCAGCTTCCGCCACGGCCACGGATTCAGCCTCTGCAGCGGCAGCCGCAGCGCCGGCGGTCGGGGCTTCTTCCTGGGCGGCGGCCTTCACGGCCTTCGGCTTGGCGGAGCCCTTCTTGCGGCTCTTGCTGTAGCCCTCGTCATCCGCGGGGATGAGTTGGATCAGGGCCATTTCAGCCGCGTCGCCCCGGCGATTGCCGAGCTTATAGATACGGGTGTAGCCGCCCTCGCGGTTGAGGAACTCCTCGACCTTTTCATTGAAGAGGATCGCGATCGCCTCGTTGTCGCGCACGCGGGAAACCGCGAGACGACGCAGATACAGCGCACGCTCCGGCGTCGGGGCGTTCTTCGCGCGCTTGGCCATGGAGATGATGCGCTCCACGAAGGGGCGCAGGGCCTTGGCCTTGGGCAGGGTGGTCTGGATCTTGCCGTGCTTGATGAGGGCAGCGGCGAGGTTGGCCATGAGCGCCTCGCGGTGCTCCTTTTTGCGGCCAAGAATAAAACGGTGGTTACGGTGACGCATTGGTACTGGTGGTGTGCTAGGGTATTAGCTGCCGCCCGCGTTAAAATTCGTTGCGGCTCTCGAGCAAACGCTCGTCGATCTTCATACCGAGGCTCAGGCCCAGCTGTTCGAGCTTGGCCTTGATCTCGTTGAGGGACTTCTTACCGAAGTTACGATACTTGAGCATCTCCTGCTCGGACTTCATCGCCAGTTCGCCGACGGTCGTAATGTTGGCGTTGTTCAGGCAGTTCGCGGCACGCACGGAAAGCTCGATCTCGTTCACGCTCATGTTGAGCAGCTTGCGGAGCTTGTTCTGCTCCTCGGAGACCTCGCTCTGTTCGTTTTCGAACTCGACGCTTTCCTCGCTCACCTTGTCGAACACGTCGAGGTGGTGGCGCAGGATCGCGGCGGCCTGCTTGATGCACTCGTCGGGGGTGATGCGACCGTCGGTCCAGATCTCGAGCACCAGCTTGTCGTAGTCCGTCATCTGGCCCACGCGGGTGTTTTCGATCGAGTATTTGACGAGGCGCACCGGGCTGAAGAGCGAGTCGATGGCGATCACGCCAATCGGCTGGTCTTCCCCCTTGTTGTCTTCCCCGGGCACGTAACCGCGGCCCACCTTGACTTCAAGCTCAGCGAGGAAACGCTGACTCTTGTCCAGGGTGCAGATTACTTGCTCCGGGTTCACAACCGAGATGCGGGAATCGGCCTGAATGTCAGCCGCCGTCACTTCGCCTTCGCGGGTGACGTCGATACTGAGGCGAACCGTGTCGCGGCTTTGCGAAACGATCAGCACCTTCTTGAGGTTCAGCACGATGTCGGTGACGTCTTCGACGACGCCCTCGATGCTTTGAAACTCGTGTTGCACCCCTTCGATTTTAACAGAAGAGATCGCGGCGCCTTCGATCGAGCTGAGCAGCACACGGCGCAGGCCGTTGCCGATCGTGTGACCGTAGCCGGTTTCGAAAGGCTCGGCCGTGAATTTCGCGTAGGTCTCGGTCGCGGTTTCCTCTTCTTTAACGAGGCGGTTGGGCAGCTGGAACTTACCTAGTCGGATGGCCATGGGACGTATCGGGTGCGGGAGATGCGGGGGCAGGTGCGGGAAGCATTCCAGCGACCTGCCGTTCCAGATTAGCGGCTGTAGAATTCGACGATGAGCTGGACGTTGACGCCCGTTTCGATGTCATCGGCGGAAGGCAGACGATTGATCGTCGTGGTGAGTTGGTCCTCATTGCGGCTCATCCACAGCGGTACGGTGCGGACGCGCGTGTCTTCGATTGCCCGGGTGGCGAGCTGACGGCTGGAGGTGGACTCACGGACTTCGACTACGTCGCCCGCCGAAATCTGGCAGCTGGGGACGTCCGTCTTGCGGCCGTTGACCTTCACGTGGCCGTGCGTCACAAACTGACGGGCCTGGCGGCGGGTCTTGGCAAAACCGCAGGCATACACCACCGAGTCGAGGCGGCGTTCGAGCATCTGCGTGAAGATCTCCGACGTCACACCGATCTTGGACTTGGCGGTCTCGAAGGTGCGGCGGAACTGCTTTTCCGTGAGGCCGTACATGTAGCGGAGCTTTTGCTTCTCGGCCAGGCCGACGGAGTATTCACTCTGCTTGTTGCGGCGCATCCGCGGGCCGTGCTGGCCGGGCGGGTGCGGCTTGCGTTCCTGCGCCTTGGAGGCAGGGAACACAGACATGCCGTACTTACGGTTAATGCGGGTAGCGGGTCCAGTATAACGGGCCATTTCGCTTAAAGTGGGCTAAAGGTTATCGACCAGGGTTTAGACGCGGCGGCGCTTCTTGGGGCGGCAGCCATTGTGGGGCACCGGCGTGATGTCGCGGATGGACGAGACATTCATGCCGAGGCTCTGGATGGCGCGGATCGCACTGTCGCGACCCATGCCCGGGCCCTTCACGCGGACTTCCACTTCCTTCATGCCGTGCGAGAGGGCGGTGCGGCCGGCGTCTTGAGTGACCACCTGGGCGGCGTAGGCCGTGCTCTTGCGGCTGCCGCGGAAGTTCATCTTGCCAGCGCTCGACCAGGAAACGACGTTCCCGTTGCGATCGCAGAAGGTGACCTTCGTATTGTTAAAGGTGGCGAGAATGTTCACGATACCCGAGGTAACGTTCTTGGAGCCCTTGGCCTTGCGAACGTTGAGGTCGACATCGCTCTTCAGCAGGTCAGCCGCCGTGGGCTGACCGGACTTCTTCTCTTCCTTCTCAGCACCTTCGGCCTGGACTTGGCCCTCGGCCGGGGCGGCTGCGGTGGCTTGTTGCTTTTCCGCAGCGGGAGTCTTATCGGACTGCTCCTTCTTTTGTTCTTCGCTCATGTGTAGCTATTAAAAATAAAGTAGTTGGCGCGGCGCCGGGTTATTTCTTCTTACCGCTGATGGTGCGGCGCTTACCCTTGCGCGTGCGGGCGTTGCTCTTGGTGCGCTGGCCGCGGACGGGCAGGCCCTTGCGGTGGCGGATGCCGCGGTGGCACTGAATCGCCTGAAGGCGCTTCAGGTTCGCGGTGATCTCACGACGCAGGTCGCCCTCGACGCGGATACCCTTTTGCAGCACGAGTTCGGCGATCTTGTTCAGATCTTCCTCACTCAGCGTGTGGGCGCGGGCGTCGGGATCCAGACCGGCTTCCTCTACGAGCATATCGGACAGCGTGGGGCCGATACCGTAGATGTAGCGCAGCGCATACGGAATCTTCTTATTGCCGGGAATATCTACCCCAAGAATACGTGGCATGGTTAAATGTGTCTGGGTGGAAGTGGAAAAACGTGCTAAAATGGGGCTTCGTCAGGAGACGAAAAGGGAAAATCGTGAATAGAGAGGAGTACGTGCAAGAAAGTCAACCTTTATTTGCGACATTGCTTTCGTACTGCCGCACCACCTGGCCGTTCCAGGAATCGGGCAACGTGAGGATCTCCGGCTCACCGTTGGTGACAAGCACGGTGTGCTCGAAGTGCGCGGCGAGGGAGCCGTCCTTCGTACGGGCCGTCCAGCCGTCGCGGTCCATCTTCACGGCCGAGCGACCGGCGGTGATCATGGGCTCGATGGCGAGCGTCATGCCCGGGCGCAGGTAGTCGCCGCGATTGCGAGAGCCAAAGTTCGGGATTTGCGGCTCTTCATGCATGCTGCGCCCGACGCCGTGGCCGACGAACTCGCGCACGATGCCGTAGCGCTGGCGGCGCACATACTTCTCGACCGCATTTGAGATGAAACCGACCCGGTGGCCGCTGCGCGCTTCCTCGATTCCGAGATACAGCGCCTCTTCGGTCACCTCCAACAGGCGGCGCGCATCCTCGTCGAGCTGCCCCACCCCGACGCTGCGGCAGTTGTCGCCGATCCAGCCGTCGTAAACCAGAGAAATGTCGACCGAGATGATGTCCCCATCCTGCAGTACGCGCTTCATGCTGCCAATGCCGTGCACGATCTCGTCGTTGACGGAGAGGCAGGTATAAGCGGGGAAGCGGTGGTCGCCAAAACCGTAGTTATAGCAGGCGCTGACGGCACCCGCCTCTTCGATCAGGCGCTTGCCCTCCTGGTCCAGGTCGTAGGTCGTGACGCCCGCCTCGGCCATCTGGCACAAGCGGTCCAGCACGTTGGCGGCGATCTTGCAGGCCGCGCGCATTTTCTCGATCTGCTCTGGGTTTTTGGTGGGGATCATGAGAACGACGAAGCCCCGACCATGAAAGGACGGGGCGGGGATGGTAAATTCCCTGAAGCGTTAAGCGTGACTAGAATAGGTACCACATCAGGCCGTGGGCCAGGAGCCCGGAACCGAGCAAGGCGATCAGCCAGACCCAGATGCGGCTCGTGTTGGCGAGGGCAGCGGTATCGACCGCGGCCGCCGCACGGGAGCGGCTCTGGCTCTTGCCCTTGATGCGGCCCTTTTTCAGGAAGCCGTCGTAGTGGCGTTGCAACAGGTAGGTTTCCACCTGGCGCAGGAAGTCGAGCAGCACACCGACGATAATCAGCAAGCCGGTGCCGCCGAAGAACTGCGCGGCGTTATAGGGAATGTTCAGCGAATGGCTGACGAAATTGGGGAAGAGCGCGATCGCGACCAGGAACACGGCACCGGCCAAAGTCAGGCGGGTCATGACGAAGTCGAGATACTTGGCCGTGTTGTCTCCCGGACGCACGCCCGGGATATAACCGCCGTAGCGCTTCAGGTCATCCGCGATCTGCACCGGCTTGAACATCATCGAGACCCACAGGAAGCTGAAGGCAAAGATCATGGTGCCGAAGATGATGTAATAGCCGGCCTGCTGCGGGTTGAACCAGTTGCCGATCATACTCAGCCCCTCGCCCAGCCACTCGACGCGATTCATGAAGAACGCACCGGCGCGCTGGAAGATGTTGAGGCCAAACATCACAATCGCAGAGGCGAAGATGATCGGCATCACGCCCGAGTAGTTGATCTTGAGCGGCAGGTAGCTGCTCTGGCCTCCGAAGACCTTGCGGCCGACCTGGCGGCGCGCGTACTGGATCGGAATCCGGCGCAATGCCTGGGTGATGGCCACGACACCGACGGTCACCCCGATCAACAGGGCAATCATCGCTACCGCATGGAAGATCCCCAGGCGCGCCTGCTCACCGACCGGAGCGGTGAAGAGCTTGGCCGTCTGGATCACGGCGCCGGGCAAATCGGACAAGATACCGACGGTGATCAGCAGCGAAACACCGTTGCCGATGCCGCGCTGGGTAATCTGCTCGCCGATCCACATCAGCAACATCACGCCGGCCGTGAGGAAGATCGTCGACGTGAGCACGAATGCCCAGGTGGGCTGCATGATCACGATCGGGCCGTATTCCGCGACCGAGTAGTTGTTGAACAACTGGCCCGGGTTGAGCAGCGTGCCAATCAGCAACACACCCTGCACCAGACAGATGATCAGCGTGGCGTAGCGCGTGTACTGCGTCAGCTTCTGGCGCCCCGTCTCCCCTTCTTGCTGCAGGCGGGCCAATGAAGGCCAGACCGCAGCCAGCAACTGGAAGATAATCGAGGCGCTGATGTACGGCATGATACCGAGGGCAAAGATCGCGCCTTTGAGCAGCGCGCCCCCGGTAAACATATTGTAGAGCCCGACGAGGGAAGATCCGCCCGATTGTGCCTGATCCGCAAAGAAGTTCTGCAGCGGCGTGGGGTCCACGCCCGGCAGAGGGATGTTGGCACCGACCCGCGCGATGAAGAGCAGGAACAGCGTGACGTAAATCTTTTCCCGCAGTTCGGGGATTTTGAAGCTATTGACGAAGGCCGATAACATGGAACCTAGGCACGACAGAATATTCCGGAAGATCTAGCAAGGCCGAAAGGCGCAATGCCCTTCGGAAAACAAACGGCGGAGGGTTACTCCGCCGCGTTGTCGCTGTCAGATGCTTGCTCGGCAGCTTCAGGCGAGGTCAGTTCGACCTTGCCACCGGCCTGTTCGATCTTGGCGCGGGCGCTGGCCGAAAACTTGTCTGCCTTCACCGTCAGGGCGCGGTCGAGATCGCCGTCGCCGAGCACCTTGATGAGCTCGGCGCTGCGGCGGACGAGGCCGGCCTTGACCATGGCTTCGCGGTCGGCCACATCGCCTTCCACGCGAGCGAGGTCGGTGACATTGACCACGGCGTAGCGGGTCGTGAAGCGGTAGTTGGAGAAACCGCGCTTCGGCAGCTTACGATAGAGGGGCACGTGACCGGATTCGAAACCGGGGCGCAGGCTGTGGCCGGAACGGGCGCGTTGGCCCTTCTGACCGCGGCCGGAGGTCTTACCCAGGCCGTTACCTTCACCACGGCCCACGCGCTTGCGCTTACGGAAGCCGCCACTCTTGGGCAAATTATGCAGTCGCATGACTAAATTGAATGGGTTGGAGGTTCTGGCTCGGAGTTACTCGGCCTTGAGCAGCTCGCGGATCGCTTCCGGGCTGCGCAGTTGCTTCAGCGCGTCGAGCGTCGCGTGCACCATGGCCGCCGGGTTGTTGGAACCGAGGCTCTTGGTCAGCACGTCCTTCACGCCCGCAGCTTCGAGCACCGCGCGCACGCCGCCGCCAGCGATCACCCCCGTGCCCGGCACCGCCGGCTTGAGGAGGACCTTGCCGCCGTCGTGCTCGCCGAGCACCTGGTGCGGGATGGTGTTGTTTTTGCGGGCCACCGGGCGCATGTTCTTCTTGGCGCGCTCCGTGCCCTTGCGGATGCATTCGGGCACTTCCTTGGCCTTGCCGTAGCCGACACCGATGCTGCCGTCCTGGTCGCCCACCACTACGAGAGCGGAGAAGCTGAAGCGGCGGCCACCCGCCACGACCTTGGCGCAGCGGTTGATGTGCACGACTTTTTCGAAAAGGGTATCTTCCTCTTGCTGTTGCTGAGGTTGACCACGGTCACCACGACCGCGACCGCCAGGGCCTCCGCGACCACGGCCTCCCGGGCCACGACCGCCGCCAGGACCGCGACCACCGGGGCCACGGCCACCAGGGCCACGACCACGACCACCGCGGCCACCACGGCCACCGGCATTTTCCTCGAGAGGACGGTCGATCTTGCCCACCACGGCACTCGTGCGCTCGCGCGTCGGGCGCGATGCCACGATATCGCCTTCAGCCGGCTGCTGAGGCGCCTGCGGCGCCTGCGGCGCACGGATCGGCGAAGCAGGTTGCTGTTGTTGATTGGATTCTTCGCTCATGTCTCGAGGGTGGGCTAGAATTGGATGCCGGACTCACGCACCGCGTCGGCGAATTCCTTCACCCGACCGTGATACGGACGACCGTGACGGTCGAACACGACCGCCTGCACGTTGGCGTTCTTGAGCGCTTCACCGAACTTGGCACCAAGGGTCTTGGCGCTGGTGGTGTTGGCGTTCAGCTTCTCGTCCAGGCCCTTCGACATCGTGGACAGACCCACTACAGTGGTGCCCGCCTCGTCGTTGATCGCCTGGGCGTAGATGTGCTTGTTGGAAAAATTCACGCAGAGGCGGGGACGTTCGGCCGTGCCGGTCACCTTCTTGCGGATGCGCCAGACTCGCTTCTGGCGGAGCATTTTCTTGCGTTCTAAAGCTTTCATCGTGCGTGTACGCTCGGTTGAGGGGTTACGCGGCAGGCCGCATTAGCCGGCCTTCTTGCCTTCCTTACGGATGACGTGTTCGCCATCGATCATCACGCCCTTGCCCTTGTAAGGCTCAACCGGGTAGAAGCGCTTCACCTGGGCGGCGAATTCGCCGACCAGCTGCTTGTCGATGCCCTGGACCTTCACCTTGGTGTTTTCGGCCACGGTCACCGTCAGGCCGTCCGGCACCGGGTGCTTGATATCGTGGCTGTAACCGAGGTTGAGCTCCAGGATCTTGCCGTTGAGCGTGGCCTTGAAGCCCACCCCACTGATGGTAAGGTTCTTTTCGTAGCCATCGACGACGCCGTGGACCATACCGTTGATCACACTGCGGGCAGTGCCGTGCATCGAGCGGCTGAAGATGTTACGGGTGTTGACGGGCTCGACGAGGATCTGGTTGTCCTCGAGCTTGATCGTCACCGCCTTCGGGTCGAAAGTCTTTTCGAGTTTCCCTTTGGGGCCCTCGATCTTGACCGTGCCGTTGTTCACTTCGGCCTTCACCTTCGAAGGGAGGACGACGGGGAGTTTACCAATACGACTCATGTCTTTTGTCTCCGGTCAGTAGAGGGTTTACCAAACTGAGCAGATCATCTCCCCGCCAATGTTCTGGCGGCGGGCATCGCGATCCTTGAGCACGCCCTTGGAGGTCGTGAGGATACCGAGGCCGAGGCCACCGAGGGTACGGGGGATGTCGCGGGATTGGAAATACATGCGGCGACCGGGGGTGCTGACGCGGCGGATGCCTGTCAGGGCCGGTTGATCGTCCACATACTTGAGGGTGAGCACCAGGGCCTTGTGGCCGTTGTCGTCGGCGCCCTCCGCGAAGTCGCGGATGTAGCCCTCGTCCTTGAGGATTTGGGCGATCGCCAGGTGCATCTTGGAGTAACGCCCCGAGCAGGTATCCTTACCAGAACGGTAGGCGTTACGGATAATTGTGAGAAAGTCGCTGATCGTGTCGGACATTGCTCTCGCGGTCTTGGGTTGCGGTCAGCCTGGAGTTACCAGGACGACTTGGTCACGCCCGGGATCTTACCTTGCGAAGCGAGTTCGCGGAAGGTAATCCGGCTGACACCGTATTTACGCAGGTAGGCGCGCGGGCGCCCGGTGATGCTGCAGCGGTTGCGCACACGAATCTTGCTGGAGTTACGCGGCAGCTTGGCCAGCTTGCGCTGAGCGGCGTAAAACTCTTCGTCCGAGGATTCCGGATCTGCAATGATGCGCTTCAGCTCCGCACGCTTGGCGGCATGCTTTTCCACCAGGCGGATGCGCTTCTTGTTGCGTTCAATCATTCCCTTTTTGGCCATGGTATCGTGCGTGGTTAGGCGTTGGCGGCTGCGGGTTCTTGCGAGGTCGTGCGCTTACGGAAGGGCATGCCGAGCTTGCGGAGCAGCTCGCGGCCCAAATCGTCGGACTCAGCCGTCGTCACGATGCAGATATCCAGGCCCATCTGGCGCTTGGAGCCGTCCTGGGAGATTTCTGGAAAAATGGTGATATCGCTGATGCCCAGCGTGTAGTTGCCGGCGCCATCGAACTTTTCGTTCACACCGCGGAAGTCGCGGATGGCGGGCAGGGCGACCGCGAGGGTCTTGTAGAGGAAGTGCCACATGGCGGCGCCCCGCAGGGTCACCTTGGCGCCAATGGGCATGCCTTCGCGGAGCTTGAAGTTGGAAATACTCTTGCGGGCCTTGGTCACCACGGCCTTTTGGCCGGCGATGGAACTCAGGTCGCGCACGGTTTCCTCAATCTGGCCCTTGTCGAGGGTCGCGTTGAAGCCCGTGTTGAGCACAATCTTGCTCACGCGGGGGATGAGGTGCACATTCTCGAGGTTGAAGTCCTTCTGGAGTTCAGGAGCGACGACCTTTTCGAAGTGTTCTTGCAAAAACGGTTTTGGCATCTTGCTTGGGTTTTCCCGGTTTCCTGCCGCCGATACCGACCGGCGGCTGTGGACCTGAGAAAACGGTTAAGGTAAAAATTTACTTGTTGGCGACCTTGCTGTCGTAGCGGCTGGCCAGCATCACGTTGGAGAGGTGGATCGGCGCCTCGCGCTCGATGATCCCGCCGGGCTCGCTTTCGGAGCGCGGTTTTTCGTGGTGCTTGCGCTTGTTCACGCCTTCGAGCAGCACGCGGTCTTTGCTGGAGATCACCTGGAGAACCTTGGCACGGGTGCCACGTTCGTTCCCAGCGATCACGACGACTTCGTCACCTGCTTTGATCTTGCTCATCTTAGAGGACCTCCGGGGCCAGGCTGATGATTTTCATGTAGCGCTTTTGGCGCAGTTCACGAGCGATCGGGCCGTAGACACGGTTGCCACGCGGGGCGCCGTCGGCGTTGATCAGGACGACCGCGTTGCTGTCGAAGCGCAGGTAGCTGCCGTCCGCGCGGCGGATCGGGTAGCGGGTGCGCACGATCACGGCACGGTGCACGGCGCCCTTTTTCACCGCGGCATCCGGCGAAGAATCACGGATGTGCACGATGACCTCGTCACCAACGGAAGCGGTGCGGGTGGGCTGGCCGAGGCGGCGGATCATTTTGGCCTTCTTGGCGCCGGTATTATCGGCGACATCGACCGTTGTTTCCATCTGAATCATGGGATCTCGTCTCCTTTCAGGTCAGGGTTATCCGATGACGGGGGCCTTCTGGACCACCTCCACCACCCGGAAGCGCTTGAGCTTGCTCAGGGGGCGGGTTTCCATGATCAGGACGCGGTCACCCACGCCAGCTTCGTTCTTCTCGTCGTGGACGTGCACCACGGTCTTCCGCTTCACTTCCTTTTGGTAAAGGGGGTGGCGGACCTTGTAGTCGTAGGTCACCTTGATGCTCTTGTCGCCAGAGCGGGAGGTGACTTGACCGATAATGGTTTTACGGCTGTTGCGTTGGGCCGACTCGCTCATTACGATAAATTCGTTAAGCCTGGGCGGTTGCCGCCTGGCGGTTCTTTTCGTTGATCACCGTGAGCAACCGTGCGATATCGCGGCGGTACTCCTTTAGCAGGTGGGTTTTTTCCAGTTGGCCGGTCAGCTTGTCGAGGCGGGCCTTCAGGAGTTTCTCCTGCAGGTCGCGCAGCTGCTTTTCGAGCTCGGCCACGGGGTGTTCGCGAAGTTCTTTGGTTTCAAGCGCCATGGTTGGACAATCGGTTCGGGTTATTGGCCATCCTTGGTGATGAAACGGCAGCGCATCGGGAGCTTGCCGTCAGCCAGGCGGAAGGCTTCGCGGGCGAGCGACGGGGCAACGCCCGAGAGCTCAAAGAGGATGAAACCGGGGCGAACGTTGGCCGCCCAGTATTCCACACCGCCCTTACCCTTACCTTGGCGGGTTTCAGCCGGCTTTTTGGTCACCGGTTGGTGGGGGAAGACGCGAATCCAGACCTTGCCCTTACGGGAGAGGTAGCGGTTGATGGCCACACGAGCGGCTTCGATCTGCTGGGCAGAAATGAGGCCGCGGTCGAGCGTCTGGATGCCGTATTCACCGAAGGCCAAGGTGTCACCACCCTTGGCGAGGCCACGGTTGCGACCTCGCTGGACCTTGCGGTACTTCGTGCGTTTCGGCATTAAAGGCATGGCGCGAAGAAAATTGGATCGTTAAAAGTGATGGGTTTTAGAGGCTCAGCGGCTTTTCGCCGTCAGGCAGGCACAACCAGCACTTGACGCCGATGATGCCGTAAACGGTGCGCGCTTCTGCGAAGCCGTAGTCGATGTTGGCGCGCAGGGTGTGCAGGGGCACACGGCCGGAACGCGTCGTCTCCGTGCGAGCGATGTCGGCGCCACCAAGGCGGCCGGACACTTGCAGGCGGATACCGTCGGCGCCGAGGCTCATCGTGCTTTGCACGGCCTTCTTCATCGCGCGGCGGAAGGAAATACGACGCTCAAGCTGCAGGGCCACGGACTCGGCCACCAACTGGGCGACGAGGTCGGGCTTCTTGACTTCCTGAATGTCGAGGATGATGTCGCGCCCCACCATCTTGGCGAGTTGCTCCTTCACCTTCTCCAGCTCCTGGCCCTTGCGGCCGATCACCATGCCCGGGCGGGCGGTGAAGACCTTGACGCGGACGCGTTGGCCGGCACGCTCGATGAAGATGCGCGGCACGGCGGCGTAGCGGAACTTCTCTTCGAGGAACGAGCGAATGCGGTAGTCCTCGTTGAGGTTGGCGCCGAAGTCCTGCTTCCGCGCGAACCAGCGGGATTGCCAGTCACGACGGACGGCGAGACGAAAACCGATTGGATTAACTTTTTGTCCCATAGTTCGTGCGGGTTTTAGTGGGCGTGAGCGTGGTCGTGGTCATGATCGTGGTCGTGATCATGCGCGTGGACCTTCTCGGCCAGAATGACTTTCAGGTGGCTGGTGGGCTTGCGGATCGGCTTGGCGGAACCACGAGCGCCGGCGCGGAAGCGACGGAACGCGGGGCCCGGATCGGCCACGGCGGAGCGCACCACCAGATTGTCGGAATTCAGGTTGAAATTGTTTTCCGCGTTGGCGACGGCGCTCTTCAGAACTTCCTGGTAGAGCTTGGCGCCCTTGCGCGGGATGAACTCGAGCAGGTCGATCGCCTCCTGGGCGGGCCGGCCCTGGATCACGCGGGCGATATCCCGGGCCTTCTTGGGCGAGATACGCGCGTATTGTTGGGATGCTTTAACTTCCATGGCTTGCTAGGAGGCGAAAGTTACTTCTTGGAGTGCGGCTGGTGACCCTTGAAGGTGCGCGTGGGCGAGAATTCACCCAGCTTGTGGCCAACCATGTTTTCGGTAACGTGCACCGGGACGAAGCCCTTGCCGTTGTGCACGTCGAGATTCAGACCGACGAACTCCGGGGTGATCGTCGAGCGGCGGGACCAGGTCTTGATGGGACGCTTGTCGTCCTTGTCCTGCGCGGCGAGCACCTTGTCCCAGAGACCGGGGTCAACGTAGAAACCTTTTTTCAGTGAACGTGACATTTCTGGTAACGGAGAACGGGATTACTTTTGGCGAACCTTGCGACCGTTGCGGCGGACAAGGATATACTTGTTGGAGGTCTTGCTGCGCTTGCGCGTCGGGAAGCCCTTGGAGAGCTGGCCCCACGGGCTGACCGGGTGGCCACCGCCGGAGGTCTTGCCCTGACCACCGCCCATGGGGTGGTCGATCGGGTTCATCGCGACACCGCGGACGCGGGGGCGACGGCCCTTCCAGCGATTGCGGCCGGCCTTGCCCATCTTTTCGTTGCCGTGGGTGCTGTTACCCACTTCACCGATGGTGGCGCGGCATTCGGCGTTGACCATGCGGACTTCGCCGGACGGCATGCGCAGGGTCGCCATGCCCTTCTCGATCGAGACGAGGGTGGCGGCGGCGCCGGCGGAGCGAACCATGCTGGCCTTCGTCCGCGGCTGCAGCTCGATGGCGTGCACGCGGGTGGCCGGCGGGATGCTCGCGAGCGGCATGCTGTTACCGGGCTTGAACTCGGCCGATTCGGAAGCGTTGACGATCGTGTCGCCTGCCTTCAGGCCATTCGGCGCGAGGATATAGCGGAGTTCGCCGTCTTGGTATTTCACCAGCGCGATATGGGCGCTGCGATTCGGGTCGTATTCAAAGCGCACGACTTCGGCCGGTTGGTCGATGCGTTCGCGCTTGAAGTCGATACGGCGATAAAGTTGCTTGTGACCGCCCCCGCGACGACGGCTGGTCATGCGCCCGTAGGCATTGCGACCGCCGGTCTTGGTCTTGCGCTCGACGAGGCTGCGGACGGGGCGCTCCTTGGAGAGCTCCGGCGACCGGTTGACCACGCGGTAGCGCTGCGAGGGGGTAAGAGGACGTTTCGTGACGATGGGCATGATGTGTCGCTCCTTCTCGATTAGACGAGTTCGATGGTTTGACCCTCTTTCAGGCGCACGATGGCCTTCTTGTAGGGGGTGCGGCGGGCGATCACACCACGGCGCATCCGGTTCATCTTGAACTTGGGCTTCACGTTGACGGTTTGCACCGCCTCGACCTTCACCTCGAACTGCTCTTCGATGGCCTGCTTGATCGCCGTTGCATTGGCGTGGGGCATGACCTTGAAGGTGTACTGGTTCAGGTTGCTTTGCGCTTCCGTCGCCTTTTCGGTCAGGAGCGGCTCAATAAGAATATTAGCGGCGTGGGCCATTACGCATTACCTCCATTCAGACGGCTGAGGAGCTTTTCGATGCCCTTCTCGCTCACCACGACGCGATCGTAGTCGCACAGGTCGAGGGCATTGACATCGCCTGCCTCGGTCACCTCCACACGGGCGAGGTTGCGGGCGGCAAGGATGTTCTGGTGAGACCAGGAATCGTCGAGCACAAGCACGCGGCCGGCCGGAGCGATGTTCTGGAGAATGGCGTTGAAGAGCTTCGTCTTGCGCTCCGTCACTTCCCACTTTTCGATCACCGCGACTTCGCCGTCCTTGGCGCGCTCGAAGAGAGCACGGGCCAGCGCGAGGCGCTTCATCTTGCGGTTGACCTTCTGGCTCCAGTCGCGCGGCTGCGGGCCGTGCGCAATGGCGCCGTGGTAGTGCTGCGGGCGGACCATCGAGCCCTGGCGGGCGCGGCCGGTGCCCTTTTGGCGGAACGGCTTCTTGCCGGTGCCGTGCACGGTGGTCACGGTCTTGGTGGAAACGGTGCCCTGGCGGCGATTGGCCTGATAGGCCAAAATCACTTGTTTCAGCGCCTGCACACCCTTGTCACCCTCGTAAGAGGGGATGGCATACTCCTTCTCGGAGGAGGAAGCGCCGTCAGCGGTATAAAGCTTGAGTTTCATCGGTAGGGTCTCCCAACAGGCTAGGCGGACTTACGTTGCTTGATGGCCTGGCGGACGATCACGGTCGTGCCGTTCGCGCCGGGCACACTGCCCTTGACGAGGATGAGGTTCTTGTCGGCGAGCACCTTGACGACCTTGAGGTTTTGCACGGTGCGCTGCTCGGTGCCGTAGTGGCCGGGCATCTTTTTGCCCTTCTGGATTTCACCGGGCCACTGGCACATACCATAGGAACCACCGCGGCGGTGGAACATGGAGCCGTGCGAGGCAGGACCGCCGTGGAAGTTCCAGCGCTTCACCACACCGGAGAAGCCGCGGCCCTTCGTATTGGCGATCACGTCGACCTTTTCCAGGTCCTGGAAGATCTCGACGGTCAGCGCTTGGCCCAATTCGGCTTCGGCGGCATCTTCGAGACGGATCTCGCGGAGGATACGCTGCTGCTCCACGCCGGCCTTCTTGAAGTGGCCTTGCATGGACTTGGAGGTATTCTTCTCCTTTTTGGCGCCGTAGCCGATCTGGACAGCGTGATAGCCATCCGTCTCGGGCGTCTTGATTTGCACGATCGGGCAAGGCCCAGCCTCAATGACGGTCACCGGCACGAGCACGTTGTCGTCCGTATAGACCTGGGTCATCCCGATCTTTTTACCGATTAGTTGATTCATGATCTAAGCGGCAGGGGCCTGCGTGAACAGACAATGAAAAACCCTGCATTAGAGGTTTAAAAAAGAAAATAGAGCTGTGAAGCTGGGAGCTACCCAGCGTGGAAAGGGTTTTAAGCTTTCGGTTGCAAGGAGTTCCGGGGTGTGAGCCGCCGGCTTTCCGATCAACTATTGAAAGCGAAAGGGTGGAGAGTGCAGGTACCAACGGTGCCTGTCAACGCCTGATTCGGCTAAAATCGCGGATCCACACACTTTTTCGCTCCCCTACCCTGCTGAGCCATTTGAGGACAAAAAAAGCCCCGGCGTTTGGGCCGGGGCGAAAGGGTGACCTCTGTGCGATCCCTTAGACGTTGATCGAGATGTCGACGCCGGCGGGGAGATTGAGCTTCTTGAGCTCGTCCACCGTCTGCGCGGTCGGCTCGACGATGTCGATCAGGCGCTTGTGGGTGCGTTGCTCAAACTGCTCGGCCGACTTCTTGTCCACGTGCACGGAACGGTTCAGCGACACGCGCTCGATACGGGTCGGCAGCGGCACCGGGCCGGCGACACGGGCGCCGGAGCGCTTGGCCGTGTCGACGATGTCGGACGCGCTTTGGTCAATAATGCGGTAGTCGTAGCCTTGCAGCTTGATGCGAATGCGGGGACCAGCCATGGGAGGTAATTCTGCTAAAGATTAACGGTGTAAGTGTATTAGGTGCGGGCCGGAGCGCGGGAGGCGGTCTTGACGATCTCCTGCACCAGGTTGCCCGGAACGGCTTCGTAGTGGCTGAACTCCATCGAGTAACTGGCGCGGCCCTTGGAGAGGGAGCGCACGTCGGTGGAATAGCCGAACATGCTTTCGAGCGGGACGAAGGCGTTGATCTTGGCGATGCCGCCCTTGCTGTCCATGCCCTGGATCACGCCGCGGCGGCGGTTGAGGTCGCCCACCACGTCGCCCTGGAACTCTTCCGGGGTCTCGACTTCCACCTTCATCAGCGGCTCGAGCAGCTGCGGCTGGGCTTTGGCCATCGCATCGCGGAAGGCAAAGATACCGGCCATGCGGAAGGCCATTTCGTTGGAGTCCACCTCGTGGAAGGAACCGAAGACGAGGCGCACCTTGCAATCGATGACCGGGTAGCCGGCCACGGTGCCATTGTTCATGGCTTCCTTGATGCCGTCTTCCGTCGGGCGGATGAATTCCCGCGGGATCACGCCGCCAACGATTTCGTTGGAGAATTCGTAACCCTTACCCTTTTCGTTCGGCTCGATCTTGATCTCGGCGTGACCATACTGACCACGACCACCGGACTGACGGACGAACTTGCCCACGCCGTCGGCGGCGAGCGAGATGGATTCGCGGTAGGAGATCTGCGGCTTGCCCACGGCGGCGTCCACCTTGAACTCGCGCAGGAGGCGGTCCTTGATGATCTCGAGGTGAAGCTCACCCATACCGGCGATGATCGTCTGACCAGTTTCCTCGTTGGAGGAGACGCGGAAAGTCGGGTCTTCGTCGGAGAGGCTTTGCAGGGCCAGCGAGAGCTTTTCCTGGTCGGCCTTGGAGGCGGGCTCCACGGACATGTTGATCACCGGTTCCGGGAACGTCGGCGGCTCGAGCGTCAGCTCCATGCCCTTGTCGCAAAGCGTATCGCCGGTGCGCACTTCCTTGGCGCCGATGATGGCCACGATGTCACCCGAGTAGGCGACGTCGATGTCCTCACGACGGTCGGCGTGCAACATCATCAGGCGGGAGACGCGTTCGGTCTTGCCCGTGCGCTGATTGATGATCGCGGTGCCCTTGCGCAGGGTGCCTTGATAAATACGGAAGAAGACCAGCTTGCCCACGAACGGGTCGGTCCACAGCTTGAAGGCCAAGCCGGCGAGCGGAGCGGCGTCATCGGGAGCGACCTCCACGATGGTGTCTTCGTCGTCGATGTGGTGGGCCTTTTGCGGCGGGATGTCCAGCGGGCTGGGCAGGTAATCGATCACCGCGTCGAGCAGCTTTTGCACGCCCTTGTTCTTGAAGGCGGACCCCGGGATCACGCCCGTGAATTCGAGCGAGAGGGTGGCCTTACGAATGCCGGCACGCAGCTCGTCGACCGTGATTTCCTCGTCGTTGAGGAACTTCTCCATCAGGTCGTCGTCGTGAGAAGCGATTTCCTCGACGAGGATCTGACGGTATTCGTCGGCCTGTTCCTTGTATTCGGCGGGGATTTCGTCCACAAAGAGCTTCGAACCCCACTTGTCGGATTCGTCGTACGTGATCGCCTTCATGTAGACGAGGTCGATCAGGCCCTTGAGGTTTTCTTCCTTGCCGATGGGCAGGTAAAGCGGGTGCGCGTTGGCCTTGAGCTTTTCGCGCATGGACTCGATGCAGCCGAAGAAGTCGGCGCCCGTGCGGTCCATCTTGTTGACGAACGCCACGCGGGGCACGTTGTACTTGTTCATCTGGCGCCAGACCGTTTCGGACTGGGGCTGCACGTGACCGACAGCGCAGAACACGCCGACCGCACCGTCGAGCACCTTCAGCGAGCGCTCCACCTCAGCGGTGAAGTCCACGTGGCCGGGGGTGTCGATAATATTGAGGCGGTGCGCGATACCAGCGAAGGGACCGTCGGTGGTCTTCCACTCGGTGGTAATGGCGGCGGCGGTAATGGTGATACCGCGTTCCTTTTCCTGGCTCATCCAGTCCGTCGTGGCGGCACCTTCGTGCACTTCCCCGATCTTGTGGATCTTGCCGGAGTAATAAAGAATACGCTCGGTCGTGGTGGTCTTACCGGCGTCAATGTGCGCGGCAATGCCGAAGTTGCGCTGGAACTCGAGAGGGTTCTTGCGCTCCTTGGCGTTGGCAGGCGAAAGGTTTTTGGTGTCGATCGTGACGGACATGGTTCCTGGCTAGTTCAGGCGGGTGAACAGGAAGAAAACGCGGCGGCTTGTCAACGGACTACCAGCGCAGGTGGGCGAACGCGCGATTGGCCTGAGCCATCTTGTGCGTATCGTCCTTCTTCTTCACTACCGTCCCGGTATTGTTGTAGGCGTCGATAATTTCAGCGGCGAGGTTTTCGCGCATGGGACCGCGGCGGGCGCGGGCGGCGCTAATGAGCCAGCGCAGGGCGAGGCTCGTCTGGCGCTCAAACGAAATTTCGAGCGGCACCTGGTAGGTTGCACCGCCGACGCGGCGGCTCTTCACCTCGAGCTTGGGGCGGATATTCTCCAGCGCGCCCAGCATGAGGTCGACCGGGTCACCCTTCTGGAGCTCTTCGCTGACGCGTTCGAAAGCGCCATAAACAATCTTCAGCGCGACGGACTTTTTGCCGTCGAGCATGGTGACGTTGATCAGTTGGCTGACCAGCGGGCTGTTATAGCGCGGGTCAGGAGTAATTTCGCGTTTTTCGGCGCGGCGTCGACGTGACATGAGTTCGTTCGGGTAGTTCCTCTAAAGGGATGTTTATTTCTTGGCAGCCTTCGGACGCTTCACGCCGTACTTGGAGCGACTGCGGCGACGGCTGTCGACACCCGTGCAGTCGAGGGTGCCGCGGACAATGTGATAGCGCACACCCGGCAGGTCCTTGACACGGCCACCGCGCACCAACACGACACTGTGCTCCTGCAGGCTGTGACCTTCGTCAGGGATGTAGGCGATGACTTCATAGCCGGAGGTGAGGCGAACCTTGGCCACCTTGCGGATAGCGGAGTTCGGCTTCTTCGGGGTGCGGGTCATCACCTGGGTGCAGACGCCACGGCGGAAGGGGCAAGACTTCAAAGCCGGGCTCTTGCTCTTCTCCTTCTGCAAGACGCGCGGCTTGCGGACGAGTTGGTTAATGGTGGGCATGTGTTACCTAAAGGGTGGTTAAAGGGAAAAGCGGTAAAACTACAGTACTCACGGTGCTCAGCAAGTACTTTTTTGGGCAAGGGCAAGCTTTTTCGGAAAGAAAACCGCTCCCGCCGCGAGGTGCGCCGGGAGCGGCCGAATAAAGCCGTCTAATAAACGAAGAGGCGGGGGTTAACCCACATCTTCGGCTTCGGCGTCGAGCGCCGCCCCGATCGTATTGATCTTCAGGCGACGGTAACGCGGCAGGCCGGTGCCGGCCGGGATGAGGTGACCCATGATCACGTTTTCCTTGAAACCTTCGAGCTTGTCGATCTTGCCGAGCGTGGCGGCTTCGGTCAGCACGCGCGTGGTTTCCTGGAAGGACGCGGCGGAGATGAAGGATTCCGTCTCCACCGAGGCCTTGGTGATCCCGAGCATGATCGGCTCACCTTCGGCGGGTTGACCACCGGCTTCTTCGAGGCGGGTGTTTTCGTTCAGGAACTGCTCCCGATCGATTTGCTCACCCCAGAAGAAGTCGCCGTCACCCGGTTCGGTGATACGGACCTTGCGCAGCATCTGGCTGATGATCAGCTCGATGTGCTTGTCGTTAATGGTCACACCCTGCATGCGGTAGACCTTCTGGATCTCGCTGAGGATGTATTCCTGCACGGCGGAAGGCCCGAGGATGTCGAGGATTTCGTGCGGGTCGGCAGCACCTTCGGTCAGGTGCTGGCCCTTACGCACCACGTCTCCCGGCTGCACGATGATGTGCTTGCCGTGCGGGATGAGGTGTTCCTCTTCCTGAGCGGTATCCTGGTCGGTCACGATCAGGCGCTTCTTGCCGCGCACGCTGCCGCCCATGGAGACGACACCGTCGATCTTGGCCATTTCCGCGGCTTCCTTCGGGCGGCGAGCTTCGAAGAGCTCGGCCACACGCGGGAGACCACCGGTAATGTCCTGCGTCTTGGACGCCTGACGCGGGGTCTTGGCGAGCAACGAACCGGCAGCAATCTCGTCGCCTTCGTTCACCGACACGGTGGCACCGGTCGGGATGGCGTAGGTGGCGAGCAGCTTGCCCTTGGCGTCGATCACTTCGACCTGCGGGTTCAAATCTTCGCGGTGTTCCACCACCATGGTGGCGATACGGCCGGAGGACGGGTCGACGTCGCGCTTCACCGTCACGCCCGGGATCATGTCGCGGAAGCGCACGGTGCCTTCCTTTTCGGAAAGAATCGGCACGTTGAACGGGTCCCACTGCACGAGGGTGGCGCCGCTTTCGATCTTGGCCCCATCGGTCACGCCGAGCACAGCGCCGGCCGGAATGTTGTAGCTTTCCAGCTCGCGGTCCTTGTCGTCCACGATCGTGACCTGACCGGTCTTGTTGAGCACGACCAGGGCGGCGCCGTTGTTCACTTCCACCAGGCGCAGGCCGGAGAAGCGGACGGTACCGTTGTGGCGCACCCGGATCTCGGCCGATTGCGAAAGGGCGGAGGCGATACCGCCGATGTGGAAGGTGCGCATCGTCAGCTGCGTGCCCGGCTCACCGATGGACTGCGCCGCAATGATGCCGACCGCGGTGCCGATCTCAACCAGGGCGTTGGTCGCCGGGTTGATGCCGTAGGCCTTGGCGGGCAGGCGATTCTTGCGGGAGTGCGTCAGCGGGGACATGATCTTCACGCGCTCGATGCCCATCTCTTCGATGCGGCGGGCAATGGGCTCGGTGATCATGTCGCCGTTCTTGACGAGCATTTCGTCTGGATCGACCGGGTTGGGAATGTCGTTACTGGAGAAGCGGCCGATGATGCGGTCGCGCAGCGGCACGATCTCGTCGTCACCCTCGTAGATGGCGTGCTTCCAGATGCCGTCACGGTTGCCGTCGTCTTCGTCGGTGATGATGATATCCATCGCCACGTCGCAAAGCTTACGGGTCAGATAACCGGCGTCGGCCGTCTTCAGCGCGGTGTCGGCCAGACCCTTACGGGCGCCGTGAGTCGAGATGAAGTACTCGAGCACGGACAGGCCTTCGCGGAAGGACGACAGGATCGGGCGTTCGATGATTTCACCGGAGGGCTTGGCCATCAAACCACGGGTACCACACAGCTGGCGGACCTGCTGCTTGTTACCGCGGGCACCGGAATCCATCATCAGGAACACCGGGTTCACTTCCTTCTTGCCGTTGTTCCGGTCGAGGTGGGTGAACACCGCCTTGGCGATTTCGTCGGTCGCACCGGTCCAGATGTCGATCACCTTGTTGTAGCGCTCACCGCCGGTGATGATACCGCGGCGGTACTGCTCGGACACCTCACCGATGCGCTCACGCGCCCGCTTCACGATGTCCGGCTTTTCCGGCGGGATGATCATGTCTTCCATACCGATGGAGATACCGGCGATGGTGGCGACGCGGAAACCGAGTTCCTTGAGGCGATCCAGCAGGTGGATCGACTCTTCGCGGCCAGCGTGCTGATAGGTGTCGTTGATCAGCTTACCGAGCTTTTTCTTCGGCACCGGGAAGTTGATGAAACCGAGGATCTTCGGCCAGATGGTGCTGAAGAGCACCCGGCCCGGCGTGGTGAGAATGACTTTCTTGTCCTTCTTGCCGTGCACGGTGTCGTCACCGTAGTCCGGGTTCTTCAGGCGGATCCAGTCGTGCTTGAAGATCACGCCGTCGGCTTCGGCCAGCATCACTTCGGTGGCGTCGGAGAAGAGCGGCACCTTGCTCTCGTCTTCCGGCTCGAAGCGCGGTTCCAGCGTCAGGTAGTAGGAACCGAGCACCACGTCCTGCGAAGGCGTGAGGATCGGATCACCGCTGGAGGGCGAGAAAATGTTGTTGGTCGAGAGCATGAGCAGCTTCGCCTCGAGGATGGCCTCGAGCGAGAGCGGCACGTGCACGGCCATCTGGTCGCCGTCGAAGTCCGCATTGTAGGGCGAGCAGACGAGCGGGTGCAGACGGATGGCGTCACCCTCGATCAGCGTGGGCTCGAAGGCCTGGATGGAAAGACGGTGGAGCGTCGGCGCGCGGTTGAGCATCACCGGGTGGCCCTTGGTCACCTCTTCCAGAATGTCCCAGACTTCGGGGCTGCGCTTTTCGATCATCTTGCGCGCGCCACGCACGGTGTGGACAAAGCCCAGCTCCTTGAGGCGGCGGATGATGAACGGCTCGAAGAGCACGAGCGCCATCTTCTTGGGCAGACCGCATTGGTGGAGCTTCAGGTCCGGGCCGATCACGATCACGGAACGGCCGGAGTAGTCCACGCGCTTACCGAGCAGGTTTTGACGGAAGCGGCCCTGCTTGCCCTTGAGCATATCGCTGAGGGACTTGAGGGGGCGATTGCCGGCACCGGTCACCGCGCGGCCGTGGCGTCCATTGTCGAAGAGCGCGTCCACGGATTCCTGGAGCATGCGCTTTTCGTTGTGGATGATCACGTCCGGCGTCTTGAGCATCAACAGGTTCTTGAGCCGGTTGTTGCGGTTGATGACGCGGCGGTAAAGGTCGTTGAGGTCGGAGGTGGCAAAGCGGCCGCCTTCCAGCGGGACGAGCGGGCGCAGGTCCGGCGGGATCACGGGCAACACTTCGAGCACCATCCACTCGGGGCGGCTCTCGGACTCGATGAAGCCCTGCAGCACCTTGAGGCGCTTGGAGAGCTTCTTCTTGATCTGCTTGGAACGGGTGTTGCCCATCTGCTCGTAGAGGGCGTCGACCTCGGCCGGCAGATCCATGTGTTCGAGGATCTTGCGCAGCGCGCCGGCCCCCATTTCGGCCTCAAAGGCATCTTCGCCGTACTCGTCGAGCGCAGCCTGGTAGTCCTGCTCGCTCAGCAGCTGCTTTTCTTCCAGGGGGGTGCGGCCCGGATCCGTCACGATGTAATTCTCGTAATAGATCACGCGCTCGAGGTTACGGGCGGTCAGGTCCAGCAGCAGGCCGAGGCGGCTCGGCATGCTCTTGAGGAACCAGATGTGGGAGCAAGGCACGGCGAGCTCGATGTGGCCCATGCGCTCGCGACGGACGCGGCTGATGGTCACTTCGACGCCGCAGCGGTCGCAGATCACGCCCTTGTACTTGATCCGCTTGTACTTGCCGCAGGCGCACTCGTAGTCCCGCACCGGGCCGAAGATCCGTTGGCAGAAAAGGCCACCGGGTTCGGGCTTGAAGGTGCGGTAGTTGATCGTTTCCGGGTTCTTCACCTCCCCGCGCGACCACTGGCGGATCGTGTCGGGAGAGGCGATGCTGATGCTGACCTGGTCGAACGACTGGTCCTTCTCAAAGCCGAGAAGGTCGCGAATTTCGCGATTCTGAATTTCGTCGGTCGTGGAACTCATTGCGTGGAGGGGTGCGGATAGGCGCTAAGTTTAGGCTCCGAAAGCGGAAGCCAGCGGATCCTGGTTACCCAGGCGGACGTCGAGGCACAGGCTCTGCATTTCCTTCATCAAGACGTTGAAGGATTGCGGCGTGCCGGCTTGGAGGCTGTTGTCCCCCTTGACCAATTGCTCGTAAATCTTGGTGCGGCCCTGCACGTCGTCGGACTTGACGGTGAGCAGTTCCTGCAGCGTGTAGGCGGCGCCGTAAGCTTCAAGGGCCCACACCTCCATCTCGCCGAAGCGCTGGCCACCGTATTGAGCCTTACCCCCGAGCGGCTGCTGGGTAATGAGGCTGTAGGGGCCGACCGCACGGGCGTGGATCTTGTCGGCCACCAAGTGGTTGAGCTTCAGCATGTAGGTGTAGCCCACCACCACCGCCTGGTCGAGGCGGTCACCGGTGCGGCCATCGATGAGATAGCTCTTACCGGTTTCGGGCAGGTTGGCCTGACGGAGGTATTCCTTGATGTTTTCTTCCGGGATACCGTCGAACACCGGCGTGGCGATCTTGATGCCGAGGCGCTTACAGGCAAAGCCCAAGTGGCACTCGAGCACCTGCCCCACGTTCATCCGGGACGGAACGCCCAGCGGATTGAGGCAGATATCGACCGAGGTGCCGTCCTCGAGGTAGGGCATGTCTTCGATCGGCACGATGCGGGCGACCACGCCCTTGTTACCGTGACGACCGGCCATCTTGTCCCCGACCTGGATCTTGCGCTTCGTCGCGACGTAGACCTTCACGTTCTTGATCGTGCCGGATTCGACGTCATTGCCGGACTCGACCTGGTCGATCTTGCGCTGCTGCTCCTCATCGAGCTCATCGAACTTGCTCTTGAAGCTCTCGATGATCTCCATGATCTTGATGCGCACCGGCGACGGGTCGATGTCGATCGACTTGTAGACGGCGGCGAGGCGGCGCAGCAGGGTCTTGGTGATCTTGCGGTTGGCCGGGATGATGATCTCGCCGGTTTCGCTGTTCACCACATCCAGCGGGATCTTCTCACCCAGCAGGATGTTGGACAGGCTCTCGGTGAGGCTCTCACGCAGCTTGTCGCCCTGGGAGCGGTATTCCTCGTTGATCTTCTTGATCTGGCGGCGGCGATCGGACGCGGAAAGCTTTTCGGGCTCACCGTCGACGCGGCTGGAGACCTTGACGTCCATCACGATGCCGTAGGTACCGGAGGGCACGAGCAGCGAGGTGTCTTTCACGTCGGCGGCCTTTTCACCAAAGATGGCGCGCAGGAGCTTTTCTTCCGGAGCCAGCTCCGTTTCGCTCTTCGGCGTAATCTTGCCCACGAGGATGTCGCCCGGCTTCACCTCGGCACCCACGCGGATGACACCGTCGTGGCTGAGGTTCTTGAGGGCTTCTTCACCCACATTGGGGATGTCGCGCGTGATTTCTTCCGGCCCGAGTTTGGTGTCGCGGGCGGTGACTTCGAACTCCTCGATGTGGATCGAGGTGTAGACGTCGTCCGCGAGCAGGCGCTCGGAAATCAGGATGGCGTCCTCAAAGTTGTAACCATTCCACGGCATGTAGGCCACGAGCACGTTCTTGCCGATCGCGAGGTCGCCCTTGTCGGTCGACGCACCGTCGGCGAGCAGATCGCCTTCCTTGATCTCCTGGCCACGCAGCACACGCGGCTTCTGGTTGAAGCACGTGCCGGCGTTGGAGCGGAGGAACTTGCGCAGCTCGTAAACGTAGATGCCGTTCTTCGGGTCGCTCTTCGGGCGCTTGCCCAGCTTCGGCTCCTGGCCGTCGCGAGTCACGATGATGCGGCGGGCGTCGACGGAAGCGACGATCCCCGGGGCCTCGGCCACGGTCACCGTCTTGGAGTCGCGCGCCACGCGGTCTTCGATACCAGTGCCGACGAGCGGAGCTTCCGTCTGCAGGAGCGGCACACCCTGGCGCTGCATGTTGGACCCCATGAGCGCGCGGTTGGCGTCGTCGTGCTCGAGGAACGGGATGAGGCCAGCGGCGACGGACACCACCTGCTTCGGCGAGACGTCCATCAGGTCCACTTCTTCCGGCTGGACTTCGAGGAAATCGTCCCCGCGGCGGGCGGTCACGCGGCCGACGAAGTGGCGGCCTTCGACGCGGGCATTGGCCTGCGCGATGGTCTTGCCCTCTTCCAGGTCGGCGTTGAGGTAGACGATTTCGTCGGTCACCTCCCCGTTTTTCACCAGACGGTAGGGCGACTCGATGAAGCCAAACTCGTTGACGCGCGAGTAAATGGAAAGGCTGTTGATCAGACCGATGTTCGGGCCTTCCGGCGTCTCGATCGGGCAGATACGGCCGTAGTGCGAGGGGTGCACGTCGCGCACCTCAAAGCCGGCACGCTCCCGATTCAGACCGCCCGGCCCGAGCGCGGAGAGGCGGCGCTTGTGCGTCACTTCCGCCAGCGGGTTGATCTGGTCCATGAACTGGCTCAACTGGCTGCGCGCAAAGAAATCGCGGATGACCGTGCTGAGGGCCTTCGGGTTGATCAGCTTGCCCGGGGTGATCGAATCGACGGATTGATCGTAAAGGGTCATGCGCTCCTTCACCGTGCGCTCCGTGCGGGCCAAGCCGATGCGGCACTGGTTCATCAGGAGTTCGCCCACGGTGCGGACGCGGCGGCTGCCCAAGTGGTCGATATCGTCGACGACGCCTTCGCCCTTCTTGAGCTTCACCAGATACTTGGTGGCGGCCACGATGTCTTCCACGTTGATCGTGCGGACGTCGAGTTCGGTGCTCAGGGAGAGCTTCTGGTTGATCTTGTAGCGCCCCACCCGACCGAGGTCGTAGCGCTTGGGATCCATGAACAGGCGCTTGAGCAGCGCACGCGCATTGGCGGTCGTCGGTGGTTCGCCGGGACGCAGGCGCTTGTAAATATCCTTGAGGGCTTCCTCTTCGTTACGCGTCGGGTCCTTCTTGAGGCAGCGGATGATCGCGCCGTCGTCGATGGTCGTGTCGATCACGCGTACGGTGTGGATGCCGGCGGCTTCGATGCTGCGCACGATCGTCTTCGTCAACGGCTCGAAAGCACGCGCGAGCACGGCGCCCTTCTCGGCGTCGACCAGGTCTTCCACCAGTACGAGGCGGGAAACGCTCTCCATCGCCAGGGCGTCGGAGACGTTCAGCTCGTCGATATCGTAGAAGAAATTGAGGATCTCGTAGTCACTGCCGTAGCCCATCGCGCGCAGGAGCGTCGTGATGAGGAACTTGCGGCGGCGGCGGCGGCGGTCGAGGTAGACGTAGAGCAGGTCGTTCTGGTCGAACTGCGTTTCGAGCCAGGTGCCGCGGTCGGGAATGATGCGGAAGCTGTGCAGGCTCTTGCCGCTGGTGTGCGGCGCCACTTCGAAGGCGATGCCGGGCGAGCGGTGCAGCTGAGACACGATCACGCGCTCGGCGCCGTTAATGATGAAGGAGCCGCGCTCCGTGATCATGGGCAGCTCGCCCATGTAAATTTCTTCGTCCTTGATGGCGTCTTCTTCGCGCAGACGCAGCTTGACGTAAAGAGAGGTGGAGAAGCTGACACCCTCGCGGATGGCCTCCATTTCCGTCATCTTCGGCGGGGTGACGTTGTAGGAGACGTACTCGAGGCTGCAACGGCCATCGTAGCTCTCAATGGGGAAAACTTCCCGCAATACCGCTTCCAGGCCAAGGTGGTCGCGTTGGGTAACAGGCAATTCTGCCTGCAGGAACTCCTTGAACGAGTTGGCCTGAATTTGGATCAGATTCGGCGGGGAGATGACCTCTTTCAGTTTCCCGAAGTTGATGCGGTCGGACATGGCGATGCGTTAGGAGGTGTGGAGGATGGACGGCCCCACTAAGGCCAGAGCGTGGCCGAGTCTGCGCAAGCTCGGCCAGGCGTTGGCTTTGAGTCGGGTGAAGCTGGAGGCCAGCTTCTGGTCGTAAGAACAAATGAAGACAGGTAGGCCAGACGGCTCGACTTGAGCGGGCCGCCTGGCTACCTGGAAAATAAACTGGAACGCTAGAACGTCGATTGGCGTTACTTGATTTCGACTTGGGCGCCAGCAGCTTCGAGCTTCTTCTTGATGTCTTCGGCTTCTTCCTTGCTGGCCGCTTCCTTGAGGGGCTTCGGGGCGCCTTCGACGAGGTCCTTGGCTTCCTTCAGGCCCAGGCCGAGGATGGCACGGACTTCCTTAATGACATTGATCTTCTTGTCGCCGGCGGCCTTGAGGATCACGTCGAATTCGGTTTGCTCTTCAGCAGCTTCGGCTTCACCACCAGCAGCGGCGGCAGGGCCAGCGGCCATGGCGACCGGAGCGGCGGCGGAAACGCCCCACTTTTCTTCGAGCTCCTTGACGAGCTTGGTGGCTTCAAGAATGGTGAGGTTGCTCAACCATTCGACTACTTGTTCGGAGGTGATGTCGGACATGTTCGTTTCCTCTGGTCCCATGGCGCCCGTCGGGGCAATTAAGAGGTCGCGCCTCCCAAAGGGACCGATTGTTGGAGTTACTTAACGTTTTTGGCTCCGGAGAGCCGTAAGATGTTCAAAATAGCGGGGAAAAAGCCGCGGCTCTAGGCCTCGGCGCCACCCTTTTCTTCCAGGTCGCGCTTGCGGGCGTCCACGATGTTGAGGAACTGCTGGGCCGGCGTGTTGAGCAGGCGCGCGATCTGAGTGGCCGGGGTGTTGAGCAGGGCGAGCAGCTGAGCACGCACACCGTCGAGCGTCGGCAGGTCCTTCAGGGCGGCGAAGTCGTCGGAGCTGATGAGCTCCTTGGAGATGACCGCGCCCTTCACTTCCAGCTTCTTCTTGTCCTTCTGGAACTTTTCAACGGCCTTGGCCACGAGCGGAATCTGTTCACCGCCGAAGATCAGACCGGTGTGACCCTTGAGCCACTCGTCCATTTCGGGGTATTCACGCTCGGAGGTGGCGCGCTTGAAGATGCGGTTCTTGACGACGTGGAACTCCGCGTCGACTTCCGCCAGGCGCTGGCGCAGCTCTTCGGTTTCGGCGACGCTGAGCCCGGTAAAGTCTACCAGGAAGATGTAGTCGGAGCGATCGAGGTAGCTGACGACTTCATCGACGAGAAATTTCTTTTCGGATTGCATGGATCTCTCTCCTTCGAGTGGGCGATTAGTAGGAGGCGAACAGGCTCTGGTCGAGCTTCACGCCGGGCGTCATCGTGCCGGAGATGGACATGCTCTTGATGTAGCGCTGTCCCTTGAGGCCTTCCGGACGGAGTTTACCGATCGCATCCACGACCGTCTTGACGTTTTCTTCGAGCTGTTCGGCGGAGAACGAGCGCTTGCCGACAATCACGCCGATGTTGGCGGTCTTGTCCATCTTGAATTCGACGCGGCCACCGGCCTTGACGGCCTTGACGGCGGCAGCGGTATCTTCGGTAACGGTGCCGCTCTTCGGATTCGGCATCAGGCCGCGGGGGCCGAGCACACGGGCGACGCGGCGCACTTCCTTCATGGCCGCAGGAGTGGCGATCGCCACGTCAAAATCCGTCCAGCCTTCTTCGACCCGCTTGATCAGGTCTTCCAGGCCGGCTTCGTCGGCGCCTGCTTCCATCGCCGCTTCGGGCATCTCGGTAAAGACGATGACGCGCACCTTCTTGCCGCTGCCGTGGGGCAGGTTCACCACGCCGCGCACCATCTGGTTCGACTGGCGGGGGTCCACCCCGAGGTGGGCGGAAAGCTCGACGGTTTCGTCAAACTTGGCTTTGGGAAACTTGGAGAGCACTTCGACCGCTTCGGTGAGCGGGTAAGTGCGCATGCGGTCGACCTGCTGAGAGGCCGTTTCGTAACGCTTTGCTACTTTGGTCATGTTCAACTCCCTCGAGTGAGGTTCTTGCGTTGTGGGTTGGATGCGGTTAGTCGGCGATTTCAATGCCCATCGAGCGGGCAGTGCCCTCGATGATGCGCATGGCGGCCTCTTCGCTCTTGGCGCTGAGGTCGGCCTTCTTGATCTCGACGATTTCCTTGACTTGGGCGCGGGTGACGGTGCCGACCTTGTTCTTGTTCGGCACGCCCGAGCCGCTGGCGATGCCGGCCTTCTTCTTCAGAAGGATGGCCGCAGGCGGGCTCTTGAGGATGAACGTGAACGAGCGGTCCTGATAGACGGTGATGACGACCGGCAGAATCATGCCAGCCTGGTCCTTCGTCTTGGCGTTGAACTCCTTGCAGAAGCCCATGATATTCACGCCAGCCGCACCCAGCGCCGGACCTACGGGCGGGGCCGGATTGGCAGCGCCAGCAGGCAATTGCAACTTGATGATCCCGGTGACTTTCTTGGCCATGATGGAAAGGGATTAAAAGGTAATAAAAAGGTGGATGGGAACTTACTCTTCTTCGGTGACGCGCTCGACTTGCCAGTATTCCAGGGTAACCGGTGTGAAGCGGCCGAAGATGGAGACCGAGACCTTGAGTTGGCCGGCTTCGGGATTGATTTCGTCGATGCGGCCGGTGAGGTTGACAAAGGGGCCGTCGGTAATCTTGACCTCTTCGCCTTCTTCGTACTGCACCTTGGGCACTTCCTTGCCTTCGGATTCGGCGACTTTCTGCAGGATACCGTCGATTTCGTCCTGCTTGAGCGCCGCCGGGCGCTGACCGCCCGCAAACCCGATTACCCCGTCCGCGCCGTTGATGTAATACCAGACTTTCTGGATCAACCGGTCGTCCTCGTCGTAGAGGCGGCAGTGGAGGAAGATGTAGTTGGGGTAAAGCTTGCGTTGGCGTTGTGTCTTTTTGCCTTGTTTGACTTCCGAAACGGTTTCACTGGGGACGAGGACTTCGAAGACATAGTCGTCCAGCTCGTACTCGCTGATATAGCGGTCGATGTAACGCTTCGCGGTCATCTCCTTGTTGGAGAGGGTCTGCACTACGTACCATTTACCCTCGCGCTGGGGGTTGGTCGCGGGACCAGAGGCGTTTTCGGAATCAAAGGACATGGAAACAACAAAGACGCGGACGGCCTAAAGGCTTACCCGCGCACCAGCTTGGTGAAAAGTTCGACAATCCCGTAAACGCTGAAATCGGAAAGGGAAACAAAGATCCCCAGCAGGATGGTGGCGACAAAGACCACGATCGTGCTATCACGCAGCTCGCTGCCCGTCGGCCACACCGACTTCCGCAACTCCGCAGAAGTCTCGGAGAGGAAGTGGCCAAAGCGTCGAAAAGGATTGCTCATTAGTTTCGAATGGGACGAATGCGTAAAGGCAGCTGAGTCAGGCCAAAGATTGCATTCCGGACTGAGGTGCCACTACGGCAAGTGAGAAAAAATAGTGGCAGGGCAGGAGGGACTCGAACCCCCAACCAATGGTTTTGGAGACCACTACTCTACCAATTGAGCTACTACCCTGCAAAAAGAGGCGGAAGCCGGATATCCTAGAGGAGATATCCGGCAACGCCAGTCAAAAAATAAAGTGGCTGTTTACTCCGTGACTTCGATCACGCGGCCGGCACCGATGGTGCGACCACCTTCACGAATGGCGAAGCGTTGACCCGCTTCCATCGCGATCGGCTTACCGAGTTCGATGTCAACCGTGAGGTTGTCACCCGGCATCACCATTTCCACGCCTTCCGGCAGGGTCAGAATGCCCGTCACGTCGGTCGTGCGGAAGTAGAACTGCGGACGATAGCCGGAGAAGAACGGGGTGTGGCGACCACCTTCGTCCTTGGTCAGGACGTAGATTTCGGCCTTGGCCTTCACGTGCGGCTTGATGGAGCCCGGCTTGGCCAACACGTGACCACGCTCGATGTCGTCCTTAGCCACGCCACGGAGGAGCAGACCCACATTGTCACCAGCTTGACCTTCATTGAGCAGCTTGCGGAACATTTCCACGCCGGTCACGGTGGTCTTCTTGGTGTCGGAGAGGCCCACGATTTCCACTTCGTCGCCAACCTTCACCACACCGCGCTCGATACGGCCAGTGGCCACGGTACCGCGACCGGTGATGGAGAAGACGTCTTCGACGGACATCAGGAAGGGCTTGTCGATTTCGCGCTCGGGCTCCGGAATTTCGGCGTCGAGGGTGTTCATCAGCTCGCCGATGGAGTCCACCCATTGCTGTTCGCCGTTAAGGGCGCCGAGGGCGGAACCACGCACCACAGCGGCGTTGTCGCCGTCGTAGTTGTACTTGCTGAGGAGTTCGCGAACTTCCATTTCGACGAGCTCGAGCAGGTCTTCGTCGTCGAGGAGGTCGACTTTGTTCAGCCAAACGACGATCTTCGGCACACCGACCTGGCGGGCCAAGAGGATGTGTTCGCGGGTTTGCGGCATGGGGCCGTCAGCGGCGGAAACGACGAGAATAGCACCGTCCATCTGCGCCGCACCGGTGATCATGTTCTTCACGAAGTCCGCGTGGCCGGGGCAGTCGACGTGAGCGTAGTGACGGTTGTCGCTTTCGTATTCAACGTGGGCGACGGCGATGGTGACGGTCTTGGTTTCGTCACGGACCGTGCCGCCCTTAGCGATATCCGCATACGACTTGAACTGAGCCAAGCCCTTATCGGATTGGACCTTCAGGATCGCGGTGGTCGTGGTGGTCTTACCGTGGTCAATGTGACCGATGGTGCCCACATTGACGTGCGGCTTGGAGCGTTCGAATGTTGCCTTAGACATGGGTGCTGTTGAGGTTTGCGAATGAGTGCGTAAGACGCGTTTGGACTGGTCTTAAAGGGAAAACTAAAAGAATGGAGCCCTCGAGCGGATTTGAACCGCCGACCTCTTCCTTACCAAGGAAGTGCTCTACCGACTGAGCTACAAGGGCAATGAGGTTTTCTGTAGGAGCTTCCGTAAGAAGCAAAGCCGCAGAATTTCCACGACCTTCTCACTCGCGTCAAGCCTTTTTGCGCCTCCAATTCGATTTCCTGACGGGAAAAGACGGGCTGAAGGCGCCACAGAATATTGAAGCCGCGAAGAAAGCTACGTCAGGGAGCGATGGCAATGCGAAAATAGCCTACCGGCAGATTTCGGAGGAAGTTTTCGCTCTGCAGATAGCGGTGCAGCGCATCGTCAAAGGCGGTGATGCCGGTGGGCGCGGTGCGAAAGGGGCGACCCCAGCGCCCACTGGGCGAGACCAGCAGCAGGGCTTCGTAGGGGTTCCACCATTCCCCGGTCGCCTCCTGGGCGTAGGTTTCGGGCAGATCTCCGGTGTAGACGACGCGGCCGCTCTCGAGGTCGGTCACCTCCACGCGGGGCGCGCGCGGCGGCAGGACGATCGTCTGGCGGCTCTCCTGCCCGATCGACTGAAGGCGCTGGGCGGACGAGGGGGCGGTCTCATCCCACAGGCTGTCGCGCGCGACCAGAGCGGGGCGCGAGGGAGCGGTCTGGGCCGGGTCGGCCAGCAGCAGCTCGGGGCCCATCATGCGATAGGGCTCGGCCGCTCGTTTGAGGTTGGCGACGTCGTCGTAGCTGCTGGCGTAGTTCCAGGCGGTGGGCATGAAGAGCGGCGCGCTGTCCAACAGCTCGGCTTCTTCGTGGCGTGCGGCGTCGTCTGGCCCGGCCGTGGCACTTTCGTAAGAGAAATGCGTCCCCGCATCCGTTTCGACCGGTGCGTGCCCCTGCTTGAGATCGACCAGGGCACACCAGCCGAAGTGCAACGCGAGGCCGATGACGAAGATCGCCAGCCAGGAGCGCCAGGTCACCAGCTTCATCGCGAAACGGGCGCAGGTTCGGCCGCGGTGCGCAGACGCGTCGCCGCCCGGTTGTCCCAATCTGCCGCGAGGTGGACCTGGGTAAAGCCCGCCTGCCGCGCGGCATCCATCAGCGACATGATCTCCGTCAGCTCGAGCCCTTCATCTGCCTTGATCAACAAGGTACCGCCCGACTGGTCGTGCGTGTCCTGGTAGGCTTGCAAGGTGGTCGCGAGCTGGGCGGGGGCGAGCTTGCGACCGTCAAAGAACAGCAGTCCGTTGCGCCCGGCCGACAGCACGGCCGAGGGGCGGACGTCGAGGGGCCCCTGGCTCACGGACGCCGGGAGGTCTACCGTGGCGCCGGGGGCGCGAAAAAAGGGGTAGCCCTGCAGTAGCAGGAAGCCGATGATGATCGCGACGTCGAGCAGCGGCATCCACTCAAAACCCGCGCGCGGTGCGGAATTGAGATAGGCCCGAAAGTCGAACGAGCGGGTAAGAGAGGGAGAATCCGGCTGAACGCTCATGACGCGGACGTGGAAGGAGCCGGTTGCTGGGAGGTGCGGGGTTCCGCCGCCTTGGTTCCCTCCTGGTGCACGGTTTCGTCAACCTCAGCCTGCTCGTAGTCGTGCATGAGGAACTGCAGGAGGTCGTGCCCGGCATATTCCATATCGTAGACCAGCGCGCGAATGCGGCCATAGAGGAAGTGGTGGGCCAGCATCGCCATCATCATCACCGCGAGGCCGGCGGCGGAGGTGTAGAGGGCTTCGCCGATCCCCGCGAGCATCTGCCCGTAGGTCGGGTAACCGGCACTGGCGCTCTCCCCTGCGGCATTGAGCCCTTCCATCAGGCCGATGAGCGTGCCCAGCAGACCGAGCAGGGGCGCGAGGCGGCCCAGCGCTCCAATCGTGCCCAAACGGCGTTCCAGCATCGGCACTTCGACCATCGCCGCCCCCTGGATCGCCAGGCGGCAGCGCTCTTCGCCTTCGTGGAAGTGCAGCAGGGCGGCCTTCACGACATTGGCTACGGGGCCCGGCGTCTCTTCACATACGGTCACGGCCTCGATCAGGCGGCGCTTGCGCAGGAGGTTTTTGAGACCGGCGAGAAAATCGTTGGTCCGGATTTGCCCGCGGTGCAGGAACAGCAGGCGCTCGACGAACATGGTGAAGCCGATGAGGCTGACCAGGAACAGCAGCCACATGATCGGGCCGCCCTGGGCAAGGAGTGAAGCGTCGAGCACCGAATCCATCCGTCTAATTGAAGCGTGGCCCGGGCGGAAATGCAACCTTGGAGGTGGATCCGCCCCGCTGGGGCGCGGGCTTATTCGTCCGCAGCGCCCTCAGGCTCGGGTGCCACCTGCGGCATCAGGCGTTGGATGCGCTCGCGCGCCAGCGTCTCCCCCGGCAGACCGCTCTCGAGCATCCGTCGATAGAGCCGCAGGGCCTGCTCCAGTTGGCCGTCCTGTTCCAGATAGCCGGTCAACTCGATGATGGTGCGGCTGAGCCAGTAGCGCCCCTGCGTGCCCAGGCGGCCGGCCTCGGCGTCTGGCCAGAACCGCTCGAGCGTACCCCAGAACGTGGCCTTGGCCCGCTCGCGCTCTCCCTGCAGGTTCAGGGCCTTGCCCCATTTATAGCTCGCCTCGACTCGCAGATCCAGGGGCGCGGCAGGCAAGTCGGCCAGGCGCTCGTACTCGAGGATGGCCGAAGCCAGGCGCTCGGGCTGCTGCGCGCTGCCGGCGGCCATCAGCACGTCGGCGCGCGCCATTTCCGCCCGGAAGCGCTCCGAGTGTTGCGGGAACTGGTTGCGCACGCGTTCATAGAGCAGCAGCGCAGTGCCGAAATCGTTGAGCTTGCGCGAGAGGTCGGCCTGCTTGAGACGCACGTAAAAGAGCAGCGGGTGGTCCGGGTATTCATTGGCCAGGCGCTCGAGGATGTTGATCGCCTCCTGATAGGTGCTGTCGAGGCCCCGGCGCTCGGCGTAGAGAGCGGCCTCCCAGAGGGCCAGGGGCGCGTATTCGCTCTGCGGGTAGAGGTCGGCCAGCTCGATCAGGTTTTGCTGGGCCTGCACGAGGCGGTTTTGCACCGCGCCTTCGCGCGCCGACACGAGATAAGAGAGGATCGCCGGGCCGGAGCCTGGGGCAATTCGCCGCAGCTCTTCAAATACGGCGGAGCCCTGCTCGCTTTGCCCGAGCTGGAAGTAGGCCTCGCCCTGAATCAGGCGAAAGTAGCTGGCCAGGCGTTCGCGCTCGGCGGTAGAGAGCGCGGCATCTTCGGTCTCCGCCAACTCCTGCAGGATCGCATCGACCCGGGCCGGCACCTCCGCCGCATCGCCCATGTCGAGCGCCAGACGCAGGCGCAGCCAACGCAAGCGCAGGCGCAGCGGCAGGGAGAGGTTGGACACGATGTCGGCATTGAGCAGCCGTTGCAGGCGCTGACGCGCTCGCTCGCTGTTGCCTGCTCGCCGCCAGGCATCGAGCAGGTTCCATTCGGCCCGCCAGCGCGCCTCGGCATCGAGCGGCACGGGGCTGACTCCGTCGAGATGGCTGGCCGCTTCCTCCAGGCGGCCCGCCCGGATCTCAGACAGCACTTGCTGATAGAGGACCGGGCCGGCCGGCCCCAAGCCGGTTTCACGCAGCGCATTGCCATAAGCCTCCGCCGCGCTGGCGTAGTCGCTGTTCAGGAAATAGCTGTCACCGATCAAGACGCTCAATCGGGCACGTTCGCCGCCAGCCTGCAAACGCTGGCGCAACCGCTGCAAGTAGTCCGCCGCCGTGCGATAACGAGGCGGCTCGCGGCGCCAGTTGACTTGTGCCAGCAACTCCAGCGCGGCGTCCACCAGGCGAGAACCGGGGAAACGCTCGAGCAGGGCCTTGGCATCGCGCTCGGCGGCGTCGAGGTCGCCGCGCTGTGCGGCCAGTTGCGCGCGGACCAGCAACAGCCGGTCGATCAGCGGGTGCGGTGGCGTCTGCTCGATCCAGCGGTTCAGCGATTCGCGAAATTCCGCGGGATCGGAGACTTGAAAGGCATTGGACGCCAAAAGCTGCAGCGCCACTCGCTGGAGATCGCGCGGGGCCTGCGGCAGCGAAAGCAGCTCGCGCAGCGCCACCCGGCTCCGCCCGGTATCCTCCCCCGCGACCAGCGCCAGCAATAGCAGGAACTGCGGGCGCAACTGAAAATCGTCCAGGCCCGGCGTGCGCAACAGCTCCTCGACCACCGCGACCGCGCGATCCCGACGATTGAGCCGCGCCAGGGTAATCGCGCGCAGCCGACCGGCCTCGAAGGCAGCCCGCGAACCGGCCATCTCCTCCTGGGTCTCCCGCAGGTCTTCCAGCTCGGCCTCGCTGGCGGTCCCGCGTCGGAGTTCAAAAGCCCGCTGCATCAAGTCAAACTGGGCGGCGAGGCCGGGCGACGCCGCCGCCTGCTGGGCGTTCTGAAAGGCTTCGCGCGCGTCCTCGTCTTCGTCCTCATGGTCGGCCAGCCACGCTTGCGCAAGGTAGTACCAGCTGCGGTCGATCGCCGGGACGTCGGTTGCGGCCAGATCCTCCAGCGCGTCGGCAGCGCGCTCCCACTCACGATTGAGGATTTCGATCAATGCCCGGCGCAAGCGGGCCTCCGGCATCTGCGGATCCGGCAACTGCGCCAGCTTTTCCCCAGCCTGCTCCACCTCGCCCGAAGCGAGCAACGCCGTCGACCAGTTCAACAGAAAGCGTGCGTCGAGCGTGCCCTGCCCTTCTGCCAACCGACGATAAAGCGTCGCGGCAATCTGCGGATAGCCATTGCGCAGCGCACTTTCCGCCGCCTGGCGCTGCCACGCTTCACCGGGAGTCGCTATCGGTGCCTGCTCTGCCAGCGGCACCGCCTCGGTCGGAGTCGTTTGGGGCGTGGGCTGCCCCTGTAGCAACACCGCACTCAGGCAAGCCACCCACCAGCAGAAAAGTCTACGCATACAGCATGTCCTATGGAGAGCGAGGGGCCCTTGGCAAGCGACCTCTCGAGGCCGTACATGCAAAGAGCACCTCCCCGGCTGGAGAGGTGCCCCGTTATTTTCTAATTTAGATCAGATGAATCTAGCAAACAGTGCTTACGCGTCGAAGTCGGCCACGACGGGGAGCTTGTACTCTTCGCCATTGTAGCCTTCCGGCACTTCGTAGCGCCATTGACGCACAGCACGAACCACGGATTCTGCGAATTCCCGGTCGGTCGTAGACTCCACGCGGATGTTGATCGGACGACCATTATCATCCAGCTTGAAGCGCACCATCACCTCACTATTGATCTTATACTGAGAGATTTGGTACGGCAGGGAGGGCTCGATCACCTTGAGGGCCTTCGGTGCAGCCTTGTCGGCTTGAGCCGCAAACGCCGGAACGGCGACCAGGGACGCGATGAACCCGAGAATCAGGGTGTTCTTAGTGACTTTCATGACTCGTATGAATGTTGAGTGCGTGAGACTCATTACGAGCGCGAACAATTTGGGGCCCTCAATGAGCCTCGGTCGCAAGAGAAGCCTAATAGGGACTAGAAATCAAGCGAAATTGAGATTTTTTGAATCTCAACGGCGCACAATGACACGATTTTGTGACAATTGTACGGATGCTATTGAAATATTTTGCGCACGCTTGCGGAGCCGAAAAAAGGCGCCCACGGCCGTAAGTGCCATACAGACATAAACAAACCACGGCCCATAACGCACAAAAGGCGTCAGGTATCCCTGGAAGCGCGGATCGCGGGTGACGATGCTGTTTTGCACGCCCTCGAAATAGATGCCGTGGCCGTGGACGTCCCGCAGTTCGTGACGGATCTGACCATGCTCGTCGATCCAGCCGCTCCAGCCGCCATTGCCGCAACGCATCACGGGGCGCCGCGTCTCCACCGCGCGCAAAACGGCATGGGACGCGTGCTGCACGCCGCTGCCCTCCTGCCCGTACCAGGAATTGTTGTTGGCCACGAAGAGCACTTCCGCCCCTTCCCGCACCTGCTCGCGCGCCAGATCGGGGAAGACGTCTTCGTAGCAGACCAGGGGGCCGATCGCCACCGAGCGCGTCTTGAGCGGCACATGCAATACGGCCGGGTGGTCCCCCGCCTGAAAGCCGGTCGGCACCACCGCAGGCAACAGGCTCGCAAACGGTGTGTATTCACCGAAGGGCACAAGGTGCCGCTTGGCGTAGTAGAAGTCGGTCTTCACCCCCGCATCCGGCGTCGCCAGCAGCACCGCGTTATAGCTGTCGTAGGCCGGGCCATCATCGGTATCGCGGCGTTCGGCCACCATGCCGCCCAGCAGAATGGGCGCACCGACCTCCTGGGTCAGCATCGCCGCCCAGCGGTCGGAGGTGGGCTGGGCCTTGAAGAAGAGGGGCGTCGGCGCCTCGGGCCACAGGATCAAATCGGGCTGCAACATGCCGGCCAGCCGCGTGAGGTGGGCCATGGTCTCCAGCGTCTTGCGGTCCTGGCTTTCGTCCCAACGCTGCTGGGGCTTGATGTAGGGCTGCACAAAGGCCACATCCCCCAGGCGCTCCTCCTGCCGGGCGCTGTTTCGCTGGCCGAACCCCTGCACGATGCTCAGCGCGAGCAGGCCGAGCGCGGTATAAAATTCGATCGAAATCCGTTGCTGCCAGCGCAGCTTCTGGCGCAGTTGCAGCACCATCTGCCGCAGGTAGGCCGCCACCGCCAGGTTGAAAAACACCAAGAGGAAGCTGAGCCCGTAGTAGCCTGTGACCGGCAGGATCTGCAGCACGAGGGGGTTACGCCACTGGCTGGCCGCGAGCGGCAGCCACGGAAAACCGGAAAAGATCCAGCCGCGCACCCACTCGAGCACCACCCAAAAACCGGCGAGCGCCGCGAACGCCAGCAGGCGCTCGTACCAGGGGCGGTCCTGGCTCCACGCCAACATCCAGCGCAATGCGCGAGCCCAGGCCCAGAAGAACAGCGCCAGAAAGGCCGACAGCGAGACGAACGCCAGCCACGCCCCGCCGACGCGTTGCCACGCCGGCGCGTCGAGGTGACTGGTGAAGTGCCGCAGCCAGGAGAGCAGGATCACCCACGCCAGAAAGGCGCCGCCGTAGGTAATCCAGCCGTAGGCTTTGCCCGCCGGACGCGTAAACGCCCAGAGCACCAGGGGCACGAGGTAGACGTAGGCCAGCTCATCGAAGCCGACCGGCGGGAAAGCTAGCACCCAGAGCAGAGGGGTGCTCAACCCCGCCAGCCAGGGCCAGAAAGCTTTCCAAACCTTGGCGTTCAAGCTCATCGGCAGTTTCGGCGGATCCTGATCAGGCCTGGCGCACCAGCTCCCAGCCCTCTTCCTTCACCAACTGCTCGGCCTGCTTCCACTTCATCTCGCGCTCCTCGTCCCCCTTGCGGATCACGACCACGTCGTTCCGGCCGGGCTCTTCCACGCTGGGTGCGGGCGCGTTGGGCGTCTCCATTTCCTGCGTCTGCACAGCTTCCCGCGGGGTGCGGGTCGCCGTGGTGGCCTTGCGGGCCATCAATTGACGGGCCCGGGCCAGCTGACGCGCACGAGCGGCTTCGGCCACCGAAACGCCTTTGCGCTCCGGGGCCGGGGCCTGGTCGCCATCGGGATCGGCCGGACCGGAGGTGCGGAGCCGGCGGCCCAGGCGCTGCAGGATCTGCTGCACGGCCTCGGCGTTGGTAAATTTACGGAAAATGTCGCTGCAGATGTTGGAGCGCACTTCGGTCATCATCTCTTCGAACGCCTTGAAGGCTTCGGTCTTGAACTCGACCAGCGGATCCTTCTGACCGTAACCGCGCAGACCGACCTCCTGACGCAACTGGTCGAGCGAGGTCAGGTGGTCCTGATAGGCGCGGTCGATGGTGCTGATGATGATCATGCGCTCCAGACGGCGAAGGGCTTCCGCCTCTTCCGCCGCTTCCTTCACCGCGTAGGCCTCCTTCACGTGGGTCAGCGTGACCTGGTGAACTCCCGCGAGGTCCTTGCCCTGGATATCTTCCTTGGTCAGCTGGATCGGGAATGTCTGGGTGGCCCAGTTGAAATAGCGATCGTAGGCCTGCTCGCTGGCGCCTTTGGCGTCGAGGCCGAATTGCTCGATGCGGTGCTCGATCTCCTCGTCGACCATTTCCCAGATGATGTCGCGCGGATCATCGGCGTCCATGGCTTCGGAACGCAGGCCGTAAATCACTTCGCGCTGGCGGGAAGCCACCTCATCGTATTGCAGCAGACGCTTGCGCATCGAGTAGTGCTGCTCTTCCACGGTCTTTTGCGCGCGCTCGATCATCGAGCTCAACCACTTGTGCTCTAGCGGCTCGCCTTCGACGAAGGAGCTCTCGAGCAGCTTGCCGGCAGTGCCGTGGCTGTAGAGGCGCATCAGATCGTCTTCGAGGGAGAGGAAAAACTTGGTGCGGCCCGGGTCGCCCTGGCGCGCGCAACGGCCACGCAACTGGCGGTCGATCCGGCGCGAGGTGTGTCGCTCCGTGCCGATGACGTAGAGGCCGCCGAGGTCTTCGACGCCTTCGCCCAGCTTGATGTCCGTGCCGCGACCGGCCATGTTGGTCGCGATCGTCACGCCGCCCTTTTGCCCGGCCTGGGCCACGATCTCGGCCTCCCGGGCGTGGTTCTTGGCGTTGAGCACCTCGTGCGGGATGCGCTCGCGGCGCAACATACGGCTGAGCAGTTCCGAGGCATCGACCGACACCGTGCCGACGAGGCAGGGCTGGCCGCGCTCGTGGGCGGTCTTCACCTCCTGCACCACGGCCTGATACTTCTCGCGCCGCGTCTTGTAGATGATGTCCGCATCGTCGATCCGGATGTTGGGCTTGTTGGTCGGGATGACCATCACGCTCAACTCGTAGATGTCGCGGAACTCGTTGGCCTCGGTCTCGGCGGTACCGGTCATGCCGGCCAGCTTTTCGTAGAGGCGGAAATAGTTTTGCAGTGTGATCGTGGCGAAGGTCTTCGTCTCGCGCTCGATCTGAACGCCCTCCTTGGCCTCGATCGCCTGGTGCAGGCCCTCCGACCAGCGGCGGCCGACCATGACGCGGCCCGTGTTTTCGTCGACGATGTGCACCTTGCCGTTTTGCACCACATATTCCACGTCGCGCTCATACAGGCTGTAGGCCCGGAGCAGCTGGCTGGTCACGTGGAGCTCATCGGACTTTTGCTCAAAGGCGGATT
The DNA here is from genome assembly GCA_009772895.1 of Puniceicoccaceae bacterium 5H. Taxonomy (GTDB): domain Bacteria; phylum Verrucomicrobiota; class Verrucomicrobiia; order Opitutales; family Oceanipulchritudinaceae; genus WOUP01. The sequence continues at coordinate 20,006 of WOUP01000015.1, read as the reverse complement.
GCTCCTCGGCCTTCTTTTGCGCCTTCTCGTCGGGCTCGAGATCCGTGCGATTGTCGATCTCGATGTAACGGGTCGGCAAGTCGGGCAGCACGAAGGCGTCCGGATCTTCCGGGCTGACCGTGGTGCGGCCCTTTTCGGTCAAATCGCTCGAGCGCTGCTTCTCGTCGATGGTGAAGAAGAGGTTTTCGCGCAAGGCGTGCCGCTGGTCCTTATTATAGTCGGCGTGCATCTCGAGGTCGAAGGCCTCGAAGAGCTTGCGGAAGCGGCCGTCCTCGAGCAGGCGCAACAGCACCTTGTTCTTCGGCATACCGTGCTTCACCTGATACATCTTCTCCAGCGCGGGCTGCGCCTTCTCGACCGTCAGGCTCTTGCGGTCGTCGCTCTCGGCCAGCTTCTCCAGCTCAGCCTTCGCCTCATTGATCAGCTGGTTGCATATGCGGTTCTGCTCGCGGACGACGCGTTCGATGCGCGGCTTCAGGTTGATGAAGGGTGCGCTGTTGTCGTTCTGCATCGGGCCGGTGATGATCAGCGGCGTGCGCGCTTCGTCGACCAGCACCGAGTCCACTTCGTCCACAATCACGAAGAAGTGGTCGCGCTGGACGCGCTGCTGCGGCGTCATGGCCATGCCGTTGTCGCGCAGATAATCGAAGCCGAACTCGCTGGCCGTGCCGTAGGTGATGTCGCAGTTGTAGGCCGCCCGCTTTTCCTCCGGGGGCTGTTGATTGCGGATCACGCCGACGCTGAGGCCGAGGAAATTGAAGAGGTGGCCCATCCACTCGGCGTCGCGCTGGGCCAGGTATTCGTTCACCGTCACCAGCTGGGCGCCGCGCCCGGCCAGGGCGTTGAGGTAGAGCGGCAGGGTGGCGACCAGCGTCTTGCCCTCGCCCGTCTGCATCTCGGCAATGTGGTGATCGTGCAGGGCGATGCCGCCGATGAGCTGCACATCGTAGTGCACCATGTTCCACACCGCCTTGGTGCCGACAAATTCGATCTCGCGCCCGCAGAGGCGGCGCGCACCGTTCTTGGCCACGGCGAAGGCTTCTGGCAGCAAATCGTCGAGCGTCTCGCCGTTTTTCAGGCGCTCGCGGAATTCGGCCGTCTTCCCCTGGAGCCACGCATCGCTCTCTTTCTGGTACGAAGCCTCGAGCTCGTTGATGCGTTTAATAAGGGGCTGGCACTTCCGGTAAAACTTGCGGTAGTGGCTGCCGCTGAGTCGTTTAAAGAGGGAAAAGATCATGGCATCTCACGCTTTGCGCCCGGACGGACCGGTCGCCCACCCTTTTGCAGGGCAGGAAAACTATAAGCTATGAAGCACGTCCCCCGACGCCGCAAGCGCATTTCCGGTCAACAAAAAGGCCGTGCCGGTTACAATCCGGTCACGGCAGTCACAAAATCAATCTGCAGCTACGGACCTAGAGATGGTCGTAGTCACCCTTCATGATCTTGGAGACGACGGCGTAGCTGATCTCGTATTTCTTGCTGACGGAGTTCTTGGAACCGCCGGCGTTGACCTCAGCCTTCACGCTGTCGCGCAGATCACTCGTAATACGGGTGCGCTTGCGCGGCTTGCCATTGGCCGCACTGCCACTGACCTTGATGCCATACTTGACCATCAGAGCCTTGACCAGAGCGCGGGGCGTCGCATAGCCGCTGTTGTTAAAAATTTCATCGAGGCGGTTATCCTCTTCCTTCTCCTCCTGGATCTTCGCGGCAATTTGCTCCTTCATACGGGCAATCTTGGCCTCTTCCTTCTCCAGATTCTTCAGCTCTTCTTTAAGTTCGACGATGGTAGACATGGTCTTAAGGGTTCGTTTCGCTGCATACAACACTCCAAAACTACCTATTGCAAGTCGATATATCTAATAATGCGAAGATTTGATAAATTTGCAGTAAACGCACGAAACCCTATCCATTGCCGTACGTGCTATCGCCAACGGCAAGGCGCATGGGGCCAAAAGGTTCAAGTTTCTCTGGCCCGCCCCGCTTCGTAACGTTCAATCCAAGCCGCCGACCAACGGGTAAAGTCGCCCTGCTCGAGATGCGCACGGGCCTGCCGCATTAAATCGAGGAAAAAGTGCACGTTGTGCAGAGACAGGAGGGTTGCTGACAACATCTCGCCACTTACCAGCAAGTGCCGCAAATAGGCGCGACTGAACCGACGGCAAGTATAGTTATCCATACCCTCTACCAGTGGACGCTCATCCTGCCGAAAGCGTTGGTTCTTCAGGTTGATCTTGCCGTCGGGCGTAAAGGCGACGCCATGGCGCGCCTCCCGGGTCGGCATAACACAATCGAACATATCCGCGCCCAACGCGATGAAGCGCAAAAGCTGCGGCGGCGTTCCTACTCCCATCACGTAGCGGGGCTTATTGCTAGGCAGCACTTCGGCCGAAGCCGCCACCGCGCTCATCATTTCCGGTTCGGGCTCTCCGACGCTGACGCCACCGATTGCATAACCGGCCATCTCGAGCTGTACCAACCCCTCCGCGCACTGTCGGCGCAGGTGTGGGAAGCGGTTACCCTGCACGATCGGGAACAAATAGTGCCCGCGATCAAGGAAGCCGCGGCGACGCGCCACTTCGACACAGTCTTCCGCCCAGCGCAAGCTGCGGTCCACGGCGGTCTGCGCCTCCTGTTCGCTACAACCGGCGGGCGCGCATTCGTCCAGCACCATCGCGATATCGGAGCCCAGGTTGTCTTGAATCGTCACCACTTCTTCCGGGCCGAGGAAGACGTTGCGTCCATCGAGGTGGCTCTTGAACGCAATGCCGCGTTCGCTAATCTGGCGTAGGGAAGCGAGACTGAAGACCTGGAAGCCGCCACTGTCGGTTAGAATCGGCTTGTCCCACCCCATGAAGCGGTGCAGACCGCCCAGTTCGTGCACCAGCTCCGAACCGGGGCGCAGATTCAAATGATAGGTATTGCCCAGAATGATCTGCGCACCGGCTTCCTCCAGCTGCGTCGGCGTTAGTGCCTTGACGGTCCCCTGGGTACCGACCGGCATGAAGATCGGTGTTTCGATCTGGCCGTGCAAGCAGTGCAAACGTCCGCGACGCGCCCCACTGTGCGGGTCTTCATATAACAACTCAAATGCGCTCATGTGCAATCAGGTGAGGTGACACAACGGCGGCAGTTCGCCTTGGTTTCGCCCAACCGCCCACCCTTGCGCGAAGAGTTTAGGCTTGGCAATCCCTTTGCGGGTAGTTCTAGATGCCAATCTACCGGCCGCTGCCCGAATCGTCATGCCCACACGAGAAGAAAACCTCAGCTTGACCGTCGTCATCCCCTGTTACAACGAGCAGGAAACGATTCTCTCGATCCTCGAGCGTGTGAAACACGCCCCGGTGAACTTGAAAGAGATCATCATTGTCGACGACTGCTCGCGCGATAACACCCGTACGATCCTCCGGGAGCAGGTGGAGACGGATCCCCTTTGCCGCGTCGTCTACCATGAAGTCAACCAGGGGAAAGGCGCCGCACTCCGGACCGGCATCCAGCACGCGGAGGGCGATCTCGTCATCATTCAGGATGCGGACCTCGAATACGATCCCGATGAATATCCGCGCCTGATCAAGCCCATCGCCGAGGGCAAGGCGGACGTGGTCTTCGGTTCGCGCTTCCAGGGCGGCGATCCTCACCGAGTCGTCTTCTTCTGGCACATGATGGGCAACCAGTTCCTCACCCTGCTTTCCAATATGCTGACTAACATCAACCTTACGGATATGGAAACATGCTACAAGCTGTTCCGCCGCGAGGTGATCCAGCAGATCCAGATCGAGGAAGACCGCTTTGGCTTTGAGCCCGAAATCACCGCCAAGGTAGCCCGCATGAACTACCGCATCTACGAGGTCGGCATTTCCTACTACGGGCGGACCTATGAGGAAGGCAAAAAGATCGGCTGGAAGGATGGCATCCGCGCCATCTATGCGATCCTCAAATACAACGTTTTTCGCTAAGCATTCACCAGCCGCTCCACCGGGCGACAATCGCGCGCAAGACTTGACCAATGGCGTATGCACGCTGAGGATACCGGCAGACCATGTTGCTCGTTATCGACAATTTCGACTCCTTTACCTTCAACATCGTGCAGTACTTCGGCCAGCTCGGGTGGAAGCCCGAGGTGTACCGCAACCACGAGTTGAACGGGGAACAGGTCGTGGCCATGCACCCGCAAATGGTCGTGATTTCACCCGGCCCATGCAGCCCCAAGGAAGCCGGTAACAGCCTCGGCATCATCGGCGCGGTCAGCAAGGCCCGCATCCCGCTCTTCGGCGTCTGCCTCGGCCACCAGTGCATCGGCGACTACTTTGGCGGTGACATCGTGCGGGCGGACCGCCTGATGCACGGCAAGACCTCGCCCATCCACCACCACGCCACGGACATCTTTGCCGACTTGCCCACGCCCTTCCCCGCCACGCGCTATCACTCGCTGCTGGTCAAGCGGGAGACCTTTCCCGACGTGCTCGAGATCACGGCGGAAACCGAGACGGGTGAAATCATGGGCCTGCGCCACCGCGAGCTCCCGATATGGGGCGTGCAGTTTCACCCGGAATCGATGGCGACCGAGCACGGGCATAAAATGCTGCAAAACTTCCTGCACCTGGCAGAGAAGCACGCCGCTCCGGCCTCCGCCTAGCCTATGATCTGCCCCCGCTGCCAAGCAAAAGACACCCGGGTGATCGATTCGCGCCTGGCGCGCAACGGCTCCGCCATCCGCCGCCGCCGCCAGTGCAGCGACTGCGGCCACCGCTTTACCACCACCGAGGAAGTCGTGCGCGACGAGCTGTGGGTGAAGAAGAACGACGGTCGCCGCGAACCCTTCGAACCCGGCAAGATCCTCAGCGGCCTGAGGCGCGCGTGCGAAAAACGCCCCATCGATCCGGAGCAATTGCGCATGTTAGTAAGTGACGTAACCGCCGAGATGGAGAGCGGTTACGACAGCGAGATCCCCGCACGCGCCATCGGTGAGGCCATCATGGAGCGGTTGAAAACTATTGATCAAATCGCCTATGTGCGCTTTGCTAGTGTGTACAAGGAGTTTAGGGATATAGATGAACTCGCGCAGGAAATATCGGACCTCCGTCGAGAAGCCCGTCCCGCTGCTCAAAGCGAAGCAAGACTGGGCTAAGTATCACTGTCTCCATTACCTTTTTGCCGAGGCGGCCGGCGGCGACCCCTACCTGCTCAAGCACATCAAGGAGGCGATCGATCAATCCATTGCCGAAGAGCCGGAAATGGACGACACGGTAGAGGCCTTTGCCGAGACCGCGATGCGGCTCAGCCAGAACCAGCCCTTCAAGCAGTCCTCCTACGGGCTCTTTCACCTCAAGCTGGAGGGCCAGCCGTTCGACCCGCTCTTCGTGCGTCAAGAACTCGTGCGCGGCCTCAAGAGCGTCGCCGGCTACGACAGCGCCCTACTCTTGATCACCGGCCTGCGCGAGTCCATCACCTGCGGCAAGCCTTTTACACGCAAGCAACAGGAGCGCCACGAGGAAGCGCGCGGCTACATCGACGCGCTCGCGAGCCAGTTCACCACGGCCAATGCCGAACTGAGCATCCTCTACGTCTAGCGCTCTACCAAATCGAATCCCCCTCTCATGTCAGGTCCTACGTTATTTGAAAAGATCATCGCCGGTGAAATCCCGGCGCAAAAGGAATACGAGGACGAGCTCTGCATTGCCGTCCACGACATCAACCCGCAAGCGCCCGTCCACCTGCTCATCATCCCGCGCAAGCCGATCCCACGCGTGGGCGATGCCCTGGACGAAGACCAGGATACGCTTGGGCACCTGTTGATCGTGGCGCGCAACCTCGCCAAGTCCCTCGAGCTCGAATCCGGCTTCCGCGTCGTGATCAACAACGGACCCGACGGCGGCGAAACGGTGCCGCACCTGCACATCCACCTGCTCGGCGGTCGTCCGCTGGAGTGGCCCCCTGGTTGAGGCCGTCCAACCACCCTTTTTGCTCAAGCCTGCTGGACGCGTTTCAGTAGGCTTTTTCGTAACTGCCGTCGAAGCGCTTGCTCACCCAGCCCTCGATCTCGAGCAGCATCAGCTGTGCGCCCACCTCCGCCGCCGGTTGATTCAACCGATCGCTCAACTGGTCGAGGTGCAGGACCTCGCCCTCCGCCAGCTGCTCGAGGATCCGCCGGGCCGCCGGGTCGAGCTGCTCCAGTTGAGCCGGCACGGTGGCCGTGTTCGCGGCATCGCCGTCCACCTCGAGCCCGCCGAAGTCCAGTTCCAGCGGCTCCGGGCGCCACGAAAGCTCTTCCATCACCTCCGCGGGCGACGTGACGAGGATGGCGCCTTCACGAATCAGCATGTGACACCCGCGCGAGGTGGGCTGGTCGATCCGGCCCGGCAGCGCCAGCACCGTGCGCCCCTGCTCGAGCGCAAAACGGGCCGTAATCAGGCTGCCGCCACGTTCGTCCGTCTCGATCACCAGCGTCGCCTGGCTCATCCCCGCTACGATGCGATTGCGCTGGGGAAAGGTCTGCCGGTCCGCCTTGCGGCCCAGGTAAAACTCGGTCAACAACGCCCCCTCGGCAGCGATGCGCCCGTACAGCGCGCGATTCTCACGCGGGTAGACCACGTCCAGCCCGTTGCCGAGCACCGCCACCGTCTTGCCGCCGCCATCCAGCGCGCCCTGGTGCGCGTAAGCATCTACGCCCAACGCGAGCCCACTGACCACGATCACGCCGTTGGCGGCCAATTCCTTGGCCCACTCGTAGGCCACCTTGCGCCCATACTGGCTGCAGTTGCGTGTGCCGACGATCGCCACCGCCGGCAGCCGCCAATCGACGTCGCCCTGCTGGTAGAGCCCCACCGGCGCATCGTGCAGGCCCTTCAACCGGGCCGGATAATCCGCCTCGGTAGATGGGATGAAGCGCGCGCACAACCCCTCCAGGCGCGCCAGTTCGCGCGGCAAATCAAACAGCTCGGGCCAACGCAACAGCTTCTGCCGCCGCGGACCGCTCAGCACGGGTTCCAACGCCTTGGCCGATGCCCGCAGCACCTCCCGGGCAGACCCGAAATGCTGGATCAGCTTGCGAATGCCCACCGGTCCGAAATCCGGCAGGGCGTTGAGCACCATCAGCGCCTGCGCCTCGTTCTGAACGTCCATGGCCCTCTAGACGCGGCGGATGCGTTCGCGCAACACCATCGGCAGGTAGTCGATCAGCTCCGTCGTGCGGGGCGAAGCCTGCCCGAAACGCGTCGCCAAGGCATCCCCGGCGGCCCCGTGCCAAGCCACCGCCCGCAGGATCGCCGCACGGCAGTTACCCGGATCCTGCGCCACCAGCCCGCCGATCATACCCGCCAGCACATCGCCGGTGCCGCCGCGCGCCAGGACGGGACCTCCGGCCGCGGTGGCGATCATCGACTCGCCGTCGAAGATGCGGGTAATGCGCCCCTTCAGGACCAAAATCACGCGGTGGCGCGCACAGAAGTCGCTGACCTGCTGGGGATCGAAGCCGTCTTCCCGCCGGTCGAGCAAGCGCTTCAACTCGCCCGGGTGCGGCGTCAGGATCACCGGACCCGCCTGCGGGTGGCGTCCCAGGACCGCCGGCACCACCTCCGGCGTCAGCGCGCTGGCATCGAGCACCAGCGGCAAGGTGATCTCGCGCACGATGCGGGTGATGTTAAAGAGCGCGTTGCGGTCGGCGACCAAGCCCGGCCCCATCACGATGCACTTCGTGCGGTTGGAGGCCATCATGTGCGCCGCACGCACCGCCTCCACTTCCAGGCTGCCGTCCGGGCGCGCCGCCACCGGCATCCAGGTGACCTCCGGTAGCGCCAGCGCCAGGCGGCTCGAGAGCATGTGCGGCACAATGCCCGTCACCAGGCCGGGGCCGACCCGCAGGGCGCCACCCATGCACATGAGCGCCGCGCCGGGATATTGGGGCGAGCCCGCGATGACCGCGACCTGGCCGTAGGTGTATTTATGGCTGTCGGCTGGGCGCAGGTGCTGCAACTGGCGCAACGCATCGCGCTTGTCCAGCCAGCAAGCTTGAACCTCCGGCAGCTCCACCCCGGCGTTGAGAAAGCCCAGGTCGAGCAGTTCGGGCCGGCCCACCCACTCGCCATTGCGCTCGTCCTCGATCGGCGCCTTGGGCAGCCCCATCGCGTAGGTGAAATCTGCCCGGAAGGCACCAGGCGCTTCCGCATCCCCCACCCCGCTGGGCAGGTCCACCGCCACGCGCATGCCGAAGTGGCGGTCCCGGTGGTTGGCCCATTCGATCATCTTGTCGTAGGGGCTGCGCAGCGGCGGCGTAAAGTTCATGCCCAGCAACCCGTCGAAGACGACATCGTATTCCGGCTCGGGCGAACTCAATGCCCCCTCCGTCGTCCATACGACCTCTTCCAGCTTCGCGACCCTGCACCGGCCCAGTTCGCCCCGCGCCTGTTGCACATGCGGCCGGGCTTCGTTGGGGTCGCTCGCCCAGAGGATCGTCACATGGCTGTCCGGCCGCTCCTCGACCAGATGGCGCACCGCGATCAGCGCATCTCCGGCGTTGTGGCCCTTGCCGGCCAGCACCAACAGGCGCGGGTCTTCCGGCCACTCGGCCAGCTCCAGGAAGTCGCGCTCCACCGCAGCGGCCAGCGCCTTGCCCGCACGCTGCATCGCCTCCCATTCGCGTTGGCTGTCTCCCTTGAAGAGGGCTTGCTCGAAGGCGCGCGCCTGTTCACATGAGAGAAGCGGGAAAGTGCGGGGTAGGGATGACATAACGAAAGGGAAATTACTGCAACAGCAATGCTACGGCATGGCCATAGATGCGGGTATGAGCAAGAGAAATTACGATATGATTGCCGCCAATCTCTTCCATCAGGCGTTGCCCCTGCGCATCCAGCACGATGACAGGTTCGCCCCGCTCACCCTTGGCGACCTCGATCGACTGCCAGCCGATTTCCGCCCCGATGCCCGTGGTGAAGCACTTCGCCACCGCCTCCTTGGCCGCAAAGCGGGCCGCAAGGTGGGGGATCGGGTTTTTCATCTGCAGGCAGTAGGCGCGTTCGCACTCGGTATAAACCCGCTCCAGAAAGCGCTCGGGATGCCGATCGTAGACCTGCTTCACGCGCTCGCACTCGATCAGGTCGGTGCCGACACTGAGCACGCTGCCACCAGGAGGAAGTTGAATCGCCGGAACCATTTCCCGCTCAGCAAAACGCAAAAGCGCGCACTTGGCTAGAACAGCCCGGGATTCATGCGCCGTTTCATCTCGCGCACCGCTTCTTCGCCTCCGGTCAGGAGCGCGCGGCTGATGATGCTGTGCCCGATGTTCATCTCGTGCACGTGCGGCACTTCCCGCATCTCGGCCACGTTGACGTAGTTGATGCCGTGGCCAAGGTTCACCGTCAGCCCCAACTCGTGGCCGAGCACCGCGCCCTTTTTCAGGCGATTGCACTCCTCCGCGCGCTGGCCCGCATCGTAATAGGCATTGGCGTACGCCCCCGTGTGCAGCTCGATGAAGGTCGCGCCGGCCTGGGCCGAGGCCTTGATCTGCGCCGGGTCGGGATCGATGAAGAGGCTGACCTTGATGCCGCCGTCCTGCAGGGCCTTGGTCACGCGCTCGATACGCTCCGGCTGGCCGGCCACGTCGAGCCCGCCCTCCGTCGTCACTTCTTCGCGGCTCTCGGGCACCACACAGGCATAGGTCGGCTTCACCTTGAGCGCGAAGGCCACCATGTCGTCCGTCGCCGCCATCTCCATGTTCAGCGGCACCTGCAAGTGCTCCTTCAGGCGCAACACGTCGCTGCGCTTCACATGGCGCTGATCCTCGCGCGGGTGCACGGTAATGCCGTCGGCGCCGGCGCGCTCCGCTAGAAACGCAAACGCGAGCGGATCGGGCTCGACGATTTCACCATGCGTGCGGTCGTAGTCGCGGTAACGCGCCTCGCGGATCGTCGCGCAGTGGTCGATATTTACGCCCAGGAGGATGAGCCGGCCGGTGGATTGCATGCCGCTATTACACGCAGAAGCAGCCGGATGTCCATGCAGGAGTGGCGTGTCGTGCCCAGCGCAAGACGTGGCGCCTGCCGACTCAGCGGTCGCGCCCTAGCCCACCAGGTCCAGCTCGGCTTGCTCGGGGGCGTGGAGCAACTTGCGCAGGAAGAGCTCGCGGTGGTGCGCACAGGGGCCATGGGTAAGGATCGCATCGCGGTGGGCGGGCACGGCGTAGCCCTTGTGTTCGGCCCAGCCGTAGTGCGGAAATGCAGCGTGCAGGCGCACCATCTCGCGGTCGCGCGTCACTTTTGCGATGATCGAGCCCAGCGCAATGGCCAGGCACTTGCCGTCTCCCTTGACCAGCGCCTCGTGAGCATACGGGAAGGGACGCATCGGCTTGCCGTCGAGCAGGACCACGCAACCTTCCGGGCAAAGCGCCGGCGCGTGGGGCAAGACGGCCTCCAGCGCGCGCTGCATCGCCAGACGGGTCGCACCGAGGATGTTGAGCGCCGCAATCTCTTCGACCGACGCAATGCCGGGGGAGAAAACGAGGCCACCCGCCGCCTGCTCCGCGCGCATGGCGTCGAACAACTCCTCGCGCAGGGCCGGGGTCAGCTGCTTGCTGTCGTTGATGTGCTTGCCGAACTTGCGGCACCAGCGCCCATCGAGAAAGGGCGTGTCGACAAGCACGGCACCGGCCACGACCGGACCGGCCAACGCGCCGCGCCCGGCTTCATCCACGCCGACCAGGGCGGCACAATCCCGCAGGCGGCGGCGATCATGTCGCTTGAGCGCGCTCATCGGCCGTAATAGCGGGGCTTTTCCGGCACCGGCAGGCCCAGTACCTCGTAAGCGGTCTTGAAGTGCACCTTGGCAAAGTCGCGCAGGCGGTGTTCGCCCAGCTTGGCCACCAGCTCTTTGGCCTGCTTCTTCACCGCCGCACTGGCGCCCTTCTTCAGGGGCTCGCCAAACTCCTTGCTCAGCTTTTGCAGCTGACGCACAAACTCCGCGCGCGCACAGATCGAGGCGGCCGCGACCACCGGGTCGGATTCAGCCTTGGTGCGCATCTGCAGATTAAAGTCCACGCCGTCGCGCTTGAGCTGCTGCTGGGTCAGGGGCTGCTTGGAAAACTGGTCGACCAGCCCCCATTCCACCTGACGCTCCTCCAGGGCCTTCTGCAGGCACTTGGCGTGATACCACGCGAGCAGCTTGTTCAGGTTGGCGTTGGGCTTCGACATCATGTCGTTGTATTTGGGCATGCCGGCGAACATCTTCTTCACCACCACGCCCTTGGTGCCCAGGATGACCTTCTCCAGCGCGAGGATGCTATTGTCGGTCAACGCCTTGGAGTCCTTCACACCCTTTTCGCGCCACGCGCGCACCATGTCGCCGTCTGCGATGACGCAGCAGCTGACGAGCGGCCCGAACAGGTCGCCCTTGCCGGCTTCGTCGAGGCCCGCGTGCGGCTCGTAATACTCGGGGTTGTGCACCTCTTCGTAGCCCAGCAACGCCACCTTGGTCACGCGCGGCTCGAGGATGTTTTGCACAAAATTCTGCGTGCCCTTGCCCTGGATGACGACCTTGCCGCTCTTGTAGGCGGTCAGGTTGAAGTTCTCCAGCGGCGCCTCAAAGGCAAAGAGCGAGTGGGGCACGTCCTTGAATCCGTACACGCGCTCGTCGCAAATCTGCTCCAGCTGCTCCAGCTGAGCCTCGTCGAGCTTGATGGTGTATGTGGTGAGCGGCTTCGGCCCCTCTTCTTCGGCAGTTGCACGTTTACGAGCCATAGGTTTGACGCGAGTCGGTATGGGCAAATGATCACTGCACCAAATCCGCCCCCGAGCGTCGATTAAAAAGCCAATCCGCGTTCCTCTGTGTAGTCTGCGGATAAAACTGCTTTTCACCTATGCCCAATCCCTTGACCGAGACCGAGATTCCCCACCTGCGGGCCGCCTTGTTGGGCTGGTATGACGCGGAACACCGGCCGTTGCCGTGGCGGCAGGAGGTGAGCGTCTACCGGACAGTGGTGTCGGAATTCATGGCGCAACAGACTCAGATCGACACCGTGCTGCCGTATTTCGAGCGGTGGATGCGGCTGTTTCCAGATTTCGCGGCCCTCGCGGACGCCCCCGAAGAAGCCGTCATGAAGCAGTGGGAGGGCCTGGGCTATTACCGCCGCGCCCGCAATCTGCACAAGCTGGCTCGGGAGGTCGCAGCGCTGCCCGAGCTGCCGACCACCGCCGCGCAATGGCAAGAGCTGCCGGGCATCGGGCCCTACACGGCGGCCGCGATTGCGAGCATCAATTTCGCGGACCGCACGGCGGTGATCGACGGCAACGTGATCCGCGTGCTTTCGCGCCTGACCGCCGACGCTACCCTCTGGAAATCCAGCCAGCAGGCGCAGAAGCAGCTGGGGCCGCTCGCCCAGCGACTGCTGGACCCGGAACGACCGGGCGACTTCAACCAGGCGATGATGGAACTGGGCGCGATCCGCTGCCGCAAGGCGCGCCCGGATTGCCTGCTTTGCCCCATCCGCACGTGGTGCACGGGCCATCGGCAGGGCAATCCCGAGGCCTACCCACAGGTGCAACGCAAGGCGACGGAGAAGGTCACGATCGAGCGGGCATGGATCGTGAGCGAAGGCAAACTGCTGCTCGAACGCGGCGCGGCCGATTCCGTGCGATTGGCCGACATGTATGAGCTACCGCGCCTCGCCACCCTGCCGGAGGGATTTGCCAAGGGCGACCTGCACTTCAAGCAGCAGCGCGGGATCAGCCATCAACGCATCACCGAACAGGTCTACCACGTAAAGCCACCCGAAAAGCCGACGCTCAATGGCCACTACGTATGGGCCAGTCCGACAGATTTGCAACAGCTCACCCTGTCCGGGCCGCACCGCAAGTGGATCCGGCAGCACTGGAGTGCGTAGCCACTACTTCCCGGCGGCGGACGCCTCTTGCTGGTCGAGCAGGCGCAGCATGAATTCGCGCGAGGCGGCCACCTGCTTGCTGCGCAGACGCGGGCTCAACTCGAGCACCAGCAGGTGGTTGGGGCGGATGAAGTTGCGGATCAACTGCCAGTTGATCACACCGCTGCCGATGGGCTGGTGGTCGCGCTCGTCAGCGTCGACATCATGCAGGTGAAACCCAAACTGGCGTCCCGCGTTTTCAGTCAGTAACTGCTCCTGCGAGGTCAGCTGCAGGCGCTCCTTGAGCTGCGCGTGCCCGCAGTCGTGCCAATAGCCGACGACATCCGACTCGCCGACTTCGGCCAGCAACTGCGACATCTCGGTATCGATGGGCAACTCGTTGAAATCTTCGCGGTTTTCGATCCCCAGCAGCACGCCCTTTTCACGGGCGAAGGGCACGATACGCCGCAGATTCTCGACCAGTCGGCGGTAGGCACCCGACTGCTTGCGCTTCATCCGGCGCAGACTCTTGTCGATCAGCTTCTGATAGGAGGGGGAGGTGTGACGCGCCTCAAAAGGCGTATGGTCCGCCCCTTCTTCGAGCTTCTTGCCGGCATCGCGCCACCAGTAGTGGACGCTGCCACTGTGCAGGACGACGAGCTTAGCGCCGACGCGGCCTGCGAAATCGATGGTGCGCAGGGTGTGCCGAAACCACAGGGCCTGCTCCGCCTGGGTATTAGCGGTCGGCTGGTAGAGATTGGGGGCTGCGCCAAAAACGCCAGGCGGCAGCGGGCAAAAATTATGCACGCTGCTAATTTTGATCAGCCCCTCGTCCACCGCCTGAAGCACTCCGGGCACCAGAGAAAGCCGGATCCCATGCGAGAGCTCCATATACTCAAAACCCAATCCAACTGCTTCCTGCACCATAGCATAACCGTCGCTATGGCGCCCGGAATTCCAGCAACTGGAGAGGGAGAGCTTCATTCTGTGAGTAGACAAACCGAGAGATGAGAAACGGCCTGCCTACTAGTATGCAAAATACCCCCAAAGGGGAAGCCGGGCAAGTGAGTATCAGCCCAGCTACTGACATACAGGGATCTCTAGCGATTCTCGTACCGAGCGCGCAGCATGGCGGAGAAAGCGGCAACCTTCTTCTTGCGGCGCTTCACCTCGCTGGGCTTCTCGAAATAGCGCTTGGCGCGCACATCACGGATCACGCCTTCGCGGTCCAACTTCTTCTTGAGGCGGCGCAGAGCGCGTTCCATCGGTTCGCCTTTGCGGATCTTGACTTCTACGGGCATAAAATTGTGCAGGTTTAAAATCAGTGAAAGAGGCCAAACATTGCAAACCGGCAGTCGGTACGTCAACGCCAAAGCCCGCCTCTACGCGACGATTTTCGCCCCGTGCAGCGGTTTTTTCACGCGGTACTAACTGCCAGCAGCTTTAGTCGCGGCCCTTGGCCACATTATTTTTGTCGACGAACACCAGGTTCGGCGTGTGGTTGCGGGCCTCTTCGCCGTCTTCGTATTCCGCGTAAGAGGCGATGATCACGACGTCGCCGCGCAAGACTTTGCGGGCCGCCGCGCCGTTGAGGCAGATTTCGCCCGCCTTGCCCTCGATCACATAAGTGGAAAAACGTTCGCCGTTGTTGCAGTTGTAAATGTCGACCTTTTCAAAAAACAGCAGGTCGGCGGCCTCGCACAGGACGGGGTCGATCGAAATCGAGCCCTCGTAGTCGAGGTCGGCTCCGGTCACGGTCGCCCGGTGGATCTTACTTTTCAGAAGGGTGCGCTTCATCGGTCAGCTATGGTGCGGATGGGGAGCAGGGTTCATTTCTACAGCCAGGCGCAGTCCCTGCAAGACCAGGCCCGGGATAATCTCATCAAACAAGTTTTCCTCTCGAAAGAGCCGGGAGAAGCCTCCCGTACCCACGATCAGCGGCTCGCGCCCGTCGAATGCTTCCTGACGGAGTCGCTCGAATATTTCTTTAAGCGTTCCGATGTGCCCAAAGTAAAGCCCGCTTTGGATATTATCGATCGTTGTTTTGCCCAAAGCCTGCTTCGGACGGATGATGTCGACCAGGGGCAATTTGGCCGTACCCTTGCCCAGAGCGTTCATGCAGAGGCGCATTCCGGCGATGATCACTCCGCCGAGGTAGGCCTTGTCGCGCGTAATGGCGCAGACGGTAGTAGCTGTGCCCATATCCACGACAAGCAAATCGCGATCCGGGAACATCTGCACGGCGGCGATGGCGTTGGCGATGCGGTCGGCCCCCACTTCGCGCGGGTCGTGCACCTGGATCTTGAGCCCGGTGCGCACGCCCGCTTCGAGCACGAGCGGCTTGACCTGCAGGTATTCGCGGCAGGCCCCCGCCACGCTCGGCAAACTGTCGGGCACCACGCTGGCAATGCCCACCGCGTCGATGGACTTGGGATCGATCTGGCGCGCCTGCAGCCAATGGAGCAGGAACACGCCAAACTCGTCCACGCTCGGGCGCGCCTGGTTGCTCTTGCGAAATTCGTAGCGGACGCGGTCGCCGTCGAAGACGCCGCCGTAGATGTCCGTATTGCCGATGTCGAAGCACAGCAGCATCAGCCTTCACCTCCCGCCATAGTCTGGCTCAGCGGCATATTGTCGATCAGGCGAACGCCCCCGAGTTGCACGGCGCCCAGACGACGCCCCCAGCGGTCGGCCACGTATTCCACCGCAAAGCCTTCGCCGCGCAAACGCTCGGCCGCTTCCTCGGCGGTGGCAGCTTCCCGCATCGCGGCGGCAAAGCGCGGGGCCTGGGCGCGGGCTTCGGGCGACAGGCGCACATTGCGCGAACTCAGCGCCAGACCGTCGGACTCCCGCACGGTTTCGCACGGGACGACTTCGAGCGGCAAAAACAGCGCCGCAGCCATCTCCTTGACGAGCTGGAGCTGCTGCCAGTCCTTTTCGCCAAAGTAGGCCCGGTGCGGCGCGACGAGGTTGAACAGCTTCAACACCACCGTCAGCACGCCGTCGAAATGCCCCGGGCGCTGCTTGCCTTCCAGCGCCAGCGAGGCCTCACGCTCGTGCACGACATAGCGGTAATCATCGGGATACATGGACTCCCGGCGCGGCAGGAAGACCAGATCGGCCCCCTCGTCGCGGCAGGCCTCCAGATCCTTCTCCAGCGGCTGCGGGTAGCTGTGCAGGTCCTTCGGGTCGTTGAATTGCGTGGGGTTGACGAAGATCGAGACGACCACGAGGTCGCACTCGCGCCGCGCCCGCTCGATCAGCGCCCGGTGCCCCCGGTGCAGCGCGCCCATCGTGGGCACGAAGCCGACCGTTTTGCCCGCCGGGACCGACTGACGCCAGTCCTGCAGCTCGGCGATGGTGTGAAGTTGGCGCATGGCTAGAAGCTCTCCTCGACCGTGGGATAACCGCCTTCGCGGACCGCCCGGGCATAGGCGTTGAGGCCCTCCTGGAACAGCGTCGCGCCTTGGGCGAACTCCCGCAGGAAGCGCGGCTTGAAACCGAGGTTGAGGCCGAGCAGGTCTTGCCAGACGAGCACCTGCCCGCCGCAGCCGACGCCCGAACCGATGCCGATCGTGGGGATCTCGAGGCTGTCCGTCACTTCTTCCGCCAGGGCCGCGGGCACGAGCTCCAGCACGATGCTGAAGCAGCCCAGCTCCTGCAGGCGCAGGGCATCCTCGCGCAGCGCTTGCGCCTGGGAAGGGTCGCGCCCCTGCACCTTGTAGCCGCCGATCTGGTTGACGTGCTGCGGGGTCAGGCCGAGGTGGCCCATCACGGGGATGCCGCTCTGCACCAGATGGCGGACCACATCTTCGTGGCCACGCACGCCCTCGAGCTTCACCGCATGCGCCCCGGCCTTCATCAGCGCGTCAGCCGCCTCCATTGCCGGGGCAATACCCTTGCGATAGCTGAGGAAGGGCAAGTCGGCCACGATCGGCTGCTTGGGCGCGCCACGGGCCACGGCCGCCGTGTGCAGGGCCATCATGGGCACATCCGCATGCACGGTACTCGGAAAGCCGTGCACCACCATCGCCAGCGAGTCGCCGACGAGCAGGGCATCCACTTCGGTTTCGGCCACCAGTCGCGCACTGGCAGCATCATAGCACGTGACGACGCTGATGCGTCGTCCATCACGCCGGTAAGCGAGGAAGTCGGTGATGCGCTTCACTGCACCGCCTCCTGTTTCCGGCCCTGGGTTTCAGGGTGGTCATTCATCTCGTTTCGGTACCTGTCGGGTTAGGATCAAGTCCAAGTCTTATCCAACCACATTTGCGGCCATTTGTCGAGATACAGTCCCGTCCTGAACGGGAACCTTCAGTCGCTACGGTGGGTCCCGGCTTCAAGCCGCCGCCATAACGCACCCCAAAATTGCAACGAAGACGTGATTTTTTCGCTAAAATTGTCCGTGAATGTTTACGTTCAGGTAAACTCTTCACCTTGGCGGGCAAAAGGATAGACAACGCTCATTCAGGCCCGCTAAATACGGCCCAAACAGGGGCTAACCCTGTAGTGCCTTACCTGCATTTCCAGCTGAAGGAGCCATGTCTTTTATTCGCAATCGCCCAAACGACGAGTGGCGCAACGCTCCGGGGATGATCTCCTATGTCGAGTGCGACGCGCAAGGCGAGATCCTCGACGGAGACGGGGAAGAAAACCCGGAGCTGCCGATGATCACCAACAGTTTCATCGAGATCGGTCAGGCCATCGGTGAGAGCCTGGGCCTTGCCGGCATGGTCGATGTCATGGTGGCCGGGCCGGATCACCGGGCCCTCTTCATCCCGACGGCCAAGAAAAACATCGGAGTCGAGTACCTTGAAAACTGAACCCCGCACCCCCGAGCAGGCCGAGTGGCTGCAACACTATGAGTCGGCCCTGGCGGAATCCCCCGCCGTGATGGGATTTATGGTGCTCGACGAGCAGGGCGGAATGTTGGCCGAAAAATCCCACGATCTGCCCGAGGGCGCGAACCTCGAAAATGCCGCCACCTGGGTCCAGAATGCCTTCCATGCCGTCGAGTCTTACTACCCGGCCTCCAACGAAATCTTCCTGCGCTACCGCGATTACAACATCGCGCTCTGCCGCAAGCACGAGCTTATCGCGGTGGCGGTGCTCGACCCGAGCTATGAGCTCAAGACCTTTACCGACTTGCTCAGCGGCGAGCGGCTCAAGCGCCTCGCCTCCCGCCTGCGCACCGGGAACGCCGGTGGTGGAGCCAAAAAGTCCGAAACGGTTTTTCTCAAGATCAGCGACGAGGGCACTCCGCCGCCCCCAGCCGGGGAAGCCCCCGCCGCGACGCCGGTGGCCGCGCCAGTCGGCATCCAGCCCCGCAAAAGCCCGCTGCTGCTCATCCTCGTCGCGCTCGCAGTATTGCTCGTCGCCGGGGTCGTCGCCTTCTTCGCTCTGGGCGGCACCGACGACACACCGGCCTCCGCACCAGCCCCCCAGGCTGCCCCGGTCGACTACGAGGCCGAAACCAATCGACTGCGCCTCGAAGCTACGGAGCTGGGTCAACTCGCCCGCGACCTCGACGCCAACGCGCAAAACGTGGCGCCGCAGCTCTACGCCAGCGGCTATTCTTCCGCCCAGGCCGCCCAGCGCGCCGGCAGTTCCGGCGACTTCCGCGAAGCCGTCAGCCTCTGGACGGACGCGCGCGACGCCTACGGCCAGGCCGCGCTCCAAGCGGCGCGGCTACAACTCGAGCGCGCCCAGATAGCCCTCGCCGTCACTCAACCGCGCAATTACGCCAAGGCGACCTGGACCGAGGTCGACCGCCTGATCGCCGAAGCCGAAACTGCCGAGGAGGCCCAGAACTACCGCTCGGCCATCACCTTGACCCGCCAGGCCGCGAGCACGCTGGAACAAATGCCGGCAGGCCTGAAGGGCGAAATCCGCAGCCTCGCCCGGGGCGCCGCCGACGCCAACGACACGGCCACCGCCGAGACCTTTTACCGCGACCTGCTCCGTCTGGAGCCCCAGGACGCGGAGGCCACTGCTTTTATCTACCGCTACAGCTACCAGCCGGGAGAAACCTTCGCCAACGGCGTCGGCATGGATCTGGCCTTCGTCCCCGCCGGCACGTTTACCATGGGGTCTCCGGCTGATGAAGCGAATCGTGAGCCGGACGAAGTCATGCACGAGGTGACGCTCACCCAGCCCTTTTTCATGGCCACGACGGAGGTGACCCAAGCCCAATGGCATGAGGTGATGGGGCGGCCCCTGGCCTTGGCCGACGCCGAAGACGGCTTTGTCGGCCCCGATCTGCCGGTCCACTCCATCGGTTGGGAACAAGCCCGCGCTTTCGCCCGGAAATTGAGCGAACGCGAAGGCCGCACCTATCGCCTGCCCACCGAAGCCGAATGGGAATACGCCGCCCGCGCCGGCTCGAGCGCCCCCTATGCCACCGGTGCATCGCTCAGCGGCGATCAGGCGCAGGTCTACGATGCCGATCAGCCCGCCCCGGTCGAAAGTCCTACCGCCGTCGCCTCGTTTGCCCCCAACGCCTGGGGCCTCTACGACATGCACGGCAACGTGTGGGAGTGGACGGCCGACTGGTTCGGCCCCTACTCCGCCGGCGCGGCTACCGACCCCAAGGGCGCGTCCGAAGACAGTTTCTCTCGCATCGACCTCGCGCTCAAAGCCCTGCGCGGCGGCTCCTGGTATGACGAGGCCGATAAGGCCCGGAGCGCCAACCGCTGGGGCAGCTCTCCCAGCGCCGGGGCCAACTATATTGGATTTCGTGTGGTGATGGACGTGCCCGTCTACGCACCTGTCGCTGAGTAAAAAGCGCAGACCGGCACCGCCACACGTCGCTGTCAACTTAACCTATCCGCAACATGAAGCTGTCCGCTACGCATCTCGCGCGGCGCGGGCGAGCCTTGGCTTTGCTCGCCCTGTTTGCAGCCCTCTTTGGCTGCCAGATTGATCCGCAGCCCTCCCGCTCGCGCTCCACGCCGACCCGCCCGACCCAAAACGCCGCGCAACCGGTGACCCAGGAAACCACGACACCGCCCGCCAATGCCCAGCGCGGTACCCAGGCCGATGTCGACCGTATCCTGAAGTTTTACCTCCGTGGCGAGATCTCCCCCGTGGCCGCACGGGAGATGCTCAACGCCATCGGCTACCAACACCTGCCGCTGCCGCCCCGCCCCCAGCCGGAGCC
>WOUP01000014.1 GCA_009772895.1 Puniceicoccaceae bacterium 5H | reverse complement strand
CGTCAGTGATAAAGCGATGCAAATGGCTCACGCCTCACTCAGTTTAGCGATCTACCGCAGAGTACAAGCTTATTTTGCGAGTTTTGAAACCGCTTCTACACTAATCCAAATACCTACCCACAATTTTATCGCGGCGGAGACGGTGCCTGGATACATTATCAAACTGGCACACAGACTCCCCGTTTGTTCTGGAATTATTCCACCAGTCAATGGGAATCCTGGGGAAAATCTAATTCCTACGGTTTTTAACAATAATGAAATGCACTAACGTTTTTTTCGCAATTCTTGCCAGCTCTGCGGGGGCACAGACGCCAGCGGAAACAGTCCAAGCACAGTTTCAGGAGGCCGATTATGTCTTCTTGGCGTCCATTGAAGGAGTTTCAGATTACACGCTAGACTCACTGATTGAATACGAGAGCGTCGCAGATTGGAAAGCAAGATTCTCTAAACCTCTCGACCTACGCGACATCGACCCCGAACTCGCATTCCAAGAAGGCGAATACTGGCTACTCTTTGTTCGCCTGACGGAAGATCCTGATGCGTTCACGCCCTGGGCTGACGTTTCCGCCTCCTATGGGGCAATCCGGGCCGACGATCCCGCCTTGCTGACCTATCTAGAGGAACTGGGCGAGCCGTTGGAGGTGTTCGACAAGGGCGGCCTACCGGCTGAGGTAGACGGCTATCGGATTGACGAAAACGAGGCCTATGTGCCTTGGCTCGGCAAGCTGTGGGCGGGAGGGTTGCCGTGGCATCACCACCCCGATCTCGGCTGGGTTTTCCTCTCCGGGCTCGAAGACGATGCCGCGTGGTTCTGGAGCAACGATCAAAGCAACTGGATCTACACGGCAGCGAACGGCTACCCTCTCGTCTACGATCCCGCCAAAAGCTGGCTGTATCTGCCCCCGCAGCGCCAGCACTGGGCCTGGTCTTACACCCAAGAGGCGTGGATAAAGTGGTAGCAGTTTGAAACACCAAGGGAGACGGCCACGTCTCCCTTTTTTGTGTATCTTGACACAAGCACAGCGGCACCTACCAGTAATTCTATGGACCTCGACACGCGGAAAGGCATAGCTCAAGATGAGGCACCACCGGCCAATGAATCACGTGATGAAAAAGCTTCGGTGCTGAAAAGGATGGCCGGTTGCGCAGAGCTTCTGCGAGGTAGAGCCCGCGTCGGCCCCGCACAACTTTCCACGGCAGGCGTTTCGGCGTCTGTCGTTTTTTTGTGCTCACAAAAAGGCCGAGTCTCCCCGTGGAAACCCGGCTGAAATCGAAATGCGACCGCTGGCGGCCCTATTGACGACGACGGCGGCGCAGCAGTCCCAATACGAGGGCCAGACCGCCCATGGCCAGCGCGCTGTGCGAGGCTTCCGGCACCACGATCGAGGGCTCCGAGCTGAGGGAATAGCTGACCGACTGCAAATCCGCCACCAGCGTCGACGTATCGCCAAAAGTGACCGTGAACGTATGGGATTGCGTAAAGTCGGCGACGTCCAGCGTCGTGGGAGCCGAGATGCTCGTCGTGGCCGAAGGTGCCGGGTTCACGAGCCCGGTGCTGACGGTGAAATTCATCGACTCGATTCCGCCGCCGAGCGTCGTCGTCTCGAAGGTGCTGCCCGCATCGGCCGTCAGGCTGGCGCTGACCGCGTCCTCGAAAGCTCCTCCGGTCGAATACAGACGACGGTTATTATTGACCGCGAATTCGCCCAAGCCATTGCCGACGAACTCATAGCTGCCGATGACAAAGCTCATGGCCGTGACCGCGTCGGTGTAAACGCCCACTTCACCCGGGTAGACCCAGGTAGAGGAATCGGGCACGGAGAGGTCGACCCGAAACTCGCCCCGCACCGGCGTCAGTGCGGCAAACTCCACGGAGCTGCCCCCGTTGGCAATGGTCGTATCGCCCGCCAGCAGAGCGGTGTATTCATAAACGGCGTAGGTCTGCGCGTGCAGCGCAGACGTCATCGCGAGCGCGCCGAAAACCAGAAAGGCGGAGAGCTTTTTCACAGAAGGATGGTCGTGTTATTGGTGCGTGAGAACGACTTGGGATTACACCGGAGGGTGCGCTTGGTCAATGCGTACACTGAGATCAACCACCTATTTAACCGATGATGTTTACCCTATTACATATCCTGATGCGTTTCTCTCCCTTCCGATCCAGGGCCTCGCGTTCAAGCCCTGGCTCTGCGCACGAAAAAGACCCCGGCGAGCGTCTCGCGCGGGGTCTGAAAAGTCGGCTGGCCTAAAGGCGGGCGCTCTAGTCGAGGTCTTCCGGCTTGAGGTCGTCCCAGGTGAGGGTGGAGACGCCGTCGACCATGCTGCAGGCGTGCGTGGCGTAGCGCTCGGCCATCTCGGGCCGACTGCGGGGGTAACCGCATTTGACGGCCTCCTTGAGCGCGTCCACGGCATCGGTGCGCACGATGGCACCGCTGGCCCCCTTGTCACCACCGCCCAACATGCGTTCGCCGAGCACACCGGGCACGGTGCGGGCGATATCGCACATGCTCTCCAGCTCCGGGCCGGAGATCTGGTAGTCGTCCCGCAGCGAGCGACCGTCCTTGCGGAAGATGGCCCCGACCGTCTCGATATCGCCCTCGCGCCAGGCCTTCATCATGCGCTCAAAGCGCTGTTGGGCGCCGAAGAGGTAGCGCAGGCGAGCGCAGAGGTGCGGGTGGCTCTGGCCGAAACGGCTGATGATGCCATCGTAGACATCCTGGCTTTTCACTGCGCCGAGGTTCTTGAGGCCAAACTCCGGCTGGCAGAGTTCCACCAGCTTTTCGCACTCTTCGCGGCGGATCTTGTAGGTCGATTTTTCGAGGCCGTGGCGGACGGTGCCGGTGTCGAGGCTGACCAGGCGGAACAGGTCCGGGTCGCCCCCGAGCGGGACGTGTTCGACAGACTTGTCCGCCGGATTGAAACGCGTGCCCATGCCGGCCTTGGCAAAGTAGATCATCACCTGGTCGAGGATGCCGCAGGGCGAGCCAATGTAGTCGTTTTCGACGCGCTGGGCGAGCTCCACCACGCGCAGGCCGCTCTCGTATTCAAAGCCGTTCACTTCGGCCACCGTCAGCAACAGGTTGATGGCGAGGGAGGCGGAACGCGACATGCCGCCGCCGGGGATGTTGCCCACCACCGCGGCATCGAAGCCCTGGCGGACGGGGTAGCCCTCTTGTTGCAGGATCGAGAGCACGCCCGCCGGGAAGCGCGCCCAGGAATCGGCCACCGCCTTGCGGTCGGGCAGTTGCGTCGGATCGATCTCCAACACCCCGTCATCGGGGAAGTTCGTGCTCAACAGGCGCAGCTTGCCGGTATGGTTCTCCGCGTAGGAGACCCAGATAAAGCGATCGGTCCCAACGCCGAACAGCTCGGTACCGTTGTAGTCGCCGTGCTCGATCCCGAGACAGAAACGGGAGGAAGTCCGGCGGATTTTCAGCTTATCCGGGGAGAGCTTTAGTTGCTGGAGGGCTTGTTCTAGATCAGCGTAGCGGGAGGAAGTAGCCATGTAACTCAGGAACGGTCGTAGCCTCGCGCCTGCACATTCAAGTGGGCGGAGACTGCGTTATTGGGGCCCAGGAGTTGGATCTGGGCCGCTCCGTCCGGAATTACAAAGCTCAACTTCGTTAATTTACCAGCATAAACCGGTTGCGGATCGCTTTCCGCCAAAACCGAGCCTTCCGCGTCCACGATCAACAGCCGATACAGGCCCGCGCGGGCGTCCTGGCTCGCGTCTGTCGGCACGAGGTTGATCTGCAGCGAGACCACCCCGTCATCGTAGCTGCCGCTCATCTGCGCCTTGGGCTCGGCCCCGCGCAAAAACGCTTCGCTGGCCGGGCCGTTGGCGTGGGCCGACCCACTGCCGTAGATGCTGGCGACGGCTCCGTCGTTCTCCGCCGCTGACAAGAAAGCCCCCAGGGCAAAGATGGAGGCGGCGATCAGAGTGCAGCGGGTAGCGCCTAAGCAGCGCCCGAGGAACGGGGTAAAGGAGGGGTACATAAGGGTAAGGGGGGTAATGACTGTCCATCGCGCAGGGTTTCGCGATAACGAGAATTCTACTGGCTTCCGGCCGCTGCGCCAGCATTTTCTGACAGTCCGCAAGGGCGGTAGCTACAAGTTCGCTACCATCATGACCTTACCCAAGGATTTTTTTTAATCCCCCCGGTCAAAAAGCCCGCCCGCGCGCTCGCTCGACCGCGTCTTCGACGTCATCCGGCAGGTCGCGCATGAAGTCGTAGCCGGTCAGGCGCTCCACCTCGTCCACCGACTGCGTGTAGTTGCGCCAGTCGGCATGGCGCGAGATCTCCTGCGGCATCACGACCGACATCACGCGCATCTGGTCGTCGCGGGTGCCCACCACGATCTGGAAAAACGCGTCGGGGATCTCGATGCGGTTGCGGTCCGCAGGATTGCGGTTGGGCAAGATCTCACGCTCGGCGTCGTAGATGGGCCCGACCACGACGTAGACGGCGTCGAAGCGCTCGGTGTAGGTATTCGCGATCGTCTCCTCCAGCTCGCGCCAGGGGCCCTGGTTCAGGTCCGGGTCTTGCGGCACGATATTGCTCATGAGGAAGGTCTGTTCCTGGGCCGCTGGGCCGTAATAGACCGCGATGGCGTAGTTGGGCGCCATGTGCCCGCGGTCGTAGCCGCTGCCGGTGTAGTCGTCGTGCTCCACGCGGGCGCGGGTCGAGTCGTCTTCGGCAAAGCGGCTGGGCCGGTCGCCCGAATCGTAGACGGGGCGCCCCTCGAGCTTGTAGGCGACCCAGGCCGGATTTTCGCGCACTTCGTCGTAGGCGACGACAAAGCCCTCGCGCGGCAGCAGCGTCAGGCCGTCGCGCGGCCACGGCAGACCGCCGTAGACCAGTTCGCCCTGCTCCGACGCCTGGAAGGTCTGCCCGGCGTCTCCGGCCGCCTCCCGCGCCCGGTCCATCCAAGCCTGGGCCTCGACGTAAGCCCGATCGAAGCGCCCTTCGATGCCCTCACGGCTGAAGTCACGCCCGCGGTCGGTCAGGTAGACGAAGGCCGCCGCCAACAGCAGCAGCACCGTCACCACCATCTTTGCCAGCGGCGAGCCTTTGCGGCCCCTGGACCCCTTCTTCTTCCGTGCCATGCCGAGGCATCATGGGCGCCGCATCCAATGGGGCAATGCGGAAAAAGCAAACGGCCGGGCACCCTTATGCCCGACCGTTTTGAGTTCGCTATCCTGACTGATGATGAATCTGACTGACTGACTGCTTCGTTACTCACGTCTCCGAGAAGGTCTCACTCCCCTCGAAGAACTGATTGAATTTGAAACCCAATCTCATATCGGCGCAAGCATAAATTGAGATTCTGTTTCAACAAAATCGCCCTCCCCTGCCCGAACCCGCTCGTGAGGCGTGTCGAGCCCGGGTGGCCGGACACAAAAAAAGCGCCCGAAGTAGCTCGGACGCGTTGAAAACAAGAGGGAAACGAGGATCGCCTAGGCCGGCTGCCAGCGGCAGAAGAGCGAAAGCGGCATGCGGTGCTGCCCGTATTTGGGCAACAGGGCCAGCTCTCCGCTGGAAACCTCACCCGCAGGCAACATGTCTTGCACCAGGTTGTGCAGCATGATGGACGATGCTTCGAGGTTATACATGGTCAGGATCAGGCAGGCAGCCTCGTCACTGAGCAGCTTGCGCAAATGGTCGAGGAAATCGACGACGTGCTCTTCCACCTTCCACACCTCGCCCTTCGGCCCGCGGCCAAAGCTGGGCGGGTCGAGCAGGATGGCCTCGTAGCGGTTGCCGCGCCGGATCTCGCGGGCGACAAACTTGAAGGCGTCGTCCAGCAGCCAGCGGACGGTGGCGTCTTGCAGGCCGGAGAGCTGCTGGTTGTGCTTGCCCCACGCGATGGCGGGCTTGGAGGCGTCGACGTGCGTCACCTTGGCCCCGACCCGGGCGGCGGCCAGCGAGGCAGCCCCGGTGTAGCCGAAGAGGTTGAGCACGCGCGGCTCCTTGCGCCCTTGCAGGCGCTCCTGCAGCCAGCTCCAGTGCGGCTCCTGCTCGGGGAACAGGCCCACGTGCTTGGACATATCCGTCAGCCGCACCTCCAGGGTGTTGCCGCAGACGGCGACCTTCCAGGACGGGTCCAGCTTTTTACGCAGAAACTTCCACTTACCGTTGTCCTGAAAGGCGGCCTGAGCCCGCCCCCACTGTTCGTCGCCGGTGGCAGGACGCCACCAGGCTTTCGGTTCGGGACGGATCAGGATGACATCGCCGAAGCGCTCGAGCTTGCGCCCACGTCCGCTGTCCAGCAGTTGGTAGTCTGGAAAATCCGCGCTGAGAACGAGCGGCCCCATCGGCACCTTACTCGTCGATGCGGACGGCGTCCTCGATCACGATCGGCTCGACCGGCACGTCGTCGTGGTAGCCCTTGCTGGAGGTCTGCACCTTGGCGATCGCGTCGACCACGTCCATGCCTTCGATCACGCGGCCAAAGACGGCGTAGCCGCCGGTGATGCCGTTGCCGTTGAGGAAGTCGTTGTCGACGAGGTTGATGAAGAACTGGGAGGTAGCGCTGTTGAGATCGTTGGTGCGCGCCATGGCCACGGTGCCGCGGCGATTGGGCACCGAATTCTTCGCCTCGTTCTGGATCGGCGCCATGGTGGGCTTTTCCTGCATATCGGCGTTCATGCCGCCGCCCTGGACCATGAAGCCCGGGATGACGCGGTGGAAGACCGTGTTGTCGTAGTGGTCGTTTTCGACGTATTTCAGGAAATTCTCGACGGTGATGGGCGCCTTGTCGGCAAAGAGCTCGAGCGTGATGTCGCCTTTGGACGTCTTGAGAGTGACTTGCGGATTGTCAGCCATGGGTTCGATATCTTCTTGGGTTTGGTTACGAGAGGAACGCGGGGAGGCGGGAGCATCGGCAGCGGTACGCCAGACGGGGGTATCGCCAGGGCGGAACAGCTCGAGCTTCTTGTCGCTGCCGCAACCGGCCAGTAAGAAAAGCCCCAGGAGGGCGAGGCCGGTGTGAATCCATCGAAATGTCATAAGGGCTCTGAGTACGGAAAGTTGCGCGGGGTTTCAAGCCGTGAGTCCCAAAAAAACTCCCCCTCGGCGTGAGGGGGAGCAACCATCGGCATCTGACAGGACTTGGAGCATCAGCGTCGGGCGCCGCTATTCGCCTCTGGAGCAAGGCTGTCGCCGATGTTCATCAGCGGGAGCGGCTGCGGGCTGTCCCCGTCCAGAAAGTAGATTTTGGTGCTCGGGTCTTTCGCCATATCCTTGAGCGCTTCGAGCGCCTGGAGCTGCAGATAGGCCTCGTTTTGCGCCACGGCTTCGTTGATGACGCCGATTTCGTAGGCTCGCGCATCGGCCAGCACGCGTTGCTGGGCCGCGCGTTCTTCGGCGGCGGCGCGCTGGGCCTGGGCTTGCACCAGCTGCTGTTGCTGCTCGGTGCGGAAGCGCTCCAGTTCGGCCTTCTGCTTCTCGACTTCCTGCTCACGCTCCTTCTTGGACTCGATGGCCTTGGTGATGAAGGGCGGCAAGTCGATGCGGCGGATGAAGACCTTGTCGATCAGCAGGCCCTTGGGCTCCAGATCGTCGCGCAGACTGGTGAGAATATAGTCCTGCAGCTGGTCCTGCGTCTCTTCCATGAAGAAGTCTTCCGCCCGCTCGATCGACTTGCCGGCTTCGCGCAGGTAGGAGCGCAACGAGGGCTTGAGGTGGACTTCCACCACGCGGTCCTTCAGGCCGGTCTCCTTGAGGGTCTGCGGGGTCAACTCTGCGTTGATGCGGTAGCGCACCGTCACGTCGATTTCCGTCTGCAACTGGTCTTGCGAGGGCACGCGAGCGCTTTCGGTCAGCTGATCTTCGCGCGCATCGTAGTCGTACCAGACGAGCAGCGGATTGACGGGAAAGTGCAGGCCTTCGTCGTAGGGCATGGGCTGCACCTTGCCGAACAGCGTCGCGACGGCGACGTGCCCCGGAGGCACGGTCTTGACGAAGCGCGAGCCGAACGCCACGGCGATGCCCGCGATGATGACGATAAGGACGAGGAAAACTTGATACTTTTTCATAGGGGAAACAGCGGCAGTACCGGCGCCTTCATGGCTTGCAACCGGATGATCACGATCATACTGCCGCCTTATCCACCAGACAATTACAAATCCCGACCTTCTTTGGAACGCCTACCCGATCTAACGTTAAAATCAATCCTCCGGCGGCGCCGGCAGGGGCAACAGATTGATCTGCCAGGACACCCCGAACTTGTCCGTAACCCAGGCGAAACATTCGCTGAAGGCGTAGCGGTCGAGCGGCATCAGCACGGCCCCACCCTCCGCCAGCGCCGTCGCGAGGCGGCGCACATCCTTTTCCTGTTCGCAATCAACCAGGATGGACATCGCCGGCGTAAAGGTGAAGGCATGGTCGATCGGGCTGTCGAAAATCAAAAACTCTTGATGCCCAATGCAGAACCAGGCGCGCTTGAGGGTCCCTTCCCGGTTTTCCTCGCCCGGGCCGTAGCGCTCGACGCGCGTGGTGCAGTAGCCTTCAAAGAGGCTGCTGTAAAAGATCAACGCTTCCTCGGCCTTCCCTTGAAACATCAGGAAGGTGCGTACAGTGGAAGCCATAAGATAAGGGGATTAGGGGTTTTCGGATAAATCCAGCACCTCGTCAGCCCGCACCACCACCCGGTGGCGACCGGAGCGGGTGTTGTGAGTCGCGAGCGTGACCACCAGCAGCTGCTCGACCGCCTTCATCTCGACGACCGCACCGTATTCCTGCTTGGTGTCCCCACGCACGACGGTGATGCGCACGTTATTGCTCAAGTCGAGCGTATCGAGCACCTGCACCCACGCCTGGGCCAACTCGCGGGCATCCGGGTTTTGGCTGACGGAGATTTCGAGGTTTTGCGGCGCAACCGCATCGGAGGAAACACGGTAGCTCGCCTGGGCGGACAAGCTACCGGACAACAGGGCAATCAGCCCGAGTGGCAGGATAAGCGCCTTCATAAAAATCAGGATTCCGCCGGCGGCTGGGGCCGCGGAAACAGAATCGTCTTGGCCCCCAGCACCTGGCCTTCGAGGCGGTTGCCCCAGTCCAGCCGGTCTTCCCACGTGTCGATGGCGGGCTGGCCCAGCAGCTCCTGGATGCGGTCCGCAATCGTCGGCATGACGGGCTTGAGGAAGACCGTCGCCAGGCGCAGGCCCTCGGCCACCACCGCGAGGGAGGTATTGAGCGTCTCGCGATCCTCGGGCTTGTCGCTCTTGGCGAGCTTCCACGGCTGGCGCAGCTCGAGGTAATTGTTGAGCGTCGAGCAAAAGCTCATCACCCGCTCCATCGCGAGGTGGAACTGGAACTCTTCGTAGAAATTGAGCACCTCTTCGCGCGTCTTCTCCCAGTGGGCCTTCACGTTCTGCTCCGGCTCGTCGTTGCGCGTGGCCGCCGGCAGGCCGTCCGCACAGTTCTTGCCTGCCATGTTGAGCAGGCGGCTGACGAGGTTGCCCAGGTTGTTGCCCAGGTCGCCATTGTAACGGGCGAGGAAGAGCTCGCGGCTGTATTCGCTGTCCTGCGCGACGTTCATCTCGCGGGTCAGGAAGTAGCGGAAGGCGTCGGCGCTGAACTCGTCGATGAAGTCGAGCGGATCCACGGCGTTGCCGGCGCTCTTGCTGATCTTGGAGCCGCCCTGCGCCAGCCACCAGCCGTGCACCAGCAAGTGCTTGGGCAGCGGCACTTGCATCGCGTGCAGCATGATGGGCCAGTAGATGCTGTGGGCCGGCACGAGGATGTCCTTGCCGATCACGTGATAATCGGCGGGCCAATACCGGTCCCAGCCCTCTTCCGGCCAGCCGGTGGCGGAAAGGTAGTTGATCAGCGCGTCGAACCAGACGTAGGTCACGTAGTCCTCGTCGAAAGGCATCGGGATGCCCCAGGAGAGGCGCTCCTTCGGGCGGGTGATGCAGAGGTCGTTGATCGGCTCCTTGAGGAATTCCAGCACCTGCTTCTGGCGGAAGTTGGGCAGCACGAAGTCCGGGTTTTGCTGCAGGAACTCGATCAGCCAGTCCTGGTATTTGCTGAGGCGGAAGTAGTAGTTCTTCTCCACCAGCTCGACCACCTCACCGTAGAGCTCCGGCCAGGAACCGTCTTCGTTGCGCTCCTTTTCGGCCACGAACTGCTCCTGCCGCACCGAGTAGTAGCCCTTGTATTCGCCCTGATAGATCTCCCCGCGATCGTAGAGATCCTGCAGGATGTGCTGGACGATGCGCTTGTGGCGCGGCTGGGTCGTGCGGATAAAGTCGTCGTTGGAGATGTTGAGCTTTTCGATCAGCTCGCCAAACATCACCGCCACGTTGTCCACAAAGGCCTGCGGCTCCACGCCTTCGCTGGCCGCCTTTTGCTGCACCTTCTGGCCGTGCTCGTCGAGGCCCGTCAAGTAGTGCACCTGGTCTCCCATCAGTCGGCGGTAGCGTGCGATGACATCCGTCAGCACCTTCTCGTAGGCGTGACCGATGTGCAGGCTCCCATTCGCATAGTCGATGGCAGTGGTGATATAAAAATGCTTCATGGACGGGACTTAAGTTGGCGGCAGCCGGGGCCTTTTTCAACCGCGCATTTGCGGAAAGCAACCCCGTGGGCATCCCGTCACCCACCGTAAGGCACGTCGCTGCGCTCCACTTCAAAGCCCTCGACGAAGCCGTTTTCGTGGCGGACGTAGATGCGATAGGTCACCTGTTGGTCGATCAGGATCTGATCGGTGCGCGTGTAGGTGACGACGGTCGGCGTCCACTCCTCCAGTTCGAAAGCTTCGTTGAACATCCATTTGCTGACGTTGGCCAGCGGCGTCCCGACCGGGAAGCGCCGCTCCAGCTTGCGGTCGAGCGTAGCCGGCTGCTGCAACACGGCCGTTTCCACGGGTTGCTGACGACAGGCACTCCAGCTCATCCCGCCCAGCATCAGCAGAAACAAGCAAGCCATACGACGAGAAGGCATACCAAAGAGTTTAAGCGCGTGATCGCATCCTGCAAGCACGCCGTGACGGATTTGCCACCCGATCCGCGGCCTCGACCGTTCGACGAAGCGGCGTTGACGGCACCCTCCCTTCCCTCCATATTAGCCAGCATCATGAAAGTTATTCGGGCAAAGAGCGCCGGCTTTTGCTGGGGCGTTGAACGGGCCATCAATATCGCCCGCGATTTCGCCAACAAAGGCCGCCACCCGGTCTACACCGACGGTCCGCTGATCCACAACAGCCAGATGATGGAAAAGCTGCAGGCCGAGGGGGTGCGCGAAGTGGGTGACTATCAGAGCCGCTCGGACCTCACGATCGACAAGGAGAAGGAAGAAAACGCCGTCCTCGTCGTGCGCGCCCATGGTATTTCCCCGGAACGCCGCAACTACCTCAAGTCGATCGGCATCGATTTCAAGGACGCCACCTGTCCGGACGTCGGCATCGTCGCCGGCAAGATCAAGCTGCACGCGCGCAAGGGCTTTCACACGGTGATCTTTGGCGACGAGCGCCACCCCGAAGTCATCGGCCTGCTCGGCTACACCGATGGTCGCGGCCACGTCATCAAGAGCACCGAAGACATCGACGCCCTGCCCGAACTGGGCGACCAGGTCCTGATGGTCTCGCAGACCACGATGTTTACGGACGAATTTCACCGCCTCGGCAACCACCTGCTCAAGCGCTTTCCCCAGGCCCAGATCATCGACACGATCTGCGGCGCCACCAAGGATCGCCAGGGCGACATCGCCGTGCTGATGGAGGAAGGCGTCGAAGCCTTCGTCGTGATCGGCGGCCACCACTCGGCCAATACGCGCAAGCTGGCCCTGCTGGCCCAACGCACCGGCAAACCGACCTATCACATCGAGACGGCCAAGGAGATCGATCCCGAGGAGATGGCCCAATACCGCACGGTCGGCGTCACCGCCGGCGCCTCCACCCCGGAATTTCTGATCAGCGTCGTCTGCGAGCAACTCGCCGCCATCCACTCCGTCGGCGAAACCGCCAGCGCGTAAGCGAAGCCCGAAAGCTGTCTATTCCCCCAGATTTTCGGGAACGGGGATGATCCACAGATTAAAAGGATTCACACCGATAACTTTTTGAGGAAACAGGGCATTGTTAACTTCCCTCTGTAAGTAATGCATGGGCAGATAAATATCGGTGGAAATCCATCGAATCGGTGGATCATTTCATTTCCGGCTCGAGTAAAGGGTCCACAGATTAAGAGGATTCACACCGATTACGCCTACGGCAGACCAGCCCCCCGCGGAGCAATGAAGCTTGGAGGGTCAGAGAAATCTGCGGAAATCCTGATCATCTGCGGATAACAACAGCCCTGCCCCTCTCGGCCGGTAGACGAAAGTCAGTTGATCTATCCGCAGATTTTCAGGATGCGCGCAGATTGCTTTCTCTTCCTTTCCCCGCATCGGCGAAGCCACTCTGGCCCTTAACCAAAATCGGTGGAAATCCATCGAATCGGTGGATCATTCCGTTTCCCCGGGTCGAGTAAAGGGTCCACAGATTGAAAGGATTCACACCGGTTACGCCTACGGCAGACCAGCCCCCCACGACGCGATGAAGCTTACAGGCTCAGGAAAATCTGCGGACAACGCATCTACTCTCTCCCCTACCTTTGGGCGAACAAAGGCACGAGGTAGAAGTGCGCGAGGCCGAGGCAGACCGCGGCGGCCAACGCGGCGACCAGATCGTCCACCAGCACGCCCATGCCACCGGGCAGGTTTTGCAGGCGCTTGATCCCGAAGGGCTTCAGAATATCGAACAAGCGGAAGAGCGCGAAGCCTGCCAGGAAGTAAGCCCACGGGAACGCGCTGGCCACGATCACGCCATTGAGGCCGAAAAAGGCCAGCGGTTGCGCCACAAACTCGTCGAGGATCACCTCGCCCGGGTCGCGATGGCCGATGCGGCGCTCCGCCTCGTCGCACCAGAGCAGCGCAAAGACGATCAGCGGCGCGAGCAGGATCACCTGCATCGCCATGGGTAGCGGATACAGCGCCACGGTATAAAAGACCAGGCCCGCCGCGCTGCCCCACGTGCCCGGCGCCTTCAAGTCGCCCAGCTTGCCCAGCGTCGCCACCGGGACGACGGCCGAAGTCGGCAGCTGGCGCATGAAGAGTTGCACCAATACCGGCATCTGCATCTCGCGCCTCACTGCTCGCCTCCGTTTTTCAGCAACGGGCCGTATTTTTTCAGGTAAATCAGGCCCGATTTGATCGTGAGGTAAGCCGCGACGTAAAACAGGATCCAGCCGGCGTAGAGCAGCGGCGTGTGAAACTGCGGCAAGGCGGGGGCGGCGAAGAGCACGAGCAGACTCGTCATCTGCGTCGCCGTCTTGATCTTGCCCGTCTTCTCCGCCGCGAGCACCAGCCCCTTGCGGGCGGCCACCAGACGCATCCAGGTAATGCCAAACTCCCGCACCGCCATCAGCACGAGCACGAGGGTCACAAACCACCACGGGATCAACAGGCCGACGATGACCAGCAGCGCGAAGCCGCCGAGCACCAACACCTTGTCGATCATCGCATCGAGCAGCTTGCCGAGGTTGGACGTCCAGTTGAAGCGACGCGCGAGGTAGCCGTCGAGGAAGTCGGAGGCCACCGCCCAGAGCAGCATCCACCAGGCCCACTGGGCATGATGGGGGCCAGGCACGAGGGTCCAGTAGGCCACGAGCGCGAGCGCGGGGATGCGCGAAAACGTGATGATGTTGGGGATGTGTCTAAGCACCGGAACAGAAGGAGTTTGCCTTGTGATACAATATGGTCCATTCCCCAAGGCAGTTGGTCAACCCCAACGCAAGGTTATCATGA
Source organism: Puniceicoccaceae bacterium 5H (assembly GCA_009772895.1). Classification (GTDB taxonomy): domain Bacteria; phylum Verrucomicrobiota; class Verrucomicrobiia; order Opitutales; family Oceanipulchritudinaceae; genus WOUP01. The sequence continues at coordinate 83,243 of WOUP01000014.1, read as the reverse complement.
AACTCGCGCTCTATCCTGGCACTTTCGACCCGGTCACGAACGGGCACCTCGACATCCTCCACCGCGCCTGCAAGTTATTCGACCACGTAACGGTTGCCGTGGCCGACAACCAGCGTAAAGGGCCGCTGTTCAGCATGGAAGAGCGCGTGGAGCTCGTCCGGGGCAACATCCGGGGGCTCAATGCGAGCGTCGAGCCCTTCAAGGGTCTGGTCGTCGATTTTGCGAGCAAGAAGGGCGCCATCGCCCTGATTCGCGGCCTGCGTGCCGTCTCGGACTTCGAATTCGAGTTTCAGATGACCCAGATGAATCGCGACCTCGACCCCGAGGTGGAGACCATCTTCCTGATGCCGGGATCTTTGTATTATTTTACCAGTTCGACACTTGTGAAACAGGTCTCGGCGTTTGACCCGGAGCGGGTAGAGAAGTTCATCCCCCTCAACGTCGCCGCCGCGCTGAAGAAAAAGTATAATCATCGCTAGACGCTCCACCAGAAGCGCTTCATTCTAGCGCTTCGTCATGGATTCTACGGTGCGATCTACCTCCGTTTCCACCAAGCGGGCTTTGGGCGTCATTTTTCTGACGGTCTTCCTCGACTTGGTTGGTTTCTCCGTCATCTTCCCGCTGTTCCCGGCGATGCTCCACTACTATCTGGAGCTCGAAGGACCGAACAGCCTGATCGGCCACCTGACCGACACCCTCGCCGGGTTTGCCCCCAATGCGGTGGAGGCAGAGTTCCTGACCACGGTCCTCTTCGGGGGTGTGATCGGCTCGCTCTACAGCCTGCTGCAGTTCTTCAGCTCGGCCTTCTGGGGCGCGACGTCCGACCGCCTGGGCCGCCGCCGCGTATTGCTCTGGACGGTCTCTGGCGTGGCGCTCAGCTACCTGCTGTGGTTCTTCTCCGGCCAGTTCTGGGCATTGCTGCTCTCCCGCGCACTCGGGGGCCTTATGGCCGGCAACATCGCCGTCGCCACCGCCGCCGTGGCGGATGTGACGGACGAAAAGGGGCGCGGCAAGGGCATGGCGCTCATCGGCGTCGCCTTCGGGCTGGGCTTCATCCTAGGGCCTGCCATCGGCTCCATCAGCGCCACCTACCTCAATCCCCTCGACCTCTGGCCCGGCCTGCACCAGTTCGGCCTGCATCCGTTCTCCGGCTCGGCCCTCGCGGCCCTGCTGCTGGCCTGCATCAATCTCGTGTGGGTCTGGCGCTCCTTCCCGGAAACGCGCGCGGCCTCCGAAAAACAGGCCGATCCCGAGACGCCTCGCCGCACCAACCGCCTGGCGCAAATCTTCGTGGTCAAGTCGAGCGTCGTGCAGCTGGTGATCTTCGTCTACCTGATCTTTGCCATCGCCTTTGCCGGCATGGAGTTTTCGCTGACCTTCCTCGCCCGCGAACGCCTGCTCTACAGCCCGATGGACATGATGTGGATCTTTATCTTCATCGGATTCATGCTGCTGATCAGCCAAGGCGTGCTGGTGCGTCGGCTCAGCCCCAAGGTGGGCGAAATCCCGCTGATCTTCACTGGCTTCCTGCTGGTGTTTCTGGCGCTGGTCTGCCTCGGCACCGCCCAACAGGTCACGCTCTTTTACACCGGCCTCGGGCTGCTCGGTATCGGCGTCGGTCTCGTCAGCCCCTCGCTGACTTCCGCCGCCTCGCGGTTCTCGCCTGCCGACCAGCAGGGTACCAACCTCGGCGCGTTCCGCTCCGCTGGGGCTCTGGCCCGCGCCATCGGCCCCATCGTCGGTGCGCTGATCTACTACAAGTTTGGCTCCAACCTCGCCTACTACGCGGCCGCAGGCATGGTGCTGATCTCGCTGGGCCTCAGCTTCACCCTGCCCAAGCTCCCGGTCGGGGCCAAGGTGGAAGAAGCGAGCGCCTGATCTATTCGCCCATCACGGTGACGATCATGCGGCGGCGGTGGGGCGAGCTACGGTGCTCCCAGAGGAAGACGCCTTGCCAGGTGCCGAGCTGCAGTTCGCCGTCCTTTAGCGGCAGGGTTTCACTGGTGCGCGTCAGGGCCATCTTGATGTGGCTGGGCATGTCGTCCGGCCCCTCGAGCGTGTGCTCGAAGTCCGGATCGTCTTCCGGCACCAGACGGTTGAGCCAACGTTCAAGGTCGCGGCGCGCGCTGGGATCGGCATTCTCCATGATGACGAGGCTGCAGCTGGTGTGCTGACAGAAGACGTGCACGAGGCCGTTGCGAATGCCGCTGGCGCTCACCTGCTCTTCGATCTCTCGCGTGAACTCGACGGTGCCCTGCGCGCGTGCAGACACGCTGATGGTCGCCTGATGGATACTCATGGGTTGTAAGATAGAGGATTCGCGGCCATTGCCAAGCAGGCGGCCCAATCACCTCGACCCGGCACCAAAAAAACCGGACGGATGGACCGTCCGGCTGCAAACCGTTCGAAGGGTTTGGGGAAAAGGGGCTTAGGCCTTGGGCTTGACCATCGTGCTGGGGTCGAGCGCCTCGTCGAGCTTGGCTTCGTCCAGCAGGCCCATTTCGAGCACGACCTCGCGCAGGGTCTTGTTTTCGGCAAAAGCCTTCTTGGCGACCTTGGAGGCGTTGTCGTAGCCGATGTAGGGATTCAGCGCGGTGACGAGCATGAGGCTTTTCTTCACCAGCTCGTCGCAGCGGTCCTTGTTCGCCTCGATGCCGTCGACGCAGCGGTCGGCGAAGGTGCGGGCGGCGTTGGACAAGCAGGTGATGGAGTCGAGCAGGCTGTAGGCGATGAGCGGGATCGTCACGTTGAGCTCGAAGTGGCCGTCGCGGCCGGCGATCGCCACGCTGGTGCAGAGGCCCTGCGTGTAGATGGAGGTCTGCACGAGCATCTCGCTCATCACGGGGTTGACCTTGCCCGGCATGATGGAGCTGCCCGGCTGGGTGGCCGGCAGGTTGATCTCGAAGATGCCGCTGCGGGGGCCGCTGCCGAGCAGGCGGATGTCGTTGGCGACCTTCGTCATGCTGGCGGCGATGGTGCTGAGGTAGCCGGCGATCTCGACGGCGTCGTCGCGCCCGCCCTGGGCCTCAAAGTGGTTGTCGGCTTCGCGGAAGTTCAGGCCGGTCTTGCCGCTGAGCAGCTGGGCCACGCGGCTGCCGAACTCGGGGTGGGTGTTGATGCCGGTGCCGACCGCGGTGCCGCCGATGGCGAGTTCCTCGAGGGCCGCAATGCCCTTCTTGGCGCGTTCGATCGACTTCTTGACCTGCTGGGCGTAGCCGCTGAACTCCTGGCCGAGGGTGAGCGGCGTGGCGTCCATGAGGTGGGTGCGGCCGATCTTGACCACTTCCTCAAATTCCGCGGCCTTCTCGGCCAGCTTGGCGTGCAGGTGCTCGAGGGCCGGCACCAGTTTGTCCTTCAGCGCGAGGGCCACGGACAGGTGCAGCGTGGTCGGCATCGTGTCGTTGGAGGACTGACCGAGGTTGCAGTCGTCATTGGGGTGGATGGGCTTCTTGGAGCCGATCTCTTCCCCGGCGGCCACGCTGCAGAGGTTGGCGATCACCTCGTTGGCGTTCATGTTGCTCGAGGTGGCGCTGCCGGTCTGGAAGACGTCGACCGGGAACTGGTCGTTGTGCTTGCCTTCGTAGATCTCGAGGGCGGCCTTGCGGATCAGCTCCGCCTTTTCGCTCGAAATACGGCCCAGCTCTTCGTTGGCCGAGACGCAGGCCCACTTCAGCAGGCCGAGCGCCTGGATAAAGTCCGCCGGCATGCCGCGGCCGCTAACCGGGAAGTTGAGCACGGCGCGTTGCGTGGAGGCACCGTAAAGAGCAGAGTCGGGCACTTGCATTTCGCCCATCGAGTCGCGTTCAGTTCTCATGATAAACCGTAGAAAGGGAGGGTTAAGATAAGTCGCGCTTATCTACCGGAGGCGTACAGAGGAGAACTGTTTATGTCAACGCCCTTTGGGCGCGAATTGCCCTAGTTGCTACCGGAGGGCACGTAAGACGGCTCGGCCGCGTCAAAGGGCAGGCGCATCGCTTCGGGCGGCGGCTCCTGCGGTGTCTGCACGGGAGTGCCGTCTCCCTCGTTGCGCGGGGCCCGCGTCACGACCTCGAGCGGCTCGTTCTTGGGGCGCTTGTCGACCTGCACCGTAAACTCGCGGATCGCCCCACCCCGGCGCACCTTGATGTCCGTAAAGGTGCCGACGCGGGTGTAAAACATGGCGTTGCGCAGATCGTCCAGCGTGTGGATCTCGTAGTCGCCGATCTCGAGCAAAACGTCATCCACCGCCAGGCCGGAACCGGAGGCCGGCGTATCGGCCATGATCTTGTCGATCACCAGGCGGGCACCGTTTTCGCGGTCGCTCTCCACGCGGACCTCAAAACCGATCCAGCCGTAGTTGATCTCGCCGTTGAAAAGCAGGTCGTCCCGCAGGCGCAAGGCGGCTCGGGCGGGCAGTGCGTAGGTGGAGCCGATCTCGGGCAGGGAAAAGGTCTGCATGCCCACCAGCCGGCCGCTCAGGTCGAGGTAGGCGGCCCCACCCTCGCCGGGACCGGCGGGCAGGGAGGTGCGCATGAACTTGCAGGGAAAGAAGCGCTGGCCGAAGCGGGATTCGTAGCCCGTCACCATGCCCTGGCTGGGCGAGGCGCCAAACTCGAGCGGCATACTGATCCGCAGGAGCACAGTGCCCACCGGCGGCAGCTCCGAGGTGTCGGCCAAGTGAAAGAAATTGAAGCTCGGGGGCAGGCTGCGCAGCTTGAGCAGCGCGAGGTTGCTCGTCTCATCGACGCCCAACACGTCGGCGGCGTAGGAGACCCCATCCTTTTCGATCCAGGCGCGCTCGGGCTTTTGCACGACGGTTGCATTGGTCAGCAAGTGCCCTTCGCGGGAGATGAAGAAGCCGGTGCCGATGAGCACGCGGGGCACATCGTCCGGGCCCGAGGAGGGATACGCTGCCTTGACGCGCACGACCGACTCCTGGTGCTGCTGGTACAGCTCTACGATGCGCCGCTGCAGCGACAGGAAATCGCTACGATCCTGGGCGAATAACGGAGACCCTAAACCAGCTCCCCACAGAGCGGCTGCAATCAACCAGAGCCACCGCATACAGGATCAAAATAGTTCGGAACTCCGGTGGGCTTTGGAGTCGGCGCTGGCCGAAGTGAGCGACTCGGCCACGTATTGGTGCGCGGGCCGCGGTTCGGAAACCAGGGAGGTGGGCGTCATGACCTTGCGGAAGCTGCTCGAGCCATTGCCATCTTCGCCGGAAAGGGCGTCGTTGGCAAAGGAAACGAAGGAAGCGACAAAGTCCGTCCGGGAAGAGGAGGAAGTGCTGGCCGCCGTCTCGAGCGGACGATCACGCAAACCGAAAGTGAGGTTGAGGCTGCTGTTTTCCGTTGTCGCCACCGGTTCCAGCGAAAGCTCCGTATGGGGCGAATCCGAGGCGGTCGGCACTTCAGACAAAGTGCCCGCCGGGGCAAACGAAGCACTGCCGCCCGTGGGCAGCTGCACGAGGCCGAGCGTCAGGACCGCTGCTGCCGTGGCGGTGGGAATGCCGCCGGCCAGCCCCCAGCGCAACCAGGCGGAGCGCCAGATGGAGTCGCCTGATTCGTGCTCCATCAGCAAACGGAGGCGTCGCTGTTGGAACTCGCGATCGAAGTCTTGCCAGAACGACGCGTCCGGCTGTTCCGATCGTTTCAGATGAATCAGGTCTTCGACTGAAATGCGAGGTTGTTGCTTTTGGTCCGACATGAGCACAATGACGGTCTAGCGGATATAGTCCTGCAGGTAGGCCTGGAGCTGCTGCTTGGCGTAATGCAAGCGGGAGCGGACCGTCCCGACAGAACAATCCATGACTTCCGAAATCTCCTGGTGGCTGAGACCTTCAATTTCGAAAAGAACCACGACCGTTCTATGCTTAGGAGACAGCTTCTGTAGCGCTTCGTTCAATTTTTCCTGCAGTTCATTCGCCAAAGCGCGACGCTCCGCCTTGCCACCCTCGGAAAGGGTTTCGACAATTTCGGAGGAAGACGCCTCTTCGTGGAGGTTTTCCAGGCTGAAGAAGCGGCGCAGACGGTGTTTCTTCAGCTGGCTCAACGTGGTGTTGACCGCGATGCGGTACAGCCAGGTGAAGAACGACGACTTGCCGCGGAAGCGCTTGATCGAGGAAAAGGCTTTGATGAAGGCCTCTTGAGTCAAATCAGCGGCATCTTCCCGGTTCGAGGTCAGGTTGTAGACGATCGAAAACAGGCGCTCGCGATACTTGGTGACCAGAAAATCGAACGCCGCCACATCGCCCGCCTGGACCCGCTGCACGTACGACCAGTCCTCGTCGGCGCTGGATGTAGGCGCAGAAGAAGAAGCGGCCGCTTTATCGAGTGTGCCGGTTAATGCCATTGGGGAAGCGTAAGATGCCATAACCACAGAACAGATTCAATCGCAAAGCGCCGCAAAAGGCGCAGTTTACGAACTATTAGAACCGTGGCGGACCCCAAAAGTTGCAGCGGGGTCTATCCCTCGTAGCCGATCGTCGTCAACAGGCGGTCCATCGCGGCGCTGACGAAGGCATGCAGGCGGGGTAGCATCTGGGCCGCCGGCAGCTCCTGGTAGGGCTCCAGCGCCTCATCCGCCCGGTCGAGCTCCTGCCGGAAGGCTTCGACCACGCGCCGGAGCACGCCGTTGTCGTGCCACGCCTGGCGCAGCGCGGGCAGCGCCTGCTCGTCGGTCTGGATCCGCTGCATCCAGGCCGCGCGCTCCTCTTCGCTCAGCTCGGGCAGCCAGAGCAGAAACGGGAGGGTAAACTTACCGCTGGCGAGGTCCGTCCCCAGCGTCTTGCCCGCCTTGTCCTCCGATGAGAACAGGTCGGCCAGGTCGTCGAAAATCTGGTAGGCCACCCCGAGACGCCGGGCAAATTCGGCCGCCGCCTGCGAGAAACCCGAAGCCGGATGGCTGAGCGTCGCCCCCAGCAGGGCCGAAACGCGGAAAAGCTCCGCCGTCTTGAGGTCGATCATGCGGTAGTAGGCCGGCAGCGAGAGGTCTGCGCGCCCGCGGGCAAAGGTCTGTGCGATCTCGCCGGAGCAGACCTGGCGGGTCGCCTGCGCGACTTCACGGCAGACGAAGGTGTTCGGGTAGTCCGCCGCGAGCTTCAGCGCATGGGCAAAGACGGCGTCGCCGAGCAACACGGCAGCGTGATCACCATACTGGTGGGCCACGGTGGGCGTGCGGTGACGCAGGTCGGCCTCGTCGAGGATGTCGTCGTGCACGAGCGTGGCGAGGTGCACGAGCTCGACGATGGCAGCCGCGCGGACGAGGTCGGTCGACGCGGGTTCGCCCTCCCCTTTCCACCCGCTGTAAAAGACGAGGATCGGGCGAATCTTTTTGCCGCTGTGCTGGAAGGTATAGCGCACCAGCTCCTGCACCTCGGGCTCGAAGGCAGAGACTTCGTCGAGAAGAAACTGCTCCAACGCCTGCAAGTGCGGTTCGATCGGTGCGGTGATATTGCCAATGCCTTCGGGGCGGGCGGTGCTGGAACCCGGAGTAGCTGCCATCGCGGGAACCTTAGGTAGAGAAGGTTGCAAAATCAAGCGGCATCAGTTTTCTGGCAGCACCATCTCCCATCGCTGCCATGAATGACGAACCCCTGATGATGCTGGCGGTCACGGCCGTCGCCCTTTACGTAGCCAAACTGTGGTTGGACGACTTCCGCGCCGACCGCCGCAATACTCCCAACCCCCGCGCGCTGCCCGGCGCCAAACCCGCGCCCGTGGTCGCCATCGTCCTCGCCGTGATCGGCGCACTCGCCCTGGTGGCGGTCGAGACGGCGGGCGAATACGCGATGGGCGTGAGCGCAGACCAGAGCAACATCACGTGGCTCTACCTGCTGCCGATGCTCGCGGCCGGCTTTGGCGAAGAATTGATCTTCCGCGGTTTTCTGGTGGTGACCCGGCGCGGCAAGGCGGTGCTCTGGGCCAGCATCGTGGGCTTTTCACTGCTCTTTGCCCTGGCGCACTACCAATACTATCTGGAGTGGCCGGAGGGCGCCGCGTGGCATGCCTTCACCTGGGCGGGGGACACGCAGGCCTACTGGGCGCTGCTGTTGCTCTTTCTCAACTCGCTCTGGTTTTACACGGTGCGCTTCTGGCCGCTCAACCCGCAGCGCTCCCTCCTGCCCTGCTTTGGCGCCCACATTGCCAGCAATCTCGGCGTCTTCATCGTCAAACTCGCGCAGGGGCACATCATCGGCCTTTACTAAGACAGCCACAAAAAAGGCCCGACCGGCGGAAACCGATCGGGCCTGAAAGATAGGCGGGAAGCTTGGGATTACTCGGGCGTGCCCGCGTTGTTCGGGCCTTCCGAGTCGCTGGCGGTGTCGATGACACGCACGGTCAGGTAGCGCCCGGTAGCGCCGCCTTCGAGGTCCAGCACCTGATTGTCGCGCACGGTGATGCGATAGCTGTAGCCGTTGTGGATGAGTGACTGCACGCCGTTGAGGCTGCGCAGGTGGTCCCCATTGTTCATCAGGCGCGCGGCTTCGTCGGGATCGTCACTTTGGTCCAGCACGCGCGGATCGTAACGGAAGAGCCGCACCGTGTCGGAGGTCTCGTCCTCGGCAAAGCCGTTGAAGTCCATCCGGTTGGAGGCCCAGACTTCATAGATCCAGGACGAGTTGGAGTAATCCGACAGGGCGTTGAAGCTGATCTGCAGGTAATGGAGCGCCTGCGGGTCCACGCCGCCGTTGTTACCGCCCGGGCCGTCCACCGCGACAATGTCGCTGGAGATCGCCGCCTGGAAGGGATCGGCATGTAGCGGATCGGAGACAAACGCCCATTCCTGGTTATTCGTCAGCCCATCGTTGTCGGGGTCGTCATCGGGCCCACCCACGTAGTCGAGCTGCGTGTAGTCGGGATCCGTATCGGACAGCTCCGCCGCCGATACGTCGAAGTAGCGGGTGTAGAGGTTGCTGCCGTAGCGGTTGCCGTAAAACTCCGCCAACTCGCGCTGGACGTTCCAGAACGTGCGCCACTGGTTGTAGGTCTGGCTGCTCGGCGTCTCGTCGACCAGAATCGACGGGCTCGCTTCGAGGGAATAGATATCCCACACCGTCTCGCCTTCGCCGCTGATGGAGAACTTGAGGCTCATCACGGCCGGATCGCGCGCCAACAGGAGGCCATAGGCATCGCTTTCGTTCACGGCAGAGTCCGGCAGGAAGAGGCGATCCCAGAGCAGGCCGGAACTCGAATCGGTGCGCGGGTCCAGGAAAGGTTCACTGCTTTCCCACGGCTGGGTCTCGTTGGCGTCGAAGTTCTGCAGGGTGCCTGCCGAATACTGCGGCAGGTAGCCGATCGGGAAGTTGTCGGGAGACTCGGCCGCCACCCCAAAGCCGGGATAGATCGGTCGGACCCAATCCTGGGCATCCCCCACGTCATACCAGGAGAAGGCATCTGCCACGTCGTATTCGTTATACATCGGCACGCGCAGGCTGGCCTTGTAGGAGATGCGCTTGCCCACCGGCATCCCGCGGTCGTCCCGCACCGTCGCGAGCGTGCGGTCGAGGATGTCGGCATCGGTGTATTCCGGGTAGACGTTGAGCTCGGGGTTGTCCTGATCGTCCGCCTCACGGGAGGAGGCATTGCCTTGCAGCGAGATCTCGACGTTGGCCTCGTTGCCGGGCAGATAGGGCTTGCAGCCGACGTTGACGAGATCGAACGTCAGCGGGAATTCGTCTTCGCGATAGAAAATGCCGGAGCGGAACTGGATGTTCTCAACGGTCAGGAACGGGCGGGCTTCCACCACGATGTTGGCCGTGTCCGAGAACCAGATATTGTTGTTGCCGTCCTCGTCGTTCGTTTCGTCGCTGATTTCGCCGTAGCGGCGGGTGCTGTCCACGTAGACGGCGAGGTAGTATTCGCCCTCGGGGAAGCAGAAATTCATGTCGAAATTCTGCCCGTAAATGTAGCGGCCATTGGCATCGAGGTTCTCGATTTCCTCCAGCACGCCGAGGAAGACGTCGTCATCGTTGCCCCAGACCTTGTCCTTGCTGAGTCGAACTTCGACATTGAACACGTTGCCGGGCACCTCATCGCGCGTGTCCAGCTGGGGCATCGCCGCCCCGATGTTGATGCCGTTGACCACGATGTCGAGGTAGTCGTCGCGCAGCAGCACAAACGGAGAGATCCCTTGAACGTTGTAGTCGACGGTCTCGACCGTCAGGTCGGGCCGCAGCTCTTCCTGCAGGCTGATATCGTCGATAAAGGCGTAGGCCGAGGGGGCGCCCGTGCCGCGGGTAAAGGTCCAGCGGAGGGTGCGTGCCCCGGCCCCGGCCTCGATCAACTGACGGTAGGTGCGCCAGCCGTCGTCGCCGGAAATCGTCGCCTGATCTTCCTTGCCCAGCGGGGCGGCCCCATCGACGGTGAACGTGAGGGAGTCATTGGAAGCGCCCTCGCCCGGAGCGGCCTCACCGGCCCCGATGCCCCAGGTGAATTCGATCACGACCGGGCCCTCGATTTCGAGCTCGAAGGAGGCGGAATGGCCTGCCTGGAGGTCGAGAACCGGCGGCACCAGTGCGTTGCCGTTCAGCGCCTGGTAGACCTCGTCGGAGGCGTTTGTCGCCGTATTGATGGCATCAACGTCGGTGGTGTTGACCCATTGGGCGCCGTCGCCGGGCACGAAGGTGACGGAATCTTCGTCCTGCGAAGGAATGCCATCAGGATCCGTCGGAGCGGCAATGATTTCAAAATCGGCCCCGGCCTTGAGGTCGTTGCTGCCGTTGGAAACAAAATTGAGATGGATGTAGTTGGTCGTCCGGGCGTCCGAGGCTTCGTTGTTTACCTCGTTGAGTTCTTCGATCTCGTTTTGCGGGTCGACCGTGATCCCAAAGCGGTAGTTACCGGCGCTCAGCGCGGGGATCGTGCTGGTGAACGTGCCCGAATAGGCGGCACCCGGCAGGACCTGGGCGTTGATCCGTGACGTCTCGCCAAAGGGAATCTTGGGCGCGCTGGACGACGGTGAGCTCGATTGACCGAGGAACTGATAGAAGCCGCGGATAGCCACCGTATCGATGGGCGCGGTCCCCTGGTTCAGCAGCTGGTAATCGATCCGCAGCTCGTCCCCGACGTTCTTTTCGCCGGTCGTGGCCAAGGTCGGCACGATGAGCAGATCGGGCTGAAACTCGAACGTCACATCGCTTTCCAGCGTGTTGTTGTCGAAGTTGGCCTCGAGCACGGTCGCCGATCCGTTGATCACCGCAAACAGGTAATACGTCCCGGCGCCCAAGGCGTCGGCCGGCAAGCCGACCGTCAGGTCCACCGTGGTCTCGCTGCCACCGGAAAGGGCGCGGGTCAGCGTCACCGGCGCATCGGTCAGTTCCGCATACGGGCGGTCCAGCTCACGGGCACTCGGCAAGCGAACATCGGCGTCGGCGGAGAAAATATCGTCCTCGCTCAAGTAGACCTCGACTTCGGTGCCCGAATCGGCGGGCAGAGACCCGGAGCCGGTATTGGCGATGGTCAGGCGGAGGTTGACCGTACCGCTGACGTAAGGATCTTCCGTCAGGCTGGCGATCCCCGCGAGAGAGAGAGGTCAGGCACTCCCAGCGGCACGCGCACAAACATATTGCGCACCGTAAAGAGGTTGCCGATGCCGAGTTGGTTGTCGGCATTCTGGCCGGCGCCGAGCAGCGTATTGAAGCCCGAGCGCGCCATGGAAAAATCGGTCCCGGCGGCGACTTCGGTGAAGGAGACGCCGGAAATGTCGGTGGTCGAACGCGCCTTTTGCTTCAAATTCTGCGGCGTCGAAAACTGGAGATTCGACTCGACCGGAATCCCATTATCGTCGAAGACGGGGATGCCCAGCTGGCCCTGCGGAGTCATATTACTGCCCCAGCCGTAAAGGTCGCCGCTCGCGGTTACGGCCAGCACGTGGTTGGCGCCCACCGCCAGGCTCGTGACGTCGACCGTGGTGGGGAAGGCGATACGGGTAGGCGTGGCCGCTTCGGTCTGGCCGCCGAGGCCGAGATTGCCGAGCACATCGATGCCAAACGCGTAGACGCTGCCGGAGGTATCGATCGCGTAGGACTGCATCGACGCGGCCTCGACCGCCCGCCACGATCGGGTACCATCAATCACCTGCGCATGGATGATTCGCTGCTTCGGCAGACTGGGGATGCCGAGTTGGCCGAGGTAGTTGTTACCCCAACCCAGGAGACGGCCCTGGCTGTCGACTGCCAAGACGTGGGAATCGCCAGTCGCCACGCGTTGCACCGCGGCAACGCCCACATCGCTTTGTAGCGAGCTTTTCAGCGAATAGGGGTAGCGGATGTTGGTGACGTCGGTCGTCGACTGCAGGAGCTGACCGTTGCTGTTGCTGCCCCACCCGTAGAGCTCACCAGTATTGGTGATCGCGAGGGAATAGCCGTCGCCGGCCTCGACATCGACCCAGTTGTTGGCCGCCGAGATGCGCACCGGCGTGTCGTGACTGGCCGTGGAGCCGTCACCGAGCTGGAATTCGTCGTTACTCCCCCACCCCCACAGCGTGCCGTCGTCGGCAATCGCCAGGGTGTGGTTTGCGCCGACGGCCACATCGACCCACGCGTGATCGTCGATCACGCGGGTTGGATTCAAGGTCGTCGTGGTGGAGCCGAGGCCGAGTGCGCCGCTACTCTCGGTGCCCCAGGTCCAGAGCTCACCGTTTTCGGTGATGACCATGACGTAGGACTCTCCCGCCTCGATCGAGTCGCGGAGCGTCGGCGATTGCCCATGCAGGGCCGCCGTCGCCAGCGATGAGGCCAGCAATAGTGCCGGGCCCCGCTGGCGAAGCTTACTTGTGAAAGAACTCATCAGTGCTGTTCGCTAGGGTTACCTGTTGTCGGTGGCGCGGACTACGGCTGGAAGCGACGGGGCACTTCGCGTTCGATGCCTTCTGCTTCCTCGGTCTGTTCTTCCTGGAGCTTTTGCTCCTGATCGCGCAGACCTTGCAGTTGCTGTTCGAGGCGTGCTTCGGCTTCCATGCGCTCGAGGCGTTCCGAGCCTTCCTGGATGGACTCGAACAGCTCGTCTTCCTCGGCTGCTGGTTGATAGCCGGGCAAGTCGCGCTTGTTGATGCCCATCTCCCACAGGCGACGCTGCGAGAACACATCGCGGTAGGTAGCACCACTGGCACTGAGCACCTTGGCGGTGATGAAAATCACGAGGTTGCGGCGGTCGATGTCGGCGTTGTCGTTACGGAACAGACGGCCGAGGACGGGGACGCGCCCGAGGACGGGGACGCGTGTGTTACCGCTTTGTTCGCTGCGCTCGATCAGGCCGCCGAGGGCGAGCGTATAGCCGTCCTTGATCGTGACGACGCTCTTGGTGCGGCGGGTGGCGATGATCGGATAGCTGGCGCTGAGCTGGGTGACGGTGCCGTCGAGGCTCGAGACTTCCGGCTCGACGTTGAGGGTGATGAAGCCGGCGGAGTTCACGCTGGGCGTGACGCTCATCTGGATACCGATGTTCTGATAATCGGCTTCCTCGGCTTCATAGGTGCCCGTCTGCGGGTTGAAGCGGGTCGAAACGACCGGGTATTCCTGACCGACCAGGATTTCCGCCGGCTGATTGTTCATCGTGACCACCGTCGGGTTGGACACGAGTTCGACGCCGGAAGCGCTCTTCAGGGCCCCCAGCACGACGCGGAAGGCGTCGGCGGAAAATACGGCGGTGTCGAGCCAGGAATCGGTATCGTTGCGCGTCAGGTCAGACTGGGTGTCGCTGGAGCTGTCGATCGTGACACTGGTGCCGTCTGGATTGGTGATGATCGTCCGGCTGTTGGAATTGGTCACGGTATTCTCGAGCTGACGCTCATAGTCGCTCTCGTATTCGCGCTGGAAGGGCCCGAGCGTGATGCCGTTTTCGCCCCCCAGGGCGCCGGACCAGTCGATGCCGATATTCTTTTGGTCGCGGTCGGAAATCTCGATGAACTTCGACTCGATCATGACCTGGTTGTTGGGCCGGTCGAGCTGATCGATGATCTGCTGGATCTCTTCGATCTTGCTGGGTCGCTCGGTCACGACGAGAGCGTTGTTACGCTGGTCGACCTGGATACGGCCGCCGGCCTCGTTCTTGACCAGGGGGTCGACCGTGGTCTTGAGGTCTTTGGCGTCGGCAAAGGAAACGATGAAGACCCGCGTCACGACCGGTTCGCTCTCGATGTCTTCGAGGCTCTTGATCATGATGATGTTGTCTTCAATGACGTAGGTGTAATCCAGCGGCTTGAGGATCACATCGAAGACTTGGCGCCACGTGACGTCGCGCAACCGGAGGCTGACGCGCCCGGCGAGTTCTTCGGGGATGACGACGTTGAGCTCGTAAAGCTCGGCGACGTTGCGGATGATGTTACGCACGTCTTCGTCGGGGAAGTCCACCGAAATGGTCTCGGCTTCGCGCGTTACCGACTGGACGGGTTCGCCTTCGGCAGGAAGGTCGAGGTAAACCTCGTCTTCCGGGATGGGAGCCGTCTCCTCCGGCAAAGCGGGTTCCGTCGAGGGTGAACGGGAAACGTTCCCGGTGGTGGTATTATCGGCCGGAGCTGCCTGCTCGGGAAGAGCTGGCTCCGTAGAAGGCAAGCGGGAGTCATTCCCGGTGGTGTCGGCCGTCTGGGCAACCAGCGACTGGACGCTGGCGCAGGACGCCAGGGAGATAAGCAGGCAAGGAAGGAACTTCATGGCGCAGGAATAGAATGCTGGAAAGCAGTTTGGACACAGGGCGGGTTGCTGGCAGTGCCATCATTCCGCATTAGCTGATCGTTTGATCTTAGCAGGATCTGTAATGGAAGTAATTGGGCGTGTGACACTAGCAGAGCCCAAACGTAGGGTATAGGTGCTCATCGTCACTTCTTCAAGAACGACTTCATAGGCTTGTCCTTGGATAGTTGCACTGATGGTTTTCCCCTCCTCGATGCTGCGGCGATCCTCTAGCATCAAAAATGCACGGCCCAAACCAACGGTACTACCAACGGCCTTGAGCGTATCCGCCACCGCCACGACGGCTTGGGCATCGTTGAGCCGCGGAGGCGGCTCGGGAGCCGCATCCTGCGGGCCTGAGGCGGCTTGTTTCGCGGCCGGGAGAGCAAAGGGGCTCTCGAGCTGGATCGCGTCTTTGGCCGGCACGTCGCGAATCTCAAACGCCTGCTCGAGCCCTTGCAGCAGTTCGGCGCGTTTGGAAAAGGAAGTGACGGCCCCGGCCGCAACGGCCTCGGCCGTGAGGCTCGTCACAGCAAGAATCGAAAGGGCACAGAAGCAGTGGTTCATGGTTGGATTATTGGCTGGGAGGGCGGCTGCCCAAGACGTCGATTTGCACGTTCATCTGGACGAGCGAGCGATCCGTGGGGTCGTTGCGCTGCGAGAGCGAAAGCTCTCCGATCGATATGAAGTAACGACCGTTTTCGAGGTATTTAAGCCAGCGAACCACAGATGAGTAGGATCCCTCAACCGAGACGGAGAAGCGCACGATGTCGAACTGCTCCAGTTTGGGCAGGTAGTCTGCCGGCGTGGCTGGGGTGATACCGCCGACCTGCGACAGGCTCGTGATCTTGAGGTCGAACTTCTTCTCGAAGTCGTAAAAGTAATTGAGATTGCGTGTGAGGTCGCGCCGATCGATCAAGCGCCCATCCAGCTGCTCGTTGTAGCCCTTGACGGTCTCGATCTGCTCCTCGAGGGACTTGGCGTTGGCCACGTTGCGGAGCATCACCTGGTATTGCTGTTCTGCGGTCCGGATCTGGCTGTCCAGCGCAGACACCTGGCTGTGCCGGAAGTAGACGACCAGCCCGAAGATGACAGACAGCAGCAGCCCGATGGTGACGATGGGGTATTGCTTGAGCAGGGAAAGGAGGCGTTTTGTATCCATGGACCGGCTATTCCGTGGGGGTCGTCAGCTGAAAGCGGCCCCGAAAGGTAAAGGTGTTGGCCGCGACGTTGCGGGTAAAGGAGTCCTGCCACCAGACGGGCGAATAAGGCGCCAGCAGCTCACTCTCGGCCAGGCCCTGCCGGAATTGCTCCAGCAGCTCGACGGCTTCCCCGGCATTCAGGATCGTGCCCTCGAGCGCGATCTCGTAGGTAAGGGTGCGCTGGGCGCGCTTGCCGCGACCGGTGGTGGTAACCCGCGGGGTGAAGGAGAAGGAGCGCAGCACGATCTCGTCCAGGTCGTTTTCCGACAGCGTGGTCAGCACACCGGCGCGGGAAAGGCCGCTTTGCGAAAAGGCGAGCACTTCCTCCAGCTTTTCGCTCTCCTGGCCAAACTCGTTGCTGAGGCGCACGCTTTGGCTGTTCTGAGTCTGCAGCGAGGCAATATCTTGCTGCGCCGCTTCGAGCGACGATTGACGCACCTTGATCTGCAACTCGTTGAAGGCGGCGAAGGAGATCAGGACCAGGGCCAGGGCGATCGCACCGAAGTTGTAGATAAAGTTGGTCCGGACCGCTTTGGTATCCGGCAGCGCGGCAGCGTTCACGAAGTTCGGGCGCCAGACGGCGTGCCCCTCTTCCTTAGACTTCTTGTTGAGCGCCATTTGCCTTGGGGGTTGCAAGGTTGCCGATCATGGAAAGGAGGCCGAGCCAGCGGGGGTCCGACTCTTCGAAGGTGACGCCGGAGCCCAGCTCCACCTTCCGGCTGGCGAGCCAGCCCTGGTAGTCGAGCTGCATCGCGCGCAGCCCGAGGTCGCGCACCAGCACGTCGCGGATCCAGCTGAGGTTGCGCGGCAGCAGCGTCAAAACGAAACTGCCGATGCTCTGGCCGGTCTGCACTTCGTAAAAACCGGTCGAAGCCTGCAGCTCCTTCAGCATCTTGCGCATCAGGATCGGGCCCATCTCGGTAAAATCGAAGGTATTGGAGTAAAAGAGCTTGCGCGCGCTTTCCTCGTCCTTGAGCCCCAGCTCCTTCTGCACGATGGGGAACATGGAGTTGAGGCCATAGGGAATCGGCCGGCACAGATCCACAATGCCGTCGTTGAGGACGAAGAGGTTGGAATTGTGGGGCGTGATCTCGAGCATCAGCACCGGATGCCCGACCCGAGACCAGCGCAAGTAGTCCATCAGGCCGCCGAGGCAGGCCAGTGTGCCCAACTCCAGCGACTCGGGATAAATGCGGCTCGCAACGAGGTCTTCCTGCTGGCGGGCGAACTCTTCGTTGGAGGCGCCGGCGATCAGCAGCTCCTTTTGCGCCGTCATCGGCTTTTCGGGATCGAAGGAAGCCCCGCTCGTCGCCAGCAAAACCGCGGCGGTGTTCTTGGAGGGCTCGACCCGAAACTGCTGACTCATCAGGTCCGGAAAATAACGCGGGTCCTTCGCCTTCGCCGCACTCTCCAGCGTGTGGCGTCGAAAAAAGCGCGATACCGGGTAGATCGCGCATTGGCTGGGGACGTAACGAGCCGATTTCCCCGGCGTCATGGCCTCGACTTGAGACCGGAACGTGGGATCGTCCAAATCGCCCGGATACTCCCGCACCGACTCGATCGTGCATGGAGCTATAGCTTGGGAGGTCGTTGCCGCCAGAATAGAAAAACTACTGACCTCAACGAAGAAACCTTTCGACTTTTTCGACAGCATGGCAGGACAGCGCGCATTACCTCCTCAGTGGGCTCAGCAGAACGCTTAAGGTAAGCAACGGACGATTTGTAAAAAAATAAATGCGTCCGGCCCTTTACAAGCCAAAAAAGAAGCTCCCTAGCGTTCTATAGAATGCTAAGGAGCCGAGTAAGAAAGATTTACAGAAACAGCTGGGGCGTTTAACTGACGCCTACCGGGGCATCAACCCCATGTCCGCTTCTTGTGGCGATTGGCGCGGCTGCGCTTGCGGCGCTTGTGTTGCGAGATCTTGCGGCGGCGTTTCTTCCGGAGGTTACCCATAATTGTTCTGTGACGGAAAAATGATTAAAAGTTAGAGGATGCCAGATGAGCCGGCAACGTAAAGGATTAAATCGCAAAAAATCGATCAGGCATAGCGTCCCAGGACCTGCATGACCCGTTGCCAGCTGCGGCTGGCGGGGAATTGCAGGCCTTTGATCCCGGTTTCTTCCGGGCCGTCGATTTCCTTCAGGCGGATGACAGGCCCCTCCCAGAGGGGTTGCTCCTCGCGCCGCCCTGGGCGGTAGGAGCGTTTGAGGTCGGAGAGCATGGGCACGAGGCTGCGGCCGTAGCGTTCGTCTCCCAGTACCCGCAGCCCACGTTCGTAAGCATGCAGGCAGATCTGGTCGAGCCGGTAGAATTGCGTCTCCGCAATCCAGAGGGAGTAGCGGCCGATCTTGCCGACCCGCTCGAACTGCGTCTCCGTCTTTTTACCGCTCTTGTGTGAGACGATGGCCTCGGCGTTTTGCCAGTGGCGCGCCATTGGCAGGTCGCAAAACAGGCTGGTTTCCCGCGGGTCGTTGGCGGCGACAAACTCGAAGCGCAATGTCCACTGCTCCGAGCCGTAGCTGTTGCGCAGCTTTTCTGCCTCGGCGTGCGTCTTGGACCACACGACGGCGCCTTCGGCGGAAGGCGGCAGGATGTAGGTCGGTCGCAAGCCGTCCTCTTCCAGCCCCAGGCGTTGCAATTCGGGCTTGCCCAGGATCAGCTGCGCATAGATCGCTTCCGACAAGCTGGGCATGCGCGGGAACCATGGGTCCGGCTGGACCAGGACGCCGGCGGGCTTGGCCAAAACAAAGAATCCCGGAGCATCCAACCAGATGGGCAGGCGTTGTGGACGCTCGCCCAGGGTCTTCTCCGGGAATCCGATGTAGCCTTGCGTCGGCTCTGACGCGCTCCAACTCATACTTGCGCGCCTTGGCGAGGAGCGGCGTTACCCACGGACCTTGGCGTGAATGCCGGTCGTGGACAGCTTGCTCTTCTCGCGGTCCACCTTGTTGCTGTGGATCACGTTGCTCTTGGCCGCCTTGTCGAGGGCGGACATGTAAGCAGCCTTGTTTTCGTCGCTGGGCTCGGCCACGACCTTCTTGCGCAGGGTCTTGATGCGGCTGAGGATGCGGCGGTTGCGCTCGGTGCGGCGCTCGATACGACGGACGTCTTTCTTGGAGGACTTAAGGTTGGCCATCTGGTAAAATTCGCTGGGAAAATGAAAAGCGATGAAATTCACAGCCGATGAGCGCTGTGTCAAGCCCATCCCCACAACGGCAGCGAAAAAAGCAGCCGGCGCGGCCCCGGCAAGGCAGGTTCTTTAGCGTCGTAAGCCGGATTCTGTGGCGCGAGCGGGTTACCCCGCCTGCACTGGCCTTCATTTATCTAAGCGACTCACCCGGGATCATCAGGCGGGCCACCCGATCCCCTATTTGGTCTTGCACCGGAATGGGTTTACCGTGCCCCGAGGCCGTTACCGGTCGGGCGGTGGGCTCTTACCCCACCCTTTCACCCTTACCGACGGGCGAACCAGCCGGCGGTTTACTTTCTGTTGCACTGGCCGTCACGGCGGCGTCTCCCCCACCGTGCCCCGGTTTTCACCGGGAATCCTGCCCTATGGTGTCCGGACTTTCCTCCCCGGGCCGCCGAAGCGGTCGGAGCGAAGGCCTGACGCTAAAGAACCAAGCGGCTATCTCATGCCACTCGCGCGCGGGTGACAAGGAAATCCGGCGGGGTTCATTTCCCAAAAGCGGATTGGTCATTGCATAAACGCCGGGGGATGCTCCTTTTAAGACTTCCGGTGCGCCCGGCCCTGCTATGGAGGAGATCTTTCACCACCTTTACGGAATCATGGGCGACACGAGCTTCATCGGGCTCGTGATCGCGATCAGCCTGCTGCTCTGCTTTGTCGCCATCCCCTACACCACCGACTGGATGGTGGGCTCGGCCGCGGGGCTGGCCGGCAAATACTGGGGGCAGCACCAGCGCACGCTCGTCATCAACGCCTCAACGAACAATCCGGAGCTGTTTTCGATGCTGACGTCGTTCGCGCTGCTGCGCCTGGGCGGGATCGCGAATCCGCTGGGCAGCAACTTCGCCAACATCTACCTGATGTATCTGATCGCGCCGATCTTCGTCCTGCTCAAATGGGCCTTCAAGGGGCGGCGGCAGTCCATCCGCGAGCTGACGCGGCTGGCCAAGAGCGAGAAGCGGCTGATCGCGTGGCACGTGGGCATGAGCGTGATGCTCTTTCTCTTTTCCTCCTTCGCCTACTGGTGCCTCACCGGCACGGACCAGTTCAACCTGCTCCCGCCCTCCGAGGGACGCCACTCAGCCAAATGGCTGCTCATCGGGGCCGCCGTCTGCTCCGGCGGGCTGGCGATCTTCGTCTGGATGGAGCTGCGGCTGAAAAAGAAGCGTCCGCAACTGTTTCAGGACATCAACGACGACAAGCACGATGCGAGCTGGTCGAAGTTCATCGCTGGCACGGTGGGCCTGGTCGCCAGCACGTATGTGATGAACGGGCTCTTCCTGGCCGTATCCGAGGTCTACCAGCGAGAGCTGGTGGGCATCTTCGGCGCCGCGATCTTTGCCGGCATCCACTACTTCGTAGCCAGCATCCTCACCTCGTTGCCCGAGACCAAGGTGGCGGCGGACAATCTGCAGCACCGCACCGCCGCCGACCTGAATACGGCCCTGGCGGCGTGCAGCTACTCCAGCAGCGTGAATCTGGCGCTGGGTGTCATCGGCACCACCATTGCAGCGGTGCTGATTCTCCTGGGCGTCGACTACCAGCTATAGGTCGCTGTTGACCGGCGGGCAGCCTTCGCAGGGGTCGCAGCAGATGCGCACCTTTTCCAGCAGCGACCACTCGTGCTTGCGGTAGGCGTGCGGGCTGAGGCCGATGTATTGGCGGAAGACGCGCGCAAAGTAGTTGGGATCGCTGAAGCCGCAGATGCGGGCCACGTCCTTGATCGAGCGCTCCGTCTCCACCAGCGACTCCATCGCGTTGCGCAGGCGCGTCTTGGTGATGTAATCGGTCAGCTTCTCGCCGGTCTTCTGGTGGAAGAGACGCGAAAGGTAATTGGGGTTGCAGCCGAGGCGCTCACTGAGGAAGGCCACGCTGAGGTCGGGATTGGAGAGGTTTTCGCTGATCGCCCACTTGCTTTCGACGACCTTGACGGAATCGTTGGCCTCACCCACGGCGTCCGTCGACATGATGTCGAGCAGGAGGTTGAACACGCCGCCGAGGATGCCCATCTTGGCCTCGCGGGCGCGGGCGGCGGGGGTGCTGTGCAGGCTGGCGACCAACTCGAGGTTGTCGACCAGCGGGACAAAGTAGTCCGACTGGAACAGGTAGCGCTCCACGAGCGCGGGCACGCCGGGCTGGACCTCACGCGCGAGGTGAATCGAGACGTTGCCGTTGAAGAAGGCAACCACGAGGTTGCCGAACTTGCGGGTCTCCTCGTCGTAAATCTTCTCGGAGTGTGGCACGCCGGCCGGCACGATGGCTGCCTGGCCTGGCCCGACGGTCACCTCCTGCTCAGGGGTCGTAAAGACGGTCGTTCCCTGGATCTGCAGGAACAACTCGGGATAGAAGTGAAAGACGCGTCCATCGCGCGCCTCCATACGATTTTTGCTATCGCAGTCGGCCACCTGGACGACGAGTTCCTGCTTTTCCCACCGCTCGTGGTAATCTTCAAAAAGCTGGCGAAAACAGTCGAGGCCGATGGGGTTCGACGGGGGTAAACCATTCATGCGCAAACTGGGGTTGGAGCTATCGCGTTCGCCGGGGGGGGGCAAGGAGTCTCTTTCAGGTCAACGGGCGGGGGATCTATCAGGGGCGAAGAGGCTTAAACACGGGTTATATAGTTTTCTCTTCAGCAAGAGCCAGCGTTTTATTACCCGGATGACCAGATAAAAAGAAAGCCCCGCAGATGCGGGGCTTTACCGAAAAAGACGCGGATGGCGTCAGCCGAAAAATCGGCTTAGCGGGGCATCCAGCTGTCGATGAGCGGCTCGTTGCGGGTCATCCAGTCACGCACCACTTCAGACGGGTCGTCGTTGCCGGCATCGTCGATGGCGAGCATCAGATCGAGCAGGCTGGCTTCGGTCATGTTGAAGTTGGTGATGAACTGGGCGGCATCCGGATAATCTTCGCGGAAGCCCTTGCGCACGATCTTCTTGAGGCCGTCGATCGGGTAGACGCCGCGGGGGTCGTCGAGCACCTTGAGGTCGTAGCGACCAAACATCCAGTGCGGCTTCCAGCCGGTGACCACGATGGGTTCGTGGTTACGGACGGCGTCGGCCAGCGCAGCCGTCATGGCCGGGCCGGACGAAGCGACTTGCTTGAGGTCCAGGCCGTATTCTTCGATGGCCTTGTTGGTGTTGCGGTAGATGCCGGCGCCGGTGCCGATGCCGATGATCTCACCGTCAAGCTCGTCGGCGATGTCGTTGAGCTCGTCGATGCTGTTGACGTCCATGTAGGTGGGAACGACGAGGCCGGTCACACCGTAGCCGTAGAACGGCCCGAGGTCGACGAGGTCATCGCCGTATTCTTCCCAGTAGGGCTCGTGGGTGTTCGGAAGCCAACCGTCCAGGAAAGCATCTTGCTGGCCCTGGGCCACGGCGGCGTAGATAGCGCCCGGGTCGGCCATGGTCAGTTCCACGTCGTAACCCATGCGATCTTCGAGGATCGCTTCGACCAGGTGGGTGATGGCGACGCCTTCAGCCCAGTTCGGGTAGGCGATCTTGATGGTTTGCGCCATCGCCTGGCTGCCAAAACCAATCACGGTGGCGAGCAGGAGGAGGAGTTTCTTCATAACGTATATCTTTCTCTGTTAACGGATGAGAGATTGTTGGTTTATCGTTTCTTGCCGAAGGCCTGGGTGAGGCGGTCGAGGAAGATGGCGAGGATGACCACGCCGAGACCGCCTTCGAAACCGAGGCCGATTTTCAATTGGGTGATGCCTTGCAGCACGACCTCACCGAGGCCGCCCGCACCGATCATGCCGCCGATCACCACCATGGAGAGGGCGAGCATGATCGTCTGGTTGAGGCCGGCAAGGATGGTGGGCAGTGCGATGGGCAACTGCGCCTTGACCAGCATTTGCCACGGTGTGGAACCGAAGGCCTGGGCGGCTTCCACCACTTCGTGCGGCACCTGGCGGATACCGAGGCTCGTCAGACGCACGGCCGGGGGCATCGCAAAAATGAGGGTCGCCATCAGCGCGGGCACCTTGCCGAGGCCAAACAACATCACGGCCGGGATCAGGTAGACGAAGGCCGGCATGGTCTGCATGAAGTCGAGAATCGGGCGCACGACGCTGTCGACGCCTTTGTTCTTGGCCGACAGGACACCGGCAGGGATACCGATCAACAGCGCGAAGAACGTGGCGGCGAGGACCAGCGCGAGCGATTCCATCGTCTCGTACCAGAGGCCCATGCTTACGACGAGCAACATACCGAGCGCCGTAAAGATACCCAGGCCGATACTCGAGAAGCGCGCAGCCATCAGCGTCATCAAGACAATGACGATGGCCCAGGGATACCAGGTGAGCACGCGCGGGTTGAGCTGCTTGAAGTCCGAGCTGATCGTGTCGAGGCGTTCGCGCAGATCTTCCGGCAGGCCGTCTCGCTCGAAGACCCCGGAGCCGACGCCCAGCAATTCGTTGTAGCGGTCGTAGGTGCGTTCGTTGACGACGTTCATGCGCAGCTCGGGCTCGTCAACGCGGCCCAGCGTGCGGCTCATGCGCTGCGTTTCTTCGATCAGGCTGTAGGCGCGGAAGCGGGACTCGAGCGTCTGGAGTTGTTCCACTGCGTCCTCGGGGGCTCCCTCGACAGGTGCGAGAGCCGTCAGCACGTCTTCGATCTCGTCGGCCGTGCTGTCAAAACGCCCGGGGCGCATGCGTTCCATGCGGCGCAGGGAGTTGCCCACTTCGCGGCGCGCGTCTTCCAACGCTTCGCCGTCACCCTGCGGCATGCTGTCCTGAAGCTGCTCGAGCGCGCTGACGACGTTGTCGTAGTTCTCCGGCGCCTGCGCTTCCAGGTCAGCCGAAAACTGGTCGAGTGCCTCGACCTGAGCCTGCGCCTCTTCCGGCGTGTATTTGCGCTCGAGGGTCTGATAGCGGAAGACCTCGGCCACGCCAAAGATGACGATGAGGACGGCCGCCACGATCCAGGAGGCCTTGCCCAGCTGCTTCTTGAAGGCGAAGCCGACGAAGACGAGCACAATGAGGGCAAAGACGACCGCGGGATAAAGGAGCGCGTGATTCAGCAGCAGGATGTTCTCCAGCACGCCGATGACGAAACCGAGCACGCTGCTCAACACGTCAAAGAAGCCTTTGCCGTGGTTGAGGATCCAGGTGATGAAGGCGTCGAAATATTCTCCAACAGGTATTTGCATGGTCTTAGTCTCCAGCGATGCCAGCGAGGATGGCGGGGCGCGTCACGATGCCCATGAGCTTGGTGTCGTTTTCATCGAGCACCACGATGGGCAGGGCCGAAGTGGATGCGTAGGGCACCAGATCGGCGATGGGCGTATCTTCGTGCGCGGTATAAAGGTCTTTGTTGATGATCGGACGCACGGTATAGCGGGACTCTTCGTCCAGCTCTTCCGGCACCTTCTTGCGGAGCTCGATCACGTCGTCGATCTTGATGTAGCCGAGGTATTCGCGCTGGCGATTGACGACGATGAGCGTGGAAAGGTTGAGCTGGCGCATCTTGCGCGCCGCCTGGTGGGGACCGGCCGTGTCGTAGATGACTTCGGTCTTTTTCATGATGGTGCCGGCCGAGAGCACCTTCGAGCGGTCCACGTTTTCGACGAAGGCCTTCACGTAATCGTCGGCCGGCTGAGTCAGGATCTCTTCCGGAGTTCCCACCTGCACGACGGCGCCGTCTTTCATGATGGCGATGCGGCTGCCGAGCTTGAGCGCTTCGTCGAGGTCGTGCGTGATAAAGACGATCGTCTTGTGCATGCGCGCCTGCAGCTCCAGCAGTTCGTCCTGCAGCTGTACCCGGATCAAGGGGTCGAGCGCGGAAAACGCCTCGTCCATCAACAGGATCTCGGGGTCGTTGGCCAATGCACGGGCGAGGCCGACGCGTTGCTGCATCCCGCCGGAGAGCTCCTGGGTCATCTTGTCCTGATACCCTTCGAGGCCGACCGTGCGGATGGCCTGCATCGCCTGTTCGTAGCGTTCCTCCTTAGGGACTTCCTGCACCTCGAGCCCGAAGGCCACGTTGTCGATCACCGTGCGGTGGGGCAACAGGCCGAAGCGTTGGAAGACCATACCGAGCTTCTTGCGGCGAACCTCACGCAGGCGTGCGGCGTCGAGTTGGGTGACTTCTTCTCCGTCGATCTTCACGGAGCCGGAAGTGGGCTCGATCAGGCGGTTGAGGCAGCGGATCACCGTCGATTTGCCGGACCCGGAGAGGCCCATAATGACAAAGAATTCCCGGCGCTTGATGGAGAAGGAAGCGTCGTTAATCCCGACGGTGCAGCCGGTGCGTTTGAGCACCTCGGCTTTGCTTTGCCCCTGCTCCACCAGCGGCAAGGCCCGTTCCTTGGGTTTCTTGCCGAAGATCTTATAGAGATTGGATACTTCGATTATCGTGTCGCTCATGTGGCAGGTGTTAAAAAAGAAGGGATCAGCCCGGCCGACGGATCGGCCGGGCTGAAAGGAAACAGGCTACTAGAAGTAGTAACCGAAGTTGATGTTGAAGCGGGTGGCCCACTCATCGTTACCGTTCACGCCGAAGTCGCCTACGCCGTTGACGAGGCTGTAGTCGTCTCCGTTGGCACCCACGAAGTAGTTGCCGTTGGAGAAGGCGAGGTCGGTATAGATATACCAGCCGCCGCGGGCCCAGGCTGCACCCACGATAAACATCTCGCTGTCGTTGAAGCTGTCTTCGGCCTTCATGATCGAGCTGTACTCGATGTAGGGCGTAATGGAGTCCAACCAGGAGATGCCGGTCTCGTAGTAGTAGCTGAGGGAGACTGCGGGGATCCAGGCTTCAGAGGCGACCGGCCAGGCGAAGTCATACGCGCCCATCGGGATCAGATCGTCGCTGCCCCACGGGTTATTCGCGCTGATATCGTAGAGATAGTAACTCAGCTGACTGGTAAGCGTGAAGTTGGCATACTTGTTTTTCATGTGGACGGAGGCGGCATAATGATCGCCGTCGTCCGCATTCTTGCCATCGAGCTTACCATACTGCAGCGAAACACCCAAGTCCGTAGGCACAGCCCACTCACTGAAGGCGTAGATGCCGCGCAGGTTAAACTGGTGACGTTCAGCATAGCCGTTTTCTTCGACGCCGTAGTTCACGGAGCCATCCGAGGAGACGGTTTCGTCCCACGTCACAACATCGTAGCTGTAGCGGGCGCTGTCGCGGCTGTTGCCGTTCCACTGGCCTTCGCTGGAGATGTAGTAGGCGGCATCGAGGGTCAAGTTCCCGATGCTCTTGGTGTAGCGCACACCAAGGTCCATATCGTCCGCGAGACCGACGTAGTAGTGCTGGTCGAAGAACCAGCTCTGCGAGACGCCGTAGGGGCCGGGGCCGAAGGGAACTCGCACGACGCCCACCTTGACGGTGCCGGCATCGCCGAAGTCGTAGCCGAGCCAGCCGGTGTGCAGGAAGTTGTAGCCTTCGTACCAACGGTATTCGAGTGCGCCGATCCAGTTCTGGTAGTTCAGGCCGACATTGATGCGGAAGGTGTCAAGAGCCACATCGCCGCCGTCACTGCCACCCCGCGACGGGCCGCCAGTGTTGGCGCTGTCGTAGTCGCCATGGATGTAGTTGGCGCGGATCGCACCCCCGATGGTCACGGGGCCGAGCGTAATCTTGTCGGCGCCGGTATCGGCTGCATCCAGTTGCGCTTCGGCAGCTTCCGCCCGCTGCTCGGCGACCTGCGTGTCCTGTTGGGCCGTGGCAAGCTGCTGACGTGCCTGCGCGAGCTGTTGCTCCAGCTCTTGCACGCGCGACTGCAGCTCTTGCTGCGTCTGGCCCTGGACGGTGGATGCCGCCAAGCAAGCTCCTGCGATGGTCCAGCGCAGGAAACGTGTCTGGGTTTTGGTTTGGTTAGCGTTCATCATTGGGATGATTGGTTGAGGGCCGCCCCACGGACTGCGATCAGCACCGCCAGGGCAGCGAAAAAATAGCTCCTCCGTGCCGCCATCCATGGTATGGAGGGTGGTAAGGTGGAAGACCTAGGACTAAGCTAGTGCGTAGCGGGAGGACGCTCCTCCGGCGACGTGCTCAGAGACATCTGGGTGATCGGCTCGATAAAAAAGGCCGATTCATCCCGAGTCGGTAAGGATGCGACAGGTTCCAGCAGCTCGAGAATGCGCTCGAGCGAGAGAGCGATGGTCGCCCGTTCGAGTTGAGAGATGTTCTTCAACCCCGCCTGTAAACGCTCGTGCAGGGGTGAGGGGGTGTTCCGGATCAGTTGCAGACCAGCCTCGGTCAACTCCAGGTCCATCTTGCGACGGTCGCGCTGGGAACGCGTCCGCGTGAGGTAGCCATTGGCTTCCAGACGGTCCACGATGCCCACGACCACGCTAGGGCTCAATTCCACTTTTCGGGCCAGATCACGCACCGAAAGGGAACCACTTTCCTTGATGCTCAGCAGGCAGAGCAGCTGAGGCACCGTCACACCAGCCAACCCCGTCAGCCGTCGAGAATGGACGTCGACAGAACGGACGATCCGCCGAACCGCACGCAGGATACGCAACTGATAAGAATCATCCTGCTCTGCTGGTTGTGCTGAGATTTTTTCAACTGGATTAGGGAAAGCTGTGGTCATGCAAAGGTCTGATGCTGCGGGATCAGAAGGGCCTCAAGAAACATTCGCCCACGAACAATGTCAAGCTGCCCCGAACGATTAGCCAGCCACACCAAATGTAAACATAGTGCTAATTTCAGGGCGTTATTAAGGATTTCACCTCTATACACATCCCACATCAGCATCGCTTTTGTGCTCTAATTATCAATTACTTACATAACAACAGAACCCTTTTTAATCAAACGCGATTAGTTGAACAGATGAAACGTTCAATATTTGCTACTGATTCTCCGCCCCCGACAAAGACCGTCTATGGCCCTGCACTTGATCCTACACGAACAATCCGACTCGAGAGCAGCCCCTAAACAGGGAGACGTGTGTTAATACTAAGTTTTGTGCCCCCTTAACCAAACAAGCATCCTTCAGAAACGCCCCACCGGCGGCACTGCCCCCCAGCCCGGGAACCCCCAAACCGCGTGACCACGGCGCATGGTGGGAACTCACTCGCTACATCCCGGGTACCTGAACGTTATCAGCGAAAGGCACGGCACCGCGCCGCAGCCAGCCGCTCTGGCGGATGCGGCAGCGCAGGCCTCCCCTGCCCTTCAGCCACGCGAAGGCGCCGGGAGCAATGGCCTCGTCCATCCAGTAACAGGGCGCACATTCCTCGCTGCCCTCGAGCACCACTTCGCCCAGGCAAAAGCGCCGACCGATCAGCGCGTTGAGGTCGAGCCCGCGCACGATCACGTTGCGGCGAAAGGCGGCCGGATCGAGCGTCTCGAGTGCAAAGGCCCGCTGCAGGGCGTCTGCCACCGCACCATCGAAGAGCGTCAACTGGCCCTTGAAGTCAGGCTTGTAATCGTAATAGCGGTCTCCCGCCAACCCACGCCCGGCGTGGCATTCCACCGCATCGACCGGCACGACGCCGTGCTGGAGCCGCCCTTTGCCGTGGCGGCCCTTGAAGTCGTGGCCCGGCGAGATCCAGATATGCTCGATTTGGGCGACACGCGGCTGAGCTGGCTCAATAGACATCGCGCAGATAGCGCTTCTCGCGCTTCAGGCCCTCTACGTATGCCGCCGCGGCCTCGGCGTCCACCCCCTTTTGCTCAGCCACCAGTTGGTGCAGCGCGGCATCGACGTCCTTGGCCATGCGCGAGGCGTCACCGCAGACGTAGAGATAGGCACCGTCTTCCAGCCAGCGGTAGAGCTCCTCGGCCTCGTCGAGCATGCGGTGCTGCACGTAGACTTTCTGGTCCGTATCGCGGGAAAAGGCCAGGCTGAGGCGACTCAGCACCCCTTCGCTGCGGAAGCCTTCCAGCTCTTCCTCATACAGGAAATCGGCCGCCGACTTCTGATCGCCGAAAAAGAGCCAGTTGCGCCCGGAGTCGCCCCGTTGCTGCCGGTCGTGCAGGAAGGCCCGGAAGGGCGCGATACCGGTGCCCGGCCCGATCATGATGACGGGCGTCTCCGGATTTTCCGGCAGCTTGAAGTGCGCGTTGGCCTGCAGGTAGACGCCCACCTTGCTCCCCACCTCGCAGCAGGCGAGGTAATCCGAACAGACGCCCTTGCGCCCCCGCCCGTGGGTGTCGTAGCGCACGCGGCCTACGGTCAAGTGGACTTCGCCGGGGCTGGCCAGCGGGCTGGACGAGATCGAATAGAGGCGCGGCTGCAGCTTTTTCAGGCTCTGCACGAGTTCCTCCGCCGAGGCGAACTTGGGTTGGTAGTCGGCAAAGAGGTCGATCAACTGGCGACCGTCGGCGTAGGCGGCGAATGTCTCCCCGTCGTCACAGAGTTCGGACAGGCTGCCGTTTTCGCAGCGCTCCGACAAGGTCTGCACGAGCGGCAGTGTCAGGCGGGTGATGTCGCGCTCGGTCTCGAGCACCTCGGCCAGCGTCTTGCCCTCCACTGGATCGGAAGGCTGCAGGCCGGCGGCTTCGATCAGCTCGGCCACGGCGTCTGGACAATTGCGCGGATAGACGCCCAGGACGTCCCCCGGGGTGTATGCGAGGCCGGAGCCTTCGAGCGAAAACGCAACGTGGCGGGTTTCCTTGGCCGAACCCGGTCCGTTGAGCACGCGGTTGTCGACCACTTCGGCCATGAAGGGATTGCGCTTGGAGTATTGCGGCTCGTCGTCTTCCTCCTCGGCATCGTCGACGCTGCTCGCGGCGTCGCTGGCAGCGCTTTCGTCCCGCGCCTGCTCCAGCACTTCCTTCAGCCAGGCTTCGTAGGGCTCGTCGTAGTCCACATCGCAGTCCACGCGGTCCATGATGCGGTGGGCGCCGAGCGCTTCGAGGCGGGCGTCGAAGTCCTTGCCCGTCTGACAGAAGTCCGCGTAGTTGGAGTCGCCCAGCGCGAGCACGGCAAAGCTGAGGTGGTCGAGCTTCGGGGCGTCTTCGGCCAGCACGAAGTCGTAAAAGCTGCGCGCGTTGTCCGGCGGATCCCCCTCGCCGTAGGTGCTGGTGATGATCAGGACCGTCTGCTCATCCGCCAGCTGCTGCGGGTCGTATTCGGCCATCTCGACCGATTTGGCCTGGTAACCCGCCTTCTCGGCCGCCTTGCGCGTCTGCTTGGCCAGGCCCTCGGCGTTGCCGGTCTGCGAGCCGTAGAGGATGGTCAGGGTCTGCTGGGGCGCGGCGTCGGCCTGCGCACTGCCGTCGGCGGGATTCTCCGAATAGAGGCCCGCGAGGAATCCGTTGAGCCAGGCGCGCTGCTCGATGCTGAACGGCGCGGTCTCAGGAACGTAGGGAAGGGTCGTTGGCATGAGAAAGATGGGCTAGCGTTTTTCGATCGTAACCGCGCAGCCCTTGTAGGAGGGCTGGCGCGAGTGCGGGTCGACCACTTGTTGCGTGAGAAAATTGGTGCCCGCGAAGTGCATGGGCAGGAAGACCTGGCCGGGCTGCACGGTCGGCACGACAATGGCGGTGGCCAGCGTCTCGCCGCGCCGTGAACGCACGCATACACGCTCCTGCGGCTGAATGCCGAGGCGGGCCGCGTCTTCGGGACAAATCTCGAGGCACAGCTCGCGGGGGCCCAACTTGCGCAGCACGTCGCTCTTGGCGGAACGGGTCTGCGTGTGCCATTGAGCGGAACTGCCCCGGCCCGTGAGCAGCCAGAAGGGGAAGGCCGCATCGGTCTCCTCCGGGATCGCGGCCGGCGGGTCGAAGCAAAACCGCGCGCGCCCGTCGGCGTGGAAGAATGCGCCGTCGGCGAACAGGCGGCGCTCCGTCTCCGGCTCCGTGCCTTCCGGGCAGGGCCACTGGATGCCGCCGGCAGCCTCGAGGTGCGCGTAGTCACGGATCCCGGTAATGTCGCAGGGCTGGCCGCGGCTGAGGGCCTTGAGCGACTGGAAAACGTCTTCTGGACAAGTCCACTGGTCGAAGAGCCCGCGATCGTCCCAGGTGTCGGACAGGGCCTTGAAAATGTAGAAGTCGGACAGGGCCTGCCCCGGCGCACGACGGGTCTTGCGAATCACGCCGATGCGCCGCTCGGAATTGATGAAGGTGCCCTCCTTTTCGCCCCACCCGGCCGCCGGCAGCACGAGGTCGGCCATCTGCGCGGTTTCGGTAGAGTGATACATGTCCTGCACGACGAGAAAGTCCAGTTGCTCGCGCAGACGGCGGAACCGGCCCTGTTCGATCCACGAATGGCCGGGATTGGTCGCGATGACCCACAGGCCCTTGATCCGCCCGGCCTCGACCTCCTCCAGGATCTGGTCGTAAGCGAGGCTGTTTTCGGTCGGGATGCGGTCCAGCTCGACGCCCAGGGTCTCGGCGATCTTGAAGCGGTGGTCCGCATCCTTGAAGTCGTGCCCGCCCAGCAGATTGGTGGTGTTGCTGAAGAGCCGGGAGCCCATCGCATTGCACTGCCCGGTGATGGAATTGGCGCCGGTGCCGGGCTTGCCCATATTGCCCGTCATGAGCGCGAGGTTGATCAGCGATTGCGCGACGCGAGTGCCTTCGTAGCTCTGGTTGACACCCATCGTCCACCAGAACGACACGCGTTTGCCCGACGCCAACAGCTCGGCCAAACTCAGCAACTGGGCCTCGGTCAGCCCCGTGCACTCGGCGACCGCCGCGAGCGGATACTGGCGCACAAAGGCGGCAAAGGCGTCAAAGCCCTGCGTGTGGGCCTCGACGAACGCCCGGTCCACCGCGCCCCACTCGATCAACAGATGGGCCAGACCGTAGAACAGCACGAGATCGCTCTTGGGGCGGATCGCGAGGTGACGCGTCGCGGCCATGGCGGTTTCGGTCTTGCGCGGGTCAACGACCACGATCTCGGGCTGGCGCGGGTTGCGCATCACGCGCTGCCACATGATCGGATGGGCGATGCAGGGATTGGCGCCCACAAAGACGAGCACGTCCGACTGCTCGAAGTCGGCGTAGCTGTAAGGCGGCGCATCAAAGCCGAACGACTGCTTGTAGGCCGCCACCGCGGTGGCCATGCACTGGCGGGTGTTGCCGTCGCCGTGCAGCACGCCCATCTGAAACTTGGCGAACGCGCCCAGCATGGCCATCTCTTCGCACGGGATCTGGCCGGTCGAGAGAAAGGCGACGCTGGCTTTGCCATGCTGCTCCTGGATGCGCTTGAAGCGGTCGCAAAAGGTCCGCAGCGCCTCCGGCCATTCGATGGGCTTCAGGTCCGCGCCCTGGCGCAAAAGCGGCATCGTCGCGCGATCGGGGGCCGACAACGGAGTCAGCGCCTCCCAGCCCTTGGGGCAGGCCATGCCGAGGTTGACCGGATATTGCGGCGACGCGCTGAGGTTGATCGCCTCGCCCTGGTGCAGGTGCACGTTGAGCGAGCAGCCGGTGGCGCAAAAGCCGCAGACGCTCTTGACCGTGGCATCCGGCTGCAGGCGCGAGGGCAACTGGCCGAGGCCAAACTGGGCCGGACGCCGCACCAGTTCATCGGTCAACGGGCCTTGCCAGCGGCGAATCGAATAAGGGCGGTCTTTGGTATTGAGCGGGCTCATGCGGTGAAACCTCCCGGCATTTTAGGTGCATCGACGGCTTTGAAGAACAGCACGCGTTCGCAGAGTTCGCCGGCCAGGAAGAGGCCGACCCCCGCCGCCGCCAGGGCGGGTGATGCAAGCACGGCGGCGAACAACCACGTGAAGACCGCAGCCCCGCCCCACAGCGCGCGGGCACACGCCCAGCCGGAGAGCGGGCCGCGCATCAGGCGGGTCGGCACGCTGCGGTGAGAGGACAGCAAGGGCGCGAATTCGCCCGCGAGCTTGAGCACCAGTGCACTCGCTGCGAGCAGCGGCCAAACGCCGTCTCCCGGTAGCAGCGCAAGCCCCGCCAGCAAGGCCGTGACTGCGACGCCGAAGAAGCGTAGGGTCGTGCGCGGCCAGTGCCAGAAGCGCCGGTGCGTGTCGTGGTAAATCATCATGCTGCTGGCGACACCGAGCCAGCCCAGCACCGTCAGCGGCACCCAGAGCATGGACGGCAGCGGCGTGAAAACGTGGTGGACGGCCAGCAGGCCGAAGAACGCGGGCGCGTAGCCCCCGAAGAGCACGATCTCGCGGCTGAGCCACGAACGGCGCAGGCCGAGGAAGGCCCGCCACGCGCCGAGCGGTCGCCCGAGGTGCAGGATGCTCGCCGTCAGACCCGCGGCGAGCAACAGGGCGCTCACCAGTTCCACCCCCAGCGGGTGCCCGGCAAGGGCGGCCGCCGTTTGCAGGCCCACAGCCGCCTGGGTCAGCGTGAGCATCACCACCAGCGGCGTGTGCGCGTGCTGGGGTCGCAGGGCCGCGGCATCGGCGGCGCGCACGTTGTCCGGGATCGGGCGCTCCGAAACGTAGCGAGTCGTCGGGCGGGTGTAATCGGGGTCCGGCGCGGCGGTCAGAAAGTCCCGATTGGCGGGCGCATCGGCTTGCGGGGCGGTCTTCGAGACGATGGAAATCCGGATCGCCTGCGTCGGGCAGGCCTGCACGCAGGCCGGGGCTTCCCCTTCGGCCAGACGCCCGTGGCACATGTCGCACTTGCGCACGATGCCGAGGCGCTCGGAGAATTTCGGCACGTCGTAGGGACACTTGAGCACGCAGTATTGGCAGCCGATGCACTGGTCGTCCAGGTGGCGCACGATGCCGGTGACGTCGTCCTTCTCGTAGGCCAGCACCGGGCAGCCGTGCATGCAGCCGGGATCTTCGCAGTGGTGGCAGGCGGTCGTGACCGTCTGCTGGTAGGGCGCGGCGCGGTCTCCGCCCACGACCAGGCCCACATCGCGCCAGGTCTCTTCGTCCTCCAGCCCGTTCAGGCTGTGGCAGGCCGAGACGCAGGCCTTGCAACCCGTGCAGGCGTCGAGATCGACCTCAAAGGCGTACTGTTCGCCCGGTTGGGGCTGAGTCAGCGGAATCAGATCGCGGTAATAGGGCTCCATCGCCGGCCCGCCCGCGTCATGCCGCTGGGCAAAACGGGCCACCGGCGTCTCCAGCTCCTGCTGTTTGCGCAGGTATTGCTCGATCGGCGAGCGCTCGACTGTAACGGAATTGGGCACTGAAGAAAATGGATTGAACAGAAGAGCACCAAGATCACGCAGCGCTCTACTAAAACGGCTTAAAGCAGAGCCTTCTACTTTGTGTGCGGTGTGCTCTTTTGTGAAAAAAGCGTTTTTACGCGGCGGCGGTTTCGAGGGAGAGCAGTTGCTTGAGTTCCTCGATGGAGTGGCGGCGGCTGAATTGCCAGAAGGCCTCGCCCGGCTCGCGGTGCTCGAGGTAGCCCTCGATGACTTCGGCCAGCAGGCCTTGCAGCTCGTCGAAGGGCACGCCGGTGAAGAGTTGACGGCCGATGGCCTGGCGCTCGTCCACCCCGCCGCCGACGAAGACGTGATAGCCTTCGACACTCCCCTCGCCGCGCTTGACCTTGGCGCCGAGCAGGCCGATGTCGCCAATGTAGTGTTGGGCGCAGGAGTGCGGGCAACCGGTGAGGTGGATGTTGATCGGCTGGTCGAGCTGGTAGCGTTCGGAGAGGTAGGCGCCGAGCTTCAACGCGTGTCCCTTGGTATCGGTGGAGGAATACTTGCAACCCTTGTTGCCGGTGCAGGCGACAAGCCCGGCTTGAATGCAGGTGGTCTCGTGCGTCAGGCCCAGGTCGCGCAGGCCCTGCTTGAGCGCCTCGAGGTCTTCGGTCGCCACGTGCGGGATCAGCAGGTTTTGCCAGACGGTGAGGCGGACCTCGCCCTTGCCGTAGCGGCTGGCCAGAGCGGCGATGCCCTTCATCTGGTCGGGCGTCATGCGGCCCACCGGGGTGACGACGCCGACGTAGTGGTGGCCGTCGTTCTGCTCGTGCACGCCGATGTAGCCATGCTTGTCCGTCGCCGGGCGCACCTCACATGGCTCGAGCGAAAAGCGGCGCAGCGGAAAGGCCAGCTTTTGGTCCACGTGCTCGAGGAACTTCTCCACGCCCCAGTCGTCGATCAGATACTTGAGGCGCGCCTTGTTGCGGTTCATGCGGTTGCCGTGCTCGATGAAGACCCGCACCATGGCCGCCGCAACGGGAATGGCTTCGCTGGGCTTGAGCAGGATGCCGCAGTCGCTGGCAAATTGCTGGTGGCCGGTGATGCCGCAGAGCTGCACGCGGAAGTAAACGCCCGGCGCCACGTCATGCCCCTCGCCCACCCGGGTCGCGTAAAAGCCGATGTCGTTGGTATCGGCACAGACGCTGATCGCACTGCCGCTGTCGAAGGCGATGTTGAACTTGCGCGGCAGGCCGTAGAGATCGCGGTGGTTGAGGATGTAGTGGTGCATCGCCCGCGCATAGGGCATTACGTCGAGAAACTCCTGCCGATCGAAGCCGCTGGTGGGCGAGGCCGTGACGTTGCGGATGTTGTCCGCGCCGGAGCCCCGCGAGGTCAGGCCCAACTCATCGAGCTTGATCAGCGTGTCGACGGTGTCCTTGGGCATGATCTCGCGAATCTGGAGGTTGGCGCGCGTGGTGACGTGCGCATAGCCCCCACCCCATTGCTCGGCAATCTCGGCCAGCCCCGTGAGCTGGTGGCTCAACAGGCGTCCGCCGGCGATACGGCAGCGCAGCATGAAGCTGTCTTGCGCGGGCTTGACGTGAAAGAGGCCGTAAAACTTGAAGCGGAAGACGTCGGGCGGCTCGGGGAACTGGTCGACTTCGGCCAGCGAGACGATCTTGTCCCACACATCGAGGCCGTTCTGCTCGTGCTTGATGCGCTCCTCCTTGCTCAGGTCTTCCAGCGGCGTGCCGAACACGGTTTCCTCTTGCGCGACGGAGGCGGCGGGATCATCGGTAAACTGGCCCTGCTGGTTTTGACCGAGGAAGGGCATGCCTCCGCGCTGCTGCACACCAGCGAAGAAGCCTTCGAGGTATTGCTTCTGTTCTGCGGAAAAAGCTGCGGCATTCATGATATAAATAGTTTTATGATGAACAGGAGTGATAGGAGTTAAAAAGAGTTTATAATAAACAAGGAAGATCGCTTCACTCGGACTCTGAATCCTCTTTACTCTTTTTAACTCCTGTTCCTTTTTTTATTTAAAAGATGGCAGCGATGCGCTCGCGGACGGTTGTTTTTTCTTTTTTGGGCGCTTGCTGGGCCTTCTGGCTTTTCAGGCGATCCTTCTCGAGTTCGCACTCGTCGAGGAAGGAGAGCAGCGCCTGGCGGTAGCGGTAAAACTGGTCCGTCTCGAGCAACTCGGCCCGGTCGCGGGGGCGCTCGAATTCGATATCGAGCACGCGGCCGACCTTCGCGCCGGGGCCGTTGGTCATCATGCACACGCGGTCGGACATGAAGATCGCCTCGTCGACGTCGTGAGTGATGAGCATCGTGGTGATGTGCTCGTGATCGAGGATCTCGAGGATGACGTCCTGCAGCTCCATGCGCGTCAGCGAGTCGAGGCGGCCAAAGGGCTCGTCGAGCAGCAACATCTTGGGCTTCAGCGCGATGGCGCGGGCAATGCCGACGCGTTGCTGCATGCCGCCGGACATTTCGCGCGGGTATTTCTTCATCGCGGCGGCAAGCCCGACCACGCTCAGCGAATACTCCACGATCTCCCGGCGCTGCTGCTTGCTGGCGTGCGGGTAGACGCGCTCCACCCCCAGCATGACGTTCTGGTAGGCGTTGAGCCACGGCAGCAGACAGGGCGACTGGAAGACCACCGCGCGGTCCGGCCCCGGTCCGTCGATCTCGTGCCCGTCGACGACGATGCCGCCGCCCGAAATGGGGTTGAGGCCCGCGATCATGGTCAGCACCGTGCTCTTGCCACAACCGGAGTGGCCGATGACGGAGATGACTTCCCCCTGACGGACCTTCAAGTCGAAGCCGTCCACGACCTTCACATCATCCCCAAAGGGATTCGGATAGGCCTTCACCAGGTTATAAATTTCGACGTAGCGATCTTTGCGCATAAATAAAAAGGGAATAAATGAACAGGAGTTAAAAAGAGTTATCGGAGTTCACGGTACCAACACTTCACAGTCACTCCGATGGATGCACAGTCGATGGTTCAAAGGATAAACTCTTTTCACTCCTTTAACGCCTCTTTCAGGTTATCAGTTCTACCTTGTTCAGGCTGCGTCGGTGTCGTTATTGCGGAGGCGCTCCCAGAAACTGGTGCGGCGGGTCGCGTAGAAGTCGACCGGGCGGACGTCGGGCATTTCCTTGCGCTCGTCGACGCGGAGGGCCTTGGCTTCTTCGTTGAGGCCGATGAGGTACTGCGTAATGCGGTTGCGCAGGTGCTTGAAGTCCGGGTCGGAGTTCGAAAGGGTGCGGTCGCGCGGGCGCGGCAAGTCGATGGTGAAGGCGTCCGCCAGGGTGGCTTCGGGGCCCATGGTGAGCGGCACCACGCGGTCGGCCATCAGCAGGGCCTCGTCGACGTCGTTGGTGATCATGACCACGGTGCGGCGGTCCTCGCCCCAGATGCGCACGATCTCGTCCTGCAGGTTGGCCCGGGTGAGGGCGTCGAGGGCCGAGAGCGGTTCATCGAGCAGGATCACCTCCGGCTGCATCGCCAGGGTGCGGGCGAGCGAAACGCGTTGGCGCATACCGCCGGAGAGCTCCGAGGGCTTTTTGTCGGCTGCGGGCGTGAGGTTGACCATCTCGATGTAGCGCTCGACGTGGGCCTTGCGCTCGGCCCGGCTGTAGCGCGGGAAGACCTGCTTCACCGCCAGCTCGATATTGCCGTGCACGCTGAGCCAGGGCAGCAGCGAGTAATTCTGAAACATGATGCCGCGCTCCGGCCCGGGCTCGGTCACCGGCTGGCCGTGCATGCGCACGCAGCCCTTTTCCGGTTGCTGCAGGCCGGCGAGCAACGACACGAGCGTGCTCTTGCCGCTGCCGGAAAAGCCGATGATGGCGACGAATTCGTTTTCCTGCACCTGCAGGTTGACGTCCTTCAGCACTTCCGTGCGGTCATTTGGCGGGCCGAAGCCCAGGGAGACGTGGTCGAGTTCGAGAAAGGCCATGATAAAAAAAGGTTGGAATGAACACGAAGGACACGAAGAGATGAGGATAGAAAAGATCTCTTATGTCTCTGTCTGGGCGTTCTTTGCGTCCTTCTGTTGAAAAACTTCCTTACAGCGCGGTGGGGGCGCCGTCGAAGGAGACGAGGCGTTGGAAGACGATCATGATGCGATCGAGCAGCAGGCCGATGAGGCCGACCACGAAGACGACCACGAACATCTGCGCGAAGGTCTGCGAGGAGCCGTTGTTGAACATGTCCCAGACGAACTTGCCGATGCCTTCGCTGGAGCTGAGCAGCTCGGCGGCGATGAGCACCATCCAGCCCACCCCGAGGGAGATGCGCAGGCCGGCGAAGATCAGCGGCAGCGCGGAGGGCACCACGATCTTGACCAGACGGCTCCAGAAGCCGAGGCGCAGCACGCGGGCGACGTTGATGTGGTCCTTGTCGATCGCGGCAACCCCGAGCGCGGTGTTGACCAGCGTGGGCCAGAGCGAACACAGCGCGACGGTGATGGCCGAGGAGAGAAAGGCCGGATTGACGTCGTAGGCCCCGAGCACCGGGATGGCGTTGAAAAAGTCGAGCAGCGCCGAGTCGCTGGGCTCCGGGATGAACCCGCCCACGATGATGAACACGATGGGCAGCCACACGATGGGCGACACGGGCTTGAAGAGGGAGATCAGCGGCGTCATGGCGGCCATGAACACGCGGTTGAGCCCGCAGAGGATGCCGATCGGGATGGCAATGATCGAGGCCAGCACAAAGCCGGTGAACACGCAGAGGATACTGCGCATGATCTGGTCGGGCAGCGTCCAGGGCTTGGCGTAGGTGGAGGTCTCGATGCGCTCCATCGCGGCCTCTTCGGCCAGGATCTGGTTGGCGAGGCTGAGGGCCTCTTCGCCGCTGGAGGCTTGCAGGAAGGCCTGCTCGCGCTGCTCGAGGCGCTGTTCGGCATCAGCCAGCTTCAGGCTCAGGTTATCGCTCGTCAGCTGGTCGCGGCGCTTGCGCAGATATTGCAGCTCCTGGCCGAGGTCGTTGCTCTGGGCGCGGGCGGCCTCGAGTTCGGGCGCCTTGGCGTCTTCGATCTCGCCGATCTGGTCCTTGAAGGCGGCCAGTTCGGCCTTTTCGCCCTCTTCCCATTGGCGGTGTTCGCGCAGGGCGTCCAGAAAGGCTTCGCGTTCTGCGACCGATCCCGAGAGGTGGGCCGCACGGTCTTCCAGTTCGGCCTCGCGGCGCTGGGATTCGTCGCGGAAGTCGACCCGCATCTGCCGGTATTCGTCGTAGAGCGGCTTGACCTGCTCCATCAGCTGCGTGCGGTAGGCGTCTTCGACTTCGGCCAGTTGCGCGGCGGCCTGCTCGGCCTGGGGCTCGAGCTCTTCGATCCGCGCGTTGACCGCCGCCAGCGCCTGCTCGCGGTCCTGACCGGCCCGCTTGTAGTCGGCGGCCTTGGTGTCTTCCCAGGCGTCGAAGCGCCAGGTGTCCTGCCCGGCCTGCAGCACGACGGCGGGGGACGGCACTTCGCCGGCCTTGGTCTTGTGGCGGGGCCCGACGTAGGCCCACAGGGCCACAAACGCGGCCAGCGTCAGCAGCGGGATGACGATGAACAGGCCGATGCGGCGCAGCTGCAGCTTGGGCTCTTCGCCATAACAGAGGCGCACAACGGGGTCGAAGACCTGCAGGCCGGCGACGTCGATGGCTTTGAGGAGCTTGTATTTGAAGGCCATGGTGATGGAGGTGGTGCGGTGCGAAAGGTGGGCGGCCCGAAGGCCGCCCGGGGAGTCGGATGGATGGGCGCTAGTTGCCGGCGGTGGTGCCGACAAAGTCCTTGTTGCCGATCTGGTGGCTGTTGAGGTAGCCGATCGGGTCGTGGGCGTCGTAGGTGATGCCGTCGATAAAGGCGTCGGTGGCGGGCTTGTAGCCGTCGGTATCCCAGGGGATCTCGTCCTTTTCGATCAGGCCCTCGTCCAGCAGCTCCTGGGCGGCCGTCAGGTAGACGTCGGGCAGGTAGATCTTCTGGGCGGTCTCGGCGTACCACGCGGCCGACTTGGGCTCGGTGATCTGGCCCCAGCGGCGCATTTGCGTGAGGAACCAGATGCCGTCGCTGTACCAGGGATAGGTGGCGTAGTATTTGTAAAAGACGTTGAAGTCCGGCATCTCGCGCTTGTCGGTCTTCTGAAAGTAGAAGTAGCCGGTCATCGAATTCTTGATCACGTTGTAATCGGCGCCGACGTAGTTGGGCTGGCTGAGGATGCGCACGGCTTCGTCGCGGTTGACGTAGTGGCCGCTCGCGTCGGTCTCGTCGAGCCAGCGCCCGGCCCGGATCAGGGCCTTGACCACCGCCACGTGGGTGTGCGGGTTGGCGTCGGCCCACTTTTTGGTCACGCCGAAGACCTTCTCCGGGTTGTTCTGCCAGATGTCGTAATTGGTCACGACCGGCACGCCGATGCCCTTGGAGACGGCCTGCTGGTTCCACGGTTCGCCGACGCAGTAGCCCTGGATGTTACCGGCTTCGAGCACGGTGGGCATCATGGGCGGCGGCGTCACCGACAGCTCGACTTCGGCATCCGTGCGGCCCCCGACATCCGTCTTGGTATACATGCCGGGGTTGATGCCCGAAGCGGCGAGCCAGTAGCGCAGCTCGTAATTGTGCGTGGAGACGGGGAAGACCATGCCCATCTGCAGCTTGTCGCCCTTGGAGAGGTATTCCTCCACGATGGGCTTGAGCGCGTCAGCCGAGATCGGGTGCTCGGGGAAGGGCGTGTCGAGATCGAAGTCGATCTGCTGCATCTCCTCCCAGATGTTGTTGGAGACGGTGATGCCGTTGCCGTTGAGGTCCATCGTAAAGGCCGTGACCACATGGGCCTGCGTACCGATGCCGATGGTGGCAGCGATGGGCTGGCCGCTGAGCATGTGCGCGCCGTCGAGGTTACCGTTGATGACGTTGTCGAGCAGCGTCTTCCAGTTGGGTTGCGCGACGACTTCGACGGACAGGCCTTCGTCCTGAAAGAAGCCCTTCTCCTTCGCGATGACGAGGGGTGCGCAGTCCGTTAGCTTGATAAAGCCAAATTTGAGGTCGGTCTTCTCCAGGGGAGCCGCGAAGCTGGCCGCAGCGGCGAGCAGGGAGGTGCAAAAAGTGACCAGACGTTTCATGGGTAAGTGAATCAAAGTGTTCGCGTTGTATAGTTTTTCTTATGAGCGTGCCCGGTGCCAGCCAGGCGGTTTTGGCCAAAACTGAGCAGGTCAAAACATTCAAGGTGCACATGAATCGAATTCATACGCAGCGTAATCCGCTATGAATCAGGCTAGTAGGAGAACGTGAGCTGGGTGACGAAGCGGTTCACATCCGGCAAGTCGTCCCCCTGGTAGAGGGCAACCTTGACCAGCGCCTTCACGCGCTCGTGGACGGGATACGCCAGCACGAAGTCGTATTCTTCGCCGTCGGCGGCATCGCCGGCATCCGACTCGAAGTGGTGGTAGATGAAAGTGGCGTTGAGCTTCTCGACCTGGGTGCCGAGAGACAGGTAGAGGTCGCGCAGACCGCCGGCGCCCCCATTATTGAGGTAGGCATCGGCAAAGCCGTTGTAGGCGTGCGCGGTGGCCAGAGGCGTCAGAAACTGGCCCCGGCCGTCGTCGCTGCCGAGAACCTCGTAACCCAGCCCCAGTTTGAAGGCGTCATATGCCGCCCCGCCCTGCGCGTGAAAATACCAGGGATCGATGTCCGGGGTATCGCGGTGCTGCCAGGCGCTCTCGAGGCGGTAGGTCAGCTTGACGTCCTCCAACGGCACGCCACCGGCCACGAAGCCGCCCAGCGTATCGTTGTCCTGCCCGTCACCGCCACCGTCGAAATCGAGGTGGTAGTAATAGGCGCCGACCTCCACGGTGTCTGTCACCGTGTAATGGAGGTGCAGGAGGTGGGAGTCGCTATCCCAGTCGCGCTCGTCGGCGAAGATGCGGTTGATCTGGCTGAGGTAGGCGTAATCGAGCTTGAGCCCCTGCACCGGCGTCACGCGGATCAAGCCCGCGTCGAAGGTCTGCTCGTTCTGCCGCCAGCCG
Source organism: Puniceicoccaceae bacterium 5H (assembly GCA_009772895.1). Lineage (GTDB taxonomy): Bacteria > Verrucomicrobiota > Verrucomicrobiia > Opitutales > Oceanipulchritudinaceae > WOUP01. The sequence continues at coordinate 41,192 of WOUP01000014.1, read as the reverse complement.
ACGTTGCCGACGAAGCGCGCGTTGTCGTAGATCAGGCGCTGACGCCCGCCCTTTACGAGCAGCAACTCGTCGGTGTACTGGAGGTAGGCCTGGTTGAGTTCGGTCGTTTCCGGATCGGCGACGACGGTCTTCTGCGGCTCGCCATTGAGGCCGGCGGCGTTGTAACTCGCGTCGTCGAGCGCGTGGGTGTCGGAAAATTCGATCTGGGCGGAGAAGCCCTGCCACGGTGCCGTGGTGTAGCCGAGCAGCGTCTTGAGCGTGGCGGCGTGGCTGACGTCGCGGTTCGCTTGCTCCGCGTATTCGTAGCGGGGACGGAGAGTCAGGTTGACCTCGCCCTCCTGCAGTGCCTCGAGCGCGGTGTCGGCGGCGAAGAGTTGGGCGCCGGTCAGGAGCGCGAGCGTGCCGAGCGAAACCGGCCGGAGATGTTTGAAGCGATATGAGCGGTGGGACATTTTTGACAACGGGATCAGTTGAAAGGCGGCGCGGATGCCGTGTCCCCTCCTGTTGCATCTGGCTTACCTTGACCACTCGATGGGCAAATTCATACAGCTCATATATTTTTCATTCTGTATGATTTTAATTCATGGAAAGTTTTTCGGACCTGCGCCAGAACCTCGCGGCTGGAGGTGCGCAGGCGACCACGGAGCCCGAGAGCGCCGTATGTATCCAAGAAGCTGATGCGCGAGCCAACGTGCTTGCCTTCTGCCCAGACAGACGTTAGCCGATCTCGCGATCTTCGCGCTCTGCCCGCACCTGAGCCTTCTTGAACAGCGCCGGGCTATAGATTGACCGCAATTGCTCATCCGAGAGCTGACGGTCGGCGTCCATCTGCCCGCTCTGGACGAGGCAGCGCTGGAGCCAACGCGCCTTGGGCATGGTCATCTCCTGCACGCGCGGGCCGGAAAAGGACATCATGGGGCCCGGCACGGTCAGCCCCTCGAGGCCGCGTGAAAAGGTGCCTCGCAGGCTGGCCTTGATCACGTGCGCGGGCAGATCGAGATAGGAACGACGGGAGAGCGTCTGCGCCAGTTGGTCGGCATTCTCCGGCTGATCGCACCAATGCGCGGCCCGGATCAACGCCACCAGCAGCGCCTCGATCTCTTCCGGATGGGCGTCGATCACTTCGCGCCGGGCCATCAACACCTTCTCCGGGTGGTTGGGCTCGATCTCCTGCGACAGGGCCATCATGACGCCCAACCCAAGGTTGACGGCCATGGAATTCCAGGGCTCGCCCACGCAGGCGCCGATCACCGTTTCGGCCTCGAGATGGCGCAGGAACTGGCGCGGCGGCAGCGTCACGACGTCCACATCCTTGCCTGGCGTGAGGCCGAGCTGAAGCAGCCAGCGGTGCAACAGGTAGTGGTGGGTCGAGAAGGGGGAAACCGAGCCCATGACGAAGCGGCGCTCCCAGCGATTCTGGCGCACGTGGTCGGCAAATTGTTCGGGCGTCTGCACGCCTTCGTCCACCAGGCGGCGGCTGAGCGTGATGGCGTTGCCGTGAGTATTGAGGACCATCAGGCCCTGGCAGACGGTAGCGAACGAACCCAGGCCGATGCTGGCCGCCAGGGGCAGTGGCCCCAATGCGTGAGCTGCTACGAGTTCGCCCTGGACGATCTTGTCCAGCAGCGTCGCCCACCCCATCTCGCGCGACAACTCGATCAACAAACCCTGCTCGCGGAAATAACCGAGCTCCGCCGCCATAATCAGCGGTGCCGCGTCGCACAGCTGAACAAAACCCAAACGCCACATGGGGCTACCCTGAAGAGGAAGCGGAGACATGGCAACCCTTCAGCGAGGAACATGCCAAGCGAAGGTGGATTTACGAAGACTGGCCCGGTTCTCGCTGCAGGGGTATTCATGCCTTCCCTACTGGACAGCCGCCAGTTGCTGAACTTCGTCACGCTAGCGAGGACCGGAAGCTACACCCGCGCGGCCCAGGAGCTGAACCTGACGCAATCGGCGATCAGCCACTCGATCAAGGCACTGGAAACCGACCTGGGCTACAAACTGGTCAAGCGCGCCGGCCAACGGCTCTTGCTGACGGAGCACGGCGAGATTTTCAACACCGAGGCGCAGCAGATCGTAGAGTCCATGATCCGCTTGCGCCACCGGCTGGACGAGTTGGGCGAATGGGGCCGCGGTCGCCTGCGCGTCGCCGCCAGCAACACCGCCTGCCAGTATCTGATCCCGTCCATCCTGCGGGAGTTCAAGCAGTCCTTCCCGCAGTGCAACGTCTCACTGATGCCGGCCGATACGCCGCTCGCGATCGAGGCCTTGCGCGCCAACCAGGTCGACCTCGCGGTTGGCATCAACCCGACGACCGCGACGGACCTGAGCTTTTACCCATTGTTCAACGACGAGCTGCGCCTGATCTTTTCGCCCCAGCACGCCTGGGCGCGCCAGCGCACCATCGGCATCGAAGACATCGCCCGCGAGACCATCCTCAGCTACTCGCGCAGCAGCCTGACCTTCACCATGCTGGAGAGCTACCTCAACCGCGCCGGGATGCGCCTGCGGCCACCATTGGAAGTGGGCAGCATGGAAGCGATCAAGGAGATGGCGCGCATCGGCCAGGGCGTGGGCGTCGTGGCCGACTGGGTGGTCAAGAACGAGGTAGCCGCGGGCAAGCTGATCTCCCGCCCCCTGCCCTCCCCGCGCCTCAAGCGGGAGTGGGGTCTGCTGACCCTGAAGGGCAAGACGCTGAGCCTGCTGGAGGAGACGTTTCTGGGGCTCGCCGAAGAGGCGGCTCACGTGCTGCAGGGCAAGAACATCATTCGCTACGACGATCTGCCGCTGGCGACGGCTCAGCCGTAGGATCGACCCACGCGACGCTGCCGTCGGCGTAGAATTCCTCCTTCCAGACCGGCACGCGGCCCTTGATCGCGTCGATAATCCAGCTGCAGGCGGCAAAGGCTTCCTGTCGGTGGCTCGAGGCCACCCCCACCCAGACCGCGCAGTCCCCGATCGCGAGGTCACCGATACGGTGGACGGCCTGGGCCTGCGCCAAGGGGAAGCGCTCCAGCGCCTCGGCCAGGATGCGCGCACCTTCCTTGAGGGCCAGCGGCTCGTAGGCGCTGTAGCCGAGTCGTTCGACCGCGCGGCCCTGGTGGTGGTTGCGCACCCAGCCTTCGAAGGTCACCAGCGCACCCGCGGTCGGGTCTTCGAGGGTCGCGCGCAGCGAAGCCGGGTCGATGGGGGCGGCACTGAGTTGAAAGGGCGTCATGATCAACCTCCGGCCAAGGGGGGCATGATGGCGAGCGTGCCGCGCTCTGGCAGGGGCGCGTCGACCTCGGTGTAATCGTCGTCGACCGCAAAGAGGATCCGCTCGACCGGCAGGCTGAAGCCGTGTTGGCGCGACAGCTCGAGGTAGAGCGCGCGCGGGCTTTCGGCGGTGGTATGGATCGCTTCGTGCCCGGTGCCGCGCTGGGCCCGCAGGCTGCCGAAATAGAGAACTTCAAGCTGCTTCATGGCGTTGCGAAGGGAAGGATGCCTGCCAGTCGGCGGGCGTATTGGCGTTGTCGAGGGCGCATGGTGACGGTAGAGCGAGCAGGCGCACGCCGGTTGCCGTCAGCACCTTGCGCGGGCACCGCACGTCGTAGGCCCAAGCGCGCTGCAGGGCCGGTCGCAGGGCCGGGCGATAGAGCGCGCAGAGCGGCTCCGGCTTGCCATCGAAGGCGCTGCGAAACGCGACTGCGGCGTCTTCCGGGCTCGCACCTGCCAACAGACGCTCGAGCGTGCGGGCGTCGAGCAGCGGCAAATCGCAGGCGAGCACCAGCCACTCCGCGTGCGGTTGGGTCAACTGCGCGGACAGGATGGCGCCCAACGGCCCCTGCCCCGGCCAGCGGTCGACCACGACCGGTGCGGGCGGCGGTTCGGCAGGCAAGGAGCGGCGAGAAAGGTAGGCGCGGTCGCTGAAGCGCCGGGCCAGATCGAGCGTATGCTGCAGCTGCGTGCGCCCGTCGGGACGGCGCAGCGTCGCCTTGTCCCGCCCCATGCGGCGGCTCCGGCCGCCCGCAAGCACCAGGGCATAGCGCTTCACGACGCAGCCTCCCGTTGGTAATCGCCGGACTGGCCGCCAGTCTTGGACTCCACGCGCACGTGCCGGATCTCGAGGTCGGGCCCGAAGGCCTTGCACATGTCGATGATGGTCAAGGCGGCGGCGCTGGCACCGGTCAGGGCTTCCATCTCGACGCCGGTACGGTAGGTCGTGCGCACGCGGCAGCGGATCTCGAGGCAGCGTTCAGCCCCGGGTGCGATCGTGATGCGACAGCCTTCGATCGGCAGCGGATGGCAAAAGGGGATCCACTCGGCGGTGCGCTTGACCGCCTGGGTGCCGGCAATGATCGCGGTGTGAAAGACGGGGCCTTTTTTGGTCTGGATGTCGCCATCGGCCAAGGCTTCCCAGGCGGCGGTGTTCAGCCGCACCTGGGCGCTGGCCACGGCCTCGCGGGCGGTGACCTCCTTGGCCGTGACATCGACCATCCGGGGCTGCCCCTCGGGGCTGAGGTGGGTAAAGCTCTGTTTCATCAATGAAGCGGGAAGGGATAATACGGAACGCCTGCCTCTTGAGCAGGTGCCGTACCGCCAGCCGCCACTTCCACCACACCCTGTGCCCCGACGGCAGCCGCAAGGTCGCCCGAGTTGTGGAAGCGCAAGGGGACCGCCTGGCCGGCCTCCAGCCGCACCGGGATCAGCTGCGCCAGATCCGGGCGGGCGTCGACCGGTTTCGCCAGCGGCAGGTGGGTCGGCTGCGGCCAACACCCCGTCTCAAACACTTCCAGCACGGGCAAGAGGTAGCGCGTGGCTGTGGCCAACACCGCCAGCGGATTCCCCGGCAGGCCCAGCGCCAGCGCGCCCGACTCCAGCTGCCACGCCCCCAGCGGCTTGCCCGGCTTCTCCGCCACGCCGTGAAAGAGCCCCTGCCCCATGTCGTCGAAAATGCGCGGCAGGAAGTCTCTATGACCGCGGCTCATACCGCCCGCCGCCACGACCAGATCGGCGTTCTCGGCTTGCTCGTCCAGCCAGGCACGGATCGCGGCCTCATCGTCGTCGAGGTGGGCGCTCGCGACCACCGCACCGCGTGCCGCAAACATGGCCTCCAATAGCGCGCGATTGCTTTGGCGGACCTGATGGGGCTCCGGCGAGGCCGTATCGACCGGCACAACCTCGTCGCCCGTGGTCAGCAGCGCCACCCGCGGGCGACGCGTCAGCTCCAGCTCGGCCAGACCGACCGCCGCCGCGACCCCGATTTCGGCCAGTCCCAGGCGTTGCTGGGCAGAAATCAACACCTCACCCGCGCGGTGATCCGATCCTTGACGGTGAATGAACTGACCGGGGGTCAAGCTATGACCAGGTTTCATAATGAGCGCGGCCCCACGCCGTTCGGTCCACTCGTAAGGGATGACGGCTTCGGCCGTTGCCGGAACCGGGGCGCCCGTCATGACTTCGACCGCCTCGTGCGGGCCCAGCGGATGCGCTTCTGCCGACTGCCCGGCCCAGGTTCGCGCGATGACCTGCCAGCTGCCGACGCCCAGAGGCACCGCGTAGCCGTCCATCATGCTGCGGTCATAGGGCGGCAAGTCGCGGTCGGCTCGAATGTCGTTAGACAACTGGCGCCCTCGCGCGCGGGCGAGAGGAAGTGTTTCCGGGCCTAGCTGGCTTATCACCTGCTGAATCCTGGTATCCACGGCATCCGGGCTGATCAGCGCGTCCATGCCCATATTTTCCCACACTCCCTCCCCTTTGCGAACGAAAATCATCCATCGCCATGCCCGCTACTTTGCTCCCCACCACTTCCCGCCCCACCACGGACCGCAGGCACCGCCCAATTCACGACCTCCGGCTGTCAGTGATCGAGCGCTGTAACCTGCGTTGCCGTTATTGCCTGCCGGCGGAGACCTTCGGCCCCGACTACGCTTTTTTACCCGAGCGCGAGCTACTCTCCGCCCACGCCCTTTACAAGATCGCCGCCAGTGCGGTGGAACTGGGGGCGCGCAAGATCCGCCTGACGGGCGGCGAGCCGCTGCTGCGCCGCGACCTGCCGGAGATCATCGAGCGCCTGGCGACGCTGGACCTCGACGATCTCGCGCTGACGACCAACGGGGTCGCGCTTTCCCGCCTCGCCCCCACCTTGGCGGCCGCGGGCTTGCGCCGCGTGAACGTGAGCCTCGATGCGCTGGACCCGGAGGTGTTCGCCCAAGTGGCGGGCCGGCGGGTATCGCCGCAAATCGTGGTGGATGGTATCGCCGCTGCCCGCGCCGCCGGGCTGGGCGTCAAAATCAACACGGTGATCCAGCGGGGGCGCAACGAGAGCCAGATCCTGCCGTTGGCCCGGTGGGCGCGACGCGAAGGCCTGACGCTGCGCTTTATCGAATACATGGATGTGGGCAACCAGAACGCCTGGCAGCGCGGCGACGTTTACAGCGGGCGCGAGGTACGGGAGCAATTGCAGGCGCTCGGCCCACTCGAACCGGTCGCGCCGGAGCACCCCGGCGAGGTGGCACGGCGCTTTCGCTACGCCGACGGCAGCAGCGAGGTCGGCTTCATCAACTCGATCACACAACCGTTTTGCGGCAACTGCTCGCGCCTGCGCGTGACGGCACGCGGCGAGGTACTGACCTGCCTTTTTGCCAGTCGCGGCCTGGCCATTCGGCACTGGGCGGAAGATCCCATGATGTCGTCCGAAGACCTCGCCTTTCACTTGCGCCGCCTGTGGGGTAAGCGCGACGACGCCTACTCGGAGCAGCGCCAGCAACAAGCCGTCAGGCGCCGCAAGCGCGAGATGTGGGAAGTCGGCGGGTAGCCTAGCGCTTCTTCTCGCCCGCGGCCTCGACCAACGCTTTCTGCTCCGCCGGGCTCAGCGGGCGGCGATCTTCGGGATAGGCCACAAAGAACGAGGAGAAGAGAGACTGGCCGAACTTGCGCACCACGTCGTGGCGCTCCGCCGTCGATTCGACGCGCAGGAGCAAGGCGTAGCGATCGAAAAACAGCACGTAGTCGGCGACCCAGCGCGTCGGCGGGCTGTTCTTGTCGGGCGCAAAACCGTATTCAAAGACGTAGGCCCGTTCCCCGAGCAGCTGGTGGGCTTCGATCTTGCCGGACAGGAAGTCGTTGGGGATCACGATGTACGCGTCCTTCGCTTCGCGCACCACGGCTTTGACGTAGGCGTAAAAAGTCGTCTCGAGATCTGCCCGCGCCACGCTCTCCAGCGGCACGGCGGCGATGCGGACCCCGCAACCAGGCAGCGAGGGGATGTCACCGATCATGGACCACTGGCCGCTGCCCTTCTGCAGGTTGATGGGCAGATCGTAGGTGTCGAGGTTGAGCAGCAGGCTGCAATCGGGCAGGCTCGCGACGAGGAAGTCCGCCGCGTAGCCGTCGTTGAAGCGGCTTTCCCTTTTCAGCGATACCGGGATGGCCGCGCCCGGCCACTGAAGCTGCGGCATGGGCAGCTTTTCAAAGTCCTCGACCAGTTCCTCGTCGTAGCGCGACCCGCGGTCGGCAGCTTGGGCGCTCAGGATGCTGCCGAGGAACAGGGCCGACAGCGCAAAGATGAACAGACGGTGCTTCATCGCAAAGTGGCCACTTCATCTTTCCAAGTGGCGGCAGACACCTCACGGTAGAGCGCCGGCCCCGAGAGCGGAGTGACGGGCGTCAGCGGCGGCATGCGGGTGTTGAACAGCGTGTTGTAGCCAAAGAGGCGGTCCGGCGGCCAGTAGACGTCGGCATTACCGCGCCAGCGCTCCTCGCCCACCTCCGAGTCGAAGAGGCAGACCTGCGAGCCCCGGATGGCGAGGTCGCGGTGGTCGGAAAGGTAGTAGCCCCAGTCCTCGAGGTAACGGAGGAAGTTGGCCATCGAGCCGCTGTAATAGGAGCCGGTGGAGGTCTCGCGCCAGGAGGGAGCGAAACCGGTCAGAATGGCGGCGGAAATCTCCGTATTGGCCGCCGGTCGATCCTGATGGCGGGACTTGCTGTAGCGGGCGTTGTTGTTGGATTCCCAGGCATTCGAGAGCACGGTGATGGAGTCGGCCACCAGCGAGGCCGGGGCTTCGGACGCGTGATCGGGCTCGCTGTTGGAATCCGCGGTGATGTTGCCGTCGGCATTGAAATTACCCACGATATACATCGCGTTGTTGGTCGCGATGGTCAGGCCTTGTTCCGGGATCTCCTCGCCGTTGCGCACGTAGAGCCCGTAGTTCTTGATCGAGGGCTGCACGCCGTCGGCTGCCGGGCCGGAATCGCCGGTGCGCGGGTTGGTCTCGGCGGTCGGAAACTCGACGTAGACGCCGCCGTTCCACCAGCCGTTGCCGTCGACGAGGTCGTTTGCGCCGGGATCGGCATTGAACTCGGTGCCGCCCGCCGAACCATAGTCGTCCACGAGCTCCTTGAGACGCCCCACGTTCAACTTCACCAGATTCACCGGTTGCTGCCGGCGATTGTCGTAGAGGCCGCTGAACACTTCGCTGGAGGTCCGCTCGGTCGTCACTTCGACCCAGCTGCGGGTCCGGCGATCATACTCCCAGGAGGTGGACGTGTAGGTGTCGTCGTAGGCTTCGATCTCGATCAGATCCGAGGGCGCACCGACGGAGGTCAGCTGCGGCGTGCCGTCGGCATTGTAGACCAGGTCGCCGTTGGCGTCGCGCGTGGGTGTATAGTAGCTGACCTGAAGGTTGTCCGGGTCGACCTCGTAGTCGGAATTGGCGCCAGGCGTCTTCTCCTCGAGCTTGATGATGAGGTTAGCCTTGTAGGAAAACTTGTTCTTCTCGCGCACCCGGTTCTGGAAAGCCTCGTCTTCCCCCACCGCCGCCGGGTCGAAAGCGGAGTCGTCGTTGTCCCGGGCGGGCTGGATGATCTGGTAAGCGGTGTTGACGTATTCGTCCGAGGTCGGGTCCTGCACAAAATTATAAGTGTCCATACCGGGCACGCTGAGCTGCTGCACATTGTGCGCCTGGGTCTTGAACATGCCGTCCCAGTTGTAGAGCGAGACGTTGTACCAGTCCTTGTCGTTCTCGTTGTAGCGCTGATCCATCCAGTTGTAGTAGCCCCAGTTGTTGTCGGGGTACTTGTCGTAGGAGTTCTGCAGCTCGGCAAAAGTGCGCGCGTTGCCGTAAACGTCGGCCGGGATCTTCAGCTTGTCGGTAGCGTAATAATTGCCGCTGATCCAACGATTGTAGTCGCTGGAATTGATGTTGATGTAATCGCCCTGCGCGTTGGCAAAGGCGGCGTAGCCACCCCAAATACCGGAGCCGTAGAAAATGTCGTCGACGTAATGGCCGCGCACCAGCACGAGCGGCGCGTAGACGTGCAGCGAGCCCTGGTCGCCGCGGGTAGACTGGGCGAAGTCGCCGTTTACGTAGATCGGGGCACCCGTCAGCGTCAGGTCGGCACCCGCGGACGATTCCATGTCCTGGTTGAAGAACATGGAGAAGCCGAACAGCGGCGAGGCCAGCAGCGCGTAGTTCGCGCGGGCGTAAACGGTGACCTTGGTGTTCATGGGGCCGGCCAGCGTCACGCGGCTGAAGATGGGCACGTCCTGACCAGCGATGGTGCTGCCCATCATCTGGCGCGACTCGCGCCCGGGGATGTCCGGATCGATAAAGCGAAAGGTGGGGGCGCCCAGCGGGCCGAGCACGACCTCGGTCTCATCCTCCACGATCGTGGCCTGGAAGTTGTCGCCGAGGCAGGCTTTCAGCTCATCCATCGGGATGGTGATGCTCGGGCGCACGCCGGGGCGGGTGTTGCCGCTTTGCTCGAAAAAGTCCGACAATTGCAAGCTGGCCAGGCGCACGAGCGACTCGTTGAGCAAACGAGCCTGGTTGAGCATGATTTGATCGTGATTGAGCAGCATTTGCTGACGCTGCAAAGCGAGACCGCTCCAGATCAGCGTCGAAAAGATGGTCGCGAACAACAGAACCAAAACGTAGACGGAGCCGCGACGGCAGTTATGGAAGACTTTGGGCAGCTTCATGACTTAACCTTGGGCCTGAAACGAATAATTGAAGGTGTTGGACACGATGTCGTGACCGCGCAATTCCTCGGCCTGATCGCCCATACCCGAACTGTTGATGATCCCGAAGGTAATCGTAATCAGCCGGTTCGGGCGCAGGATAAAGGCGTTTTCGATCGAAAACGCGGAATTGGCGTCGATGGTCGCCACAGTCCTCGGGTCCGCGTCCTGCAACACCTCGGGCACGTAGTCCATAATCGAGGTAAAACGTGCGGGCTGGTTGAGCGGATCGTTCCCGTCGATGGGCGTAAACATGGCGAGATCCGCCGGGTCGCGCAGCCAGTCTTCGTCGCTGGCCGGCTCCACCTCGTAGCGCAGGACGCGGTAGGCCTTGACCTCGTTATTGTCGCCCAGGATCGGATGGTCCCGGTCGACCGCATAGGCGACAATGCGCGTGATGGCATAGTGGTCGGGCGCGGTCGTGTAGCGGGGCTCGGCATGGATCAACACGAGAAACGTGCCGCCTTGATCATTCGCCACAGCATCGCTGAGCTCATCGCGGTCTTCCTCCGTATAGGAGGGGAAGAGGAAATACTGGTGGGTGCTGGCCACGTCACTGCCGATCATTTCGGCCAGCTTGGTCACTTGCTGGGCATAGGCGGAGCGCGCGGTGCCACCGTAGTAGATCGAGGTGACCTCGATGAGGAAGAGACCGACCATCGTCATCAGCGCAAACAGCAGTGATGACGCGACGAGGACCTCCAGTAGCGTGAAGCCGCGGCGCAAACGACGGGCAGCTCTGGCCTTATGTTTCAGCAGAACCTTCATCAAATGTGCGAATGGTGCTCAGGGAATTCTCCCGTTCCTCATTCGAATAGGCCGAATTGTAGGTGTAATGAATCGTCACCCGGATGGCTGGCCGCCCCGTCAAGGGCTCGACTACCATCCAGAGACGCACGCGGTTCTCCGCCGTGGTCTCTCGGTCACCGCTGCGCGTAATGGTCCGAAAAGTCGCTTCGACCGGATTGCCGCCGTTGACGAAGGTCAGCTGGTTCCCCTGCGAGTCGTAGGCGACCAAGCTCTCACCGGCACTGCCGGTCACGACCTCCAGCTCCGAATACGGGTAGGAGGACACCTGCTGCAGCACGCTCATGGCGAGGGAATTGGCCGCCAGAGAGCGCGACTGGTCCTCCGTACTCTTGAAATACTCCATCGCCGCCAACGTCACCCCGAGGGCGACCACGGCAAAGATGGAAAAGCCCACCGCCACCTCTACCAAGGTAAAGGCACGCTTACAGCCCAGCGATCGGACGCGCGGGGATTTCAGTTGGGAAAGACGGATCAGCACGACGGTTCCTACCTCCTATCTCGGCAGAACCGACCAGAGGTTTAATGCCTACGCCAGCCCAAAAACGCCCACACGGCCCCGAGATCAGGGGATGCAACCCGCTCCGACACACACTTGTAAGCAATTAGAATACAATGCTTAACAATATCTTCACATTCCCAACGCCAAATTAACCGCAAACGGGGTTAGCCAAGCCCAAACCAACGCTTTTACGCCTTTAAGATTAGAGATCGTTAAATCCATCCCAAGGACAACTAAAAAAGGCGCTTACCGAAGTAAAACGCCCTCATAAAAACGAAAATACCGCCGATTTCAGCGTTCGCTCTCGAGCAACTGAAGGTGCTTCTTGAGGTGCCGCTCGACGTATTGCTGGTGCAAATCGTCATGACGCTCCAGCGCGGCGAGCACCGCTTCGCGACGGGTCTGCCCGCTGGAGAGCTTGTCGTTGGAGAGCAGCGAACCATAGGTGACGTGCAACACCTGGCGCCCGGCCACGCCGTCGAGGAAGGTCGCCTCGGTCGGGTTGTCGGCTTCCTGGCGCAGCTGCGCGAGGTCGTCGTCGGTCACACTGAGCTCGTAGCTGTGGCGGTCTTGCTCGAAGTGCTCGAAGGCGACGGTCAGCAACTCGCGGAAGAGCGCCTTTTCTTCGACACAGAGCACGCGCAGCGCCTCGAGGTAGCTGGTGCCGGAGGTCTTGACGTGCAGCCACTCACCGCAGAGGCGGCCGATGATCGGGTAGATCGAAAACTTGTCCGAGCCGCTGTGAATGCTGAGCTTGTAGGGGCCGACCTGGCGGGCGATGTCGACGTGCTGCTGCAGGTCGGACTCGAAGGTCTTGAGGTCGCCCCGGTAGTCGATGCCCTTCTGGAAGCTGCCGACGAAGCGCGGGGCCAGGCTGGCAAACGACACGCCACGGCGCTTGAGCTCGAGCGCGACGAAGAGGTGGTCGAGCGGGCTGGTTGTGGCGGGCGCCTCGTCCACCGACACCTCGATCTCGAAGCCGCGACCGGCGCAGGCTGCGGCAATGCCCTTGGCCATCATCTCGCAGTGATCGAGCACGCCTTCGAATTTGGACACGACCTCCTTCAGGCCTGCTTCGTCGAAGCTGTATTGGCCCGAGGCCGTTTCCCAGCTCTGGCCGAGATAGAGGTCGGCATAGGCCTCGGGCAGGCTTTGCACGCGGTCGGGCGCCCCGAGGTGGTCGGACGGGTCGATGGTGAAGAAGGTAAAACCGGCCTGAGCATATTGCTGGGCGGCCTCGACGGTCTTGAGGTGGTCGGCGTCCCCACCCCATGGGCCCGTGTAGCCCTCGCGGGCAATGGCGCGCTTGGCGGCGTCCATCACGTCGGCGGCGGTGCGGCCGAGGCGGTCGAGCTCGCGCACGGATTGCTGGGCCAGGATCGGGGCAAAGCCGCTGGCCTGCAGGGCGCGGAGGTGACCCGGGCCGGCGAGGCCGATGCGGTCACCGAAGCCGAAGCTCCGCTGATTGCTGAGGGGCGTGGGAGAAGTAGGGGCAGATGTCGCCATAGTGCAATTTAGCAAAGATTGCGGTTTCCGGCGGGTAAAGGCACATTCTTTCATACAATCAGAATCCGCAAAAGGGACTCTGCTCTTGTCGCCGCAAGAATCAGGCGCATAGATACATACACAGTCTCGCCGGCAGCCGGGCCGCCCCTTCGTGCCCAGGCGCCTCTGCCTCGGCACCCGTGCCCCGCCCTGCCGCCTCAACTCCTTCAACCTCTCGGATTACGACCCCATGGCATATCTGGACGACAATTTCCTGCTCAACACGAGCACGGCGCAGAAGCTCTTTCACGAAGTGGCGGCGCACCAGCCGATCATCGACTATCATTGCCACCTTTCGCCGCGCGATCTGGCCGAAAACCGTCACTACCACAACCTGACGGAGATCTGGCTGGAAGGCGACCACTACAAGTGGCGGGCGATGCGCGCCAACGGCGAGCCGGAGAAGTATTGCACGGGCGACGAGGATCCGCGTGAAAAGTTTCAGGCCTTTGCCCGCACGGTGCCCTACACCATGCGCAACCCGCTCTACAACTGGACCCACCTCGAGCTGAAGCGCTACTTCGGCATCCACAAGATCCTCAACGCCGACACGGCGCAGGAAGTCTGGGACGAGGCCAACCAGAAACTGCGCCAGAAAAACATGACCACCTGGGGCATCCTGGAGCGCTTCCGCGTGAAGGTCATCGGCACCACGGACGATCCGTGCGACGACCTGCACTATCACAAGCGGCTCAAGGACTCGGACTGCCCGGCCAAAGTGGTGCCCAGCTTCCGGCCCGACAAGGCGATGCAGCTGCACGATCCCAAGGCCTGGAACCTGTGGATGGATAATCTGGGCAAGGCCGCGGGTAACGATTGTGCGACTCTGGAGCAGATGCTCGAGGCCCTCGACCAGCGCCACGGGGCCTTCCATCAGATGGGCGGGCGCGCCAGCGACCACGGGCTCGAAAGCCTGCCGACCAAGATCGCCGAGACGGGCGAGGCGGAGCGCATCTTTGAGGCGGTGCGCTCGGGTCGACACGTGAACGCCCACGAGCAAGAGGCGTTCAATGGCTTCCTGCTCTGCTTCATCGGCGAGCTGAACAAGAAGCGCAAGTGGGCCATGCAGTATCACCTGGGCGCACTGCGCAACGTCAACAAGGGCCTGTTCGACAAGCTGGGGCCGGACGTCGGCGTCGACTCGATCAGCGACAAGCAGCAGATCGAGGGGCTGGCCACGATCCTGGGCGAGCTCTCCCGCCGGCAGCAGTTGCCTAAGACGATCCTCTACAACCTCAACCCGGCCCAGAACTATGCCTTTGCCACCATGGCGACCAATTTCGCCGAGGGCGGCGTGCCCGGCAAGATGCAGTTTGGCAGCGGCTGGTGGTTCCTCGATCAGCTCGAGGGCATGAACTGGCAGCTCAACGCCTTGAGCAACCTGGGCCTCTTGCGCCGCTTTGTGGGTATGCTGACGGACAGCCGTTCGCTGATGAGCTACTGCCGCCACGAATATTTCCGCCGTCTGCTGTGCAAGCTGTTGGGGGACGACGTGCAGGCCGGTCTGCTGCCCGACGCACCGGAACTGCGCTCGCTCGTGCAGGAGGTGTGCTTCCAGAATGCGCGCCATTACTTCGGGTTTGATGTGTAGGCACCGGGGGTGAAGGAACGGGCCGGGTCGGATAAGCTTGCCCAGCGGTAAGAAAACTGCAGAAACTGAGGACCGGTCCTCCTGTTGCCCGCGCCCTCCCCTGGGCATCAACCTACGATCCCTACCCTCCACCCCATGAATCGACGCGAATTCCTCGCCGCCGGCGTTACGGCGACGGCGGCTATGGCATTAACGCCCTCCGGCCTCTTCGGCAAGCCGGCCCACAAACTCCCCATCGACAAGCTGCCCCTCTACAAGGGCTTTAACCTGCTGGAGAAATTCAGCGGGATGACCAACGAGCGCTACCGCGAGTCCGACTTTGCCCTGATGGCGGAGTGGGGCTTCAACTTCGCGCGCCTGCCCATGTCTTACTGGACCTGGGGCGACGTGAACGACTGGTCCAAGATCGACGAAAGCACGCTCGAGCACATCGACGAAGCCGTCGAGTTCGGCCGTCAGTATGGCGTGCACGTCAACCTCAACTTCCACCGTGCCCCGGGCTATTGCATCAACAATGGCGACGCGGAGCCCTACCAGCTCTTTGAAGACGAGAAGGCGCTCGAGGCCACCCGTCATCACTGGCAGGTCTTCGCCCGGCGCTACAAGGGCATCTCGAACCAGGACGTCAGCTTCGATCTGCTGAACGAACCGCCGGTGATCCCGGAAAGTCAGCATAATCCTGTGATGCGCGCCATCATCGAGGGCATCCGCGAGGTCGATCCGGATCGCCTGATCGTGATGGACGGCATCTCCGTGGGCCGCAAACCCGTCATGGGCATGGCCGACGCCGGCGTGGTCCAGAGCACCCGCGGCTACGATCCGATCGAAGTCAGCCACTACCGCGCCGAGTGGATGCGCGAGCACGGCTCCTTCGAATGGCCGGAACCGACCTGGCCGCTGACCACCGAGGACGGTCGCCACTTCGACCAGGCCAAGCTGAAGGAGACCATCATCGACCCGTGGCTGCCACTGGCCAAGCAGGGCGTGCCGGTGCACGTGGGCGAATGGGGTTGCTACAACAAGACGCCGCATGATGTGGCGCTCGCGTATATGGAAGCGATGCTGCAGCTCTGGCAGGAACAGGGCTGGGGCTGGGCGCTCTGGAACCTGCGCGGCGACTTCGGCCCGCTCGACAGCAAGCGCGCGGACGTGAAATACGAGTCCTACAAGGGCCACCAGCTCGACCGCAAGATGCTCGAGCTGCTCCAGCAATACAGCTAGCGCGTCGCAATTGGTGTTTGTTTTTGCGCCCGTCTCCTCATCGGAGGCGGGCTTTTTTGTGCTGCAGCATGGTGGAGCGTCGGTGCTGGCATCCCTTCAGGATGCCGAGGGTCCGGCGGCGTGTTCCGGTGGTGTCGGTGACTGCGTCACCTCAACCACCGGCTATAAGCTGCAACCCCGTCGGGGTTGCGCGGTGAGCAAACGCAGCATTCCCCAGCATGAAAGCGACGCTATGGCACCTCTTCAAGGTGCGAACATGACCGGGCGCAACCGGTGGTATCAGCCGCCAAGAGCGGCTTCAACCACCGGCTACGTTATGGGACCCCTCCGGGGTCATGCGCATCCCGAGCGTCTCCGCAATCCCCGGACACGGCCTGCGTTCATGGTTGAGCGAGGGGCGAAGGCATGTTTCTGCAGCACTATGGCACCTCTTCAAGGTGCGAACATGACCGGGCGCAACCGGGGGTATCAGCCGCCAAGAGCGGCTTCAACCACCGGCTACGTTATGGGACCCCTTCGGGGTCAAGCGCATCCCGAGCATCTACGCAATCCCCGGACACGGCCTGCGTTCATGGTTGGGCGAGGGGCGAAGGCATATTTTCGCAGCAGCCTATGCTCGAACTCCGGGCCGCAGGCGTCTGCGCGATACCCGGCACCCTCTCATGATCGAACGACTAAGCCCCCGATCGCCCTACGCGCGGGATGCTTCCAGAGAGGCACGTCCATGGTCACGACACCCTCCCGGCGGCACATTCGGCCATCCTCATGCGCCAGCGCGTCCGCGTGGCAACGAGCGCCCCGCGGCCAGCACCTCGGAGAGGTGCAGCCTGTAGCCGGTGGTTGAGGGCCCATCAAGGGCACGACACCACCGGACCCGCCCCACCGCAAAACCGCATCCAGAAGGGATGCCAGCATCATGATAGCACTATGGCACCTCTTCAAGGTGCGAACATGACCGGGCGGCAACAGGTGGTATCAGCCGCCAAGAGCGGCTTCAACCACCGGCTACGTTATGGGACCCCTTCGGGGTCAAGCGCATCCCGAGCATCTACGCAATCCCCAAGCGGCCTGCGTTCATGGTTGAGCGAGGGGCGAAGGCATATTTTCGCGGCCGCCTATGCTCGAACTCCGGGCCGCAGGCGTCTACGCGATACCTGACACCCTCTCATGATGGAACGACGAAGCCCCCCTATCACCCTACGCGCTGGGTGCTTCCGGAGAGGGACGTCCATGGTAACGACACCTCCCAGTGGCACTTTCGGCTATCCTCATGCGCCACCGCGCCCACGGGGCAACGAGCGCCCCGGGGCCAGCACCTCGGAGAGGTGCCAGCCTGTAGCCGGTGGTTGAGGGCCCGCCAAGGGCACGACACCACCGGACCCCCCCACCGCAAAACCGCATCCTGAAGGGATGCCAGCACTGCCCGAATCTCGGCAAAAATCTAATGTTAGAACCGCGACGCTTTTGCTCGTGCGAAGGGGGGCGAACAGCCTGAAAAGCAGCGCGCCCGATGCGTTTGATCGAGGCGCTGGCGACTGCCCCTTCGCCTCCCGACGGCGACTTTCTCTCCCCCCTTAGCAGCCCCAGACTTTTCTCCCGATGAAGCAGTTTTTTCGACTCCTCCTTGTGCTCATGGCGGGCGCCGCCAGCCTCCATGCGGACGACGGTTATCGCCTCTGGCTCCGCTATGAACCGCTGGCGACGCAGGCCCAGCGTGATTACCTGCGCGAGCAGATCGCCTGCATCGTCGCGCCCGGGAGCTCGCCCACGGTCGAGAAGGCGGTGGCGGAACTGCAACGGGGCTTGGGCGGCCTCTCGGGGCAACCCGTCGACCTGCGCGCGGCGGTGCCCGAACTGGGTTCCTTCCTGCTGCTGGCGACGGCGGACGACGAGGCGCTGGACGACCTGGAGCTGGCGGACGATCTCGATGAACTCGGACCCGAGGGTTACCGTATCCAGAGCGTGGAGCGCGACGGGCAAACGGGGATCGTGATCGCCGCCAACCGCGACATCGGCCTGCTCTACGGCAGCTTCGCGCTGCTGCGCGAGGTCCAGACCGCCCACTCGCTTTCCCACCTCGACCTCGCCAGCAAGCCGCACATCCAGCGTCGCCTGCTCAACCACTGGGACAACCTCACCCGTACGGTCGAACGCGGCACGGCTGGCCAGTCTCTCTGGGAGTGGTTTCAGCTGCCGGACTACCGGACGCCGCGCTACGAGGACTACGCCCGGGCCTGCGCCAGTGTGGGCATCAATGGCGTGTCCCTGACCAATGTGAATGCCGACGCTCTGGTGCTGACGCCGCAATATCTGGAGAAGGTCGCGGCGCTGGCCGACGTCTTCCGCCCCTACGGCATCCGCGTCTACCTCACGGCGCGCTTCAGTGCCCCGATGGAGCTGGCGGGCCTCGATACGGCCGATCCACTGGACGACGACGTGCGGGACTGGTGGCAGGACAAGGTGAGCGAGATTTACGCGCGCATCCCGGACTTCGGCGGCTTTTTGGTCAAGGCCAACTCCGAGGGACAGCCGGGGCCGCAGGACTATGGGCGCAATCACGCCGAGGGAGCCAATATGCTGGCCGACGCTCTGGCGCCGCACGACGGCATCGTCATCTGGCGGGCCTTCGTCTATGCGGCGGAGGAGCAGGAAGACCGCGTCAAGCAGGCCTACAACGAGTTTCAGCCGCTGGACGGCCAGTTTCGCGACAACGTGGCGATCCAGATCAAGAACGGGCCGCTCGACTTCATGCCGCGTGAGCCGGTGCACCCGCTCTTTGGCGCGATGCCGGAGACCAATCTGGCGCTGGAGCTGCAGCTGACGCAGGAATATCTGGGCACCTCGGTGCAGCTGGCCTATCTGGCACCGCTCTACGAGGAGGTGCTGGACACCGACACTTTTGCCGAAGGCCCGGGCTCGACCGTCGCCAAGGTGATCGACGGCAGCCTGACGGACCGCAAGCTCTCGGTCATCTCCGGCGTGGCCAATATCGGCACCGACCGCAACTGGACGGGCCACCCGCTGGCACAGTCCAACTGGTATGCCTACGGGCGCCTGGCCTGGAATCCGGAGCTGAGCAGCGACCAGATCGCGCAGGAGTGGACGCGCATGAGCTTTGACCGCAATCCGGCGGTGGAAGATACGCTGGTGCCGATGCTGATGGCGTCCCGCGAAACGGTGGTCGACTACAGCATGCCCCTGGGGCTGCACCACATCATGGCCTGGGACCACCACTACGGCCCCGGTCCGTGGGTCGATCAGGGGCGCCCGGACTGGACCGCCACCTATTACCACCGGGCGGATCGCGAGGGTCTGGGCTTTGACCGCACCTCACAGGGCTCGAACGCGCTGGAGCAGTATGCGCCCGAACTGCGCCAACGCTGGGAGCGCATCGAGACGACGCCGCTCAACCTGCTCCTGTGGTTCCACCACGTGCCGTGGGACTACCGGCTGCGCACGGGCAACATCCTGTGGGACGAATTAGCCTACCGTTACCAGCGCGGAGTGGACGCCGTGCGCGAGTGGGAGCAGGCGTGGGCCGACCTGCAGGGCCAGATCGACGCCCAGCGCTATGCCCACGTGGCGGCCCTGCTCAAGCGCCAGGAGAAGGATGCCGTGCAATGGCGCGACGCGGTGCTGCTCTACTTCCAGCAATTCTCGCAAAGGCCGCTGCCGGCGGGTGTCGAAGCCCCGGCTCACGACCTCGAATACTACCAAAATCTCCAAGAACACTACGTCCCCGGAACCCCCAGCCATCAATGAAGCCCCGTCACCTCCCCTTGTTTGCGACCCTCGGCCTGCTGACGTCTACCGCCTTGGCCGCCCCCGC
Source organism: Puniceicoccaceae bacterium 5H (assembly GCA_009772895.1). Classification (GTDB taxonomy): domain Bacteria; phylum Verrucomicrobiota; class Verrucomicrobiia; order Opitutales; family Oceanipulchritudinaceae; genus WOUP01. Next base: position 21,691 of record WOUP01000014.1, on the reverse strand, counting down.
CACCTTCGACTGGTTTGAATACCGGGGCACCGGCGATTGGTTTGCGCCGGACGTGCCGGAGGGACATTACCAGAACCCCATCCTCGCCGGCTTTTACCCCGACCCGAGCATTACGCGGGTCGGCGACGACTACTACCTCGTCAACTCCACCTTTTGCTACTTCCCCGGCCTGCCCATCTTTCACAGCAAAGACCTCGTGCACTGGCGTCAGATCGGCTACGCGCTGGACCGCCCGGACATGCTCGACTTCAACGGTCTGCGCATCTCGCGCGGGATCTTTGCGCCCGCCATCAGCTACCACGACGGCCTGTTTTACATCATCACCACGGCGGTCGACAGCGGGGGCAACTTCATCATCACAGCCAAGGATCCCGCCGGACCGTGGTCGGACCCGCATTACCTGGACTTCGGCGGCATCGACCCGTCTCTGTTTTTCGACGACGACGGCCGGGCCTGGGTGGTGAACAACGACATCCCGCCGAACAACGAGCCACTCTACGACGGCCACCGCGCGATCTGGGTGCAGGAATACGACCTCGAGCAACAGGCGATGGTCGGCCCGCGCAAGATGATCGTCAACGGCGGCATCGACCTCTCGCAGCAACCGGTCTGGATCGAAGGGCCCCACATTTTCAAGAAAGACGGCTGGTACTACCTGACCTGCGCCGAGGGCGGCACCTCGGTCAACCACTCACAGGTCATCCTGCGCAGCCGGGACATTTTCGGCCCCTGGAAGCCTGCCGAACGCAACCCCATCCTGACGCAGCGGGACCTCTCGCCCGACCGTCCCCACCCCATCACGAGCGCGGGCCACGCCGACCTGGTGGAGCTGCCCGACGGCAGCTGGTGGGCGACGTTCCTCGCCTGCCGTCCGTATGAGGATGACCTTTACAACACCGGACGGGAGACGTTTCTACTACCGGTCACCTGGGAAGACGGCTGGCCGATGATCCTGCCCGAGGGCGAGCCCATCCCGCGTACGCCCGAGCGCCCGAACCTGCAGACGGGCGGCGTCGAACCCAATGTGCCGCTCAACGGCAACTTCACCTGGCGGGACGACTTCGAGGGCCCGGAATTGGGCCTACCCTGGAACATGTTGCGCAACCCGCAGCGCAGGTGGTGGCACCTGAACCCGGAGGCCGGCACGCTGTCGCTGGAGCCGCAGGCCATCGGGCTGGATACGCTGCAAAACCCCTCGTTTCTGGGGCGGCGTCAACAGCACCTGTCCTTCGAGGCCAGCACGTCGCTCGAGCTGCCGCCAAAGGGGACCGAAGCCGGCATGGTGGCCTTTCAGAACGCCAAACACCACTTCTTCCTCGGGGTGAATTCGCATGATGATGGCGGCGCGACGGTCTTTCTGGAGCGCGCCAACGGCGAAGCCCCCGCCGTGGTCGTGAGCCGGGAACTGGAGACCGTGCAGGGGAATCAGCTGGACCTGCAGATTCGCGCCGAAAACCGCACCTATACCTTTGCCTACCGCACGGACGGCGGTGAGTGGCAGGACCTGTCGCGCGAAGACGGGGCCCTGCTCAGCACCCACGAAGCAGGCGGCTTCGTCGGAGCGTACCTTGGTCTTTTTGCCCGTGACGAATAAACCTACCGATCGTCATTCGTATCGCTAAAACAGGAAAGCCCCGCCGGCGAGGAACGGCGGGGCTTTTGCGTCAAAAAGGCGGAGAGGCGCCCTACTGCTACTGCATCAGCGGGCTTTCGGGCGGCCCGAGGTAGCTCGGCTCGAGGCCGCCAAGGTCGATCACCACCTTTTGCAGCACCACGCCCGGGTCCACATACCAGACCTTGAGCGTATGCGCGCCGGGCTCCAGCTGGCGCTTCACCGCCACTTCGTGCATGGCGTTGGAGACGGCCTGCTGCCACATGGGGTGCGTCTTGGTGGCCTGGATCTCGATGATCTCCGGCGCCTCGTCGTCGATGGACACGGCGCAGCGCAGGCCACGGCCCGGCTGGAAGGCGAAGGCGGGCGCGAACTGCAGGTTCACGCTCGCTTCTTCGGCCGCGCTATGGACGTAGAAGTCGTAGGCCAGGTGCGGGGATTCACCGCCGGGGTGCGCTTCGCTCTCGGCGCGCACCGGGAAGGTCGTCACGGCGCCCAACGTGCGGCCAAAGTCTTCCAGCACGCGCCACTGCACGTCGCTGCCCGTCTGACGCTGGAAGTGCGGGGCCTCGATGGAGATGTAGCCGTGGGTCTCGACGAAGCCCTGGAAGTCCGCCGGCACGGAGCGCTTCACCACCGGCACCGTGACTGTCACGGGCCAGCCGTCGGCGCCCTTGAGCGTCACCTTGCCCTCGTGCTCACCCGCCGGCACCTCGCTCCAGTCCGCGGAGACGGTCAGCCGCTGGCCGGCGGTCACCGTGCCCTCGGCGGGCGTCACGTGCAGCCAGCCCGGTTCCGCCTGCGCGCTGAAGGTAAACGCTTCGGTGCCGCGGTTGAAGACGGTGAGGTGGGTCGCGTCCTGCGCCACGGCACTGAGGACCGGCGTGCGCGCTTCCCCCTTGCCGGGGTGGTTGCTGGGCCAGGAGAACGGGCTACCGGGCAGGCTCACAGCCATCTGCGCCGCCTCGCGCTCATGCACGCGGGTGACCGACGGCATGGTGTCGCGGTCGGGCTGCTGCCAGGTCTGATAACCGAGGTTGGCCTGCGCCATGAAGTGGTTCCACTTGCCGTCGTTGATCTGGTGGTATTGCCGGGCCAACGCATCGTCCCGCTCGAATAGCGCGACCGTGCGGTCGGCGGCGGCATTGGTGGCCTCGCGCCCCTGGAAGCCGAAGAGCTGGTTTTCGCCCGCCGACACGTAGAGTTCGACCACCGTAGCGGAGGCCTCGATGGGATACTGCACCAGTTGGAAATAGGCCGACTGCATCGACTCGGGCAGCTGCGCCTGCACCTTTTTCGCTTCGGCCACCAGCGCCTGCCAATCGGCCACCACGCGCTCGGCCTCATCGTAGTGGATCAGGCTGAAGGTGTCGGGCGTCATCTGCTCCGGCTTGCGGCGGCTATTGTATTTGGTGTAGGTCGCGATGAGGTGGGCGATCGCATCGGCATGTTCGGGGCCGAACTCGCGGGCCGCCCACTGGCGGTGGTATGCGGTCAGGCGCTCGTAAGGCCAGGCGGCGGGATCCCAGGCGTAGGTGAGGAAAAATTCGGTCGGGAATTCCATCGGCTTGAGATCGCCCACGTTGACGACCCAGATGCGGTTGGCCTCGTACTGCCAGGCGAGGTTCATCTGCTGCCAGATCTTGGTGATCGGCATGATGTTCATCCACTTGTAGGAGCGCGGACCGCCCACGTAGTCAAAGTGGTAATACACGCCTGCGCCGCCGGAGCGGTCCATCTCGTCCGGAGCCGGCAGGCGGCGAATGTTGCCCCAGTTGTCGTCCGTCCAGAGCAGCGTCACATCGTCGGGCACGCGCATACCGCGCTCGTAGTATTCCTGCACCTCCTTGTAGAGGGCCCAGACTTGCGGGATGTCTTCCAGGGGGCGATCCATCTCGCGCTGCAGGATCTCGCGCTGGTCGTGCACGATACGCTCGAGCAGATCCACGTTGGCGTCTTCCGACATCGGCTCGTCGCCGTCGCCGCGCATGCCGAGGGTGATGTAGGTTTCCCAGTCCTTGCTGCGGCGGATGCCTTCGGTCCAGAACTGCTGCAGCTTCTCGGCGTTTTCACGGTATTCCCAGGGCCCCTCGCCGTAACGCCCCCATTCGGCGTGCGCCCGGTTCATCGGCTCGTGGTGGGAGGTGCTCATGACGATGCCGTATTCGTCGGCCAACGGGCCGTTCTGTGCATCGTCGTCGAAGAACGCGCTGCCCCACATGGCGGGCCAGAGGAAGTTGCCCTTCATACGCAGGATCAGCTCGAAGAGGTGGCCGTAAAAGGCGTGATTGTAGCCGCCGAACTTTTCGTTGACCCAACCGGTCAGCGCGGGGGCTTCGTCGTTGAGGAAGATGCCGCGATACTGGACCGTCGGACCGTCGTCATAGAGCGGCTCGGCCCGGGCGTAGAGGGCCTCGTGCGTGTCCACCGGCACGTCTGCCCACCAATACCAGGGGGAGACGCCCATCTGTTCGGAGAGCGTGTAGAGGCCGTAAATCGTGCCGCGGCGGTCGCTGCCGACGACCACCAGCGCGCGGTCGACGCCTTTGGCCGGCTGCTCGACCTGCCCGATCCAAAAGGCTTCCCAGCGCCCCTCCAGCTGGGTCGTGTCGAGCTTGCCCGCTTCGACGAGGCGGTCGATCAGCGGTGTGCCCAGGGTGCCGGCGAGGATGACCTTGCGGCCGGGGCTGCGTTGGGCGGTCGAAAGCTCCGGGCGAATTTGCGTCACACGCTCGAAGTCGGCCTGCAGGTCGCCAGCGGCGCGCAGCACGCCGGGGTCGTCATCGGCATCGAGCCAAAGCGGCAAGGCCTTGCCCTGCGCGACCAGCGCCAGAGCGCCGTCACCGGGGCGGAATTGGATCACCTGCGGCTCGCCCAGCGCAAAAAGGCGACCGGACGCGAACAAGAGCAGCAGGATCGGGATCAGGAATCGTTTTGAGGTCATGATGGGTAGAAGAAACTAGTAACGATAGAGCTTGATTTTCTGAATGGTAAAGCGGCCGGGCTCGAGCCGGAGGTGGCGCCCCTGGTGCGTCTGGTCACCGTTGAGCCATCGGATGTGCTGCCATTCGCCGTCGACGAAGCGGCCTTCCTCGCAGGAAAGGATGCCGACTTGCTCGCCGGTATCGGTGGCCAGGTGGAAGGTGACCTTCACGCCGATGCCCGCAAAGAGAAATGCGTCTGGCCCGGTGTGGACGACCAGCCCGCCGGAGGGCAGCTTCTGGACGCCGCGTGCCCCTACCCCGCCCTGCACGATCACGCCGTCGGCGAGGGAGGGCGGCGCGGTGTCTTCAAACGTCGCCTCCAGCACGTAGCCACCGAGGCGGACTTCCTGCGGCTTGGAATTGTCGGGGTGCTCCTTCAGCAGGCCGGCCGTCTCGCCCGCGCCCTGGTGCTCCAGCAAGACGGGCGTGAGCTGGCGCAGGAGATCGTAGCTGGCGCTGAGGTTTTCGGCAGCCGAACCCTGGATCGACTCGATGCCGAAGGGGCTGAACCCGAGCGCGCCGTGCTCGCCAAAAGCATACAGGGCGTTGACCGAGGCCTCATCGCTGCGGCGGGCTTCGGGGATGAAAAGCGGGTTGCCGGAGCGAGTGTAGCGCCGTGTCCAGTCGACAAAGTTCGGGAAATAGATGTCGGGTGCCAGAAAGTCGACCGTCGGAGCACCCGCGCGCCAGATGTCGATGAGGTGCGGCAGTGGGCCGGCGCTGGGATACTGGCCGGGCTGGTAGCCGGGGCGGATCAGCGCGGCGTTGACATACATGGGCAGTGCATAGCGCTCATGCCCGGCCTGTGCCACCGCCTCGGTATAGCGGGCAAAGTGCCAGGCCATGAAAATCTCTTCGGTCGCGGCGCCTTCGCCAAAGACGTCTTGCCAGGAGCCCGAGGCGGCAAAGTCACTCGAACGCCAGGCGTCGACCAATTCCGGCGCCAACTCGTCGCGGTGCGCCTGCAGGTATTCGAGCAAGCGTTGCGGGACGGGCTGGCGATAACGCTCCGTCGCGGCCGGGCTGTGGTCGCGCGCACTCGGGATCATGCCGATCTCGTTTTCGACCTGCACCATCGCCACCGTCTCCCGTTCGCCGTCGATCTCCTTGAGGTGCTCCATGAAGGCGGCGAAGGCGGAGGCGTCGGCCTGCAGATTTTCGTCGCTAAACGGGGAGAGGATTTCCTGCCGTTTGCCCGTGGCCGAAACCGCCCGCGGGAAGCGCTCCGGGTCCCTCTTCACCCAGCCGGGGGCGTAGCAGGACATGCTGTTTTTCCAGGAGCCGAACCAGAGCAATACAAGGTGCAGATCTTCATCGTGGGCCATCGCCACGAGCTGATCGACGGTCGAAAAATCGAACCGGTCTTCCTGCGGCTCGACCAGATCCCAATAGACCGGAACGACCAGCGTGTTGAGGTTCAGGCTTTTCAGGTGGTCCAGATACGGCCGGAGGTAAGCGGCTTCGCCGGTGGAATTGCCGACTTCACCACCGAGCAGGAGCACCGGCTCGTCGTTCACGATGAGCTGGGTATGCCCATGCTCGTTTCGCTGCAGATGGGGTATCGCACAGAGGCTGAGGACGGGGAGGAGGGTCGCAAGGAGACTGGCGGTTTTTTTCATACTGACGGGGCTTCGGGGCGGATGGGAATTGGATGCGAACAAGCCGCTCGCACGTCCAATAGCGGACGCGCGGCGGCCTGATCTCATCTCGTGCACAAAATCCTAGAATGCGACCGACGTGAGGTCGCCGACCACGCTGAGCGAGCAGCTGACGGGATCGGGCGCGCCCAGCGCTTTGGAACGCGAGCCGGGGGAGCTGGAGCCGACCACGATGGTGTATTCGCCCGGGGGCACCACCGCGTTGCCTTCGGCGTCGAACTGGCGCAGCGCCCGGTGGTCGAGCGCGAAGCTCACCTCCTGCCGATCACCCGGCGCCAGGGTGATTTTGTGGAAGCCGACCAGCGAAGCCAGCGGCGCGTTTGGCCAGTCGCGCGGCGGCGTGACGTAGCACTGCACCACTTCGTTAACCGCTCGATCGCTGTCGTTGGCGACCGTGGCGGTGACGGTGAAGCGGTCGTCTGCGCTCACTTCGCGGCGATCGACCGCGACGCTCTGGTAGCGGATGTGGCCGTAGCTGAGGCCGAAGCCGAAGGGATACAGCGGCTCCTTGTCTGCAAAGCGATAAGTGCGGCCCTGCATCGCGTAGTCGTTGAACGCCGGCAGGTCGGCCGTCGCATAGGGCACCGAAACGGGCATCTTGCCAGCGGGCGAGGCCGCGCCAAAGAGCACGTCCGCCACCGCATGGCCGCCCTCGCAACCGGGATACCAGACCTGCAGCACGGCATCGCACAGCTCGTGCGCTTCCGGCACGGCGATGGCGCTGCCGCCGGTCAGCACCAGCACCAGCTTTTTGGCGTGCGGGCGGAGTCCCTTGAGGAAGTCGAGCTGGACCTGCGGCATCTCGACAATGTCGCGGTCGCCACCGCTGATCGAGGCCACGGTGTCCCCCTCTTCGCCCTCGAGTGTGTGGTCGAGGCCCATCACCGCGATCACCACGTCGGAGGCTTCCGCGGCCGGGAAGGTGTAATTGACACCCGGGGCCTGCTGGCTGAGCAGCGGACAGCCGGGGCGGTATTTGACCGGCGTATTCGCTTCGGTCGCCTCCAGAATACCCTGGAAGATCGTGACCATCTGCGGCGATACGCCGTAGTAGTTGCCGTAGAGCGCACCGGGATTGGAGGCGTTGGGCCCGACGACGAGCAGGCGGTCCGGGTCGCGCCGCAGCGGCAGCGTCTGGTGGTCGTTCTTGAGCAGCACGACGGACTCGCGCGCGGCCTGGCGGGCCAGCTGCCGGTGCTCCGGGCTGTCGACGATGTCGAGCGGCAAGTCCGACCAAGGCACGAGCTCTTCGGGATCAAAGAGGCCCAGACGGAACTTGGTGGCCAACAGGCGACTCAGGGAAACGTCGATCTCCTGCTCGGTGATCAGACCAGTGTTCAGCGCGTGCGTCAGGTCGCTGTAAGTGCAACCGCAATTGAGGTCGCAGCCGATCTTGACCGCCAGAGCGGCCGATTCTGCCGCGTTTTTGGACACGCCGTGGTAGTGGTGAAAGTCGTCGATGGCGCCGCAGTCACTCACGTAGTGGCCCTTGAAGCCCCACTGGCCACGCAAGATCTCTTCCATCAGCAGGGGACTGGCGCAGCAAGCCTCGCCCAGGGTGCGGTTGTAGGCGCCCATGAAGGCCTCGACCCCCGCGTCACAGAGCTCCTTGAACGCCGGCAGATAGGTCTCCCACAGGTCCTTGGCCGTCGGGATGGCGTCAAACTCGTGGCGCTCGGACTCGGGGCCGCTGTGCACGGCATAGTGCTTGGCGCAAGCCGCCGTCTTGAGGTAGTTGGGATCGTCGCCCTGCAAACCTTCGACCATGGCGGTGCCGAGCCGGGCGGTGAGGAACGGGTCTTCCCCAAAGGTCTCCTGCCCGCGGCCCCAGCGCGGATCGCGGAAGATGTTGACGTTGGGCGTCCAGAAGGTGAGCCCCTGGTACTGACCGCGCTTGCCCCGGCGCGCGGCGTGGTGGTGCTTCGCGCGTGCTTCGTCGGAGATCGCAGTGGCCACCTCCAGCACCAGCTCGCGGTTCCAGGTCGCGGCGAGGCCGATGACCTGCGGGAAGACGGTCGCCCGACCGGCCCGACCCACCCCGTGGCACGCTTCATTCCACCAGTTGTATTCGGGGATTCCCAGCCGTTCGATCGGTGGATTTTCATGCATCATCTGGCTGATCTTTTCCACTGGGGTCAGACGGGAGATCAGGTCGTCAATGCGCGCATCGAGGGGTAAATCAGGGTTCTGAAAGGGATAAATGTTGGACATAGTTACCAAACGCCCACACGATTGTGCAGTCGCCATAGAGGGGTTGAAGCAAGTAGTGAACCGGAACGGCTTGCCCATGCTGCTCTCGAACCGAAACGACACGGGGTGAGGTGGCCGACGCTAAACTTTTTTAGTAATATCTTTAGCGTCTTGACCACGACAACCAACCCCGTATTCTAACTTTTGACCCCTATGGAGGACCGAATCCCCCTGTTCGTCCTATCCTTTATATTATCCCCTCACCTTTGTGCTTATGCCTAAGAAGCGTATCACCCTGGCAGATATTGCCCGTGTGGACGGATCGCATGTTACTACCGTATCCCTCGCCCTACGCAACAGCCAGAAGCTACCCCAGTCTACCCGCGAACGCATCCAGAGTCTGGCCCAGGAAATGGGTTATGCGCCCGATCCCATGTTGCGGGCCCTCGTCTCCTATCGTGAATCGATGCGCGACCACCCCAACGGGCAGGTTCTGGCCTATGTCACGAATTGGACGACCCGTTGGGGCTGGAAGGAAACGACCGCCCACCCCGACTTTTATCGCGGTGCCTGCAAGGCCGCCAAAAATCTGGGCTACACGCTCGAGCACTTCTGGATGCGCGAGTCGGGGCTCTCCCACGGGCGCCTGAACCAGATCCTGGAAGCGCGTGGCATTCAGGGTGTTGTGATTGCCTCCCACTCGCGCGAATTCGAAGACAGCCTGCAACTCAACTGGGACCAGTTCAGCGCGGTCAAGATCGACTTTTTCCCCCACCAACCGCAGCTGCACAACATCACCAACGACCAGTGCGGCATCATCCGCCTCGCGGTGCAAAGGGCGCGCGCGGCCGGCTACAAGCGCATCGGCATGGTGATGCACCGAGGCTGGGACCACAGCGTCGATCGCATGTGGTCGGCGGGCTTCCTGGTGGAACAGGAGCTGATACCGCAGTGCGACCGCATTCCCATCTGCCTCTTCCCCAATGCCGAGCCGGTCGAAAACTGGATCAACGAGGGCAAGGGCGAGGCATTGGTCGATGAAGAAATCTTCTACCCCTGGCTCGAAAAATGGCAGCCCGAGGTCATCATCAGTCATCCGGCGTTCGTATTACCGCGTTTGCAGCAAAAGGGCATTCGTGTGCCCGAAGACATAAGCTTTATTGATATATTTCTGGAAGACCAGACCGGCGAATATGCGGGCGTGCGCCAAAACCACGAAACTGTCGGCGCCCTTTCGGTCGAAATCCTGGCGGGCCGCCTGATGCAGAACAAGCGCGGCGTGCCTAAAATCCCGACCACGACCTTCGTCGAAGGTACCTGGGTGCCGGGCCGTTCCATGCCCGTGCTGAACGAGCCGGCGCTGCAAGCCGTGGGCTGTTAAGCGCTTGCTCTGCACCAGCCCACAACTGGTGCGGCTTTTCATCGGTACCAGAAAAGTGCCAGCCCCTTGCAGGACTGGCACTGTCTAACTCCCCCAAAGAGTACCTATGAACTAAAGTGAAAAGAGGGCTGGTCGTTTCAAGCGGTGGGTGTTGCCTCAACCTTGGATCCGACGATCATCACCCGCCAGGTTGGAAAAATGCTTGTTTTAGCTATTGCTTATCTACGTTTGCTTCGGTTGTGCAGAAAAATTAAGAAGGTAATTTTGCCGTTGGTTTGAGGATCGCTGCGATTGACTACAGAATCGGAAATCCTGCTTGCGGATCGCCTTCGCTTATCCCGTAAACGATCACCTGCATATCCGTGTCGCCACGGATAGATCCGACTTCATGACAGTGTCGATCCGGACTTCATCATAATCGAACTGCCAGTTCCTTATCATAAACAAAAAAACATTCACCGAGCCTTTGCGCAAAGGCTCTTGATAAGGGATTAAGTCGACTGGGCCGAGCGGAAGCGTTTATGGCGAAGGTCGCAGACTGCCAATACGCGAGGCAAAAGTGGGGGCATTCATGGGGGCTGTGGAGTAGCGGGTTCGAGGATCGTGGAGAACGCCGGGCGTTCGCGAAACAAATGAATTACCGAACGAGCCAGAGGGGTGGGAGGCTGTCACGGCAACGTATCAAGCTTCGGTTGCAGCATTAGTAAAACACTTCGTTGTCTCAACCAAACCTGTATTCTAACTTTTGAATCATCCTGCTAACGCGGTTTATGCTCAAAGATGGGCGTTATGATAGCGTTCGCAATCGCGTTTACGATAAAGCAACGCTTACCTCGAGCGAGAGGCGCTAGTGCGAAGCCTTTGCGTATCTCCTTTACGCATCAGATAGTTACCGATAATCCTGAAGCTTCGGCTCTACTTTGGGTTGACAGGCTTGGGTGGAGATCGACTTCTTGATCCCATCCAGAGGCCTTGAGGTGTCGTGCAGGCCACCCCGCTACCCGGCTCTCCCGTAACGCTCCAGACGGGCGAGTGCGGACTGTCAACCTGCACTACGGTTCCACCGATCCGCCCCGTTCTCCTAGTCTAGTTGCCGCAACCTACCCCACCCCCTCATACATGGATAGAAGAGCCTTTTCTTTCTTAAGCCTGGGCCTGCTGGTTGGCGCCTTCCTCGCGTCCCTGGCCTACGCCTACCTGTGGCGTAACCAGAGTTCCGGCGGCCCGAGCGACAAGCTGGTCCTGCGGCTGGCCCACGCAATGCCCCCCTCATCGCCCTCCCACCTCGGCATGGAGTTTTTCGCCGAAAAGGTGGCCGAGCTTTCTGGCGGCAAAGTTGAGGTGCAGATCTTTCCCAGCGGCCAGCTCGGCTCGCAGGTAGATACGATCGAGCAACTGCAACGCGGCGCCCTGGCGATGGTCAAAAGCTCCACCGGCGAGCTGGAAATGTTCGCCGACGAGATGACCGTCTTCGGCATCCCCTACCTCTTTGCAGACGAGGAACACTACTGGCGCGTGCTCAACGGCGAGATCGGTGAGGAGATGCTGCAAAAGGCCAACGACGTCGGCATCCACGGCCTCTGCTACTACGACGCCGGTTCGCGCAGCTTCTACACCGTCAACCGACAGGTGCGCACGCCCGAAGACTTGCGCGGCATGAAGATCCGCGTGATGAGCAGCCCGAGCGCCATCGCGATGGTCAACCAGTTTGGCGCCTCCCCCACCTCGATCACCTTCGGCGAGCTCTACACCGCCCTGCAGCAGGGTATGGTCGACGGGGCGGAAAACAATCCGCCGAGCGTTTACGACAGCCGCCACTGGGAGATCGCCAAGTATTACACCCTGGATGAACATACCCGCTTGCCGGACATGCTGATCTTTTCGCAGCCGCTCTGGGAGAGCCTGGACCCGCAAACGCGCCAGTGGATCGACGAGGCGGCCAAGGAATCCGTCGTCTACCAGCGCAAGGTCTGGAACGACTACGTGCAGGAGTGTCTCGACAAGATGGTGGACGAGGGCGTGCAGATCTATCGCCCCGACAAGGAGCCGTTCAAGCAGGCCGTCCAGCCCATCTACGAACAGCAGAAAGGCACGGCGATCGGCGACCTGATCGAGCGCATCCAAGCGGTGGAGGATCCGCAATGAGCGCCGTGCAAAGCTTACGCCACGGCTTGGTCCACGCCCTGAAGTGGATCCTCATCATCAGCTTTTCCGTGCTCGTCGTCGATGTGCTCTGGGGCGTGTTTTCACGCTACGTGCTCAACGCGCAGAGCCAATGGACGGAAGAGCTCGCGATCTATCTGCTCGTGTGGGTTTCGCTGCTGGGCGCGGCCGTGACCTACGAGGAAAACGGCCACCTGGGGGTCGACTACTTTACCGGCAAGATGACGCCCGACGCGCGCAAGGCCGCCATGGTCTTTTCCGAGGTCGTGGTCTTCTGCTTCTCGCTCTTCGGGCTGCTCATTGGGGGTAGCATCCTGGTCGAGCGCACCCTGGACGCAGGGCAGATGACGTCTTCCCTCGGCATCCCCAAGGGCTACGTCTACCTCGGCGTGCCCATCACGGGGTTCTTTTTCATGCTGTTTGCGGTCGAGCACCTCGTGCTGCTCTTCCAGCGCAAAGACGGAGAGGAGGCAGCCTAGACCATGGAGATTCTCATCATCATCGTCTGCTTCGCCTCGCTGCTGCTGCTCAACGTGCCCATCGCGGTGTGTATCGGCATGGCGGCGCTGGTCTCGATCTTCGCCATCGGCGACTTGCCCACGACCTACCTGGTGGCGCAGCGCATGGCCAACGGCATCGCCAGCTTCCCCCTGCTCGCCATCCCCTTTTTCGTGCTCTCGGGCGTGCTGATGGGAGAAGGCGGTATGGCGCGGCGCCTGGTCGACTTTGCCTCGGCCGTAATGGGGCGCCTGCCCGGCGGCCTGGCCTACGTCAATACGCTCACCTGCATGCTCTTCGGCGCGATCGCCGGTTCGGCGGCCGCGGCGGTATCGTCGGTCGGCGGCTTCATGCTGCCGGAGATGGAGCGCAAGAACTACGGGCGCGGCTTCAGCGTGGCGGTCACGACCACGTCTGCCACCACGGGCCTGCTCATCCCGCCGAGCAACGTCATGATCGTCTACGCCGTGGTGGCGGGTAATGTATCGGTGGCGGCGCTCTTCATGGCGGGCGTGCTGCCGGGCATCCTGATCGGCCTGCTGATCATGGGCTCGTCGTTCTTTTACCTCAGCCGGCGCAACCTGAGCCCGGAGACCAATGCGGCGTCCTTCAAGCGCATTGCCACCACCTTCCTCTCGGCCCTGCCCAGCCTGCTGCTGATCATCATCGTGCTCGGCGGCATCTTCGGCGGCGTGTTTTCGGCCACCGAGGCCTCGGCCGTGGCAGTCGCCTACGCGCTGCTGCTCACGATGGTCTTCTACCGGGAGATCTCGACGAAGCAACTGCCCGACATCATCCTGCGCGCGGCCAAGATGACCTCCGTCGTGATGCTGCTGATCGGCGCAAGCCAGGCCATGTCGTGGTCGCTGACCTACCTGCAGGTGCCGCAGACCGTCAGCCAGGCCATGCTCGCGATTTCGGACAACCCGATTGTGATCCTGCTCATCATCAACGTGATGCTGCTCATCGTCGGGGTGTTTATGGACATGACGCCCGCGATCCTGATCTTCGCCCCGATCTTCCTGCCCGTGATGCAGCACATCGGCGTCGATCCGGTGCACTTCGGCGTCATCATGATCGCCAACCTCTGCATCGGCCTCTGCACCCCGCCCGTCGGCGCCTGCCTCTTCATCGGCTGCAGCGTCGGCAACACCACGCTGGCGTCGGTCTTCCGGCCCCTGTTGCCGATCTTCGGGGCGATGGTCGTAGGGCTGCTCATCATCACCTATGTGCCCGAGATCTCCCTTTGGCTGCCTCGGCTGATGGGGCTCTAGCATCCGCACTTTTCCACTCACTATGAAACTCGGTCTAGGACTTTACCGGCATATGCTCACGCCGGAGAACTTCCGCTTTGCCAAACAGGCGGGCGCGACCCACATCGTCGCCCACCTGGTGGACTACTTCCGTGGCAGCGGCAAGGAAAACAGCGACGACCAGCCCACCGGCACCGACCGGGGCTGGGGCCTCGCCGGCGATCCCGACGCGCTCTGGACGCTGGAGGAACTGGTGCAGCTGCGCCGCAACGTCGAGGACGCCGGCCTGAAGCTGGAGGCGATCGAAAACTTCGACCCTGCCCACTGGCACGACATCCTGCTCGACGGCCCGAAGCGCGCCCAACACATCGAAAACGTCAAGACGATCCTGCGCCGCATGGGCGAGGCCGGCATCCCGGTGATGGGCTACAACTTTTCCCTCGCCGGCGTCGCAGGTCGCACCACCGGCCCTTACGCGCGCGGCGCCGCCGATTCCGTCGGCATGGAGGGCCCTTACGATCTGCCGCTGCCGCTGGGCATGGTCTGGAACATGGTTTACGACCCCGATGCGCCCGAAGGCACCCTGCCCCCGGTCTCGCACGAGGAGTTGTGGCGCCGCCTGCAGGCCTTCCTCGACGAGGTGGTGCCGGTGGCGGAAGCCGCGGGTGTGCGTCTGGCCGCTCATCCGGACGATCCCCCCATGCCGACGGTACGGGGTCAGCCGCGGCTCGTCTACCAGCCCAGCCTCTACCAGAAGCTGGTCGACCTCTCACCCTCCCCGGCCAACGCGCTGGAGTTTTGCATCGGCTCACTGGCCGAGATGACGGAGGGCGACATCTATGAGGTGGTCGACCACTACAGCCAGCAGGACCGCCTGGCCTACATCCACTTCCGCAACGTGCGCGGCAAGGTGCCCGACTACAAGGAGACCTTTATCGACGACGGCGAGGTCGACATGGTGCGCATCATGAAGATCCTGCAAAAGAACCAGTTCGACGGCGTGCTGATCCCCGACCACACGCCCCAGATGGCCTGCGCCGCCCCTTGGCACGCCGGCATGGCCTACGCCCTCGGCTACATGAAGGGCGTCATGCAAACCCTCGACATCCCCTCCCGATGAACTTCCTCGCCGCTTTTTCCCTCGCCAACGAAACCGCCCTCATCACCGGGGGCGGCTCCGGCATCGGGCTCGCCATCGCCGAAGCCATGCACTCCGCGGGCGCCCAGGTGGTGCTCGTCGGCCGCCGCGAAACCGAACTGGCCAAGGCCGTCGAACGCCTCGGCGAACGCGCGCACTACCTCGTGCACGACGTGACCCAGTTTCAGCAGGCGCCAGACCTCGCCCAGCGCGCGCAGGCTCAATTCGGTCCCATCACGAGCCTGGTCAACAACGCCGGCATCCACCTGAAAAAGCCCGCGCTCGAGACCAGCACGGACGAGTTCCAGAAGGTGCTCGATACCCACGTGTTGGGCGCCCACGCGCTGACCTGCGCCCTGGCCCCCGCGATGGTGGAGCGCAAGCACGGCACGGTGCTCTTTACCGCCTCGATGGCCTCGCTGTTCGGTATCCCGAAGGTGATCGCCTACACCGCGGCCAAGTCGGCCTACGTGGGCATCGTCAAGGGCCTCGCGACCGAGCTTTCCGCCGACGGCGTGCGCGTCAACGCCATCGCGCCCGGCTGGATCGAGACCGAAATGTCGCGCAAGGCATTGGACGGCGACCCCACACGCAAGCAGAAGATCCTGGGCCGCACACCCATGGCCTGCCTTGGTCAACCGGAAGACATCGGCTGGGCGGCGGTCTACCTTGTCTCCCCCGCCTCCAAGTTCATCACCGGCGTGACCCTGCCCGTCGACGGCGGCGCCTCCATCGGCTTCTAAGCGCCAACAAGCGCCCGAGGGCGCTCTGCATTCACCGATAGCACGGCTTGTGTGGACGCTCCGGTGGTGTCGGGGTGCCCTGCGGTCCCCTCTCAACCACCGGCTACAGGCTGCGCCCCCTCCGGGGTCGCGCGGGGCGGGACAAGGCAGGGCCCAGCGTGTCCGCGTAAGCCGCCAGTTTGCCAACGCGTTTTGGATATCCCCAGCAAGCTGAAGGCTTGCCAGCCTCTAGCCGGTGGTTGAGCCCGCATCGCGGGCGACACCACCGGTTTGCCGTCTCCCGCCGACGTAGGCACCTTGAAGAGGTGCCAGCAACGGACCGATCCCCACCCGCAACGGTGGCACGCCCTTCGGGGTGCAATCGCGCGAGGGGGGACGTTCCGGTGGTGTCGGGGTCCCTCGCGGTCCCCCTCAACCACCGGCTACAGGCTGTGACCCCTCCGGGGTCGCGCGGGGCGGACCGATAGGATACAGCGTCCGCATAAGCAGCTGGTTGCCAATGGGGCTTGGAGGGACGCGAGCGAACATCAACCGGTGCCATCGCTGTTTTTTGAGTGCGGGGTTCCCCTGCATCCCGGCGGGATGCCAGCCTCTAGCCGGTGGTTGAGCACGCACCGCGGGCGACACCACCGGTAGCCCGTCTCCCGCCGACGTAGGCACCTTGAAGAGGTGCCAGCAACGGGCCGATTCCCACCCGCTACGGTGGCACACCCTTCGGGGTGCATTCGTGCGAGGGGGGCATTCCGGTGGTGTCGGAGCCCCTGCGGTCCCCCTCAACCACCGGCTACAGGCTGTGACCCCTCCGGGGTCGCGCGGAAGGGAACACGGTAGGGCGCAACGTGCACGCTAGTCGCCGAACGCCCAACACGTTTCGGAGCGCGAGGTCCCCCACCCCGAGCATCCCGGCGGGATGCCAGCATCTAGCCGGTGGTTGAGCCTGCGTCAGCGGGCGACACCACCGGTATCCCGTCCCCCCACGGAAGCACCTTGAAGAGGTGCCAGCAACGGGCCGATCCCCACCCGCAACGGTGGCACGCCCTTCAGGGTGCAATCGCGCGAGGGGGGGCGCTCCCGTGGTGTCGGGGTGCCCTGCGGTCCCCCCTCAACCACCGGCTATAGGCTGTGACCCCTCCGGGGTCGCGCGGGGCGGGACAAGGCAGGGCCCAGCGTGTCCGCGTAAGCCGCCGGTTTGCCAACGCGTTTTGGATATCCCCAGCAAGCTGAAGGCTTGCCAGCTTATAGCCGGTGGTTGAGCCTGCGTCAGCGGGCGACACCACCGGTATCCCGTCCCCCACACGGAGGCACCTTGAAGAGGTGCCCGCAACGGACCGATCCCCACCCGCAACGGCTCGGGTTACGGGGTGAGCACGACTTTGACGCAGTTGTCTTCCTTTTTCTTGAAGATGTCGTAGCCGTGGCTGATCTCCGAGAGCGGGAGGCGGTGCGTGATGATGTCGTCCAGCACGATCTTTTGTTGCTGCACGATGTCGATCAGGTGATCGATGTATTTGTGCACGGGGGCCTGACCGCAGGCGATCTGCAGGCCCTTGTCGAAGATCTGGCCGATGGGGAAGTTGTCGTAAGACATGCCGTAGACGCCGAGCACGCTGACGAAGCCGCCGCGGCGCACGGCACTGAAGCAGTTGCGCAGGGCGTTGATGGTGCCGCGCTGGACGTGCACGACGTTGCCCAGCTTGTCGAGCGTGCTGCGTTCGGCCTCCATGCCCACGGCGTCGACGCAGACATCCGCGCCGCGTCCGTCGGTCATCTCGCGAATGGCCTCGATGGGATCGACCTCCTTGTAGTTGATCGTCTCGCTCTGGGCGGTGCGACGGGCGGCTTCGAGGCGGTAGGCTTCCTTGTCGATGCCGATCACGCGCTTGGCGCCGCGCAACCACGCGACCTTTTGCGCCATCAGCCCCACGGGGCCGCAACCAAAGACGGCCACGGTCTCGCCACCCTGGATGTTGGCCCAATCGATGCCCGTATAGCCGGTGGGCAGGATGTCGGTGAGGAAGAGCACCTGTTCGTCGGTGAGGTCGCCCTCGATCTTGCGGGGGCCGGTATCGGCGTAGGGCACGCGCACGTATTCCGCCTGGCCGCCGTCGACGCCGCCGTAGAGCTCGGTGTAGCCAAAGAGGGCCGCCCCCTTCTGGTGGAGCAGACCGCCTTCGGGCCCGTAATTCTTGTTGGAGTGCTCGCAGTGGCCCGGCAGCTCGTGCTGGCAAAAGAAGCAGCAACCGCAGGCGATGGGGAAAGGCACGACCACGCGGTCGCCCACCTTGAGGTTCTTCACCTCGGGGCCGACCTCTTCCACGATGCCCATGAATTCGTGGCCGGGGATCATGTTTTTGATCTGGGGCAGGTAGCCGTCGTAGATGTGCAGGTCGGACCCGCAGATGGCAGTGGAGGTCACGCGCAGAATCGCGTCTTGCGGATCGACGATCTTGGGGTCGGGTACTTCTTCGCAGACAATTTTGCCCGGATGGTGGAATACGGCTGCTTTCATGGCCTTGCCGGGGAGCAACGGTGGTGCCAAGACCGGCGATCTGGGCCCAAGGCTCTACCGCCGCGTCTACACGGGTCAGGCTTCGGGCGGCCCGGCGCCGCGCCCAAGGGCATCCTTCGGAACGCGTTATGCTAGCTTCAGCAGAGGCAACCATGAACGCATTACATCAGCCCCCCTTTCCCGCATTCCGCCGACGTCCGCCCCTTCATTTTGCCAAGTGGGCCGCATTGGCACTCTGTTTCCTGCTCACCGCCTGCGATCGCTTTCCCAAAGATCCGGAGGGCAGCCTGGAAAAGGCGCAGGAACGCGGCACCCTGCGCGTCGGCCTTTTTGAAAATCCGCCCTGGGTCATCCCGCACGAAGGCCAGGCGCCGGGCGGCCTCGAGCCGCAGCTGGTCCAGGGCTTCGCCGATGAGCTGGGCCTGCAGGTGGCATGGCACGAGCAGGGCGCGGAGGATGCCTTTGATGCGCTGGAGCACCACCAGCTCGACCTCGTGATCGGGGGCATGACGCAAAAGAACCCTTGGGCAAAGCATGTCGGCACGACGTTGCCCTACCTGAAAACGCGCAGCATCATCGCCACGCCCACGGGCGAAGCCCCGGCGCAAAATGCTCCGGTGGCGGTGAAAAAGGACAGCGTGCTCGCCGCCTTGCTGGAGTCCCAGAGCTACACGCCGCAACCGATGGATGATCTGGCGCAGGCAGAGGGCGCGGTCGCAGCCCCGCAATGGCAGGCCGCCGCCCTGGGCCTGCAGGAGACTGGCGTCGTGCTGCAGCAAAAGAAGCACGTGATGGCCGTGCCGCGCGGCGAAAACGCTCTGCTCATGCACCTCGAGTCTTACCTGCTGGAGGCGGGCAAGCAACACAGCCTCGAAACCCAACTGAAGGAGACCGCCCGATGAAACCCCGCCATCCCTACCGCATTACCCCGGAAGAGCAACGCAAGCGCAAGCGCGTGCTCCGGCTCGAGTGGCTGACCATCGCATTGGTCCTCTCCATCGTCGTCGTGATGTATTTTACCATGGGCTCTTCGCAGGCCATGAAGACTGCGTGGATCGAAGACATGCTTGCCCTGGTGCCACCCCTGTCCTTCATCATTGCCGAGCGCTTTCGCAACAAGGCACCCGACCAGCGCTTCCCCTACGGCTACCAGCAGACCACGCTGCTGTCGTTCCTCGTCTCCGCCGTCGCCATTCTCGTGATGGGCCTCTACATGCTCTACGATGCCGCCTCGGGCCTGCTCGCGCAGGAGCACCCCACCATCGGCCACTTCGACCGGTTTGGCCTGCATGTGTGGGCGGGCTGGGGCATGATCGGCGCCCTCGTCTACAGCGTGATCCCGCCCCTCATCCTGGGCCACTTCAAGATGGGGCTGGGCCGCGACCTGCAGGAGCGCACCGTGCTGGCCGATGCCACCATGAACAAGGACGACTGGCAGACCGGCGCCGCCGCCATGCTGGGCGTGTTGGGCATTGGCGCGGGGCTCTGGTGGGCCGACTCCGCCGCGGCCGCGTTTATCTCGATCAACGTCATCAAGGACGGTGTCACGCACCTGCGCCAGGGCGTGATGAACCTGCTCGACCAACGCCCGACCGATGCCGAAAAGAACCAGCCCCTGCAGATCGACCGCAAGCTGCAGGACGCGCTGGAGCAGGACGAGGCGGTAAAGGCCGTGGATGTGCGCCTGCGCGGGGAGGGGCCCTATATCTCGGGCGAAGTGTTTGTGGTGATGCACAAGCAGGCCGTCACGCCGGAAGAGCTGGAGGGGCTCAAGTGCAAGGCCGAGGCGGTCGACCACCGCTTTTACGGTCTCACCGTGACCCCGGTCGGACAACTGGAAGATTAGGGCCTTTTGCTCGGCCCGGAGGGGTCGGAGGCTTCAGGCCGTAAAATAACGCTTCCTAATGCAGCATATTGCTTGACGTAATGCCAGCGACTGGGCAAGCAGAGGCAGGTTCTGCTACGGCGCGTTACGCGCATCTGCCTGTATCGTCTCACCCGACCTTGTCTCATGGCCATTCCGACCCTCCTCATCCATGGCTGGAGTGCCACCTCCGCCAGCTTCCGCGGACTCTCCGCGTTTTTACAGCAACAGGGGTTCAACGTGCACGACATCAACCTGGCCGACTACCTCTCGCTCAACGACGAGATCTCGCTCTGGGACGTGTCGTGGGCGATGAAAAAGGCCCTGCAGGAGCACGACCTGCCCACCGGCCATCACAGCTTCAACGCCATCGTGCACAGCACCGGCGGCCTGGTGGTGCGCGACTTTTTGCGGCAGTTTTGCCGCGACGAGCAAGGGCGGCCCGATGCCTCGCGCACCCCCATCCGCAACCTGTTGATGCTCGCCCCCGCCAACTTCGGCTCGCCGCTCGCCGGCCTGGGTAAATCCATGCTCGGGCGCCTGGGCAAAGGCTGGCGTTGGGACGGCTTTATGGAGACGGGCAAGGAGCTGCTCAACGCCCTGGAGTTGGGCTCCTCCATCTCCTACGAGCTGGCCTTGCGGGACCTCTTCGACCCGGCCTTTCCGATCTTCGACCCCCAGCACATCTGCACCACCGTGCTCGTGGGCAGCAACGGCTACGAAGACACCTTCAAGCGCATGATGCACGAAAACGGCTCCGACGGGACGGTGCGGGTGGCCACGGCCAACCTCAACGCCCACTACCTGAAGGTCGACTTCGGCAATCCGACCGAACCCAGGACCGTAGAGGTGCCCCGCAATGGTCCGGACATCGCCTTTGGGGTGCTCGACCGCAACCACAGCACGATCACGCAGGACGATCGCCAGCAGCGTGAGGACTGGCGCCGACTGGTCATGCAGGCCCTCGACGTGACCCCGAGCAACTACGCCGCCCACGTCCAGGATTGCGAACAGGTGACGCGGCAGACCTTCCAGCGCGGACAGGGCCTGCTGGGCAAGGCGCAAAAGTGCTTCCACGAATACATGCACGTGGTCTTCCGCGTCTCGGATCAGCACGGCAACCCGATCCCGGACTACTTCATCGAGTTTTACCAGGAAGATGGCGACCGCGCCGACGCGGTGATGCAGAAGATCCACTGCGAGATCCTCGAAAAGGTCGCCCCTTACTCCCAGGACAACAGTTACCGCAGCTTTTTCTTCGACCTGACCGACCTGCAGGCCGCGTTGGAGGACAGCGGCGGCAGCCTCCGGGTCGACATGAGCGTCGTCGCGGCCAACCTTTCCGCAGACATCGTCTACCTCAACCCGCCCGACATGCCCACCTCCGGCGTCCGGGTCTTCGACGCGGATACCCGGCTGTTTTTCCGCCCCAACCGCCCCATGCTGATCGACCTCACCCTCTACCGCGAGACCTCCGACCGCGTCTTCCGCATCGGTCGCGAAGAATAGTGCGTTTTCGGTGATGAGAGGCGAGATCCAACCGGCGGCTTGCGTGGACGCGGCGCCCTACCCGCCCCGCGCGACCCCGGAGGGGTCGCAGCCTGTGGCCGGTGGTTGAGGGGAACCGCAAGGGCTCCGACACCACCGGAACGTCCCCCCTCGCGCGATTGCAACCCGGAGGGCGTGCCACCGTTGCGG
>WOUP01000013.1 GCA_009772895.1 Puniceicoccaceae bacterium 5H | reverse complement strand
GATTGCTGGGGGTGACGGGCAACCGGTGGTGTCGCGCGCTGCGCGTGCTCAACCACCGGCTATAAGCTGGCATCCCGCCGGGATGCAGAAAGCGCGTGGTCTCGAGGCAAGGTGTTGAGTGCCGCGCGAGCTTTTGCCTCGATCTGGAGGGCTGGCGGCTACCTCGCGGACAATTCGAGGCTGGCGCCGTGCAGCGCTGGCCGTAAACTCGATGGCCGTTTCGGACTTTACACGATGAATGGCTACACCCGCCCAGATTTCACGCGTTGCGCTCTCATCACGATCGACTTGCAGAACGATTTCGTCGGAACGGACGCGCCGGCTAGTATCCCCGGGACCCAGGCCGTAGTCCCCCACGTGGTGCGTGCCTTGCAGTGCTTTCGCCAGCTCCGGCGACCGATCGTGCACGTCGTCCGGCTCTATTGCGACGACGGCTCAAACGCCGACCTCTGTCGCCGGGAGGCGATTGAAGGCGGTTTGCGAGTGGTCTCTCCCGGCAGCGATGGTGCGGAGCTTGTCGACGTGCTCAAGCCGGATCCGGCAGATCGACTCGATGCGGAATGGCTGCTCGCGGGTGAGGCCCAGCGATTATCGGATTACGAATACGTGATGTACAAGCCGAGGTGGGGTGCCTTTTTCCGGACCTCACTGGCCGCCTTTTTGCAGGAATGGGGCTGCAATACGGTGGCCTTCGTGGGCTGCAACTTTCCCAATTGCCCGCGCACGAGCATTTACGAGGCGAGCGAACGCGACCTCCGTGTCATCTTGCTGACCGATGCCGTTTCGCAGCTTTACCCCCAAGGTGAAGCAGAGTTGGGCAAGATCGGCGTCAACCTTCTCACCACCGCCGCTTTGGTGCAGGCGGTGGAAGAGGTGCTGGCCTAGGCGGCCTGAACTGTCGGCTCTCCGCTAGTAGCTCTTGGCCCAGACGACGCGTTGCTTGCTGGGCTGGCCGGTGAAGATGCAGGTGCCGGGCTCGGGGTTGTCCTCAAAGGGGATGCAGCGCACGGTCACCTTGAGATCTTGCTGGATGCGCTCGGTGATGGACTCGTCTCCGTTCCAGTGGGCGAGGGCAAAGCCGCCGTGGATCTCCGGCTCTTCCTGGTTCTTGGGCGTGAAGAAGTCGTAGAAGTCCTGCTCGCTGTTGATCACGTGGGTGTGCTCGTCGCGGAAGGCGCGGGCGCGGTTGAGCAGGTTCTGCTGGATCTCGTCCAGACGCTCGCCGATGGTGGCGACGAATTCGGCGCGGGGCACGGGGCCCTTCTCGCCGGTGTCGCGACGGCCGACGAAGAGGCTGTCCTTGGCGATGTCGCGCGGGCCGACTTCGACGCGCAGCGGCACGCCCTTTTTCACCCATTGCCACATCTTGTCGCCGCCGCGCAGGTCGCGGTCGTCGATGTGCACGTCCAGCTTCTGGTCGTGCCACCAGACGTTGCGCAGCTCTTCGCGCAGCTTGTGGCAATACTCGAGCACTTCCGCGCGGCTCTCCTCCTTGATCAGCACCGGCAGGATCACCACATGCAGCGGGGCGAGGCGGGGCGGCGCGATCAGGCCGTCGTCATCGCTGTGCGTCATCACGAGACCGCCGACGAGGCGGGTCGAGACGCCCCAGGAGGTCGTCCAGGCGTATTCCAGCTGGCCCTGTTCGCTCTGGAACTGGATGCCGCTGGCCTTGGCGAAATTCTGACCGAGGAAGTGGCTGGTGCCGGCTTGCAGGGCCTTGCGGTCTTGCATCATGGCCTCGATGCAGAGGGTGGAGACGGCGCCCGGGAAGCGTTCACCGGCGGTCTTCTCGCCCTGCCACACGGGCATGGCCATGTAGTTTTCGGCAAAATCGGCGTAGACGCCCAGCATCTTGCGCGTTTCCTCCCAGGCTTCGGCCTCGGTCGCGTGGGCCGTGTGGCCCTCTTGCCAGAGGAACTCGGCGGTGCGCAGGAAGAGGCGGGTGCGCATCTCCCAACGCACGACGTTGGCCCACTGGTTGATCAGCACGGGCAGGTCGCGGTAGCTCTGGACCCACTTGGCGTACATCTCGCCGATGATGGTCTCGGAGGTGGGGCGCACGATCAGCGGCTCTTCGAGCGGGGCGGCGGGCACGAGCTTGCCTTCGTCGTTGAGCTCCAGGCGGCTGTGGGTGACGACCGCACACTCCTTGGCAAAGCCTTCGACGTGCTGCGCTTCCTTCTCGAGGTAGCTCTTGGGGATGAAGAGCGGGAAGTAGGCGTTGACGTGGCCGGTGTCCTTGAATTTTTCGTCCAGCGCGCGCTGCATCTTTTCCCAGAGCGTGTAGCCCCAGGGCTTGATCACCATGCACCCGCGCACGGGCGAGTTTTCGGCCAGGTCGGCGGCGCGGACGACCTGCTGGTACCACTCGGGGTAGTCTTGGCTGCGGGTGGGGGTGATGGCGGTGCGTGCTGGTTTGGCCATGGGACGTAGGAAAGGGTTAAAGCTGGCCAGACTGAGGCCTCGCGCCGGATTTTCAACGTCAAAGGTTTGTGGGGAGAGTGGTCGTGATTTTCTCGTATGTGATCGAAAGGCGAAATAAGAGGCAGTTGGGGGGGGCGGTATCGTTGCAGATTTATATTAATGCTATCCAATATTGCGTTTGCGTTGGACTGTGAACGTTTTTATAGTGATACAATGTTGCGCGTTTTTTTTGCTTTATGCCTGTTGTGGGCTGTTCCGCTGGCACTGTGCGGCGCCCGCGTTGAAACGTATGATGCGGCTTCCATTTATCTGGATGGCAGCGTGTCGGAGAGCGTGATTGACGAGATTTTAGGATCTATTGGAATTTCTTCTGTTCTGCACGGCCTATCTATTGATGATCAACAGCTTGAGGCTAATGTTTCCGCAGAAATAGAAGGACAGCTTTTTGAGGGAAGCATCTCGGTTGGTCTGCGGGAGATCACTAAAGATATGAATCAAAACGGCATCCCTGATGAGGGAGAGCGTGATTTGGCAGTGCAGGCGACGGTGCCGATAGACCTCACGCTCCAGACCGGCAATCGGCGGGTTGTGGCAGATTGCGAACTGATTGTCTCCCGGGAGGCGTATGGGACCTTTTACGATCTGTCGGCAACACTCAACATGTCTCTTTACGAGAACAACAGGCTGGTGGATAGGGTCGAAGAGTCGCTGACGGATCGGCTATATCTGTCGATCCAGTCTTGGCAGGGCGTGCTAGACAGCCAAAGTACGCGGTTGGAGACTTACGATCTGTTGGGCCACTATATGCGGGTCGACGAGGATACACTTTTGGTCCGTGGGCTAACCCAGCATGGGCGGTTTATTGGCGATGTAACGCTTCGTTATAATGGCGTAGCTTATGTGGGCTCGTATTTCGATGAAGTGTCGAAGGCAGGCTTCTACCTCTCCATCACCGATCTCGAGGACAGCGACAGCGACGGCACGCCGGACCTGACGGACATCGACGCGCAGGGCTTCCTTTACGGGGTCGAAGGTGACATGGACGGCTGGAAAAAGCTCGATACCTTTGGCTGGTTCTGGGGCGAATCGCTGGGCACGGACTGGTATTTCAGTGCCGATCTCGATTCCTGGTTCTGGCTCGAAGACGGAGCCGAGACGGCCTTTTACGTCTACCTGCCCTCGACGGGCTGGCTCTACACGACGACGGATACGGGCGCACTCTACCGCTTCGACAACGGCCACTGGCTCGCCTTCAGCAACGTCACGACCGAAGGCCAGCTCAAATACTGGGACTACGAGACGGAGTCCTTCGTGCTCTTCTCCGCCAACTAGGCTTTCTCGTATCGACAGACACCGGCGACCTGCGCCGGATTGCTTCTCCCAGCGATAAGCTGATGGCACCCCTTCGGGGGTGCTTTTTTTTCGCCAGCAGCGCGTTTCCCCACCGCCGCTCAGCCCCGGCGGGCGATCTCTGAAATGGTGAGGAAGATGTCCGAGCGGGGGACTTCGCCGATCAGGACACCGTCGGCATCGAGTACGGGCAGGCGCGTGAGGGAGGTGCCGGCAAAGACCTTGAAGGCTTCCGCGATGGTCGTCTCCGGCGCGAGACGCGGCGTGCTTTCGTCCACGATGTCCATTGCGAGCACGGTTTCCGCACTGGCGGAATCACGCAAAAAGGGCCCGACTTCTTCCAGCCGGATGCTGCCCATGAAGCCGAAGGGCGCGTGCACCCAGATCTCCTGCCGCGGCTCGCGCAAAAAAGCCCCGGCGATGACGGGAAAGGATGCGTCGGACTCCACGTAATGGGGCTGCGTGCGCATCATGTCGGCAATGGTGATCTGCCCCAACGGGCGGTCCAGCACCCCGCGCGCGCCGTGCATCAGGCTGTGGCTGTAGAGGCCGCGCCGGCTGAGGCTGCGGGCCGTGGCGTAGGCGATGACGGTCGAGACCATGAGCGGCAGCACCACCTGGTATTGCATGCTCATCTCGAAGATCATCAGGATCGACATCGCGGGCGCGTTGGTGGCGGCGGCGAGAAAGGCCCCCATCGAGATCAGCGCCATCTCGGCCGGCACGATGGAGAAGTGGGCGAGGTTGAGCAGCGCGCCGAAGAGGAAGCCCAGCACCGAGCCCACGAGCAGGGAGGGCGTGAACACCCCGCCGATGGCGCCCGAGCCGAACGAAATGCAGGTGGCGGCGACTTTGAGGCCGAGCAGGATGGCGATGGCGGTGACGGTGTATTGGTCGGCCAGAATGCCCTGGATCAGGCTCTTGCCG
The DNA here is from genome assembly GCA_009772895.1 of Puniceicoccaceae bacterium 5H. Classification (GTDB taxonomy): domain Bacteria; phylum Verrucomicrobiota; class Verrucomicrobiia; order Opitutales; family Oceanipulchritudinaceae; genus WOUP01. The sequence goes on along the minus strand of WOUP01000013.1, from coordinate 97,559 downwards.
TTGCCGCAGATCTCCGGGTGGCGCATGGCGATGAGGCCGATCAGCAGGCCGCCGAGCGTCAACCGGGCCCATAGTGGCAGGTGCAGGCGCTTGAACGCAGTCTTGCTGCCCGAGAGCAGGCGGATCCAGACAAACGAGGCGAGCCCCATCGCGATCCCGGCGATGGCATACGCGCCGATGTCCGCCGGGCCGCTCTGGCTGAACTGCGGAAAGAGGTAGATCGGGTCGAAGCCCTCCAGCGTCTGCACCGTCAGGGCGCTGACCGTGCTGGCGATCAGCAGCGGCCCCAGCGTTTCCATCGCGATGGAGCCGATCACGACTTCGGCGACGAAGAAGGCCCCGCCGAGCGGCGAGTGGTAGACGCCGGCCAGGCCCGCGGCGGCCCCACAGGCCACCATCATGCGCATGCGCGCGGGCGGCAGGTGGCGCAGGCGTCCCCAGAGCGAGCTGACGAGCGCGGCGATCTGCACCAGCGGACCCTCGCGCCCGATGGATTCGCCGCCGGCAATGGCAAACATGGCCGCCAGCGAGCGGATGATGGACGAGCGGAAGCCGACCACCCCGTCGCCAAGGGTGACGGCTTCCATGTAGTCGGTGTTCTGGGATTTTACCCGGGCGGTGCCGAACTGGAGGATGAGGCCGCAGATGAGCGCCCCCACGATGGGCACAACGAGGCGTTGCCAGGGCGGGATGGAGCTGAAGGCGTCGACGAAGCCCTCATGGCTGCCGGTAAAGAGAAAGAGCACCCAGGCGGTCAGTTCCTTGAAGCCGAGCGCCGCGAGGGCGCCCAGCACGCCGCAGACGGCGGCCCAGAGCAGCAGGGTGTGCCGCTCGTCGATTCTCAGGTTGCGCAGGAGCCGCAGCCCCACCAGCAGGCGCTGGGACCTCCACGGCTTGCGGCTCATCAGGCAAGGACGAGGTTCAGGTGACGTTGCAGCCAGGCGCGACAGGCGCCGCCGTCACCGAGGCTCTTCAGCTCCTGGAGGTGCTTGTCGCTGCGCAGGGTCTTGGTCAGCTGTTGCACGAGCGCCAGATAGGCGGTGGCCTGAATCTTGGGCACAGCGACGAGAAAGATGAGGTCGACCCGGGTGCCGCCCCAGTCGAGGCCCTCGGGGCAATGGGCGTAGGCCAGCGCAATACGGCTCAGGTTGCCGAGGCGGGCGTGGGGCAGGGCGACGCCGATCGGCAGGGCGGTCGAGCCGTGTTGCTCGCGCAGCATGACGGCATCGGCAAACGCGGTGGAATCTTCGATCCAGCCGGCGCGGGAAAGTTGCGCGCTGAGGTAGGTGACCGCGACCGCCACATCCGGTACGTGCAAGTCGAGTTCCAGTGCTCCGAGCACTGGGGCGGCCGGCTGCTGTGTCCCCTCCATGGAAGTGTGGTTACGCCCGCGTACGGGCTCCGTCAAGCTGCAACTCGGGCGTGTATCCGGCTCAGGTCTCCGGACGGCGGCGGTAGAAAAGCAGGTTGGGGGTGGCGATGCCGACAGCCAGTGCCATGAGGACGAGGAACGCCGTCAGGCCCAGCTGCAAGTCGGCCCCGAGCGCCTGATAGTCGATTGGCACGTTGGCGTTGGCGTGCCGCAGAAATCCGACCATGGTGCGAAACATCAGGCTGCCCGGCACCATGGGGATGACGCCCGGCACACTGAAGACCGCCGGCGGTGCGTTGAGCAGGCGGGAAAAGAGCTCGCTGAGCAGGGAGACGCCGGCGGCCGCGAGCAGGGTGGCGGCCGCGAGGTGCATCGTGTGCTCGGTGGCGTTGAGCAGCAGGATGCGGGCGGAGACGCCGAAGGCACCACAGAGCGCGCAGGCTGAGAGCGTGCGCTTGGGCACGTTGAAGAGCACGGCAAAACCGGTGGCCGCGAGCGCGGCGGAAAGGGCTTTGAAGAGGAGCACGGGCATGGCGCTAGTATTTGGAGAACCCCCCGAGATACATGGACGTGAGCAGGCCGAGGGCGACCGCAAAGGCGATCAGCACGACGGTCGTGGCGCGGGCCAGCCCCGTCAGCAGGTGGCCCTTCACGAGGTCGGCCACGGCGTTGATCATGGGCACCCCGGGCACGAGCATGAGCACGGAGGCCACGAGCGCGGCGTTGGGGTTGGCGCTGTGCAGGGTGCGCGCCAGGGTGTTGGCCACCAGGCTGGAGACGAGCGCGGTGGCGTAGAAAAAGAGCAGGGGCTGGAAGGCGCGGTGGTGCAGCTCCTGTCGCACAAAGACGCCCAGCGAGGCTGCGATGGCGCAGGCGATGAAGGCCTGTGCATCGCCCTCGAACAGCAGCGAAAAGCCGCCGCAGGCCAGCCCGACCATGACAATGACCATCCAGCGCGGGTAGTGCGGGCGCATCGCGGTGAGGCGCTTCAGCTCGCTCTCGACGGTCTGGATCGTCAGCTCGCCGCGCTGGTAGCGCTTGAGCACGCGGCTGATGCCCGAGAGCATGGTGAAGTTCACGCCCAGGGTGTTGACGCGGATGATGCGGGTGACGATGTCGTCGCCGCGGATGCCGGTGATGAGCACCGAGCGGTGCGTCACGAGCACGTGCAGGTCTTCCACGCCCAGCGATTTGCCCATCTCCTGCACCGTCTCGAATACCCGTCGGGTTTCGGCGCCGTTCTCGAGCAGCAGGCGCGCGATGCGCAGCAGCAGCTCGACCAGATGGCTGAGGCTGGACGACGCGGTGGTCTCGGAGATGGAGCGGGAGGTGTCCATGACGCAGGGAGGCGAAGAAAGGGCCATTACCTCTACGGGGTCGCGGGAGGGAGGCCAGATCTAATTGATCCCGAGGGTCGGAAATGTAGGCCGGCTTATGTTGGTAGTGGGTTTGATCCTACTGGCTTCAGTCGGGCTTGACGCCCAGCGGGGTCAACGTGACCTCGTCGGAGGCGGAGCGCTGGTAGCGAAAGACGGGCGCGCCCTGGGCATCGGCCAGGGCGAAGAGCTGCGGCAAGCTGTCTTCTTCCACGCCGTTGAGCACAAACAGGGCTTTGGTCGGTTGCAGGATCTCGATGCGGCAGTCGAGGGCCTTGAGGCCGACCTGGGCTTCCAGATAAAGCTGTAGCTGCTCCGCGAGTTGGGGGAGCTGGGAACTGTTGAGGTCGACCTTGTGTCGGTCTACCAAGGCGAACAAGGGCAGCGCGTAATTGTCCACAAAGCGTGACGGTAGAGGATGAATGGTTATTGGCAAGCTTTAGTCAATAAGCTTGCTTGATTCCAGAATGCTTTAACCTACAAGTTTTTGCTGCTGCCTCAACAGGGAAAGCACGGTTGCGCGCCGGAAGGTGTAGGGTGCTTGCCCCGCCCGGCGTTGATCCGATCAGGCAAGAAGCTGCGCGCATCATGCTACCGCAAGGTCAGGTTTTCGCCGTATAATCGCTCCATATGACCATGATGAATTACCAGCTTCTGGGCCGTAGCGGTCTTCGTGTCTCCGACCTCTGCCTGGGCACCATGACTTTTGGCGAAGAATGGGGGTGGGGCAGCAACCGCGACGCCTCCCGCCAGATCTACGACGCCTTCCGCGAGGCCGGCGGCAACTTTATCGACACCGCCAACCGCTACACCGAGGGCACCAGCGAGAAGCTGGTTGGCGAATTCATGCAGGGCCACCGCGAGGAAATGGTGCTGGCGACCAAATATACGCTGGCCGCTCCGGGCCCGGATGCCAACGCGGCGGGCAACCACCGCAAGAGCATGGTGCAGGCGGTCGAAGCGAGCCTCAAGCGCCTGAATACCGACTACATCGACCTCTACTGGATGCACGTGTGGGACCAGATGACGCCGATCGAAGAGACAATGCGCGCGTTCGACGACTTGGTGCGCTCGGGCAAGGTGCTCTACATCGGCATCTCCGACGCGCCGGCCTGGCTGGTCTCGAAGGCCAACATGCTGGCGGAACTGCGCGGATGGAGTCGCTTCGTGGGCCTGCAGATCGAATACAGCCTGCTGGAGCGCACCGTCGAGCGCGAGTTGACGCCGATGGCGCAGGACCAGGACATGACGGTGCTGGCCTGGGGGCCGCTGCGCTCGGGCCAATTGACGGGTAAGCAGCTGGACGGGCAACAGATCGAGCAAGGCTCGCGCCTGAAGAGCGATATGCTCAAGGGCTTTGTCGAGGCCGATGCGGCGGAAGAGCGGGTGATCCGCGAGGTGATGGCCGTGGCCAAGGAAATGGGCGCGACTCCCGCGCAAGTCGCGCTGGCGTGGCTGCGTTACCGTCCGGTGCCGGTTATCCCGATCGTGGGGGCGCGCAAACTCGACCAGTTTCAGGACAACCTGAAGAGCCTCGACGTCAGCCTTACGCCGGAGCAACTCGAACGGCTGGACAAGGTCAGCGCGGTCAGTCTCGGCTTCCCGCACGCGTTCTATGACACCGAGATCGCTTCGAACTTCGTCTACGGCGGCCTGCGCGACCGCATCAAAGCCTAAAGGCCCCGTCGAGCGGGCACTGCGAAATCCTGCCAGCCTCCGCCAGCGGCGGGGGCGGCGGCTACGGCTCGAGGTCTTCGTCGGCCTTGGGCTGGGCGGCGCGGACGAACTGCAAGGTATCGGTGTACTGCTGGAACGCCATGATGCGGCCTTCCTCCACGCGAAACACGTGGGAGAACAACGCGTGCAGCTTCCGCCGCGTTACCGGATGCACCCCGGAATAATACCCCAGGGCGACCACCGTCTGCCCGTCGCAGATGTATTCTTCCACCACGGTGGCGGAATCCTCGAACTGCTGGGGCAGCTGGTAGAGCAGGTAGTCGATGACATCGCGGGAGCCGCGCCAGAGATGGGGGCCGGGCATGCCTGTGCTGTGAGCCCAGACGACGTCTGGATCCAGCAGGTATTGCATGCTGGCCTCATCGCGCGCACGTACCGCCTGGTCGAAGGCTTCGACGATCTCGCGCGGGTTCATCATGTCAAACGCGCTGCAGAATGAGGCAGCCGTTGGTGCCGCCAAAGCCGAAACTGTTGGTGAGCACGCGGTTCAGCTTGGCCTCGGTCGCTTCGCGGAGGATGGGGAAGCCAACGGCGGCGGGGTCGAGTTCCTGAATATGCGCGCTGCCGCAGATAAAATCGTTGAGCATCATGAGGATGCAGTAGACGGCTTCCTGCCCGCCCGTAGCGCCGAGGCTGTGGCCGGTCAGGGCCTTGGTGGAGCTGATCGGCGGGATCTGGTCGCCAAACACCTCGTGGATGGCCTGCAGTTCGGTAATGTCGCCCGCCGGCGTGCTGGTGCCGTGGGTATTGATGTAGTCGATCGAGCCGTCGACCGTCTCCATCGCGGCCTTCATGCAGCGCACGGCGCCTTCACCGCTGGGCGCGACCATATCGGCGCCATCGCTGTTGGCGGCATAACCGACGATTTCGGCGTAAATCTTGGCCCCGCGAGCCTTGGCGTGCTCGTAGTCTTCCACCACGAGGATGGCGCCGCCGCCGGCGGCCACGAAACCGTCGCGGTTGGCGTCATAGGGGCGACTGGCTGTGGCGGGGGTGTCGTTGTAGTGGGTGGAGACGGCGCCCATCGCGTCGAAGAAGGCGGTGAGCTCGGCCGATTCCTCTTCGCCGCCACCGGCAAAGACCACGTCTTGCTTGCCCAGCTGGATCTGCTCGTAGGCGGCACCGATGGTGTGGATGCTCGTCGCGCAGGCGCTGGTGATGGAATAGTTGATGCCCTTGATCTGATAGGCTGTGGCGAGGTTGGCCGCCACGGTGTTGCCCATGATGCGGGGCACGCGGAAGGCGCCCACCCGGCGGACGCCGCGTTTTTGCAGCACGTCCCAGCCCTCGATCTGGTTGATGGGCGAGCCGCCGCCGGAGCCGGCGATGACACCCGTGCGGGGGTGGGAGATTACGTCTGCCTCCAGGCCGCTGTCTTCGACGGCCTGGCGCATGGCAACGTAGGCATAGAGCGCAGCGTCTCCCATGAAGCGGGCGAGCTTGCGGTCGACGGATGCGACCAGCTCGTCATATTGCTTGACGGTCCCGGCGACCTGGGTGCGCAGTCCGTTGTCGACGTAAGACTGCTTGCGTTCGATGCCAGAACGTCCTTCGCGCAGCGCCTCTAAAACGGTTGCTGCGTCGTTGCCTAGCGGAGAGACGATTCCGAGGCCGGTAATAACGACTCGACGTGCTTGCATAGAAATCTGTTTACGGGGCTTTTTTGTTAACGAGGAGAAGCTGTGTTGAATGTGGTGCGCAAAGGCTTTACTATGTCCCATTGCGGCGGATTGCTCAACCCTACATCTTGGGTTCGTCCGCAAAGACGCAAGCCCGCAATGCGTGCGCGGTGTAGATCACCTGATCGTCACACTCCACCGTGCCATCCGCGACGGCCAGTTTCATTTTACCCGCCATCAGGCGTTTGATGTCCAGCCGATAGCGCACCAGCTTGTTTTCGGGCATCACCTGCCCGGTGAATTTGACTTCGCCGACGCCGAGCGCACGGCCTTTGCCGGAGTGGCCGCTCCAGGTGATGTAAAAACCGACGAGCTGCCAGAGGGCGTCGAGGCCGAGGCAGCCGGGCATCACCGGATCGTCCTTGAAGTGGCAATCGAAGAACCACAGATCGGGCTGGACGTCGAACTCCGCGATCAGCTCGCCCTTGCCGTATTTGCCGCCCTCGTGGGAGATCTTGGTGATGCGGTCAAACATCAGCATCGGCGGCAGGGGCAGGCGGGCGTGGCCTGGTTGCAACAATTTACCGTATCCGCAGGCGATGAGGTCCTCGCGGCTGAAAGCGTTTTTCGGTTCGGTCATGCTGTAGGGGAAAGAGGGCGCTGCGGCTAAAAGGCGACGCCGAAGCCGGTCTTGACAAACATTTGGGAGCCCATGTCGACATCCACATTGTATTTCTCGCCCTGCATCTCGAAGTTACCGCTGCTCTGATACTGGAAGCCGGAGTAGAAATTCACGCGCTCGTTGATCTGGTAGGCCGCCGTGGTCTGGACGTAACCGCCGAAGAGCACTTCGTTGTCGCTCTCCTTGCGCAGGCCCGTGGTGGCGATGGTGCCCAGTTCCTCGATGTTGAGGTACTCGATGGCATCGAGATCGCCCGAATAATACATCGTGCTCACACCGGCGCCCATGGAGAGGCTGAAGCGGTGCCCGAGCTCCATGTTGTAGGTGGGCCCGAAGCGCAGCGTAAACATGCTGGAGCGGAAGCGCATGTCGCTGTCGACGGTTGCGGTGTACTGGCTCAGCTCTTCCGCAGTCATGGTCGAACCGGGCGTGCCATCGCCTCCCACGTTCGGGTCGAGGTTGATCAGCACATAATCGGCGAGGTCGTCCGCGTCGGTCGGGCGAGAGGTGTCACCGGTATAAGGCGGGTCGGGCACTTCGGGCGTTGAATCGTCATCGTCGTCGTCGGTCGTCGGGATGGCCGGATCACCGTTGACGACGTCGTGCACGTATTTGGTGCCGTAAAGGGAGGAATTGACCGCGTCCTTATAGTCGCTGTCGAAGCCGTTGAAGCCGATGCCCACTTCCCAGCCGAAGCGGCGTTTCTGAGAGAGAAAGCGGTTGTAGCCCAGCTCGAAGCCGCCGGCGCCGGAAGCGTCCGCTTCGTATTGCTCGCCGGTGCCTTCCGCACCGAAGGTGTGGAATACCAGGTCCTTGCTGCCGTCTTCGCCCTCCACGACCTGGTCGTCGCTATAGAAACGGATGTTACCGGTATTGCCGTCGCGGGTGCGTTCGCGCGGGGTGGTGCTGCTGGTGTAGTCCTGCTGCACGTAACCATCATTATACATATAGGCGACGGGCGGACGGGTGTCGGACGACTCTTGCAGCCTGGTCAGAGCGCCTTCCTGCAGGTCGCCCATGCCCCCAAATTCGACGTTGGGTGCGAGCATGTAGTTACTGCCAATCGTCAGCTCACCCAAGGACGGTTCGGCGCGCGGCAGGCGAAAGTAGTTGGGGTCTTGCGCGAAGATCGGGGCGGCGAGCAGGGAGCAGCCGGCAGAAATCCAGAGTGAGTGGGCTATACGCATGAACGATCAGTTAACGTTGGCCGGCGAAGCGCCAGCTAATGTTTGGGATGTATCGACAATGCCCCCTCGCCTCTGACTGTCAATCCTTGGACGCCAAGCGGGCCAGTTTCAGCATGGCCGCCGGATTCCAGTAGGCAGTGCGGCGGAGAGAGCGCAATTGTCCGTCTTGATAGATGGCAATGGCGCTCGAGGTGTTCAAATAAAGTTCCTGAGGCCGCAATCGGGCCCGCAAGTCATTCGAGCCGGTAATCCACGGCAGCGCATCGGCTTGCGCAATGGCCGCCGGGCTGGGCGAAGTGGCTCCTTGCGGGATGACGACGATGCGCAGACCGGGGGTCTGCTCGTCGCGCAGGGCCAGTAGCGACCGCACGCGGCGGCGCAACACCACCGCGCCGTCAGTGTCGTCCTGCCAACGGGCATAGATGCGGATGATCGTGCCACTATCCAGATCGTCGAGTGAGAGGGGGTTGCCAGCGGTGTCGATCAGGTTGCGCTCACGGTCGATCTCTGCCGGCCAGAAATCCTGCCACACCCCATCGGTTCCCACTTCCCAGCTCCATGTGCTACCGGGCCGTAGCGGTGCCGCTTCGTCGGGCGCGACCGAGCCAAAGCGGCTTGCGCCATCCGCCTCCCGCACCCAGAGCGTGCCGCTGGCGGGATCGGCCATCACTACGGTGCCGCTTTGCGGTGCGGCCGCCAGCAGGGCCGGGCCGAGCAGTGACAAGCCGATCATGAGCGTGCGACAGCCAGACATCTGACGCATCGAAAACGTTGCCATCGGCACGGGCAAGCTGTATTCATTGAGCTACGTTTTCATGGCGGTATCCGTGCAGCTTCCGCCCGCCCCGGATTGGCGGGACATCCTCAGGCCGGGCAGCCGCCTGTTTCTCGGCTCCGGTGCGGCGTGCCCGCATCAGCTGATGGAGCAGCTACTCGAGCAGGAGCGCTTGTTCAACGACTTGCAGTTGCACCAGACGCTGACCCTCGGCCCCGCCCCCTGGACGGAGCGGCGCTTCGGGCGTAACCTGACGGTCAACGCCTTCTTTCTCGACCCGCGCCTGAGCGATCTCGTCAACACCGGTCAGGACGACTACACGCCGGTGCATTCGTCGGAGATCGCGCACTTGCTGGAGGAGGGCGTGATCAACGTCGATACGGCCCTGGTCATGGTCTCGCCGCCCGATGCCTACGGATATTGCTCGCTCGGGCCGGCCGTGGGGCTGCTGCCCTCGGTGCTGAAGGTGGCACGTTGCGTGGTGGCGCAGATCAATCCTGCGATGCCGCGCACGGGTGGGCTGGGGCACATCCCGTTGAGCCGTTTCGATTACGCGATCACGCATGAGGCCCCCCTGCCGGAGTTGCCGGCGCCCGAGCTGAGCGAGGCCCACCAACAAATCGGCTATTATGCGGCTCAGCTGATCGACGACGGCGACACGGTCCAGGCCGGGGTGGGGCCGGTTGGGACCGCGACGCTGCAGGCGCTGCCCCAGCACAAGCACCTGGGCCTGCATACCGAGCTGATGGGCGATCCGGCGCGCGAACTCTTTGCCGCGGGCGTGGTCGACAACAGCCGTAAGTCGCTGCTGCCGGGCAAGCTCGTCGCCACGATGTTGCTGGGCTCGCAGGCGCTCTACGCCTTTGCCGACGGCAACCCCCACCTCGACCTGCGCCCGGCGGAATTCGTCAACAACCCCCTCAATATAGCCCGCAACGACCGTATGGTGGCGGTGAACAGCGCCTTGCTGGTCGATTTGACGGGACAGGTGGCGATGGACAGCGTGCAGGGCAAGTTCCGGGCTGGCATCGGCAGTCAGGTCGACTTTGTGCGCGGGGCCGCCATGTCTCGCCGCGGGCGTCCGGTCATCGCTCTGCCCTCCACCTGGACGGACGATCAGGGGCAGCGGCGTTCGCGCATCGTGGCACAGATGCCGCCCGGCGCCGGGGTGGGGATCAACCGCGCCGACATCCATTACGTCATCACCGAGTATGGCATCGCGACCCTGCGCGGCCGCACGATCCAGGAGCGGGTGCAGGAGCTGATCGAGATTGCGCACCCGGACTTCCGCGAAGACTTGTTGCGCGAGGCGCGGGAGCATCACCTCGTGCCGCCGTATTTTCAGTTGCCGCCACCGACCAAAGAGCGCGAATCGCCCCTGCTGCAACGCACCAAGATCCGCCTGCGCGACGGGCAGGACTATGTCTTGCGCCTGCTCAACCCCTCCGACGACCGCCGCCTGCAGGAGTTTTTCTACTCACATACGGAGGAGACGATCATGCGGCGCTACGGGTTTACCGTCACGCGCATGAGCCGCGAACGCGCCTTCGAGCTGGTGGGGGTCGACCAGAATCGCGACCTTGCGCTGGGCCTCTTCGAGCTGCAAGGGCCGCGTCAGGTCATCCACGCCGTGGGCCGCTACTACCTCGAACGCGACGACACCAGTGCGGAGATGGCCTTTGTCGTGCGCGAGAAGAAGCGCCGTCTCGGCATGGCCCGTCTGCTGATCGAGCGCATGGTGGCGGTGGCGAAGGCGCGCGGCCTGGAAAAACTCTGGGCGCGCGTCGACCGCGACAACGAGGCCATGCTGGGCTTGTTCCGCCGCTTCGGCGCAGTCGAAGTCCCCGGCGAAAGCCTCGACGAACTCCGCGTCGAGATCCTCCTGCAAGGCAACCAGGCGCCCAAGGAAAAGCCCCGACCCCAGTTCCTCCGCCACTTCGGCCCGCAGCCGTAGCGCCGTTCCGCTGGGGCTAGACGTAGCGGTGCTTGCCCGTGAGGCGGAAGTAGGCTTTGGCGTAAAGCTCCATCGCGATGCGTTGCAGGGCGTTTTGCCGCCGCTTGGTCGCTCCGTTGGGCACCTGGGCGTAATAGAGGTCCTCGAAAAACTGCAGCAGTTCGGCGCCCGGATAGTTTTTGATCAACGTGGGCTTCGGGCCGGCCCAGTGGATGATCTTGGCCGGAGAATCCTTGCGCTTGACCTGCTCGAGCGTGATGTCCTGCACGTGCTTGCCAAAGCCCCAGTAGTGGAAGTGGTATTCGCCGATCGACAGTTTGCCCTCCTGCTGCAGGAGGTAGAACGCAAAATTGTAGAGACCCTGATCGGTGCGAAAGGCTTCGAACTGCTTGAGTTTGACGGGCTGCGTATATTCGGCGAACTCGTCCCAGAAGCTCAGAGGGATCTTGCCCGTGGTCGCCACGATCTGCCCGGAGTTAAAGGTGACACCGGGAAACACGAATTCGGGGCGGACTTGCTGGGCGAGGTCCGGCTTGTAGTAGGTGAAGCGCCAGCGCTCATCATCCGGTTGGGCCGGCCTTTCGGGGCAGATGATGATATCTTCCTCATGTTTAGCCAGTTCTTCGAGCACCGGCCCGGCAAAAATGATATCGGCGTCGAGGATCAAGACCCGTTCTTGCCGGGGATCGGCCAGAATCTCGAGCTTCACGTAACCCTGCCCGGCGGCCCGGTTCTGGACCTGTGCCACCTCGACTCCGTCCCCATAGTGTTCAATATCCGAAGCGTCGAAAGCCCCGTTATGCTGGTCGGTCACGACGCTGATGGCGACATCGGGGTAGAAATAGCGAATGCTGGCCACGCAGATGCGTGCCAGATGCACGTCACGGATGTTGCAGAGGATGTAGACGCGGTCGATCGGTTTCATGAGCAGCGACAAAGAGGAGAGTGGCTTCAAGAAGGCGAAGGCCTTCTGGCTTGTCAAGGGCGCCCGCCACCAACCGTCGTTCCTTGCCAAAGGGCGGGGGCGCTGTCAACGTGACGGCAGAGCCCATGCGAGAATATCCCCTACCCGAAGAAGAGAATGGCTGGCCGCACAAGGCCTACAAGAATGCGGACTTCCTCCACAGCGCTTCGGCGCGCAAGATCCGGGTGTTGTGTGAGCTGACGGAGCCGGAGCACCGCTTCCGCGAGCAGCGCATCAAGGATACGATCGTGATGTTCGGCTCGGCCCGTACCCTGCCGCCGGCGGAGGCGGAAAAGCGGTTGCATGCGCTGGAGGCCGAGCTGGAAGGCAAGGACGAGCTGGGTCCGGACGAGGCGGAGGCCTTGCAGCTGGCTCAGGCCCGGGTGCGCATGGCGCCATATTACGAAGCCTGTGTGGAGCTGTCGCGCCGCCTCACCGAATGGTCCAAGGAGCTGAACGACAAGCACCACCGTTTTCTCATCTGCTCCGGGGGCGGCCCCGGCATCATGGAGGCGGCCAACAAGGGCGCGCGTCTGGCCAATGGGGCCTCGGTGGGCTTGGGCATCAGCCTGCCGCGCGAGCAGGGCATCAACGCCTATGTGCCGCGCGATCTGGGCTTCGAGTTTCACTACTTTTTCATCCGCAAATACTGGTTCATGTATCTGGCGAAGGCCTTGGTGGCGTTCCCGGGCGGCTTCGGCACATTGGACGAGCTGTTTGAGGTCATCACGCTGGTGCAGACGGGCAAGGTGCACAAAAAGGTGCCGGTGGTGCTCTTCGGCAGTGCGTTCTGGAAGAACATCATCAATTTCGATGCGCTGGCGGACTGGGGCGTCATCAACCGCCGCGACCTGAATCTGTTCAAGATTTGCGATGAGGTTGACGAGGCCTTTGATTACATCACCAATTGGCTGACCCGTGAGTGGCTCGAAACAAAATAACCCGCCCGGCGTGGCACGCTGGTGGTGGGAAGCCTTCGCCATCGTGTTGCTCGCGACGGCGGCCGGGGGCGCGACGGCGTTTATGCACCCGCACGCGCCCAAGTACGGCACCTACCGCCCGGGCGACCGCGCGTTGACGCCGGCCGAGGTGCGCCGCGAGACGCGTCCGATCCTCTGGATCGACGCCCGAACGGAGGCCGAGTACCGCGCGGGCCACATCGACAGTGCGCTGTTGTTGAACGAAGACTCCTGGGACGAGCATTTGTTTTCCGTCGTGACGAGCTGGACGCCGGACAAGGTGGTCATTGTCTACTGCGACGGCGGTAGCTGTCACGCCAGCCAGGCCGTGGCGCAGCGCTTGAAGGACGAGCTGGCGATCGACGAAGTCTATTATCTGGAAGGAGGGTATCCCGCATGGCAGTCCGCACCCTCACCGTAATCCTGCGGCTCTTCGCCGCTCTGGTCTTTATTGCTTCCGGCGCGCTCAAGCTGCTCGATCCGGGCCGCTTCATGCTCGATGTGCTGGCCTTTCAGCTCTTCCCCTACGACATGGCCTACGTCGTCGCGCTCACGCTGCCCTGGGTGGAAGTGCTCGGCGGGCTGGCCTTGCTCACCGGGCTGGGCAAACGTGGTGCCGTGCTGGTGCTCACGCTGCTCACGGCCGGCTTCATCACGCTGCTGCTGGTGGCCAACGCGCATGGTATCGTGACGGATTGCGGCTGCTTCGGCGACTGGCTGGTGTTCCCCAACATGGCGACGCACATCGCTTTCAACTGCGGGCTTATTTTCGCGCTGGTCTGGCTGGGCTGGCGCTGGAGCCGTCGGGTGCCCGTGGCGCCGTAGGCAGAGGGCGGTGTCTCTCGTCAGGCGGGCCATCCGCCGGGTGCTCAGTCCATCTGCTGCAGAAGCTTCATCTCCAGCTCCATCAGGACCCAGTAGGCTAGCTGTTCTGCGTTTTGGGGCAGCGATTGAACCGTGGTGATTTCGCCGTCGAATGCGTGCTCGAAGAGGCGAAAGCGCAGCTCGATCACCCCGTGCAGGGCCAGGGGCAAGTCATGGATGGTCACGACGCCTTGCTGGTTTTCGGTCAGCAGCTTCACCACATATTGCGTGGCCCGGCTGGTGTGTCCGTCGTAGTTGCCTTCCAACTCGGCCGCGATTTCCGGCTCGTCTTCCTGCAGGGGGTGGTGGCGGCTGCGCGGAGCGGCCTCCCGCATGCGCTCGAGGATGGGGACGATGATGTCCAGCGCATCGCTCGGCAAAACAAGGTGCAGGGCGTCACGCATCAGATTCGAGGGTGGCGGTGAGGTGGTGCTGGTGCAGCTGGTCCACAAAGAGCTCGGCCTGCTCGCGCCCGCCTTTCCACACGACGGAGAGGCCCTCCTCATGCACCTGCATGGTGTGGTAGGTCGCCTTTTCGCGCTCGTAGCCAAAGACCTTGCGCAATACGTGGATCACATAGTCGATCGTATTCACAGGATCGTCCCACAGGATAACTTTCCAGCCGGGTTCGGTGGCAGTCTTTTCCTGTAGCTCGGGAGTCGGCAGTGGAGTGTTTGCGGCCATGATGGAGCAGCTACCAAGGTGGAAGCTAAGTTCATCCACTTCAAGAGTGACCTCAGGTTTGCTGCGCGCACGGTTTCGCATTGATCTCCCTAGACGCTTCTCTTTCAATCGCTTGCCATGGCAGGCTTCGACGAATTGATCGTGCGCGAATACTTTGAGCTGCACGGCTTTCTGGTCCGTCAGGTGCGCAAATACGCCGTCCAGGCCCGCAAGAAACTCGACGAGGAAGAGATCGACCTGCTGGTCTACAACCCCGGTTACGCCGATCAGGGCCGGGCGCCCAATTTCCTCATCTTCGGCAGCGAGCTGCCCTACATCCACCGGGCCGTGGTGGCGGTCAAGGCCTGGCATACCGCCCAGCGCTTCTCGCCTCGCATCCTGCAGAGCAGCGACGAGATCCTGAAGTTTCTCGACAAGAACGTGCTCAAGGTGGTCGACCAGATGTTTCAGGACCGGCCCAAGGAGATGCTGCCCGGCTCGCCGCAAGACCCGCTGCTGAAAATCCTCGTGCTGCCCGGCCTGCCGACCAGCGAACCGCACCGCAGCGAGGCGATCGACCTGTTGCGCGACCGCGGCGTGGACGGCATCATCAGCTTTCGCTCGATGCTCTGGGACCTCATCCAGAAGGTCGAGGCCAACCGCAACTATTCCAAGAGCGACCTGCTCCAGATCCTGCGCATCCTCAAGAACTACGATTTGATCAAGGACCCGCAGATGGGCCTCTTCAAATAGCGGGCGGAGGAGGCCCTGGGCCCGCGCGAAGTCGGGAGCGTCGAACCGTGGGCGTTAGCGCGCCACAAAAATGCCCGCCATCGGGCAGACGGCGGGCAGACAAGGGATGTGCGGGATCTGCCTACTGCTTGCGACGGCGCAGGCAGATCAGGGCAAGGCTGGCGAGGCCGCCGAGCAGCGCGTAGGTCGAGGGCTCCGGCACGGCAGGCGTAGCGTTGGAGCCGATCGCAATCGAGGCATCGGGCAGCCCGTTGTCACTGTTATTGAAGCCGGCGCTGACGATAAAGGGCTGGTCGGGCACGGCGTTCGGGTCGTAGGTGCCGCCGAGGTAGGTGATGGAGAAGTCGACGGTATCGCCCACGACGAGGTTCTGCGAGCTGTAGGCGTACGTATAGTCGCCATAGGGGCCGCTGTCCCGTGCATCACCAAAGTCAAAGGTCACGCTGCCGCCATTGTTCTGGACCGTATCGGCATCGCCCCAGGCGGTGATCCAGTTGGCGTCCTTGGCATTTTCATAGCCAAAAAACAAGACGTTGGCATTGGAAGCACCGACCACATCGATCGTGCCGGCGACGTCGAAGGACAGGGTGGTGGTGGTCAGTTCCCAATTGGAGATGGTGAGGGAGGCGGAAGCAGGGCTGGTGAGACCGCAGAGAGACAGGAGGCCCAGCAGGCCGGAGATTTTGGAGACGTTCATGGATTTGGAATGATGTATGAGTTACAGAGACTGAATTTTAACTAGGTATTTAGATCTATGTAAATATATTAATTACGCCTATAAACGTTATTAATAGGCATTCTCGGTCAAATGGTTATGACGAGGTGGCGGCCGCGCCGTGGCGCTGTGACACCTGTCCCGTCCCCAGTGTCACAGGTGTGACACATAGTGTGACATTCGGCGGCCAATGTCCCAACTCACCATGCGGACAAAAACTGCACTGAAAGCCATTAAATAAATGGTAATAAGGGTCTTGTGATTTAATAACTCGTTTGGGTCTCTCGCCTGCTTAAAGGGAGGGCAATGAGCAAGATTATCGGCATTGACTTGGGGACGACCAACTCGTGTATGGCCGTGATGGAAGGCGGCGAGCCGGTGGTCATCCCGAATAGCGAAGGACAACGGACGACGCCTTCGATCGTAGCATTTTCGAAGAATGGTGAACGGCTGGTAGGCCAGGCGGCCAAGCGCCAGGCGGTGACCAACCCGACCAACACCATCTTCTCCGCCAAGCGCCTGATCGGGCGCAAGTTCTCCGAGGTGCAGGAGGAGTCACGCAACCTCCCTTACACCGTCGCGGAGGGCAAGAACGGCGATGCCTGGATCGAAGTGCAGGAAAACGGGGAGACCAAGAATTACCCGCCGGAGCAGATCAGCTCCATGGTGCTGGCCAAGCTGAAGGCCGATGCCGAGGCCTACCTCGGCGAGAAGGTCACGCAGGCCGTCATCACCGTCCCCGCCTACTTTAACGACTCCCAGCGCCAGGCGACCAAGGACGCCGGCACGATCGCGGGTCTCGAAGTGCTCCGCATCATCAACGAGCCGACCGCGGCCTCCCTCGCTTACGGCCTCGACAAGAAGTCCGACGAGATCATCGCGGTCTACGACTTGGGCGGTGGCACGTATGACATTTCCCTGCTCGAGATCGGCGACGGCGTGTTTGAGGTCAAGGCGACCAACGGCGACACTCACCTCGGTGGCGACAACTGGGACGAAGCCCTGATCAACTGGCTCTGCGACGACTTCAAGAAGGAGCACGGCATCGATCTGCGCGGCGACAAGATGGCCCTGCAGCGCCTCAAGGAAGAGGCGGAGAAGGCCAAGATCGCCCTTTCCTCCAGCCAGAGCACCGACATCAACCTGCCCTTTATTACGGCAGACCAGAGCGGCCCGAAGCACCTCAATGTGTCCCTCAGCCGCTCCAAGCTCGAGCAGATCTGCGACAACCTCTTCGAGCGCACGGTCAAGCCGTTCCACTCCTGCCTGAAGGACGCGGGCCTCTCCCTCGACGAGATCAAGGAACTCGTGCTCGTCGGCGGTATGACCCGTATGCCCAAGGTGCAGGAAATCGCCCGCAAGCTGACCGGCAAGGAGCCCCACAAGGGCGTGAATCCGGACGAAGTGGTGGCGATCGGTGCGGCCATCCAGGGCGCCGTGCTCTCCGGCGACGTGAAGGACGTGCTGTTGCTCGACGTGACCCCGCTGACCCTCTCCATCGAGACGGCCGGCGGCGTGTCCACCCCGATGATCGAGCGCAACACCACGATCCCGACCAAGAAGAGCCAGGTGTTCTCCACCTACGCCGACCAGCAGACTGCGGTCGACATCAAGGTCTTGCAGGGTGAGCGCCCGATGGCGAAGGACAACAAGCAACTCGGCACCTTCCGCCTCGACGACATCCCGCCAGCCCCGCGCGGTGTGCCGCAGATCGAAGTGACTTTCGACATCGACGCCAACGGCATCCTCAACGTGTCCGCCAAGGACAAGGGCACGGGCAAGGAAAACAAGATCACCATCACCAACGCTTCCGGCTTGAGTGAAGACGAGATCGAGCAGGCCAAGAAGGACGCCGAACGCAATGCCGAGGCGGACAAGAAGGCCAAGGAAACGGTGGAAACCCGTAACCAGCTCGACAACCAGGTCTTTGCCATCGAAAAGCTGGTGAAGGAAAATGGTGACAAGCTCGGCGCCGACAAGGAACACGTCGAAGGCATTGTGAAGGAAGCCCGCGAAGCGCTCGACAGCGACGACGCCGACCGCATGAAGGCCGCGCTCGAAAAGCTGAACAACGACGAGCAGCTGCAGCAGGCCGTCGCCCGCCTCTACCAGGAAGCCGCTGGCGCTCAGGAAGGCGCTGCCGGTGAACAGGCTGCGGGTGGTGCCGCCGGCTCCAAGCAGGCCAACGACGACAACGTCGTCGACGCCGAAGTGGTCGACGAAGACGACAAGAAGTAACCCTCTTTATCCCTCACCCGTCCGGTCGTGAAAGATCGGGCGGGTCTTGCCTTACCCCATGCACCCCGTCGACGGCACCTATATAGTCGAATTCCGCAGTTCACGCGGTGGACTCGGCTTCGGCATGGTCGTCCTCGACCAGGGCAAGATCAACGGGGGCAATCAGGGCTATGCCTACCGCGGTCGCTACGTCTATCTCGAGCCCGCGGCGCTGCGCGCCCAGTTGCACATCACCCGTTGGAGCCAGGAGGCGAGTAGTGTCTTTGGCCCGCTCGAGAGCTTTACGCTCGCGGCCGAGGCCGAGCTCGATTCCCTCGGCTTTCATGGAGAAGGGCAGGTGCAGGACAAGGAGGAGCTGACCGTCAGCATCCACGGCCAACGCATCGCGCCATTGGCCGAATAACATTTCCGAAAACCTTACAAAATCAATAACTTAACCATTAGTCTGACATCTACTATGGCGAACCAAGTCAACATCACCCCCCTCGGCGATCGAGTGCTGGTCAAGCCCGTCACGGCGGACGAAGAAGTGAAGGGCGGCATCATTATCCCCGACACGGCCAAGGAAAAGCCCACCACCGCTGAAGTGCTCGCACTCGGCACCGGCAAGAAGGACGGCGAAGACTACAACTTCACCGTCAAGGTCGGCGACCGCGTCATCATCAGCAAATACGGCGGCACGCCGGTCAAATACGACAACGTCGAATACACGATCCTGCGCGAGGACGACATCCTCGGCATCGTGGGCTAAATCGGGCGAATCACGGATCAACTGGTCGCCTCAGTTCTCAACTCAATCATAATCAGCAAACACTTTTAGCGCTATGGCTAAGCAAATCCGTTTTGACGAAGATGCTCGCAAAAAGCTGCTGCGGGGCGTGGAAACGCTCGCCCGCACGGTTAAGGTCACCCTCGGTCCCAAGGGCCGCAATGTGGTGATCGACAAGAAGTTCGGCAGCCCGACGATCACCAAGGACGGTGTCTCGGTCGCCAAGGAAATCGAACTGCCCGACCCCTACGAAAACATGGGCGCGCAGATGGTGAAGGAAGTCGCCACCAAGACCAGCGACAACGCTGGTGATGGCACGACGACCGCAACCGTGCTCGCCGAATCCATCTTCCGCGAAGGCCTCAAGAGCGTCTCCAGCGGCGCCAACCCGGTCTACATCAAGCGCGGGATCGACAAGGCCGTGCAAGTCGCGGTCAAGAACATCCGCGAGCAAGCCATCCCGGTTAACGACCGCAACGCCGTCAAGAACGTCGCGACCGTGTCCGCCAACTGGGAAGTGGAAATCGGCGAAATCATCGCCGAGGCCATGGACAAGGTCGGCAAGGACGGCACCATCACCGTCGAAGAAGCCAAGGGCATCGAAACCACCCTCGACGTCGTCGAAGGTATGCAGTTCGACAAGGGCTATCTCAGCCCCTACTTCGCGACCGATCAGGAAGCGATGGAAGCCGTGCTCGAGGACGCCTACATCCTCATCCACGAGAAGAAGATCAGCAACCTCAACGACCTGCTGCCCATCCTGCAAAAGGTGGCCCAGCAAGGTAAGCCGCTGCTCGTCATCGCCGAAGACGTCGAAGGCGAAGCCCTCGCCACGCTCGTGGTGAACAAGCTGCGCGGCATGCTGCAGATCTGCGCCGTCAAGGCCCCCGGCTTCGGCGATCGCCGCAAGGAAATGTTGAAGGACATCGCGGTCCTCACCGGCGGCAAGTTCATCACCGAAGACCTCGGCATCAAGCTCGACACCCTCGAGCTGTCCGACCTCGGCCGTGCCAAGCGCGTGACCGTGGACAAGGAAAGCACCACCATCGTGGAAGGTGCCGGCTCCGCCAACGACATCCAGGGTCGCGTGAAGCAGATCCGTCGTGCGATCGAGGAAACCTCCAGCGACTACGACCGCGAAAAGCTGCAAGAGCGCCTCGCGAAGCTCGCCGGCGGTGTGGCCGTGATCAACGTCGGTGCTGCGACCGAGCCGGAAATGAAGGAAAAGAAGGCGCGCGTGGAAGACGCCCTGCACGCGACCCGCGCTGCCGTCGAAGAAGGCATCGTCGCCGGTGGTGGCACCGCTCTGCTGCGTGCCCGCAAGTCCGTCGACGAGCTCACGCTCGAAGGGGACGAAGAAATCGGCCGCCAGATCGTGGCCAAGGCCCTCGAAGCCCCGCTGCGCCAGCTCTGCACCAACGCCGGTGTTGAAGGCAGCCTGATCGTCCAGCAAGTGCTCTCCAAGGGCGGCAACGACGGCTACAACGTCGCGACCGGCGCCTTCGAAGACCTGCTCGCCGCTGGCGTCGTGGACCCGGCCAAGGTGACCCGCTCTGCCCTGCAGAACGCGGCCTCCGTCTCCGGTCTGCTCCTGACCACCGAAGCCCTTATCACCGACCTGCCCGAGGAAAAGGGCGAAGGCGGTGCCGACATGGCCGGTATGGGTGGCATGGGCGGTATGGGTGGCATGGGCGGCATGATGTAAGCCCTGCCTCCTGGCACTTACCCTTCCAAACCCACTATTACTTGCTCATCGCTCCCGGTGCATCCGCGCCGGGGGCTTTTTTGTGCCCCGGGGCGGCGCTGCCGGGATGAGAGCGTTTCCTTTGTGTGTGTTGTCTGGTCCGGCCAGCCCGCCGGCGCAGGGCCTCGTTCTGGAGCCCTACAACGGGCGCATCAGGTCTTCGCCGAGGGCGAGACCGCTGAGGGCGGCCGCTTCGATGCGGGGGCCGCCAAAGCCGTCGCCACAGAGGCCCAGGCTCAACTCGTCGTTGATGTAGTAGGGCTTGCGGAAGGGCTGCTTCTCCTTGAAGAGGTAGGTGGGCTCGCTGTAGCGCCAGCGGTGGGCGGAGGCGCCTTCGACCGCGCTCTTGAGGAAGGGCTTGGCCGCCTCGAGCAGGGGCGGGATGCGATCCTCGTCGGTCGAGTCCCAGTGCTGCATCGCATATTGGGGCGAGCTATGAATGGTGACGGTGCCCGGCTTGTCCGAAATGCCCTTCACCGAGTTGTCGCCGATCCACCGCAACAGCGGGTGGTTGAGGTCCATCGCGCCCGGAGCGGGCAGGCCGGCGGGACCGTTGAGCTGGGCCAGCACGGAGATGCAGCGGCGATACTGGATGCGCTTCAGCTCCACCTCGTCGTCGTAATCCAGCTCGATCTCGCTATCGAGCAGCAGCTTCAGCGACTGGGGCACGGGGCAGGTGAGGATGAGGAAGTCGGCCTCGTGCGTCACGGTTCCCCCTTCGCCCTTCTGGCAAGTCACCTTCCAGCGATTGTGCTCGAAGGCGAGGGCGGTGGCCGTCTGGCGGTTGTGCACGGTCAGCTTCTTGGCCAGAAACTTCGGCACGGTCGTCATCCCTTGGGCACCGACGTAGCGCATGTTGCCCTGGGGGCCGATATACCACGGCTTGACGACTTCCTGCCCGAGCCAGCGCTCAACCATCTCGCGGAATTGACGGTTGCGTGTGGTCATGAACTGGGCGCCGTGGTCAAAGATCGCGCCGTCCTGGCGGCGCGTGGCCATCCGGCCGCCCAGCCCGCGGCTTTTTTCGATCACGGTTACATTGACCGCATTTTCGTGGAGCTTCAGCCCGGCCAGGAGTCCGCTGATGCCGGCGCCAATCACGAGGCATGATTCCATCGAATGCATTTTAAAAATAAAAAAGGGAGTAGAACCTACTCCCTGAGCATAAAGATGATTCGTTGGATGACGCGAGCCGAAATCTGTCTCCGGCCGCTAACCGGTTACTCTCCTGTTTAGAGGCCGGCTTGCGTTTCCTTCATCTTGCGAAGGATCGACGGGCCGTAGATATCCTTCAACATCTTCTTGCGGTGCGCCACGGCCAGTTGGAAGGCCTTACGTTCACCATACTTGCGGATGGAGAAGGAAGTGCACTTCTGTACGCCAGGCTCGGGGCGCCAGCTCACGGAATAGCACTCGTTGATCTTGCCGTTGGGGCCCTTCTTGGCCGTGCGGCAGACCCCGAGCACACCCGTGGTGTTGCGGGAGTCGCGGAAGACGATCCGGCGGCTGCGAGGCTTCGCCGGGATCTTCTCCAGCTCGTCGTGGAGTTTGTTGCGGTACTCACGGGCCATTTCCAAGGCCTGATCCTTTCCTCCGCACTTCAGATCACTGAAGAGCTTAGAATAGGTTTTGCCGTTTTTATAGCCCCTGACGAACCAACCGTGGGTTGAACCGGAATCGATCCGGCTAATCCCTTTGTCCTGTTTACTTTTTGCCATGGTTACCTGTAGAATTGTGACGTTTCTTGCCGAGGAGCAAGAATATTTTAAACCTGAGTTTAACGAGTTCCTAATTACGCTGCTGTAAAGCAAGTAGCTTTATCAAGCATTGGTAACAAAACTAAGCCTCTTTGCCCTAGGGAGCAAACCAGCAGCGTTACGAAGTCACAAGATTTGCAATAAATTTACCGAGCTTCGCAGCTCCTCGACAAAACGCAACCAAACTTTAGTCAAAACCCCGGGCGTAAATGTAAAAAAACGACCGGGGTTTGAAATGTTTTCTGACGCGGGCGTGTTACGCCGGGTGACTGGCCGCTTCCCAGCGGGCCGCGACATCGTCCCAGTTGACCACGTCCCAGAACGCTTTGACGTAATCGCCGCGCTTGTTCTGGTATTTGAGATAGTAGGCGTGCTCCCACACGTCGAGCACAAGCAGCGGAATGACGCCCCAAAGTGCCTGGTCCTGGTGTTTTTCCACCTGCAGGACGACGGGACGTTGCAAACCGACGTTGTAGCCCAGCACGCCCCAGCCGCTGCCTTGCACGCTTTTCGCGGCGGAGGAGAAGTGATTCTTGAGGCCCTCCATGCCTCCGAATTCCTTTTCGATTTCACCCTGGAGCCACTTGGAAGGACGGGTGCTGCCCTTGGGCGCCATATTGGCAAAGAAAACGTTATGCAGCAGGTAGCCGCAACCGTTAAACGCGAGCTGGTTTTCCCAGTACGAAATCATGTCCCAGGAGCCGTTACCGCTGCGCAGCCCCTTCAGTTCGTTGAGTGCCTTGTTGAGTCCCTTGCGATAGCCGTTGAAGTGGATGTCGTGGTGCAGGCGCATCGTTTGCTCGTCGATGGCGGGCTCCAGGGCGTCGTAGGCGTAGGGGAGCGGGGGCAGGGCATATTCGTCGCCCTCCATGGGAGGCGCGAAGGCGTGGCTGGCCTTGGAAGTGTTCTTGGTCGATTGACCGGAAACACTTTGGGCGAGGCCCCAGCCGGCGAAAGCTGCGGTGGCGGCGATCGCCTGGCGGCGTGAGATGTTCTGAGGTTTTTGCGGGCTAGGTTGAGCGTCCATCAGCTTGTATTCTAGGCATGATTAACTTAAACGCAAAAGAACCCGATCGTTTGTCGGGGAGGATTTGCATTGCGCTCAGGCGCCTCCATAGTGCCGTCATGCGATGCTGCATAACCTTGCTGCTGTGGTGCTTTGCCCTGGCTACACTGCGTGCCGCCGAGACGCGCCCCGCCGAGATGCTGGCCCAACGTCAACGTTCGCTCGTCACGATCACCTACGTGATGGAGAATGAGATGAACCGTCAGGAAGTGACCGCGGTAGGCGTGGTGATCGACGAGGAGGGCCGCGTGGTGACCGCGACGGGTGCGGTGCCGGGGTGGTTGCCGGTCGACCGGATCACGGAGATCAAGGCCTTTCCGGTGGACGATGCGGGTGACGGCTACGAGGCGCACTACCTGGGCCAGAGCCCGCGCAGCAGCCTGCAGTTTTTCCAGATCGACGCACCGGAGTTGCGGGAGCAGTTGACGCCGGTGACCCATTGGCGCGTGGGCGAAGTGGGGCTGGGCGAGGAAGTCTGGGGCATCGGCGTGACGCAGGAAGACCTCGACTACCTGCCTTACTGGCTGGGGGCGCGCCTGAGCAGCGACATCTACCTGCCGCGCCCTCACGGGGTTGCGACGGACGTGGTGGCGACGCCGGGCTCGCTGGTCTTTAACTCAACAGGTGAATGGGTGGGCTGGAGCCTGGAAGGCTTCCCGGAGGAATACGACCTGCAGATCGAGGGGCGCGGCTACCGAGCCCAGCTGCGGCCGACCGACGAGAGTAACTTCTTCCTGCTCGCATCCTCCTTGCTCGAGGAACTGCAGGACGTGCCGACCGCCCCGGATGCCCGCCCGTGGACGTGGATGGGCGTGACCGGCTTGCAGCCGTTGGACAAGGAGACGTCGCGTTTCCTCGGGCTGGAGGATCAGGGTGCGGTCATCGTCTCCGAAGTGCTCGACGGGCAGCCGGCGGACCAAGCCGGGCTGCAGGCGCGCGACATCATCACCGGCATCGACGGCGAGCCGATCCCGTATTTCCGCGCGGAATTTGCGATGGTGGAATACGTCAACATGGCGATCGACCACCGCAGCCCGGGGGATGCTTTGCCGCTGGACATCATCCGAGGGGATGAAGCCAGGGAGATCACCATCACGCTGGGCGAGGGCCCCAAGATGGTTCGCCAGGCCGAGCGCACCTATTTCCCAAAATTGGGGCTGACCGTGCGGGAGATGGTCTTCGACGACGCGATCGCGCGGCGCGTGGACTGGGACGATGCCCAGGGCGCGGTCGTTTCCTTCGTGCGCCCCAACAGCAATCCCGACACCGCGGGCCTCAAGCCGGGCGACTGGATCATCGAGGTCAACGGTGAGGAGATCACCGATTACGAGCCTGCGGTCGCCGCGCTCGAGCAAGTGCGTGACAGCGACGAATCGGGTGAGTATGTATTGCTGGTGCAGCGCGGGAACGAGACTTCACTGATCCGCGTGCCACGCACAGCCCAATAACGCATCATGTTTTCCGGAATTGTGGAAGAAACCGGCCGCGTGCTCGCGGTCGAAACCCGGGGAGACGGTCTGCGCCTGCAGCTGGCCGCCCAAAGCGTGCTCGCCGATCTCGAGGCGGGCGACAGCATTGCCGTCAACGGCTGCTGCCTCACGGCGGTCGAATGGACCGCGCAGGATGTCACCTTCGACGTGCTGGCCGAGACCGCCCGCGTGACCAACCTCGGGGCGCTCGCGGTCGGTGACGAGGTGAACCTCGAACGCAGCCTGCGCTACCAGGAGAAGGTCGGCGGCCATCTCGTGACCGGCCACATCGATGGGGTGGGGCGCGTCCAGGTCTTCGAACAGCAGGGCGGGACGGATTACCTGCTCGAGATCGAGCCGCCCACGCAGTTCCTGCGCTACCTCGTCTACAAGGGCTGTGTCGCCGTGAACGGCTGCTCGCTCACCGTGGTGGACGTCAAGGCCTCGACCTTCACCATCTGGCTGATCCCGCATACGCTCGATGTGACCAATCTCAGGCACTTCAAGCCCGGCACGCCCGTCAACCTCGAGGTCGACCTCATGGCCAAATACGCCGAGCGTCTGCTGCAGGCCCAGCAAGTTGCGCCCGCCACCGGGCAGAGCCGCATCCATACCTGAGACGCAGCCCTCAAGCACAGACGTTTGCAACCGGGCTGGCCCCACCGCGAGCCCGGAAAACCTGTTTCATGCCTTGCCCTGCCGTGGGGCGGTCCTACAGTACCGGAAATAGACTGCTGATTTTTAATCTTTACTATCTTGCCTGATAAACCAAAATACAGCGCAAAAAGGCAAAAAACCCTTTCCCTGTAACACCATGTCTGACAGTTCAGCGCCCAAACTGCACAAAAACGAAGGGCTCAAGGACCGTAGCAACTACTTGCGCGGCAACATTCTCGAGAGCCTCGCGGACCCCGTCAACGGCGGCGTCCCGGAAGAGGTTGCGCAGTTGACCAAATTTCACGGCACCTACGTCCAGGACGACCGTGACGTCCGCAACGAGCGCCGCAAGAAGAAGCTCGACAAGGCCTACATGTTCATGATCCGGGTCCGCGTGCCCGGTGGCGTCTGCACGCCGCAGCAGTGGCTGCAGATGGACGAGTTGTCCGACACCTATGCCAACGGCACGCTCAAGCTGACGACCCGTCAGGCCTTCCAGTTCCATGGGGTGCTGAAGTTTAACCTCAAGAAGACCATGCAGGGCATCAATGCCGCCCTGATGGACACCATCGCCGCTTGCGGCGACGTGAACCGCAACGTGATGTGCAATCCGAACCCCTACCAGAGCGAGGCGCACGCCGATGCGCTCAAGCTGGCCCAGGACATTTCGGACCACCTCACGCCGCAGACGCGCGCCTACCACGAGATCTGGCTCGACGAAGAGCCCGTGGCCAGCAGCGAAAAGGAAGAGGAGCCGATTTACGGCAAGACCTACCTGCCGCGCAAGTTCAAGACCGTCGTCGCGGTGCCCCCGATGAACGACGTCGACATCTACGCGCACGACCTCGGCTTCATCGCCATCCTCGAAGAGGGCAAGGTCGTCGGCTACAACATCACCGTGGGCGGCGGCATGGGCATGACGCATGGCAATGCCGAGACCTACCCGCGCCTGGCTCAGCTGATGGGCTTCTGCAAGCCGGAGCAGGCCGTGGACATCGCCGAAAAAGTGGTGCTCGTCCAGCGCGATTACGGCGACCGCCAGAACCGCGCCCACGCCCGGATGAAGTACACGATCGCCGATCGCGGGCTCGAGTGGTTCCGCCAGGAGGTGGAAAGCCGCCTGGGCTACAAGCTCGAGGAACCGCGCGAATTCAAGTTTGACCACACGGGCGACCGCTACGGCTGGGTCGAGGGCATCGACGGCAAGCACCACCTCACGCTGTTCATCCAGAACGGCCGCGTGAAGGACCTGCCCGATTACCCGATGAAGACCGGCCTGCGTGAGATCGCCAAGATCCACGACGGAGACTTCCGCCTCACCTGTAACCAGAACCTCATCATCGGCGGCGTCAGTGCCGAGAACAAGCCGAAGATCGAAAAGCTGGTCGAGGAATACGGCCTCTCCAAGCGCCTCGAAGAGGCTTCCGGCCTGCGGCTCAACTCCATGGCCTGCGTGGCCCTGCCGACCTGCGGCCTCGCTCTCGCCGAATCCGAGCGCTACCTGCCGGACCTCGTGACCGAACTGGAAGACGTGCTCGACGAGTGCGGCCTGCGCCAGGAAGACATCGTCATCCGCATGACGGGCTGCCCCAACGGCTGCGCGCGCCCCTATCTCGCCGAGATCGGCTTTGTGGGCAAGGGTCCGGGCAAGTACAACATCTACCTCGGCGCTGCGGCCAACGGCTCCCGCCTCGCCAGTCTCTGGCAGACCAGCGTGAAGCACGAGGAGATCAAGGAAACCCTGCGTCCCGTGTTGCAGCGTTACGCCAAGGAGCGCGAAGAAGGCGAGCACTTCGGCGACTTCGCCATGCGCGTGGGTTACGTGAAGCCGTTTGAATACGGCAACAACTACCACGAGCCCGCCGTCAACTAGGCGCGCGGCTCAACCGCATTTTGTTTTCGCCCGGCCGTCGAGAGACGTCCGGGCTTTTTTGTGCTGCGGCTGGCACCCAAAGGGTGCCGGTGTGGGGCGCTGATGACCGGAAGTCTCCGCTGCGCTGCGACATCCGGCTACAGGCTGGCATCCCCCGATGGGGATGCTGCTTCGGGAGCGCCTTTTATCTGCGCGGGCTCAGGAGCCGACGCCGGAGGTGTCCGCCAATGATACCGGAGCGGATTCAGGTGCTGGATGAGTCCCCGCGATGGGCGCAAACAGCATCCAGAAGGGATGCCGTAGCGTAGCCGGTGGTCGAGGGCGCGTAGCGACCGACACCACCGGAACGTGCGCGATCTGGATCACGCACCCCGGAGCGGGTGCCATCGAGCAGACGAATGGTGCGGGCTCAGGAGCCGACGCCGGCGAGTTGGTGGTCGGCGACGGCCTGCTGCTTCTGGCGGTATTTCTCGAGTAGCTGGGCGGCCGAGAGCTCGCCGTCACCCGGGATGAGGAAGCCCGCCTGGTGCAGTTCCGCGTAGTGCTTCTTGAGCAAGGTCAGGATGATCTCCGTCTTCTGCATGGTGATGGGCGTGCAGAAGTGCACCGTCAACTCGGCCTCCATGTCTTGCACGAGGCTGCGGTAGAGTTCGCTGAGGAAGAGGGCGCGTGCGTCGGCCTCGTTGCCCAGGGCGTCTTCCCAGCGCTTGGCCAGGTGGTAGTAGTGCCAGACGAAGCGCCGCTCCGCGCCGATGCCGTGCAGGTTTTCGGAGAACTTGTAGTAGCGCGGGATCACGGCCAGCTTACTGCGTTGCCACAGGTCGTAGGCGTGCGTGCCAAAGAGGTTTTCGCCGCCCTTCATCAGGCTGGGGAAGAGGGCGCGCGATTCGAAGCGCTCGGCGGTGTGGGCCTGCGGGCGCAGCAATGCCGTGCTGTTGTATTCGATGCAGGGATCGAAGAAGTAGGCGTAGCCAAAGTCGAAGAGGCGCGCGTTGCCCTGGGTGTCGAGCAGGATGTTGCCGGGGCAGGGGTCCCAGTCGAAGATGCCCAGGCGGCAGAGCATGACCTGTGCGGCGTGGTAGCTCAACAGCAGTTGGTCGGTCCACTCGCGCGTCGGCACCTCCCACAGGGTGCGGCCCTCGATCCAGGGGGAGAGCAGGATGCCGTGGTTGAGGCTGCCGAAAATGCTCTTTACCATGTAGTGCAGCGGCGTGCCCGGCGTATAGTTGTCCTGCCGCGCCGATTCGATGCGCCGCCGACACATCAGCTCCGTCATGAAAGCGAGGATGCCGTCGGTGTTGCGGACCAGGGACTCTTCGCGGCGGATCTTCAGCGTGTACTGGAAGTCACCCAGCTGAATGCGGAAGATGTGGGCGGTCAGGCCCGACCAGTTGCCGGTTACGAGGGGATGGTCGGCCGTGATCTGCGCGAGTTCCCGGTAGTGCATGGGCAGGCGCTTGGGGTCTCCGACGCGAACTTCTTCGCCGGAGTGCACCAGTTGGAGGCCTGCGGTGTGACGTCGTTGTTCTGAACTGTAAACCATGGGAGGTGTCTGGGCGGCTGGTGAATAAGCGAACTCTGTCTTATTCGAGTAGTCGGCCTAATGCGATGAAGTATTAGGATAAACATTCTTTATCAGTATATCTGGAGTCGCCTATGGGCGGGGGTAATAGCCTAGCGGTTTTTTATTTGAGTTACGGACAGTTGCCCGTAATTTGAAAACAGACGCATCAATGTATTATGATGAAATGATGATTGACGCTGTGATCGTTTTCCCGAGACTTGAGCGATATCAGCGCAAGGAACTGAGCTTTAGCGTTCACGAGGAACGTGCCTGGCAGTTCTGGGCAGCGGCGGGAGGTCAAGCCCGCCCGGTGTCGTAGGGCTGCCGCCCACCAGGCACGTTGATAGAGCTAAGCATAATGGCAAAGCCCGCAGTCTGGTCCGGCTGCGGGCTTTGTTTTGGCCAGTTGGGTTGAGCTCGGGACGGATCGGGTTTAGGTGGAGGCGTGACGTTTCTGCTCTTCTTTGCGGTCGTCCTGGGCGTGGGCGCCTTTGCCGGGCTGATGCGGGCGCTGCTGGTGCGGCAAGACACTTCTGCGCGCCCCGCCTACGCGCGGCGCTACCGCTTCCCCTCCGGGCTGTGGGTTAACCTGATGGGCGGCATCTGCGGTGCGATCATGGCGGTCGCGCTTTCGATCCGGCTGTTCGAGGTGACCTACGGCGGTCTTTTTGAGCCGGGGCAGGTGCAGGCCCAAATCATCAGCACGATCGAGCTGATGGCGGTGGCATTGCTGGGCGGCTTCTGGGGCATCCCGATGCTCAACCTGCTGGGGGCCCTGATGCTCGACCGCCTCGAGCAGCGACTGGATCGCGTGGAGTCGCAGGCGGACGCGGCAATCGAGCGTTCGGACGCCTCTCGCCGGCGCACCGATGCCCTGGATCTGGTCGATGCGGCGCGTGATGCGCGGGACGATCTGGTGGCACGGCAGCAGACTCAGACGCTGGCGGACGGGGATTGCGAAGAGGGTTGGCGCCGGATCCACCGCCTCTGCGATGTATCGCTCGACCATGCGGACAATCTGCGGGCGCGTCTCATCCGCGCACAGGCCAAGGCTCGCCTGCAGGATCTCGCGGGCGCGCTCCAGGATTTGGAGGATGCTGAGCGTCTGGCGCGTGAGACGCAGGTTTCGGGCTACCCGCTCGGCCTGATTTACTGGAACCTCGCCTGTTACCTTTCGCTGGCGGAACGCGAGCCGGAGCGGGCGGTCGAGGCCCTGCGGCAAAGCATCGCGGCGCATCCGCCGTTTCGCGCCGACCTCGATGGGGAATCGGACCTCGCCTGGCTGAGGGATCAACCGGCCTATAAATCGCTCGCATCCGGTTGACGCTCATGCGGGCATGTGCCATCTTACCTTATAGCATGAACGACAAGAACGGCTATTAGAGACGTAACAGGACTGCTCGTGCAGCCCGCTCTATGCGACGAATAAAAGAATGGCTGGCAACTCGAACGACCTCGAGACCAGCCTCTTTTTATGTCCGCAAAAAAGCCCGCACGCGGCGGGCTGAAAGGGAGGAAAGAGGCGTGCCTAGATCTGGTAGTCGTTGTTGCCGGAGATCTCGTGCAGGCCGCACTCGCGCTTCAGACCGCCAAAGCGGGTGTCTTCCGGATTCATCCCGGCTTCGAGCGGACGCGTGCTGTGCACATCGCCCACGCTCACGTAGCCTTGATCCCACAGCGGGTGCTGCGGCAGCTCGTGCTGTTGCATGTAGTAGTAGACGTCGCGTTCGCTCCACTCGAGGATGGGGTAGAGCTTGGTCGTCTTGTTCTGCCGCTCGATGTATTGCAGCTGCTCGCGGGTAGAGGCCTGCACGCGCCGCAGCCCGCTGAGCCACGCGGTCGCGCCCAGTTCGCGCAGCGCACGGTTCATCGGCTCGACCTTGTTCATCAGACCGTATTCCTGCAGCCCCTGCTTGCCTTGCTCCCAGCGCTTGCCGAAGAGCGCCTCCTGACGGGCGGGCGTCATCTGCGGCTGGTAGACTTTCAGGTTCAGGTCCAGCAGCTCGGTCAGCCGGTCTGCGTAGCGGTAGGTTTCGGGAAAGAGGTAGCCGGTGTCGATGAAGATGACCGGCGTTTGCGGGGCGTGCTGGGAAATGAGGTGCAGCATGACCGCACTCTGAATGCCGAAGCTGGTCGAGAGGACCAGCTCGTCGCCAAATTGCTTGGCGGCCCATTCAATGCGCTGGCCGGCGTCGAGGTCTTGCCATTCCTCGTTCCACGTTGCCAACTGTTCAGGCTCGAGTGCAGATGCGGTGCTCATGATGATAATACTCTAAAGTTTGGTATTTTAGGTCGAAATCTACACTTAAGATTGAAAAAGGCAATCGATTATTGCATCACACCTCCTTTCGATCATGGCAGCAGCAGGAAAAGTTTATCTCGTGGGGGCCGGTCCCGGCGACCCGGAACTGGTGACGGTCAAGGCCCAGCGCCTGATCCGGGAGTGCGATGCGCTGGTCTACGATTATCTGGCCGCGCCGGAGCTGCTGGAGTGGACCAAGCCGAGCTGCGAGCAGCATTACGTGGGCAAGCGCGCGGGGTTTCATGCTCTGCCGCAGCCGGAGATCGAGAAGCTGCTGGTGACGCTGGCCCAGCAGGGCAAGAGTGTCGTGCGTCTCAAGGGTGGCGATCCGTTTATCTTTGGCCGCGGTGGTGAGGAAGCGCTGACCCTGAAGGAGGCAGGCATCCTCTACGAAGTCGTGCCGGCGGTGACGGCCGCACTGGGCTGCGCGGCCTATACGGGTGTGCCGCTGACGCATCGCGATTACGCCAGCTCGGTCACCTTTCTCAGCGGGCACGAGCGCCCGGACAAGGATGAGCCGTTGATCAACTGGGCGGCGCACGCCGCGACGGACGCCACGCTGGTGCTCTACATGGCCATGGGGCGCTTGCCCTTGCTCGCCGCGCACCTCATCGATGGCGGTCGCACGCCGGAAACGCCGGTCATGGTCGTGCAATGGGGCACCACGGCAAAGCAGCGTTCGGTCAGCGGCACGCTCGAGAATATTGCTCACCGCGTTTACGAGGCTGGGATCGGGGCCCCGGCGGTGGTGATCGTAGGGCCGGTGGCGGCCCTGGGCGACTCGCTGGCCTGGTTCGATCCGTCGATTTAGCGAAAACCGTTCAGGCGAGTGCCAAACCGTTTATCTGGTTTTACGACAGTTGACCAAGGCGGGAAACCATTCTCAGCCCTTTCTTTGCTCCGCTACGTTTCTTCCCTACTGTGATTAAATGCAGGCGTTACTCATCGACAACGGCTCTCTCCGGGCAGACTCCGTCCTGAATCTACGGGCGGTGGCCAGAGCCTTGTCCGAGCGGGTGGGGCACGAAGTAGTGCCGGTCTCGCTCCTGCACAGCAGCAAGATCGATCCGGCCGCGCTGGAGGGCGAGCCGGCGCTGGTCTGGGAGCGCTATACGCGCGAGCAAATCGAAGCGGGCGAACGCGACTTCTACGTCATCCCGTTTTTCTTCGGCCCTACGGGCGCGATCGAAGACTACCTGCCGGAGCGGCTCGAACGCCTGCGCGAGCGCTTGGGCGACATCCACGTGCAGGTGGCGCCGTTTCTGTTTGATGCCGAAGAGGTCGACCTGGCGCAGATTCTCGCCGCACGCATTCGCGAGGTGCAGCAACAGCACGGCTTGCGCGATGTGCCGGTGGCGCTCTGCGATCACGGCTCGCCCAAGCCCGAGGTGGCCGCCGTCCGCGACGCGCTGGCGCAGCAGTTGACCGACATTCTGAACCATCAGGTGGTGCCGTGCTCGATGGAGCGGCGCGAAGGGCCGGAATACGACTTCAACGAGCCCTTGCTCGAGCGCCTGTTGCGCCAACCCGGCTTTCACGACAGCCCGCTTATCGTCTCGCTGTTGTTTCTCTCTCCCGGCCGTCATGCGGGCGAGGGCGGCGATGTGGCGACCATCTGCGCCGAAGCGGAAAGAGTGTTTCCGAATCTCCAGACCTACCGGACGGACCTCGTCGGTACCCACCCGGCGATCGTCGACATATTGGAGCAGCGCTTCATCAAGGGCCTGGTGCAACCGCGCTTGATCTAGGAGTCGGGTGTGGCGGCGGCCGGATGAAGATCATCATCTATGGGATTGCCTTCAGAGGCGCGGGGCCTATCGATCATATAAATGTCGAAGCTCTCCTGCCTGCTGTTCCCCATTTTGTGCCTTGCCGCCTGGTTGAGAGCCGAGCCCGAAGCGATCAAGGACGGCGTTTGGCGCGACGCGGAGCTGCCGGCGTGGGTGGAGTCGTTGCCGGAACCGAAACCGCTGGTGAAGCTGGATGAGGATACGGCGGGCATCCACTACCTGTTCATCGGGCGCCAACAGCGCCCGGAGTCGGCCGAGACTTATTATGAAAGGGCCTACTGTGTGACCAACGAGAACGGGGTGGAGCAGTACTCGAATGTCTTCATTTCGTTCGATCCGGAGTATCAACAGCTTTACTGGCACCGCCTGCGCATCTGGCGCGACGGCGAGGCGATCGACCTCCTGCCGACGCAGGCGTTTTTCGTTTCCCGCAACGAGGGCTCCAGCGACTATCTCACCTACGACAGCTCCGTCCAGGCGGAAGCGGTGCTCGAGGGCGTGCAGGTGGGCGACATCATCGAATACGGTTGCCGCATCGTGGGCGAAAACCCCGTCAACGCAGGACACTTCAGCGACTGGTATCACCTGACCTTCGGCGTGGACGTGGATGCCGTGCGCCACCGCATCGTGTGGCCGGAGGAGGCGAAGGGGCCGTTGGCGATTCAGTCGGCAGGCAGCCCGGCCCCCAAACCGGTGATGATCCGCAAGGAGCCGCTCGAGGCGGGCGAGGTGGCCTATTCCTGGCGGCTGGACGATCCGCTGCCGCAGCTCTACGAGGCCGACGTGCCGATCGATTTCGACCCCGATGCGTGGCTGCAGGCGAGCGACTGGGCCGACTGGCCGAGCGTCTCGCGTTGGGCCGGCGGGCTCTACGATTGGGATTCGTCGCTACCGTTGACGCTCGCGCCGCGCCTGGCGGAATGGCGGACGCTGGGCCGCGATGAAGACCGGATCGCCGCTGCACTCAACTGGGTGCAGCGCGAGATCCGCTACGTGGCGATCCCCATGGGCGAACACAATTACCGCCCCTATCCGGTCGCGAAGATCTGTGCGCGCAGCTATGGCGATTGCAAGGACAAGTCGTTGCTGCTGAGCCGGATCCTGCGCGAGTTGGGCATCGAGGCCATGCCGGTGCTGGTGCACACGACCGAACGCCAGGCGATTCGCGATTACCTGCCCACGCCGGCGGCGTTCAACCACGTGATCACGCGCGTGCAGTCGGGCGGGCAGACGTATTGGCTCGATCCCACGGACTACCCGCACTACGGGCCGCTGGAGACGTTTTTCTGCCCCGATTACGGCTGGGGGCTGCCGGTGCAGGGCGAGAGCGAGCTGGTGCGCGTGCCGGGGCAGGGGGCGGAGGCCGTCCGCACGGTGACTCGCGAGACCTATTCGTTCGACGAGTGGGGCGGCGACGTGCGCCTCGAGGTCGAGACGGTCTATCATGGGGCCGATGCGGTGGACATGCGCGGCTATCTCGATGACCGGACCTTGCAGGAGCTGGACAACGGCTACGTCAACTACTACGCCGAGCAATTTCCCAGCATCCGCTCCAACCGCTTGCCGGAGGTCTTCGACGAGCGCGACGCGGCGAGGCTGACCGTGACGGAGTCCTACACGATTACCGACCCCTGGCAGACCAGCGACGACGGCGCTTACGGGCGGCTCGGACTCTTTCCCCAATACACCAACACGCAGCTGTTCATGTCGAACCAGCGCATCCGCACCCGCCCGATGAGCCTCGACTATCCACTGGAGGTCGAGCAGCAGATCCTGGTGGACCTGCCGCGGCCCGGGACCTTTCCGGATGAGCGGGAGACGGTGCGCAACCAGTGGTTCGACTTCAGCTATGAAGCCGGCCAGGTCGGTTCCACGCTCGAGCTGGTTTACCACTACAAAAACCTTACGGACCGGGTGGAGCCGGCAGATCTGGCGGCGTACCGCGAGGACCTCGACCGGGTGGACGACTTGCTCGGCTACACGATCCAGTACCCGCTGGGCGAGGTGGCTGCGACGAGCGCGGAGGCGCCGACCGAGAACGGGCGTCTACATGTGCCGTCGGTGATGTTGGCAGGTTTTTCCGCCATTCTGGGCGGCATCCTCTTCGCGTGGCTTGTCACGCGCCGTCGCCGCCCGCCACTGGAGCCAGTCAATCCAAACAACGACGGGATCGGCGGATGGCTGGTCCTGCTGGCGATCGGCGTCACGCTCTCGCCGTTCATGCCTCTGGTGGCGCTCTTTCAGACCGCGGTGGTTTTCGACGGGGTCCAGATGCACTACCTCTGCCATCCGCTCAGCGAGGGCTTCGTGCCCCATCTCGAACCTGTGCTCTACGCCGAGCTGGCGCTCAACATTTTGATGGTGTGGGTCTACCTCGCATCAGCGTTCACGTTTTTTCTGAAGCGGGCCGTTGCGCCAGCGGTCTTTGTGGGCAGTCGTCTGGTGGGCTGGGTGGTGCTCTTCGCGGATGCAGTCGCGGCCCACGCGATCTGGTCCGACCGCGACGCGGCGGGCGCGCTGTCGCCGGGTACGGTGCTCCGGGTCTGTATCGGGGTGGCGTGGTGCGCGTATATGCTTTGGGGCGGGCGTCCGCGTTCGACCTTCCGGCACTAGGCGGAATCGGGTTTGACTTGCGGCGGTGGCGCGTACGGTATGCGTAGGCTGGGCCGTGGGCCCCTTTTCGCTCAACCCGATCCCTTTCGCTTTTGAATCGCGCGCGCATTGTCTTCTTTGGTTCCGACGAGATCTCCCTGCCGTTGCTGCAGGCCCTCGTGACGCAACAGGCCGAGGCGGCCGAACTGGTGGCCGTCTTTACCCAGCCCGACCGCCGGACCGGGCGCGGCATGAAGCTGCAGGCCAATGCGATCAAGCAGTGGGCGCAAGGGCAGGGCATCCCGGTGCTGCAGCCCGACAAACCCGGGGAGGCCGAAGCCGCGTGGTTGCGCGAGCAGCGGATCGATCTGGCGCTGGTCATGGCCTACGGGCACATCCTGCGGCAAAAGCACCTCGAGGCGCCGCGACTGGGCATGGTCAACTTCCACGCCTCGCTCCTGCCCAAATTGCGGGGCGCCTCACCCATCCACACCGCTCTGGCCAGTGGCGAGACCGAGACCGGCGTCACGCTGATGCGCGTGATCCGCCAGATGGATGCAGGCCCGGCGCTCGACCAGGAACGCGTGGCCATCTCGGACGTCGATACGACCGCGACGCTCTGGGACAAGCAGGCCGCCGCCTGCGTGCCGCTGCTCGCGCGCAACCTGTCGACGTTGTTGGCGGGCGAAGCCCGATTTGCGGTGCAGGACGAGGCGCAGGCGACTTATTGCCGCATCATTTTCAAGACCGACGCGCACCTCGACTTCACGCATCCGGCGGCGGAGCTGGAGCGGCGCGTGCGGGCCTTCCAGCCGTGGCCGGGCACCAACTTCGTCCACGAGGGCCACGAGGTAAAGGTCGGGGCCGTGCGCCTGCTCGATACCGTTTCGACCGGTGAGCCGGGCCAGGTCGTGGAGGCGGGCGAGCGCCTGGTGGTGCAGTGCGCGCCGGGCCAGCTCGAGCTGCGGCGGCTGCAGCGCCCGGGCGGCAAGATGTTGCCCGCGGCGGACTTCCTGCGCGGCTTCGAGCTGCCGCAAGGGGCCGTGCTGGAGAGCCGCGAGATGGATCCACTCGTCGCCTCCCGGCCCTTCCGCTACGCCAACCGTCGCCCGATTATCGCGTAGTTGGGGCGTTTCCTTCAAGCTGCGGTGTAAGAAGGTTGTTCATTTGCACACCTTTTCCGCTAGGCCATTGACCACGCAATATTCATTCGCCAAGCTGGTCGGATGAAATGGCTTTGGTTCGTCGGGGCGGCTTGGGCGACCGTCTCCGCCTCCAGTGGAGCATGGGCGCAGTCGTCATCCTACAGTGTCAATCAACAAGTGGCGCGGCTCACGGCCGACGTGCAGCGGTTGCAGCAGCAGCTGGGCTCACTGAATATCGCGGTCGAGCAGCTGCAGCGGGAGAACCGCCAGCTGCGGCAGGAGTTGAACCAGCGCGATTCGGCCGTCTCGGAGATGGCCAGCGCCTACGTGACCACCGCGCAGCTCAACCGCGCCCTCAATGAGTTGCGCAGCCAGATGATCCAGGCGAACGAAAGCCAGAAGAGCGCCATCATCCGCGAAGTCTCCAGCGAGATCGACTCGCTGGCCAAGCAGACCCAGAACGCGCTCGATGCCATGGCCAAGGCCGGCGCGGCCCGGCCGCAGTCCAACCAGGTGGTGACGTTCAACGACGATTTTCCCAAGGCCGGCACGTCCTACACCGTGAAGTCGGGCGACAGTCTGGCGAAGATCGCCCGGGCGCACAATTCGCGCGTGGACTGGATCCGTAACGCCAATCGCCTCGCTTCGGACATCATTTACCCGGGCCAGGAACTTTTCATCCCGCAGGAATAGATACCCATCATGTCGACCGCCAAGAAACGACTGGGCCGAGGTCTCGGCAGCTTGATCAGCGGGGGCGTCGCGTCGCCGCAAGCCGCCGCTGCCGCCAAGGGCGACCAGAAGAACGCCGGCCAGGCCAGCGAGCCGGAGGCCGCCCCGACGGGATTGCTCGAAATCCCGATCGAGAAGGTGGAGCCCAACCCGCACCAGCCGCGCCGCGAGTTTAACGAAGAACGCCTGCAGGAGCTGGCCGAGAGCATCCGCAGCGAGGGCTTGCTGCAGCCCATCGTGGTGCGTCGCGTCGACGATCTCTACCAGCTCATCGCCGGTGAGCGCCGTTGGCGCGCCTGCAAGCTGGTGGGCATGAAGCGCGTGCCCGCGCGCGTGATGGAGGCGAGCGAGGCCTCCAGCGCCGTGCTCTCGCTGATCGAAAACCTGCAGCGTGCCGACCTCAACCCGGTGGAAGAAGCGCTGGGCTATGCCAGCCTGATGCGCGACTTCGACCTGACGCAGGAGGCCGTGGCCGAGCGCCTGGGCAAGGGCCGGGCCACGATCGCCAATTCGCTGCGCCTGCTGCAGCTCGACCGCGAGATCCAGGGCTACCTCGCCCGTGGCTTGCTTTCCACGGGGCACGCCAAGGCCCTGCTGGGCATGGACGATGTGGATGAGCGCATCTGGTTGGCGCGCCACGTGATCGAGCGCGGCCTGAGCGTGCGCCAGACGGAAAACATGGTGCAACAGCAGCGCCAGCGCCGCGGCAACAGCAAGAGCGAGCGCAACGTGTCTGCCGCCGAGGCCGCCGCCGTGGAGAGCTTCCAGAAGGAGATCGCCTCCTACCTCAATACGGAAGTGCAGCTCAAGCACAGCGCGCGCAAGGGCCGGATCGTGATCGACTACTACGGCAACGACGACCTGCGCCGCATTCTTGACCGCATGGGCATCCAGGGCGAGTAGTCCTCCGATGCGGTACGCCAGTCTGTTCCCCACGCTCGCCTTGACGGCGGGCGCGCTCCTGCACGCCCAAGAGGCGCCCCCCGAGCGCGTTTACGAGCTGGAAGCGCTGGAAGTCACGGCCGCCTCGGGCATCACGGAAGACGTCAACCGCATCCCGCAGACGATCGATGCCGTTTCGCCCGCAGCGGCGGAGGTCAAGCAGCCGAGTTGGGTAGGGGAACTGCTCAATACGCTGCCGGGCGTCTACATGGTGCAGTTGCGCGGCCCCATCGACGCGCCCTCGGTGCGCCTGCCCGTCTCTTACGACAACACCGAGCTGTATCTGCAGGACAACGTGCCCCTGCAGTCGCCCATCCGTTTCAACCACGCCGCCTTTGCCTATTCGGGGGCCATGACTTCGCTGGGCGGCGTCGAAGTGCTCAAGGGGCCCGGCACCGCGCTGCACGGCTCGGACGCCTTCGCCGCGGTGATCAACGTGAAGAGCCTGGAGCCGACGCAGGCCTTTTCGGGTAACTTCCGCACCACGGTGGGGGAGTATGGGCTGCTCGAGGCACGCGGCGAGGTGTCGGACGGCATCGGCGCAAACCAGGCCTATCGCGTGGCGTTTTCCACCGCGCAGGAAAACGGCTGGCGCGAGATGACCGGCTGGTGGCGCCAGCAGGCGATCGTGCGCCACCGCTGGCAGGGCGACGACACGGAGGTGAACACCATCCTGCTCGGGACCGATTTCGACAGCGAAATGGCGGGCACCCACACGCCGGAGTCCTATGCGGAAGACCCACGCGACGATGCGCTCGACCCCGCGGTGCCGCGCGATCAGGCGCACGAAAAGGCCCAATACCTGCGCCTCAGCAGCGAGGTGACGCATCGGTTCTCGCCCGTCTTTTCGCTGCAGGTAACGCCTTACGCGCGCTGGATCGACAATACCTACATGATCACGTGGGAGCCCGCCACCTTGCCGTTGGTGGAGGACGAGACGGGCACTTTTGGCCTGCTGAGCCGCCTCTACGCCGATTGGGGGGAGGATAGCCAGACGGTGTTGGGCGTGGATGGGGAGCTGACGGATTTTGCGACTGCGACGGTGCAAAACCTGCCGACGGTCGAGGTGTGGGGTGAGGTGTATCCGCAGGGGCCGCACTACGATTACGGCGTGGATTACCGCAACTACGCGCCCTACGTGCAGCATACGCAGGCGATCGCCGAGGGGCTGGTGCTGGTCCTCGGCCTGCGTTACGAGCACGCCCGCTACGCCTACGACAACCACCTGTCCTCCGGCGCGCAGGATGCCTTTTATCGCCCGGCCGACCGCGAGGACGACTTCGAGGCGGTGAACCCCAAGCTGGGGCTCAACTGGGAGTTCGCCCGTCAGCAGCATTTGTTTGGTCGCTACGCCCACGGCTTCCGCATTCCCATGGCCGCTTCGCTGTATGAGCTCAGCTCTGCGCAGACGGATTTCCGCCTCGAGCCCGAGCAGATCGACAGCTACGAGCTGGGCTACAAGGGTGCGCTCGGCGACGACGTCTACCTCACCGCCAGCGCCTACAACATGCGTAGCCACGACGGCCTCACGGGCGTGACGACCCCGGCGGGAGAGATCACGGCCAACGGCGGCGAGCGCGAATACCGCGGCGTGGAGCTGCAGCTGGCCTGGCGCCTGCGCGACAACCTGACGGCGACCCTCGCCGGGGCCCTGCAGGATGCCGAGATCTTGCAGGACCAGCCCGACGGAGCGGACCCGCGCGGCGTAAACGGCAAGACGCCGCACTACCAACCCGAGCGGCTGGCCCACCTGGATGTGCGCTGGTGGCCGGCGTTCGCTCACCGCCGTCTGCGGGTCGACCTGGGGCTGCAATACCTCGGGCCCTGGTGGATCGACGACCAGAATACGCGCCAGACACCGGAGGAATACATCGCCAACCTGCGCCTGGCCTACGATCTGGACGAGGCATGGACCGTCACGGCCAAGCTGCTCAACGCCTTGGATCGCGACTACGCGGCGGCGGCGCACGACAGCGGCTATGGGCCGCGCTACCGCCCCGGCAACCCCCGCACCTTGAGCGTGGGGCTGGAGCGCCGTTGGTAAGCGCTTGACCATCCTGCGGATCCGCTGAAACTCAGCCCTGCGCCGGGGATTTCTCCTTGCCAAAGGGCACCGGTCTGCGCAGGCTGCCTAGTTTTCCCGATATTCCAGCCCATGCTGTCGATCCTCATCACTTTTCTGACCCTCGTCCTCATCCTGATCTGCATCATCATGGTGACGGCCATCCTCATGCAACGCGCCAGCACCGATGCCGGTATGGGCGCGGCGATGGGCGGCGGCGCAGCGGAGTCCGCCTTCGGCGCCGACGCGGTCAACGTGCTCACCAAGGCCACCAAGTGGTCTGCCCTGGCTTTTTTCGTCGTCGCTTTCGGGCTCTACCTGCTGCACATGAGCCAGCATACGCCCGCGCAGGAAACCGACGAGGACGCCCCGCTGGAGTTTGAGGACGAAACGGCCCCGGCCGCGACCGAAGACACCGGTACGCTGCAGCAGGAAGGCGTCTTTACGCCGGACGATGAAGCGGCTCCGGAGTCGACCACGACCGACGATGCGGCGGCCGTGACGCCAATGCCGGGTACAGAAACGGCGCCGGCTACGGAAGAGCCGACGCCGGCGACCCAACAATAAAGGTGATCAGGAGGGCTCGACTTCGTCTTCGAGGTCGAGCACAAGTCGTTCGCGGTGACCGTCCGGCTGCTCCAGGATCACACTGCCGCCTTGCGACAGAGTGGTGACGATCGCTTCGAGCAGGTAGAGGGACGTCCGCACAATCCGGTTGATGTTTCCTATCCCCGTCATCTCGATCAATCGCAGGATCTTCTGCTCGCAATCGGGAGCGAGCGAGATGAGGGAATCGGAAGAAGTGTGACGCATTTTTAAGCGGGAGTGTGGGGTTACAGTTCTATAACGGGTAGTGTGGGGTAACGCTTTATATCGGCGTTTGTAGATAGTTTTGAAGATCCTTTTCGGTCTGGATTGAGTTTTTTGCGTGATTTTTACGCCAAATCTCGATCCACCGCCGTTTGTAACCATCCACGCCCGGCGCGGTTTCTCCCTTACGTGAAGCGAATTCGATACGGCCTCATTTTCCTGCTGTCTGCCAGCGCCCTCTGGACGGCGGCGGACGCCCAACCCCGCAACCGTCCTTCGCCCGTCATCCAGGGGCCCGACCAGCTGAGCCCGGAGGAGGGCAAGCGCGTGCTGGAGCAGTTCCGGCAGATGGGTTGGCCGGACGACTTTGCCTTTCGCTTCCGCCTGGAGCACTTCCCACGCGGGGGTGAGACGGAAACGTATTACGGCACGCTCTACGGCTCCTGGAATCCGCAGAACCCGCAGACGCGGGTGGACTTCGACGCGCCGGATGGCGACCGCCGGGCGTTTCTCTGGGCGGGCCGCGAGCACACCTGGATGTTCGACGCCGAGGTGCCGGGTGACGCCGTGCAGCCGATGAGCGGCGAGCGGCTGACGCAGCCGCTGCTGCCGGGCCTCGTCTATACGCCCTTCGATTTTCAGATCCCGTTTCTGGAGTGGCAGGACTACGCCTACGAGGGCACCCGCCGCGTCGCAGGCCGCCCGGCGCACTTTTACCTGATGTACCCGCCGGAGGGCGACCCGCGCTATGCGGGTATCGGGGCCGTGCGCCTGATGATCGACGCCGATTTTTACGCCATCCTGCGGGCGGAGGTGCTGAACCCCGAGGAGGATGTGATCCGCACGCTGCGGGTGGGCTCGTTCAAGAAGGTGGACGACCAGTGGGTGGTGACGCGCTTCGACTTGAGTGATGAGGAGACGCATTCGCGCACACGGCTGGAGTTCGATGCCGCGGCGTTGAACCAGCACCTGCCGGCGGCCGTCTTCACACCGGAAGCGCTGGATCAGGCGTATGAAGGCGTACCAAAAAAGGCCTTCAAATCGCTCTAGAGGCTCTCGTTAAACAGGTGAGTCAAACTTTGTAGCTGAAAAACGGGTATAAGGGGCTTGCACATATCAAAAAAGGATTGAGCTTTGGGCAGGTTGGGGATTTCATGTCGAAGACCCCATTTGGTTCATACACTCACTCCTTACCCCTATATATGGTCACCTCATCAAGCCCCGTAAGCTTTGAGGTCGAGCAGCCATTGTGGCAACGCCTGCAATCGTTGGCCGACCACGCAGGAAATCTGCCGATCTCCCGCCTGGTGGAAACCGCCTTGCACCGTATGGCCGCCCAACCTTTGCCCGAGGCTCCCCCGCCACGCCGGCAGATGTCTGTTCGTCTCAAACCCGAACTCCGAGAAGTTCTCGACCAGCTTTCCGATGAAGCTGGACTGAGCCGTTCCCGGCTCATCCGCGAAGCCCTGGAAGCGCTCGTGGAGCACCCTCCGCTCGAATGGATGCCTACCTCCGGCAGTGCCGATGGCAAGGGGCACGCTGCCCATGAGACGGCCGCCGCGCGTCGCCGTCGCCGCCTGGGCGCCGGCCCGGCACCCAGGCCGTTCAGCACCACCAAGCGCACGGTCCGCCGCCGCGTCGTGGCTGAGGTCTTGCCGTCGGGCGACAGCGGCAAAAAGGGCAAAAAGTCCAAGAAGGGCTGACGCTGCTGCGGCGTCACCCCGCGCCGCCGTCCCAACGTTGATGGCTGTCACGCGGGCACCTTTTGCCCGCGAGGCCAGCCCTTGTCTCCGCATGGTCGGGTTGAGGGCGCTCGGGCTTGACCCCGCGCGCCAAGCCCCGCACTTTCTTAGCCACCGCCGCCCAGGAATGTACTTGCCTCCCGGGCGGGAACCGGCGTGACTGGCGGTTGCCTGTCGCGCTATTCTTTTTACGGGATTCCGCAAATGAGTTATCAGCATCTTACACCTCCCGCCGGCGAGAAGATCGCCAAAGTGAACGATCAACTGCAAGTGCCGGACCAGCCGGTGCTGCCCTTCATCGAAGGTGACGGGATCGGCCCGGACATCTGGGCTGCTTCCCAGCGCGTCTTCGACGCCGCGGTCGAAAAGGCCTACGGTGGCAAGAAGAAGATCAACTGGTTCGAAGTCTTCGCTGGTGAGAAGGCCTACAACAAGTTCGGCACCTGGCTGCCCCAGGACACCCTCGAAGCCTTCAAGGAATACCTCGTGGGCATCAAGGGTCCGCTGACCACGCCCGTCGGTGGCGGTATCCGCTCCCTCAACGTGGCCTTGCGCCAGGAGCTTGATCTGTTTGTGTGCCAGCGCCCGGTGCGCTACTTCAAGGGCGTGCAGAGCCCGGTGAAGGAGCCCGGCCTGATCGACATGGTGATCTTCCGCGAAAACAGCGAAGACATCTACGCCGGCATCGAGTTCCAGCAAGGCACCGAAGACGCCAAGAAGTTCGCCTCGCTGCTCAAGGAGCACTTCCCGCAGCCCTTCAGCAAGGTGCGCTTCCCCGATAGCTCCGGCTTCGGCATCAAGCCCGTCTCCGAAGAGGGCACCAAGCGCCACGTGCGCTCCGCCATCCTCTACGCGATGGAGCAGGGCCGCAAGAGCGTGACGCTCGTGCACAAGGGCAACATCATGAAGTTCACCGAAGGCGCGTTCCGCGACTGGGGCTACGAAGTGGCCCGCGAGGAGTTCGGTGGCAAGGTAATCGGTGAAGGTCCCTGGGTCGAGCTGCCCAACGGCATCATCGTCAAGGACGTGATCGCCGACGCCTTCCTGCAGCAGATCCTGATGCGCCCTGCGGAATACGACGTCATCGCGACGCTCAACCTCAACGGCGACTACATCTCCGACGCGCTGGCAGCCCAGGTGGGCGGCATCGGCATCGCCCCGGGCGGCAACATCAACTACATCAACGGTGCGGCTATTTTTGAAGCCACCCACGGCACCGCCCCGAAGTATGCCGGCCAGGACAAGGTCAACCCCGGCTCCGTGATCCTCTCTGGCGAGATGATGTTCCGCTACATGGGCTGGAACGAAGCTGCCGACCTCGTGATCAAGGGCATGGAAACGGCCATCGCCAAGGGCCGCGTGACCTACGACCTCGCCCGCATGATGAACATCGAGCCGATCAAGTGCTCCGAGTTCGGTACGGCGGT
Organism: Puniceicoccaceae bacterium 5H; assembly: GCA_009772895.1. Lineage (GTDB taxonomy): Bacteria > Verrucomicrobiota > Verrucomicrobiia > Opitutales > Oceanipulchritudinaceae > WOUP01. Next base: position 53,258 of record WOUP01000013.1, on the reverse strand, counting down.
GATCGACTGCATGGGCTAAACCCGCCCCGGCAGTCGCCTATCTCTCTCTCTCAACGCTGCCAGAAAATGAAACTTAACTTACGCCACCTTTTGGCTGGCGGGGCGTTCTGCATGATGGGCGCCTCGCTGCATGCTGTCGACCAGACCGCCCGAGTGTCGGTCTTTTATACGCTGCCGGGTGATACCGACTTCTCCGGCGTCCGCGATGCGTCCCTCGAGGGCAAGGGCGGGGCCGGCCTCGGCATCGCCTACGGCTTCAACTTCCCCCTACTGCGGGCCGAAGTGGAGTTCCTCGGGGCTGACTACGACTTCGACGGGATCGAAGGCGAGGAGCTGAACGACTACGACGGCGACTTCAATCGCTACGGCCTCTTCGGCAACGCGATCTTCGACCTCCCTGGTGTGCCCTTCATCGATCCCTACCTGGGGGCCGGGGTGGGCGTCGTGCGCACGTCCGTCGACGTGACCGTGCGCGAGGTCGAGACCGACGGCGAAACGACGACCATCACCAACGAGCAGTCGATCGACGACGCCAAGATGACCCCGGCGGTGCAGCTCATGGCGGGCTTCAAGGCCGAGATTGCCGACCGGATTTACGGCACGCTCGGCTATCGCCTGCTCTACGCCGACCAGTCGATCCAAAAGTCGGCCATCGACGTGTCGCCCAACGAGCTGACCCACCTGTTTGAAGTCAGCCTCGGCTACAACTTCTAACCGAGTCGCCCGACGATTTCAGCCGCCCGGAAGCCCAGCAGGTTTCCGGGCTTTTTTGTCTGCGGAAGACGATGACGATGACGAACGCCCGGCCTACGCTGACGGCAGGGGATAGCCGTTGGCCACCAGGGCTTCGAGGCAACCGCTCAGCGCTTCCTGAATGTTGTGGGCGGCGGCCTCCGGCGTCGGGCCGTCGCTGATGCAGCCAGGCAGGCTGGGGATCGAAGCGATGTAGGCGCCGTCTTCCTCGCTCCACGCGATGTAGATGGGATAGCGTTTGAGCCGTTCGGTGATTCCTTCCATTGAACGAACGTTAGCTCAGGATGGATGATGCGGCAAACCTTTTTGAGCAAAGCCAAGGCATGGGCCTGAAAAAGCCCCGGCTGCGCGGGGCAGGCGGGGCGGAAAGTCTGATGTGAGCCTGAGGCTAGTCGAAGCTGGGCTCGAACGAGATCGTAGCGCCGGCGAGCACGACGTGGTTGTCGCCCTGGTGCCAGACGTCGTCGTTGAGCAGCACCTTGAACTGGAGTTCGCCCTCGACCTGATTGGAGGACCAGCGCCATTCGTCGGGCGCGGTGTTTTCCATCAGCACGCCCTGATCCCAGTTCAGGCCATTGCCTTCACCGCGGATGTAGAGCTGGTTGCCGTAGCCCACGTCGACCTTGCAGATGACGGTGGTGACGGAGCTGGAGCGCGGGGCGGGAGACGTCGTGGTGGGGGCGTCGGCGGCCTGCTTCACGGCGGGAGAGAGAGAGCCGGCGGCCTTTTTGGCGGCCGTCTTCTTCGACGCGCTCTTTTTGGAAGCGGCTTTCTTGGTCGCCTTTTTGGCGGCCTTCTTCACGGGGGTGGCCTCGCTGGCGGGCGCTTCCGTATTGGGCACGGGCTTCTTTTCCACAGCCGGGGTGGGCGTTACGGGTTCGTTCGCAGCTGCCTTTTTGGCGGCCGCTTTTTTGGTGGCCTTTTTGGCGGAGGTTGATTTGGTCGCCGTCTTTTTAGCAGCGGTTTTCTTCGTCGTGGCCTTCTTGGTCGGTCCGGATGCCATAATATTCCCCTGAGAAGTGGTTGAGCCTTTTAGGTGATATCGAGAGCGTAGGGAAGCAAGTCTGCAAGTACTTGCCTGTTAACCATGAATAGGCACGTTTCGCAACTTAGAAATGCAAAAAAATCGGCAGATAACGCTACTACGCTCCGAATTCAGCTTGGTGCATCCGGCCGATAAAGTCCGCTGTTCCCTCCGCTAAAAAGCGGTAAGGCGCTGAGCCTGATATAGCTGCAAACTTTTCGCTCAGGCGGAATAGCCAAACAATTCGATGCCCCAGTTGCGCGCCTGTTGCAGTACGGCTGCCTGTTGCAGGATCACGACGCGATCGACTTCGAGGGCGGCGGTCTGGATGCCCGTCTGGTGCATGGACTCGAGGGTCTTCATGCCAAAGACCGGCCAATCGAAATACGGGTTCTGCCCCGCCTTGCTCGTTTTGACGAAGATCAGGCCCTCGGTCTTGTATTTGTTGGCGCGCGCGAGCATGTCGTCCGTGCCCTCAAAGGCCTCGACCGCCAGCACGGTGCCTTTGCGCACGACGACGCCCTGCCCGACATCGAGCCGGGCCATCTCCTTGGCGATGCGGATGCCGTGCTCGATGTAGTCCAGCCGCGCCTGCAGGCTATGGCCCGTCATGACGCCGGGCTTGGCCAGTTGGCTGTCCATATAGGCCCGGGCGTCGAGCATCGTCACACCCACCTTCTGGACTTCGCGGGCGATGGCGCCGAAGATCGTCTCGGCATTGCGCTCCTTCAGCGTCGCCAGCAAGGTCAGCGCCTTCAGGTCGGGCGTCAGGTCCTTGAACAGGCGGCCCGGGGTCACCTGGCCGACGAAGAGGCAATAGCGCGCCCGGAGCTGTTGCAGCGCCTTGAGCATTTTGCCGATCTGGCCGACCTTGATCGTGGCCCGCTCGTTTTGGGGGAACTCGCTCACCAGTGCCGGATCCGTCTCCCCCTCGAGCGCGATCAACCGCACCGGCACGCCCGCGGCGCGCATAGTCTGGACGGCCAGCCGCGGGTAGTCGCGCTGCCCGGCCACGACGGCGACGGGCTGGGCGGGATCGTAGTCTTCGGGTAGAAAACGGGAAGGCTGCATCCGCATAGGTTTAGAGCCCAACCGCGCCGGGGCAAACGCGAAAGCAACTTCGGCCGCAGGCGGCGGGTGGCGTTCATCCAGCCAGAACTTGAAGCTCTCGCGCTGCGGGGTGACACAAAAAAGCCTCCCCCGCGGCGGGGAGGCTGGTTGAAAGGTCGCGAAAAGCGCGCGCTACTGCGTCGTATCGAGCACGATGGCGTCTTCGGAGTGGGCGCGGTTGAAGGCGCTGACGAGGGCCAGCATGCCGCCGTATTCCACGTTGCCTTCGACGCTGGCGCCCCAGAAGACCTGGCCGTCTTCGCGCTCCAGGCAGATAAAGGCGGCGGCTTCGGCGGCGGAGCCTCGGGTCAGGGACTTCTGGGAGAAGTCGAGCAACTTGAAGTTTTTCCAGCCCGCACGGTCCAGTGCGTTGACGAAGGCCGAGATCGGGCCGTTGCCCTCGCCCTGGAGCGTGTAGGGCTGGCCGAGCCACTTCACCTTCACCTCGAGCGCCATCTTGTGGTAGTCGCCATTGCCGCGGTGCAGGTCGTATTCGACCAGCTCCAGCGGGCTCGTGCGGTCGGTGTATTCGTGGTAAAACGCGTCCTTGATCTGGTCGGCCGTCAGCTCGCTCGCCTCCTTGTCTGCCAGGGTGGTGGCGACGAGGCCGAACTCCGGGTGCATCAGTTTGGGCATCTCGATGCCGAAGGCGCGCTCCAGCACATAGGCCACTCCGCCCTTGCCGCTCTGGCTGTTGATGCGGATGATCGCCTGATAGCTGCGACCGATGTCGTGCGGGTCGATCGGCAGGTAGGGCACCTGCCACAGCAGCGAATCGTCGGCGCTCTGGCCCTCGACCTTCGGCGTCTGCTCGATCAGCTGGGTGCGCGCGGTCATGCCCTTGCGGATGGCGTCCTGGTGACTGCCGCTGAAGGCGGTGTAGGCCAGGTCACCTGCGTAGGGGTGGCGATCGTGCACACTCATGCGGGTCACGCGCTCATACACGCTGCGGATCTCCGGCAGGTCGCCGAGGTCGAGCCGCGGATCGACGCCGTGCGCATACATGTTGAGGGCGACGGTCACGATATCGAGGTTGCCCGTGCGCTCGCCGTTGCCAAAGAGCGTGCCTTCGACGCGCTGGGCGCCGGCCATCAGGCCCAGCTCGGTTGCGGCGACGCCGGTGCCCCGGTCGTTGTGCGTGTGCAGGCTGATGATCACGCTGTCGCGCCGCGTGAGGTGGCGGATGAACCACTCGATCTGGTCGGCGTGTACATTGGGCGTGGTCAGCTGGACGGTGTCCGGCAGGTTGAGGATGATGGGGTTGTCCGGCGTGGGCTGGATGACGTCCATCACGGCCTCACACACCTCCAGGCTGAACTCCAGCTCCGTATCGCTGAAGGACTCCGGGGAATACTGGTAGCGGATCTTGGTGTCGCCCTTCACCGTGCCCTCCAGCTCCTTGCAGAGCTTGGCGGCGTCGACCGCGATCTGTTTGATCTGCGGCCGGTCGAGGTTGAAGGTCACCTTGCGCTGCAGCGGGTTGGTGCTGTTGTAAAAGTGGATGATGGCCGCCGGGGCGCCGTCGACCGCCTCGAAACTGCGGCGCAGGAGGTGTTCGCGGCATTGCACCAGCACCTGCACGGTGACGTCGGGCGGGATGCGGTTTTCCTCGATCAGGCGGCGCGCGAAGCGAAACTCCGTGTCACTGGCGCTGGGGAAGCCGATCTCGATTTCCTTGAAGCCGATGCGGCGCAGCAGGTCGAAATACTCGAGCTTTTCATCGACCGACATGGGGATCGGCAGGGCTTGGTTGCCGTCGCGCAGGTCCACGCTGCACCAGGTGGGCGCGTGGTCGATCACCTTGCCCGGCCACTGCCGCTCTGGCAGGTCGACGGTCGGGTAGGGGCGGTATTTCGTGATGGGAGCACGTTGCATGGTAAAGTCTTTCGGTATCTCAATGCGGGAATGGGGTGACCCAGCGCCGTTGCAGCCAGCTAGGTCAAATCATGAAGGCGCCGATGGCAACTGCGAAGGCTTTGCGCGCACTTCACGCCACCGGAAAGCCCCGTCCGTGCGGGACTTGAGTCAACAAAAACTGGCAGATCGTTTTGCAGGGCCCGCGCCAGCCGGGCAGCCAATATTTACGCTCCCCCACCGGGGAGCAGAAGCGCCAACCCAAGACCCAGCAGCGCCGCCCGCATGCAGCGCCGGTGCTCCCAAAACAGGGTGGGGATGGACGTATCGTGACTCATGGAAGCTTTAGAAAAGCGCGGATGTGCCGCGAAGTCAAGGCAAGCGGGCGGCGCTGCCAGAGCGTTTCTCATGAGCGCATGATTAAGGGCTTTACCTCCTGCATGCGAGTTGCGATTCATAACGTATGCGCTTGATTCCTTTCTCGCTGTCGTTGCTGCTCGGCGTGAGCCCTGTCATGTTCCCCCTTGCTTCCGTCTTTGCCCAGGCGGAAGATCCGGCTTCGGTCGTCGTCAACATCCCCGACCCGACGCTGGAGGCGAAAGTGAAAGAGGAGCTAGGCATCGGTGATCGGCAGCTGACGCAGGCGGATATGCTCGAGCTGACGGAACTCAACCTCAGCTACGAGGAATATACGGAGAGCGACGTTCGGATCCAGAGCATCGAAGGGCTGCAATATGCCACCAATCTCGAGGTGTTGGAGTTGGGCGATAACGACATCAGCGACATTACGCCTTTGCAGGGGCTGGAGCAGCTGAGCAGCCTGAGCCTGAATGGCAACAAGCTCCGCTTCGTGGCGGGCAGCGCAGACCAGCAGGTGCTGGAGGCCCTGTATGCGCAGTCGCTGCAATTCGTCTATCTCTTGCAGCAGCGCGACGAAACCGTATCGGAAATAGCTGACGTGCGGGATCCAATGGTGGCCCGCATCGTGCGGGGGTATCTAGACATGGAGCCCGGGGAGTCCCTCACCAAGGCCGATCTGGGGGAGTTGACGGATCTACAGCTCCTGTATGATTGGTCGACCGCTGAGCCGGTCTCGGTCGATTCTCTGAAGGGTCTGGAGGATGCCATCAACCTCACCGCCATTGAGGCGGGTGGCCGTGTCGACGATCTGACGCCACTGGCCGACCTTTCTCGTCTTTATGATGTCTCGATTACGACGACGGAAGCGCTGGACCTGACGCCGCTGGGTGGATTGGAAAAACTGGAGTATTTGACGATCGGAGGCCCGGTGACCTGGGATCTGGCCGTGCTTGAATCAATGGATAACCTGCACGCGTTGCACATTGAAGGGGGCCATATCGTCGATCTCGCACCCATTGTCGCACGGACGAATCTAGGATCGCTTACGCTTCGCAACCTGGGGCTATCCGATCTTTCCTTTCTGACGAGCCTGAGTCATCTGTATCAATTGGATGTGAGCGGCAATCGCCTCACCGATCTTTCGCCAATCCGCGAGATGACGCACATCCTGTATTTGACGATCGACGACAACTACGTGGAAGATCTTTCGCCCGTAGCGGACTTTTCGGGGCTGCGGCACCTCTCGTTCAACGGGAACCGGGTGTCTGACCTGACCCCTATGGAGGGGCTTGCCGAGTTGACCAATTTTTCAGCCGACTTCAACGACATCGAGGATGTCACGCCCTTGGCTGCTTTGAGCCTTCTGACCAGCGAAGTACACCTGCAGGGGAACAGGATTCGGGACATCAGCCCGCTGGGAACGCTGCCACGCTATGCGGTGCTGTATCTGCGCAACAACCTGATCGAGCAGGTGCCGACAACCGAAGGATTCAGTGAACGAATACTTTTTCTGGATCGCAATCGTCTCAAGGGCCTGGCCCCCATGCCTTCCGGGATGCGATACGGCTACATTTCGATGCAGGCCAATCAAGCTCTGCTCGCGGACATTCCGTACAACCCCTACCACGAGACCATCATCGGGGTCCAGTATCCGCTGGTGATTGAGGACACGGATGCCGATGGGATGGACGACGCGTGGGAGTCTTACTACTTCGGTTCGCTGGAGCGCGACGGCACGGCCGATTCGGACGGCGATGGGCGCTCGGATGCAGACGAGGAGCTGGCCGGGACCGATCCGGAGGATGCGGACGATTACCTGACGGTTTCGCTGGAGTACGACTTCGACCGCTGGGTGTTGCGCTTTGAGCCGTTCACGCCCAGCCGCACATACACGGTCTACTGGGGTCACGCCCTGTCCGACGCGGGCCTGCAGCCGCTGACGGGTATCTCGCCCCGCCCGGAAGGCTATGACGGCGGCCGCTTCGAGCTGCCCGACCTCGAGCAGCCTCCCTACAACCGCAGCAGCCCCGACACGCCCTTCTTCGTGCAGCTCCGCATCGAACACGCGGTGGCGGAGTAGAGTTGCCCCCGCTTTTTACAAACGCTGGCGGCAAAAGCCAACGATAGGGTGGAGCCGAAGTGCCGATTTAATCCGGCGATGAAACTCCCCTTATTTTCTGTCCTACTGACACTCTTGGCCGGTTCGCTGGCGGCCGCTGATCACGCCCCGACGAAGCAGGAACAGGCGCATTTTACGCCGCAGGAGGTGCTGGCCGACTTGATGGCGGGCAACAAGCACTACGTCGACAACCGCCTGACGCCACGGGATCTGGTGACGCGCCGGCACGATGGGGTGGGCGGGCAGCATCCGAAGGCCTATGTCCTTTCCTGCATCGACTCGCGCGTGCCGGTGGAGCTGGTGTTCGACCAGTCCCTGGGCGACATCTTCGTGGGGCGCGTCGCGGGTAATATCGAGAACGAGGATCAGCTCGGCTCGATGGAATACGCGGCCTGCGTCTCGGGCGTGCACGTCATTCTGGTGCTGGGCCACGAGTCCTGTGGCGCGGTGAAGGGCGCGATCGATCACGTGGAAATGAGCAATTTGAGCCTGCTTCTGGACAAGATCGAGCCGGCGGTCGAGGCGGTGAAGGCGGACCACCACTACGGGCACGATCATGGCCACCTCGACTCGCACGATCACAGGTTCGTCAGTTTAGTCGTCGAACAAAACGTGAAGATGACCGTGGCGGACATCCGTGAGCGCAGCCCTGAGTTGGTCAAGCTGGAGCAGGAAGGCCGTCTGTGCATCGTCGGTGCGGTCTACAGCCTCCAGACGGGCAAGGTCACGCTGGTCGAGTAGCCTTTATCTGGGAAGATGTCCCCTCTCAGGCGGTCTCCGTATACACGCGGAGGCCGCTTTTTGTTTGGGGCCGAGGCCTCCAACCATGCGCTCGACGAGCAGGCAAAATTGGCTGGCCTACCAGGACTTGAACCTGGAATAACGGAACCAGAATCCGCTGTGTTGCCAATTACACCATAGGCCAATTTCTCATCATCGTAGCAAAGAAAACGGGAAGGTCAACTATGGGGTTGGGCTCCGTTTGCGTTCGCGCATCTTTCCGGGTGGTGGGCCTTGATTTCGGGGTGGGCGGTGTCGTATCTTGGGAAGATGGCAGATGTGCAGGCATATCCCGAGGGAGTTCGGGTAGGGGACGAGCGCCTGATCCAGGTGACGGAGCCGGCCGCCGAACAGATCGGCAAGTTGCGTGAGCGGGAGCAAAAGGGCGACCTGCTGCGCGTGAAGATCACGGGTGGTGGCTGCAACGGCCTGTCCTACAAGCTGCGCTTTATCGCGACGCCCAAGGCCGGTGACATCGTGATCGAGAGCCACGGCGAACGCATCGTGGTGGACAGCAAGAGCGCGCTCTACCTGCGCGGCATGACGCTCGACTATTCGAGCGCATTGGTGGCCGGCGGCTTCAAGTTTCACAACCCCAATGCCAAGGCCAGTTGTTCTTGCGGCGAAAGCTTTGCCGTCTAAAGATGGCGCGCAGTCCGGGGTTGCCGGGCTGGTCTCATGCGCGGTCGACATCGCCAGGCTCTCGCCAACACCAGTTTCGCCCTTGATGTCGTGGGTGGCAGCGTCTTGCTCGCCACGACCTATCAGCTGCTGGACGCGTTTGGGCCCCGGCTGCAGCCCCTCTTGCACCGGCTGACGGGCTACCCCTTTCACATTGACTCCGTGCACCACCTCGCGGCGCAAGGCTGGTGGTTCGGGTTGGTCCTCTGCAGCCTGTTGCTGGCCTTGCGGTTGAGCGGCTTTTATCGGCTGGACCTTTTTGCCCCGCGCAGACGGGTGGCGTGGGCGGCGACACGTGGGGTAGGGCTCGGCATCGCGCTGGCGGTTCTGGTGCTCTACACGGTGGGGGTGGACTTTCTCAACCGCTCGCTGCTGTTCCTCTTTGCCGGGCTGTTCTGGAGCTACCTGCTGCTCAAGGAGTTTGCATTCCGGCACTACGTGGTCGATCGCTTTTGCCGGCGGCACCCGCTGCAGGCGCTGCTGGTCTGCTCGGGCCATGAAGTCCCCGCCCGGCGCGCCGCCTTTCGGGCGCGTCACCTCGGCACGGTGCGCATTGCCGGCGTGCTGCCGGTGGGGGAAGCGGCCGCGGTGGACGACCTGCCGGTGGTGGCGAGCCTGGATGCGCTGGAGCCGGCGCTGCGTTCGGGGCGGTATCAACTGGTCTTCCTGCACCAGAGCGGCGATCCGACCGTCGATCAGCAGGTGCTGGCGATGGCGGAAGAACAGGGCATCGAGGTGTGGTATTTCACCGCCTTTCCCCTCCCGCAGCAGGCTCAGGCAGAGGTGGACGACTTCGGCGGTCGCCCGGTGGTCGTCTTCAGCACGCACCCGCACTACGCGGCCAAGCTGGCGATCAAGCGCGCGCTAGATGTGCTGGTGGCGGGCGGGCTGTTGCTGGTCTTGAGCCCCGTGCTGCTGCTCGCGACGCTGGCGGTGCGGCTTAGTTCGCCCGGCCCCGTGCTCTATCGCCAGATGCGCACCGGCTGGCGTGGGCGGCCTTTTGCGATCTGGAAGTTTCGCACCATGGTCTGCGACGCCGAGCAGCGGCGCGGCACCGTGCCTAATGATTTGCGCGGCCCCGCCTTCAAGGCGCGCCGGGATGCCCGCGTGACGCCGGTGGGACGGTGGCTCCGCCGCTTCAGTATCGACGAGCTGCCGCAGCTCTGGAACGTGCTCTGCGGCCACATGAGCCTCGTGGGGCCGCGCCCCTTGCCTCTGGCCGAGACGCAGGCCATGCCGTTGCCGCGCGATCACCGCCGCTACAGCGTGCTGCCGGGCCTCACGGGGCTCTGGCAGGTCTCCGGGCGCAGCGATCTGGAGGACTTCGCGGAGTGGGTCCGGCTCGACCTGGAATACATCGACGGCTGGAGCCTGTGGCTCGACCTGCGCATCCTCGCGCGCACGGTGCCGGTGGTGTTGAGCGGGCAGGGTGCACGCTGAAGGGCGGATTTTACGCAAAAGGGGGTTGAGTTCTGCGCCTGTCTGCGTAATTTCTATTTCTCTGAACACATTCCTAACCAACCAGGCGGTTGTGTGGCCGCCGCATCCCACCGAGAGACACCCTTAAACAGCATACATGCCTAAATTTTCTGGTTCTGGAGGACGTGGCCGAGGCCGTGGCCGTAGGCGCAGTGAGCCGCCCGTCCGTAAAAACGAACGTATTCGAGCACGTGAAGTGCGTCTCATTGGCCCTGATGGTAAGCAGATAGGGGTCGTCTCGCGAGATGAAGCGTTACAAGCTGCGAAAGCAGTCGGGTTGGATTTGGTGGAAATTTCCCCGAGTGCCCGCCCGCCGGTTTGCCGTGTCCTGGATTTCGGCAAGTACATGTACGAACTCTCCAAGCGGCAAAAGGAGAACAAGGCCAAGGCCTCCGGTTCTTCCAAGATCAAGGAGGTCAAGTTCCGTGTCCGTATCGACGAGCACGACTACATGACCAAGCTGCGCCGCGCCGAACACTTCCTGTTCAAGGGCAGCAAGCTCAAGCTTTCGCTCATGTTCCGCGGTCGCGAGATGGAGCACACCGAGCTCGGCTTCAAGATCGTCAACCGTGCCGCCAAAGACCTGGAGCACGTAGGTCAGCCCGATGGCACGCCCAAGCAGAGTGGTCGTCACATCAACATGGTCATGTCGCCGCTGCCCGCCAACAAGCGCAAGCTGCTCCTGACGAAGGAGGGCGAGATCTATGATGACGACGACGACGAGGACGACGACGATCACAACGAACAGCAGTCCTAGGTCCGGCCGCCCGCGCGGCGCCGTCGCCTGATCCCTTTCCGGGCTCGCCTTATACGGCGGGCCCTTTTTGTGTCCGAGGGAGGAGACCCACACGGCATTGACCTCTGCCCATGGGCGGCTATAACGGCCGTCACATGCGTGCGTTATCGATGATCGGGGCGGGTTGTCTGCTGGCGTTGGTTACCTCCGGGACGGCCCGGACGTTCGAGCCGGTGGCGTCGGACAGCGGCTTCCGCGAATGGGCGGAGACTCCGCCGATGGGCTGGAACAGCTACGATTGCTACGGCGCGACGGTGACGGAGGCCGAGGTGCGGGCCAATGCGGCCTACATGGCCGAGCACCTGAAGCGCTACGGTTGGGAATACGTGGTGATCGACTACTGCTGGTCGTATCCCACACCCCCAGGCAGCACGCAAAGCAATCCGCCGCAGTTCGAGAGCCCGGAGGACGGCGCGCCGGTGCCGTGGCTGGCCATGGATGCCTACGGGCGCCTCTTGCCCGATCCCCGTCGCTTCCCCTCTTCACGCGACGGACAGGGATTTGCGCCACTGGCGGACTATGTGCACAGCCTGGGCCTCAAGTTGGGCGTGCACGTGATGCGGGGCATCCCGCGGCAGGCGGTGTGGGCGCAGTCGCCCATCAAGGGGGCTCCGGGCGTGACGGCGGGGGAAATTGCCGACACGAGCTCCGTCTGTCCCTGGCTGGACCACATGTACGGCGTGGATATGAGCCGCGAGGGCGCGCAGGCCTATTACGATTCGCTGGTCGAGCTGTATGCCGCGTGGGGTGTGGACTACCTCAAGGTCGACGATATCGACTTCTTTGGCGACTATCCTTACTACGGTGACGAGGCGGCAGCCTTGCGGCGCGCGATAGACGGGCAGGAGCGCCCGGTCGTGTTGAGCCTGTCGCTCAACCTCGAGCAGCGCTACGCGGCGCACCTGCGCTCGGTCGCCAATCTCTGGCGCATCTCGGCCGACTTCTGGGACGAATGGGAAAAGCTGGAGGCGCAGTTTGCGCGTCTGGCCCAGTGGGTGCCGTCCGAGCAAGGCGTCGGCAACTGGCCGGACGCCGACATGTTGCCGCTGGGGTTGTTGTCGCGACGGGGCCCAAAAGGGCCGGAGCGCATGAGCCAGTTTACGCCCGACGAGCAGGTGACGCTGATGACGCTCTGGAGCATCGCGCGCTCGCCGCTGATGATGGGCGGCGACCTGCCGGCGAGCGGGCCGGAGGTGACGGCGCTGCTGAGCAATCCCGAGGTGCTGGCGGCCAATCAGCACGGGCGGCAGCCGCGGCAGCTTTCGCGTGAGGACGGGCAAGTGGTATGGATTGCGGAGGCGCCGGAGGGGCAGGGCTACTACGTGGCGTGCTTCAATCTCGGCGAGGAGGTCGTGGAGATGACGCTGCCGCTGGAGGCGCTGGGGCTGGACGATGGGGCGTTACCCGCGCGGGATCTGTGGCAACGGAAGCCGTTGGGGCAGGGGCAGCAAACGGTGCGCGTGCCGTCCCATGGCGCCCGGTTTCTGCTCGTAGGCACGGCGGGGGCTCCGGTGAGGGGCTGAAGGGATTTGCTTGCGGCTGCAGTCGAGGCCGACAATCTGGCGGTATGCGATTTCGGCCTGTCCGAACCTGGCTCTCCTGGTGGGTAGCCGCTTTCCTGGTCTGCCTGGGGCCGGGATTGCACGCCGTCGACACCACCCGGATCAACGGCATCGACTACGTTCCGCTCGCCGAGATTGGCGGCAGCCTGGGCATGGACGTTCAGTGGCTCAAGAGCGGCGAACGCCTGCGCCTCAAGAGTGAGTGGACGACGATGGACTTTACGGTGCACCGGCGCGACTTCACGCTCAATGGCACGACGCTGAACCTGGGCTGGCCCATCGGTACCAAGGGAGGCCAGCTCTATCTGAGCGAAGTGGACTACGAGAAGACCTTGCAGCCGGTGTTGACGCCTCAGGTGTTCGACCACGTGCCCAAGCTCTACCGTATCGTGATCGATCCCGGCCACGGCGGCAAGGACCCGGGGGCGCAAAACCGCGGCCTGAAGGTGGCGGAAAAGACTGTGGTGCTCGACGTGGCCAAGCGGCTGAAGGCCAATCTGGAGAAGCTCGGCTACAAGGTTTCCCTCACCCGTGACGACGACCGCTACCTGGAGCTGACCGATCGCTCGGCCGTGGCCAACCGGGCGCGGGCGGACCTCTTTATTTCCCTGCATTTCAACGCCACCGGCTCCAGCTCGGTCAGTGGACTCGAGACCTACGTCTTCACCGCGGAAAACATGCCGTCCTCCAGTCGGGGCAAGCTGCTCGGTAGCGACCGGCGCGACTACGACGGCAACGAAAACGACACCTGGAACATGCTGGTGGGCTATTACGTGCAGCGCGAACTGGTCGACCAGACCCACGCGGACGACCGCGGCGTCAAGCGCGCACGCTTCACCGTCCTGCGTGATTTGCAGATGCCGGGCATCCTGATCGAGGGCGGCTTCGTGACCAGTTCGAGCGAGGGTCCCAAGATCGGCAGTGCCAGCTATCGGCAAAAGCTCGCGGATGCTATCGCCGACGGCGTCGTGACCTACCAGCGAACCCTCAACCGACTGCGCGGACGTGGCTAAGCCGGTGGCGACTCCCCTCATCGCGGTGGCCGTGGGCGGTGCCTGTGGTGCCATGTTGCGCCACGGGGCCTACCAGTTGGTGCCCGCGCCCTGGGATCTGCTCAGCGTCAATTTTGTGGGCACCATGCTGCTCATCTGGCTGAAGCAGGCGCGTCCACTGCCCTCCGTGCGGCTGCATACGGCGCTGACCACGGGCCTCTGCGGGGCGTTGACCACGGTGTCTTCGCTGGCGTGGTTTACGATGTTTACCACGGTGGATGCCCATGATGGCGGCGGCGCCGCGCAATACGTGCTCATCACGCTGGTGGCCACGCTCTTCCCGGGCTGGATCCTCTGGCAGTATGCGGAAAGGCAGGCGGCTTCGTGAAAGAATTGCTGAGCTTTGCTCTGGTGGGCGTTGGCGGAGGCGTAGGCGCGATGATCCGGGCCTCGCTGGGCCGGTGGAACGGCAAGTGGCCCCACGGCACGCTGGTGGCCAACCTGCTGGGCAGCGCGCTGATTCCCTGGGCGGTGATTGCTGGGCCCAAGCTGGCGGGTGACTGGATCCTGCCGTTGATCGCGGTCGGCTTTTGCGGCGGGCTCACGACGTACTCCACGTTGATCTTCGAAACGATTGGCATCGCGCGCAAGGGAGAGCCTGAGCGGGGTCTGGGGTATTTAATGGGCACTTTGGCCGGTTGTTTCTTCATTGTTCTGATCGGGTTCCTGCTGGCCAGACGCGTTTTTGCTGCTTAGCTTCGCACTCATGCGTTGGATTCTGTTCCTGCTACCCCTGCTGTTTTGTCACCTTTCGTTCGGCGCCGTTCCCAACCCCTGGGCGCGTCGTACCGTATTGATTGTCAACGAGGCCGTACCCGGTTCGGCCGATGTGGCCACGTTTTACCAGGAGCTGCGCGGCATCCCTGCGGAGAACATTGTCACGATCAACACCCGCGAGACCGAAGCCATTACGCGGGAAGGCTACGTCAAGGACATCTACAATCCCATCCTGCACCAGCTGCTCGAACGTGAGTTGTTGAAGGGTGAGCTCTTGGACGATGTGACGCCGGACGGCCGCGAGCGCGCCTTCATCCTCAGTTCGCAGGTGCGCTATCTCGTGCCGACCTTCGGTGTGCCTTACAAGATCCTCGACGATCCGCAATACCGCGACCCGGAGCAGTTGAAGGCCTTCTTCAACCGCTATGGTAATGGGGCGGAGGCCCCGGTATTTGCGGGCACCCAGCTGGATGTGACACGGGCTTCGGTCGACTCGGAGCTGACCACGATGCTGCTCGACGGCGCACCTCTGGCCGGCGTGTTGCCCAACCCGCTTTTCCGGAGCGATATGGCACTGGAATCGAGTGCCGAGCCCTTTTTCCGCGTGGTGCGCATCGATGGCCCGTCCCCGGTGGAAATCAAGGACTACCTGCGGCGCGGCGTCGAAGCCGAGGAGGCTGGACTGGTTGGCGTGGCCGCCTTTGACCGCGACCAGCGCGGCGGTGCCTTCAAGATGGGCAACGACTGGATCCAGGGCGCGCAGAATGTGGCGGCCCAGGCGGATTTCATGATCTTTGCCAACCACGATCGCGAGGTCTTCCCGCTCGACTACCTGTTGCCGCCGGTCGCCCTCTACTTCGGCTGGTATGCCGACGATGTGACGGGCATGTTCGAGCAGCCGGACTTCCAGTTCGCGCCCGGCGCGGTCGTGGCGCACTTGCACAGCTTTTCCGCCCAGGCACTGCGTAATCCGAACAGCAAGTGGGTGGGACCGCTCCTGCGCCGGGGTGCTTCGGCCGTGGTCGGCAATACCGCTGAGCCCTTCCTGCACTACACGCACAACTTCGACGCGCTGATGGAGGCGCTGGCCCGTGGCGCGACCTTCGGCGATGCTGCCTATTATGCCTACCCGGTGCTCAGTTGGCAGGGCGTGGCGATCGGCGATCCCCTCTACCGTCCTTTTGCCGTCTCGCTGGAGAAGCAGGTGGCCGCGGTCGACTCCAAGAGCCGGCGCGACTGGAATTATACCGATGGCCTGGTGCTGTTGCGCGAAGCCAATCGCCTGCACCGTATCGACGAAAACCGCGATGCCATCCACCTGGCGCGTCGGGTGGCCGACTCGGTGCCGCATCCGATGCTGACCCATGCCCTGGCGCTGCTAGCCGAGCAAGTGGGTGATGACGATGCCGCCGAAGACATCCTCGACGAGGTCAACCCGCGTCGCGACTTCGAGGGTGCCCGACCGCTCGATTGGCTGGTCTATGCCCGCCACACCACCAGGATCGGCATGGACCGCAAAGCCATCGAAGCCTTCGATCGCGCGTTGCCGGGCATCCACCACCAGGAGCTGCGCAGGATTGCGCTGGCGGATGCCCTCGCCGCCGCCCGCAAGTTTGGCGATGACGAGGCGGTGCGTCGCTTCCAGCGCATGCAGTAGTCTGCGCTGGCCACAAAAAAGCCCGGCAACCGCAATGGCTGCCGGGCGGCAATAAAGCGTTTCTGGACCCGGCCCTAGTATTCCAGAGCGTTGATGCGGGTCAGGGCCTCCTCGATGTTCTTGCGGGCGGCTCCTTCCGTCGCGAAGCGCACGCGTTTGGCACCGGAGAAAGCGTCGGTCGCACCCGCCGTGTAGCTGCTGGTGATCGTGTCTTGCCAGATCATGGAGTTGTCCGATTTGCGCATGAGCTTCCAGTAGACTTCGAGGTTGACGGTCATGCTGAAGCCGAAGGCGGGCTGGTCGGTGTTCATGATCGAGGCATAGAGCACCAGATCGGCACTGTCTTCTTCCGCGATGTCGGCAAAGAGGCCGGTTTGAGAGATCGCTTGCACGATGGCTTCCTTGAAGGCCTGATCGGAGATCTGGGCCATTCCGGCCTCTCCGCTGTCTTCGCCGACGCGCACATGCACGCTTTCGGCCTTGGCCTGGACGGGGGCTCCGAGGGCGGTCGGAGTCATGTTGGCGCTCTGGGCAGGCGAAGTGCAGCCGCTTGAAAGCAGAAGGGCCACCGCCCCGATGAGGGCGACGAACAGTTTGAAGAGGAAGGGCTTATTCAGCTTCATCTTTATCGGGGGTCACAAGGCTGGGATCGATCTTGGCGAAAATCTGGTCGAGCACTTCGTCCACCATGTATTCGGGTGACTTGCGCACCAGGGAAGTCCGCTTGGACTCGCCGGTGGCTAGCAGGGCGCCGGTTTCGGCGTCCTTGACCTGGATGTTGAGTTGGAGCATGTACATCGTCATGTCCCACATCCATTTATCCTGGTAGGTCACCACGATCTCGTAGTCGGCCGGCCGTTCGGTGCCGACGCCGTAGCTTGCCTGAATACCGCGTAATTGCAGATTCTCGGCAATAAGTCGGTCGATGCGGCGTTCGTCTGCCGGGAGCTTGACGACGTAGTATTTTTCCTGGTTGCCGAAAGAGGCCCCCGGGACCAGCGAGCCGCGTTGCTCATTCACGGCGCAGCCACTGGCAAAGAGCAGCGCCAGCAACAGAAAGGGTGCGACGCTCTTGAATAGGGCGATGTGCTTGGGCATAGACTAGGTGGAAGACGATGCAGCCCCGTTACGGCTTACGCAACGTAAATTATGCTTTTCTGCGGTCTTCAGGCGCCGCGCACAAAAAAAAGCCCGGCAACCTGCTAGGGCTGCCGGGCGGCAATAAAGCGTGTTCTGCGGGGAGACTAGATGACCTTGGTCACGATCTCGTCGGCCAGGCCGTATTCGATCGCTTCCTGGGCATTCAGGTAGAAGTCGCGGTCCGTATCGTGCTGGATCTTTTCCAGCGGCTGGCCGGAGGATTCGGCGAGGATGCGGTTCATCTCTTCGCGGATCTTCTCCATCTCCTGGGCCTGGATGTGGATGTCCACCGCGGCGCCGCGCATGGTGCCCATGATCAGCGGTTGGTGGATCAGCACCCGGCTGTGCGGGTAGAGCAGGCGACGGCCCTTGGCACCGCCGCAGAGGAAGATGGAGCCCATGGACGCCGCGAGGCCGACCACCACCACACAAATGGGGCTGGTGATGAGCTTCATCGTGTCGTAGACGGCCATGCCGGCCGTGATGGAGCCGCCCGGGCTGTTCAGGTAAAAGGTGATTTCCTTGCCCGGATCCATCGCCTCGAGATACAGCAGCTGCTCGGTGGCAATGCGCGCGCTCTTGTCGTTGACGTCGCTCCAGAAGAAGACCTTGCGCTCGTCCAGGAACTTGCGCTGCATCATCTCGCTCAGGTGCTGCGGCTTCGGACGCTCGAGCTCGGGCGATTCCTGTTGCTCGTCATCGTCGTCGTCAAAACGCGGAAAAGGATTCATAGCGGTAAGAGTGCCACAGGAAGCGGCTTAAGCAAGTGTTATGCAGCAGAAATCAGCGCGTCGGAGCCGGGAAATTAGGGGGATCTTCACGTTTTTCGGCGGGGTGGCAGCAGGAGAAAGAAGACCGGCGGGAACATGAGCAGCACCCAGGGGAAGTCCAGCCGCGTCAGCCCGTCGTGCCGCTGCCAGTGCGAGCCGAGGGTTTCCATGGGGCTGCGGCGCTGCTCGATGCGGGCCGAAACGCCCGTCTGCACGGGGTTGAGCTGGAAATACTGAAAGTAGGGATCGCCGGCGATCAGCCCCGCCTGCGAATCGTCGACGAGCACGTTGTGACTCAAGCCGTTGGCGGCGGAGACGACCAGCGAGTGGCTGTCCAGCTTCAGGTGCAGGTAAAGGTTCCACCCAAGGTAGTTGAGGCTGAGCGCGAACGTCAGAAAAATCAGCCAGAGCATGGACAACACGCGAAACATATACGGTCCCTAGCCTAACCCCGCGCTACCGCCCCCGGCTAGCAAAAAGGCGCGGCTTGGGGCTCAGAGGAGATAAGTATAATTGGACCCGTTTTCTTGAGAATAATCCTAAAAATGAGATTTAAGGTAAATATACTTTACTTAAATTTATATTTTTGGCATCTTAATCTGATGATAGCTTCCAAGCAGGAACTTTTTGCGGTTTTGCGGCAGTACAATCCTTGGTGGACGCACGCGCCCATCGAGTGGCTGCCGACCTGGAAGCGGGCTGCGTTTCGCGAAATCGAAGCGTGGATGGAGGAACCGCCAGCCGGGCGGGCTCTTTTGCTTTCGGGAGCCAGGCAAGTGGGGAAGACGACGCTCTTTCTGCAAGCGATCTCCCGCTTGCTGGAGCAGGGCGTGCCACCGTCCAATATCCTTTACGCCACGTTCGACCACCCCTTGCTCAAGTTGATCGGCTTGGATCGGCTGATCGAAATCTGGCGCGAATTCGAGCCACGGGTAGAGGGACCCCAGTACCTCTTTCTGGACGAGATCCAGACGATCAAGGATTGGCAGGTATGGCTGAAGCATCAAGTGGACTTCGACAAGAGCAGGCGGATCGCGATCACGGGATCCGCAACGCCGCTGGAAACCGCGGCTCAAGAGTCGGGAGTCGGGCGTTGGCAAACGATCAAGCTGGCGACGCTGTCTTTCTTTGAATACCTCCAAATACGGCAAGCGGATGTGCCGGAACTGCCGGAGGTCGGTAGTTTAAAGCAGCTTTTTGCTTGGGATGAGGCCGCTTTTATCCGGACAGCTGAAGCCGCGGTGCCATTGGTGGGCTTGTTCAACGAGTATCTT
Source organism: Puniceicoccaceae bacterium 5H (assembly GCA_009772895.1). Taxonomy (GTDB): domain Bacteria; phylum Verrucomicrobiota; class Verrucomicrobiia; order Opitutales; family Oceanipulchritudinaceae; genus WOUP01. Next base: position 34,130 of record WOUP01000013.1, on the reverse strand, counting down.
TTGCGCGGGGGGTTTCCGCAAAGCGCGAAGGTCGAGAGCATCGTTCAGGCGCAGAAGCTTCTCCGCGAAGATATCGTGGAGAAAGTCCTCAAGAGGGACATGACGGCTTTTTTTGGGGTGAGGCGTGTGCTCGAGCTGGAGCAGGTCTTTCTATATCTGTGCCTTCACGATGGCGGACTACTTGATATGCAAGAACTGTGTAAGGCGCTGGAGGTCAAGAAGCCAACCGCCAACAACTTTATCGGTTTACTCGAATCGTCGCACCTGATTTACCGCCTCTTGCCTCATGGATATGGCAAGCAGATTTTACGGGCCAAACCGAAGATATATCTGGCCGATGCAGCTCTGGCCGGGAGCGTATTGCTGAAGGGAAAAAGCCTGCTTGAAGATACGGATGCGGTGGCGCGAGCGGTAGAAACAGCGTTTTTCAAGCATGTTTATACGCGCTACTACAGCTCGAGCATGCGCTTTTCTTATTGGCGGGGCAAAAAGAACAAGGAGGTGGATGTGATTGCCGAGAGCGGCAGTCGCATGGTGCCCTTCGAAGTGAAATTCCGCGGGCCTGACCAGACCGGTCTGCGCCAGCTGCAGGGGATCCAGGAGTTTTGCCAGGAGAAGGAGATCGATCGAGGCTATGTGATTACACGCGATATCCGTGATTTTGGCCTCCTCAAACCGAAAATGTCAGAGACTGTGCTGGCGAAGATTCCGGCTCCTCTGGCCTGCTATTGGCTAGGCAGATCCGAACTCCATCACCACACCCTCGAATAAAAAAAGCGCTCCCGTCGTGAGAACGGTGAGCGCTGGCATCGTGGGCGAAGGGGGGAGAGGACTAGAGCAGCCCCAGCTCCATCTTGCCAACTTCGCTGATCATGTCCTGGTTCCACGGCGGATCCCAGACGATGTCGACGTTGGCTTCGCGCACGCCCGGCACGCCTTCGAGCTTGTACTTGGCGTCCTGAGCGATGGCGGGGCCCATGCCGCAACCGGGGGCCGTGAGCGTCATCGACATTTGCACGTCGTAGGCATCGGCCTCCTCATCCTTCTTGCTCTCCAGCGTGTAGACGAGGCCCAGGTCGACGATGTTGACCGGGATCTCCGGGTCGAAAACCGTGCGCAGGGCCTCCCAGAGGGTCTCTTCGTCGGGCGGGCCCTCGTGGTTGTCGTCACTGCCGGATTGCGAGGCGTGGGCGGGGGCTTCTTCGCCCAGGGCTTCGGCGTATTTGCCGTTGATCTGGGCCATGCCGCCCTCCCACGTCACCGTAAAGTTGCCGCCCAGCCGGTGGGTAATCTGCACGCGCGTGCCTTCGGGGATCGTCACCTGATCGCCATAGGGCACGATCGTGGCCGGAACCTCGCTGGTCAGCGTGCGCTCATCCGTAGAATACATGCCGCAAACTTAATGAGGCTAATTCTCAAAAGCAAGCCGTGAGCGCATCCTTTGTGCGATTTTACGTGAGGCCACGGCGCGGGATCAGGAGCGATGACCCTGGCCCTGCAGCAGGCGCACGATCTCCTCGGCTGCCGCGGTGGCCGAGGCGGGGTTCTGACCCGTCACCAGATGGCCACTGACGGATACGTGTTGCTCGAACTTGCCGCTCTGGCGGAAGTCCGCGCCGCCTTCCTTCAGCTTGCTTTCGAGCAGGAAGGGCACGGCCTGCTGCAGGCCCACGGCTTTTTCCTCCTCGTTGGTGAAGCCGCCGACCTTGCGCCCGTCGATCAACAGCGTGCCGTCGTCGTGGCGGGCGAAGAGCAGGGCGGCCGGGCCGTGGCAGACCGCGCCGATGGGCTTGTCCTTGCCGTAAAAGGCCATCAGCTTCTTGCCCACCGATTCGCTGGGGAAGTCCCACATTGTGCCGTGCCCGCCGGCGAAAAAGATCGCGGCGTAATTTTGCGGGTCGATCTCGCCCAGCTTTTTGGTCTGCGCGAGGGCCTGCACAGCCTCGAGCGTCTCCCAAAACGTGCGGTTGGTGGCGTCCTCGAGGTCGAAGCTGCGCGGGTCCATCGGCGCGAAACCGCCCTTCGGGCTGGCGAAGTCCACCGTATAGCCAGCCTCGCGGAAGACGTGCCACGGGTGCGCCACTTCGCTGAGGTAATAGCCGGTGGGCTCTCCGGTATCGCCGAGTTTGCCGTGATTGGTCACCACGATGAGGATCTTTTGCGCGTGCTCGGCGGCGGTGGCCGTCGTGGCCATCAAGCCGGCACACAGGCAGAGGGCGAGGGTGAAAAGGCGTTGCATGAGCGACACTATAGCAGGGTCGGGCATTTTCGCTGCCGCCCATAGAAAAAGTTGTCTGGCGCGGCGCGAATTTCGTTCACGCATAACGATTTTTGAAAAACTCGCCCGCCGAAGCCAAGGAGTCCGCCCAAGCTTTGCGGTTTTTCCCGGCGATTTGCTAGAGTAGCACCATCAACCGGGCCGCCAGCGAGCGCCCGCTTTTCTTCACCTGGAAACAGTGAACAAGTGAACACTTTTTATGGCTTTACCATCCTTTCCCCTCGAACTGGTGACCCTGCTGGGCTCGTCCCTGATCGGTGGCATCATGCAAATCTCGTCCCGGGCCATGGAGGCCCGCAGCCGCGAGCGCACCTACTTTCTGCAGGCGCTCAACGCGGAGGCCTCGATCATCTCCGAGGCCCGAGCCTGCGACAACGCGGGCTTTGCCTGGACGCGGCGCACGATCGCGCTGCTGGCGGTGTTTTTCATCATCGCCTTCCCCAAGCTGGTGGCGGTCTTCGCTCCGCAAGTGGCCGTGCACATTGGCTACAGCGAGTGGAGCGGCGGCTTTCTCGGCTTTGGCGACGGTCGCGAAAAAGTGCTCTGGCACAGCCTCACGGGCCTCGTCATCACCCCGCTCGATACGCACCTGCTCAGCGCAATCGTCGGCCTCTACTTCGGCGGCTCGCTGACCAAGCGTTAACCCTCGGCACCCCCTGATCACCATGGACCTTTCGGCAACCCAATTCGGCCTCATCGCTTCCGGCGCGCTCGCGCTGCTCTCGGCCTACTACCTCATCCTGCGCATCCACGCGCTGCAACGGGAGTCGCCCGATCCGAAGCTGACCTACGCCACCCGCCAGGACCTCGAACGCCTGCGCAACGAGGTGCACCAGTTGCGCCGCGACACCCAGCACGACCTGACCGAGCTGGACAACAAGCGCAGCCAGAGCCTCGGCGGCGTCTACGACCTCATCCGCAAGAACAGCGAGCACATCGCCGCGCTCATCGCGCAAATGGAGATGCTCTCCGTGAAACATTAGCATAATGGAACAGAAGAACACAAAGTGAACGAAGAAGGGTTCGATGTTGTGCCTAGCATTAGTGGAGATCCAGGTGTGGGTGCAGTGAGCCTTTCCCGTTGCGGGTAGAAGCCGCTTCGTGCGCTTGGTGTCCTTCTGTTCAAACTTTCTTCATTTTCCATGTCTTTACCCCTTTCTTCCATCGACCATGTGCGCGAACAGGCGGAGGCGATCCTCGAACGCTACGGCGCACGTGATGTATTACCCGAAGCGGCCCTGGTTCTGGCCTGGCAGCTTCTGTTTGAGCGCCTGCAGCGCGGCGACGACGAGGGCATCGACAAGCTCGTGACCTCCGTTCAGCGCCTCTGCGCCAGCACCAACCAACGCCGCGCGATGCTCTTGAAAGAATCGCAAGCCGGCACCCAGGACGAATCGCCGACCGAAGGCCTCACGCCCGAACTGCTACGGCAAATCGAAGCCGAGCTGGGTTGATCTTGATCGCTTATTCATAACAGAAGGGCACGGAGAACGCCCAGACCAGGCTGCGATTCTAAAACGACTTCGTGCGCTTTGTGCCCTTCTGTTGAACCCATTGCTTTATTTCCATGTTTTTACCGTATCAACGCCGCTGGATCGAGGATCCCTCCCCGCTGAAGCTGATGGAGAAGTCCCGCCAGGTCGGCATGTCGTGGGCTACGGCCTACCGGCTGGTCTCGCGACTCAGTCGGCCGGGTATGCGCTACGACGCGTGGGTCAGCAGCCGCGACGCGGTTCAGGCCCGCCTTTTTCTCGAAGACTGCCTCGGTTTTGCCCGCGGGCTCGACCGCGTGGCGCGTCGCCTCGGTGGCAAGGTGCTCGGGCGGGGCAGCACGCGGCAGACGTTGGTGCTGGCCAATGGCCGCCGCGTGCACTGCCTCAGCTCCAACCCCGATGCGCAGGCCGGCAAGCGCGGCACCCGCGTGCTCGACGAGTTTGCCCTGCACCCCGAGCCCGAGCGGCTCTACCGCATCGCCTACCCAGGCGTCACCTGGGGCGGTGGTCTGGAGCTGATCTCGACCCACCGCGGCAGCGCCAATTTTTTCCATCAGCTGGTGAAGGAGGCGCGCGAGGACGGCAACCCCAAGGGCTTTTCGCTGCACCGGGTGACGCTGCAGGACGCCGTGCAGCAGGGCCTGCTCGAGCGCTTGCAGCCGCGCCTGCCGGAGGACGACCCGCGCAAGCACCTCGCGCCCGACGATTACCTCGACTACGTGCGGACGCGCTGCCCCGACGAGGAGAGCTGGCTGCAGGAATACTGTTGCGTGCCGGCGGAAGATGCCGCGGCCTTCCTCTCGTTCAGCGACCTCGTGGCCTGCGAGGTGTCCGGATTGCTCCAGCCGACCGCCCACGATCCCGCCACGAGCGCCTTTGCCGAGCCTGCACGCTCGCTCTATGTAGGCGTCGACGTTGGGCGCGTGCACGACCGCACGGTCATCTGGGCGCTTGAGCCGATCGGCGACCTGTTGGTCACGCGGCACGTGGAAGTGCTCTCCGGCGAGACCTTTTCGCGGCAGGAGCAAGTGCTCGACGCGCTGCTGCGGCGCCCGGAATTTCGCCGGTGCTGCATCGACGCCACGGGCCTGGGCCGCCAGTTCGCCGAGCGCGCGGCAGAACGCTACGGGCGCTACCGCGTCGAAGGCCTGCAGCTGAGCCTGCCGGTGCAGGAGACGTTGGCCTACCCACTGCGCAGCGCCCTGGAAGAACGCCGCCTGCGCCTGCCCGAAGACGACGCCATCCGCGCCGACCTGCGGGCCGTGCGCCAGGAGCAGACCAGCGCCGGCCATCCCCGCTTCGTCGCCCGCCGCGACTCCAGCGGCCACAGCGACCGCTTCTGGGCACTCGCCCTGGCCCTGCACGCCGCCCAACAAGCCAACCGCCACTCCCCCGAAGTCCACGTGATCAAACGCCACCCTTGATCTGGAGCACACACCGTCCAGCGGATGCCCTGTCCTGAGACGAAACGCAGGCGTCGTCGCCAGGTTCATCATAACTTTTCATAACACCTTCTATACCCTTTGGCGTCTTTGCGACTCTACGTTCGTCACGGCGATCCTTTGCTGGCGCGACTCTGCACGCCGCTTCCAAGACCTTACGTTCAACTCGATCGACTTTATGAAAACCACTATTTTTTCTTCGACCCGCTGGCGGGAAGCGCAACAACGCACCCGTTTCAGCGCCGTGCGGCAGCTCTCGCCGGAGAGCCTCGCCCGTCAACTCGATGCCTTTCACGCCGGCGATCTGCGGGGCGCAGCCCTGACTTGGGAGGCGATCGAGCGCCGCGACGACGTCGTGCAATCGGTCGCGGCAAAGCGCAAGGCCGCGGCAGCCCGCCACGGTTGGGAGATCCTGACCACCGAGGACTCCCCCACGGCGCGGCGCCACCAGGAGGCGCTGACCGCGTTTTACCGTCAGCTGACCGCCGTCAACGCGCTGGACGAGAACGAGCGCGGCGGCTTTCAGTTGCTCGTGCGGCAGATGCTCGACGCCATCGGCAAGCGCTACGCCGTGCACGAACTGGTCTGGCAACCCACGCCGGACGGCATGACGGCCGAGTTTCGCTTCGTGCCACTCTGGTTCTTCGAAAACCGCACCGGCCGCCTGCGCTTCCTGGAGCAGGAGCACGCCCTGGAGGGGCGCGCGCTGGAGCAAAACGGCTGGATGATCACCGTCGGGCCCGGCGTGATGGAGGCCTGCAGCATCGCCTACCTCTTCAAGTCGCTGCCGCTGCGCGACTGGCTCGTCTACTGCGAGCGCAACGGCATGCCGGGCATCAAGGGCACGACCGACGCGCCTCCCGGCTCGGCCGAATGGGAGGCGGCGCGCGAGGCGGTAGAGAGCTTCGGCGCGGAGTTTCACGCGCTGATGGGGCGGGGCACGGAGCTGGAGGCGATTCACATGGAGACGAGCGGCACGCTGCCGTATCCCCAGCTCGTCGAGCGCATGGACCGCGCGATGGTGGTGCTCTGGCGCGGGGCCGATCTGGGCACGATCAGCCGGGGTGCGGGCGTCGGCGCGAGCCTGCAGCAAGAGGAATCCGACTTGCTGGCCGAGAGCGATGCGCAACTGGTTTCCGAGGTCCTGCAGACGCAGGTCAACCGACCGTTGTTACGCTCCCTCTTCGACGAGGAGCCGCGCGCGACGATCGAAGTCCGTGCCGGCCGCACGACCCAGCCGGAGCGCGACCTGCAGGTCTACCGCCTCGCCTGGGAGATGGGCATCCCACTCAGTGCCCACGATTTTCGCGAGCGCTTCCACCTCGCCGAACCGACCGAAGAAACCGCCCTGATCGGCGACGCCAAGGGCGCGCAGTCGCGAGGCTGACCTGTTCTTCTTTTGTGAATCCCGCGCCTTTTACGGCTAAAGATAAAAACGCCCCATGCGCTCCCAGCCCCAGGATCTCACCCTTTAATTCATTTTAACTTCTGCTTTTTTTTATTCGATGAATAGTGAACATAATAACACTTTTGAGCGCTACAAGCTGGTGGCGTTCGGCGAGCACCCGCACCGGAAGGGGCGTCAGCGCTTCGACCGCGCGGCAGCCCAGGCGCTGGTGGAGGATTTCTACTCGCTGAAGGGACGCCTGGCCCGGCGCTTCGGCGGCCTGCCGGTCTACGTGGGCCATCCGGACGATGCCGAGTTCACCGGCCGCGCCGGACACGACGACACCCGCGCTCACGGCTGGGTCCACGGGCTCGAAGTCTGCGACGACGGCCTCTACATGCGCGTCAAATGGGCTCGCAGCGGTCGCGATTTGTTGACCGAGGCACACTACAAATACCTCTCGCCGCGCTGGCTGATGGAGCCGGTCGAGGCGGACGTTTACCGGCCCGTGCGGCTGCTTTCGGTCGGGCTGACCAATACCCCCAACATCCTCGGCGAGCCCGTGGCCAATGCCGCGCCGGCGGAAGACCCAGGCGAGGTCGCCGGGGTGGGGCAGTCGCTGGAATTGGCTGCGACGACGCTGGCGGCGGTGGCCGAGCGCCTGGAAGTGCCGGCGGAAGACGCCGACGGTTTGCTCGAAGCCCTGGAACAGCGGCTGGAGTCCGTGGCGGCCAACGACACCGCGCCTACCGATACGGACCGCTGGTTTCGCTTGGCCGAGGACGCCCATACGGCGCGCGAACAGGCAGAGCGGCGGGTGCGCGAGCTCGAGACCGCGCTGGCGCAACAGCAGACGACCCACGTCGACACCTTGCTCGACCACGCCCTGCGCGAAGGCCGCCTGCAACCGGCGGAGGCCGCATCCTGGCGCGAGGCCCTCGAGGCCGATCCGGCGGCAGCGAATGCCCAGCTGATGGGCCGCGACCGCGTGCTCAAGACAACCGCCCGCACGGCGGGGCTCGGGCAGCGCACGTCCACTCAAAGCCCCTCGCGACAACTGCTGGAGGCGGTCAACAGCCGCATGGCCGAAACGGGCGAGGATTTCCAGACCGCCTGGAGCGCCCTGCGCCCTGCCTAGAGCGCCCCTGACACAACTTTTTCACCATCAACGACACACATAACGACATGCAATCCATGAACACGATCTTTGCCAATTCCGTGGCCGGCGAATTTGCCGCCGGTGATCTCACTCGCTTCGCCAATGGCGCGCTCAATGCCCGTCATCGCCTCGTGCAGCCCGCGGGCTCCGCGCGCACCGTCGCACTCTGCGGCGCCAACGACCTGCCGCTCGGCGTGGCGCAGGACGATGCCGAGGACGCGGGCGCGCCGATCAACGTCACCCTCCTCGGCTCCGCCAACCGCACGCTTTGCGCGGTAGCGGCGGCCAACATCGCGGAGGGCGATCTGCTCGTGCCGGCGGCCGATGGCACGGTCCGCAAGCTGCCGACCGCGAGCGGCACCTACCACGTGATCGGGCGCGCGCTGCAGGCGGCTTCCGCCGGTCAGCCCGTCGGTTTCGATCCCTGCTTCCCGCAGGCCCGCACCGTCTAGTTCCACCCATCTCCCTTCACTTCCAAGTCTCAGATACACAAATGAATACGACTGAAACGACCCTGCCCAAGGGCAGCATCACCTTTGCCAACGAGAGCCGCTTCCAGCACGCGCACCTCAGCGAGCCGCTGACGGCCTATTCCGCGGGTTGGAAGGACCCGCAAAACCTGCAGGGCCTGCTCGATTTCGTGGCGCCGCCCGTGCCGGTGGCGCGCCGCTTCGAGTTCCGCCGCTCCACGCCGTCCGAGTTCTTTTATTCGGAGGACGACGACGTGCGGGCGATCGGCGGCAGCTTCAAGCGCGTCGGCTACACGGGCGACGCCGTGCAGAGCAAGACCCTCAACAAGGGCCTGACCATCCGCGTCGACCACGACGAGGAGGTGGGGCCGGACTGGCGGGAGCGCTACGTGGGCCTGTTGGTACAACGCCTCTTGCGCAACGAGCTGCGCCGGGCCCTGGCCGCGATGGAGGATGCTTCGACCCCGAGCCCGCAGGTTTGGAGCCCCGGGGCCAACCCCGATGCGGACCTGCGCGCGGAGCTGAGCTTTGCCGCCCAGGACACCGGCCTGCGCCCCAACCGCATGCTGTGGGCGCCGGCGGCGTGGGACCAGCGTCAGAACGCCTACGACGGGCAGGAATCGGTCGCGGCCGTCCGCGTCGGCAGCTTCGGCCCGGAGGAACTGGCGCGCAAACTGTTCGTGGAGGAGCTGCGGCTGTTCTCGCCCTTCCACCACGACGGCGAACGCCTGCGGGCCATGCTCGAGAACAGCATCTACCTGTTCTATGGGCGCAACGGCCTGCACCGCGATGAGCCCAGCACGCTCAAGCGCTTCTACACGCCCACCGAGGACGGTCACCCGTTCCGGGTCTACGTGGAAGAGCACGCCAAATACACCGACATCAGTGTCGAGCACTATTCGCAGGTCGTGCTGACCAACCCCGACGGCCTGCGCCACCTCACCATCAGCGCCTAAACCCTTCACCCTTCAACCCGGGCGCGGTCCATCGCGGGCCGCGCCCTCTTCCCTTTTTCCATCATGTCCTGGAGTCCTTTATCTCCCCTAACCCTACAACGTTACCTGGCTGCCCCGCAGCTGCGGGCGCTGCAGACGGCCGCCCTGGCCGATGAACAGGCCGACCCGATCCCCGAGATCGTGGCCGACCTCACGGCGCGGGTGCGGGCGGAGTTGCGGGCTGGCGGCGGTGTCTTGAGCGCCGAGCCGATGGCGTTGCCGCCCGAGTTGCACGGCCCGGCTGCGGCCCTCGTGCTCGAAGCGGCCCAGACGCGCCTGCCGAGCCTGGAGCTGACGACCGCCCAAGTCCGGGCGGCCGACGAAGCCCGCGCGCTGCTCGAGCGTTTTGCCAATGGCAAGCTGCGGGCCGAGCCTCCGGCCGACCCCGAAGAGCCGCCGCCCGTCTGGGGCGCCGAAACCGTCGTTCTGTCGCTGCGGCCCCACCGGGTGACCGCCCAACGCCTGCGCATCTAGCCCGCCACCGTCATGCCTGTTTTTGAAGACTATCGCCTGGGCCATCAGGTGCGGGACTACTTGCGTACGTTGCCGGAGCTGCGCGGCGTGCACCTGTGGCTGGCCGATGCCACCGATCTGGAGGGCGAACTCGAGGCCCAGCTCGCCGGCGCGACCGACTTGCTGGTGCAGGTCGAGGGCCCCGGCCACCTGACCGTCGACTATACCGGCGAACGTCTGCTGGAGGTGACCGTGCGCCTGCGCGAGAGCCTCTGGCATCGTCCGCGGCGCAACGCCCAGGGCCAGCTGGCCAGCGCGCTCGCCGCTCGGCTGGCAGGGTGGCAGCCGCCCGGTGCGCCCGAGGCCCTGCGCCCCCATCCGTTCACCCCACGCGCCGTGCCGGAGGTCGAGGCCCCGGCGGCCTGGCGCGAGGAAGTCCTGCGCTACGCGCTCACCCTCGGCTACGCCGTTTAACCTGCATTCCATTCATGTCCAGTTTCACCCGACACCTCATCCGCCTGGCGCTCGACGCCAGCTCTTTCGAGCCCCCGCAAGATGTCTTGCGCGCGGGCATCCCTGCCCTCTGGAGCGGTCGCGACGTCGACTTCCAGCTCGGGCTTTTCGACCACGGCGAGCTGGTCGATATCAACCGCCTCGCCACATTTACCCTCACGCTCAAGCGCCAGCCCGAGGACCGCTCCGTGCCGTCGTGGGACGACGCCGTCTACCTCACCCGCACCCAAGAGGTGGCCGACCGCGAGGTGACCGATACCGAGTGGACCGAGCAGACCGACGCGCACCTCGTCTTCTCGTTCAACGGCGACGAAACGCAGCTCGAGCCGGGCACGTATTGGCTCATCGCCACAGCCACGACGGAGAACAACCCGGCCGAGCAGCTGACCTTCGGGGCCGGACCGCTGGAGGTCCACAGCGACGGCTACGCCAGCGGCGGCATTGCGCCGGTCGTGACCGGCAGCGCCTACAGCAAGGCCGAGGCCGACGCCCGTTTCGTCACCCGCACGGAGGGGGAGACGCTCTACCTGCAGGCAGCGCAGAATCTGCAGGATCTGCCCGATCCGGCCGCGGCCCGCGCCGCGCTCGACGCCGTGGCGCACGAGGCTTGGCAGGCCGCGCGCGTGGGGCCGGGCGGCGGCATCTACCTCGGCACCGATCAATATCTGGAGGGGGCCTCCGAGTGCTTCCGTTGGGGCGTCGGCAGCGGATCGGTACGCCTGTGCCTGGCGCTGGATACCTGGACCCCGGGCAGCGATGCCGTGTTGCTGGCCACGCACGCGAGCGGCCATGCCCGCTGGCGCTGGGAGGTACAGGCGGGCGGCGATTGGCGCTTTGTCTGGACGGCGCGCGATGGCGTGGAGCAGGCGGTGACGCTGCCCGCGCCGGGCCTGCTGGACGGACGCGTCTACGATGTGGTGCTCAACATCGTGCCGGAGCAGCAACTTGCGATCTACCTCGATGGCGTGTTGCTGGCGGCGCTCGACCTGAGCGGCATTCCGGCGGTCGATCTAGGGAACGACAACGACGAGCCCGCGCGCTTGCTGTCCGGCGAAGCGCTGTCCGGCTGCCTCTACGACCGTCTGATGGTGCTCAATCACACACTCTCGGCAGTGGAGATCACGGCCTTGGCGGTCCGCCCCGAACGCTGGGCGCTGCAGGCGTTGACCCCGGGCGTCAACCTGCTCGCCAACAGCGCCTTCGAGGCCGGCGGTGCGGGTTGGAGCATCACGGCCTCCAGTGGTGTCGGGGTGGACTTCGTCAGCGGAGAAGGGTACGGAGACAGCATCGGCCTGCGCATCGATCGTCCCAACGGGTCCGGCATCAACGCGTTGATCTACCAGTCGGCCAGCCTGAACCTGCTACGGGGGCATCCCCTGCGCTTCCATTACCGCTACCATGCCTCGGGGCCCGACACCGTTCGCTTGCTCCTGCGGGAAGAGGCCGGCAACTTCACCTCCATGGCGAGCCGTTTGCTGGCACTGCGCAGCGATTGGGCTGCCGGCACGCTCGACTTTGTCGTGCCCTCCGGGGTGGTGTCGTCCCTCGCGGCGATCTTCAGTGTCGAGCCCTGGCGGCGCAACACCTTGTGGCTGGACGACCTGTTACTGGTCGAGCAGGGCGTCACGGCGCGCGTCGAGCTGGGAGCCGGCGGGGCGAGCCGCGTGCCTTGCGCAGGCTTTGCGGGTGGCGATTGGGCGATCCGGGGCGGCGAGCCGCAACACCTGCAGGCGGTGGCGCCGGGTGCGTTGCGGATCGAGCGCAGCCTGTGGCAAGGGGATGCGATTGCGACCGACGCCGGTGAGACCTGGCTCACGCGGTTGCCCGCCGGTTGGGCGGTGGTCGAAATCTGGGCGGAGGTCACGTCGGCCGGCGCCTCGGGCGAACAGCTGGAGGTGGGTTCGGAGGGGGATGCGGCGCGCTGGGGCACGCTGGATCTCAGTACGCCCGGATGGCGGCGGGTGACGGTGGCAACGCCTTGGCCCGTGTCGGCCAGCGAAGACGTCTGGCTGCGTATCAACCAGCCGGGCACAGCCCGGTGCACGCTCCACCTGCACCTGCGGCAGGGCTGAGTTGCGGCCGCGGAGCTATTTCGTTGAAAATGCGGTGATTTCGGTCACGCTGGACCGTATGACGCGGCCCACTCTTCGATTCTGGCTCTGCGGCCTGCTGGCCTTCGGTCTTTCGCTTGCTTCGGCTCATGCTCAGCGCCTGCTGGAGGACCTCGATTCGGTGCTGCAGCGCTACGTGGAGGCCAGCGGCGGTCAGAAAAGCATGGATGCGATCAACGCCCTGCGTGTGATCGGCACGTTTCAGATGGGCGAGGACGACTACGACCTCGTGCTGATCAAGCGACGGCCCAACCTCAAGATCATCACCTACAGCCGCGACAAGGTGAAGGTGACGCTCGGCTATGACGGCGAGACGGTCTGGCGCCAGGTCGACACCGCGCAGGGCCGCAAGACGGAACGCGTCACCGGCGAGGAGGCCCAGGAGTTTATCGACGGTATCGACTTCGACGGCCCGCTGATCGGCAAGATGCGCCCGGGTGAGACCCGCAAATTGCTGGAACCGGAGCGCATCGGTCGCGTCGATTACTACCGGATCGAGCAGACCCACGGGGACAAGCGCACCGTCTTTTACATCGACTCCCGCACCATGCGCGAAGCCAAGAACATCGAATACACGACCAACGAGGCGGGCGAAACGGAAGAGCAGGTGACCTTCCTGAGCAACTACGGTCAGGTGTCCGGTATCTGGCTGCCTCACAAGATCGAGACGGTCAAGGGCGGTCAGCGCAAGTCGTTGATGGAAGTGGAGGAAGTGGAGGCCAACCCGGGCATTGTCCGCTCGTTTTTCTCCATGCCCAGCGCACCGGCCCCGCTCCCGAAACCGGAAGCAAACGAAAACAGTCAGCACTGATCGACCGAAACGATGCGCGGTGCGCCTTCATCCAGTCGCTGGCGATTTTGGCTCCCTGCGACCGCCGGTCTGGTGGTGGCGGGTGCGTTGACCACCGCCTGGCTATGGCATGAAACGCCGGGCTGGGTCGAAAGCTGGCTGGAAAATTGGACGGAGCAGGACGTCGGTGGCGATCTCGATCTAGAGGTGGCGGAGGCGAGCCTTGCGCACCTGCAGGCACCTCATGCGGTGTGGCAAGGGCAGGGCTGGGAGCTCGAAGGCCGCGAGGCACGCGTCGACTATTTTTGGCTGCCGGGGCAGGACTTTGAGCTGCGCAGCGTCGAATTTGGCAAGCTCGCCCTCACGCTGGATCTGAGCCAGCCGTTGGCCTGGCCGCAGCCCAAGCGCCCGCCGGAACCGGAGCCCGCCCCGGCCGAACCGGACGAACCGCTGCAGACGGAGACCGTCGCTCCGCGCTACGTCGAGCCCGGCCTGCAGGGCACCGGCCCGCAAGCCGCGACCACACCGCCGCCGTCTGAGACCGAACCGACGCCCGCCGCACCCACCGAGCCGTCGTCTGCGCCCGCGATGGGCCCGGCTGAGCCCTGGCCGGTGCCGACGATTTCGCCGGCTGCCCTGCCGCAGTGGGATCCGCCGACGGTCGAAGCCGTGGCGCAGGGCTTCTGGGATTTTCAGCTCGACCGCGTCAGCGTCCCCGAGGGCCTGCTGCGGTTGGAGCGTGGAGAGGCGAACCCGCTGGAATGGCCGTGGCAGCTACAGTGGAGCGACAACGGGTTGGAGATCGACGGCGCGCTGGCGGGTGAGCAACCTCCGGCCGAGTTCAAGCTCAACGTGCAGGGCGTGCGTCCCGAGTGGGCCGAAGTGAGCCTCTCACTTCAGCTGGCCGATCGCGAGAGTTGGCAGCCTTGGCTGGAGGCGGGCGAGCCGTGGGCCCAAACGCTCCCCGCCGGGCTGGACTGGCGCTCGATCCAGTTCGAGGCGTTGGCGCGCTACCGTCCGGGTGAATTGCCGCGCGCGGCCGTGCTGCTGGAGGGCGACGACTGGATGCTCGACGGCGCCGGGCTCGACCGCGTGGTGGTGGCGGCCGAGGGGCACGACTGGAATGACTTGCAGCTCAACGGCGCCGCCCGCACGACCGCCTACGATGTAGCGGGTTGGCACTTGCCGCCCGCCGACGTGATCCTCAAATATCCGGCGCCGCGCTACCTGAAGGTGGAAGTGCCTACCTTGACGGTCGAGCAGGACACCGGCGCGCACGTGCAGGCCGCCTTCCGGGCCTTTTTGCAGCCCCCCTGGACGAGTGCCCAGCCGCAGGCGGAGTGGGAGCTGGCGGTGCAGGAGGGCCGTTGGCGCGTGGAGGAGCAACTGCTGGGTGTGCAACCGTTTTCGGTCTTCGGGCGCGCCGTGGCGGGCGGTTGGCGCCTGCAGGCATCGCCGGTGCAGTTCAACGGCTATCCCGACTGGACGCTGGCGGACCTCAAGGGCACCTGGAAGCCCTACCGCGATTTTGCCACGCTGGCGGGCACCGTGCAGGCGCAGACCCGGCCGGTGCTCAACTGGCAGGCGCGGGCGACCGGGCTGGCGCAGACGCCGCAGGTCCAGTGGTCGCTGCAAGCGCCGGGGGAGCAACCGACGACGGACCTGCAGGGTGCGGTAACGCTGCAGGAGGAGGCGACGCAAGCCGACTGGCAGGGTCGGCTGGGCGGGGAACTGGTGGAGACCCTGCGCGCCTTTTTGCCGGCGGATTGGCGGGATTTGCAGGCGCAGGGCGCGCTCGCGTTCGGGCCGTCGCAGGTGACGCTGGGCGAAACGACGACGGGAGACGTGCGCCTGCAACCGCAGTTGACTCAGCTCGGCAGTAAGCAGCAGGGCTGGCAGCTGCACGACTTGACCGGTAATGTGCGTTTGGCCTCGCAAGCCGGGTTTTGGCTGCCGCAGGGACCGGAAACGGCTCTGCAGTTGGGCAAGATCACGTGGGCGCAGGAGCCGGATTGGGATGTGCGGGATGTGTCGCTGACCGTGCCGGAGGCCGCTGCGCCGGCCCAGCTCGAGGCAGTGCTGTATCACGCGCCGACCTCCGCGCGCGCGCTGGGGCTGACGGCGGAGGCCGACTGGCAACAGGGCTATTCGCTCGATGCCCGGCTGCACACCTTTCCGCGCGGTGAACAGGCGCCGCTCGACTTTCACGTGCAAGCGCAGGCCGCTCTGCTGCCGTTGCTCGATCACCTGACGCTGCAGGGTGGGGGGCCGCTCGCTTCGCTCGGGCCGCTCAAGTATCACCTCGGGCCCGCGTGGTCTACCGTGCGCTGGGCGGGCGAGCTCGACGTGTCGGCCGATGTGCGGCGGCAAGGCCTGCTCGATTACCGGGGCACTGCTCATCTGCAGCTGACCGACGGCCAGCTCACGTGGGCTGAGGAGCGCACGAGCAGCGGGATCGACGCCGCGCTCGACCTGATTTACGAAAACGGAAAACTGCGCAGCGACGGCGTGCAGACGATCACCGTGCAAGAGCTGAAGCAGGGCGACGAGGTGCTGCAAAACGTGGAGCTGCAGGTCGATTTGACGCAATACCCCACCTTGCGCGTGGTGAAGTTCGTGGGCGACTGGCGCGGCGGACAGGTCAGCCTCAAGCCGTTTGCGGTGGACGTGACCGACCCGGATTTCGAGACCGTGGTGACCTTCCAGAACGTGGAGGCACAGCCCATCGTGTCGGCCTTCTCGGTGGAAGTGATCGAGCTGCAAAACGGGCGCCTGCAGGGGCAGTTGCCGGTCCGCTACCAGCGTGGCCGGTGGAGTTCACAGGGTGGGCAGTTGACGGTCAGCAACCCCGCCGAAAGCCGTCTGCGCTTTACGGACCGGCAGGCGGCGGAGAAATACCTCGACCTCGGTGATGGCGTGCCAAAGCAGCTGGAGCTGGAGCCCCGGGTGGTCGAGGCCGCTATGCAGGGCCTGCAGGTCGAATACCTGCGGCTCAACCTGTGGAATCCGCAGACACCGCGCCAGCCCGTGGTGATGGAGTTTCGCCTGTCCGGCAAGACGGAGGAGCTGGAGCTGGAAGGCATCATCGCCAAGATCAAGTTCAACTCGTTTGGTGAAGGTGTCGCGGGCGACGCGACGGACTTCGAGGCCACGGTGGCCGCCATTCTGGACGCCTTGCAACCCCCGGGCTTGCGTTGAGGCGCAAATGCCTCCACCTTCCAGGGAACATGTGGCGCAAAGCAGGATGGTCCTTTCCCGTGGTTGCGCTCGCCCTGACCGGCGGCTGCATCCACGTCAAAACCGATCCGATCAAGATCGAACCGATCTACGTCGAGGTAACGATCAACTATGAAGTCCAACGCGAGCTGGACGACATCTTTGGCGACATCGACGCTGCCTCGAGCACGACGGATTACGAGCCGCTCCAGCCCGCCACCGAATCGGAGGATGAGCGATGATGGTACGACGTAATTTTATCCGCTGGATGTTCATGTTCGTGCTCGGGTTCTTTGCCTGGAGCACCGTTTCCGCCCAGGACGCCGCCGCGCGCATCAAGGACCGCCTGCCGCAGGTCGATGCCTTGAAAGCCCAGGGCCTGGTCGGCGAAAACAATCGCGGTTACCTCGAGCCGCGCGGCAACCTCAACGGCGATCAGAAGCAGCTTGTCGAGGCCGAAAACGCCGACCGCCGACAGCTCTACGCCATTGTGGCCCAGCGCACCGGCCAGTCCGTGACCGAGGTGGGGCAGCAACGTGCCATCCGCCTGGCTGAGCTCTCCCGCTCCGGCGTATGGCTGCAGGACGCCGACGGCAAATGGTACCGCAAGCCCTAGCGCCCCGCTTTCGCTTGATTTCCAGCGCCCGCTTTCCTGCACCGAAAGCGGGCGTTTTTTTATATATCGGCAATAGGCCGCCCATCATGGGCTGCACCGTAGGTTGGGGTTGCTATTAGAGTCTGTGCTAAAGGCGTCTCGCGTGAGTTTTTTAGCTGTAGTGTGGGGTGTTTAGCCCGTTTATACACGGGAGAAGTCACGTTTTCTCTGTCTGCTACTGCTGCTGCCGGCTTTTTCAGCCTCCGCGGCGATCACGGTTGAATTCACGATCGAGCCCACGGCGGTCGACACCGATCCGTATGGCATCGATGGCTCCAGCTGGGCTTTCAGCCTCTATGCCTCTCAGGATACTTATACGGCTCCTGCGGCGGCGAATATTCCCATGCTGGAGTATGATACGGCAACGCTGACGATCACGGGCTCGACTGGAGATATCAACGGCACCTATTCGCTGGTAGATCCGAACGGTCCGTTTCTCGGGACGCCGGGTTGGGAGGCTGGAATATATGTGGCCTTCGCGAGCAATGAGTTCGGCCCGCCTTCTTTTGCCATCGGCGAAAACTACACCTTCGTGGGCAGCGACTTCATTGGTGCACCGAATACGACCACGATTTTACCGGGCGACGTCGTTTCCACCGCCGATTTCGAAGGCGCCGTGATGGACGGTGGCAATGACTATGATTTCGGCACCGTTATGACGATTGACGGTAGCAGCGGGCAGATCCAGTACAACTGGGCCGCGGTGGCCTTGGATGCGGGCGGTACGGTGCCCGAGCCCTCGACCTACGCCGCCTTTGGTGGCCTCGCTGCGCTCGGCCTCATCGCCTTGCGTCGCCGCCGCGCATAAGGCGAATCCAGGATTTTCAGCGCCCGCTTCCTGCACCGGAGGCGGGCGTTTTTTTTACATTTCGTGCCACAAACCGGTAAAGTTTTGCTCCAAACGGACGTCTTTCGTAGGACAGTAACGCCCGAAACGTCTCCGGGCAGTCGCACACTCACGTCTCAACCCTGTATATAATGAAGTCTTCTCTGTTTGCGCTTTCACTACTCGCCGGTGCCGTGTCCCAGGCCCATGCGATCTCACCCCAGGTGGTGCTCGATTACGAATTTGTGCTCTCGGCCAGCGACCTCGATCCCTTTGGCCTCGATGGCTCCAAGTGGACCTTCAACTTCGCGAGCACGCAATCGACCTATAGCGATACCTCCGTCTATGGCGTCTCCTATACGAGCCTTGTCTGGGACAGCGTTTCGGTGACCATCGCGGGCAGTTCCGGTGCTTACAACGGCACCTACGATCTTTTTGACGCGGCAGGCACGAACTACGCGCTGTTTGCTAATATGGAAACGCAGCCGCTGATTTACCCGGCGGTCGATACCACCAACACCGACGGGCCGCCGACGACGGCCTACACCGATGGGGGGACTTTCATGTTTACCCACTATGCGGTGGCAGGGCTGATTTCCGAGTCGCCGCAAACCGGCGATTCGGTCGTGCAGTCCGACTTTGAGGATCCGAGTTGGACGGACCTGATCGGTAACAGCTTCACCTTTGTGGACTCCAATTCCAACACCGCGGACTACGTCTATACCGTGGTGCCCGAGCCTTCGACTTACGCCGCCTTGGGTGGCCTCGCTGCGCTCGGCCTCATCGCCCTGCGCCGCCGCAAGCAGGCGTAAAAAAGCTGCAACGGACTTTGCGCGCCCGCCTCCCATCTCGGGGGCGGGCGTTTTGCGTCCAGATGACGCCAACCATGCCGAAACGCGGGTGTCAGATTAGATTTGCTCAAAAAATCGCCGTTCGTTTGTAAACTAATAGTATAAGTCGCATAACGGATTAGCGTTGATTGCGAGGACGATTAGACAAAGCATGAGTGAAACAACCCGCAAAAGATATGAAGTTATCCTCTCTCCTGCTTTCCCTGCTGCCTGTGGCCTCGCTCAGTGCCGCCATTTCGTTCAGCTACAGCCTCGAACCTTATGCGGTCGGCGCTGGCGACGGCTACGGCCTGAACGGCTCGACGTTCACCATGGAAATGGTCACCGCCTCCGACGTCTACGTATCGGCGGGTATGGAGGGTTACATGGCTCTCGAATTGGAGTCGGTCCAGCTGACGATTGCGGGGTCGACCGACGGATACGACGGTACTTATAGTTTGCTCCAGACGGCCGAAGGTTCGACGGAGCTGGGTAACACGCCCATCGTTTTTGTCGGTGCAGGCTATACCTACCTGCCGGTGGTGGCGCCGATCAGTGGGGTCAACTTTGAAGCCTCCAGTTTCACGCTGGACGACATCATGGGCTATGCCTCGTTTCCCTCCCCCATGCCCAGCGTGGGAGACACCGCGCTGGCGAGCGATTTCGACGGCCTGACCTTGGACCTGAACCAGTTCATTTTCGACGGCGGGAACGGTGGCAGCTCGTATGATGCGCCCAATTTCACCCTGTCCGCCGTGACCGCCACGCCGAGCGTGCCCGAACCTGCCACCTACGCCGCTTTCGGCGGTCTCGCGGCGCTGGGCCTCATCGCCTGGCGTCGTCGCCGTGCGTAGCAGGGGCCTGACGCTGGGATCGCGCGTGGCAAATAGCGTCGGTTGCACAAAATGGCTTCCATTGATTCCGCTTCTGGACGATATTACTGGGGATTATTGCTTAAACAACGCTTCATGAAGACCTGTCTGCTTACACTTCTCGCGCTGCTGCCTTTCGTTTCGACGGCACACGCAAGCCCGGTTAACGTTACGGCCAACTACGAGTTCATCGTGCGAGAAGCCGGAGGGGGCGATGCTTACGGCATTGCCAACTCGAAATGGACCTTCGAGTTCTCGACCTCGCAGTCGACCTATGTCGAGGCTGCTTTTTCCATGGGAGACACCAGCGATTCGGCTCCTGCTTTTACCTGGGATTCGATCACGCTGACGATCCAGGGTGGCAACTATGCCGGGACCTACGCACTGTCGGCGCTCCCAGACGTGCCCAGCTATGCTCTGGTCGTTCCCGGCCCGATGGAGACTCCCGTGTTGATTCCCGCTGCGACGCAGAACGATTCGATCCCGTATGCCGCCTTCCAGTCGGACACCTTCGCCTTTTATCATGGCTTCCTGTACGGCGAAGTCGGCGGCACGCAGCCGGCAGTCGGTGACCACTTCAGCCAATCCGACCTCAACGTTTCCAGCTATTCCGTGGTCCCGGACTACAGCATACTCCAATTCGCCGAACTGGAGGGCGACAGCTCAGTCGCATACCAGTTTATAGTGGTGCCCGAGCCGACCACCTATGCGGCCTTCGGCGGCCTCGCCGCGCTGGGCCTCATCGCCTGGCGCCGTCGCCGCGCTTAAGTCTTGAGGAGAGCTTTTTCTTTCTGACGGGAGCCATTGCGGCTTCCGTTTTTTTGTCTTCGCAGACTGCGATCGCGGTGCTGGCCCAGGTTGCCAGCGCGATGGATCATTAGCGGCGCTACTGTATGCCATCCCGCGTATGGCTTGCCTTGATAACCCTGCGTGGCCGGGAAATTGGGTTCCTCTGCTGGGTATAACTGCCTAGGTTGAAGGCCTTCTCATGAAATACGCCTTCATTCTGTTTTTGTCGCTGTTCGGGGCTGGCTCCCTTGCCGCCAGTGTGTCCTTTTCGTTTTCATTCACCCTCGAGGAGAACGGTAACGGCGACGCGCTCGGAGTCGCCGGCTCGCTCTGGACGCTCGAGTTGACGACGCTGGATGACACGTATTGGGCCTATAATCCGCCGGCCTTGCCGGATACCACGCTGCCGGCGGTCTACTACGACCGCATCGAGCTGACCATCGCCGGCGGCACCCTCGCGGGACACTACTGGCTCGCGCCGCAGGACAGTGAGCTGTTGTACCTGGGCGTCTTTTCCACGGGATCTGGGGTGGGCGACCAGCCATACGTCTACGCTCCTTTCTACGCGGATGATGCGGCGACGGCGCTCGACCCGACCGCGTTGGCAGGGGAGGGGCTGACATTTCAAATGCCCTTCCTCGCGACCGCCACGCCCATGGTCGAAATCGGGGACTCCATTGCGCCGGGCCTCCTCGATCAGAAATTTTACGAGCGCATGCCCGGAACCGAGGACGTCGACTTCCTGTTGGATGCAAACGACATGAGCGGGCGCTATGCCTTCGTCGCCGTGCCCGAGCCGACGACCTACGCAGGCTTCGGCGGCCTAGCCGCGCTGGGCTTCATCGCCTGGCGCCGCCGCCGCGCTTAAGTCTCGAGGAGAGCTTTTTCTCTCTGACGGGAGCCGTTGCGGCTTCCGTTTTTTTGGGGGGCTATGGCCATCATCCGTCGGTAGATTGCCGGGTTGAGTATAAGGAGTTCAGTCTTGCCTATTAGGTAACTTTCTTGACGCCTCAACTGAGGTAGTCTTAGTTCATGCCGTTATGAAACTGTTTGCGTTAGGATTAGGCTTGCTCTGTGCCCCGGCAATAGTCTCGGCAGTCGTTCATCTGGAATATTCCAGCCAGCTAACGGGTGCGCCCGACGGCCCTTACGGCTTTGACGGCTCCACCTGGTCGTTTTCGGGCACGATCCTCGATACGACTTACACGACCGTCGGTTCCGGATATGCCGCCGCCTACTTCGACTCATTTGCGCTCACGATTTCTGGCGCCGATGCCCCTTACAATGGCACCTACAGCTGGTCCGGCGCGGATCTCTCGGGGGCGGTGGCCGTGTGGCGGCCCAATGGCTCGGGCTCGACGACTTTCATGCCGTTGATCCAGGACAGTGGGAATACCCTCTGGCTGCCGCTGGCCGATGGCGTGAGCTTTGCCACGGAGGTGGGCGCCACCCTCGAGGATGCGCCCGCGGTCGGTGATTCGATCGAGGCGGCGGATTTTGATGGCATTGCCCTGACCAATGAGGACGGAAGCCCCTTGATCGTGGGCATCCGCGACGCCGACGACAATCAGACGTTCTACATGTTTGGGGACAGCGTCATCACGGCCACCACCGCCAATGTGCCCGAGCCGACGACCTACGCAGCCTTCGGCGGCCTAGCCGCGCTGGGCTTCATCGCCTGGCGCCGCCGCCGCGCTTAAGTCCCGCAACCAGTTGCGTATTTGTGAAGCCTTCCCGCAGGGGAAGGCTTTTTGGTGACCGCATTTGGCTTAGGTCGTATCCGTTGTCTTTTGGTTTGACGAACGGTTTTTAAATGATCCTGATCGGTGGTCTGTTTTCGTGCCTCCTCATCTCCGAGGGGCTGCGCCTGCTCTTGCAGATCGAGCGCAACACCCGACCTGGGCGGACGCACCCTCGGCCTTTTCGGTGAATCGCTAGCGTGCCTGGGGCTCGATGAGGTATTTCTCGCCGGTGGCGTGCTGGCTGTAGGCGGCGATGCGCTTGGGGTCGAGCGCGTCCTGGAGGGAGATGCGCTGGGTGTAGTGGCTGGCGAAGGTCGTCTTCAGCTCGTCGCGCACGCGTTGTTTCATGCGTTGCACCACGTCCGGTCCCGCCTTGGCCATGAAGGTGGGCAGCAGCCAGCCGCCGACACTCCACGCCATGCCGATGCTGCGATCGATCACCGTGGGGCTGCGGTCGAGCCCGCCGTAGATGTAGACCTGCTTGTGCTGACTGCTGCCGTAGGGGCTGAAGCCGCTCTCCTGGCGTTTGGCGGCGGCCTCCATCGCCTGCAGGATCTGGCTGGCCAGTTCGCCGCCGCCGACGGCATCGAAAGCCAGTCGGGCACCGGTCTGCTCCACCGCATCGGTCAGTTCATCCATGAAGTTGTCGTGGCTGGAGTTGCAGACGTAGCGGGCGCCGAGGTCTTTCAACAGCTGCACCTGGGCCTCCTTGCGCACGATGTTGACGAGCGGCACGCCGTCTTGCAGACAGATCTTGTTCAGCATCTGTCCCAGGTTGGCGGCGGCCGCGGTCAGGATCAGGGCCTGATGGCCTTCCATCCGCATTGTCTCGACCATGCTCAGGGCGGTCAGCGGATTGACGAAGCTGGACGCCCCTTCTTCGGCGCTCGCGTCGTCCGGTAGCTCCAGACAGCTCGCGGCGTCGATCTTGCGGTAGTCCGCATACATGCCGCCGCCAAAGAGCGCGACTTTCTTGCCTTTCAGGTGCTGGCAATCCGCGCCCGCTTCGACCACGGTGCCCGCGCCTTCGTTGCCGACCGGCAGCGACAGGCCGACGCGGGAGGCGACGGCGGCGCGATAGTCCGCCGGCACCGGGGCCTTGATGACGGGACCTTGCGCGTTTTCCTCGACCCGCGCTCGCGAGAGATCCGCCGGCCCCGGCAACAGGATGCCGTCCGACGGGTTGATCGGGGCCGCTTCCATGCGCACGAGGACTTCGTGGGCGGCGGGCGCGGTGTATTCGACGGCTTCGAGCGAGAGGATGACTTCTCCGCCCTGGCTGATCAGGGAGCGCAATTCCCGGCCTTGGGCCACGGCTGGCGTGTTCGATTCGGACATGCGGGAATATACCCGCTTTTGTCAGGAATCAAATACATGTTTGAGGACGCGCTGCGCTGTCTACACTTCGACCGGCTCGAGCGGGGTGGGGTCGAGGATCTGCATCTTGGGCCGGGCGGTGCGCAGTTGGTCGGCGAACCAGTCGCGCGCCTCCGGGTCACCGTGGGTCAAGACCACCGCACGGGGCTCGAGGTCGAGCGCGAAGGCGAGCAGCTCGTCGCGGTCGGCGTGGCCGGAGAGGTCGAAGCGCATGCGCCGGGCGGCCAACATGGCGCGCTTGTCCAGCACCTCAAAAAGGAAGTATTCGCCCTCCGCCGCCTGTTGCAGCAAGCCGCCGGGCGTATCGGGATCGCAATAGCCGACGAAGGCCACGAGGTTGCGCGCATCGCCCAGCAGGTTGACGGCGGCGATGTAGCTGGGCGTATGCTCGACCATCATGCCGCTGCTGAGCACGTAGATCGCGGGGCCGGGCAGGCGCTGGCCGGGCTTGTAGCCGTGGGGCAGGCGCTGCACCTTCAGGTCTTTCAGGATCTGCCGCCGGAAGTCGACCGCCTTGGTCTTGCGCGCGATCTGGTCGAAATAATCGCAGAGGTCGACGCCGAGGCCGCTGGCAAAGACGGGCACGCGCGGCAGCTGACGCTGGCCCATGCTGCGGTGGATGATCGAAAAGACTTCCTGCATGCGCCCCAGGGCAAAGGTGGGCAAGAGCACGCTGCCGCCGCCCTCGAGGGTCTCGCGGATGGCCTGGACCAGCTGGCCGACCTCCTTGTCCCGGGAGTAGCCGGGCGGGCGGCCGCTGGCGCCACGGGTGGTCTCGAGCACGAGCGTGTCGACCTGTTCGCGCGGGAAGGTGGCGCCCGGGAGCGTCTGCATGTCGTCAAACAGCACGTCGCCGGTAAAGAAGATCTTGCGGTGGTGGTATTCCAGCGTGAAGCCCGCCGCCCCGGGGATGTGGCCCGCGTGGTGGTAGGTCAGCGTCATGGTATCGCCGTCGAGGCTGGAGAAAAAGCGCGGGTTGTCGGGCGCGAGCGGGAAGATGCGCCCCGTCATCTGCTCGATCTCCTGCCGGCGGTAGAGCGGGTAGTCGCGCACGCCGTTTTCCTCGCGCTGGCGCACCATCACGTTGTGGCTGTTGTGCAGCATGCGCTGGGCGATCACGCGACTGGCGGGCGTCATGACCAGCGGCACGTTGGGGTGGTTGCGCAGGGCCACCGGCATGGCGCCGAGGTGGTCGAGGTGGCAGTGGGTGAGCAGGATCAGGTCGAGCGGTTCACGGTCGATCAGGTCCAGCCGGGGGATGGCTTCGTTGCCCTCGTGCTTGGGGCTCATGCCGGCGTCGACGAGCACCTTGAAGGGCCCGAGTTCGACAAAGAGCGAGTTGGCGCCGATGCCGCCGTGCGGATTCAGGTCCGTGATTCTCAACGATACGCCTCCTGCTGCTGATTCATGACGCTACCATTAAGGAAGGCGCAAACCCCTTGCTGTCCACTGTCTTTTTGCATTCGACGGCGTGCGCCGGTCAAAATCGACCAGCAGGGCGGGGCGTATCGCTCATTCGGCTTCGCGAAAGGCATCCGGGATGCGCATCTCAAACTGGGGCACACGCACGTGCACTCGATTTTCGCCGTCGTCGAGGCCGAAGAAGGCGCCCTGAGCAAAGCAACCCTGATCCGTCAGGTGAAAGCTGTTGTAGCTGAAGTGGTCGCCCGGGTGCAGGACCGGCGTCTTGCCCACGATCTTGTCGCCCTCAATCACATCGATCTGGCCGTTGGGGTAGGAGATAACCCACTTGCGCGCGAGCAGGTTGATGCGGCGATCCGAATCGTTCTGAATCGTGAGGTGGTAGACGAAAATATGCGGGCGGTCCGCCGGCGTCTCTTCCGGCGCATAGCGGTGCTCCAACGCGTCGAGCTGCACGTGCAGGCCCTCGGGCGTATAACTGTCGGTGGGGTGAGACATGTGCTGCCGCATCAGCCCCCCGCCACGATGCGCACGATCTCGAGGCGGTCGCCCGCCGCCAATACCGTCTGTTCCGCCTCGGCCGGGGTCAGCGCCTCGCCGTTGCGCTCTACCACGACGCGTCGTACCGCCTGGCTCCGTTGCTCCAGAAATGCGGGCAAGGTCGTGCCGGCTTCCAGCTGGTAGGGCGCTCCGTTGGCCGTAATCTCGATGGTTTCTTTCACCATGCCTGCACGATGGAGGGAGATTGGCCAAAGCGCAAACCAGCACTCGGACGGACCGCCGAAAGCCGCCGATGGCGTTGGCACCGCAGGCGAACGCCGTATGGATGGAAAAGACGGTGAATTTAACAAATTACTGACGCGATGATGCTTGTCATAGAGCTACTTACGGGGTTTATTAGATTAACTACACTCATACCACAGATGCACTCCCCGTACCCGCAGCACGGCCCCGTTCAAACGGCGCGGCGCCGGGCTCACTCCCCCTCTCAGCCGTCCGACGAACCCAGCTCGACAACCACTGGAGAGCTGTTTCGTCTCGCACGCGAACTCGCCCTCGATTCGCAACAGATCCAGCAAGTCGAAGCCTTGCTCTACGACTCTCATCAACGCCGCGAAACCATCGATGCCGAATGGCGTGAAGGCTACAGCGACGGCGCCAACGAAATCTGGTGGCAGCGCCTGACCGAACTCCACCGCTGGGTGGACCAGGAGATCGCGCGCTTTGTGCGGCCCGAGCAATACGGCACTTGGCGACAGCGTCGTGAGTTGCGCCTGACCCTCGTCGGCACCCACCAGATCTCGGCCTGAGCCGGGGAGCCTTCCCCCGCCGCCGCCGGTGTAAGCCGTTGGAGTTGGAAAATTTACCCGCCCGCAGGGCGGCAGTGGACGTCTCCCGATCAGGCGACGGAGCGGTAACTGCTTTTGCGATGGAGGCTTACGATTTTCTCGCCAGAGTGGCAGTCATGTTGCATAGTAGGGTAGCGATGAAAACGATTGGTCAACATTTCCGCTCCCTCCGGCTGGTGCTCCTCGGCGCTCTGGCCCTGACGGGAGCCACCCTGGTGCAGGCGCAAGGCTGGGGGCCCGACGAAGGGCGTCTGACGCCGGAAGAACGCCTCGAACGTATGGTCGATCACCTCAGCGTCCGCCTCGAGCTGACGGATGAGCAACAGACCGAGGTCGAGAAAATCCTGACGCAGAGCTTCGACCGGCAGAAAGCCTTCCTCGATCAGGCCCGTGAGGCCACCTCGGAGAGCGAAGCCCGCAAGCTGATCAAGCAGTCCCACGACGTCCGCAAAGAGACGCAGGACCAGATCATGGACCTGCTCGACAAGGGCCAGCGCAAGGAATACAAGAAAATGCTCAAGCGCATGGAAAAGGCGCGTGGCCGCTTCGGTAGTCGTGGCGGCCCCGGCGGTCCTCCCCCGGAAGGCGGCCCTGGCGGTCCCGGTGGCCCACCTCCGGACGACGACTTTTAGGCGATCGTAGCCCAAGTCGCGGCAACCGTTCCTGCTTTACGCCTCGGCCTCAAAACGCCGGGGCTTTTTTGTGCCGTCGGCGTGGGGAAGAGCGGTTATTCCGCCGGGTGGAGTGAGGCGAGGTAGGCGGCGGTGGCCATGGCCTCTTCCTGGCTGAAGCGGAGCTGCGGCATGGGCGGCAAGGTTGGCGGCAGGCTGAGCGGGCGCTGCCCCGTCTCGAGAAAGACGATCATTTCCTCCTCCGTCCAACCCGGCGGCAGGCCTGCGAGCGGCGGCGCGACGGACGCCCAGGGCATCGGCACGGTGGCGGCAAAGTCGAGCTTCGCGCCTGTCAGGTGGCGGTCTTCGATAAAGACGCCGCCGGGGCCGCGCGGTGAATGGCAGTCCACACACATCGCGACTTGATGCACGATATGGCGGCCTTGCTCGATCCGTTGCGCCCGGGTGGGTTCCTTGGCTTTGGCGGAGAGGGGATTGATGACCAGCACGGCGAGCACGGCAAATCCGGCGCCTGCGAGAACGATCATGGAGGATTTCATGGGACGAAAGTGAAAATAACGAGAAAGGCTAACGTTTGGGTGCCACGATGAGATTGCCGTGTACCCGCGAGTGATTAGTATCGCGCTCATGATATAGCAGCCGCCCTGCTGGCGGAATCTCCTAAAAGGATACTTCTCGCGTCTCCATGCACCTGCACCAGCGGCCTGTCCGCCGTGACGAACTGGCGGCCTGTTTTGAGCATTTGGGCGAACCCTGGGCCTTCCCCGCAGCGTTTCGGACAAAGGTGCCCGGGCTGCTGGAGCGTTGGCATCAGCAAGGCTGCCTGATCGGCCACGTGATCGAGGATGTACGGGAATTTCAGACGCCCCAGACGGTGGGGCTGAGCCTGATCGTCTTCGTCCGCCCTGGCTTTGCCGACGATTATCGCGCGGGCCGGATCCCCTTTGCGCGAGCGGAACTGGTGCGCCGGGAGTTCCAGGGCGAGTCGGTCGTGTTGAATACCCGGGAAATCCGCGCGGCCAATCAGTCCGGCGGACTCGTGTTGCTCTACTTCAACCACGGCTTGACCAACCGCGCGCTCGACGAGGCGGCACTGCACCTGGTGCACGCCCGCTGGGGGGATACGTTTGCCGAGTTGCGCGGCTTCCGGCTGAAAGAAATTCTCGTGGAGGTGCACAGCGCGCTGGTCCGTGACTGGGGGCTCGCCTGTGGTATGAACCCCCGCCACGCATGCCCAGGTCTCGGCCCCGTTGGGTCAGACGGCGGCGCTTTTCGAATCTTCCTTGCAGGGCTTGATCCACGGTGACGTCGAGATGGGCCTGCCGCCTGCGACTCAGGCCGACACCCTCGCCCAGCTGCAGCATGTGGAAGAGATCTGGCAGCCTTACCAGGAGGCGATCCAAAGCCTCATCGAGACCGACGGGGCGGATGCCGACGCACTGGCCTACGTCCAGGCCAACAGCCTCGAGCTGCTCAAACAGAGCAACGCCGCCGTGCAGCTCATGGAAGCCCACGCCAATAATGGCATGCGCCAGCTGATCGGGATTCAGGTATTGGGCACCGTGGCCTCGCTGGGGCTGCTCACGGCCATCTGGTTCTTCGGGTTCAGCCGCCTGCTGCGTCAGGTGCAGCGCGTCGCGGCCACGGCCAACGCCATTTCAGCCAAGGTCGCCGCTACGGCGCGCGACCTCGGTACCTCCAGCGAAGAACTGACCGACTCCTCGGCCGCCCAGAGCGCCGCGGTGGAACAGGCGAGCGCCTCCCTCGAAGAGCTGAGCGGTCAGATCAAGGAGACCTCCGCCAACACGGCCAATGTTACCACCACGATGACTGATGCCCAGTCGCGCGTGCAGACGGGCCGCCGGAGCGTCAGTGAAATGATCGAGGCGATGGAAAAGATCGACACCTCCTCCGCTGCGATCGTGAACATCATCCGCTCCATCGACGAAATCGCTTTCCAGACCAACCTGCTGGCCCTCAACGCCTCGGTCGAGGCCGCCCGTGCGGGCGAAGAAGGGCGGGGCTTTGCCGTGGTGGCCGAAGAGGTGCGCCAGCTCGCCCGCCGCAGCGCCGAGGCCTCGCAGGAGACATCTCAGCTGATCGAATCGACGCTCCAGCACGTGCAGGCCGGTTCGACCAAGACCCGCGAGTTCGACGGCATCTTTGGGGACATCGAGACGCAGGTCGGCAGTGCAACCGCACTCGCTGAAGAGATCAGCACCGCCTCGAGCGAACAGGCTCTGGCCGTGCGCCAGATTACCGACGCCGTGTCTCAGATCGACGGCGAGGCGCAGAAGAATTGCCACACCATCCAGCTCACCGCCGATTCGAGTCACGTGCTGGTCGAGCAGAGCGAATCCCTGCAGGACAGCGTGAGCGACCTGTGGAAATTGCTCGAAGGCAAGCGCCGTCAAAAGACCCAGAATACGGCTCCGGCGAAAAAGCCTCAGCAGAAGCGCACCGACTATGTGCCTGAGTCGTCACCCCAGGACTTTGCCTTCCTCCAGCGCGAGGACGAAGGCTGGACAGACATGGAAACTCCTACCCGCCGCGGCCAATCCGCCGCAGTGACGGTCGGAAACGGCAAGCTCTAGGGGCGTGCCGCGCGCGGAGCCGACGAGCTCTCGGCTCCACCGGATGAGAAAAGGGCAGGGCGGTCTACCACTTGCCCTGTTTGCGGCCTTCGACCCAGTCGACGATGGCCGCGTCGTTGCCCTCGTTGTCCATCACCACACGGAGGAATTCTGCGGGGTGGACGTCGTTGGTCTTGAAGAAGTTTCGGTCGCCCCCGCAGCCATACATGATGTCGGGGTCCAGTTCGCCGCGCAGCTTGGCCTTGGCTTTGGGGATGATGCGGGGCAGCCATTCGATCCCGCGCACACTGCTGTCCTTTGGCGGCAGGGTGGAGGGGTCGAGCAGGTTGCCGCTCGGCTGGCCCTTCTGGCGGTTGAGGAAGTAATAGCGGCGGATGTCGGCCAGCAGGGCAAAAGTCGTATAGTCCGGCTCCTGACTGGTGCACCAGTCTTCGGCAAAGTCGTAGATCTCCTGCGGGGTGGCGCCGATCTGGCGCACGAAGTCGAGCATCTCGCCTTCAAAGTAGGTGCTCGAGTCGCGGTTGCCCTCTTCGTAGAGCTTGACCGCGTGCTCCCACACGCCCCGGAGTCGCTTCTGGTAGTCGTAATTTTTCATAGCAGCTAGATAGAACGGCAGACTACACGGTCTACTTGTCCTTGCAAGCAGGGGACGTAGATTCGGCCTAGGCCCGCTTCATCCAGCCGACGCCGGCCCCGACGGCGCCGCCGAGGATGTGGGCAAACTGGGCGATGCCGTCCGCTGCGCCTTTGTCCGAGAGGGCCATGGCGACTTCATGACCGACGAAGAGGATCGCCACCAGCAGGAAGGTGATGGGGATGGTGCCGGCCTTGAAGCGTGTGAAGCTCGAGAGCACGATGAAGGCAAAGGCCACGCCGCTGGCCCCGAGCAGCGTGCCGGGCAGGATCAGCGCCATGACGAGGCCCGTCAGCAGCGCCGTGCACAGCGCGGTGAGCAGCAGGGTGACCCAGCCGTATTTCTCCTCCAGCATCGGGCCGAGCAAGAGGATCATCAGCAGGTTGCTGGCGAGGTGTTCCGGGGTGGCGTGCCCCAGCACGTGGGTGAAGAGGCGCACGTAGGTGCCGGCGTTGGCCCAGTCCGGGTGGTATTGGATGCTGAAAATGTAGCGATTGGCCTCATAGCCCGTCAGCCACGCGATCGCGAAGGCCACGATGCAGAGCAGCGCAAAGGTGAGGGTGAAGGGGGCGTTGTAGTCGAGCCGGATGGAAGGGCGGGCCATGCCACCAAGGTAGCTCCTCAGTCGGGCTCGGCAAGTCTGCGACGCAAACGGCGGTGCGAAGGGCCTGCGTTAGGGGGCCAGGCGCCCACGTGAGCCTGCGAGAACGCTTTACAGCAGCGCGCCAGTGCCTAGCCTGTAGGCATGAGTGCGTCGGTTGAGCCGGAAGACATGCCTGCCGTGGGCGGCTTCGTGGATGAAGTGGCGGCCCTGGTGGCCCAGCGTGAACGTCGCCCCAGCTGGGACGAGTATTTCATGTCCACCGCGCTGTTGCTCTCGACGCGTTCGGCCTGCGAGCGCCTGCACGTGGGCTGTGTGCTCGTCAGCGGCGGAGCTCAGCGCAACCGCATCATTGCGGCGGGCTACAACGGCTTTTTGCCGGGCTCGCCCCATACCAGCCGGGTGCGCGAGGGCCATGAGCAGGCGACGGTGCACGCCGAGCAGAATGCGATTGCCGATGCCGCGCGCCGGGGCGTACCGCTGGAGGGTGCAATTGCCTATATTACACATTTTCCGTGTATAAATTGCGCGAAGATGTTAGCAGCAGCGGGGATACGGACGATTAAGTATCACACCGACTATCACAACGACCCCATCGCCCGGGAACTCCTCGCCGAGGCCGGGGTCGCGATCAGCAAGTTTTAGTAGACGCAATTTATATGCGAGACCTGAACATCAGCGGCCATAGCCTGCGCGGCAATCTGCTCGTCGCGCACCCGAGCCTGCTCGATCCGAACTTTCAACGTAGTGTGGTGCTCCTCTCCGCCCATTCGGAGTCAGACGGCGCCCTGGGCGTCATCATCAACCGCCCGCTGCACAAGAAGCTGGGCGACGTGCGCACCGAGGTGTCCTTCGGTCCGCTGGCGGAGATCCCGCTTTACGAGGGCGGCCCGGTGGCGACCGACCAGATCATCCTGGTGGCCTGGAAGTGGGACGTGGAAGAGGCGACCTTCCAGCTCTACTTCGGCGTGGCCGACGAGACCCTCAACGAGTTGATGGAGGAAGAGCCCAACCTCATCGTGCGCGCCTTTGTCGGCTACTCCGGCTGGGCCGGCGGCCAGATGGAGACCGAGCTGGAAGAAAAGGCCTGGCTTGTCGCGCCCATCCGCAAGGACTACCTCGACGCGGAGGAAATCCAGGCCTGGCGCCGCATCCTCAAGCACGAAGACCCCAAGCTTGGCTTCTTCGCCGACGCCCCGGACGACCCTTCGCTCAACTGAGCTGAATATTTCGGAACAGGAGTCCACAAGAGTTTGCAAACAGGAGATAACGAAGGAAGCGGAGTTCAGGCGCTCGTGTGCTTCGTTCGCTTCTGTTATCATACATAACGTAACACCTGATACGCCTGTTCCATCACCTCTGTATTTCTCTTCTCTTTCTTATGTCCGTCAAAAAAGCACTGATTACCGGGATCACCGGGCAGGATGGTTCCTACCTTGCGGAGCAATTGCTCGCCAAGGGCTACGAGGTGCACGGCATGATCCGCCGCGCCAGCACCTTCAATACCTCCCGTATCGATCACCTGTTCAACGACCCGGAGGTGCACGGGGTGAACTTCTTCCTGCACCACGGCGATTTGACGGACTCCAGCAATCTCAACCGCCTGCTCGACCGCATCGAGCCGGACGAGATCTACAACCTCGGGGCGCAGAGCCACGTCAAGGTCTCCTTCGAGGTGCCGGAATACACGGCCGACGTCGACGCGATCGGCGTGCTGCGCTTCCTCGACGCGATCAAGGAGGTGGGGCTGAAAGACAAGACGCGCTTTTACCAGGCCTCGACGTCCGAACTCTACGGGCTGGTGCAGGAGGTCCCGCAGTCGGAGACGACGCCCTTTCACCCACGCTCGCCCTACGGCGTGGCCAAGCTCTACGGCTACTGGATCGTGGTCAACTACCGCGAGGCCTACGGCATCCACGCGAGCAATGGTATCCTTTTCAACCACGAGAGCCCACGCCGCGGCGAGACCTTCGTCACGCGCAAGATTACCATGGCCGCCGCCCGCATTCGCCTGGGCCTGCAGCAGCAGCTGCAGCTGGGTAACCTCGACGCGCGCCGTGACTGGGGTTACGCGCCCGAGTTCACCGAAGGCATGTGGCGGATCCTGCAGCAGGACAAGGCGGAGGATTACGTGCTGGCCACGGGCGAGACGCATACGGTGCGTGAGTTTTGCCAACTGGCCTTCGCGCACCTGGGCATCGAGCTGGTCTTCGAGGGCCAGGGCGTCGACGAGGTGGGGCGCGACCGCAAGACGGGGCAGGTGATGGTGGCGGTCGACCCCCGCTACTTCCGCCCGGCGGAGGTGGACCTGCTGATCGGTGAGCCCGCCAAGGCCCGCCAGCAGCTGGGCTGGGAGCCGCAGACGACCTTCGCCGAACTGGTCGAAGTCATGGCCAAGGCCGATTACGACTTGCTCGTCGCCCTGCACTTGCGTAGCTAAGGGGCCGTGGACCTCGCCTCACGTATCTTCGTTACCGGTCATCGTGGCATGGTCGGTTCGGCCATCGTGCGCCGCCTGCAGGCCGCTGGCTATACCGATCTGCTGACCGCGACGCGCGACGAGGTGGACCTGACCGATGCCGCCGCCGTCCGGGCCTACCTGCAAGCACAGCAGCCCGACGCGGTGATCGTGGCCGCCGCGCGCGTGGGCGGCATCGAGGCCAACCGCAGCTATCCGGCGGACTTTCTCTACGAAAACCTCGCCATCGCGCAAAACTGCATCCACGGCGCCTGGCAGGCCGGGGTGGGGCGCTTGCTCTTTCTCGGCAGTAGCTGCATCTACCCGCGCAAGGCGCGTCAGCCAATCCGCGAGGAAGACTTGCTGGCCGGGCCGCTCGAGCAGACCAATGAGGCCTACGCCATCGCCAAGATCGCCGGGCTCAAGCTCTGCCAATACTACCGGCAACAGCACGGGGTATGCTACCACAGCGCGATGCCGACCAATCTCTACGGCCCCGGCGACAACTACCACCCGCAGCATTCGCACGTCTTGCCGGCGCTCATCCGCCGCTTCCACGAGGCGCGCGCCGCCAACGCCCCCACCGTCACCATCTGGGGCACCGGACTGCCGCGTCGCGAGTTCCTGCACGTCGACGACCTCGCGCTGGCCTGCGAGCACCTGCTGCTGCTCGACAACCCGCCGGACTGGGTCAACGTCGGCGTGGGGCAAGACCTCTCCATTCGCGAGCTGGCGGAGTTGGTGGCCGAAGTCGTGGGTTACGACGGCGACATCCGGCTCGACCCCACCAAGCCCGACGGCACCCCGCGCAAGCTGCTCGACGTGAGCCTCTTGCGCTCCACCGGCTGGGAGCCCGGCATTGGGCTGCGCGAGGGCCTCATCCGGACTTACACCGACTTTCTCGAGCGCAAGGCCGAGGGCACGTTGCGCATGGTGTGAAAATACAAAACGGGCCGCTCCGCGAGGGAACTGCCCGTTTGATGAAAGTCGTTGGCGTGCCGTTTAGCGGCGGCGACGCAGGAAAGCGAAGGCCGCCACGAGA
>WOUP01000033.1 GCA_009772895.1 Puniceicoccaceae bacterium 5H | reverse complement strand
GCCGTAAATCTTCGCTCAAGCTACGCATCCTTAGCTTCTGACACTAAGAACAACACATGTACAGATTAAACGTCCCAAATTAGAGGGAAAATGCTCTAGCCGGTGGTTGAGCACGCGCAGCGGGCGACACCACCGGTCAGCCGTCCCCCCCACGGAAGCACCTTGAAGAGGTGCCAGCAACGGGCCATGCGCACCCGCCACGGTGGCACGCCCTCCGGGGTGCCCTTTCTACATTGCCCAAAAACAACGATTCAAATGTTCACGTGTTTCTGCTACAATACGGCTCATGGTGCGGCGTGGGGCACAACGGGCGGGGGACGGATTTCGGGGCGTGTGGCTTCAGGCGGCGGTGTGCCGCGAGACGGCGTTGGCGGCGCGCGAAAAACTGTTGCTGATGCTGATCGCCGGGCTGGATGGCGAACGCGGCTGCTTTGCGTCCAACGCCTACCTGGCGGACTGCCTGGGCCTGAGCGCGCGCACGGTGCAGCGCTCGCTGGCGATGTTGCGCGCGGCGGGCTGGGTCGAAGCTGCGGGCTTTGACGGACGCCGTCGCACGCTGCGGGTCGTCACGATCGAACCCGAACCGGCCGAGGAAGTGGACGATTCAGAGGACTTTACCCCTGTCCATTCCGTCGTGGCAGACACGCGGATTTGTCGTGGCAGCCACGACGGTTCTGACACCCCTGCCACGACACTTTTGGCGCGCCCCTACATTAATAGGGATAACAAAGGGG
This sequence comes from Puniceicoccaceae bacterium 5H, assembly GCA_009772895.1. GTDB lineage: Bacteria > Verrucomicrobiota > Verrucomicrobiia > Opitutales > Oceanipulchritudinaceae > WOUP01. The sequence continues at coordinate 25,728 of WOUP01000033.1, read as the reverse complement.
ATAGCAGAGAAAATAACAGAGCGAAAACTCCCCCCAATGCCCCCCGTGGGGGATGGTGGTTGGCTCCATCGAGCCTAGATCTGGTGGTCCATGCACTCGGCGGGCAGGTCTTCGCAAGCCCGACGCACGACCCGGGCGGGCACACCGGCCACGGTGGAGTGGGCGGGCACATCCGTCAGCACGACGCTGCCGGCGCCGACCTTGGCGCATTCGCCGATCTCCACATTGCCGAGAATCTTGGCCCCGGCCCCGATCAGCACGCCGCAGCGCACCTTGGGGTGGCGATCGCCCTTGATCTTGCCCGTGCCGCCGAGGGTCACCTCGTGCAGCAGCGAGACGTTGTCTTCGATCACAGCGGTTTCGCCCACGACGATGCTGGTGGCGTGGTCCATCAGGATGCCGCAGCCGATGCGCGCCGCGGGGTGGATGTCGACCCCGTAGACTTGCGAGATGATGCTCTGCAGGTAGAGCGCCAGCTCGTTGCGTCCGTGATTCCAGAGGCAATGGGCGATGCGGTAGGCGGTGAGGGCCTGGAAGCCCTTGAAGTAGAGCACCGGCGAGAGGTAGCCGCCACTGGCCGGGTCGCGCTGGTCGATCGCGATGATGTCCTTGCGCACCGACTGGCCGATGACGGGGTATTCGCTGAACACCTCGACAAACAGGTCGTGCAGGTAGGGCTCGCTGACGGCGTGGTGGCCGAGCTTGCGCGAGATGCGGTGGGCGAGGGACTCTTCCAGGCTTTCACAGTCGAGGATGCTCCGGTGGATCAGCTCGGCGAGCACCGGTTCGCGACTGGCGGCCGCATTGGCTTCTTCGCGCAGTTTCAACCAAACGGTATCGACGGCGGGATGAGCCTCTGCGATCGCTTCTTCAGCAGCTTTGGAAGTAGCCATGATGATAGGAAAGCAGGCAACTCTAGACCGGGCGTTCTGTCAATATCCGCGCCCGATTCAGGCCGGAAAGAAAAAATCCCCCAAGCTTGGAATAAGATGAGGTGTGGGCTATTCTTTTCCTCTTGAAACCAAGGAACACTACCATGCGACTACCTCAACTCTTCTGGATTTTTCTGCTCACCGCCACCACGAGCCTTTTTGCCAACGTCAAAAACGGTGAGCACGCGCCGGACTTCACCCTCAAGAACACCCAGGGCGAAGAAGTCTCGCTGCACGACTACGAGGGCAAATACGTGGTGCTGGAATGGGTGAACCCCGGCTGCCCCTTCGTGCAGAAGCACTACAACTCCGGGAACATGCAAAAGCTTCAGGCCAAGGCCGAGGGCATGGACGTGGTCTGGCTCTCGATCAACTCCACTTCCCCGAAAAGCGGCGACTACCTCGACGCCAGCGCTTCCAGCAAGTGGTATCAGGAGCACGACGTGAAGAGCCAGTGGCTGCTCGATCCCGAGGGCAAGGCCTCCAAGGCTTACGGCGCGGTGCGTACGCCCCACATGTTCATCATCAATCCGCAGGGTAACGTGATCTACCAGGGCGCGATCGACAGCATCAACTCCGCCGACCCGGCCGACATCGAGAAGGCCGACAACTACGTGATGGACGCCCTGAAGGAAGCCACCGACGGCAAGAACGTCAGCATTGCGCAGACCCGACCCTACGGCTGCACGGTCAAGCAATAGGCCCCCTTCCAGTGACGCCTTTCCCGAGCCTCCCGGTGTCTTTGCGGGGGGCTTTTTTTTGGCTGCATCTTGCATGGTTCAGGTGGGCGACGTCCTTCTACCTGCGGGTGGTATGGCGTTAGGAATGGCGGCGCACGGGCGTTATACGGGCTGGCATCGCTTGTGCATGTAGCGGAGGTATGGCGCGCCCCATCTGGAAAGGTAACCTCACCTTCGGCCTCGTGAACCTGCCGGTCACGCTCTACTCCGGCGAACGACGGTCGGACATCCACCTGCACATGATCGACAGCCGCAATCGGGCGCGCGTGCGCTACGAGCGCGTCAACGCCGAGTCGGGCGAGGAAGTGCCGTGGAATGCGATCGTCAAAGGCTACGAATACGACTCCGGCCAGTATGTGCTGCTCTCCAACGAGGAGCTGGAAAAGGTGGACGCCGAGCTGACCCGCACGATCGAGATCGAGGACTTCGTGGACGCCCACGCGATCGACCTCGTTTATTTCGACAAGCCCTATTATCTGGAACCCGGCAAACGCGGCGAGAAGACCTATGCGCTGCTGCGCGAAACGCTGCGCCTGACCGAAAAGGCGGGCATCTGCCGCGTGGTCATCCGCAGCCGCGAGTATCTGGCCGCCGTCATGGTGCGCGACGAGGCACTGGTGTTAATGCTCTTGCGCTTTGCCCAGGAGCTGCGCGACCCCGCCAGCTTCAACCTGCCGGACGTGAAGAAAGACCAGATCAAGATCTCCCAGCGCGAGGTCGATCTGGCGGTGAACCTCGTCGACGAGATGACGGTGGAGTGGGACCCGGAGCGTTACCACGACGAGCACCGCGAGCAGTTGATGCACTACATCGACGACAAGGTGAAGCGGGGCGAGCTGACCGCCGCCGAAGCGCCCGAACCGGAGGAGGAAGGCGAAGACGAGGACGAGGGCAACGTGGTCGACCTCATGGATTACCTGCGCCAGAGCGTCGAGCAGGCCAAGGAGGATTCGGACGACAAGAGCAGCACGAAGAAGAAGACGGCCCGCAAGACCGCCAAGAAGAAGCAGGCGCGCAAGAAGACCGCCCGCAAGAGCGCCAAAAAGTCCACCTCCAAACGCAAACGCAGTGCTTGAGACCTACCGCCAGAAGCGTAACTTCCAGCGCACCCCGGAGCCTGCGGGCCGCCAGCAGGGCGGCACCAAGGGGGCCTTTGTCGTGCAGCAACACGACGCCACGCGCATGCACTACGACTTGCGGCTCGAGCTGAACGGCCGCCTGTTGAGCTGGGCCGTGCCCAAGGGGCCGAGCCTCGACCCTTCCGACCGCCGCTTGGCGGTGCGCACGGAGGATCACCCGACCGAATACATCGACTTTGAGGGCAACATCCCGGAGGGCAATTACGGCGCGGGATCCATGATCGTCTGGGATACCGGTGCCTGGAAGCCCGCCAGCGGCGACCCGGAAAAGGGCCTCCAGCAGGGCAAGCTGAAGTTTTCGCTGGAGGGCGAGAAGCTGCACGGCAGCTGGGAACTGGTGCGCACGCGCAAAGCCGACGACGACAAGGAAAACTGGCTGCTCTTCAAGCTCAAGGACGATGCCGCGCGGCCCGGGGACGGCCAGATCACGCGCGAGCAGCCCGAGAGCGTGCGCTCCGGGCGCACCGTCCAGGAGCTGGGGGAGGATGACGCCGGGGACGAGGCGGACGAGCTGGCGCAGACGGTGGCGGCGCACGATTTGCCAGCGCTCAAGCGACTGGAGTTCACGCCGCCGCAACTGGCCACGCTGGTGCGCACGGTGCCGACCGGCTCCGGCTGGTGGCAGGAGGTCAAGTTCGACGGCTACCGCATCCAGGCCATCCGGCAGGGTGGGGAGGTCTGCCTGTGGTCCCGCAACGAAAAGGACTGGACCGACCGGATGCCGGCCATCGCGGAAGCGGTCGCGGATCTACCCGGCGGAGACCTGGTCCTCGACGGCGAGGTGGTGGTGCTCGATACGAAGGGCCGTTCCAGCTTTTCCCTGTTGCAGCGCGCGATGAAGCACGGCCACCCGGAGCGGCTGCGCTACTTTGCCTTCGACTTGCTGGCGGTGCAGGGGCGCGACACCCGGCAGCTGCCATTGACCGAGCGCAAGGCCCTGCTCGCGAAGGTGCTCGCCCACACACAGGGCACCGACACCATCCGCCTGAGCGAGCACTTCAGCGGGAAGGCCCGGGCCTTCTTCGGCGCGGCCTGCAAGCAGGAGCTGGAGGGCATGATTTGCAAGAATCCCGCACAAGCCTATCAGCCGGGCCGCAGCCGCGGTTGGGTCAAGGTCAAGTGTGAGCGTCGGCAGGAGTTCGTCATCGTCGGCTATACCGAGCCGCAAGGCGCGCGCAAGGGCTTCGGTGCGCTGCTCATGGCCCAGCAGAGCGACGAAGGCCTCGTTTATCGCGGCAAGGTCGGCACGGGCTTCGATACCCGCACGCTGGAGGACATGACCGAGCGGCTGGAGAAGCGCACCCGCAAGACCAGCCCGCTGGCCCATCAGCCCGAGGAGCTGCGCCGCGAGCCGGTGCACTGGGTGCGGGCAGACCTGGTGGCCGAGATCCGCTTCGCCGAGCTGACCGCCGACGGCTTCATCCGGCAGGGTTCCTTTCAGGGCCTGCGCGAAGACAAACCGGCGCGGGAAGTCCAGCTCGAAGAACCGCAGGAGACACCCCCAGCCCCCGAAAACATGGCCTCGACCCCGCCGAAAACCGCCCGCCACAAGGGCCGTAAATCCGCCGCGACCGACCGCCCCGAGGTGGACGGCGTCGCCGTGTCGCACCCCGACCGCGTGGTCTTTCCCGATGCCGGCATCACCAAGCTGGAGCTCGTGCAGCTCTACGCCGATCTCGCGCCGCGCATCCTGCCGTTTCTCGAGCGCCGCCCGCTCTCGATGGTGCGTTGCCCCCGCGGGCGCGAGCAGGCCTGTTTCTTTCAGAAGCACTTCGAGGAGCACCGGCCCGAGCACACCCAGACGGTGGAAGTCGACGAAAAGAGCGGCCGACGCAAATACCTTTACGTGACCCGCGAGGAGGGGCTGCTCAGCCTGGTGCAATACGGCGTGATCGAGTTTCACCCCTGGGGCGCGAAGGTGGACGACGTGGACCGGCCCGACCAGATCATCTTCGACCTCGACCCCGGCCCTCAGGTGAGCTGGGAAGAGGTGCTGGGCGCGACGTTTCTCTTGCGCGACCGCCTGCAGCAGTGGGATCTGCCGAGCTTTGTAAAGCTATCCGGCGGCAAGGGCGTGCACGTGGTGGTGCCGCTGGTGCGCAAATGGGGTTGGGACGTGGTCAAGGCCTTCTCCCGCGCCGTCTCCCAGTGCCTCGTGAAGGCCAACCCGGACAAGCTCATCGCCACCGCCAGCAAGGCCAAGCGCGAGGGCAAGATCTTCGTCGACTACCTGCGCAACGGCTCCGGCGCGACTTGCGTGGTCGCTTACGGCGTGCGCGCCCGCGAAGGGGCTCCCGTCAGCATGCCGATCCGATGGCAGGAGCTGACCCCCGAGCTGCAGCCAAACGCCTTCAAGCCCGCCGACGTGCCGGAGCGCCTGCAACGCGCCGACCCCTGGAAGGACTTCTACGACGCCCGCGTCCACCTCAAGCAAAGCCTGCTCAAAGACCTGAAGGTTCCGCATTGAGTGCCACTGCAGGGGCGGCACATCGAGAGCAACCGTTTGGGCGGGCCTCGTCCCGCACCTCGAAGAGGTGCCAGCCTGTAGCCGAGGGGTTGAGGCGGCCATTGGTCGCCGACACCCCCGGAACGCACCCCCGCGCGATTCGCACCCCGTAGGGCGTGCCACCGTAGCGGGTGGGGGTCGGCCCGTTGCTGGCACCTCTTCAAGGTGCCCGCGTGGGCGAATGGCAACCGGTGGTGTCGCCCGCTGCCGCGTGCTCAACCACCGGCTATCAGCTGTGCCCCCTTCGGGGTCGCTTGGGTAGGGCGTCTACCAAGATGTGCCCCTATGCCCCCCTCCGGGGCGCGTGGGGATACCTCCGAAACCGCTAGCGATTTTCGATGCGGTCTTCGGCCAGCTTGAGGGCGTCGTCGGGGCTCAGGTGACCGCGCACGGCGTTGCTGATGGCAAAGCCCATGTTGGCCCAAAAGCGCGTCATCTCCGGCACATTCGGCATCACTTGCCCCTGCAGGGCGTTTTCGAGACTGCCCTGAATGTGGGGATTCTCGGTCGCGAGCTTGTCGGCAAAGGACTTCAACGCGGGCACGACCAGGGGCACATCGTCGTCGATCGACTCCAGCCCCTCGTCGGTCAGCACAAAGTCACGCAGGAAGCGCTGTGCCGCCTCCTGGTTGGGGCTCGCGTGCGTCACCATGCCGCCCACGACCGTCACGAAAGGCTTGCCGGTGTGGCCGTTGACGCCCGGCAGCGGGGCCACGCCGAAGTCGATGCCGCTGCTGCGCAGGTTGGCCCACGACCACGGGCCGTTGATCATCATGGCGCACTCGCCGGCGTTCATCTTGGCCTCCAGCACGCTGTAGGAGCTGTTGGCGGGCAGCACCTTCTGGTCGACCATCAGCACGAGGGTTTCGAGCGCCGCGATGGCCCCGGCGCTATGCACGCCCGATTGCTCGGTGTTGTAGCCGCCCTCGGTGGGGGCAAAGGCATAGGCGCCGTCGGAGGCGAGGATGCCCCAGGTGAAGTAGGGATTGGCGTAGTCCCACAAGAGGGCATCGACGGCTTCTTCTTCCCGCAGCTGGTGCGAGAGCTCGATCACCTGCTCGAGGGTCTGAGGCGGCTGCTCGACCAGCTCCTTGTTGTAGATCAGCGAGACGTTTTCGAGCGTCAACGGGTAGCCCCATACTTCACCGTCGTGGCTCATGGCTTCCCAGCCCGGCGCGTAAAAGCGTTGCCGATAGGCGTCGTCCGTCTCGACCGGTTCGATCAAACCGTCTTCCGCCCACCGGGAGACGTGGTCCTGCTGCCAGAACACGATGTCGGGCGCGTGCTCGCCTTCCGCCTGCTCCGCAAACGCCTGGGGCAGGTTTTGCGGCGTCTCGATCGTCACGGCCACCCCCGTCTCCTTGGTGAAGCGGGCCGCCACCTCTTCGAGGCCGCGCACGCCCTTGTCCGCGCCGATCCAGACGCGCAACTCGCCTTCCTGGGCGGCATGCAGTCGGGGCAGGAGCGCTCCGATGAGCAACGTGAGACCGGCAATCTTGCGAGCGGAAAACAACGGAATCATGGGGTATGGGGAGGTGGAGTCGTCTAGGTGCCAAGGTGGCTGCCAGTTAGATATGGGCAAAGATTCGAAAGGTCAAAGCCGGTTTGCATCCTGCGATGAGGTTCGGTTGGGGGATTGACCCGCCAGCGACTGGCAAAAGGTGGAGGTATCCGCGTTGCTTTTTTCTTTATTCGGTCTCACTCCTTTGACAATCTCAAGCTAATGAGCGGACAAATCTTTGAGACGGATATCAGCGCCGTCTTGAATACGGGTAAGCTGCGCTGCCGTTATGAGTTCCAGCAGATTTTCTGGGATTACCTGAGCAAGACGGAGCGTCAGGAGCTACAGCTGAAGGTGCCTCGCAGCGAGCACCTGATGGAGCGGCATCCGCAGATGCACTACCACTTCAAACCCGAGGTTTTTCTGCAGCTTCGGGGCATCACCGAGTTTTCGCTACCCGGGGAAAAGGTGGTGGTGGAGCCCGGCGAAATGATCATCATCCCCCGCGGGTTGCCGCATGGCGAGCGCATCGAGCCCGATCTCGAGGGCTTTCGCAACGTCGTCGTGGGCTTCTATTCGAGCGTCGTCAGTGTGCACTTCGCGTATGAGGCGCGGCCCCAGAGTCCGGACATCGAGGCAATCGAGTTTTTCTATACGCCCTACCTCAAGCAGATGGTCGATCAGCTCGACTACCTCACGCGCAGCTACTTTGTACCCGCGCCTGCGCGGGACGGTCTGGTGCGCTCGCTCACGGGTTCCTTCCTCGCGATGATGGTCAATCTCATGGCGGCGGAGAACCCGCAGAAGGGCGACTCGCAGCGCATCTTCCAGGTCAAGTGGCTGGTGCGCGAGCAGCTCTACAACCCCAAGCTCAACGTCAAGTTCCTCGCGCGCAAGCTCAGCTGCTCCGCCGATTACCTCTCGCACCTCTTTCACAAGGAAACCGGCGAGACCCTCATCCACTACATCAACCGGCAACGCATCGCCGGCGCCATCGACGCCCTGTCGGACACCAATCTCTCGATCTCCGAGGTCGCGTGGTCCTGCGGTTTTGCGGACGCCGGCTACTTCTCGCGCATTTTCAAGCGCCTGACCGGCACCACGCCCAAGGACTACCGCAAGGTGGCCGGGCAACACCGCCAGGCCGATGAGTCTTCGCCCAAAACGGTCTACTTCGACCGCGTGGAGTTCTCCCCCGGCGAAGCGCTGGCCAACGGGCGCCCGCTGCCCGTGGACGATGACTAACCTAAGAAACGTCGGCGCCATTCAGGCTTTGATCCGGCGCGCCGGATTTGACCGGCTGCAAGCGGGGGCGGGAGAATGAAGGTCGCGGCACGCCCTTGCGCCGCGCAACCCCCTTCACGACTCCCCGCATGTCTCGTTTCCTCCACTTGTTGGCAGGGCTTGCCACGCTCTGCACCCTCACCGGTCGCGTTCTGGCCGCGACACCCGTCCTCGACGCACAGGCACCCCTGCACCCAGCCTTTGCCGACCGCGTGCTCTACTTTTTGCTGACGGACCGCTTTGCCAACGGCGATCCCGCCAACGACACCGGCACGGGCTCCGGCCCCAGTGCGGCGGCCTTCGATCCCGCGAGCGGCACCTCCTACCACGGCGGCGACCTGGAGGGCGTCACACAGCGGCTCGACTACCTCCAAGGTCTCGGCGTCGACGGCCTCTGGATGACGCCCATCTTTACGAACAAGCCTATCCAGGGCGGCAGTACCGGCTATCACGGCTACTGGATCACGGACTTTCTCGGGGTGGACGCCCACCTGGGCGACGGCTCGGCCCTGGAGGCGCTGGTTGCGGCCTCCCACGAGCGCGGCATCGGCATCTACCTCGATATCGTGGTCAACCATACCGCCGACGTGATCCAGTATGAGGGGGGCGGGAGCGCAGCCTATCGCGACAAGGGTGCATATCCCTACCGGAATGCGCAGGGACAAATCTTCGACGATCGCGCGATTTCACCCGGCGAGGCTTTCCCGGAGCTGAACCTTGCGTCGTTTCCTTACGTGCCGACGGTCTCGGCGGGGGAAATTGAGGTGAAAAACCCGGCCTGGCTCAACGATCCGATCTATTACCACAACCGGGGCGACAGCACGTTCGCGGGCGAATCTTCGCTCTATGGCGACTTCTATGGGCTGGACGACCTCTTTACGGAGCATCCGGTGGTGGTCGATGGCATGATCGACATCTACCGCTGGTGGATCGACCAGTATGGGATCGACGGCTACCGCATCGACACGGTCAAGCACGTCAACGGTGCCTTCTGGGAGCGCTTTGGGCCGGCGATGCAACAGGCGGGGGGCGGCGACTTCTTTCAGTTTGGCGAAGTCTACGACGGCGATGCGCGCTTCAGTTCGGAGTTCGTTGTCCGGGGCGGCATGCCGGCCACGCTCGACTTTCCGTTGATGTTTGCCCTGCGCGACTACGTGACGAACGACGGCAGCGGGGCGGGGGCGGTTGCGACCGTCTATCAGGCGGACGACTGGTATCGTAGTGCGGGCACCAACCCCAACGTGCACCCGGTCTTCCTCAGTAACCATGACGTCGGGCGGCTCGGTTACGAGTTGCGGCAGGCCTTCCCGAACGCCACCGATGCCGAACTGCAGCGGCGGATGCGCCTGGGCTACGCGTTGCTCTTCTTCGGCCGCGGCCAGCCGGTGCTCTACTACGGCGATGAGCAGGGCTTTACCGGCGGTGGGGGTGGGGATGCGACGTATCGCGAAGACATGTTGGCCTCGCAGGTGAGCACGCAGGCGGGCTTCGACCTTATCGGCACGACGGCAACCACGGCGGACGACAATTTCGACCCGGCGCACCCGCTCTATCAGTCGCTGGCCCGCATGGCCGCCGTCTATCATGCGCACGAGGCGCTGCGGGCGGGCGCGCAGCAGGTCCTGGCGACCGGAGACGATGCGGTGATGGCGCTCTCCCGCTGGCAACCGGAGGCGGAGGCGACCGAATACCTCGTGGTGGCCAACAACAGCACTTCGGTGACAAAGGATCTCATGCTGGCGGTTCAATCGGCCCCGGGCACGACGTTTTCCATCCTCTACGATTCGAACGACATGCCACCTTCCGGTGATGGGGCGACGGTCGGGCCGGAGGGGCTGGCGCTGACGCTCGAGCCGTCCCAGGTGTGCGTGTTGCAGGCCGACCGGGCGCTGCCCCATGCAAGCGGCGAACTCGCGGTGGCGGTCCCCGGTCTGGTTTCGGGCGGTCTGGTCACGGCCAGTCGGATCGAGAAAGACGGGCAACGCTTCGGCCCCCGCCTGCACCTGCAGGCGACCTTGGACCATGACGCGCCGGCGGTGGTGAGTTTCTACGGCCAGCGCTCGTCCCAACCTGAGCAGTGGCAGTATCTCGGCAGTGACGACAGCGCACCTTACCGGCTGTATCCGCCGCTGCCGGCGGATTGGGGCGACGATGAAACGCTGAGCCTGGCGGTGGTGGCTCAAGACCTGACGGGCCGCGTCCGCCAGACCGAAGTCCGGGATCTGCGTCCCGCCGCGAGCCTGGCCACCACGCACCTCTGGGTGCACGTGTATGGCGCGGTAGATGCGGTGACGATCGCGGGCGCAGGCAGCTTCCCGGTCGAAGACATGGGCGCGCTGGGACGGGTGGCGTTGGTGCCGGTCGCGGATCCCACCGCCATGCTCGCGCTGCAACTACCCGGTTGGAGCGAAAGCCGCACGGTTGTGCCCGCGCGCAGCCCGCACGTGTGGGTGTCGGCCGATCGGCCTCGCATCTACGGCCAACCCCTCGCAGCTGGCGGCACCGTTACGCTGCACTACCCGGGTGCGGTCAGCCAGAGCTTGAGCATTCGGCAGGGCGGGCGTGAACTGGCCCGGTTGGCACCGGAGGGCAGCGACACCTATGGCCGCGTGTTCACGCTGGAGGCGGCGGACCTCGCCTCCGACTGCCTGGTGGGAAGGGTTGAGGCCGTGCTGGTCGACGGGCCGCAGGAAGTATCGCCCGCCGTGGCCTTCGATCTCGGCCTGGGGCAGGAGATCTGGCTGCAACCGGCCGAGGCCGCGGCCTACCTGTCGGCCGAAGCCGCCAGCGGGCAGGCAGTGCTGCACTACCGGCGTCCGGCGGGGGATGAGAAGGGGTGGGGCCTGCATCTCTGGACCGGTGCCGCCCACGCCACGACCTGGGCTGAGCCGTTGCTGCCGGCGCGCGAGGACGGTTTTGGCGCGGTGTTTGCCGTAGATCTGGCGGACGGCGCGGACACGCTCGCCTATATCCTGCACCGCGGTGACGCCAAGGATCCCGGCGCGGACCAGGCCCTGGCGCTCGACGCCACGGGCCGCGAAGCATGGCAAGTGCAGGGCGCGGATGCGGCGGTGCCCTACATCCATCATGCCGGAGAGGCGGTGCTGAGCTTCCGCCACGGGCTCGCGTGGGCTGGCGCGGAGGCCGAGCCGGAGGTTGTGGACGGGCAAGCACGCTTCTTTGCCCCCGCGGGCTGGCACTACGAGTTGGAGAGCCGTTCCCTGTCCGGAGACTGGCTGCCCTTGCTCGAGCTGGAGGGCGACCAGGCGGTGCACGCGGTGGCGCTGCCGGCGGGCTATGCGACGCAGGCGACGTTGCTGCGCGTGCGGGTAGAGTAGGGCCGCCGCGAGGTGTGATGCCCGTACGTAATAAGGCGGAAGCCCCCCTTTGAGCTTCCGCCTTGACTACTCCTTAATACCATCTAGCCGTACCCCTGACTAGTGGCAAAGTCTCTTACTACTACTCCTTACAGGATGTCAGGTTTGTCTTGCTCCTGTTGTCTCTCTTGTCTCTATGCCCTAGTTTTTACCAGTTTTTGGGGCAGGTTTCTATGAGATCGAAAGGATACGATTTGAGGATTTTACCGGCGGCGTTTTTACCCAGACTTTAGCTTTTTTGCTGCACCTTCCGGCGAAACTGCCCGGGGGTCAGGTGGGTGATCCGCTTGAACACGACCGACATGTATTCCGGGTGTTCAAAGCCCGCTAGTTCCGCAATTGTCGCGAGCGGGTAGTCGGTTTCCGCCAGCATTTGCTTGATGCGCTGGACCTGCACGTGGCGGATTTCCATCTGGGGAGAACGGGCCAGATACTTGCGAAAACGACGCTCCAGCAGGCTGCGCGAAATATGAGATTGTTTCACGACCTCCTCGACCGTAATGCCGCTGGTAGCCCGCTCACGGATGAAATTTAGTGCTTTGGCGATGACGGGGTCTTCGATCGCGAGGGCATCGGTGCTGCGTCGGGCCACGACCTCCGTCGGTTCGATCAGCTGCTCTGCGGCCGGTATGGGCTCGCCGGCCATCAAGGCATCGAGGGTGGCGGCCGCCGTTTTGCCGTAGGCGAGCGCGTTGACGGGCACGCTGGAGAGCGCCGGGTGCGCCATTTCGCAGCGGATCGTCTCGTTGTTGACGCCCAGGACGGAGATTTCTTCCGGCACCTCGATATTCAGCAGGCGGCACGCCTTGACCACCTGCAGCGCGCGCAGGTCGTTACAGGCCATGATCGCGATGGGGCGGGGCAGGGGCGCCAGCCACTCGCTGATGCGCTGCTCCTCCTCGATGTCCCAATGCGGCTCCGTCTCGACATCGTAGGCCGACTCGAAGACCACGGGCTCGAACCCCGCCAGCTTCAGGCTCTCGGTAAAGCCCTGGCGGCGCTCCAGCGACCACGACTCACTCGAAAAGCCGCAATAGGCGAAGTGCTTGTGCCCGCGCTCCATCAAGTGCTCCGCGCCGACATGGCCGATCGCGACGTTGTCGGGACGCACCTTGGGCACGCCTGAGACGGTCCGGGTGTCGTCGCTCAGGTCGACGCACGGGATGCCGCGCTGCAGGCACTCTTCGATAATCCGGGTGCAGCTGTGGCGGACGATGATGCCGTCCCAGTGTTCGCGGAAAAGCCATTCCGGGCGGTGCACGGCTTCGGCCCGGTCGTCGATAAAGGCCGACCACTTGCCCTCGAAGCGAAGGTAAGCAGCCATGCCGTTGAGGACGCGGACGTTTTCCTCCAGGCGGGTTTCAACGATGAGGGCAATCTTCTTACGGGAGGGCATCGGAAATAATCTAAGGAGCAGGAAGGGAAAACATAGTAAGTTCGGGGGCCGTTTTCCAAGCATAAACCGTCTGGCGCCGCTTGGGCGATCGGGAGGCGTTTCGAGCAGGGGCATTGGGAAACGGGCGGCTTTGGCTCCGGAGGACGGCTCGGCGAGCACCCGATAAAGGCTCTGAAATCGCCCTGCGATCTTCTTTTAAAGGATCTCAATTTTATTCCCACGGAACTCATGGAAACAACGCGGGCGCTCCTGCTATTTTTCCGCCCGTCCTGGGACTGAGTGCAAGCGCATCTCAGGCTCTGGATACACGGGTTTCTGCAGGCGTCGGGCTGCCGGTTGCGGCCGCGGCGTTTTTCAGTTTCCGTGTCCCCCCGTTCCTCCAAGCATTATCCCGCAGCATCGTCGGCGCCATCACCGCGCCCGACCTTCCCACCCATTCTCCATGAAGATTACCGCTCCCAACCTCCCGAACATGCCGTGGCAGGACCGCCCGGCCGGCAACAGCGAAGTGATGTGGCGCTACGACGCCAACCCCGTCATCAAGCGCGACCACCTGCCGAACTACTCCAACAGCATTTTCAACAGCGCCGTGGTGCCGTACAAGGACGGCTACGCCGGCGTCTTCCGCGTCGACAACCGCACGGTGCGCATGCGCATCCACGCCGGCTTCAGCAAGGACGCGCTGAACTGGGACATCGACCCCAACCCGATCGAGTTCGTCGACTCGCCGGATGAAGACGCCAAGTTCGTCTACGGTTACGACCCCCGTGTGGTCGAGATCGACGGCAAGTTCTACGTCACCTGGTGCAACGGCTACCACGGCCCCACGATCGGGGTGGCCTGGACGGAAGACTTCAAGACCTTCCACCAGCTCGAAAACGCCTTCCTGCCCTTCAACCGCAACGGCGTGCTCTTCCCGCGCAAGATCAATGGCAAGTTTGCCATGTTCAGCCGCCCGAGCGACAACGGCCACACGCCCTTCGGCGACATTTTCTACAGCGAGAGCCCCGACATGGTCCACTGGGGCGTGCACCGTCACGCCCTCGGCACGGTCAAGATCGAGAAGGGCTGGCAGTCGACCAAGATCGGCGCGGGCCCCATCCCGATCGAAACCAGCGAAGGCTGGCTGCTGATCTACCATGGCGTGCAGACCTCCTGCAACGGCTACGTCTACAGCTTCGGCGCCGCGCTCTTCGACCTCGAAAAGCCCTGGAAGTGCATCGGCCGCGCCGCCCCGTATCTCATCGCGCCCTGGAAGGACTACGAGATGATCGGCGACGTGCCCAATGTCTGCTTCCCCTGCGCTTCCCTCGTGGACGGTGAGACTGGCCGCATCGCCGTCTACTACGGCGCCGCCGACACCGCGACCTGCCTCGCCTTCAGCCGCGTGCAGGACATCGTCCAGTTCATCAAGGACAACCCGGAGACCTACTAGATCTTACGGAATATGGACGTGCGCACTATCGTAAGCGCATTCGGTTTGGGGCTGGGCTGCCTGGGCGGCCTGGCCTTTTCTGGATGTGAAACCACCACCCCGGCCTCCCACGACACGGGCAAGGCCCCGGCCGCGCAGGCCGACATCCCGAGCTACGACGCCGCCTCGCCGGAATATGTGCTCGGCATCAACATGCCCTGGGTCGAGTTTGGCCGCGACTTCGGCGACCCGACCTACCCGCAGCCGCGTGAACGCATCGCCGAAGATTTCCGCCAGATGGGCGAGGGCGGCGTCGACGTCGTCCGCTTCTGGATCCACTGCGACGGTCGCGGCAGCCCGCTCTGGGAAGCCCCCGGCGTCGTCGAAGGCATGTCGGACAACTTCATCGAAGACTTCCGCTGGATGCTCGACGAGGCGGCCAAAAATGGCATTGCGATCATGCCCTGCCTCTGGTCCTTCGACATGGCGATCGACCGCCGCGACGAAATCGGCCCCAACGCCGGCATTCACGAGCCCCTCGTCGAGAGCGAGGAGCTGACGGAGCGTTACATCCAGCGCGTGCTCAAGCCCCTGGTCGAGGCGACCGACAGCCACCCGGCGCTCTACGCCTGGGAGATCTGCAACGAGCCCGAGTGGATGATCGAAAACGAAGGCGTGCCGCTCGAAGACGTCCAACGCTGGACGGCGCAACAGGCGGCGGCGATCCACCGCTTTGGCGACAAGCCCGTTACCAACGGCTCGGCCGGGCTCAAGTTCCACAGCGACGTCCTGCCCGGCGCGCTCGGCAACTACTGGAGCGACGCGGCCCTGCAGGAAGTCTACCCGAACAAGGATGCCTACCTGGACTTCTATCAGGTGCACGTCTACGGCTGGCTGGTGGAAGCGGGCTTCGACCCCTTCAGCCTGTCGCCGGAAGATGCGGGCCTGGACAAGCCGACGATGATCGGTGAGGCCCCGGGCGAAGACATGCACGCCACCCTGCCCAAAACGGGCGAGGACGTGACCTACACCCCGACCGAGATGTATCGCAAGTCGCAAGAGCTGGGCTACTTCGGCCTGCTCTACTGGAGCTACAATGCCAACGACGGCCACGGCGACTGGCCTTCGATGGAGGCGGCCTTCGAGGCCGAAGAGTAAGCTTTTCCGCCGTTTTGCACGGCACTTTCTCCCCCTCGGCGCCCGGTCTTGCGAGACCGGGCGTTTTTTTGCGAGGAACTCAAAAAAATACGTGTACGATTGGTAAAAAATCGTCGGACGGACAGTTCAGCTCTGGGGTCTCGAACCGATATACAACCAAGGCTTCGCCTACCTGTTCCCTAAGGATCCTGCCCACCCCCGTTCGCCGCCATAAAACCCCGCTGTGTAGCATGAAACTGATGCAACGCCTGTCCCTCTCGAACCGGCTTCAACTGGTCGTATTCCCTCCGCTCATCGCGCTTGTATTGCTGGGCGCATATCGTATTTACGAGGACTACAAGCATTACGATGAGGTCCAGAACCTGACGCAACTGGTCGATCTGACCGAGGACTTTGGGCGCCTGGGGAATAGCGTGCTCGCGGAGAGCGAAGCAGGCATGTGGGATGTGATTTTCTCCGAGCCCAATTCCGACGGCTGGAACAACGGGCGCAAATACCTGCAGGAAGCGATCGAGAAGACCGAAACGCTGCGCCGCGAGGCCACCGCCAGCTGGGCCGCTTTCGACCACGACGCCTTGAGCAGCTACACCGTCGAACGCATCGACGAGGTGCTGCAGGATCTGGAGCGGGTCGACAAATGGCGCGCCATGGTGCTGACCGAAAAGGGCATCCCTCCGGTCCCCGCTGCGATCAAGAGCGATCCCCTCTACGCTTCGCTGGCGCAGGGTGGGGCCAGCCCGCAGCAAAACGTGTGGGACTACATGCGCGAGCGGTATTTCGGCCTCGCTTCGGAACTGAGCAGCCTGTTGGAGCAGGCCGCCCGTGAATCGACGGATGCGGAGCTGAGCCGCCAGATGCTCGCGCAGGCCTACCTCCTGGAATACCGCAAGCGCGTCGTCGAAGAAGGCTCTTACACCACCCACTTTACCAAGCCCGGCAACCGCGAGCACGGGCTGACGGACACCGAATACCAGGCCCTCAAGAACAACTGGAAGGATCAGGACCTGCTCTACAGCCAGATCAAGTCCATCAGCACTCCGGAGGTGCAGCGCGTCCTGGACGACAAGGTGGTCTGGAACGCCTTTCCCCTTTACGTGAAGATCCGCGACGCGATCCGCCGCAACTGGAAGACGATCGACATGAGCCAGTTTTACGACGGGGAAGAGGGCAATGTGGCCCTTTACAATGCGCGCCCCGCCGCCGTCGATGAGCTCGGAGCGCTCATGCAGACCCAGTTCCACGAGAGTGTGGACACCTTGCTGGCCCAGCAGCGCAACGCCATCATCGGCTCGGCCCTCGTCATCGTGCTCTGCATCGTGCTCTGCGCCCTGGCCGCCTACCTGCTGTTCCGCGACATCAACAACACCCTCGAACAGGCGATCGATACGCTGGAGAACGGGGTCGAGGGCATCCACCTCGCCGTGGGCAACCTTGCGTCGACCAGCAATCACCTTTCCTCCTCCGCCTCGGCCCAGGCCGCGAGCATCCAGCAGATCACGGCCTCGCTCGAGGAGATCACCAGCATGTCCAAGGTCCGCAATGAGGAGCTCCGCGACGTGCTGCAGAAGGTGGAAACCAACCGCGATTCCGCCGAAACCGCGACCGAGGAAATGGAGCGTCTCGAGCACTCCATGCGCGAGATCAACACCGCGGCCGAGGAGACCCAGAAGATCCTGGAGACGATCGAGACCTTTGCCATGCAGACCAACCTGCTCGCGCTCAACGCGGCCATCGAAGCGGCCCGGGCGGGCGAGCACGGGGCGGGCTTTGCCGTGGTGGCCAACGAGGTAAAGAGCCTCGCCAGCCGCTCCGCCACCGCAGTAAAGAGCAACGAGCCGGTCATCGCGCGCTCTCTCGACGCTGCCCGTTCAGGTCAGCAAGCCGCGACCAGCACCGCCACGGGCCTGGGCAGCATGAAGACCTCCTCCCTCGAGTCGACCACCATGGTCGCCCACATCCTCCGCAGCGACGAAGAGCAGCTGCGCGGGATCGAGCAGATCAACCAGTCGATGAGCACCATCGAAGACGGCACGAGCGGTCTTGCGGCCAACGCCGAAGAACTTTCAGCCTCCGGCCAGGAACTCTTCAGCAATACCGATGCAATGGAGCATCTGGTGCAAGAGCTCGGCTCCTTCCTTCGCGGCGCCAACGGGCACAAGCGCGTCACCAGAAAGAAGGGCAAGAAAGGCCTGCTGAAGCGCGTGCGCAAGGTCGTCAAGAAGGCCGCGCGCAAGGGCACCGGCCAGAAGGGCAAGACCAAGGACCACGCGGGCAACTCGCAGGCCCAGGCCACCCATATCATCAAGTCGCCCGCCAAGCCAGCGGCCAAAAAGCAAGCCGCGACTCCATCCGCACAGGGGCGCCACTCCTGAGCATCGCTTTGCGTTTTCACCTCCAAGCCTGAAGTGACTGCTTCAGGCTTTTTTGTGTCCCTCCGCCGCCGCTCAACGCACGATCTCATATTTATATCGTTAAAACTCATAGGCACGTAACGGCAGAATACATATAATCGGAGCGATCTGATTCCGGATCATCCTACCCCGTTATGAAACTACCCTTACTCACCCTCAGTACCCTCCTCTCACTGTGTACCCTGCTCTCGGCCGACATCACCTTCGACTTCGAAAGCGATGCCCAGGGCTGGACGACCGATGCCGGGGCCAGTGTCACCCAAAGCACCGCCTTCGCCAGCGAAGGCACCGGCAGCCTCGCCATCACCACCGGCACCAGCGACAGTGCGGACCAGTGGGTTTGGGTCGCCAAGGTCACGGCTTCGGCGGACAACGACCCGATGGGGCTCTATGCCGCCCTCCAGGCCGCCTACGCCGGCGACCCCAGCCAATACGTGCTGAACTTCGATGTGATCCTCGACTCCAGCGGCATCGTCGGTCAACCGACCTATCTGGCCGTCAACGTCGCCACCAATTCCAATACCGGTAACTTCGAGCAGTTGGGCGGCGTCGCATCCTGGGATAGCGCGGCCCTCGATCCATTGCCCAGTGCGCAGGTCTCCAATGTATCCGTCGCGCTCTCGAGCATCACGGAAGACACGCTGGGCTACGACGGCACCGAAACCAGCTACACGCTCTCGATCGGCATCTCCGGCAACTTCGACAACGCCACCCTCTACATCGACAACGTCGTGCTCGAGACGCCCGGCAGCAGCGGTGATGACATGTGGGCCGACTGGCCGACCTACATGGATGGCGACAACCTCTACGTCGACACCGGCGACTTCATGGGCGTGCTCTACCTCAACGAAGGGGACACCGTCTATTCCTTCGACCTCGGCGCCTGGATTTACCTGCCGGAGGCGATGGTCAACAGCCAGGGCAGCTGGATGTGGCGCTGGCGCGACGGCCAGTAGCCATCGTCGTAGAGGCAAATCACCACCTTTGCGCCGGAGCTGACTCAGCTCCGGCTTTTTTTGGGTAAAGTAAAGTTGACTTCTAAAAGCCTACTGTATTTGTAGGATATTATGCAGCTGTCGAAAAAAGCCGAGTATGGCCTGCGCGCACTGATCAACCTGGGCATCGCCCAGGAGTGCGGGCGTGCGCACGTTTCGGCGGCGGAACTGGCGCAGGCGGATAACCTGCCGCTGAAGTTCCTCGAGCAAATCCTGCTGCAGCTGCGCTCGGCCGATTTTGTCGACACCCGCCGCGGCAAGGGTGGGGGCTACTACGTTGCGCAACCGCTCGCCGCGATCAAGATGGGCGACCTCGTGCGACTGCTGGACGGCCCCCTCGCGCCCATCGGCTGCGCCAGCAAATCCGCGTATGCCCGCTGCTCCTGCCCAGACGAGACGCACTGTGGCCTGCGTATGCTGATGATCGACGTGCGCAACGCCATCGCCAACATTCTCGACCGCTATTCGCTGGGCGACGTGGTCGAAGTGACGATGCGCAAGATCCGCCGGCAAGGCGGCGAGCATTACTTTCTTACCTGCCAGAACGAGCCGGAGCCGCCGGCCCCGGACAATCCGACCGATCCGGCCCTCGGCTTTCTGGCCGAACTGACCCGCGACGCATGAAATCCGCATCCAAAGCGCTCCTCCGGGAGTCGACGGCCGCCGTCACCGACGGAACCCCTGACTGGTTGCAGCTGACCGCACGTTACGTGCAGGAATTGCAATACGGGCAGGTCCTGCTGACGATCCACCAGGGTGACGTCATCGAGGTGCAGAAGACGGAGAAGACGCGCCTCCAGGCCCGCCGCTCCAGCTAGCCCTCTTTTGCCGAGCGGACCCTCCGCAGGCGATCTCCACACCATCATCACGCGAGGCTCCGCCTCATCCATCCGCTGACCGGACCACCGGAGGCTGGTTGTTCACGACCAGTCCATGCACGATTCAACGCGACCCCTTTCAGGTCGTTTTCTCTACGCGGCACTGCTCCCGGCCCTGCTCGGGGGCGCTGCGCTCAACGCCCAGTCGTCGACCCCTTCGGCCGATGACGATCTCGCCGCCCGGGTGGCGGCTCTGGAAGCCCGCCTCGATGCGCAGACGGTGACCACGCTCGGCCCCAAAGGCCTGGAGGTCTCCACTGCTGACGCGCGCTACTCCATCCGTCTGCGCCCGCGGGCGCAGATCGATGCCCATTGGTTCCCGGACGAGGAGGACGGGGACGACGAGGTGCTGCTGCGCCGCATCCGGCCCGTGCTGGAAGGCGAGGGCCCGGGTTTTTCCTGGCGCCTCATGCCCGAATTGGCCAACGACGTCCACCTCGTCGACGCCTGGATCGATCTCCAGCCGTGGGACGCGGGGCTGCTCCGTCTCGGCAAGTTCAAGGGCGTGCTCGGCCTCGAGCGACGTCAGGGCTTTACCGATACGCTGTTCATCGAGCGCGGCCTGCCTTCGGTGCTCACGCCGGTGCGCGAACTGGGAGCCGCGTGGCAGCAATCGCTCCTGCACGGACAGGTTTCCTACGCGCTGGGTTGCTACAACGGCGCGATGGACGATGCCGAGTCTTCCGGCAATCTGAGCAATGGCGATTTCGACCTCGGCGCGCGGGTTGCCTGGACGCCGTCGGAATCGAGTCCCTTGCACGGCCTCGAGCTGGGCTTCGCGGCCAGTTGGGGAGCCGAAGATGCGGCGATCGACAACGGTGACAGCGAGCAACGCATCCGCTACCGCACGAGTGGGCGCAACACCTTCTTCAGCTATCGCGACGGGGTGGCGCTCGACGGTGATCGCTATCGCCTGAATCCGCAGCTGGCCTATTACCGGGGCCCGCTGGGCCTGCTGGCGGAATATGTGCGCAGCTCCGTCGAGCTCCAGGACGCGACCCATCGCGACACCGTGGCCGCCGACGCGTGGACGCTCCAGGCGGGATGGGTGCTGACGGGCGAGAATGCCTCGTTTCGGGGCGTCCAGCCGCGCCACGGTCTGGCGGACGGCGGTTGGGGCGCGCTGGAGGTGGCCGTTCGCTATCATGCCTTGCAGGTCGACGATGCCGCGTTCGTCACGGCGTCCGGTTCGACCTTCGCGAGCGCCAGCGCCGTGCAGGAAGCCAGTTCGATGGGGCTTGGGCTCAACTGGTATCTCAGCGCCAACCTGCGCTGCTCGCTCAACTACGAGGTGACGGACTTCTCCGGTCTCGGCGCCGCGCGTGCCACCGAACAGGCCGTGCTGAGCCGTCTGCAACTGAACTTCTAACCCTGATTCCCATGCGCTATTGCATCCTGTTACTCATTCTGGGCGGCCTGCTCGCCGGCTGCTCCCGTTCGCCGGATTCGGGCGAGACCCGGACCCTGCTCAATGTTTCCTACGATCCGACCCGCGAGCTGTATGCCGACTACAACGCCTGGTTTCGCCAGTATTGGGCCAACGAGACGGGCGAGACGCTGACCATTCGCCAGTCACACGGCGGCTCAGGCAAGCAGGCCCGCGCGGTGATCGAGGGGCTGAAGGCCGATGTGGTCACGCTCGCGCTGGCCTACGACATCGACGCCATCGCAGACCGGACGGACCTGCTCCCGCAGGACTGGCAGACGCGCCTGCCGCACGCCAGTTCGCCCTATACCTCCACCATCGTCTTCCTCGTGCGCCAGGGCAACCCGCGCGGCATCCACGATTGGGGGGATCTGGTGCAACCCGGTGTGCAGGTCATCACGCCCAACCCCAAGACCTCGGGCGGCGCGCGATGGAACTACCTTGCCGCCTGGGCCTGGGCCATGGAGGCCCATCACGGGGACGAAGCCCAGGTGCGGGCCTACATGCGTGCGCTCTTTCAGCACGTGCCGGTGCTGGACACCGGGGCGCGCGGCGCGACGACGACCTTTGTCCAACGCGGCATCGGCGACGTCCTGCTGACGTGGGAGAACGAGGCATTCCTGGCGCTCAACGAGCTGGGCAGCGATCGTTTCGAGATCGTGGTGCCGCCGCTCAGCATCCGCGCCGAGCCCCCTGTGGCGGTGGTGGATGCCAATGCGCAGGCCGCCGGTAACCTGAAGGTCGCGCGCGCCTACCTCGAAGGCCTCTACAGCCCGGAAGGTCAACGGCTGGCCGCCAGGCACTATTATCGTCCGGTCGAGCCCGAATACGCCGATCCGGCCGACCTCGCGCGCTTCCCCGACCTGCGCATGGTCTCGATCGAGAACTTCGGCGGTTGGCGGGCGGCCCAGGCGCGGCACTTCGACGACGGCGGCTTGTTCGACCAGATCTACCTCAACGCGCAACCAGAGGCCGACCGATGAGTGCCACCGCTTCCCTGCCTCTTGCCACCGCGCCCGGCCGCTACCGGGGCGGCGGCCTCCCGGGGTTCGGTTTGAGCCTCGGCTACACCGTCACAAGCCTGACCCTCGTGGTCTTGATCCCCCTCGCCGTGGGCCTGTGGCAAGCGACGGACCTCGGCTGGGGCGGCTTCTGGCACGCCGTCACGCAACCCCGGGTGCTGGCCGCGCTGCGCCTGAGCTTCGTCACCGCCGCCATCGCGGGCGCCGTCAACGCCGCGGTCGGCGTGCTGCTGGCTTGGGTGCTCACGCGCTATCCATTCCCGGGGCGGCGCGTCGTCGATGCACTGATCGACTTGCCCTTCGCCCTGCCGACTGCCGTGGCGGGCATCGCCCTGACCAGTGTTTACGCTCCCAACGGCTGGATCGGGCAGCTGTGCGCGCCGCTCGGCCTGCGCATTGCGTTCACGCCGCTCGGGATCGGCCTGGCGCTGATCTTCGTCGGGCTGCCCTTTGCGGTGCGGACGGTGCAACCGGTGCTGGAAAACCTCGATCAAGAGCTGGAGGAAGCCGCGGCGACGCTCGGGGCCTCCCGGCTGCAGACCCTCTGGCGCGTGGTGCTGCCCGCGATCTGGCCCGCCGTGCTGACTGGCTTTGCGCTGGCCTTTGGGCGAGGGGTGGGGGAATACGGCTCGGTCATCTTCATCGCGGGCAACATGCCGCTGAAGACCGAGATCGCACCCCTGCTCATCGTGACGAAGCTCGAGCAGTTCGACTACGCGGGCGCGACCGCCATCGCCGTCGTCATGCTGGTGATCGCGTTCCTCTGTCTGCTTGCGATCAACCTCCTCCAACGCTGGGCCGGCCGACGTGCCGGGCTCGCCTGAGACCCATGAACGCTCCCACTACTGCGCGGCCCATGCCGCTGATGTTGCAGGATCCGCCGCTCATCCGCCGGGCCCTGATCGCCGGAGCCCTGCTGGTGCTGGGCATCCTGCTGGTCGTGCCGCTGGCGGCCGTCTTTACCGAAGCATTGCGCCTGGGGCTGGGCACGGCGTTGACCGCCCTGACCGAGCCGGATGCCTTGCACGCGATCCTGCTCACCGTCCTGATGGCGGCGATCTGCGTCCCGCTCAACCTCGTCTTTGGTCTGGCCGCCAGTTGGGCTGTCGCCAAGCACGATTTTTGGGGCAAGAGCCTGCTCGTCACGTTGATCGATCTGCCCTTTTCGGTTTCTCCGGTCATCGCGGGCCTGATGCTGGTCATGGTCTTCGGCCTGCACAGCTTCCTCGGCGGCCTGCTGGAAGGGTGGGGCCTGCAGGTGATCTTCGCCTTGCCGGGCATGGTGCTGGCGACGCTCTTCATCACCTTCCCCTTTGTCGCGCGCGAGCTGATCCCCGCGATGCAGGCGACCGGACGCGAAGAAGAGCAGGCGGCCTACCTGCTGGGCGCCAACGGCTGGCAGATCCTCTGGCGCGTCACGCTGCCCAATGTGCGCTGGGCGCTGCTCTACGGCGTGCTGCTCTGTAACGCGCGCGCGATGGGCGAGTTTGGCGCGGTCTCCGTCGTCTCCGGCCACATCCGCGGTGAGACCAACACCATCCCGCTGCAGGTCGAAATCCTCTACAACGAATACAACTTCGTGGCCGCCTTTGCCCTTGCCGCCGTTCTGACGCTGCTGGCGCTGCTCACCCTGAGCGCCAAGAGCGTCATCGAATGGCAGGTGCGTCGCCAACGCGCCCATCCCGAAGCCGAACGCCTGACCAACCGTGTTCCTCTCCACCAACTCCCACGATGAGTATCTCCGCACGTCATATCTCCAAGAGCTTCGGCTCCGTTCAGGCCCTGCAGGACGTCTCCCTCGAGGTGCCGGCCGGACGCCTGATCGCCCTCGTCGGCCCCTCCGGCTCCGGCAAGACCACCCTGCTGCGCATCCTGGCGGGCCTCGAACGCCCCGATGCGGGCAGCGGCCCGCTGTTTTTCCACGGCCAGGAGGTCAGTGGCCTCTCCGCGCGCGACCGGCGCGTGGGCATGGTCTTCCAGCACTACGCGCTCTTTCGTCACCAGACGGTGGCCGAAAACATCGCTTTCGGCCTCGCCGTGCGTCGCCGCAAGCAACGCCCGCCGCGCGCCAAGATCCGGGAGACGGTCGCTGAATTGCTGCACCTCGTGCAATTGGACGGCTTGGCGGGTCGCCTGCCCGGCGAGCTGTCGGGCGGGCAGCGCCAGCGCGTGGCCCTCGCCCGGGCCCTGGCGATCGAGCCGCGCATCCTGCTGCTGGACGAGCCCTTCGGCGCGTTGGATGCCAAGGTGCGCAAAGATTTGCGCAAGTGGTTGCGCGCATTTCACGAACGCATCCAGTTGACGACGGTGTTTGTGACCCACGACCAAGAGGAGGCGCTGGAGCTGGCCGACGAAGTCGTGGTGATGAATCAGGCGCGCGTCGAGCAAGTCGGTTCGCCGCAAGACGTCTTCGATTACCCGGCCTCGCCCTTCGTGATCGAGTTTCTGGGTAACGTGAACCGCGTTGCGGCCGGCATCTCCGGGGCGGCGCTCCAGGAGCATGACCGCCTGTATGTGCGTCCGCACGATATCCAGATCCAGCCGCAGGACGTCGGGGGCTCGGGGCTAAAAGCGCGGATCCTGCATATCTTTTCCGCCGGCAGCGTGGCGCAGGTGACCTTGCAGCGGCTGGAGGGCGGGGAAATTCTGGAGGCGGAAGTGGCGCGGGCCGAGCTGGAAACCAGGCAGCTGCATGAAGGCCAGTTGGTAACGTTGTTCTTCCGTCATATCCGCGTCTTTTCGACCAGTGGCGAACAGCGCTGGATCCACAACGCACTGGCCCCGGCCGGGACGAAATAATCTGGAGGCTACGCGGTCTCGCCCAGCGAAAGCTGCGACGGCTGCGTGGCCTTGAGCCCGTTGAAGAAGAGGGCCAGGGCCAGCTCCAGGTCGACATGCAGGTTGCCCTTCCAGGGCTCGCGCAGATACTGCCAATACAGACCAATGCACATCGATTGCAGCGTAAAGCCAAGCTGGGCGGGGTCGAAGTGCGCCGCGACTTCGCCGCGCTGCTGCGCCCGGCGGAAGACGTCGATGGTAAAGTCCAGGCGACGCTTTGTCTTCTGGATGCTCTCTTCGTAGACCGGGTTCAGGTCCTCCGTGAATTCGCAGCGGTGAAAGAGGATGGTGTGGATGCGTTTGCGCTTTTCGTCCGCAAAGTTGCACTGCATCGTTTTCAGCACCTGCCGGTGGAATTGCTCCAGGGACTGCGCATTCTTTTCGTTGAAAAGCTCGTCGAAGGGCAAGCAGACGCTGTGGATCAATTCTTCAATGATTTGCCCCTTATTTTCAAAATGATGGTAAATTGCTCCGCGCGTATGCCCGGCCTTTGCGGCGATCTCCGCCAAGCTGGTTCGCGTAACGCCTTGTTCCAGAAAGAGTTCCACGGCTGCGTCCAGGATGGACTGGCGAGTGGCTTCTGAATCTTCTCGAGATCGACGTGCCATGGGGTTAGAGGCCGTTTCAAAACTTCATCCTGCGCATCGTTAGCATAACGCAGGCGATCATGAAGAACGCATGGTAGATATTGAAGTGGTGCTCATGGCGCAC
>WOUP01000012.1 GCA_009772895.1 Puniceicoccaceae bacterium 5H | reverse complement strand
CTGGGCCGACATCCTCGAATCCGGCCAGATCAAGTCCATCAGCGAGCTTGCCCGTACCCTCGACGTCGATGGCTCGTATGTGGCCCGCATCCTCAAGCTGACGACCCTGGCCCCCGACATCGTCGAAGCCCTGATCAACGGCGAGGAACCCAACGGGCTCTCGCTGGCCAAGCTGACCCAGACCTTCCCCGAGGACTGGGCCGAGCAGCGCCGCCAGTTCGGCTTCGCCACCGACTGACGACCGGACCGGAGACCACCCCAGAGAGCCGACCATCAGCGTCGGCTTTTCTTCTTCGGGGGCAGGAAACCGGAGTTGACCACGCTTCTTTTCATGGCCGAGGCGGGTGATTTCGAAAAAAACGTCCGGTTGCGGCATCGAGCGATGACCTAAGACAACCGCCCAAAACGGCAACCAGCCGCAAACCCATATCAATCAAGGATGTAGCTTTCCGGACGAGCTTCGGACTTGGTCCGGAGAAAACAGAGAATCAGGGGCCAAACAGAGAAAAAAAGGCGGGAGGATGGGGAGAATCGATGGTGCGAAGAGGTGCTTTGGAAAGATGTGAAACGGGCGCAAACCCTTTATAAACAAGGAGAAAAAGAAAACCCGTCACCCCGGAGAATGACCCCAGAGAGACGGGTTTGTCTTTTTTAAATGGTGGAGGTGGCGGGATTTGAACCCGCGTCCCAAGAGCTTTCACGACACGCTTCTACAGGCTTAGTTGCTCTATAGTTTTCGCCACACGATCGCGAAGCAACGCGCAATCGGGCCGCTATCTACCAGGAAGTTACGGCTTGCTCTCTGGTAGCCCGGAGCAAGCTATATCCACTAAATCGTCGGATTACCTCTTAGCGGACGTCAGAGGGTCACCGTGCTGCACGTAAAGTTACGCAGCAAGGGCGTATTCTTGTTCGCCATTTATTGGTTTGGCCGATTTTAAAGGAGCCTTCGGCCAACTCCTGCCTGCCACGAGTCACTCCGGCTCAAGGTCGAATTCCGGAACACCCCCATGGTCTTTCACTAGGAAAGAACAAAAGTGAATCGATGAGAGTCGCGCGTTTCGGTGGCTTTGTCAAGCCAGGTATTGGGGTGCGTCTGACATCAGCAAGTCAGATCGCGCGGAGAGGTTTCAAAAGATCCGAACGGCAATAGGCTCGACAACCGAATCGCCTCAGGCTCATCATGATACTCCTTATGAAAGTGTACGTGAATGGACAGTTCGTCGATGAAGCGGAAGCGAAGATTTCGGTCTTCGACCACGGATTGCTCTATGGAGATGGAGTATTCGAGGGGATTCGTTTGTATGACGGCTGTGTATTCCGGCTGGACGAGCACCTTGAGCGCCTGGAGAAGTCTGCCAAGGCGATCATGCTCAACCTGCCGTGGAGCCGTCAGGAGCTGGCCGACATCATCTGCGAGTCCTGCCGCCAGAACGGCCTGAAGAACGGATACATCCGCTTCATCGTCACGCGCGGCGTCGGCTCGCTGGGCCTCAGCCCGAAGAGCTGCACCGAGCCGGGCATCATCTGCATTGCGGACACGATTTCGCTCTACCCGGAGGAGTTTTACACGCAGGGCTTGCGCATCATCACGGCGCCGACGCGCCGCATGAACCCGGCCGCGCTCGCTCCGATGGTCAAGAGCCTCAACTACCTCAACAACATTCTGGCCAAGATGGAGGCGCAAAACGGCGGCTGCCTCGAAGCTCTGATGTTGAACGACGAGGGCTATGTGGCCGAGTGCACGGGCGACAACGTCTTTATCCGCCACCACGATACCTGGCTGACGCCGGCGTATTATGCTGGCGCACTGAAGGGCGTGACGCGCGGCGCGGTGATCGACATCATGCGCGAGGCCGGGATGAATGTCGTGGAGACCAACCTCACGCGCTACGAAGTGTGGACGGCCGACGAGATGTTCCTCACGGGCACCGCGGCGGAAGTCATTCCAGTGGTAGAAGTCGACGGCCGCACGATCGGCGACGGTTCGGTGGGGCAGCAAACGCTCGACCTCCTGCAGTCGTTTCACCGCATCGTGCGCGAAGACGGCACCCAGATCTAGGGCAGGGCGGACCGCCTTTCGCTTTTGCAGCCACCTTTCTTTCGAGGGTGGCTTTTTTGTCGGTGCCCGGATGGAGCTGAATGGGTGGCGCGAGACGAACGCTCGCCAGATTAGCACCCGCTGGTTTCGAATCCAGTTACGCTCAACAACTTTACCAAGAAGGGCTTTTGGCTGGAAAACTCGGCAACCCGGAGTAAGCTGTTTGTATGGCCAAACCGGAGCAGTGCAAACACTGTCAGAAACCGGCCACAATCCATCTCACCCAGATTGTGGACAACAAGATGCACCAGGTCGACCTTTGCGAGGACTGCCCGTTCAAGCAAGGCGTGACGGACCCGGAGGGCTTCTCGTTGGCTGACTTTCTGATGAAGCCGCCGGCGGTGCTGAGTGCCCGCCAGGAGGCTTTGAAGTGCGAGGAGTGTGGCTTCACCCCCGCGGATTTCAAGAAAACGGGTCGTTTTGGCTGCCCGCATTGCTACAGCACGTTCTCGGATCTGCTGCAGCCGATGTTGCGGAACATGCACAAAGACGTCGTCCACCGCGGCAAAACCCCGGAGCGGGCGCGCCAGCGGGTCGACATCAAGCGCAAGCTGACGGAGCGCGAAGAAGCGATGACGCAGGCGATTTCGGAAGAAAATTACGAGAAAGCCGCTGAAATTCGCGACGAAATCAACGAATTAAAGAAACAGCTCGAGGCCGAAACGTCCTCATCGTAAGCGATCATGCAGATTACTCCCCTTATTGCCGCCAAAGCGGAGCTGACCTCAGGTGGGCTTCCGGCGGAGCCGATCGTCTTGAGCACGCGGGTCCGCCTGGCGCGTAACATTGTGTCATTCCCCTTCCCGGGGCGTGCCAATTCGTCTCAGCGCGAGCAGGTATTGCACACCTGTTTCGAAGCCATGCAGGACCTGCACGACTTCGAAGACGGGCATTTGCTCGAGACGCTCAAGCTGTCCCCCCTGGAAAAGCAGGCCCTCGTGGAGCGTCATCTGATCAGCCGCGAGCTGAGCCAGGCCGAGCATGCCGGCGGCGTCGCCGTGAGTGCCGACCAGAAGGTATCGGTGATGGTGAACGAAGAGGATCACCTGCGGCTGCAACTGGTGCGGACGGGCTTCAACCTCGATACGACGTGGAACGAAATCAACGCGCTCGACACGGAGATGGAGGGCAAGCTGGACTACGCTTTCAGTGACCAGTTGGGCTACCTCACGGCCTGTCCTACCAATCTGGGCACCGGTCTGCGGGCGAGTGCGATGCTTCACCTGCCCGGCCTGGTGATGCAGGAGTATATGGAAAAGGTGGTGCGGATGGTGAACCAGCTGGGCATGGCCGTACGCGGCCTGTTTGGCGAGGGTTCCGAAGCGACCGGCTCCATTTTTCAGATCTCCAACCAGCAGACACTGGGCGAAAGTGAGCAGGACATCATCAAGCGTCTGAGCAGCATCCTGCACGCGATTATCGAACAGGAGCAAAACGCGCGGCAGGTGATTTTGGAGAAGAAGCCGGCCCGTCTTTTCGACAAAATTGGCCGTGCTTATGGAATTTTACAGAACGGGCATCTTTTAAGCTCGGAAGAAGCCATGAACTTGCTGAGTCTCATGCGACTCGCGGTAGATCTCGGATTGCTTCCTGAAGATTACCGCACTCAGGTCGACCGCCTGTTTATCGAGGCTCAGCCGGGGCATGTGCAGTTAACCGCTAAAGGTGAAATAGAACCGCGTGAGCGGGATAAGCAGCGTGCCACCAGAATGCGGGAAGAGTTTGCACAGGCACCGACTCTAAATTATAAAAACCTATCATACCCAGCCGGGTAAAACCCGATTTTCGCCATGGCAATGGAACCGATGAACAATTTCACGCCCAGAGCACAACAAGTCCTCGCTCTGGCGCGCAAGGAGGCAGATCGCTTTCACCACAACTACGTGGGGACGGAGCACCTCTTGCTCGGCTTGATCAACCTCGGCCAAGGCGTCGCGGTCAACGTCCTGCAAAAGATGGGGCTCGACCTCGAGACGGTGCGCAGCGCGGTGGAGAAGCAAGTCGGCAAGGGCCCTGCGGCCAAGCCGAGTGGCAATATCCCCTACACGCCGCGCGTGAAGAAGGTGCTCGCCCTCGCGGGGCGCGAAGCCAAGGCGCTCAATCACTCCTACGTGGGCACCGAGCACATCCTGCTCGGCCTGCTGCGCGAGGGTGAAGGCGTGGCCGCTCGGGTGCTCAAGAGTCTCGATGTGGATGTCGAGCGCTGCCGCGAGGAAATTCTTTCCGAACTGGATCCCAATTTTGCCGGTGAAGGTGGCGAGCCTGCCGGTGCGGGCTCCGGACCTACCGGCGCGCCCGGAGAAGAAAAGAAGGACGTCAAGACGCCCGCGCTCAAGGCCTTTGGCCGCGACCTGACCGAGCTCGCCCGTAACGGGGATCTCGATCCCGTGATCGGCCGCAAGAAGGAAATCCGCCGCGTAATCCAGATCCTCTGCCGCCGCACCAAAAACAACCCGGTGCTGATCGGGGAGGCCGGGGTCGGCAAGACCGCAATCGTGGAAGGCCTCGCGCTCGAGATCGCCAATGGTCTCGTGCCGGAGATCCTGGCGGACAAGCGCCTCATCACGCTCGACCTCGCCCTCATGGTGGCGGGCACGAAGTACCGTGGCCAGTTCGAGGAACGCATCAAGGCCGTGATGGATGAGATCCGCCGCGCCAAGAACGTGATCATCTTTATCGACGAGCTGCACACCATCGTGGGTGCCGGCGCGGCCGAAGGTGCCATGGATGCGTCCAACATCTTCAAGCCTGCGCTCAGCCGCGGCGAGCTGCAGTGCATCGGCGCGACGACGCTGGCCGAATACCGCAAGTATATCGAAAAGGACAGCGCGCTCGACCGCCGCTTCCAAAGCGTGATGGTCGATGCCCCGTCGGAAGAAGACTCGCTCGAAATCCTCAAGGGCATTGCGCCGAAGTACGAGGAGCACCACAAGGTGACCTTTACGCAGCTGGCCCTGGAAAGCGCAGTCAAGCTGTCCGAACGCTACATCACCTCCCGCTACCTGCCGGACAAGGCGATCGACGTCCTGGACGAGGCCGGCGCGCGTGCGCGCATCAATTCTTTGAACCGCCCGCCGGAAATCGAAGACCTGGGCAGCCAGATCGACGATATCTGCTCCAAGAAGGAAGAGGCCATCAGCAAGCAGCAGTTTGAGGATGCCGCCCGCTTCCGTGACCAGGAAAAGCAGCTGCGTCAAAAGCGTGAAGACATGATCGAGGAGTGGAAGCGCAACCGCGCCGAATCCGTGATCACGGTCGACGAAGACGACATGCTGCAAGTGGTCAGCGACTGGACAGGTATTCCGCTCAACCGCATGGAGCAAAAGGAGTCCCAGCGCCTGCTCAATCTCGAGAAGGAGCTGCAAGGGGCCGTCATCGGTCAGGACGAAGCGACCATCGCCATCGCGAAGGCGTTGCGCCGCAGCCGCGCGGACCTCAAGGACCCGCGTCGCCCGATCGGTTCGTTCCTCTTCATGGGCCCGACCGGTGTCGGTAAGACGCACCTGGCCAAGACGCTCGCGGAGCTGATTTTTGGCGACAAGGACTCGATCGTCCAGATCGACATGTCCGAGTATATGGAGAAGTTCTCCGTCAGCCGCCTGATCGGTTCGCCCCCCGGCTACGTGGGCTACGAAGAAGGTGGCCAGCTGACGGAGGCCGTGCGCCGCAAGCCCTACAGCGTGGTGCTCTTCGACGAAATCGAAAAGGCCCACCCGGACGTGGTGCAACTGCTCCTGCAGGTGCTGGAAGAAGGCCGCCTGACCGACTCGCTCGGCCGCTCGGTGGACTTCCGTAATACGATTATCATCATGACCTCCAATGTGGGGGCGCACATCCTGCAAAAGGGCACCGGCCTCGGGTTTGGCACCGAAGACCAGGACTTCTCCTGGGATTCGACCAAGTCGAAGATCCTTGACGAGGCTAAGCGCGTCTTCAAGCCGGAGTTCCTGAACCGGATCAACTCGATCATCGTGTTCCGTCAGCTCAACCGCGATCACCTGCGCCGCATCATCGACATCGAACTGCGCGGCATTACCCGTCGCCTGCGCGACCGCGGTATCACGCTCGACGTCGACCTGCCGGCCAAGGACTTCCTTATCGAGCAGGGCTACGACGAGAAATATGGTGCGCGACCGCTCCGCCGCTCAGTCGAGCAACACCTCGAAGACCCGCTGGCGGAAGCCCTGCTGCGGGGTGAGGTGAAGGAAGGCGAGCCCCTCACGGTGAAGCTGTCCGAGTCCGGCAAGACGCTGGCCTTCGTCCAGCAAGAACCGGCCGAAGGTGCCAGCAGCACCAACGAGAAGTAAACGACACTTCGATCACCTTTAACGAAAAAGCCTCATCCATTGCGGATGAGGCTTTTCTTTTTGGGGTCAAATAGAGGAGGAGGCGTTCAGGCTTCCGGCTGCTTCGCGAGTTCCATGTTAAAGATCTGAACCGTATAGGGCTGGAGGCGCACATAGAGGCCGCGCTGATACATTTCATTGCCGGAACGCAGGTAAACCTCCGGGGACAGGCGATCCTTCAATTGCCAGAGCCGGCCACAAACTCCGCACAGAGGGACCATGACACGTCCCTCTTCCGAGTGTTCGGAGAGATTGACGACCACCAAGTCCATCCGACCATCTTCTGCCCGCCAGAGGTAGGCCTGGATGCGCCAGTGCGAGTGGTTGCCCTGCCAGGCAGCCTGGGTCTCCAGCAGGCACCATTGGCCGTGCCCGATCACACTTTCCTGCAGTAACTTGAAGAGACGCTCGTAATAGGCTTGCTCCTCTTTGTTGGGGGCTTCTTCCGCCCTACGCTGGAGATGGAGCGAGTGACGGTAGCTGCGCCCTTCCATTTGTCCGTCGTGGATCAGGCGCATCCCCGGCAGCGTCGCCACCATGGTGGCCGCCGCGCGGCGGAGGTGGTCATGGGGCAGGGAAGTGGTTGCCCGGGCTTCGTCGTGGTTTTCGATGAAAAATACGGAATGTTCCGCCAGGGCCCGATCCGTCAAAGAACCCCGCAGCCCGTCTACCTTGCGGGAGGTCAGCAAGTCGTAAAACTGCTTCCGGTAGGTGTAGTCAAAGCCCAGCGCCTGCAGGTGGGCTTCCATGCCCCAATAGGCTTCAGCCATGAAGGTAAAGCGCGGGTATTGCGTGCGCACGCTGTCGATCGCCCAGGCCCAGAATTCCTCGTAAGGGGCGGGCAGGGGCTCGTAGTCGCCGCGCCAGGTGGCCTTGAAAATATCGCTGATGGCCAGCATCGCCATGTCGCAGCGCACCCCGTCGCAGAGTTCGGCGACCTTCAGGAGCTGCTCGATCGCGTTCTTGCGCACCACGTGCAGACGGAAATCGAGCTGCAGGGTGTCCTTCCAGGCTGGGAAGTAAGGATCGCGACCGTGCGCGATGATCTGATCGC
Organism: Puniceicoccaceae bacterium 5H; assembly: GCA_009772895.1. Taxonomy (GTDB): domain Bacteria; phylum Verrucomicrobiota; class Verrucomicrobiia; order Opitutales; family Oceanipulchritudinaceae; genus WOUP01. The sequence continues at coordinate 95,862 of WOUP01000012.1, read as the reverse complement.
CGACCTTCACATAATTGTCCGGCTCTTGCGCGAGATCCTCCTCCGTCCCGCGTATGTAGTATTCCGGGTGTTCCTGCACCCATGTGTGGTCCAGGGCGGTGTGGTTGAGCACGAAGTCGAGGATCAGGCCGATATTGCGCTCTGCCAGCTTCTTGCGCAATTTCTTCAGCGCCTTCTCCCCGCCCAGTTCGCGGGCGACGTCTCCCTGACAGATCGCATAAGGCGAGCCGCTGACGTCTTCGGGCTTCCAGTCTGGCAGATCCTGCTCGTAGTGCTGGGTAAATTCGGGGTGTGTGCGGCTGACCTCGACGCTGCTTTCGCCACGCTGCCAGACGCCCATGATCCAGACGGCGTTGAACCCAAGCTTTTCCCACTGGTCCAATAACTTGTCCGGCACGTCGGCCAGCGTGGCCTTTTTGCCGTTCGCCTTCTGACAGCTAAGCCAGAGTTGGTGTGCGTTTATCTCGTAGACCAGCGGATAGTCGGGGAGGTTCATGGCTGGAGTATATAGTGGTGGGAGCGGGGAGACGAGCCTCCTGGCCACGGCCCGAGGTGCTATAAGCGGCAGCTCTCGAGCCCATGCAGGCTAGGACGCGTAGGAGGCATCGAAGTACAGGTGACTATATAATCCGTTAGGCAGCGTTTGTAAAACCGAATTCGGACGATGGATTGACGATCCACTGCAACCGCGACTTGCGGCAGCCTTTCTTTGGGCTTATGAGTAAAGGATGGAATTTATCGCCCAAGACTGGATCTGGCTCCTGACCGTGATCGCTTGGGCTATGTTTGCGCTGGCGGCGGGCTACTACTGGGGCTTGCGCCATGGTCGGCGCGACTCCGAGGAGGAAGTGCCTGAGCCGGCTCACCAGCAGACGACCTTTACGCTCGAGACGGATCTGGAGATTCTGGAAATCTACGACGACCCGCGGCCGATCCTCGAACCTTCCGGCGACTCGACACAGCAGAACGTGCCCGGAGGCGATATGGTTGAACGTACGGCCAAAGTGCGTAAACGCTCGACGGGAGAAGTGCGGCTGATCCGCCTTGTCGTTCCGCATCAAAACTAGGGTAGTTGAAGATATTCTGGTTGTAAGGCGTTGAGTTTCAGCAGCCCGTTTGCTAGGGTGCCTGAACCCCAAAGCCCATGGAATCGAAGCTATATCAATCCCCCGTCTTCGATATGGCGTGCCAGCAGTTTGATTTGGCCGCCGATATTCTGCAGCTCGAAGACAACCTGCGCAACCGGACGAAATACCCGAAGCGCTGCGTCGCAGTGGCGTTTCCGCTCAAACGCGACGACGGCAGCATCCAGATGCTCGAGGGCTATCGCGTCCAGCATCACCTGTCGCGAGGCCCCACCAAAGGTGGCGTGCGCTTTCACCCTGAGGTGACTCTCGGTGAAGTTGGCGCGCTGGCCATGTGGATGAGTTGGAAGACCGCGCTCGCGGGCCTGCCCTATGGCGGGGCCAAAGGTGGCGTGACCGTGGATCCCACCACGTTGAGCATGGGAGAAAAGGAGCGCGTCTCTCGCCGCTTCATGCAGGAGATGATTCCCTTCGTCGGCCCCAATACCGATGTGATGGCGCCGGATATGGGCACCACGCCCCAGATCATGGCGTGGATGATGGATACCTACTCCAATATTGTCGGCTCATCCACCCCCGCCATTGTCACGGGCAAACCCGTGGAAATCGGTGGAAGCCAAGGCCGCGTCGAAGCGACCGGGCGCGGTGTGGCGTACCTGGTGAAGCGCTACCTCGAAACCTACGGTGTAAAACAGGGGCAGGCCTCCGTCGTCATCCAGGGCTTCGGCAACGTCGGTTCGCACGCCGCGCTTGGCCTGGTCGACTACGGTTGCAAGGTGATTGCGATCTCCGACGTTACGGGAGCCTTTTACAATCAGAACGGCATCGATGTGCATGAGGCGGTGCGCTACCAGGATGCCCACGGGACGCTGGAGGGCTATGACGGCGGTGACAAGATCTCCAACGAGGAGATGCTGGAGCTGGACTGCACGGTCTTGATCCCCGCTGCCCTGGCGCAGGTGATTACGAAGCAGAACGCGCCCAAGCTGAAGTGCCGCTTTTTGGCCGAGGCGGCGAATGGCCCAACCACCGTCGAAGCAGACCAGATCATGGAGGAGCGCGACGATATCCAGGTCATCCCCGATATCCTCTGTAATGCCGGCGGGGTCATTGTCTCCTACTTCGAATGGGTGCAAGACATCTCCAGCCTCTATTGGGAGCGTGATGAAGTACTGCGGCGCCTCTTCGAAATCCTCGAACGCGCACGCTACGAGGTCGAAGCGCAACGGGAACGGCTCGGGATCAGCCGCCGCATGGCCGCCTTGAGCCTCGGCATCGAGCGCGTCGCTCTGGCGAAATCCGTCCGCGGCATCTTCCCCTAGACGCAGGGGGCATGGCCGCCGGTGCTCAGGATGCTTCGGCGGCCGTTTCTTCGGCGAAGCGGTGTAGCTGCTGCATGTCGCTCAACACCCCTTCGAACTCGATCTTGAGCTGCGGAAAAAGCCGCTTGGAGGTCGAGAGGTCATGATGCTTGGCAGCGTCGTCGAGAATTTCGCAGAGCCGCCCCATTCGGACGGCTCCAAAAGTCGGCATAGCTCCCTTGAAGGAGTGGGCGATCCGCTTGATTTCCGGCAGCCTGCTTTCCGTGACGGCTGACTCCAGTTCGAGTATCGCCGGCGGCATGGTGGAGAGAAAGACCTCCACGATATCTTTCAGGTAACCGCAGTCCTCGGTATAGTCTTCGAGACCGGCCCCTTGAAGGAAGGCCGCCAGGTCCAAATGTTCCAGATCAGGCAGGGAAGGCATCAACGTAAGCTACCCGCAATTTCGATCTTACCTGAAAATGGAGCCAGCCATCGGACTCGAACCGACGACCTGCTCATTACGAATGAGCTGCTCTACCAACTGAGCTAGGCTGGCGTAGAAAAGTAAGATAGTGTGGGGCAGTAGAGGGTTTGACAAGACTAAATCGTGTTAAAGATGAAGATTTCAGGAGTGGCAACTCTTTTTCCTTGCCGAAATCTAGTTAGCGGACATTTGTCAGAATAGACGATGCAATGCATTACGTATACCTCTAGCCAGGCGTTCTGGTGGTGGAAAGCGGCTCTCCGATGGTGACGAGGCGCTGCCTCAGCCTGTCCATTGTAGAGCCGATAGCACTGACTGCTGTCGGCTTTTTTTGTGTCCAAACAAACCAGCCTACCCACCACTGATCATGTCCATTTCATCTCCCGTCTATCATTTGGAGTCCTGCGCCGTCTTCGGCCGCACCCTGCATGAATACCGCCGCTTCTTCGCCTTGGGCGACCTCCCGCCAGGGGCGAGCATCCTCGACGTCGCCGCCGGCAGTGCGAGCTTCACCGCCGAAGCGCGCGCCCTGGGCTATCGCGCCAAGGCCCTCGACCCTTCTTACGCCATGAACGAGCGTGCGTTGCGCCTGCGAATCGAGGACGATTACGCGCGGTGCATCGACCGTCTGATGCTCAGCCGCGCCCATTTTAACGGTCGCGACGGTGCACTCGAAGCCGCCGTTGCGCAACGGCGTGAAGCCAAGGACCGCTTTCTCGCAGACTTTCGGCTCGGTCAGGCTGCCGGCTATTACCTTGCCGACGAACTGCCGCATACCGGATTGGAAACGGCGGCTTTCGACTACGTGCTGTCCGGCCACTTCCTCTTCCTCTACGGCCAGTTCGAAGGCTTCGACCGCGACTTCCACCTGGCGGCGTGTCGTGAGTTGGCGCGTTTGGCCGCCGTCGAGGCCCGGATCTACCCCGTGATCCAGATGGACGGCGAGCCGTATCCGCATCTGGATGCCGTTCGCGAGGAACTGGAGCAGACCGGCGTGCACAGCGAACTCCGCACCGTCGACTACGAATTCCTGCGCGGCGCCCATCAGATGCTGGTCCTCCAGGGCGGAAACGATTAAGAGACTGTCATGTACCGCTACCCGGTCTTTTTCGTCAACGCCTTCACCCGCGAGCTGTTCGGCGGCAATCCCGCGGCGATCTGCCCGCTGGAAATGTGGCTGCCCGACCGCACGCTGCAGGCGATTGCGGCCCAGCACAACCTCTCGGAAACGGCCTTCCTGGTCGGCACCGGCAACCGCTACCACCTGCGCTGGTTTACACCGACTCGAGAGGTCGACCTCTGTGGTCATGCGACGCTTGCGGCAGTGCACGTGTTGCTGAGCCGTTCGCCGACGGTGCGCCATTACATCTTCACCACGCGCAGCGGCGAGCTGAAGGCCACCGTCACGGACAACCGCATCGAGCTGGATTTCCCCCGTTACGGCAGTTGGCAAGCCGTGGCAGCGCCAGCCCTGTCAGGGCTCGGGCCGGTGAAGCATGCTGTCGCGGTGGCGGAGCTCGACCAACCGGATTTGCTGCTCGAACTGGAGGACGAGGCTGCGGTGCGCGCCGCCCAGCCGAACATGGACGAACTCGAAGCGCTCCCGTATCGGGGGGTGATCCTGACTGCGAGAGGGGCCGAGGCCGACTTTATTTCACGCTTCTTCGCGCCCGCCTGCGGCATCCAGGAAGACCCGGTAACCGGGTCCGCCCATTGCCTGTTGACGCCCTACTGGGCGCAGGAGCTGGGCAAGACAGAGCTGTATGCGCGGCAGATATCGAGCCGGGGCGGCGAACTGTGGTGTCGCGAAGAGGGCGAGCGCATCTTTATCGGCGGTCAGACCCGCGTGTATGCCCACGGCGAGATCTCCCTGCGCCCGGGCGACATCCTGCGATAACAAAAAAGCCGCTTCCCCACGGTGAGGAAGCGGCGCTTGAAAATACGGGAACTCAGGCCTAGAGGCTCTGGGCGGCTTCGACCACTGCGTCGGTCGTGATGCCCAGCTCTTCCATCACCTTGGGGCCGGGGGCGCTCATACCGAAGCGGTTGATGCCGATGACCTTGCCTTCGAGGCCCACATACTTGTACCAGAGGCCCGGTACGCCGGCTTCGATTGCGATGCGCTTGCGGCATTCGAGCGGCAGGACTTCGTTGCGGTAGTCCTCGGATTGACGATCGAAGCGCTCGGTGCTCGGCATTGAGACGACGCGCACGCCGCCACCGAGTTGCTTGGCGGCCGCAACGGCATGCTGCAGCTCGGAACCGGTCGCGATGATGATCGTCTCCAGCTTGCTGCTTTCCTTGACCGCGATATAGCCGCCCTTCAGCGTGCCTTGGCGACGCGTTTCGGCGGGGATGTCGGAGAGCGTCGGCACGCCCTGGCGGGAAAGAATGAGCGAGGTCGGGCCATCGGGGCGGGCGCAAGCCGCGGCAAAGGCGGCGGCCGTTTCTTCCGGATCGGCCGGGCGAATCACGTCCATGTTCGGGATCATGCGCAGGCTGCTGGTGATTTCCACCGGCTGGTGGGTCGGTCCGTCTTCACCTACTCCCACGGAATCGTGCGTGAAGATGTGGAAAATCGGCAGGTGGGAGAGGGCGGCCAGGCGCAGGCTGCCGCGCATGTAGTCCGAGAAGGTCAGGAAGGTCGAGCCGGAGGCAAGGAAGAAACCGTCGTAGCCGAGGCCGTTGACGATCGCCCCCATGGCGTGCTCGCGAATGCCAAACTTGATGTTGCGGCCCAGCCAGTTGCTCGGCTTGAAGTCGCCCTTGTTCTTGAGGTAATTCTTGGTCGAGCCAAAGAGGTCGGCGCTGCCCGTCACGAGGTAGGGCAGTCGGTCGGAGAGGGGCTGCAGCACTTCGCCACCGGCGGCACGGGTCGCGAGCTTCTTGTCGGCGTCGAATTCCGGGATAGCTTCGAGCAGGGCTTCGGCGGTCGGGCGGTTGCTGGCGGCCATGTCGTCGAGCAGGTCGGCCTTGTCCGGGTTGGCCTCGCGCCAAGCGGTATAGGTCTTCTGCCATTCCTGATACTGCTGCACGAGCTGCTTCTTGTGCTCGGAGAAGTAGACGCGCACGTCTTCACCCACGTAGAAGTGCGTGTCCGGCAGGCCGAGGCCCTTGCGGGCTTCTTCGGCAAACTTCGCGCCGCCTTCGCCGTGGGCCTTTTGCGTGCCGGCGATTTCGGGGATGCCGCGGCCGATTTCGGTCTTGGCCACGATGATCTTCGGCCGGCCATTGTCGTCGGCCTTGGCCTTTTCGAACGCCTTGAGGAAGGCTTCCATGTCGTGGCCGTCGATCTTGACCGCGTCGAAGCCGAGGGCCTCGTAGATCTTGACCGTGTCCTCGCCCTGGGTCTCCTTGGCCATGTCGTCGAGGGTCACCTCGTTGGCATCGTAGATCAGGATGAGGTTGTCGAGGCCGGCGTGACCGGCGAAAGCGCTGGCTTCGCGGGCGACACCTTCCTGCATGCAACCGTCGCCGAGCAGGCAGACCACGTGGTTGTCGATGATCTTGTGCTCGTCGGTGTTAAAGTGGGCGGCCAGCATCTTGCCGGACATCGCGAGGCCGACGGAGTTGCCCACACCCTGGCCGAGCGGCCCGGTGGTGCATTCGACGCCCGGGGTCATGAAGCTCTCGGGGTGGCCCGGTGTGGCGGAGTGCAGTTGACGGAAATTCTTGATCTGCTCCAGCGGCAGTTCGAAGCCGGCGAGGTGCAACCAGGAGTAGAGGAACATGCTGCCGTGGCCCGCGGACAGCACAAAGCGGTCGCGATTCAGCCACTTCGGCTCGTCGGGGTTGAGCTGCAGCGCATGGCCGAAGAGCACGGCGCCCATCTCGGCACAACCGAGGGGCAGGCCGAGGTGGCCGCTGTTGCAGGCATGAACCGCATCGATCGCCAAGCCACGTGCTTGGGTGGCGGCCTTGGAGAGGATATCCGTCTGGAGTGACATACTGTTACTTTGCAAAATGGGGAATCGAGTCAAAGGCCAGCCCAGAATGTCCTCTCTGCGCAAAAATCTGACCGATTGAGCAGAATGCGCAAAATATATGAAGATCCTTCATGTTGAGCGACTACGACTGCGACGATCTGACGTTTACGGCAGTTATGACTTTCAGGATGGCCGGTGAGAGGTTAGAGGCTGTAACCATACGGATAGAGAACTGCCTGCGCTCTCGCAAGCCTTTCAGGCTTTTGGCCGCCACAGCCTGCTGGACAGTCAAATAAAGACGCCTTCAGCTCTGCATCATAAATTGCCATAGCACGGCGCCGACGCCGGCCAGACTCTCGCCCGCGACAAAGCCCGCCGCAATCGACAGCGTGAAGCGGGCCGCCAGATTCGGGACCCATTTGCTGGCCAGCCAGGCGATCAGGGCCCCGAGGAACATGCTGATCGACAGCGAAGCGGGGATGACGAACGCCAGACCGATCGCCGGGATGCTCGGCAGCCACCGCTGGACCTTGGGTGGGCTCAGGCGGCTGAAGATTTCAATGACCAACGCCAGCACCGCCGCGATCAGCATGGCCCAGCGCGCGTGCATGGGGATGGTGCTGAGGCCGTCCTGCAGGACTTCTGCCACGGCCTTCCAGGTCGCCACCGCCGGGGCCGGCCACTCTTCCGTGATCAGCATTTCCTGTGGATTCGGGATCAACAGCATATAGGTGGCGCAGCCGACAAGCGAGCCGGTCAGAATGCCGAAGACCTGAGCGATGATCTGAGAGCGTGGGTTCACGCGCACCAGCAGGCCGGTCTTCAAGTCGTTCAGCAGGTCGGAGCATTGACCCGCCGTGCCGCCCGCGACGTTGGCCGTCATAAGGTTGGCGGTGACATTGGCTGGCGCAATGACGGTAAAGGCGACCTGCGAGACCTTGCCCAGGGCCCCGATCGGCGGGATCCCGGTCTCGCCCACCACGCGCGCGGCAACGACGCCCAGAACGAACGAAATGGGGATGGCCAGTAGCGCGGGCAACACGGCGATGTGGAAGATCGTCACCTGGGCTACAACCGCGGCGCCGCCGAAAACCAACAGGCCGCCCCAGAACCAGAGCGCGGGTATGCCTTCCTGCACGCCGGGCGCATCCTCTTCGATCTGCGCGCCCGCGTCGTCGACGATCACGCCGTCATCGGTTTCAGCGGACTGCGGCTCTTTCGGGCGATAAGCCTGCCAGATCGAGAAGCCGAAGGACGTGAGCGAGCTGACGACCATCATGGTGACGCCGGGCCAGAGCAACCATTCCACCAGGCCGCCAAACCAGCTGGCGGTGGGGTCCGTCACGCCGGGCGTCATCCAGCCATGCTGCAGGGCGATCGGTGCCAGCACGCCCCAGCCGATAATGGCCCCGATCAAAAGGCTCACGCCCGCGCGGATGCCGATGATCGCGCCAAAGCCGATCATGAGCAGTGAGGGATCGAGCCCGAAAGACAAGTTGCTCAAGGTCGCCGTGCTGCCGCCCATCGCGCCGCCACGCGCTGCGATCTGAGTCAGGGTGGGGGTCCAGACGCCGGGCCCTAGACGTTTCATGAGCTCGAGGGCGGCCGCGGCAACACCGGCGGAGAGCAACACGGCCACGCGCTGGAAAGCCTCCTTGCCCTTGGCGTAGATCTCGCGAATGGTTTCGGCCGTGGCTACGCCAGCGGGGAACGCCAGTTTTTCGCGGATCAGCATCTGCCGGCGCAGGGCGACCGCCACGACGATACCCGTGGCGCTGACCGCAAAGACCCAGACACTCATCACCAGCCACGAGAGTTGTTGCCCGGTGATCATCGTAAGTGCCGGGATGGGCGCCACCAGACCGCCGGAGATGATCGAGGCCGCGCTGGAGGCGGTCGTCTGATTGATCGTATTCTCCTTTTGGCCCCAGGGCGAAGCGCCGAAAGCCTCGAACAGTTTCCAGATCGCATAGCTCAGCAGGCAGGCATTGATCGACATGTTGAACGACCAGCCGATGCGCAAACCGCTGTAGATATTGGCGGGAGTCAGCAGAGCACCGATGACGATGCCGGTGAGCAGGGCACGTAAAGTGAGTTGGGGGAGAGAGTCCTCAGGTTTTTCCACTGAGCAAAGCGTAAGGATGAAAAGACTGAATGGCTTGCGCTAGAAGTATATACCGAGGGTCAAGGTAATCACAAACGTCAGCGGCAACTCGCGACTTCTACTTCTGTGTATTTTGCGTTCTAATAGATTCCTGAAGCTCCTTGAGCCGCACTTATAGGCTGGACTATTGTGGTTTCAATGGATCTCGAGTTCCTGTCGCGGCTGCAGTTCGCGGTCACTATCGCTTTTCACTATATTTTCCCTCCGCTCAGCATCGGATTGGGGACGTACTTGGTCATCAACGAAGCCGTTTACCTGAAGACGCGGGACGAGTTTTACCGCCAGGCTACCAAGTACTGGGTGCGCATTTTTGCCCTGATCTTCGCCATCGGCGTGGCCACGGGCATTGTGATGGAGTTTGAGTTCGGGACCAACTGGGCCACCTATTCGCGCTTCGTCGGAGACGTATTCGGCAGCGCCTTGGCAGCGGAGGGCATTTTCGCCTTCTTCCTCGAGTCGGGTTTTCTCGCGGTACTGCTCTTCGGCTGGGACAAGGTGGGGCCCAAGATGCACTTTTTCTCGACCCTCATGGTCTGTCTGGGCTCCCACTTCAGCGCTATCTGGATCGTGGTCGCCAATAGCTGGATGCAGACGCCCGCCGGCTTTGTGCTGGAGGTGAACGGCCAGCGGCTGAATCCCGAAGCGTCGCTGCGACCCGAGGATGTGGAGCACACGCGCGCTGTGATTTACGACTTTTGGGCGATGGTGTTCAACCCCTCGTCGGTAGAACGCCTGACGCACGTGATCCTCGGTTCCTGGCTCGCCGGAGCGTTTCTCGTGCTCAGCATCAGCGCCTTTTACCTCCTGCGGGGCAAGCACATCCGCTTCGCCCGCTTTTCCTTTGCGACGGGCCTGGTCCTGGCGACGGTCTCCTCGCTGCTGCAACTGGTCAGCGGCCACTCCTCGGCGGAAGTCGTCGCGGAGCATCAACCGGTCAAGCTGGCCGCGATGGAAGGCCAATACGAGACCGTGGATAGCGCCAGCCTGAGCATCGTGGGCTGGGTCGACGAGGACAACCAGCAGACCTACAGCGTCGCGATCCCCGGCATGCTCAGCTGGCTGATCAGTGGTGAAACGCAGCACGAGGTAAAGGGCCTCAAGGATCTGCCCGGCGACGACTTTATCGCCGAGCGACACCCGGAAGCGGCGCCTGAGGACTACCCGCAGCTACGGGAGGAACATTACTGGCCCAAGGTGCACTACGTTTTCCAATTCTACCACCTCATGGTCGCCATCGGCATGGCCTTGATCGCGCTCAGCCTCTGGGGCTGCTGGCTCTGGTGGCGGGGCACGCTCTTCGACCTCTCGCGCAAGGGCACCCGGATCTTCCTGGGCGTAACCGTGGTTTCCGTCCTGGGCCCGCAGATCGCGAATCAAGTCGGTTGGTTTACCGCCGAGATGGGGCGTCAGCCGTGGATTGTCTACGAATTGATGCGCACCTCGGAAGGGCTTTCCAAAGTCGTGGTGCCGGAGCAAGTGCTCGGATCGTTGCTGATGTTTGGCTTCATCTACGCGCTGCTCTTCGCCCTCTTTGTCTTCCTGCTGACGCTGAAGATCACGCACGGCCCGGACATCGAGGAAGACGAGACCGAATACGCCCATACCAAACAACTCTTCAAGCAGTGATGGACTGGCTACCGATCGATCTCAACACGCTTTGGTTCCTGCTGGTGGGCGTCCTGTTTGCCGGCTACGCCATCCTCGACGGCTTCGACCTGGGGGTGGGGGTGCTGCACCTGTTTTCTCGCACGGACGAGGAACGGCGGGTAAATCTCAATGCCATCGGCCCGGTCTGGGACGGCAATGAAGTCTGGCTCGTAACCGGCGGTGGGGCGCTCTTCGCGGCATTTCCCGAAGTCTATGCGACCGTGTTCAGCGGGTTTTACCTCGCATTCTTTGCGCTCCTGGCCGGCCTGATCTTCCGCGCAGTCGCCATCGACTTTCGCAGCAAGCTGAAATACCGCTGGTGGCGCCAGGCCTGGGACATCAGCTTCTCGTGTGCGTCGATCCTCTGCAGCTTCATTATCGGCGTGGCGATGGGCAACATTGCCCGAGGCGTGCCGCTGGATGCCGACTACGAGTACGCCGGCACGCTCTGGACGCTGCTCAACCCATACGCGCTCTGGATGGGGGTGACCACGGTGGCCCTGTTTGCCATGCACGGGGCCATTTACCTGCACCTCAAGACGGCGGGTGACTACCACCAGAAGGTGCGGGGCTGGATCCAGCCGGCGATGATCGCCTTCATCCTCTGCTATGCGCTCTTTACGTTGGCAACGCTGCTCTACGTGCCGCACATCACCGATGCGCTGCGCGATCAGCCGACCTATTTCGTGCTCGTGGTGCTGGTCATCCTCGCGATTGCCAACATCCCTCGCGCGATCTACCACGACCAGGGCTGGCTGGCGTTCCTGTCTTCGGTGGTGGCGATGGCGCTGCTGATGGGGCTGTTCGGCATCGGCATGTATCCCTATTTGATCTATTCAATCCCGGAAACGGCCAACAGCCTCGACATCTACAATGGCGCAAGCAGCACCAAGACGCTCGGCATCATGGGCATCATCGCGGCGATCGGGGTGCCGCTCGTGCTCGGCTATACGGCCATCATCTACTGGATTTTCCGGGGGAAAGTCCGTTTGGATGAAATGAGTTATTAGGACTACAAACTTGCCGATATAGAAGGGAAACCGTAGCTTACGCTTGTCAGCGGTTTGTAGAACCCCCGAATCCCATGTGCAAATACTTGCTGTTGCTGTCTTGGTGGCTGGCGGTCTCGTTGACTGCTCAGCCTCTCGAATACGTGCGCTACAAGGTGGGCGATGCCACCATGGAGTCGGCCTTGGCGATGCCGGAAGGGGCCACCGCCGAGTCCCCGCGGCCGGCGATCCTGATCGTCCCCAATTGGATGGGGCCTGGCGCCTACTACGACACGATGGCGCGCGAGTTTGCCCAACAGGGTTTTGTGGCCATGACGGTCGATATCTATGGGGCGGATGTGCGTCCCAAGACTGCCAAGGATGCGGCGGAAGCGGCTGGCAAGGTAGGCACCGGTGATCGCAGCACGATGCGCAACCGGCTGATTGCGGCCGTCAAGCAGATCCGGAATCGTCCGGAGGTAGACAAACAGCACATCGTCGCCATCGGCTTCAGCTTTGGTGGGACGGGCGTTTTGGAGCTGGCCCGCAGCGGCAGCACGATCAGCGGAGTCGTTTCCTTTCATGGCGGCCTGTCGACGCCGTTGCCGGAGGATAACCGCAAGATCAAGACCAGTCTGTTGGTCTTGCAGGGCTCTCGGGATCCGTACGTGACGATGGAAGATGTGCTGAAGTTCCTGGCGCAGATGAAGGATACCGAGGTGCAGTGGACCTTTGTCGAATACAGCCAGGCGACACACGCGTTTACCAATCCTGCCGCGAAGGAAAAGGGTAAGGAGGAATATAACGAGCAGGCGGCGCTGCAGGCTTGGGAGGACGCTTACGATTTCATTGGCCGCATGTGCGAAGTCGATACTTCGTACATGAAGGAAGCCGATATGCTGAACGCGCTGAAGAAGACGGTCGCCAACGATGCGAGCATCACCACGCTGCCGACGCAGCCGGAAGAACCGATCGGCAAGCCTTAGGGCGTTTCCGACGGCAGCGCAAACGTCGCCGGGGGCAGCGGCAAGTTGACCGCCACGTCGATGATTTCGAGGCGGGAGAGGGCTTCTCCGTTGAGACGGTTTTCGAGCTCCATCGGCCAACGCACACCTGCGACCTCTTCGTAATGGGAGGGAATGACGTCGAATCGGTCTGGAAATTTTTCCGGGTAGACCGTCACGACCGTGATCTGCTCGATGTCCCCTGCCGTGTCCAGTCGGTGTTCGGTAAAGACGCCGTCGCCGTGGGCAAGTCGAACGATCGTATCGCCGCCAGCGCCGGATTCCACCATGATCGACTGTGGCACATAGCGTTTCTGCAAGTAGGCTACAAGGCTGCCTAGCGGGAAGGCTTCAGCCAGTTGCACCGTGGCTTCTGCGCCCTCCAGTTGCCGCATTTCCGGCTCTTGCGCGCTGAGGGTGAACTGCCAGGCCTCGCCGAAACGCGTCAACTCGACCTGCTGCCACTCTGGAAACTGCAACACCAGCCGGCTCATTTGTGGGCGCGCATAATACAGCATAAACGGAATGCTGCGCCCAGTTTGCAGGTGTAGAAAGCCGGTGAAGCGGACGTTTTCTACCGCATTGATGGCCTCGGAGCCGCCCAAGGCGTCCAGATACCGCTTCATCAACGGATCCTGCTCCTGTGCCTGCAAAACGCCCCCAAGGGAGCAGAGGTATGCGATCAGGAGGAAGCGTCTGGCCATTGCGTGATAATGTAGCGCCTATGCGCCCAAACGCAACGGCCCGGCTTAAGTCAGGCGCACCGGCAGGCCTGCCTGGTGCAGGTGCTCTTTGGCCTGCGCAATCGTGAAGGTGCCGAAGTGAAAGATGGAGGCGGCGAGAACCGCCGATGCTTTGCCGTCGCGCAAGACGTCGACAAAGTGGTCGAGCGTGCCGGCCCCGCCCGAGGCAATGACCGGGACTTCCACTGCTTCGCTTAGTCGGCGGGTCAACTCCACATCGTAACCTGCCTTGGTGCCATCGGCATCCATGCTCGTGAGCAGGATCTCACCCGCGCCTCGGCGGGTGACTTCCTGGGCCCAGGCGATAGCGTCGAGCCCCGTGGGGTTACGCCCGCCGTGGGTGTAGACTTCCCAGCGGTCTTCGCCTGCCACGCGCTTCGCGTCGATGGCGACGACGATGCACTGGTTGCCGAAAAAGCTGGCTGCCTTGTCGACCAGGTCGGGCGTCTTCACCGCAGAGGTGTTGAGGCTGACCTTGTCGGCACCTGAATTGAGCATCGCCCGGATATCATCCACTGTGCGCAGGCCACCGCCGACGGTGAGGGGCATGAAGCACTGGGAGGCGGTGGCTTCCACCACATCGTGCATGATGTTTCGCTCATCGCTCGAAGCGGTGATGTCGAGAAACACCAGCTCGTCGGCCCCTTGTGCTTCATAGGCCTTGGCCGTTTCCACGGGATCTCCGGCATCCCGGAGTTCCTGGAAACGGACGCCCTTCACAACCCGCCCGGCATTGACGTCCAGGCAGGGGATGATCCGAACTGAAAGCATGTCGCGAAAAGCGCGGGCTTAGGCCTCCAGCATCGCCACATCGGGCGTGAAGGAGATCTTCAGGCGGTATTGCACGCCCGGGCGCATTTGCAACGGATGATCGCGCAGCAGCGTCTGGATGTAGTGGATGTTACCCCAGTAGCCACGGTAGGTCGGCTCGTTGGTCACCTCTTCGGTTTCCTGCCATTGGCCTTGGAAATCATCGTGTTCCACTTCGCAACCGAGGCCGTTGGCGCCAAGCGTAAAGGTCCCGGGCAGGTGCTTCTCGCTGTGCGGCGAACCGATGGCGAGCACGTAGCGCATGCTGTCGCACTTGATCGGCGACTTCACGGTGAAGATAAACTCGCTGGAAAGGTGGTTGCCGGAGAAGTTCCAGTTCACGCGGCAGGAGCCGAGGCCCGGGACGAGCTTTTCTTCCGTCGTGATCAGCTCGGGCTGTTCGTAGCGGAAGTAGAAGGAGCGACGCAGGCCCATGCCCGTGACGATCTTCTTGCCGTAGAAAGAGGGCACCACCTTGTGCTCACCGAAGGTCAGCTCGGGCTGCAGGATCGGCAGGAAGGCGTCGACCGGCCAATCGAAGACGCCGGGGCAGTGCGGGAAGGCAAGGCCGTTGGCGTTCTTGAGGCCGTTGTTGGCCACGAGCGGCAAGTGGAGGTGCAGACCGCTTTCCGCATCCTGATAGATGAAGAGGCCCTGCTCCTTCTTGTTGCTCTTGTCGAACACCACCATACGACCGGCGGTGCGGCTGGGGTTGTTCTGCGGCTTGAGGTCGCCCCCGATGTGGTTGGCCAGGCGCGCCCACTGGCAAAGGTAACGGGCGGCGTCGAAGTTGGCCATCCGGGTGGTGTGGGCGTCCTGCGTGTCGCGTTCCGGATCGCGGATGACGACGTAGCCGTGTTCTTGATCCATGTAGGTCAGGAAGAAGAACTGGAAGAGGCGGCGCAGCATGTCATTGTATTGAGCACGCTTGTCGTCAGCGATCCAACCGTCACGCAGTGACTGCAGCACCAGCGAAATGCAGTGCATCTGACCATAGGCACCGATGCCGCGGCCGAAGTTCCAGCCCAGGCCGTCTTGACGCACGAGGTCGGGAAGCAGCTTGAGGTACTTCTCGGCGACGGTGCGGAGGCTGGGCAGCTTGCGGTCGCGCAGGTGGATGTTGGCGTGCAGCTGCAGGGACTGGCGGATGAACACGAGGGACATCACGCCGTAAATGTCGAAGATACCCGGGAAGGGGCTCTCGTCCGAGCTGTCGTCGCAGAAGCCGGCCGAGCTGCGGGCTTGCGAGCGCTCGATGAAGCGGTCGATCAGCTTGCCGGTCTCGTCCTTCTTGGACAGACCCATGCTGTAACGCACGACCGACTTGGCGATGTTGAAGGCCTGCAGGTGGTTGTCGTAATCCGTCCGGGCAAGCATGCGCTTGTCGAGCCGTTCGCGGGTGGGATCGAGCAAGCGCTCCCACACCAGATTACGTTCCTTGGCAGGACCGAAAGAAAGAATGCCCAACGCGGCATAGCCGAGACCGTTCTCATGCTCTTCTTCTGTGAAGGCTTGAGCGGTCACGCAGCGGGCGGCGAGGTCTACCAGGTCGAAGCCGGAGAACTGCGTCTCACCCGTCGCACGGTAGAACTCTCCGATGGCAAGGGCCGCGTGGCCACTTTCATCGGCGCGGGCTTGTTCGCCCTCGATGGGTTGAATCGTCCCATCCGCGTTGATCGATTCCAGGTTTTGGCCCAAGATTGCACGGGCCATGTCTAAGCACTGAGCGGCGAAGTTCTCCATTCCGAAAGAAGCAGCATTTAGGAGAGGTCCTATTTGCCTCGCAAGGATAAACCGGAGGAAAATTCTTCATTCCTTCGAAAAAGACCTGGTAGGGGCGAAACACGGCGGGTCTGGGGCACAAAAAAGCCGGGCGTGAGGCCCGGCAAATAGTGCTTCTAGACTTCCAGCAGTTTCATGAACTGCTCGTTGGTCGTCGTTTTGGAAAGGCGGCTGAGCGCCTTCTCGATCGCGTCGTCCGGCTTCATGCTGGTCAGCGCACGTCGGAAGAGCGTCGATTTTTTCAACACGTCCGGCGGCAGGATCAATTCCTCGCGACGCGTGCCGGAGCTGGCGATATTCATGGCAGGCCAGAGGCGCAGCTCTGCGATCTTGCGGTCGAGCACCATCTCCATGTTGCCGGTACCCTTGAACTCCTGGAAGATCAGCTCGTCCATGCGGCTGCCGGTTTCGATCAGCGCGCTGGCGATGATGGTCAGGCTGCCGGCCTCCTCGGTGTTGCGCGCGGCGGAGAAAAGCTGGCGCGGCTTTTCCAGCGCACGCACGTCGAGGCCGCCCGTCATGGTGCGCCCGCTCCCGGATTTCGCCGCATTGTAGGCACGGGCGAGGCGGGTAAGCGAATCCATCAGCACCACGACATCCTTGCCGCCTTCGACCAGCCGCTTGGCGTGATCGATGGCCAGCTCGGCAACGTAAAGGTGGTTCTTGGTGTCTTCGTCGTTGGAAGAGGCGAAGAGGCGGCCCGGCACGTTGCGCTTGATATCGGTGACTTCCTCGGGGCGCTCGTCGACGAGCAGGATGATCACTTCGCAGTCGGGATCGTTTTCGGAGACGGCGTGGGCGATCTCCTGCAGCACGGTCGTCTTGCCGGTGCGGGGCGGGGCGACAATCAGGCCGCGCTGGCCTTTGCCGATGGGGCAAAAGAGGTCGATCATGCGCCCGACCATACTACCGCTGCCCTCGCGCTCCATCTTCAGCCACTGGTTGGGCGTGATGGTGGTGAGGTGCTCGAAGGAGAGCACGCGCTTGCGCTCTTCGACTTTGACGCCGTCGATCTTCTCGACGAAGCGCACCTTCGGGTTCGGGTGTTTGCCGTCCGCCTGCCCGAAACCTTCCACGTAGCTGCCGCGCTGAATCTTGAAGCGCCGGATCATTTCTCGCGGCACAAAGGGATCCGCCGGCCGTGATTTGCCGTGGTTCTCCGGATTCAGCAATACGCCTGACTTGTTGTTCTGTGGCTCGAAAATGCCCGCAACGGGTATGCTATCGCGCGGCGAGTCTTGGTTCTCCATAAGTCCTGATAGAAGAGGCTATAACGGTACGCGAAAACCACCCGGTTGTTCGCGAATCGGCGCTCCTTTGGGAAGAGACGCTCCGATAAGGGAAAATGGGGAGCCAACACCGTTTTAACCTAAGTCGGCTCGCACCAATGGTTCCTATCTAGTGAAATGTTCTTTGAGGTGTCAACTCGCAGGCGCGAGAATTATCGGTGCACCCGCCGGCTTGACGCCCTGCGTTCAACCAACCTTGATAACGCTATGTACGCGCGTGGCTGGTCGTTGCTGGAGCTGGTCTTCGTGGTCGCAATCCTGGGGCTGATGATGGGCGCACTGGGTTGGGGCGGCCTCGCGCTGCAAAATCGCCAACGCTACGACCAGGCCGGAGCCGAGATGGCCGCGCTCGCGGAGGCACTGCAAACCTATCACCGCTACTGGGGCGACTATCCGCACGCGCCGCTGAATGCCGATGGCGCGGCGAAGCTCTACCGGGCGCTGCAACGCGGGGAGGGGCCGAGGGGGGAACCGGCTCCCGCTGACTGGCAGCCGTTGGCCGCCGGCGTCGACGAAGGACGGTTGTTGGACCCCTGGGGCACGCCCTACGGCTACGTCTATGGGGCGGCCGAGGAGGTGGATTGGCGAGCGCCGCAATACCGCCTGGTTTGCCGCGGCAAAAGCGCCTTGCGCTCCGGCGCGGACGAAGACCTGGGCGTGCTGGCCGATGGCACCTTGCGGGAGCACTACGACGAACGCGCGCCTTATGCGGACAACCTCGTTTATGGTGAGTAGCCACCGGCGCGGCTTTTCCTTGCTTGAGGTGATGGCGGTGGTTGCCATCGTGGGCCTATTGCTGGCGATCGCACTGCC
Source organism: Puniceicoccaceae bacterium 5H (assembly GCA_009772895.1). GTDB lineage: Bacteria > Verrucomicrobiota > Verrucomicrobiia > Opitutales > Oceanipulchritudinaceae > WOUP01. Next base: position 77,822 of record WOUP01000012.1, on the reverse strand, counting down.
GGCGATTGCCGGTTCGCAGCAGTCGACCCGCATCCAGCAGACGCGGGCTCAATTTGCCCGTTTCAGTCTGGCCGTGGAAGGCTATCACAGCCGCTACGGGCATTATCCGCCGCTGCCGGATCGGGCGGTCGTTGCGCTCGAAGGGGAGCACGCATGGCTCCTGCCGTGCCTGATCGGACAGCAGACCGACGGTGATGATCTGTCGGGCACTGCGCTCACCGCGAATCCGGATCGGGTGCGCTTCCTGCAAATGGGGCCGGTGGATCTGGACGACCGCGGGCACGTGATCGATGCCTTTGGCAACCCGCACTGGCTCTACATTTGGGACCACGATGGCGATGGCTGGATCCGTCCGAATGAACTGGGGGCGGTCCCGGCGGATGTGCGTCCGGCTTCGCCGCTGCCTGCCGGTGTCTACTGGTGTGTGCAGGGCTCAGCTGATCAACCCTGGATCGCGAGTTGGTAGCATGCGGCGCAAGGGCTTTAGTTTGTTGGAGATCGTGGTGGTGCTGGGCTTGATTACCGGGCTGCTGATGGCCGCGGTCTGGGTGCTGCAGCCGCCTGCCGTCGATACAGTGCCGGAGCCCCTGGGCATGGCCCGCGCCTGGGAAGACTATCTCGCAGGGGCGTCCGAGTTGGCGAGCGCTCGCGGCCGGCCCGTGATGGTGGCCGTGTGGACCGACGGACGCCATTGGGCAGCCCGGCGTTTGCTGGACGACGGTGGCGGCTGGCAGGTGGTGGCCGAGGCCGGTTTCCATGGGACCGACCGACCTCTGGTGTTGACCGACGGCTGGGGCTCGATGGTTGTGACGGCATACCCCGATAAAGGGCCGGCGGAAGTGCTGGAGCTCGATGCGTCCGGGCAGCCGCTCCATCGCTACGCGTGGCAATGGGAGAGTGGGGTACGCGGCCAGTGGGAGCCCGGCAGTCGCCCGTTACACCAGGAGGGCACGCCGTGAAGCGCCGCCGCGGGTTTACCCTGATGGAGGTGGTGCTGGCGTTGGGCGTTATGGCGGTCGCGCTGATGGCGCTCATGCTGTTGCTGGCGCGGCAGCTTGCTCGGGCGCCGGGGGCGGAGAGCGCCCGCCCAGCCGAGGTGGTGGCAGAAGTCCGGACTCATCTGCGGCAGGCACCACCTGAGACGATGGAAGCGCACTTCTTGCAGCCGATCACGGAAGACGATGCCTTTGCGTGGCAGGATTGCTGCCCAAACGAGCGCGGTTGGAAAGTCACCTTTACACCGGCGGAAACTCCCGGTGAAGTGTGGGTGACGCTCGAAGCGTCCGGCTCCCTGCAAACGTGGAGTTGGTTGGAGGTGGTACGATGATGAAGCGACGCGGGTTTTCTTTGTTGGAGTTGACGATTGCGCTAAGCTTGCTGGCGGCGATCACGTTGACGCTGGTGGCAATCTTTCGCTCGAGCCTTCAGGCGGTGGCCGCGCAGACCACGGTGGCCGAGGTTTCGCGAGTCGAAGGCGCGCTATATCAACTGCAGGACGAGTGGCACCACCTGCTGCCGCCACCGCAGGCCGACCCATGGCTGATCGTCCGTCGCGGCGAACTGGCAGGGGAGGGCCTGTTGCTGAAAGCGGCCTGGCTGGACGAGGAGCAATCGCTCTTTTGGCAAGCCCTGGTTTTGGTGCCGCACGATGCGTTTGGTGAGCCGAGCGAGCAATACTACCTTGCCAAGGTCACGCTGACGCCAACCGCAGTGCACGCCGCGCGCAAGGCCGGTACGACGCTGGAAAACTGGAATCCGCTGGTGCAGGGCCAGCCGGTGGTGATCGCAGGTCCGATGCCGGGTCTCGCGTTACACGTTGGGCACTTGTACAACGGTGAGTTTCAGTCACTACCGTTGCCAGATGGGGAACGCTATTGGCGGCCGGGGCCGACTTTTGCGCAGGAGCATCCGGTCATGACGGTGCACTGGCAGGAGAAGGAGGCCTTCCAAGGCTTCGCGATGGACTTGAGGACGGCGGTGCCTGAATCGAAGTGATTGCTTTCCCGGCGGACCCTTCGTAACCCTAGCTGTATGGCAAACCCCTGGCTGCTCGCCACTCGCCCCAAGACCTTACCGGCGGCCCTGATTCCGGTCGTGCTCGGCACTGCCCTCGCCGCGCATGCGCAGACGCTGCACTTCCTGCCGGCCGGGCTGGCCCTATTGTTTGCGCTGCTGGTACAGATTGGGACCAATTTCTCCAACGACTATTATGACTTCATCAAGGGCGCGGACACCGCAGACCGCATCGGGCCGACGCGAGCCACTGCGGCGGGGTTGATCAAGCCGGAGCAGATGCGCACCGCCATGTGGCTGGTCTTTGGCGCCGCCTTTCTCGTCGGTTGCGGCCTCATACCCTTTGGCGGATGGTGGCTGCTGGTGGTCGGCGTGGCCAGCATCGCGAGCGGCTGGGCCTATACCGGCGGACCTTATCCGTTGGGTTACAATGGGCTGGGCGACCTGTTCGTGTTTTTCTTCTTTGGCTTCATGGCCACGATGCTGACGTTTTACGTCCAAGCGGGCACGTGGCTGGTCCTGCCGGTGGAAGAGCCGGAAATCATCAACTATTTCGGGCCCGCTTTCTGGCTGTCGGCTGTGCCGGGCGCGCTGGCGACCAATATCCTCGTCGTCAATAACCTGCGTGACGTCGGCACCGACTCCATCAGCGGCAAGCGCACGCTGGCGGTGCGTCTGGGCGCGACTTTCGGCGTGCGCCAGTACCAGGCGCTAACGCTGATGGCGGCGACGGTGCCCTTGATGCTGATCGTGGACTATGAGTTCGGCTTTTGGACCCTGTTGCCGTGGATCGTGCTACCGCTGGGGATCAAGCTGTGCTTTCAGATGGGCAAACCGGCGGAGCGCGAGCAATGGCTGGCGCGCCTGGGGCAGACGGCCTTCTTCACGCTCAGCTACGGCTTGCTGCTGGCGATCGGCCTGTTGCTCGACGCCGCGCAGTAGGGCACAAAAAAAGCCGGCCGTCCGCGAGGGACGACCGGCCGTAGAAAGTCGTTGTGCAACGAGTTGAGGTGCTAGTTCAGCTCCTTGACCTTCTTGGCGATGGCTTCCTTCTGCACGAGGCCGACCGATTGGTCGCGGAGCTCGCCGTCCTTGAAGAAGAGCAGGGTCGGAATGCCCCGCACATTAAACTTCTGCGCGAGGGCCTGGTTTTCGTCCACATTCACTTTGGTGACCTGGACTTCTCCGCTCATTTCCTGAGCCAGTTGCTCCAGGATCGGAGCGATGGTCCGGCAAGGGCCGCACCAGGGTGCCCAGAAGTCTACCACGACGACCTTGTCGGACTTCGTGACGACTTCTTCGAAGTTGGCTTCATTAAGATTTACGATAGCTTCAGACATGGTTGCGTTTCGATAAGGAGGCTCAGCGAGCTTGTTTAACGGGGCGTGTTCTTGTCGATGATTTCCGCCAATTCCTGGGGTTCGGCCTCTTCGAGGCGCTTGCCTTTGGTTTGGAGATCTTCGCAAGTCTTCATCAGCGTCTCGGTCATGCGCGAGTGCGTTTCGTCCGACCCGCCAACGATCGAGAACTGTTCCGCACGCGTAATCCGCTTGTGACCATCGCTATGGTCCAAACCGATCCCCAGAAGATGGGCTCGCTGTGCCGCGTGCTCTCGTTGATTCATTGGTGACAACCTTGTGAAAGTATGAGGTTTTGCAAGGAGCTTTATTCCTTTGCCGGAGGCGCTTCTGGGTTGGAGAAGAGGCTTTCGCCGTCGGAATCCTCTCGCCGCAGGCATGAAATATCCGTGAAATTTTCCTCCTGTTCAAGGCTAAGTCGTTTCAAGCGTGTCAGTTCCAACAGGGCGAGGAATGTCGCCACCACAAACATCAGGCTCGGCTTTTCCTGCTCTGCCAGCAATTCGGTAAAGGTAAAGCGGTGCTGGTGGGGCAAACGTTTCAGGATGGCTTCCATGCGTTCGGCGACCGTTACGGTCTCGTCTTCGATCTCCCCGACCTGGACTTTTTCAGCGAGGCGCCGCAGCACGCGGTTGAAGGTGTTCCAAAGCTCTACATGGTCCGTGGGGACCAGCGGGCGTTCCTCCGGTTTCTCGGCCTCTTGCTCCACCCGGCGCTCGACGAGGGCCTGGGCTTGATCGACGAGATCCGCGAGGTCGATGGCGGCCTCTTTGAAGCGGCGGTATTCGAGCAGCTGCTGCACGAGTTCCCAGCGCGGATCGAGGTCGTCGTCTTCATCACTTTCCTCTTCCTCGGGCGCCTGTTCGGGCGGCAGCAGCATGCGGCTCTTGATCTGCATGAGGGTTGCGGCCATGACGAAAAACTCGCCGGCCACCTCCAGCTGCCGCTCTTCCGTGGCGCGCAAGATGTCCAGATACTGCCGGGTAACCTGCTCGATCGGGATGTCGTAGATGTCGATCTCCTGGCGCCGGATGAGAAATAACAGCAAGTCGAGCGGCCCCTCGAATGCCGAGAGCCGGATCGGGTGGTCCGTGCGGGGCAGGAAGCTGTTGAGTTCGGCCGTGTCGGACATCTCTGACCACCGGTTCTAAAAAGCGAGGAAGCGCACCTTCAGCTGAATCCGCATGTCGTCCTGGCGCTGGTCGCCGTTGGTGAGCAAGACCCCGTAATCGAACTCCCAGAAGCTGCCCCAACGTTGGCGGACTGCGTACAGTTGGCGGGTCAGGTCGCCCAGTTCATCGTCGTAGCGGGCCGAAGCGAGCACTCCGATGTTTTCCGTCAGGCGATAGAAGCCGCTGAGGCCGATCTGGGTGACCTCGTCTTCCAGGTGGTCGACGCTCATCGTCGCGCGCCACTTGTCCGCGCTCAGGATGCTGGCGTTGATGTAGTAGGCTTCGGCTTCAGCGTCTTCCGTGCGCCACTTGTGAGCCAGGCGGAAGTCGAGCCACGGCGCGGGCTGTGTGCTCAGCTCCGTATAAAGGGCGTCGCGTGCCTCGTCTTCCAGGTCGAAATCCTGAAACAGGTCCAGCCGCACCAGATTGCGGGACTGCCCGTTCTTGCCGCGCGTCTGCAGGGTGTTTTCCACCCCGACGCGGGTCACGTGCAGTTTGCTGAGCGAATCAACGTCGACGCGATCGCCCAGATTGAAGAGCGGGCGCGAAGGGTGGGGCAGATAGTAATCAAACTGATAGATCTCATCGAGGCCGGCGCCTTGGTCCTCGCGGTAGAGGTAGCGCACCATGGGCCGCACGATATGGCGGAGCCCATTGATGTTCCAGGTCTTGTTCTGGTAGTTCCAGTAGGCGGAGCCTTCGGCGGTCAGATCGAGGCCGACTTGCGTCAGCAGGCGGTCGGCGTCGTCACCGGAGGGGCTGTCGCCGTAGTAGATATAGCGGGCGGCCGCATTGGGGGTGAGGCGCAGCCAGTTGGTGATCCAGCTCGGGCGCTGCAGCTCGTAATAGCCGTCTACGCGTGCCACGCCATCCCCGAAGTCGACCTCCAGCACCTCCTCTTCCGGCAGGCGATCGTTGTAGTCGAGACCTTCGATCGTCTGACGGCGCAGGTAGCCAGCCTGTAGGTGACCGCGGTGGTAGATATTGAATTCGGTGATCGGGCGCAGCCGCGTTTGCAGCCGCACCTCGGGCAGGCGCTCCGTGATCGGATAATACGAAGAGAGGCTGGTGCGGCCCCAGGCGGTCAGGAACCAGTCTTCGGCCGTGTAGAGGACCTCAAAATGACTGTCGGCCTCCTGCAGATACGGGTAGAGGTCCCAGCGGAAGTCGCGCAGGATCTCGGAGTCGGAGACGTAATTGAGCTGCGCGTTGAAGCTCAGGTTCTTGAACGTCTGCCGGTGGTTGAGGCGCGCGAAGTAGCGCTGTGGGTCGATCGGCTGATTCAGGCGGTCGTCGCCCCGCTCGTCGTCATTGTAATCGTAGATCCAACCCGAGTTGAGGGTGGTGGTGCTGGTCGATTCGCCTTCGTTGTCTCGATAGCTGACAATCGGGCCGACCAGCGCGCCACGGTTGGTGTAGACGTCGAGGTTCGTCCCGCCCAGGACGTTGGAGCCAAAGGGGAAGAGCAGCTCGGACTGCACGTAGGCGCCGAGGTTGCCGCGGTAGCCGCCCGCGACCGAGGCCTGGATCGGCGGCAGCGCAAAGGAGCGGTCGAGCGTGGCGATCGGGATCTCGAAATCCAGCCCCTGCACGCCAAAGCGAATATCCTCCGCCCGCACGCGTTCACCGGGGCGGACCCGGGCCGAGCCGACGCGCAGCCGCGGCGTGCCGGTGGCCGGCTCGCCATAATAAAGCGTCGCGATCTCGCCGATGAACTCCTCCGGCGTGCCCTCCGCGTTTTCCCCTTCGATGAAGAAGGGTGGATAACCCGCCCGGAAGTGCCCGGTATTGAAGCGCTGGGTGTCGAGGTCGTAGGTCAGCTCATCCGTCAGCAGGCGCAATCCCTTGCCCGTGGCGGTCACGTGACCTTCGGCGATCAGCTTGCGATCCTGCTCGTAATACTGGATCAGGTCCGCCGTGATGCGGATGTCTTCGGTGCGGACTTCGGCATTGCCCCGCGCGGTGACCACCCCGTTCTGCAGGTCGCGTTCGAGCGGTTCATCGGCGCTCAGTTCGGCGCCGGAAGCCAGGTCGGATGCCTGGGCATGGAGACTCGGCGCGGCATACAGACCGCAGACGGTGGCAAACAAGAAAAGGTGGCGCAACCTCACCCTGCGCAGTGTGTGGGGCAGGCGCTGGCATACAAGCCAAAAGGCTGGGGGAAAGAGCGGCCATTCGATGTGTCTGGGTAAAATAGCCTACGCATGGGCGGGTCGCCCGAAGCGGTTGTGGCTGAAAGGCTTTGCCTTTTGGTCGGACTAACGCGCTGTTGAGATAAACGTAGATTAAGAATCGCAAAACCGTTGGACAGAAAAGGCTTTTCAGAACTAGTTGTGGATAGTACGCAAGTAGTGCGACACAACCCGAACCCTCTCCCCTTAGCCGTGATTATCAGCAAAGACGAACTCCGCTCCTTTTTGGAAGCCAAACAGTGGGACCCCCACCAATATCTGGGGATGCACCCCTTCAAGAAAAACGGGTCGATGGGCGTGATCGCCCGGGCCTTCGTCCGCGATGCCAAGGCCTGCGACATCGTCGACACCCAGACGGATGAGCGCTTCCCGTTGGAGCAGATTGCCAAAGAGGGCTTTTTCGAGGGCATATTGGGTGACCGCAAGGACGTGTTCCGCTACCGGCTCCGCGTCACGCACCACAACGGCGAGATCCACCAGTTTTACGACCCCTACGCTTTCCTGCCCACGATCAGCAACGAAGAGCTCTACCTCTTCAACGAAGGCAGTGAGCACTTCATCCACCGCAAGCTGGGGGCGCACATGCGCGAGATCGACGGCGTCCCGGGCGTGAGCTTTGCGGTCTGGGCCCCCAATGCGGCTCGCCTGTCCGTCGTGGGCGACTTCAACGGCTGGGACGGGCGCTACCACCAGATGCGCGCTTTGGGCAGCTCGGGCGTGTGGGAGATCTTCATCCCCGGCGTGGTAGAGGGCACGAAGTACAAGTTCGAGATTTACGACCGTCAAAACTGTCTGCACCTGAAGTCCGACCCGTACGCGACTTCTTACGAGGCGCCGCCGCACAACGCCTCCGTCGTCTGCAACGTCGAAGACTATAAGTGGGGCGACGAAGATTGGATGTCGCAACGCTCGGAAACGAATTGGCACGAGACGCCGATCAGCGTCTATGAGGTCCACTTCGGCTCCTGGAAGCGCGTGATGGAAGACGGCAATCGCCCGCTTTCCTACCGCGAAGCGGCGGACGAGTTGACGGCCTACGTGAAGGAGCAGGGCTTCACCCACGTCGAGTTCCTGCCGTTGGCGGAGCACCCGTTCGACGGCTCGTGGGGCTACCAGGTAACCGGCTTTTTCGCCCCGACCCAGCGCTTCGGCACCCCGGAAGACTTCCAATACCTCGTCGATACGCTGCACCAAAACGGCATCGGCGTGATCATGGACTGGGTGCCCGCCCACTTCCCGACGGATGCCTTTGCCCTCGCCAATTTCGACGGCTCGGCGCTCTACGAACACTCCGACCCGCGCCAGGGCTTCCACCAGGACTGGGGCACGCTCATCCCCAACTACGGACGGCATGAGGTGCGCTGCTTCCTCGTCGCCAGCGCCTTGTCCTGGCTTGAGCGCTTCCACATCGACGGTCTGCGCGTCGACGCCGTGGCCTCGATGCTCTACCTCGACTACTCCCGCAAGGAGGGTGAGTGGGTGCCCAACCAATATGGCGGCCGCGAAAACCTCGAGGCGATCAGCTTCCTGCGCCACGTCAACGGCCTCATCCACCACTACTACCCCGGCGCGGTCACCATCGCGGAAGAGTCCACCTCCTTCGGTGGGGTCAGCCGCCCCTCCGAACACGGCGGTCTGGGCTTCGACTTCAAGTGGAACATGGGCTGGATGCACGACACGCTCCAGTACTTCCAGAAAGACCCGATCTACCGGAAGTATCACCACCACAACATCACCTTCGGGATGATCTACCAGTTCCACGAGAACTTCGTGCAGGTCTTCTCCCACGACGAGGTGGTGCACGGCAAGGCGTCCATGCTGATGAAGATGGCGGCCCCCTCCATCACGGCCAAGGCCGCCACCCTGCGCGCCCTCTACGCCCTCATGTGGTGCTGGCCGGGCAAGAAGACCCTCTTCATGGGCTGCGAGTTTGGGCAATCCGCCGAGTGGCGCTACGACGGCAGCCTAGACTGGCATTTGCTGCAGTATCAGGACCACCACGGCATTCAGTCCGTCGTGCGCGACCTGAACGAACTGTACCGCCAGGAGCCGGCCTTCGCGTTTGGGGATTGCCGCCACGAGGGCTTCGAGTGGGTCACGATGAATGACGCCGAGGCCTCCGTCTTTGCCTTCCTGCGCAAGGGCCCGAACAAGGAAGACACGCTGCTCGTCATTGGCCACTACACCCCGGTTGCCCGCCACGCCTACACGATCGGCGTGCCTTACGACGGCTACTGGAAGGAAGTCATCAACTCCGACGCCACCGTTTACGGCGGCAAGGGCGAGGGCAACATGGGCGGACGCCTCAGCGATCCCGTGCCGTGGGACGGCCATCAGCACTCCCTCAAGCTCACCCTGCCGGGCAACGCCACCATCGTGCTAAAATATACCGGCCCGAAGGAAGTCTAAGCCTTTCATTCAAGCCGCCTCGGAAAATGAGGCGGCTTTTTTGTGGTTCTGCATGAACCTGCACTTTGGTGAAAACGCAGGTGCAGATTCCGGATGATCTTGACCAGAAGGCCAAGCGTGTTTCATCAGCAGATGTAGGATACCGTCCGAGGTCTTTCCAAAACGCCCCGCCACATTTTTTGATATTCGACTGGCGCTCAGCTTGCGAGAGCAGGGCGTGCGTGAATTTGCGACGCGCAACCTAAAGGATTTCGAGCACCTTGGATTTGAGTGAGTCTTCGATCCGCTCCTCCTGCAGATTTTAAAACAGAACGGCGCACTCCCGCGGGGAATGCGCCGTGTCTTCTCTTGGTCTCTCTTGTCTAGTCGCTAATATCTCAGGCTCGAAAATCAGGAGCGGATGAGGCTGCCGATCAGGTTGGAGGCATTGACCATGAGGTTGGCCGAAACGCCGAGCTTGTTGCGGGCTTCGAGTCTGGCCCCGGCGGCGCGCAGCACCTTCACGACTTCGTGCCGCCCGAACATCGCGGCAAACATGATCGGCGTCATGCCTCCGCCGTTGTCAGCGTTGATGTCGGCCCCGCGGTCGATCAGGAGCTGGACGATCTCGACGTAACCCTTGAAGGCCACGCCGCCGAGCGGGGTCTGGCCGCGATCGTTGCGCCGGTCGAGGTCGGCCCCGTGGTCGAGCAGCATCTCCGTTGTCTCCTGGTTACCGTTGTAACTGGCCAACATGAGCAAGCTGTTGCCCTTGGTATCGGCGAGGTTGACCGGCATACCGGCTTCGACCATCACCTTAAGGCCTTCGGTGAAGCCTTGGCGGGCATAGTCGATCGCCTGCTGCTGGAGTTCGGCGTAGCGCTGCTCTTCTTGTTGGCTCAGGACGGTTTCCATGATGAGAAAAAGGGTGGGGCGCCCGCCACGCGGACGGGCGCAGATTCAAGAGAAGGTTGAGCGGTTACGCTTGCGCACCGGCGGTCGTGATCGACTCCGGCAGCGGCACGCCCGTGGCCTTGGACACGCCTTCGGCGTAGGCCGGGTCGGCGCGGTGGAAGTGCACCAGCTGACGTTGGATGATCTCGGCGGGCACGCCGTCCATCGCACCAGCGATGTTGGTGAACAGGCGTTCCTTTTCGTCCTGGGGCATCAAACGGAAGAGGTCTCCCGGCTGGGTGTAGTCGTCATTGCCCTCGCGGTGGTCGAAGCGCGCGGCCGTCTCGGCGGAGATGCGCAGCGGCGGCTCGATCATGTTCGGGTCCTGCACCGGGCCGTTGAAGCTGTTGGGTTCGTAGTAGGCGTTGGTCCCCTGCGGCGAGTCGAAGCGCATCGGGCCGTCGAAGTTGTAGGTGTTCACCGCCACCTTGGGGCGGTTGACCGGCAGCATCTCGTAGTGGGTGCCGATGCGGTAGCGGTGGGCGTCGGCATAGGAGAAGATGCGGGCCTGCAACATCTTGTCGGGCGAGAAGCTGATGCCCGGTACGATGTTGGATGGGCTGAAGGCGGCCTGCTCGACCTCGGCAAAATAGTTTTCCGGGTTGCGGTTCAGCTCCAGCTCACCCACTTCGATCAGCGGGTAGTCGCCATGCGGCCACACCTTGGTCAGATCGAACGGGTTGATCTTGTAGGTCTCGGCGTCCATCTCCGGCATCACCTGCACATAGACCTTCCACTTCGGGAAGTTGCGCTTCTCGATATTGTCGAAGAGGTCGCGCTGGTGCGATTCCCGGTCTTCGGCCACGATCTGAGCGGCTTCCTCATTGGTCAGGTTCTCGATGCCCTGCTGGGTTTTGAAGTGGAACTTGATCCAGAAACGCTCGTTATTGGCGTTGATAAAGCTGTAGGTGTGGCTGCCGTAGCCGTTGACGTGGCGGTAGCTGCGCGGCAGGCCGCGGTCACTCATCAGGATGGTGACCTGGTGCAGGCTCTCCGGGCTCAACGACCAGAAGTCCCACATGGCGGTGGGGCTGCGCAGGTTGGTCTTGGGGTGACGCTTTTGCGTGTGGATGAAGTCCGGGAACTTGTAGGGGTCGCGGACGAAGAATACCGGCGTGTTGTTGCCGACCATGTCCCAGTTGCCCTCGTCGGTGTAGAACTTCAGGGCAAAGCCGCGCACGTCGCGCTCGGCGTCGGCCGCCCCGCGCTCACCGGCCACGGTGGAGAAGCGCAGCAGCACGTCGGTCTGCTTGCCGACCCGGCCGAAGACGCTGGCCTTGGTGTATTTGGTGATGTCGTTCGTAACGGTAAAGGTGCCATAGGCGGCAGAGCCCTTGGCGTGCACGGTGCGCTCGGGGATGCGTTCGCGGTTCTGGTGGGCCAGCTTTTCGATCAGCTGGTAATCTTGCATCAAGAGCGGCCCGCGAGGCCCGGCAGTGAGCGAATTCTGATTGTCTCCCACCGGATTGCCGGCGGTCGTGGTCAGGGTGGTCTTCATATTCATCAAGGTTCGGTTGGTCAGAGGAGCGGCGTGTCTGAGGCACGCTGGCGAATGAACTATAGCCTCATCATATAGATTTGTGTTCCATTTGTGAAATATTTAGTTTGTATGGTATCCATATATACCATCTATGGAGCTGCACCAGATACGCTACTTCGTCGAGGTGGCCCGCGTTCGGAATTTTACCCGTGCGGCCGAGCGCTGCCACATCTCGCAGCCGACGCTCAGCCACCAGATCCGCAAGCTGGAGGAAGAGCTGGGGGAGCCGCTCTTTCACCGTCAGCGCTCGGGGGTGAGGCTCACGCCCTTTGGCGACATCTTTTATCCGCGTGCCACCCGCATCCTGCAGGAAGTCAAATCCGTCGAAGACGAGGCACTCTCCTTTCAGCAGGAAGTGCGGGGCGTCCTGCGCATCGGGGTGATCCCCACTATCGCGCCGTATTTGCTGCCGCGATTGGTCGAGGCGATGATCGAGCAGCACCCGGGGGTCACCTTTGAGGTATCCGAAGACCCGACCGAGATCCTGCTGCAACGCCTTCGGCACGGGCAACTCGATATGGCGCTGGCCAGTCCGCCGCTGCCGGATGAGCAAGACTGGAGGTTGTGCGACTTGCTGGAGGACGAACTGCTGATCACCCTGCCGCGCCACCACCCATTGGCGGGGCGTCAGCAGTTGAGCCTGGATGAGTTGAAGCAACACCCGCTGGTGCTGATGAAGGAGGCACACTGCCTCAGCCAGCAGAGCTTGTCCGTCTGTCACCGTGCGGGATTCCAGCCCAACGTCAAGATCGAGAGCTCCCAGCTGGAGACGGTGCTGGCCCTGGTGGAAGTGGGCCTCGGGTTGTCCTTCACCCCTTCGATCGCGCTGCCCTTCATGTCTCCGCGGGAGGTCGTTTTCAGCTCTATCGCGCCGCAGTCCGTCTTTCGCCGTATCTCATTGATCTGGCCAAAGTCGGCAGCCCCGACCCGTGCGCATCTGGCCTTTCTGGAGCTGGCTCAAGAGCTTTTTGCCTCCATGCCCAAGGCAAAAGGTGAAGCGGTGCTTCCGGTCGAGACAAAAGGGGGCACGGGTTCTTGACTCAAGATACCGAGTTTACTCTTGCTTAGGTACATGGATTCCCTTTGCTGAGCCCCAAACCCTTTACTGACATGGAAACGACGCTGATTATTCTGAAGCCGGACGCTTTTGCGGGGCAAAAGATTGGGGCCACCATCACCCGCTTCGAGCAAGCGGGCTTTCAAATCGTGGGCTGCAAAATGATTTCGCTCGATGAAGCGAAGCTCAAGGAGCACTACTCCCATATTGCCGACAAGCCCTTCTTCCCCGAGTTGGCTGGCTTCATGGGCTCCCGCCCGGTCATCGTCATGGCCCTCCGCGGCCAAGGCATCATCGACCGCGTGCGTCTGCTCGTGGGCCCGACCAATTCAGCCGAAGCGCCGGCCGGTACCATCCGTGGCGACTTTGGCGCGGACAAGATGCACAACATCGTGCACGCCTCCGACAGCGCCGAATCTGCCGAAGCCGAGCTCAAGCGCTTCTTCGTCGACGGCGAAATTTTCTAGAGCCCGTCCGGCTACACCCTTTCAAGGCGCCTCCCTCATCCGGTGGCGCCTTTTTTGTGTCAGCGGGGTTCCTTTTGCCCGGCGGGAACGGACGCGGTCAGATAAAAGTTTCCCGGCCCTCATCGCAGTCGTGATCAGGTAAAACACGCCATCGTGGTAGCGCAGGGTGGGCGCGTAGATGCCGTCGCGCTCGCGCAGGCCGGTGAAGTCGATCTGGTCCGGGCGATCGAGGCCGTGCCCGATCAGCTCCCAGTTGACGAGGTCCTTGCTATGGTAGATGGGCAGGCCGGGAAACCAGACGAAGGACGAGGTCGCCAGATAATAGTCGTCGCCCACGCGGCAAATTGACGGGTCGGGATTGAAGCCGGGCAAAACAGGATTCCTGAAGGTGCCCGGCGGTTGGGCCGAGACAGCACAAAGCTGCAGCGCGAAGGCGAGGAGGACAAAAATCAGGCGCTTTCTCATGGGATGGCGGCGGTGGCCTCCAGCACTAGGTCAATCCCGGCCCGGCGACACTTTTTCACGCCTCTGACAGTCGGAGATGGGCCTATGGCTCGCGGTGCAGGAGCGTTGCCACCGCGTGGGCCGCAATCCCGGCCCGGCGCCCCAGATCGCCAATCTTCTCGTTGGTCGTAGCCTTGATTCCGACGCGAGCGGTGCTGACGCCCAGGGTCTGCGCCAGGCGTTTACGCATCGCCTCCAGATGAGGCGCGATCTTGGGCTCCTCCGCGATCAGGGCGACATCGACGTTGCCGATAACGTAATCGTGCTCCTGGGCCAGCTCGACCGCGCGGGCGAGGATCTTCTGGCTGTCGATGCCGGCGATGCTCGGGTCGGTATTGGGAAACAGGTGCCCGATGTCGGGCAGGGCCAGGGCGCCGAGGATGGCATCCGCCAGGGCGTGCGTCAGCACATCGGCGTCGGAATGGCCTTCCAGACCCCGGTCATGCGGGATCTCGACACCGCCGAGGACGAGGGGACGCCCTTCGGCAAAGCGGTGAATATCGTAGCCGAGGCCGACGCGAAAGGGCAGGGCAACACTCATGAGGGGCGGCTTAGCAAAAATTCGACGTAGGGCAAGTCTTCCGGCGTCGTGATCTTGGGGTTCGGCAACGGGTTTTCAACCAGGGCGACCGGCACGCCCAATTTGCCGACGGCCGCCGTATCGTCGGTGATCGGTTCGGCAATTTCGCGGTAGGCCCGCAGGATCAGCTCGCGGTGGAAGCATTGCGGCGTCTCCATGGCCCAGAGACTCGGGCGGGCCAGATCTTCCAGTAACACCGCCTCTTCCGGTGCCTGTGCGGTCGTCGGGAGGCGTTTGATCGTATCCGTCGGACGGTGGGCGAGGCAGACGGCGGCATCGCGTTTCAGGCGTTGGGCAAGCTCCTGGACGCGCTCAGGCGAAAGAACTGGACGGGCACAGTCGTGGATCATGACCCCATCGACGTCCTCTGCGGTGGCTTCCAAACCCGCCCGCACGGAATCTTGTCGCTCGACGCCGCCCTGAACGAAGGTCAGGTGGTCGAGTGCGCCCTCGGCATCCTGCTCAAACAGCTCACGCTGTTCTGTGTCGCGATAAACCACGATGTATTGCGCGCAGCAGCCGCTGGCGGCAAAGGCCTGAAGCGAGTGCACCCAGACCGGTCGTCCGGCGAGCGTCCAGCGACATTTGTCTTCCACGGCACCCCGCATGCGGCTGCCACGTCCGGCGGCGAGTAGAACGGCTGCAATTCGCATGTCTTCACGTTGACTCAGAGGCTCACGAAGGCAAACCTTTCACGCTATGTCATCGGTCCGCTGGCAGCGTCGGGTCACCTGTCCCGCCAAAATCAACCTGGGGCTATGGGTCCTCGGCCAGCGCGCGGACAGCTTTCACGCACTCGCGTCACTCGTTGTGCAGACGCAGTGGGGCGACGACCTGGAAATGACGTGGCACGCCGAAGCGGGGCTCGACCGCCTCAAATGCGATGTGCCGGATTTGCCGACCGATGAACGCAACCTGATCATCAAGGCCTGCCGGCTGTTTCGCGATCGCCATGCGCTCGAGGGGCACGCGGTTTTCCGGCTCGATAAGCGGGTGCCGTGGGGCGGTGGGCTCGGCGGGGGCAGCGCGAACGGAGCCTGGGCGCTGCGTCTGCTCAACGAAGCGCACGGCCACCCCTCGACTCCCGCCGAACTGCATGAACTGGCCGCCGAACTGGGCTCGGATGTGCCCCTCTTTCTGTGGGACGCACCCGTCTGGATGCGGGGCCGTGGTGAGGAGATCGAAGCGGTGGAAGCGGCCTTGGCCGAGCGACTGCGCCGCCTGGCGGTGACGATTGCCCATCCGGGGTTTCCCGTCGAGACGCTGTGGGCATATCGCGAACTCGCGGCGCGGCAGGCTTATTCGTCCGCTTCACAGGTCGAAGACGCTGTGCAGCATTGGCATCAGGCGCAGCTGCCGTCCCTGGAGGCATTCCACAACGACTTTCGCGCCGTGGTAGACTGTAAATATCCGACCATCCCGGTCGTACTGGATGCGCTTGGTGAGGTGGAAGGGATCCGCGCACAACTCAGTGGCAGCGGGAGTGCCTGCTTTGCCATCTACGAAGAAGCATCCCGTGCGGGGGCAGTTGAACGGGTCATCCGCGAGGCGTGGGGCAACTCAGCCTTTGTCGTGCACACCCAGATGCGATAAAAAGGCATAAGATTCATAAGGAAGAGGCTCGAAAACACTTTTTACATTGCCTTTGTCGCGTGGCGTAATACCGATGGTTTGGGGTATGTCAGAAATGAAAGAGGAACGTGTCTATCAAGGCATTGCGGCCGCACCTGGAGTGGCGCATGGACCTGCGTTCCTATCCGTGCGCAGCGATCTCGACATACCTAAGCGTCTGGTGCCCCGTGAGCGCCGCGAGGAGGAGATCTCGCGCTTCGAGCAAGGCCTGTTGACCACGCGCCAGCAGATCACCCAGATCCGGGCTGAGATCGAGGAACGTCTCGGCGAGGACGAGGCTGCTATCTTCGACGCGCATCAGATGGTGCTCGAAGACCGGGCCCTGATTGAAGAAACGATCAAGGAAGTCGCCGAAACGGGCTACAATATTGAGTTCTGCTTCCAACAGGTCGCATACCGTTATATCGAGGCGTTCTCCAACATCGACGACGAATACATCCGCGAGCGTGCGGCCGACATCCGCGATGTGACCCGGCGCGTGATTTTCAACCTGATGGGCCGTCGCGAGAGCGATCTGGACATGCTGGTCGAGCCCAGCGTGCTGGTGGCCGACGACCTGCACCCCTCCGACACCACCCATATGGCCCGAGGCCGTGTGCTCGGCATCATTTCCGAGCAAGGAGGCCGCACCGGCCACTCGGTCATCATGGCGCGTTCGCTCAACGTGCCATGTGTGGTGGGTCTGCCGCAGATCACTAACGCGATTGCGGCCGACGACCAGGCCTTGGTGGATGGCTTCGACGGTATCGTGATCGTCAACCCGTCCGAACAGACGCTGTATCGCTACGGGCGCCTGCGCAGTGCCCGCGCCGATATCGAGCGCCGCTTCAACGAGGCCAAGTTTGCCGAGGCCTCGACCACCGACGACTGCCGATTCGCGATTCAGCTCAACATCGAGGGCAACGAGCCCGAAGATTTACTGAAAAACTCCGGGGCCACGGGCGTAGGCCTATTCCGGACCGAAGCGCTTTTCCTCTCCTCCCGCGAATTTCCGAACGAGGAGGCTCAGTTTCGTGCCTACCGCCGGGTGGTGGAGCAGATGGCGCCGCATCCGGTGACGATTCGCACGCTGGATCTGGGGGGTGACAAGAACCCGCACAACAGCCTTTACGGCTATCAGGAAGCGAACCCCTTTATGGGCTTCCGTGCGATCCGCTTCTGCCTGGAAAACCCGAAAGTTTTCAAGGAACAGCTGCGGGCGATCCTGCGCGCGAGTGCCTATGGCAAGGTGAAGGTCATGTATCCCATGATCGCCTCCTGCGAGGAGGTTGTGGCCGCCAACAAGTTGGTGGAGGAATGCAAGGACGAGCTGCGCCGCGAAGGCCAGGCCTTCGATGAGAAAATCGCCTGTGGCGCGATGATCGAGACGCCGAGCGCGGCCGTCATCACCGACTTGCTGGCCCAGCATTGCGACTTTTTCAGCATCGGCACGAACGACCTCGTGCAGTATCTGCTGGCCGTTGACCGGGTGAACGACCGAATCGCCCATCTCTATGAGCCTGCCCACCCGGCGGTGATCCGTGCCCTCAACTTCATCTTCGAAGCGGGCCGCGAGCACGAGGTGCCGGTCAGCGTCTGCGGTGAACTAGCCGGCGATCCGCTCTACGTGCCCTTATTGCTCGGCATGGGCGCGAGCGAACTCAGCATGACCTGGAGCTGCGTGCCGGAAGTCAAATACCTCATCCGCGAAATGACGTACCGCGACGCCAAGCGCCTCGCCATGCGGGTTATCCGGGCTGGTTCGGCTCCGGAGGTCAATGAGCTGCTGCGCGACTTCTATTCGCGCACCGTCAGCATCAAGATGCCTCAGGCTTGAAGCCGGTCGCGAGCAGCGTCTCGAAGCACGGCTCGCGTTCTTCTTTGGCCACAATGTCGACGCGCACGTTTTCGAATCCGGCGGACTGTTGCCACTGGTAGATTTCGTTGGGCGAAAAGCCGAGCCAGCGGTCGGCGTAGAGCTCACGCGCCTGCTCGAAATTGTGGGCCTTCAGGTCGAGAATCACCAACTGGCCGCCCGGCTTGAGGATGCGGAAGGCCTCCTCGATTGCTCGGTTGGGGTGTTCGGCGTGGTGCAGAGCCTGGCTCAACAGGGCGAGGTCGAGCGTGTTGTCCTCGAGCGGCACCTCCTCGATGTCGCCGAAGCGGTATTCGAGATTCGTCAGCCCCTGTTCCTTCGCCAGCTGCATCCCTACTTCGACCATGCGCTGCGAGTAGTCGATGCAGTAGACCTGACGGGCGCGTCGGGCGAGCAATTGGGCAATCAGGCCCTCGCCAGCACCCAGGTCGGCCACCACGATGGGCGGCGTCAGGTGCAGCAGCATATGGCCAATCGCCTCCCAGGATCGCCCGGGGCAGTAATTGCGCCCCAGACGCCCCGCTACGGCGTTGAAGTAGGCCTCGGAGGCGGCGCGCCGGCGTTCCAATACGCGTTCCAGCGCACGCTGGTCCTGGGCGACGACGGGATCCGCCTCAAAAGCCTTGAGCGCCGATTCGATCAGCGTCCGCATCTCGCGGAAAGGCTCGGGGCGAAACGTATAGTAGCTTCGCTTGCCGTCCTTGCGGTCCTGCACGAGCCCCACCTGGCGCAACAGGCCGAGGTGGGACGAAATGCGTGACTGTCCCATGTCGAGGATCTCCTGCAGCTCGGCCACGGAGAGTTCCTCGGAGCGCAGCAAGTGTAGCAGACGCAAACGAGTTGCGTCCGCCATCAGCTTGAGGATTTCCAGCGGATCAGCCATCGATCACAGCCGCTTACGGCTGGCTACGCGGAAACGCCGGATTTTTGAAGGTCAAACCACCGCTCGATGCTCTTGACCTCGTATTCATCTTCGTTGTCGCCGACCTTTACCTTGATCTGTTCGCCCGGTGCGCGGGAGATCAGGGCCTTGGCCAGCGGCGTCTGGTAAGAGAGAATGTGCTTTTCCGGATTGCCGTCCCAGGCGCCGAGGATGGAGTAGGTGACCATCTCGCCCGTCTGGAGGTTACGCAGCCCGACGACGCTGCCGATACCGACGCGGCCTTTTGGAGCGTCGCTGAAGTCGGTGACCTTGCAGCGGTTGATCGCCAATTCGAGTTCGGCCTTGCGGGAGAGCAGGATATCCTGTTCCTGGCGGGCCATCTTGTATTCGGCGTTCTCGCGCAAGTCGCCGTGAGCGCGTGCGTCGGCAATGTCCTGCTTGTTGCGCGGGATCTGGTTTTGCACCAGATCCTCGTATTCGCGCTTCTGCTCTTCAAAGCTCCACTTGGAGACGATGAGCCCTTCTTCCTCGGCGGTCGGTTCGGCGGATTCGCCGGAGACGAGCGCCTGGACGCTGGGATACAGCTTGATAAAGCGGGCGAGCAGGGACTTCTTGGAAAGGTCTTCGAAGCCTTGATTGAGCATCAGCGTCTGCGCCAGGTCGTGCGCCGTTTCCGGCGTGGCCGTGGTCAACAGGTCGCCGATCAGCTCCTGGTCTTCGATCACGAGATCGGCGAGCGGGATGCGGCGGGTGCTGGTGTTTTGCAGCGCCTCATAGTCGATCGCAAAGAAAATGGCGCTGAGCAGGCGGGGCCCCATCAAACCGTCGAGCATCGGCGAATACTTGCGGCTGCTGCGGTTTTTGAGGATCCAGGCCAGCACAGGGGCCTTGAGGTTTTGCTCGACGAGCCAGCGGCGCATGGTCGTGGCCAGTTCGTCCTGCAGGTTGCGCTCGAGCAGGAAGTTGATGCACTCGCTGGTGAACTTGCCGGAGCTGTTCTTCAGCAGCTCGAACACCACGCGTACCCACTCTTCGGGCAGAACCCGTGTGATGAGGTCGAGGAAACGCTTGTGGTAGGCGGCGGGGATCTGGTCGGCCAGCTCGCTCAGGTTTTCGGACTCTTCCAGCACGGAGGCGGAGGTCGGTTCGAGCTGCTCCACATCTTCATGAATGAAGCGGGCCAGGTCGTTGCGCACCCAGATGCCGTGCAGGCGTTCGCCCGGGTTGAGTTGCTTCGTCTCGGCGAGCGAGGCGGTCAGCTCACGCAGAATGTCCGGCAGGGAGTCGGCAATATCGTCGTGAGCGACGGAAAGCTCAATCAGGCGGCTGGCCAGATTGATCTTCTTCTTGGGCGCCTTGGTCTCGAAGAACTCTTCGAGCACTTCTTCTTCGGCGCGGACCGGCTCGTCACGCAAGATGTAGGGGTCGGTCTTCTTGGAAGGCACGGCGACCCGCGGGTCGCGCACGAGTACCTTCTTCGTGGCCGTCCACCACTTCTTGTATTTCGTTTGTCCGAGCAGTCGGCTCAGCGTGGTCTCGATTTCAAGGTTGGTGGCGCTGTGGCTGTCCGTCTGGGAGAGGATCTCGACGATGAGGTCGGCCGGTTCGTTCTTGATCAATTGATTGATCCGATCCGGTTCTTCGCGCGATTGCACGAGAATACCTTTCTCCGGCAAGACTTCCAGCTTCTCGGCGCAGAAGACCGGGTCCATCGGGTGCCCCTTCTTGCCTTCCTCGAAGTCGATAATCAGCTTGTTATCCTGAGCATCATACTCCTGAATCTGCCCCAGCCCCCAGCTACGATGAACCACATAAGCACCAGGCTTCATGGCTTCGAGCTTGGCACGCTGGCGCTTCAGGCGGGGTGAATTCTTAATGAGCTGATCGATCGCTTCCTTATCCATAGAACTCTCGCTAAATTCGGGAACAATCAGCACAACAAGGCGCATATAGCAGGTCAACAAAAAGGTGGATAGGCGAATGATACCCCTCGAACAGGCATGGAGGCAGGCGCACTGGACCCTCGTCCAGTATCGGCGTCAGCCCGGAAAAATCGACGAACTTCTCGAACGCGCGGAAGATCAGGTAGACGCAGTTGCCCAAGGGCGGCTACACTGGCTGGTTTACGGTGTTGTGCGGCATTGGAGGCGTCTGGAGGACGCCCTGAAACGGCAGGTCTCCAAGGCCCCACGGCCCAAGGCCGAGGCGGCTTTGCTGCTGGGCTTCTACGAGCTGTGGGCCGACGAAAAATCGGGCCGCGCGCAGGTGATAGATTTTGTCACCGAGCAGTCCAAAAAGGTGCTTTCGAAGCCCGAAGCGAACTTTGTGCACGCGGTTTTGCGGCGTTCGCCGGAACAATGGCCCGAGACGGACGACGTTTCTCTGGCGGCCAGCCACCCGCGTTGGCTTTACGAGCGCTGGACGCAGGAGTTTGGCGCGGAGGCGGCGGAAGCGCTGATGCAGTGGGACCAGCAGGCGCCGGAATTGTGGGTGCAAACAGCGCCCGCGGTGGTGCCGCCGGCGGATTGGCAGCCGGGCGAATGGCCGCGCTTCTTCAAGGCACCGGCCACGATGGCGGAGGTGCGCCCTTGGCTGGAGAAGGGCCTGGCCTACGTGACAGACCCCTCCACGCGCTGGCCGGTGGAGTTCGCCGGTATCCAGCCGGGCATGCGCGTGCTCGATCTTTGCGCCTCTCCTGGAGGCAAGAGCTGGCAGATCCTCCAGCGACTGCAGGGGCAGGGCAGCCTTGTCGCGGTCGACCTTGCCCCGCGAGTGGGCCGCCTGAAGGGCAATCTGCAGAAGGCACAGCAACCTTATGTGGACGCCATCGAACAGGAAGCGCTCCGGGTGCAGGTAATCGAGGCGGATGTGCTGGAACTGACGCCCGACACTTTGCACGCGCATTCGGGCTTTGCCGCCTTCGATGTGGTCTTGTTGGACGCCCCGTGCTCGAATACCGGGGTGTTGCGACGGCGACCGGACGCCAAGTGGCGGCTTTCCCCGAAGGAAATCGACCAGGTGGCGGCCCTGCAGCGGAAGCTGATCCGTCAGGCGGCTGAGTTTGTGGCGGCTGACGGCGCGCTGGTATATAGTACCTGCAGTATCGAGCCGCAGGAAAACGAGGCGCAGGTGACGCAGGCACTCCAGGAGTTGCCCTTTGCCTTGGCGCAGTCCAAGCTCAGTCGTCCAGACGTGGATGGGCATGATGGCGGCGGCGCTTTCCGTTTGACGCGTATTTACGCTGGATCTTGAATTTCAGGAACTTCGCAATGGCTTCCAATCTTCCTTACAGTCGGCAGATCATGGCCGGAGCCTGGGTCGGTAACGGACTCCTGACCGTTATCGCCTTCGTGCTGGCCTTTACGCAACAGGACCGTCTGACCCCGGTCACGTTTTTGGCGGTCGCCTTCACTATCCTCGCGGGCAATTTACTCCCGCTCGCCGTGTATGTGATCGAGCTCTTGTATCACCAGGCCGAAGTCAAGGGTGAGCACGCCCGGGCCGGCGATACGCTGCGCAAATCGGTCGCTCATATGGACAAGGTCGAGGCACGCCTGCAGGAGACGGCGGAATCCGCCTCCAAGAGTATCCTGATCGCCCGTCAGGTGCCGGACCGGATCGAGGAGCGCCTGAAAGGCTTTCAGGCTTTTATGGAGCTTGCCCAGGAGGGCGGTCTCGATGAGACCTTGCGCAAACTCGGCGCAGGCGGCAAAGGCGGGGTGAGTCGCGAGGAATTCAAGGCGCTGGAGGCCAAGTTGGACGCCATTTTGCGGCGGCTGGAGCAGTCTCCCGTCACCGCAGCGTCCGTTCCTGCTCCAGCAGAGCCCGCCCCGAAGCCCGCAACGCCTGCCTCCACTCCGGCGGAGACGCCCGCGGCGAAGACTGAAAACAAGCCCCGTCGCCTCGGGCGCGGCCTGGACCGGCTCATCAGCAAAGGGGTAACGATTTCGCCCAAGGGCAAAGGCACTGCCGCCGAAAAACCCAAAGCGCCGGCCCAACCGGAGCCTCCAGCCGTCAAGCCCGTGGCGGAAACCCCGCCACCCGCGGAACCGGCTTCGGCAGTCGAACCGCCGCAACCCGAGCCCACCGCGGCGGATGAGTTGGACGAGGTGGAATCGCCCATCGCACGCAAGCCTTCTCCCGCTGAGGCAGTGCCGCCGGTCGAGCCGGAGCCGGAACCGGTGACGGAACCCGAGGCCGAAGAAGCCGAAGCGCAAGCGGAGGCGGACCAGAACTGGCTCGACCCGGAAGAGCTGGCCCAGTTGGAAGATGAATTTGCGGCTGAAGTCTCTGTCGATGAGGACGCCGAGGCTGAAACGAAGCCTGCGGACGAAACAGAGCAGGAGTTGTCAGAAGAGGAGAAGCTGGCGAGCGATGTCCAGGCGACGCTTCTCTTTGAAGACGATGAGTTGGATTGGGACGACGACGATCTGGACGTGAGCCACGGTCGCGAGACTCCGCCCGCCGCGACGCCAGCAGCCAAGGAGCCGGAAGCGCCGGTGGAGTCCGCTCCTGAAACGCCGGCTCCAGAAGCGCCGCCGGAGCAGCCGACGGCGGAAAAGAAGAAGAGCGTGCTGGTGGTACGTTCGATGGTGGGCGACAACCACCTGTTGACGCTCCGGGGCGAGCAGGCGCCGCTCGATCCCAATGACGGACTCATCCTCGATATGACCGGC
This sequence comes from Puniceicoccaceae bacterium 5H, assembly GCA_009772895.1. Taxonomy (GTDB): domain Bacteria; phylum Verrucomicrobiota; class Verrucomicrobiia; order Opitutales; family Oceanipulchritudinaceae; genus WOUP01. The sequence goes on along the minus strand of WOUP01000012.1, from coordinate 54,551 downwards.
ATCGGCGAATATCGCTGGGAAGTCGATTTGAGCGAGCCGCTGCATTTCCGCGTTTATCTCGACGACGAGAAACCGGCGAATGGCGATGAGCTCGTGCTCGAACCGGGCAAGACTCTGCGCGTCATGCCGCGCTTTCCCCGGGACTAGCAAAGACTAGCCCCAGAGGCGCTTTCGCGGCTCACGGCCTTTCCACGAAAAAGCCCGCATCCATGACGGATACGGGCTCTCGTGAAATGCTTTTGGCGGGTGTGTATTCGCGTCTCTATTCCTGGACTTCGACGGGCACCGTCACCGTATTGTAGCCCGGTGCGCTGAGCTCGATGATGCCGGTGCCGGAGTCGCCGCCTTCGACGTTGACGTTCACGCTGCGTGCGCCTTCCGGAATCACGATCTCCGGCATGATGACGCTGTCCGGGATGTCGGTCATGGCGTCGATGGTCAGGCCGCCTGCAGGGGCTTCGCCGCCCACTTCGACCACCATCAGTTTGATCTCGCCGGCGTAGAGGCTGAGGTTTTGCGGCTGGACTTGCAGTTGCGCCGCGTCCACGCGGAAGGTGCCGGCGTCGAGTTCGCTGTCTGCGGTGCGCACGGTCACGTTGTAGGTGCGGCCCGGTTGCAGGGGCGGCACGACAAACTCGATATCGCGCGGTGTGTTGACCGTGGTCTGGGCTTCCTGACCGCCAATGACCACCGTGTCTCCGGCGGAGAAGCCGCGACCGATGAGGGCGATGCGACTGCCGACGGGCCCGCGGTTGCTGACGAGTTCGCTGGCGTAGCGGTTGGTCAGGTTCGCGTAAAAGAGGTCGCCGGTTTCGTTGAAGCTGTCCTTGATCGTGGTCTTGCGAATACCCGAATTGATGTAGTCATACTTGAGGATGTAGTAGTATTTAACTTCACTCTCTCCGGGTTGGACCTTAAAGTCGTAAGTAAAGATGAGCGGCTCGTCTGAGGCCTTCTGCATCTGATAGGTGTCGCCGTCGATTACGATTTGCGCTTCGACGGAGTCTTCGACCACATTGGTGGCGTCGAACTTGGCGGCAAACGAGAAGGTATAAATTCCCGAGGCATTCTGGCGCAGCTGAGTCGGTGTGTAGTTGTTAAACAGGTTGTTACAACCACTGAAGGTCAGTCCCATCAAAGCCAGAGTCCCGACGCAAACCCACGTTTTGCCTTTAAAGCGTTTCATTATCCGCTACTTAGCCGAGGAACAAATGAATCTGCAAGCAAAAGCTGTTCATACCCCGCCGCTCGGGCTTTACCTGCACGTGCCCTTTTGCGCGCGTGCCTGCGACTTCTGCAATTTCTATCAGGAGGCGCCGCGGCGTGCCGAATTGGACCGCTATCTGGCGGGGATAGAGCGCGAATTGCAGCTGCGGCCTATCGAGCGTCCGGTCGACACCGTCTTTTGGGGTGGGGGCACGCCGAGCCTGCTGGCTGCGAAGGACTTGGAACGGTTAGGGAACGCCGTGCTGGGTGCCTTGCCGCAAGCGCCGGAAGAGTGGACGATCGAAATGGCGCCCAGCACGGTCAAGGCAGACAAGCTGGCGGTGCTGCGCGAGTTGGGCGTCAACCGGATCTCCATGGGCGTGCAAAGCTTCGACCCGGTGTTGCTCGACCGCCTGGGACGCTCGCACCTGCCCAAGCAGGTCTACCACGCGATCGACCTGATCCGGGCCGCCGGCTTTGAGAACCTCAATCTCGATCTGATCTTCGCCGTGCCTGGGCAGACGCTGGAGGCATGGGAGGCGGATTTGCGGGAGGCGCTGCGTCAGGAGCCCCAGCACCTCAGCACCTATTGCCTGACCTTTGAGGAAGACACGGCGCTTTGGGTGAAGCTGCAGAAGGGGCAGACCACCAAACTGAGCATCGAGGATGAGAGCGATTACTACACCCGCGCCTGGGAAGTGTTGGGCGAGGCCGGGCTGCCGCAGTATGAGATATCCAACTTCGCCCGCCCCGGGTTTGCCTGCCGCCACAACCTCAATACCTGGGCTATGCACGAGTGGCTGGCCTACGGGCCGTCTGCCTCCGGGCAGTTCGGCGGACGCCGCTGGACCAACGCGGCCAATATCGACCAGTGGCTGGAAGGCGTCGAAAGCGGGCAGATGGCCGAGCAGGAGATCGTGCTGTTGACTGCGGAATCGATGCTGGCCGACGCGTTGGTCTTCGGCCTGCGCATGAACGCAGGCGTGGATCTCGAGGAACTGCAGGGCTGTTTCGGCGTGCCGCTGCCGTCGACCGTGGCGGGGCTCTTCCGCGATCTGGTGGAGGAGGGGCTCATGGTGCAGGAAGGGCCGCGCGTGGCGCTGACCTTGGAGGGTCGCCTGCTGGCCGATCGCATCGCCACGGCCATCCTCGAAGCGCTCTAGGCTTCCAACCCGTCGCGGTCGATGTAGACGTGGGTGTCGACCGGTGTCTGGTCGAACAACGCGATCAGATCGTCGTCGCGCAAGAGCAGGCAGCCGCTGGAATCCCGCTGAGGAAAGCGCTCCGGGTGGACCGTGCCGTGGATGTAGACGTAGCGGCCGTAGGTGTCGTGATCGCCGCCCTGGTTCAGGTCGGGCTCCAACCCCTTGAGCCAGAGGATACGCGTCGCGACGTAGGCGGGTTGCTCCGGCCCTGCGTCCGCGAGTTCCCAATAGCGCCCCTGCGGGACCCGTCCGACGAACACGGTGCCCGGCGCCGCACCCTCGCCGTGCTTTTCGGCGACGGCGTGCAGGCCCCAGGGAGTCCCTTGCGAGTTTTCGCGGCACGAAATCGGTTTGCGGCTAAAGCTCAGGGGATAAGCGGCCTGCGCTTCGCCATCGCGTAGGAGCCAGAGAATTTGCTGGCCAAGCGAAACGAAAATCGCATGGTGCGAGGGTTCAATTTGCCACTTCTGGCAAACTTGTTCGTAAGGTCCCCTCAATCGTATCCAATCAGATGGCATACCGCGTAGGCATCGTCGGCGCGACCGGCGCCGTAGGTCAAGAATTCATCCGTTTGCTGCACGAACGCAACTTCCCCATGCAGGAACTGCGTTTGCTGGCGTCCGCTCGCTCAGCCGGCAAAACCATGACTTACGGTGAGCACACCTTTACCGTGGAAGAGACCACGCCCGAGGTGTTCCGTGAGCTCGACGTCGCGTTGTTCAGCGCGGGCGGCAGCATTTCCGAAAAGTTCGTGCCTGCCGCCGTCGAAGCCGGTTGCGTGGTGGTCGACAACAGCTCGGCCTTCCGCATGGATCCCTCCGTGCCGCTCGTGGTGCCGGAGATCAATGCGCACGCACTCTCCGAGCACACCGGCGTGATTGCCAACCCCAACTGCTCGACCGCCATCACGCTGATGGGGCTCTATCCGCTGCACCAGAAGTTCAAGCTGCGCCGCTTCACCGCTGCCACCTATCAGGCGACGTCTGGCAGCGGGGTGGAAGGCATGGAAGAGCTGCAGCGTCAGGTGGAGAGCTACGCCAAGGGCGAAACCGTGAAGACGGAATTCTACCCGCACCAGATCGCCTTCAATCTCTTGCCGCAGGTCGACCAGTTCCTGGACAACGGCTACACGAAGGAAGAGCTGAAGATGCTCAACGAGAGCCGCAAGATCATGGGCCTCGGAGATATGGCCTGCTCGGTCACCTGCGTGCGGGTGCCGGTGTTCCGCGCCCACTCCATCGCGATCAATGCCGAGTTCTTCGAACCGGTCGATCTCGAGGAAGCGCGTCAGGCGATCCGCGAGTTCCCCGGCGTGGAGCTTCTGGATGAGCCGGCGCAAGCCCAGTATCCGATGCCGCTCGACTACAGTGGCAAGAACGACTGCGGCGTCGGCCGTCTGCGCAAGGACATGGCCTTCGACAACGGCCTGGCCTTCTGGGTCGTCGGCGATCAGCTCCTGAAGGGCGCAGCGCTCAATGCCGTCCAGATCGCGGAGAAGCTGCACGAGATGGACATGTTGCGCGTGCCGGCCAAGGCATAGGGCCGATCCACGGCTGTCTTTTCAGCAGGGAATGGGGGTGCCTCCATTCCCTTTTTAGTATCTGCCCCTCTCGGGTAGGGCAGAAGCCCGAGGGTGACCGCCTAATGCCGTTGACGGTCGGTTTCGGGCAACGCAGCATGATCCGAATGTCGATGAAGGATCAGTTGAAGGCGCTGGTGTTGCTGGATGAGCAGGCGTTGCGGCGCCATGCGTGGTGGCTGTTGCTGGTGCTGGCCTGCCTGACCCTGCTGCCGGGAATGGACCTGTTGCCGATGGTGGACCGCGACGAGCCGCGTTTCGCCGAGGCCACGCAGGAGATGATCAATCGGGAAAACGCCTTCATCCCTTACTTCAACGGCCACTATCGTTTCGACAAGCCGCCGCTGACCTATTGGTGGATGGCGATCCACTACGGTTTGCTTGGGCGCAGTGAGTTTGCCGCCCGCCTGCACTCGGCCATTTCCGCCTACCTCGTGGCGCTGGTCATTCTCGCGCTGGGCCGACGCATCTTCGGGATCAAGGCGGGCTTCTTCGCTGCCGGAGCATGGCTCACGTGTCTGCAGGTCTTCATCCACGGGCGGTTGGCTTTGGCCGACATGCCCATGATCCTCGCGGTGGCGCTGAGTATGTGGGCGCTTTACGAATTGCTCACGCGCGAGGAAGCGCCGCCGCGCTACAGCCGCTGGTATTGGCAACTATGGCTGGCGCAGGCGATGGGCTTTCTGGCCAAGGGACCGATCGCGCTGGCAGTGCCGTTACTGGCGCTGCTGCTCTGGCGCTGGGTCTTTTATCGCCGACCGCTGCCGTGGAAACGTCTGCAGGCGGCGACGGGTCTACCGCTGGCCCTGCTGCCCATTGCTGCCTGGGGTATCCCAGCGTTGCTGATGACACATGGCCAGTTCTGGGAAGTGGGCATGGGCAAGCACGTGATCGAGCGCGGCACCAGCAGTTTCAACGAGCGCTTCGTATTACCGTTCTACTACCTCGGCACCGCCTTTTTCAGCCTCTTCCCCTGGATCGCGCTGCTGGGCCTCGCCTGGCACCGTATGCGCCGTGACTGGGGCCCCGCCAACAGCTTCCTGCTCGCCTGGTTCCTGGCTCCGGTGCTGATCTTCAGTTTCTACGCGACACAGCTGCCACACTATATCATGCCCGGCTTTCCCGCGCTGTTCCTGATGCTTTTCCAGAGTGATCGGCTGCCCGAAAAGCGTGGCGTGGAGCGTGTCTTTTACTGGGTGGTCATGGGGCTGTGGGCGGTCATTATCGGCACGCTGGCCTACGGGATCTTTGGCGTCGAATGGAGTGGGCGACTCGTCTTGCTCCGGCAGGCGCTGATGGGCGTGGCTGCGGCGTTGGTCGGCTACTGGCTACTGGCGATCTTCGCGCGCTACCAGCTCAAGCAGGTGCTCGGCTTCGGCCTATTGCTGATCGTGATCGGCGCCACCATGGCCGGGGCTTTCCTCAAGTTCTCCGTGGCGACGCGCCAACTGGCGCTGCTCTGGCACAATCTGGAGCCGCAGGGCCAGACGGTCGGGTGGGGCTACAGTGAGCCGGGCCTGGTCTTTTACAGCCAGCGCCTCTGGGATTTTTACGACGACGAAGAGCGTCCGTTGTCCGAGCTGCTGGAGCAGGAAGGCACCCAGACCGTCTTGGCCCGGGTGCGCGAATGGCGGTTGGACGATCCGACTTTCAAGGCTGTGCTGGCGGGTGAAACGGCAGCCCCCTGGCGTGATCGTAGTGAAGCAATCGCCGCCGCCGAAGCTCAAGCCGACCGATTGGGCTTCGAGACGTTGCGCCTGACCGGCTTCAACTATGCCCGTTCCAGTTGGGTTGAGCTCGCGGTGTTCGTCCGCCCCGAGGGCCTGACTGACCAAGCCCGTCAAGCCATTACGCAGCCTGCAGCGCCTGCGGCCGAATAGGAACGCTGGCGTGTGCGTCAGGCTTCGTCTCGGGGCCGTCCGGATGGGGCTACGCTTCTTCGGAGGGGTTGGCGATCGCCTTGCGTAGCCGCTCTTCCTCCTCTTCTTTCTGGCGCGCAATGAGGCGGCGCCCGGCGATGCCGATGATCAAGCCCCAGGATGCGCCGAGACTGCCGCCCAGCAACACGTCGGACGGCCAGTGGCGATTGCGCTCCATCCGCGCCCAGGCCACGCTGCCCGCCGCGATGGTGACCGGGATGGCCCAGGCGGGGGCGAGCACACAGGCCGCCGTCGAAAAACCGAAGCTCGTGGCACTGTGACCGCTGGGTAAAGATTGCAGGTGATAGCTGCTGCTGGGGCCGTAAAGGCGTTGTGGCGGCGGGTCGCCGGGATCGGCGCCCTCCGGCATTTCGGGCGCGCCGAAGAGGAACCAGGCGCCTTTTTCGTCTTGCGTGCCCACAATGTCTTCCCATTGGGCACTGGGGCGTGGCCGGCCGAGTGTGAGGCGGAAGAAATTGACGTTAACGCCGGCAATAGCCGCCGCCAGAAAAACCGCGACAGCGCCCGCCTTCCAGCTCTTGCGTTTGAAGACGGTGCCAAAGACCCAGAAGATCAGACAGAGCCAGGTCGGCAGGTAGAGAAAGTCGCCTTGGCGTCCGATAAAGCCGGCCCATTCGTAGGCCTCGCTGGGCCGCCCGACCCGTAGCCAGGGGAGCAGGTCGTGCTCGAAAAAGGCTACGATGACGGCCGGAATGATAAAGGCCAGGTTGAGGACGAGAAGGGAACGCCAATGGTCACGCACGACGGAAGGAATGCTCTTCCAGTAGGTGACGATCATCTGCCATGTGCTCATGGCAGCCGAAGTTGAAGCGATCGCTGGAGCGGAGCAAGCGCAACCGTTCTCAGGCGCGGCTCAATACCAACGTTCCGCTCGCGGCAACGGCAGTTGGGTGGCCCGTTCGAGCGGAAAAGCGGCGACGCCGTCGTCTACGGCATTGGCGGCCCCGTAGCGCATCGCTTCGGCCAGGGCGCCCGCCCAGGACTCTCCTCGATCGAGATGGGCGATCAGACCGGCGAGGGTGACGTCACCGGAGCCCACGGCTGAACGCACGTCATTCATCGTCGGCGGGATGAGGCGGTAAAAAGCTCGATGGTCGTCGACAAAGAGCGTTTCCTTCGCCCCGTTGGTGATGATCCAGCGTTGAATGACGCACTCCTGCAAGGCCGCTTCCAGCCCTTCGCGCAATTCTTCGCTCCAGCCGCGCTGGTCGGCCAAGTGCTGCCATTCGTCCAGGTTGATCTTCAGGACTTCAAAGGGAAAATTAAGGGCGGAGGCCAAGGGCGGCCCGTAAGTATCGAGCACAAACTTCACGCCCCGGTCGCGCATAGCCTCCATCGTCGACTGCATGACGTCGAGGAACGCGGGTTCCCAACCGGGGATGGAGCCGCAGACGGCGACCCACGTGCCGGCCTTGCTCTGGTCGGCCAGCGCACTCCAGGCCTGCTTCCAGGAGTCGAGCGGCACCCGCCGGTCCATGCCGAGAAAGGTCGTTTCGTGTTCTTGCCCATCGACGCGCACAACCCAGCCCTGGCGATTGTCCGCGCTGAGCTCGAAAGACTTGAGGTGGAACGGCTGCTGATCGAGCCACGTCCGGCACTTGGCCCCAATCTCGCCGCCCGTGAAACAGTAGGCGGTGCTGTCGAGCCCGAGTCGCTGGGCCATGCGGGATACATTGATGCCCTTGCCGCCGACTTGGAACGTTTCGCGGTAGGCCCGCTGTGTTTTTTGCCAATCGGCGTTGTGATAGTAGGCGGTCGTCTCGGCAAGCAGGTTGCCGGTGAGGGTGAGGAGCTGGGACATGGTAGAAATTGGGTTCAGCGTCTGGCGTAGCGGACGCGTCCGGAGGGACTGCGATAGGTATCGGGATGATCCTGCGGGGGTGTCAACAGTGTGCAGAGCAGAAAGCCGGTGGCGAAGCCTCCCACATGTGCCCACCAGGCGACACCGCCTCCGCCGACATGTCCGAGTGACATCGAGCCGTTGAACAGTTGCAGGACGATCCAGTAAAGGAGGAAGACGTAGGCCGGAATGCGGAAAAACGGGCCGAATACGAGCGGCGGAATCAGCATGTCGATCCGGGCTTTGGGGTAGAGGCGCAGGTAGGCGCCCATGACGCCGGCAATGGCGCCACTGGCGCCGATGATGGGCGTTTCCGAATGCGGGTTGACCAGGATTTCCAGCCCACTGGCGGCCATGCCGGCCAGGAAATAGAGTAGGATGAAGCGGCTGACCCCGAGGCGGTCTTCCACGTTGTCGCCAAAGACGAAGAGCGTCCACATGTTGGCGAGGAGGTGAAACCAGCCGCCGTGCATGAACAGGGTGGTGAAGAGGCTCTGGATCAGGTGAAGCGCCCCGAGTTGCTCGCGCAGGGCCGGATCGGTAAAGAAGCGCGGCACGACCCCGAAGTAGTAGACGGCCGCAGTTCGGTCTGATCCGAGCCCGAGTTCCCAGAGGAACACGATTACGTTGAAGATCAGGATGGCCGGGACGACGCGGGCCTTACGGCGCGTCGGGTTATAGTCCTTGATCGGAATCATGGCGTATCGTCTGGCTCGGCTCGGGGCTTCACCAGAGTATAAAAAAGCCTCGCCGGACAAGGGCGAGGCTGAAAGGCAGTCGATTTCGAATGACAACAGGTAAGCCAGCGGCCTACACGTCGAAATACAGGTTGTATTCGTACGGGTGGGTGCGCAGGCGGACCGCGTCGTATTCGGCCATCTTGAGGGACACGAAGTTGTCGATGAAGTCCTTCGAGAACACGTCGCCCTTGAGCAGGAACTCGTGGTCGGCCGAGAGGGCTTCGCAAGCGCCCTTGAGGCTTTCCGGCACCATTTGCAGGTTGGCGGCTTCTTCCGGCGGCAGATCGTAGAGGTTCTTGTCGATCGCTTCGCCCGGGTCGATCTGGTTTTCGATACCGTCGAGACCGGCCATCATGATGGCGGAGAAGGCGAGATACGGGTTGGCGGCCGGGTCCGGGCAACGGAACTCGACGCGCTTGGCCTTCGGGGACTGGCTGTACTGCGGGATGCGGCAGATCGCGGAGCGATTGCGAGCCGAGTAGGCCAGGATCACCGGGGCTTCGAAGCCCGGGACCAGACGCTTGTAGGAGTTGTTGGTCGGGTTGGTCAGCGCGCAGAGGGCGGAAGCGTGCTTGAGGATACCGCCAATGTAGTAGAGCGCATTCTGGCTGAGGCCGGCATAGCCGTCACCCGCGAAGGTCGGCTTGCCGTCCTTCCAGATGGAGCTGTGCACGTGCATGCCGGAGCCGTTGTCGCCGAAGATGGGCTTGGGCATGAAGGTGGCGGCCTTGCCATACTTGTAGGCCACGTTCTTCACCACATACTTGTACTTGCAGATGTCGTCGGCCATCTTGAGCAGCGGGGCGAAGCGGAGGTCGATCTCGGATTGACCGGCGGTCGCCACTTCGTGGTGCTGCGTTTCGATGTCGAGGCCGATGGCTTGCATCGTCAGGACCATCTCGTTGCGGAGGTCCATCAGCTTGTCCATCGGGGGCACCGGCAGGTAGCCTTGCTTGTGCGGGATCTTGTAGGCCAGATTCGGGGCTTCGTCAGCGCCGGTATTCCAGATGGCTTCCACGGAGTCGACCGAGTAGAAGCACTCGTTGGAGGTGCTGGAATAGCGGACGTCGTCGAAGACGAAAAATTCAGCTTCCGGGCCGAAGAAACAGGTGTCACCGAGGCCGGTGCTCTTCAGGTATTCTTCAGCCTTCTTGGCCACGCCACGGGGGGAGCGGGAATAGGGCTCGCGGGTCACCGGATCTTCGACGTCGCAAGTCAGGCTCATGGTGGGAGCCGCAACAAAGGGGTCGATGAAAGCGGAATCGGCGTCGGGCATGATAAGCATGTCCGAGGCTTCGATCCCGGCCCAGCCGCGAATGGAAGACCCGTCGAAACCGTGACCGTCAGCGAAGAGGTCTTCGTTCAGTTCGTGCGAAGGCATCGTCAAGTGGTGCCAACGGCCGTGGAGGTCGGAAAACTTCAGGTCCACAAACTGGACGTCGTTCTTCTGTGCCAGCTCCAGAACTTCTTTGGGTGTCATTTAGCTTATGTGTTGGGTTGAGAGGTGATGTGAGGTTTTTGCGGCCAGTGCTCTCTGGCTCAATCAACCGCATCTGAAGTCAGCACCGAAAATGCCAACGATGAAGGAGTTGATCGAAATGGATAAAATTATACAGAAGGTGCCAGGACCTGCTCAAGGGATGGAAGCAATTCCGCCACGGCCAGTTGTACCGCGGAGCGGTGTTCCCGGTATTGGGCTTCGAAGTTGGCGGGCGTCAATTTCATCCAGAGCGCGAGGTCGTGCAGCGTTTCGTCCCCCGCTGGCAGTTCGCTCACGGATTCGTGAGCTTCGCGCCTCAAGTGGAGTTCGATGCGACGATAGAAAGTGTAAGCTTTCTCAAAAAGGTCCAGCTTTTCCTCTGTAATCAGCTGGGCATCTGCGGCGGCGCGCAGCATCGTGCGGGTGTTGGCGGTGCGCAGCTGCGGGTAGTCCCGACCGTGGCGTAATTGCAGGCGCTGGGCGAGGAACTCAATATCGATCAGCCCGCCGCGCCCGACCTTGAAGGCCCGGTAGTCCTCGCCTTCGCCTTTCGTCTTTTCGGTGAGGATGCGTTCGCGCATGCGGTCCATGTCGGCTTCTTCCTCTTCGGTGAAGGGAGTCTCGTAGACGCGGGCCTGCCGCCACGTTTCGAATTGCCGTTCCAGTTCAGGATCGCCGGCTACGACGCGGGCCCGGGTCAACATCTGGCGTTCCCAGGTCTGCGCGTGCTTCTCATGGTAGCGCTTGAGTGCGGCCAGGGTCGTCACCAGCGGGCCGTCCTGGCCGTGTGGACGCAGCCGGAAGTCGAGGTCGAAGGTGCGGCCCAGTTCGATTTCCTTGTAGGAAACCAGCTTGTCGAGCGCACGGGCCGCCTGCAGCACCGTATCGTCGTTCGCGCTCGGCCCGACCAGCATCAGGTCGAGGTCGGAGCCCAGCGCGAGTTCCTTGCCGCCATATTTGCCCAGCGCGACGACCAGGAGCTGCCCTTCGGGATCAACGCGGTCCAGCGCGCAGGCGAGCACGGCGTCCGCCAGTTCCGAGAGCTGTTGCTCCAGGTCGACCAAGGTAAAGTCTTCGAGCAGACCATTGATCGAGGCCCGCACTTGCTCCGCCTTCACAAACAACCAGAGCCAGCGCGTGAAAGCGTCTGGATCTTTGGGGCCGTGCTGGAGTTCATCCAGCAGGTCGGAGCGCGACTTCTGCCGCCGGACGCTGTGCAGAAGCAACTCTTCCATGATCTCTGGATGCTTGCACAAGAGCTTGAAGATAAACTCACTGCGGTCGAATAGCAGGCAGAGCACGTGGAAGAATGACGGGTTGAGGCCGCAGGTCTTGAGGAATTGCTTGCGCGCGCCGTAGCGCTCGGCGAAGCGGCTGATCCGGCGCAGGGTCCGCAACGGGCGGGCCAGGCCTTTGAAGGCCTCGTCGAAGTTCTCCGCCAGATCTACAAACAGCGTCAGGTGTTCACGTGTCAGGGAGGCATCGGGGGCGCCGAGGATGAACTCATGCAGGTCCTTGGATGCCTCGGTACCTGCGCCAAACCACTGGTCGATCTTGGACTGGACGAACGCGCTGGCCTTGCCGGAGCCGAGAAAGTCGCCCCATTCGTCTTCGTGTCGGTGGTCCTCGGTGTGCGGGAAGAGGTCGGCATAGTTGCGGCGCACGCGGTCGCGGCGCTCCTTCAGGTCCGCATCCAGCGCCTCTTCGCTCGCGTAACCCATTGACTTGGCCAGGCGGGCACGGTCGGGCCCCGACGGCGGCAAATCATGCGTCTGCTGCTCGTCCCGCATCTGGGCGCGGTGTTCCAGTCGGCGCAGCAAGTCGTAGGTCTCCAGCAAAAAGGTCTTCAGCTCTGGCTGGATCAGGTTGTAACGCGTCAGCTGCCGGATCGCCTCCCGCGTGGAGGGCGTCTGCAAAAACGGATAGCGGCCCGCATGGACGAGTTGGAGGATCTGCGCGAAAAACTCGATCTCGCGGATGCCGCCGTAGCCGTTCTTGAGGTTGAGCTGCAGGCGCGCTTCACCCAGCACCTCCTTCTCCATGCGCTGCTTCATGGCCGCGACGTCTTGCGGCAGCGAAACCGGGGGGTGGCGCGGGTAACGGAAGGTATGGACCAGCTCCAGAAATTCGCCGCAGACGTCCTTTTCGCCCGCCACCGCACGGGCCTTGAGCAGCATCATGCGCTCCCAGGTCTGCCCACGGGTGAAGTAGTAGTTCACGGCCGCGTTGATGGGGATGATGAGCTGCCCGGCGGCGCCCTCGGGACGCAGCCGCAAGTCTACGTTATAGAGGAAGCCGTCGGCGGTGCGCTTGGAGATTACCTGCATCATCTCCTGGCAGACGCGCAGGAAAAACTCGCCGTTGGTCGTACCGCTGATGCGCTCGCCGCGCTTCAGGTGGCCTTGCCCTTCGCTGAGAAAAATCAGATCGACATCGGAGCAGAAATTCAGCTCCTCACTGCCCAGCTTGCCGAGGCCCAACACGCCCAGTTTGGCCGGCACGTCGTTCTCTTCATCCCACGGGGTGCCGAGCTTTTGCTCCCACTTGTCCCAAACTTGTTGAAAGACCGTTTGCAGGCAGAAATCGGCGAGCGAGGAAAGCTCCTTGAGGGTCACGCGCATTGGGGCCAGCTCGTTGACTTCGCGCCACGCGATGCGCATCGAGTGCCATCGGCGGAATTGCCGCAGCTTGCTGTAAAGCGCTTCACCACTGGCTTCGCCGGCAAACTCCTTCCAGTGATGAGCGTAGCGGCCGATGCCGAAGGGGATGTCCAACGCGCCCGAGTCGGCCAACCAGGCAATGATTTGGGGCTGCCGCAAGGGCAGGCGACCATAGAGGGGGCTGGCTTCGGCCAGGCGTTCAAACTCGGTCGCGCGGCCGGAGGATTCCAACCAGGCCACGATGCTCGCTTCACTCTGCGACGTGGCCAGGACCTGACGTAGTTCCTCGAGAAAATCCATGGGGTAAAGGGGGCGGCGTTCTCCGCCTCTGGGCAGCTCCGCCCATGTTGGATTGGGGGCGGTTACGTGCAAGCTTCTTTTCCCATGTGCGCCAGGCGAGCACCTCTTGCATCGTTTCCTGGCGGAAGACCGCTACCAGTTGCCCCTGATGATAGATCAGGATGCGTCCGACCTTGGGCTCCAGCTTGGGCAGGTAGATGCCGAGCGGAGCGGTGGCGTCGGCGATGCGGGAACGCGGCAGGGGCAGGGAACCCAGCGTTGCCTCCCACGGATGCTCTTCGGCCAATTCGCGCACTTCCTCCTCCACCAGCACTGCGGGCAGCGGGTGGAGCTGCACCACGATCTCGGGCACCTGTTCGCGGCGCATCAACGTCAGGGCTTCACCCAGGGTGATTTCCGCAGGTACGGCGCGCCAGCGATGCGCGGAAACCTCGCCCATCGAGACGCCGCGCATCAACTCGTCGCGGCGGATCGCCTGGTATTCCAGGTCCCCCGCCAAATAGATGAACCCGAAGAGGATCGCGGGCTGCCAGCTGCCGTTGAGGATCGCGAAAAGGGCGGCCGCCAGGGCCAGGGGTTTCGCCACCCAGACCGACCAGCGGGTGGCCGTGAGGTAGTCGAGCCGCGTCGCGAGCAGTGAGCGCAGGATGCGCCCCCCATCCATGGGGTAGACCGGCACAAGGTTGAAGATCCCCATCGTGAGGTTATAGATCAGCATGAAGAGCAGGAAGCCGATGCCGTCGAACGGCACGAACGCCCGCTCCAGCCCATTCAATCCCGGCCAGGCCCCCATTGCCTGCAGCAGCAGGTAGACGAGCAGGGCGATGGCGAAGTTGACCGCCGGCCCTGCTGCGGTGACGATAAACTCGCGCCCGGGCTGCCGCGGCAATTGATCCATCTCCGCCACCCCGCCAATCGGCAACAGCAGGATGCGGCGCGTGGCAACGCCATAGCGCCGGGCCGCCAGAATGTGCCCGAACTCGTGCATGACTACGCAGGCGAACACACCCATTACCAACAAGATCCACCACAGCGCGTTCATCTGCGGCGGCACATCTATCGGCCGGGCCGGATGCGTGGCGCCCATCCAGCCCGCATAGACCAGCAGCAGCAGGAAGGTCAGGTGCAGGTCGAGGCGGACGCCCAGAATCTTGAAGAGGGGGATGGACCACGAGCGGTCTCTCATGCTCCCAACCTCACCATAGCCTCCGCTTTTCGCAAGTGATTGCGTGGTTTACCGATGTGGAGGATGTGGTCAAAATTGATCAGGCCCGATTTTGATCTCGATTGGCTGGTCAAATTTAGTCATGGTGACATAATATTCAGATTGAGAACACTTCCTGCTGACCCGAGGGATAACTTTCCGTTTCTATGTGCGCAGACGCTTCGCCCCAGATTCTCATAATCGACGATGATTCCGAAATTCTCTATTCCCTCGACCGTGTGCTCAGCTCGCGCGGCTACCGGGTCTCCACCGCCAGCAGCGGTGAGGCAGGCATAGCGGTTGCCGAGCGCGAACGCCCCCATGTGATCTTCCTCGATAATCGGATGGAAGGCATGAGCGGGCTCGAGACGCTCCAGCACATCCGCTCGGTCAGCGCCAACTCGATGACGATCCTCATGACCGCCTTCGGGACGACGCAGACGGCGATCGAGGCGATGAAGTTCGGGGCGTTCGATTACATCATCAAGCCCTTCGACATCAAGAAGGTGCTCAGCCTGACGGAGAAGGCCGTGCAGGCCCACCGCGACTTGGCCGCCACCGAGCGCAACCAGTATTCGCCCGTCCTGAACAGCGACGATTATCAGGAGGGCCTCGTCGGCAGCTCTGAGCCGATGCAGGAGGTCTTCAAGATCATCGGTCAGGTCGCCGCCAGCGATGTCACAGTGATGGTGACGGGCGAGAGCGGGACGGGTAAGGAGCTGGTCGCCCGCTGTATTTACCAGCACAGCCACCGCAGCAGCGGCCCCTTCATGGCCGTCAACTGTGCGGCGATCCCGGACAACCTGATCGAGTCGGAGCTGTTCGGCCACGAAAAGGGATCCTTTACCGGCGCGACGCAGCAACGTCTCGGCAAGTTCGAACTCTGCGACGGCGGCACGCTCTTTCTCGACGAAATCGGCGACATGGCCTTGCCGACGCAGACCAAGATCCTGCGCGCGCTCCAGGAGGGCGAGATCCAGCGTGTCGGCGGCACCTCGACCATCAAGGTCAATGTGCGCCTGATCGCGGCCACGAACAAGAATCTCGAGCACATGGTGGAGGAGGGCGAGTTCCGCGAGGACCTCTACTACCGCCTCAACGTGATGCGCATCCGCCTGCCCGCGCTGCGCGAGCGCCAGGACGACGTGCCCGCGCTGATCGACTTTATGCTGCAACGCCTGCATAAGGACCGTGGCAGCCGCGTGCGTCGCGTCTCTTCCGAAGCGATGCAGCGCCTCGTCGATTACACCTGGCCCGGCAACGTGCGCGAACTGGAGAACGTGATCCAGCGCAGCGCGGTCCTGGCCCAGGGGGATACGATTCTGGCCAAGGACCTGCCGGACGAAATCCGCCGGCCCGGTGCTACGCCGTCACCGACGCGCAAGTCGAGCGGCACCACCAAGCCGCCTTTTGAGCAGCCGACCGCGGAAGAGCCGTCGGCCGACGGTAACGCGACGAGTGAAGCGCCCGCCGCCCAGGCGGAGGAAGCCGCTCCCACGCCCCAGGCGCATGAAGCAAATCCGGCCCCGGCGACGGCAACGGCCGAACCGGCGACCTTCCCGGCCCCTTCGCCCGGGCTCGACCGCAGCGCCATCGACCTCGATCAGGCCCTCGACATCCTCTTTGAAAAGATCCGGGCCGAAGTGGACGAAGACATCCTGCACTACATCGAGCGCGAGATGATCGTGCGCGTTCTGCGCGAAACCGGCGGCAATCAGGTGAAAGCCAGTGCCATTCTCGGCATCACCCGCGCCACCCTGCGCAAACGCATCGACCAACACAGCCTGCGCTGGTAGATGGCTCCAGCCTCTAGGGCCTCACAAGGTCGTAGAGGTGCAAATCTTCCGTGGCCGCCAGCCCGGGGGGAAGCACGTGACCGTTCACCCAAAGCTGTTCTGGCCGTAGCCGAACTGGCTGCCGGACCCGCTGCGCTTTCTCCTCCCTTTCCCTTGCCAAGCGGGCTGCCGTCTGCCACCTCTAGTCGTTTCCCATGAGCGATTCGAAGAAGCCGCAGTCCATCGACACTTCCGATCAATATGCCGTGCGCCGGGCCAAGCTCGACGAGATGCGCAGCAACGGCTTGGACCCCTTCCAGAAAAACTGGGAGCAGACGCATACCTCCGTCGAAGCCCAGGGCACCTGGGTGGAGGATGAGGCTGCGTGTCCTGAAGTCAGCTGCGCCGGGCGCCTGGTAGGCAAGCGCGTGATGGGCAAGGCCAGCTTTGCGCATATTCAGGATCGCGCGGGCAAGCTGCAGCTCTACGTGCAGCGCGAGGTCCTGGGCGAGGAGGCATACGCCTTTTTCAAGAAGCAGCTCGATCTGGGCGACTTTGTGGGCGTGCGCGGCAAGGTCTTCAAGACCAAGACCGGCGAGGTGACCCTGCGCGTCGAAGAGCTCCAGCTCGTGACCAAGGCCCTGCGCCCGCTGCCCGAAAAGTGGCACGGTCTGCAGGACGACGACCAGCGCTACCGTCAACGCTACCTCGACCTTATTTCCAACGAGGACAGCCGCCGCGTGTTCCAGCTGCGCAGCCGTGTGATCGCCGCGATCCGCCGCTACCTGCAGGACCAGGACTTCCTCGAAGTCGAGACGCCCGTGTTGCAGCCCGAGGCGGGTGGGGCGGCCGCGCGCCCGTTCCAGACGCACTTCAACGCGCTGGATTGCGACTTTTACCTGCGCATCGCACTGGAGCTGCACCTCAAGCGCATGCTCGTGGGTGGCTTCGACCGTGTGTTCGAGCTCAGCCGCGTCTTCCGCAACGAGGGCCTCAGCCGCCGCCACAACCCCGAGTTTACCATGCTGGAGGTCTACCAGGCCTACAGCGACTACCGGGGCATGATGAAGCTGATTCGCGGCATGATCGACCGCATCTGCATCGACGTGCTCGGCAGCCACGAGATCACCCGCTACGACGGCCAAGTCATCAACCTGGGTGGCGAGTGGCGCGAAGCCCGTTACAAGGACCTCGTGGTCGAGGCTACGGGCAAGAGCGACTGGTTTGACCTGACGCGCGAGCAGAAGATCGACTGGTGCCGTGAAGCCGGGATCGAGATCGACCACGTGGAGGAGCGCGAGGACTTCGAGATCACCAACAACGTGTTTGAGAAGCGCGTCGAGCACACCCTGATCCAGCCGACCTTCGTCACGCATCTGCCCAAGCAACTCGTGCCGCTGGCCAAGCTTTCCCCCGACGATCCGGAGACGGTCGAGGTGTTCGAACTCTGCATCAACGGCCAGGAAATCGCCCCGGCTTACAGCGAGCAGAATGACCCGCTCGTCCAGCGCCAACAGCTGGAATTTCAGGCTGGCGAAGAGACGCAGAAAATCGACGAAGACTTCCTGCTGGCGCTCGAGCACGGTATGCCGCCCGCCGGGGGCATGGGTGTCGGGATCGACCGCTTGATCATCCTCTTGACGGGCGTGCCCTCGATCCGCGACGTGATCCTCTTCCCCTCCATGAAGCCCTTGCGCGACATCGAACGCGAAAAGGCTGACGCCGAGCCCGAGGCCTAGCTTTTGTTTTCGGTGGCAGGATGCCCTCGGCGTCCTGCCACATTTCATTTCCGCCGCTACCGTATGCCCTGGTTCCTCTACCTCGCCCTCAAGCAGCTTTTCCCCTCGGGCAAGCGCTTCGGCTCGTTCTTCTTCTGGGCCTCGACGCTGGGGGTGGCACTGGGCGTGGCGGTGCTGGTCGTCGTTCAAAGCGTGATGGGTGGCTTTGGGCAGGAACACCGCGACCGCATGGTCAAGCTGACCGGTGAGGTGGTGATCGACGGCAACGGGCGTCCGTTTTATCCTGCGGCGGCGATGGGCCCGCTCAGCGAGCGCGACGACGTGCAGGCGGCGGTGCCGATGGCGAATGGCATGGTCATGGTCATGTACCGCAACATCCCGGTCTTTCCGCAGATCGTGGGCGTCGATCCCACTCAGGCGGACGGCTACGGTTGGGACAGTTTCATGAAACAGGGGCAGTTGTCCGCGCTTTACGATGACTCAGTGGCGGTTTCGCGCACCTTGGCAGACCAGATTGGCGTTGGTATCGGCGATTACATCGAGGTCTACTCGCCGCTGATGCTCGAGGGGTTGAAGCAGGACGAGGTGATCCTGCCGCGCGAGCTCGAAATCGTGGCGATCTACGACGTGGATTGGTATGAGAACATGGTGCCGGGGCTGATCGTGACGCTGCGCACGATGCAGGACCTCTACGAGCTGAACGATGCTGTGCACTCCGTGCAAGTCCGCCTCAAACCCGGCAGCAGCGAAATCGACGCCGTGCAGGAGTTGAATCGGCAGCTGCCGCTGGGCTTGCGCGCGCTCACCTGGAAGCAGCGCTTCGCGAGCCAGCTCTGGGTGCTCGATTTCGAGAAGACGATGATGCTTTTCATCAACCTCTTCATCGTGGCGGTCGCGGTCTTTGCCATCGCGATCGCCCAGCTGCTGAATGTGGTGCGCAAGACCCGCGAAATCGGCATCCTCGGGGCCATGGGCGCACGAGCGCGCGAGTTGGTGATCCAGTACTGCTTCCAGGGGTTCTGTATCGGCGTCATTGGTACTACGGTGGGGGTTGTCTCCGCAGTGTTGATCCTGACCTTCCGCAATCCGATCATCGACGTTCTTACCCGTGCCACCGGCAGCTACGACACACTGGTGCAGTTCTATTTCTTCTATCGCCTGCCGGTGCATTACACCGTGCAAGACTTCGTCGTCATCATTTCCAGCGCACTGCTGTTGTCCACGCTCGCCGGCCTGATCCCGGCGCTGCGGGCCGCCCGTATGCGGCCCGCCGAAGCCCTCCGCACCGAAGCCTGATCCGCCATGCACTACGTTCTTTCGGTTGACGACATCCAGAAGCGTTTCCGCAGCGGCCCGCGCGAGATTCAGGTCCTGCAGGGCATCCACCTCTACGTGCGCCCCGGCGAGAGCATCAGCCTGCGCGGCGCCTCCGGTAGCGGCAAGACGACCCTGCTCAACATCATGGCCCGGATGGAAGACGCCGACGGCGGTACCATCCACTGGGGCGAACGCGAGGTCACGGCCCAGCGCTCCAGTCGCCTGGCCCGGGTGCGAGCGCGGCATCTCGGCATGGTCTTTCAGTCCTATTACCTCGTGCCGGAGCTGAACGCGCTGCAGAACGTCGTCCTGGCGGGGCGCATCGGTGGCATGAAGCGAAAGGAGGCCCTCGATCGGGCGCGTGAATTGATGGGCCTCGTCGGTCTGGACGAGCGCGAGCACCATTTGCCGACCCAGCTCTCCGGCGGAGAGCGTCAGCGCGTCGCCGTCGCTCGTGCCCTCGTGAATCGTCCCGACGTGTTGCTCGCGGACGAACCCACCGGCAATCTCGACGAAACGACCGGGGACCTGATCATGGACCTGCTGCTGAAAGTCTGTCAGGACCAGCAGGCCGCGCTGGTGCTCGTGACCCATAGCCGCGTCTTTGCCGCCCGCACCGAGCGCCAATACGAACTCCACGCCGGCACCCTGCACGAAGTCGGCGCAGAGACATCAGAAGACTAAGGCAAGAGGCCGAACGCCAAGCCGCAGAAACGCAAAGAGGGCTATGGCAGTCGTTCTGTGACACTCGCCTCTCCTGCTTCGCGTTTGTCCAATGCCTTTCCCATACAAGGTACCGTCCGGCCTGAAATCCCTTTTCCATCCGCGCTTGCGCTAGGGAAGGCTGTTACTCATCCTTCGATCCCATGATGGCGCAAGCGCAGGCTTCCGACAAAAAAGTTAAATGCGGCGTGGTGGGCGTGGGCTCGCTGGGGCAACACCACGCACGGCTCTACGGCGCTTTGCCGGAGGTCGAGCTGGTCGGCATTTACGACAACAATGCCGAACGGGCGGCGGAGATCGCGGACCGCAACGGCGGCCAGGTTTTCAGCTCGATCGAAGAACTCGGTGCGGCCTGCGAAGCGATCAGCGTCGTGGTCCCGACCCATCTGCATCGTGAGATCGCGTTGCCGCTGCTCGCCCAGGGGTGCCACCTGCTGATTGAAAAGCCCATTTGCGCCAGCCTGCAGGAGGCCGAGGAAGTGCTCGCCGCCGCCAAGGCTGCCAACCGCATCGTGCAGGTCGGCCACATCGAGCACTTCAACCCTGTGATGAGCTTCCTCGAGGAAAACGTGCACGACCCACGTTTCATCACGGCCGAGCGTCTGGCGCCCTTCACGCCGCGCGGGACCGACGTCGGCGTCGTGCTCGATCTGATGATCCACGACATCGGCATCATTATGGAACTGGTCAAGAGCCCGCTCGAGCGCGTCGAAGCCGTCGGGGTACAAGTCCTCACCGCGCACGAAGACATCGCCAACGCGCGTTTGGTCTTTGAAAACGGCTGCGTGGCCAACCTCAACACCAGCCGCGTCAGCCTCAAAAAGGTGCGCGAAATTCGGGTCTTCCAGCCCGAGACCTACTTGTCGCTCAACTTCATGGAGCAGAGCGGTCACCTTATCCGCAAGCAAGGCCCGACGCTGGACAAGCAAGACATCCCCATTGAGCGCGATGAGCCCCTGAAGCTCGAGCTGGCCTCCTTTGCCGAAACGGTGCGCAAGGCGGGCGACCCCAAGTTTTCCGGCGATATGGGCAAGACTGCGCTTGAAGTGGCCATCCAGATCACGGACCTGATCCGTGCCGGCTGGAAGCGATAGCCCATGGCGTCGCAAGCACCATTATTGACGCCTGATTCCGGCCCCGCCGACGTGCTTATCCTCGCAGGAGAGCACTCGGGCGACCAGCATGCGGCGCGCGTCGTACGCGAGCTGCAACAAAAGCAGCCAGACGTTTCGGTCGCGGCGCTGGGAGGTCCGCAACTGAAGAAGGCGGGCGCCCAGCTGCTCTTCGATTTGCCAGCACACAGCGTGGTGGGCCTGGTCGAGGTCCTGAAGCACTACGGCTTTTTCAAGCAGCTCTTCGACGAGACGCTGGCCTGGATCGAGCGGAACCGGCCCAAGGTCGTTGTGCTGGTCGACTATCCGGGCTTCAACCTGCGCCTGGCCAAGCAGCTGAAGGAGCGCGGGCTCAGCCGGCAGGGTGGGGGTGAGATCGCCGTCTACTTTTATATCAGCCCGCAGATCTGGGCCTGGAAGGCGCACCGCCGCTTTACCATGGCGGAGCAGTTGGACGAATTGGGCGTGATCTTTCCGTTCGAAATCGAGACCTACGCCGACACCCGGCTGCCGGTGAAATTTGTCGGCCATCCCTTCGTCGAACCCGATTACGTCTGGCCGGTGCGTTACGAGGCGGGTGCTCCCGTGCTGCTGCTCCCCGGCAGCCGCCGACAGCCCGTGCAGCGGATCTTCCCTATGCTGGCGGCCACGGCGGAAGCCGCAGTGCGTCAGGATCCCTCGCGTCGCTTCACCGTCATCTACGCAGAGGACTCGCTCAAGGCGTTGATGCAGGAGATGCTGGCGCGCCATCCGGGCTTGGAAGGCAAGCTGGACTTCGTCGAAAGCGGTGAGCCCGTGGCGGGCAGTGCCGTGCTGACCAGTAGCGGCACGATGTCGCTGGCCTGCGCCCTGGCCGGTCTGCCCGGAGCGATTCTCTACCGTGCCCATCCGCTGACCTACTGGATCGGGCGCCGTGTGGTCAAGATCCCGTATCTGGGGATGATGAACCTGATCCTCAAGCGCGAGATGTACCCCGAATTTATTCAGGAACAGGCGCGCGTGAGCCGGCTGGTGCGGGAACTGGAGGCGTTGCAGAGCCCTGAACGGGTGCAGCAGACGCAACGCGACGCGGAGGAATTGCGGGCGACGCTGACCCAGGAGCGGGGCGACAGTGCCGCCGACCGGATTTGCGCGCTGATGAGCTCGACCCAACGTTAAAGGCGTTGCGGCGAACCTGTTTCCCTGCCAAGCTTTGACGTAATGGGACTGTTTGGGCGGTTTTTTGCTTGGATCAAACAGCGGGGCCAGCAACCCGTGGCGAAGAGCGACGGTGGTTCTGCCGATCCGGCGGCGACGGTGGAGGTAGTCGATGAATTCGGCCGCCGGCTGGAAGTTCCGCGCGCCGAATGGCGGGAGAACATCCTGCTGCCCAATCTGAAGCAGCATTGGAACGACCCCGATGAGCTGGCCGGGCTGATCGCGTCCGCCTGCAACGATGGGTTCCGCGCGGACGTCATCAAAGCCTCCGAGCACCTCTGCAAGATCGACCCCAACCACTCACGCGGCGCGAATGTCTGGGCGATGGTCCTGGCCCAGGAGGGGCGTCTCGGCGAAGGCTGCAAGGTTCTCCAGCGCAAGCGCCGGGATCATGGGGACGATGTGCAGACCATCGTCAATCTCGGCCGGCTGCGTCTCCAGCAAGGCAAGGTCGAGGACGCCGAAACACTCTTTCAGCAGGCGGTGCAGCTGGATCCCAACCACACCGATGCGATTCTCTGCCGCGTCGCCAGAACCAAGGATCCTGAGGCTTACAAGGCCGGGCTCCGGCGGATCACGGAGCTGCCGGGTAGCTGGAAAGCGTTCCTTTGGCTGGCTGAACAATTACTGCAGGAGCGCGAAGTGGACGAAGCGCTACAGTGCTACCGCGAGATGCTGGAGCGGGCACCCGATCATCTTCCGGGTGACGTCCTGACCAAAATGGGAGGCGACCTGGGCAATGTCGGCTGTCTGATCGAATCGATCCAGTTCGTGGCGCCGTATTTCAAACCGGAGATCCACGGCGTCCAAGTCGGCAACAATCTGATCAAGAGCTACTTCGATCTAGGGCGGCTGGATGAGGCCAAGGCCGTTCTGGAGCAGCTGTATGCGTCGACGCCCGTGGCGCTGCGTAACATCCTGAAATACTGGGAAGATGAAATCAGTAAGCAGGAGGCGGAGATTCAGGAGTCGCCAGACCCGGAGATGTTGAAGGTCGGGCAGCGCCTCATTCCCGGGCCCATCTGGTTTCCCAATCACCACGATCTGGAGGAAGCCTTCGAGGTCGAGGCGTTGGAAGAGATCAGCGTCGCCTTCGTCGGTTCTTCCTATGAAGGCGAGGATCTGGAACGGGTGGGCTTCCAGCGTTCGGACGGCGCCGGGCGATTCACGCGTGCCCTGCCGCTGTTTCTGTCCCAGGAAGTTTACTACCGACACCATGTCGACACGTTCACCTTCATCCCCTGGTTGGAAGCGCCGCAATCCGCTTACGCCATCTCGCGCGTCCAGGCCGATTTCGAAGCAGTGGCCGGGATGGCCCGCCATGAGGCGGTGCAGGCCGATTACGTGGTCTACACCCACCTGAAGCTCGACACCGAGACCCGTTGGTCGGTCGAACTCTCACTCATCCGCACGATCGATGCGCGCTGCCTCGACTCCTTTGTTCAGCAAATCGAGACCGAGCGGATGGACGAGGGCCTGTTGGCCATCCGTAACCGTCTGCAAAAAAGCCTCGTCGAACATGCCGAGCTATCGGCACAACCGGTCAGCCCTCCTTATGAGCTGCCGCCTCCCGAAGCCTGGAGCTATTACCTGCTGCGTCTGGAGCAGCTCCTGACCTTGAAGATCGCCTCCGCCGAGCGGGAACCGGCTGGGATCTACGGTGAGCGCGACATCGTCGACGGCCTGCTCGATCAGTGCCTGGATCAGCCGCAAAACCCGCACATTCGCCTGATGCTGGCGCAGGGCATCAAGGCGTTGCAGCGCTTCAAGCCGGCCATAGTGCTCGAGTTCAAGGATCAGGTGGAGAAACTGCAGCAGCGCTATCCCCTGGACGGGGAAGTGGGGCAAGCCGTGGCGGCCTATCTCGATGACATCCTGTCGGATACCGTCGAAACGGAAGATTTCGGGATCAACGAGGCTTCGCAATAAGATTGCATTTGCGCGTAATCATCCTAGCTTAACGTCCAACAACCCGGGGGGTCCTGAGCGCAGGACTGAGATTGGAGGACGACCGCCTCCTGACCCGTATCACCTGATCCAGATCATGCTGGCGAAGGGAAGGTACGCGCATCGAGCCGCCTCCGTTTGTGCTGCATGATTTGGGTAACGACCGCCCAACCATCTCCGTCATGATACAGCCCAACGAAGCCGCTCCCGCTCCTGAGAAGTCAGGCCTGTTCCCCAATAGCCAGCGCGTGTATGTGCAAGGTTCGCGCCCCGACATCCGGGTGCCGATGCGCGAGATCCAGCTTTCGCCCTCCCGCCGCCCCGACGGTTCGATGGAAGAAAATGAGCCCGTGCGCGTTTACGACACCTCCGGCCCGTTCGGCGATTCCGCGCAGCAGATCGAGATCACGGAAGGGCTGCCGGCCTTGCGCAAGCAGTGGATCCAGGAGCGTGGCGATGTGGAAGAAATCGACGGGCGGGAAGTTACCCCGCTGGACGATGGCTACCTGAGCGAATCCCACCGCTCCAAGGCAGAAGTCGAGGGACGCCGCAATCGCATCCAGTTTTTTAATCGCCAACAGCGGCGCGTCTTGCGTGCCAAGCAGGGGGTGAAGTCTGTTTCGCAGCTGCACTACGCGCGTCAGGGCATCATCACGCCAGAGATGGAGTTCATCGCCATTCGCGAAAACATGAAGCTCCAGAGTGCCCGCGAGGCCGTGGAAATGGAGGCCAAGCTCCCGGGCAACGATCTGCGCAAGCAGCACCCAGGGCAAAGCTGGGGCGCCTCGATCCCGCAGGAGATCACGCCGGAGTTCGTCCGCAGCGAAGTCGCCCGCGGCCGCGCCATCATCCCTTGCAACATCAACCACCCGGAGCTCGAGCCGATGATCATCGGCCGCAACTTTCTGGTGAAGATCAACACCAACATCGGCAACAGTGCCGTCGCCTCCAGTATCGAGGAGGAGGTCGAAAAGATGCGCTGGTCGGTCAAGTGGGGTGGGGACACGCTGATGGATCTCTCCACCGGCAAGAACATCCACCAGACCCGTGAATGGATCCTGCGCAACTGCCCGGTCCCCGTGGGTACGGTGCCGATCTATCAGGCACTGGAGAAGGTCAACGGTCGCGCCGAAGACCTCACCTGGGAGATTTACCGCGACACGCTGATCGAACAGGCCGAACAGGGCGTCGACTACTTTACGATCCACGCCGGGGTGCTGCTGCGCTACGTCCCACACACCGCGCGCCGCATGACGGGCATTGTTTCCCGTGGTGGCTCGATCATGGCCAAGTGGTGCCTCGCCCATCACAAGGAAAACTTCCTCTACACCCACTGGGACGAGATCTGCGAAATCTGCGCGGCCTACGATGTAGCCTTCTCCATCGGTGACGGTTTGCGTCCGGGCTCGGTGGCCGACGCCAATGACTACGCCCAGTTTGCCGAACTCAAGACCCAGGGCGAGCTGACGGAGCGCGCGTGGGAATATGGCGTGCAGGTCATGAACGAAGGCCCGGGGCACGTGCCGATGCACATGATCCAGGAGAACATGGAGAAGCAGCTCGAGTGGTGTCACGAGGCCCCGTTCTATACGCTCGGGCCGTTGACCACCGACGTGGCGCCCGGCTACGACCACATCACCTCCGGCATCGGCGCGGCCATGATCGGCTGGTATGGTTGTGCCATGCTCTGTTACGTCACGCCCAAGGAGCACCTCGGGCTGCCGAACAAGAACGATGTGCGCGAAGGCGTGATCACCTACAAGATCGCCGCCCACGCTGCCGACCTCGCCAAAGGACACCCGGCGGCGCAATACCGCGACAATGCGCTGAGCAAGGCCCGCTTCGAGTTCCGCTGGGAAGACCAGTTCAACCTGGCCCTCGACCCGGACAAGGCGCGCGAATTCCACGACGAGACGCTGCCGCAGGAGGGCGCCAAGACGGCCCACTTCTGCTCGATGTGCGGCCCGAACTTCTGTTCGATGAAGATCACCGAAGATGTGCGCCAGTACGCCGCAGAAAAGGGCGTGGGCGCGGAAGAGGCCCTCGATGAGGGGATGGCTGAGAAAGCCCGTGAGTTCCGCGAAAAAGGCGGCGAGGTCTACAGCTGACCCTGTTCGAGAACGAATGGATCAGGAGTTTAAGGAATTTGCTCTTTGTTTTGGAAAGCCACCTCGGTCCGTGATCTGGGTGGCTTCCGTGTGAAAAGTGCGGGCCTGTCTCGCGCCAAAGTCCATAATCCGTAGCTTTTCCGATTGACCGCAGGCGGGCGGGCGGCTTTGTTGGTCGTTTTTCCGCAATACCCGCGACAACCACCATTGAACCGCTGGCACCTGTGAACGTTTCCGTTACTGACCTTTCTGCCACCCGCAAGGAACTGCTCGTCTCTGTGACGGGTGAAGAGATCTCTGCCGAAGAGCAGCGTCTCATCCAAGAATTTAAAAAGCACGCGAAGCTGCCGGGCTTCCGCCCGGGCAAGGCGCCCGACAACATCGTCCGCATGCGCCTGCGCAAGCAGTTGCAGGAAGAGTTGAACCGGCAGATGCTCCAAAAGGTCTATCAGGAGGGCGTTGTGGAGAACGACGACTTCGACGTCTACACCGTCGTCGAGATGGACCACCAGGAGGACTTCAAGCCCGGCGTCGAAGCCAATGTGGATGTGACCATCGACATTACGCCGCAGTTCGAGCTGCCGGACTATGTCGGGCTCGAAACCTCGCGTCCTTCCACCGAAGTGCCGGATGAAGAGATCGAACAGACGATCAACAACATCCGCCGCCAGCGCGCGGACTTCGAGAAGGTGGAACGTGCCGCCAACGAAGGCGACTACGTGCAGGTCTCCTACACGGCCACCTTCGAAGGCAAGCCGCTGAAGGAGCAAGTCGAAGACAGCGCCGCCGTTCGCCCCTTCCTCGACGTCGAGAAGACCTGGGAAGAAGCGGGCACCGAAGAAGCCCGTGAATACGGGGTGCCGGCCATTGTGGACGGCCTCGTCGGGATGGCTGCGGGCGACGAAAAGGAAGTCGAGCAGACCTATGCCGACGATTTTCGCGTCGAAGCGCTGCAAGGCAAGACCGTGCAATACAAGGTGACCGTGCACGAGGTGCGCGAGCGCATCCTGCCGGAGATCGACGAAGATTTCCTCAAGTCCCTCCGCGTCGAGAGCGAGGAAGAGCTGAAGGACCAGATCCTGCAACAGCTCGAGACCCGCAAGCAGCAGCAGGCCCTGCAAAGCCAGCGCGAGCAGATCCTCGACAAGCTGGACGAAGCCGTTTCCTTCGACTTGCCCGAAAGCGGTGTCGAACGTGAAAAGCAGCAGGTGCTCACCCGCGTGCTGCAACAAAACGCGCAGCAGGGCATCTCGGCCGAAGAATTTGAGTCCAACCGCGAAGAGCTCGAAACGGAAGCCCGTGAAGTCGCCGAGCGCGACGTGAAGCTCCAGATCGTGCTCGTGAAGATCGCGGAGAAGGAAGAAATCAAGGTTGAAGACGAAGACATGTCGCAGGCGATCTATTCGGTGGCCATGCAGCAGCGTCGCGACCCGCAGGAGATCATCACCGAGCTCCGTTCGGACCGCAACCGCGTGATCACGCTGCAACGTCAGATCCTCTTCTCGAAGACCCTTGATTTCCTGCTCGAAAAGGCTAAGGTGACGGATAACCAGCCGGCCGCGACCGCCGAGTAATTTCGGTGGTTGCTCCTGCGGACCGGCCCATTCCCTGAAAAAACGAGCATGAGTTATTATTTACCCACTATCGTGGAAAGCGATGGTCGGACGGAGCGGCATTGGGACATCTACAGCCGCCTCCTGAAGGATCGCATCATCTTTATCGGCACGCCGATCGACGACAACGTCGCCAACGCCGTGATCGCCCAGATGCTGCTGCTCCAGATGGAGGATCCGAAGAAGGACATCCAGCTTTACATCAACTCCCCCGGCGGCAGCGTCACCTCCGGCATGGCGATCTATGATACCATGCAGTTCCTGAGCTGTGACGTGAAGACCTACTGCATGGGCCAGGCCGCCAGCATGGCGACTGTGTTGATGGCGGCTGGCACCAAGGGCAAGCGCTATGCGCTCCCGCACAGCCGGGTGATGATTCACCAGCCGCAGGGTGGTGCCACCGGCCAGACGTCCGATATCTCGATCGCAGCCAAGGAAATCCTGCGCTGGCGCATGTCCCTCAACGACGTGCTCTCCACGCACTCCGGCCAACCGGCCGACAAGATCGAGAAGGATTCCGACCGCGATTTCTACATGACCGCTCAAGAGGCCAAGGAATATGGCCTGGTCGACGTCGTGATCGAATTCAAGAAGAAGCCTTCCAATGAGAAGGAACCCGAACGGATTGATTCCTAAATGGCGAAATCCACGAAGATGACCTTCTGCAGTTTCTGCGGCAAGAGCCAGTCAGAGGTCCGCAAAATGATTGCGGGCCCCGCTGGCGTGCACATCTGCGACTCGTGCGTGAACGTCTGCAAGACGATCATCGACCGCGAGCTGAAGGAGGCCGAGACCAAGGAGGAAACCGCTTTCAATTTGATCCGGCCGGCTGAAATCAAGGCACAGCTGGATCAACACATCATCGGTCAGGAGCACGCCAAGAAGGTGCTTTCCGTGGCCGTGCACAATCACTACAAGCGTCTCGCCCACCTTCATCAGGGCAGCGAGAACAGCCAGGTGGAGGAGCGCGGCCTCTCCGACGTTACGATCGAAAAGAGCAATGTGCTCATGATTGGACCGACCGGTAGCGGCAAGACCTTCCTGGCCCGCACGCTCGCGCGCCTGCTGGACGTGCCGTTTGCGATTGCCGACGCCACCACGCTGACCGAAGCCGGTTATGTGGGCGAGGACGTAGAGAACATTGTCTTACGCCTGCTCCAGTCGGCCAATTACGATGTGAAGCGCGCCGAGTGCGGCATTATCTACGTCGACGAAATCGACAAGATCGGCCGCAAGACCGAAAACGTTTCCATTACGCGCGACGTTTCCGGGGAAGGCGTGCAGCAGGCGTTGCTCAAGATTCTCGAAGGCACCACCTGTAACGTGCCGCCGCATGGAGGCCGCAAGCATCCGAATCAGGAGTACATCCAGGTCGACACCAGCAATATCCTGTTCGTCTGCGGTGGCGCTTTTGTCGGCATGGACAACTTGATCAAGCGACGCCTCGGCAAGGGCACCATCGGTTGGGACCAGCAACAGCGCGAAGAACTGGACGACGAAGCCAAGGTACTTTCGCACATTCAGCCGGAGGACCTGGTTCGTTTTGGCCTGATTCCGGAATTTATCGGCCGTTTGCCCATCGTGTCGGTTCTGGAAGAATTGGACGAAGAGCAGCTCGAGCACATCCTGACCCAGACGAAGAACTCCCTCGTGAAGCAATACGAGAAGCTCTTCGCCATGGACGGCGTGACGCTGAAGTTCGAGCCGGACGCGATTCGCGCGATCGCGCTGAAGGCCATGGAAATGAAGACCGGTGCCCGTGCACTGCGTTCGATCATGGAACGCCTGATGTTGGATGTCATGTACGACCTGCCGGATATGAAGGAGGTCGACGAGGCCACCATCACGGCGGATACCGTGAACAAGGGCGAGCGCCCGCGTCTGAAGAAGAGCTCCAAGCGTGCTGACGCTGCCTAGCAGAGACATCCCCTCCATCATTTGATCTCAAGCGCTGCCGTGCTACTTTGCTAGCCGATGCAGCGCTTTCTTTTTGTCTCTCTCCTGGGTGCGCTCAGCACCGCTCCCTCTGCTCAAGCCATCATTCTCTACGGGCAGGGCAACAACGCGACAACCTCAGATCCGGGGACTGGAGCGCCGTTCGGCAACGTCGCACGGATGACCAACAACAATGGTTCGCTCACCTACGCCAGCGCCGTCTACCTCGGCAACGGGTGGGTCTTGAGTGCCCGGCACGCAGGGGTTCCCAATTACGTGCAGTTCGATGTCGGCGGTGCTCTTTACAGCCGCGATCAGACGGCGGATGTGGTTACCTTTGGCAACAGTGACCTGATCATGACCCGCCTCCAACAGAATCCCGGCCTGCCAAGTCTGAATCTCTACCGCAACGGCACGTTTGTCGAAAAATCGGGCACCGTCGTCGGGTGGGGCATCGGCCGCAGTACTGGCAGTGCGCTCGAGAGCGATACGGTCGCGTGGGGCGGCGACTCGACGGCGACAAAACGTTGGGGCCTCAATGCCTTTGAAGGCGCGCTTTCCTACACCGACGGCAATGGACGCACCACTGAGTCTTTCGTGACGATAGCCGGTAACAGCGATGTCCTGGTGGAGCCTCCGCAGTATTCACCGAACAGCTTTCAGGGAGGCTACGAGGCGGTAGCGGCGCATAAGGATTCCGGGTCGGCCTATTTTACTCAGGAATTCGGCACGTGGTATCTCTCGGGCATCACGCTGGCGGTTGAGACACCGGAGGGTGGCGGCCAAGTGACGGAATTCGGCGTCGACTATGCAAATGATGAAAATCGGGGCTTCATCAATGTCTACGCGGACCTGGCGGAGTACGCTGATGGCATCGATGCCGTGGTCAATCCTGGTGGGACGATTCCGGAGCCGGCCAGTGGGGCTCTGGCGTTCGGTCTTGCGGCGCTCGGTGCGCTCGGTTTCCGCCAGCGCCGCCGATCATAAAAAAAGCCTTCCGACTGATGATCGAAAGGCCTCGTTGCGAAAGCTTAGGGGGCGCTTTTCTAGAAGTCGCCGCGCTCGCCCGTCTTCAGGCTGCGGGCGAAGGCACAAATCAACTGGATGACCTTTTCGACGTCTTCGGTGTCGATGACCTCCGAGGCGGTGTGCATGTAACGCAACGGGATCGAGATGACCGCGCAGGCGCTGCCGCCGGCACCGAGTTGCAGCTCGCGACCGTCCGTGGGGGTGGGGCGCGGGGTGGCTTCGACCTGAACCGGAATATTCTCCTGTTCGGCCACTTCCATCAGGCGTTCGAACACGAGCGGATTCACATTCGGGCCACGGGTGATGATCGGGCCGCCGCCCAGCTTGAATTCGCCGAAGCGGCGATTGTCGCACTCCGGGTGGTCGGTGGCGTGTCCCACATCCACCGCGATGCTGTAATGGGCCGGGTAGCGTTGGGAGATGGCGTTGGCGCCGCGCACCCCGATTTCCTCCTGCACCGTGGCGGCGGAGATCACCTTGGCGGCCAACCCTTCGCGCTCCTTGGAAAGGCGGCGCAGGACCTCCATTACGACGTAGCAACCCGACTTGTTGTCGCAGGCGCGTCCGACACCCACTGTGCCGTAGATCTGTTCCCACGCCTGGTCGTAGACGCCGACATCGCCGATGCGGACGCGCTTCAGCGCTTCTTCCTTGTTCTTGGCGCCGATGTCGATCCAGAGGTTGTGCTGTTCGGGCACCTTCTTGCGCTCTTCAGCAGTCAAAAGGTGGATGGCGCGGCGGCCGGTTACGCCTTTGACCACGCCGTCCTTGGTCAGGATCGAAACGCGGCGTCCGGAGATCGTATTGACGTCGATGCCGCCCACATTGTCGAAGTAGAGGAAGCCGTCCTTGTCCACGTAGGAGATCATCAACGCGAGCTCGTCCATGTGGCCGGCGAGCAGCAGGGTGGGATCGCCTTCCGGGTTGATGGTGGCGATCCGGTTGCCCAGCGTGTCTTTCTCATACACGTCCGCCGCTTCCTTCACGTAGCGGTCGACCACCGCCTGGGCTTCAAATTCGGCTCCCGAAGGGGAGCGGGCCGTTAACAAATCGACAAGAAATTGAGGTGCCTGCTTTTCTGACATATAGTTACAAAAGACTAGCCTTTCGCGCAAAAGTCAAAGACCATCCCGCCTCCATGGAGTTATATCCGGCAATTGATTTGATGGGCGGAGAGGTCGTCCGGCTCTCCCAAGGTAAAGCCGACCAGAAGACGGTCTACTACCGCGATCCGGTAGACCCTGCGCGGCAGTGGCAACGGGCGGGCACGCGTTGGCTGCACGTGGTGGATCTCGACGGAGCGTTCACGGGCGAACCCGGGAACCTCGAGGCGATCCAGCGCATTCTCGAGCTGGGCCTGAAGGTCGAGCTGGGGGGCGGGTTGCGCGATGTCGGAACCGTGCGCAAGGTTCTAGAGCTTGGCGTACAGCGTGCGATCGTCGGGACCAAGGCCGCCCAGGATGCTGCGTTTATGGGGCAGCTCGTGCAGGAATTTGGCGGTGATCGCATTGCCGTCGGCATCGATGCCAAGGACGGCAAGGTGGCGATCAAGGGCTGGGTCGATACGACCGAACTCGATGCCCTGGAAATGGGCCACCAGATGGGGGAACTCGGCGTCAGCACGCTGATCTACACCGACATTTCTCGTGACGGGATGCTGACGGGGCCCAATTTCGCCGCTCAGGAAGCGATGCTGCAGGCCACCCAGTGCAATGTGATTGCGTCGGGCGGCGTCTCGCGCCCGGAGGATATTTCGCGTTTCCGCGAAATGGCGAGCCGCAACAAGAACCTGGACGGCGTGATTATCGGCAAGGCCCTTTACGAAGGGACCGTCAAGCTCGAGGACGTAATCTAGTCTGTGGTGGTGGCCGCGGCCGCCAAGTTCAGCACGATACGCGTGCCCTCATTTGGCTTGCTGGTAATTTCAAAGGTCGCCCGGTAGATCTGGGCGATCAGTTTTACAATGGGCCAGCCGAGGCCGACGCCGTCCTGCATGTAGCGTTGCCGGTCGATCTGGCGCAACGCTGAGATGTCGTGCAGACTGTTGTGACAAAAGCCGCGCCCATGGTCTGAAATCGAGAGCTGATAAACGGAAGTATCCTGGGATAGGACCTCGCTTTTCAGATAAACGGGTTGGCCTGCCTGGGAAAACTTGAAGGCATTGTCCACCAACTCTTCGATCATCTTGATAAAATGAGACTGGCTGATAGCCAAGGGCGCCTCCGATAGCTCGAGACGCAAATCGTTAGGGCGCTTATAGCGTTGGGCCGCGTAACAAAGTCGCTCCTGCAAGGCGGGCAGCCAACCGGCGATGGGCTCAACTTCGCGCAGCGCCTGTTGCTCGGACGGTGATTTCGTCACCAGATCCGAATACAGGATGAAGTTGGAGTTCAGGTGATGGAGTCGCACTCCAGCTTCCTGGATGCTTTGCACCGCTTCCTTCAGCAGGTCTTCGTCGGGGATCATCCCGTCGTCCAGCATCTCCTGCAGTAAGGAGCTATAGCCCAGGATCGCATTCAAGGGCGTATTGAACTCGTGCGACACGACCTGCGTTACATGCTGGCGTAGCTGTTCCAATTGGTGATGGTAGGCCGAGTGTCGTTTCAGTCGTGCCTGGACGGCCGAGCTCAGTTTCTTCAGGCGGACGGGTTTGACGAGGAAGTCGTCCGCCCCCTGATTCATGACGTTGCGCTGCAGGTCCTGGTCGCGTTCGCCCGTGAGAAAAATAAAGGGAACCGCTTCGGTTGCTGCCTCCCGGCGCAAGGTCGCCAATACCTCGTCTCCTCCCATGATGGGCATGCGCAAGTCCGAGATGATCAGGTCGGGCAATGTCTGGCGGGCTCGCTCGATCCCGGCGGCACCGTCAGCGGCTTCCAACACCTCATACCCTTCGGCCTCCAGCATTTCGCACAGAGTCTGGCGCATAATCTGGTCGTCTTCAATGATCAGGATGCGGGCCATAGTCGGGATCAGGGGCGATTGATTTTGAGGGCCTCAATAGGGCGGTAAAGCCTATTCGCACTGGTTCAGGATCTCCTCCAGCGGGTAGGTCCAGATTTCCGAAAGCGTCGGGTGATACCATTGCACCTTCAGCAGCTGCTCGGCGGTCGCGCCCATGGTGACTGCGACCGCCATGGAGTGAATCAGCTCGCCCGCGTCCTTGCCCACACACTCGGCGCCCAGCAGCCGACCGCTTGGACGCTCGGCCCAGATGCGCACATAGCCGTGATCTGCGTGCATGAGGATGGATTTACCGTGGTCGTTGAAGGGGTAGATCGATTCGATGAAATCCAGATCCTGGCATTCCGGTTCGTGGGGCAGGGGGCCGACACTGGCCACTTGCGGATCCGTAAAGGTGACGCTTGTGCGGTGGCGGTAGTCAATGGGTGTGCAGGCGACGCCCGTAGCGTGTTTGGCGGCCAGCTCTCCCTGCATCACGGCGAGGTGGACGATTTCGAAGGGGCCGGAAACGTCACCCGCAGCATAGATGCAAGGGTTTGACGTCTGGCAAAAGTCGTTTGCGTCGATATTGCGGTTGTGGTTCAGCTTCACTCCGGCCACGTCGAGGTTCAGGCTGTCCACGTTGGCCTTGCGGCCCAGGGCATTGACGAGTCGTTCGGACGTCACGCGCTTGTTTTCGCCTTCGTGCTCAAAGCACACGGTATAGCCGTCGCCGTTTTTGGAGACCTCGGTGCAGTGGGTATCGGTGTAGAGATCGATGCCCTCTTCGCGGAAAACCTTCATGATCTCGCGGGAGGCTTCCTCGGTATGGTCCTTGAGGATCAGCGGGCTGCGCTGGACCATGGTGACTTTGGAGCCCATGCGCTGGAGGTATTGGGCCATCTCGCAGGCAATCACGCCACCGCCGAGGATGGTGACGGATTTGGGTAGGTGATCGAGCTCAAGGATGTCGTCGCTGGACCAGGGATCCGACTCGCGCAGGCCGGGGATGGGCGGATGGTTGACCACCGAACCGGTCGCGATCATGAAGTAGCGCGAGGTGATCTCTTCGCCGCTCTTGGCCAGTTTGACCGTCTTTTCTCCGACGAAGGATGCGCGGTCGCGGAACAGGGTGTATTTGTCGCTTTCGAGCTGCCCCTTGCGGTAGCTCTGGAACTCGTAGACCATCTCCCGCTTGCGCTTCAGGATCTCCGGCATATTCGGCTTGGCCTCCGGAATCTCCAGCCCGAACAGCTTCGCATTACGGGCCAGATGCAGCACCTCCGCGGAATAGATAACCGTCTTGGAAGGCATGCACCCGCGCAGGATGCAGAGTCCGCCCAGTTCGGCGGCGTCGTCGATAATCGCAACCCGCTCGAACTTTTCGCGTGCCGTGCTGGCTGCGGCATAACCCGCGCTGCCTCCGCCGATGACCACGTAATCGAATTCTCGTGCCATGGGTGGAGACTACCGGAGGGAGGCGCTTTGGCAATGACAGCCATAAAAAAGCCGCATCCAAACGAGGATGCGGCTGCAAGAGAAGGATCTTGATGCTGGCGGCTAGAAGCGCAGTTGTGCGCCGAGTTGCCAATTACGCCCGGGATAGGGCGCCAAGTCCTTCAGCTGGCTGGTATGGAAGCGGATCTCTTCATCCAGCAGATTATCGATACGGGCAAAGAGCGTCAGCTCGGCCGCGCCTACGCTCACCGTGCGGCCGACATGGGCCC
Source organism: Puniceicoccaceae bacterium 5H (assembly GCA_009772895.1). Classification (GTDB taxonomy): domain Bacteria; phylum Verrucomicrobiota; class Verrucomicrobiia; order Opitutales; family Oceanipulchritudinaceae; genus WOUP01. Next base: position 19,235 of record WOUP01000012.1, on the reverse strand, counting down.
GCAGGAGGTTGTAGGCATCGCTGGCGAACTCGTTTTCCGCCGTATCGTTTTGTTCAAACGCATAGATGTAGTCCGCGCCGAGATGCCAGTCGCGCCATTCTTCCTCCAGCCCGAGGCGCAGGCGGATCGGAGGCGTATGCGGCAGATAGGATTCGTTGCTCTGATCAAATGCGCGCACCCAGTCCATCCCGGTAATCAGGTGTGTCTGCTGGGTCTCCGAGTGGCGCAAGTGCCAACGGGCCGTGACTTCACCGCCGTAAAAGACGGCCGACACCGTATCGTAGCGGTATACGGGCAGCCCGTCGATTTCTTCGCCGCTGGGCAATTCGGCGATATAGTCGCTGTAGTCCTGGTAAAACAGGGTGCCGGTGACGTCGACCAGAGAGGACTGGTAGCGCAGGGCGGTCTCAAAGGCATCGCCTTCTTCCCGGTCCAGGTCCGCGTCTCCGATCAGGTATTGCCGTGCGGCCAGGTGAGGACCCTCGGCGTAGAGCTCTGTGCGGTTCGGGCTGCGCTGAATGTAGCTGTATTGCAGGCTTGCGCTCCAGTTTTGGTTGAACCGGTAGTTCGCGGACAGGCTGCCGTTCCAGTTGTTGTCCTGGTAATCCGGCTGATCGCTTTTCGGGTCGACGGACACATCTTCAAAGCGCAGGCCGCCGGTGAAGGTCCAGTGTTCCCCGCGCCAGCTTTCGACGGCAAAGATACCGTGCCGCGCTTCGTCGGTCGAAGGCGTAAAGGCTTCTTCGCCGGACAGCTTGTAGTCGTCGAACTGGCCGTGATAGCCGAATTGGCCCTGCCACGGTCCCGTGGCGAGTGTCAGTGCTTCTGCCCGCACTTCCAGGCCGTCGCGGTTGAACTGCGTGGCCACCTCGTCACCCTCGATCTCCTTGTGCTGGTAATCAGCGTATGCCGCGGAGATTTCGAGCTGTTGCAGGAATGGAGCCGGGTTATCGAGCTGGAAGCGACCGGACAGGCGCCACTGATCGAGGTCGATGTGCACGCCATGTTCTTCGTGCGTTTCTTCCTCCTCGGCTTCTTCGCCTTCGCCTTCGTGTTCGTGTTCATGGGAGTGGCCGGGCACGCCGTATTCCTGTTCATACCACTTCAGCTTCAGTTCCAGACGGGCCTGTTCGCTGAGTTGGAAGGCACCGGCGAGGGAAGCATCCTGGCGTTCGTTCCACGTGTTGGGCACGTAGCCGGATGCTTCCTCTTCCTCCTCTTCGTGATCTTCATCGGCATGTTCATGTTCTTCGGCCTCTTCTGCTGCGTGAAAGGCCGCACTCTCAGCCATGCCGGGGATTTCGTAGTCCTCGCTGTCCTGCCAACCATAGGTTGCGCGCACGGCGGCCCGGTCGTTCAGGGGGACGGTGGCCTTCAGGCCCGCTATTTTGCCGTCGTCAACGGTCGTATATTGCGTTGATGCCTCGATCGAAGGCTGGATGCCGCTCAAGTCTGCCGGCCAGGGATCGAGGACGTTGACGACGCCGCCCACCGCAGTGCTGCCGTAGCGCAAGGCGGCAGGCCCGCGCAGGATCTCGATGCGCTCCGCGGACAGCGCGTCGATCGGCACTGCATGGTCTGGGCTGGCGGCCGAGAGGTCCATGATGTCCTGACCGTCTTCCAGCACGCGAACGCGTTCGCCGCTGAAGGCACGGATAATGGGGCGGCTGGCCCCGGCACCGAAGAACGACGCGTGCACGCCCGGCAGTTCACCTAGCGCGTTGCCGAGTTGGCTCTGGCCGGATTGGTTGAAGGCGTCGGGCGACAGAACATCCACCACCTGGGCCGATTCATCGACGGCGAGCCAGGAGGCGCTCCCGGTGACAGGTTGGGCCGGGAGGTCGTAGACCGGTTCGGTTTCGGGAGTCTGCGCAAAAATATTTGCTGCGCAACTGAGCGTTATGGATGCGACTAAGGAAAAGTAAGAGTATTTCATTGGGTTGATTCAGACTGTGCGTGTCGAAACAGCCGCTGCCTCAATCGGGAGCGGCGAGTATCTTTCAGGCAGCAATCTGAACCGGGGGTGCCCGGGAAAAGGGCAGGAGCCGGGTCGGCTCGAAGATCTCCGGCGTCGCCGGCGGCAGGACCGCGATCGGCTGAAACGTCGGAGCGGGCAGCTTCGGGAAGTCTTCACCCAGGTCGAGTTGGCCGTGCAGCAGTGCACAGATGGGGCAAAACCCATCGTGTGGCTTGGGCGGTTCGTGATGTCCCTGATCCTGCTGGGCCGCATGTGCCCATTGCTGGTGCTCCAGGGCGATGTGCAGGGGCGCATAGGTGCTGGCCAGGGAAAGCACGGCCCAGACCAGCAGCGAGAGGCTGGCGAAGACAGGGCGAAGGCGTGAATTCTGGATCTGCAGCAACATGATCTCAGCTACAGCATACCCGATCCGTCAAGCAGCTCCTTTTATATCTGTTGCCAAACCCCATTTGCCTGCTCTACGCTCCAACCTTCTGCCATGAAAGTGCTAGTTGCCGACAAGATCGCCGCAAGCGGCGTAGAATATCTCCGACAACTCGAAGGTTTCGATGTAATCGAGGCCTACGGCTCTTCGCCGGACAAACTAAAGGAATTGGTGTCAGACGTCGACGCCATTATCGTACGTAGCGCAACGAGCATCACCGCCGACATCATTGCGGCGGCTCCGAAGCTCAAGGCAGTTGGTCGTGCCGGTGTCGGTGTGGACAACATCGATGTAACGGCCGCCTCCGACCGCGGAATCACCGTGATGAATACGCCGAGTGGCAATACGATTGCCACGGCTGAACTCGCTTTTACGCACCTGCTCTGCAGTGCGCGTCCCATCCCGCAGGCCAATGCCTCCATGAAGGCCGGCAAGTGGGATAAGAAGCTTTTCCAGGGCACCGAACTCTTCCAGAAGACCCTCGGTGTGCTCGGTCTGGGCCGTATCGGTACCCAGGTTGCCAAGCGCGCCAAGGCCTTCGGGATGCAGGTGCTGGCCTACGACCCGTTCCTCACCGAGGAGCGTGCCGAAGAGCTGGAAGTGGAAAAGGTCGAGCTCGACGAGCTCTACAGCCGAGTCGACTTCATCACCGTGCACATGCCGAAGACGGAGACGACGACCAACATGCTCAACGCCGACGCCTTCTCCAAGATGAAGGACGGGGTGCGCATCGTGAACTGCGCCCGCGGTGGCCTGATCAAGGAAGACGATCTCGCCGAAGCTCTCAAGAGCGGCAAGGTCGCCGCCGCCGGGATGGACGTGTTCGAGGAAGAACCGCTGCCGGGTGGAAGCCCGCTGCGCGACTATGACAAGCTCGTCATGACGCCTCACCTCGGCGCATCCACCGTTGAAGCCCAGGAAAACGTGGGCCAGGAAGTCGCCGAACTCATCGGTGCCTACCTGCAGAACGGGGTGGTCCAAAACGCCGTGAACGCGCCGTCCGTCGATACCTCTACGCTGAAGGTCCTGAAGCCGTATTTCCCGCTCGCCTACCGTCTTGGTTCGGTGATCCAGCAGCTCGCGCCCAAGGACGTGAAGAAGCTGGTCATCACCTACTCCGGTAAGCTGGTGGACCTCGAGGTCAAGCCGATCACGCGCTCCCTGCAACGGGGATTCCTGCGCAAGATCACCAACGATGTGAACGATGTGAACGCTCCCCGCGTCATGCAGCGTCTCGGCATCGTAGGTGAGGTGATCACGAGTTCCAAGGAGACCGACTATACGGAGATGATCCGCATCGAAGCGCACACCGCGAAGGGGGTCGTTTCGACGATCGAAGGCACCCTGATCGGGAACGCGCTCCAGCCGCGCATCGTCTCGGTGAACAATCGTGAGATCGAGTCGTCCCTCGACGAGAAGTACCTGCTGGTGCTCGAAAACCACGACCAGCCGGGCATCATCGGTATGGTGGGCACGACGCTGGCCCAGCACCGCGTGAACATCTCGAATATGAACCTCGGCCGCCATAACCAGGGCGGGACGGCGTTCTCGATCTACTGCCTCGACAGCCGTCCGCCGGAACGCGCTCTGGACCAGATCCGTGAGCACGAAGCCGTCAAGGACCTGACGCTCGTCGATCTCGAAGACGCGTTCTAGTCGATTCCTTCGAGTCTGGATTTTATTGCGCCACCTTCCCCAGCGGAGGGTGGCTTTTTTTCGCACTTGCCCCGCACGATTTCTCGGCATGATCTGGTGCCATGCCCCCGTTGATTGCTTACTTGCTCACCCTCCTGATCGGCTACGTGATTGGCTCCGTCTCTTTTGCGGTGCTCATCTGTCGCAGCCGCGGGGTCGATATTTTTACGCTCGGCAGTGGCAATCCCGGCGCGACGAATGTCTTGCGCAACCTGGGGAAAAAGTGGGGCTACCTCTGTTTCCTGCTCGATGCCGTCAAAGGTGCCGTCCCGGTGCTCGTGGGGTGGGGGCTGGCCGCTTCCTTTGCCGCCAATGCGCCGCTACTCGGGGTGCTTGGGCTGGTCGGCGCTATCCTGGGCCACAGCTACTCGCTCTTCCTGCGCTTCCGCGGGGGCAAAGGCGTCGCAACGACTATCGGCGGGCTGCTGGTCCTGATGCCGTTGGTCATCGTCGTCGGCCTGCTGCTCTGGCTCGCGGTTTTCTACAGCACCAAATACGTGTCTCTCGCTTCGATCGTGCTGGGCGTCAGCCTGCCGGTTTCCGCGTGGTTGCTGAACGAGCCCGACGTGTATTTCTGGGTCGCCCTGGCCATGGCTGTATTGATCGTGGTGCGGCACAAGGCCAACATCCAGCGCCTGATGGCCGGCACGGAAAATCGGGCCAGCCGCAAGCCTTGAGGCGAAGGGGGGTTACGGTTCGGGCTTGCCCCAATCGGAGGAGCCGTGTACGCGCTCATACAATGGAGTCGTTAAATGTCGCTATCGCTGGTCTCGGCACGGTAGGCCAAGGCGTCTGGAAATACCTCGTGGAGCAGTCCGGTCCTCTCGGACAACGTGCGGGGGGTAACCTGATCCCTTATCGTGCCGCCGTGCGGGATCTGCAGAAAAAGCGCGAGGTTGAAATCCCCGCCAGCCAGCTGACGACCGACCCGATGGACCTCGCGAACGATCCGCAGGTCGACATCCTCTGCGAGTTGATGGGCGGCGTCGAACTGCCGCGCAAGGTGACGCTCGCCGCTCTGGAAAATGGCAAGAGCGTCATCACGGCCAACAAAGCCATGATCTGCGAGCACGGAGCCGAGCTTTTTGAAGCGGCCGAACGCACGGGTGCACGCCTTTACTACGAAGCCAGTACCGCTGGCGGCATTCCGATTATCAAAGCGGTGCGCGAGGGGCTCGTGGCCAATCGCTTCCCGCTGATCTACGGCATCCTCAACGGCACCTGCAACTACATCCTCACGCGCATGGAGCGTGAGCAAAAGTCCTTTGAAGAAATCGTGGGGGATGCCCGCCGCCTCGGCTATGTCGAAGCCGACGAGAGCCTCGACCTCGATGGTTGGGACACGGCGCACAAAGCTGCGATTCTGGCCTTCCTTGCGCATGGACGCTGGATCAGCATGCAGGAAATGCCGGTGGAAGGCATTCGTGAGGTGACGCTCGACGACTTGGCGTGGGCCAAGGAGCTTGGCTACCGCGTGAAGCTGCTGGCCGTCATCACGCGTCACCTGGAGAGCAATTGCATCTTTGCAGACGTGCATCCGACGCTCGTGCCGGAAGATCTGGTGCTCGCCAACGTCGACGACGTCTTCAACGGCGTCAGCGTGACGGGTAATATCGTGGGCGAGACGACCTACATTGGCCGCGGGGCAGGACAAAACCCAACCGCCAGCGCCGTGATTACGGACCTCGTGGACGCGACGATCGACCGCCTCAACGGGGTCACGCTGCCGCCTCACGCGTCGTATGGGCCTGCTCCCGCCCTGGCGGAGTTGGACGACGTCCGTCGCCCGTTTTACCTGCGCCTGCGGGTGGCCGACCGCTCAGGCGTGTTGGCCGATATCGCACGCATCATGGCGCACCACGACGTCAGCATCGAGCAGCTGGTGCAGAAGCCCTATCGCGAGCCCGATCAGGCGCATTTGATCATGACGACGCATTGCACCAGCGAACGCCAGATGCGGGACGCCGTGCGTGATCTCGAAGCCGACCATGCGGTCCAGTGCAAGCCGCTGCTGCTGCGCATCCTGAACGTAGAGGTTTAGGATTGAAGCCGGTCGATAGCTGGGTGCGGCAAACGTTTCCTTTTCGTCGGCGGTAGCAGGTCTGCTTTGGCGATTCTGCCATCCTTCGGTGGAATGCCTTGCATGCGCGGCAGGAACGGTTTAACACGTTTCGCTTCATGTCTTTGATCGTCCAAAAGTATGGCGGCACCTCGGTAAAGGATCTCGATCGGATCAAGGCAGTCGCGGAACGTATCAAACGGACGCGCGACGCGGGGCACCAAGTATGTGTCGTGGTCTCCGCACGGGGCGGCGTCACCAATCGTCTCATTGCCGACGCGAAATCGCTGCACCCCAACCCCGATAAACGAGAAATGGATCTGCTGCTCTCCGTGGGTGAGCAGGAAACCATCGCGCTGACCGCTATCGCGCTGCAATCGCTCGGGGTGGCGGCCGTTTCGCGCACGGGTGCCCAGGCGGGGATCCACACCGATCTGTTTCACACCAAGGCGCGTATCGTCGATATCGACGGCGGGGACATCAAGGAGCAGCTCGATGCGGGTCGGGTGGTCATCGTCGCAGGCTTCCAGGGCGTGAATTCCGCCGGCCAGATCACGACGCTGGGCCGCGGAGGCAGTGACCTCAGCGCGATCGCGCTCGCCGGCGCGCTGAAGGCGGACGTCTGCCAGATCTACACCGACGTGGATGGCGTTTACACGGCCGATCCACGTATCGTGCCCAACGCGCGCAAGCTCGATGAAGTGGCCTACGACGAGATGCTCGAGCTGGCGAGCCTCGGCAGCAAGGTCATGCAGAGCCGCTCGGTCGAATTTGCCAGCAAGTTTAACGTAGTATTTGAAGTGCGAAGCAGTTTTAACGACAATCCCGGGACGCTCGTGAAAGCCGAAACAACCCTAGAAGACGTCGTGGTGCGTGGCGTGGCCGCGGATCGGAATCAAACCAAGGTCGTCGTCAGCGATTTGCCGGACGAACCGGGCGTTGCCGCGCGGGTGTTCCAGGCGCTGGCCCAGGCCCACGTCAATGTCGACATGATCGTCCAGAACGTGGGGCGCGACGGCGTGGCCAACCTGACCTTTACGGTCGGCAACGACGATGCCAGCTCGGCCGAAGAAGCGGTGGCCACGGTGCTCAAGGAAGTCGGTGCCGGCGCTGTCCGTGCGGCTGAAAATGTGGCCAAGATCAGTGTGGTCGGCATCGGCATGCGCTCCCACAGCGGCGTCGCCAGCAAGATGTTCGACGCTCTCGCGGATTCGGGCGTGAATATCCAGATGATCTCCACCAGCGAGATCAAGATCTCCGTGATCGTGGATCTGGAGAAGGCTGAACACGCGACGCGCGTGGTGCACACTGCTTTCGGTCTCGATCGGGACGACTGAGGCGTCACCCATTTTACCCCAAAACGAGACGAAGCTCGGCCGGCAACGGCCGGGCTTTTCTTATGCCGCATAGTGGCAGTGCTGCTAGTTGGGGTCGCGTAGGGTAAAATCCTCTACCCCCGCGACGGCAGCCCATAAGCTCTGGAGTGCAACAACTACTATGAGCCTGCACTGGAACGAACGCTACGCCACCGGCCATGCTCGCGTGGACGATCAACACAAGTCGCTCTTCGCGTATCTCAACGATCTGGAGCGGCTGATCCAGCGACGGGAATATGCTTCGCCGGCAGTCGAAAACTTGATCCGCTCGCTCGGGGTCTACGTCCGCATCCATTTCGCCTGCGAAGAGTCCTGCATGGAAATCCACCAGTGCCCGAATCCAGAAAAGAACAAGGAGCAACACCAGATCTTCTTGCGCGAGTTCACCGCCTTCCGCGATGCGTGGCGCCGCGAAGGCCCGTCGCTTGAGCGCCTGCAAATGTTGCACCGCGCGAGCGAAAGCTGGATCGTGCAGCACATCTTCAAAATCGATCAGGAGCTGGGACAGACGCTGGTGGCGCGCGGCTACAATCCCGAGCGCGAGGCCCACATCCGCTGGGAAGCCGTGGCGGAGTAGGGGAGGCGTCGCAGACGCTTGACTCTGGCGCGAGCGCATTGTCTTCTCGGGGCATGCGTTACCTCTCCACGCGTGGAGCCACCGAGCCGATGGGATTCACCGAGGCCGTTGCGACGGGCCTGGCCCCCGACGGCGGCCTGCTGCTGCCCGAAAAGCTGCCCGACTTGAGCGAGCATTTCGACCGGTGGGCGCGCCTGACGTATCCCGAGTTGTGCGAGGCGTTCTTCTCGCACTTTGCGACGGATCTCCCGGCGGACGTGTTGCGTGACCGGGTGCGCCGCAGCTATGCCTCTTTCGATCATCCCAAGGTCGCGCCGCTGACCAGGCTCGATGCGCATACCTACGCGCTGGAGTTGTTCCACGGGCCGACGCTGGCATTCAAGGATTTTGCACTCCAGTTGCTGGGCAACCTCTACGAAGAGCAGATCCGCCGCACCGGCAAGCCGATCAACGTGCTCGGTGCGACCAGTGGCGATACCGGTTCGGCTGCGATTCATGGTCTGCTGGGCAAGGAGGGCGTCAACATTTTCATTCTCTACCCGCGCAACGGAGTGGCGCCGCTGCAGGAGCGTCAGATGGCCTGTACGGGGGCGGACAACGTGCACCCGATCGCGGTGGATGGCACCTTCGACGACTGCCAGGCCATCGTGAAGGACCTCTTTGGCGATCTGGAGCTCAAGCAGCGCTTCAACCTCAGCGCGATCAATTCGATCAACCTCGCGCGAGTGATGGCCCAGTGCGTCTACTATCTCGCGGCCTGGTTTCAGTTGCCGGAGCAGGCGCGCCAACGGGTCGAATTCGTCGTGCCGACGGGTAATTTCGGCAATATCCTGGCGGGCTGGATGATGCAAAAGATGGGGCTATCCATTGAGCGCTTCTGCGTGGCTACAAACCAGAACGACATCCTGTATCGCCTCTTCGAGACCGGTCGCTACGAAGTGGATACGGTGCAGCCCAGCCACGCTCCGAGCATGGATATCCAGGTCGCGAGCAACTTCGAGCGCTTTCTCTATTTCCATGAAAACGGCGATACCGATCGCGTGAAGGAGATCATGCAGAACTTCAAGGCGCACGGGCGTTACACCTTCGAGTCGTTCCAGCGCGATACCTTCCGTGCCTCCCGGGCAACCGATGCCGATATCGAGCGTATTATCGCAGACGTATATCAGCGTTACGGCTACATTGTGGATCCCCACACCGCCACGTCGTTTGCCGATCTCGACCCGGAAATGACGAGCGTCATTCTGAGCACGGCCCATCCGGCAAAGTTCCCCGACACGCTGCAACAGGCGATCGGAACCGAGCCGACGGCTCCGGCGCTGGAAGCCTTGAAGGCCCGCGAGCTGCACCGCAACGAGATGCCGGCGAGCGCGGATACCATCCGCACGTTTATCGAGCAGACGGTAAGGCTTTAGCGCGTCGCTTAGGCCAAGTGGGGAGGGCGCCCGTCCGGTAGCGCTTTCTTCGCCTGCTTCTTCTTGCGCTTGGGCGGCGGGATGACGCCAAAGCGCGGATCTTCGGCCAGGCATCGCTGCACCAGTTCCTGGGCGAGTTCCTCAAATTCCGGGTGTATTTGGGGCAGATAAAGCCACTTCGAGAGCTGCGGGTGCTCAGAAAGGGCGGTGAATTCCCTCAGAATGGCCGCGTGCTGGTCCCGTTCGGCGGGAAAAAGGCAGCCTTTCCACGGCTCTTCGCCATCGGTGGTCAGCAGCACCAGCTTCCCGCCCAGATAGTAGGCTTCGGCGCCAAACATGCGCCGTTCGACGCAATCCGCTCGCTGCAGCAGAGGTTCCGCGATCCAGCGGTGGGCATTGTGTTTGGCCATAGTTTGAGCATAGCGCGGGCAGTTCTTGAATCAAGACCTCGGCTTGCCTCATTGGCCCGAGGATGTTTTTCTCCGGCATGGCTTCTCTGCGTATTGTCGTGCTGGACGGATACACCATGAACCCCGGCGACCTGTCCTGGAAGGAACTGGAGGCGTTGGGCGATGTGACCATTTACGATCGCACGCCTCCGGAACTCGTGGTCGAACGCTGCGAAGGGGCACAGATGGCGTTGACGAACAAAACGGTGCTCAATGCTGAGCAGATCAAGGCGTTGCCGGATCTGCAGTATATCGGCGTTCTCGCTACGGGCATCAATGTCGTGGATCTCGAGGCGGCGCGAGCGCAAGGGGTTGCGGTCACCAACGTGCCGGCCTACAGCACCGATTCGGTGGTGCAGATGGTATTCGCACACTTGCTACATTACGCGCAACGCGTCGCGGCACATGACGCCGCGGTCAAGGCAGGGGGATGGAGCGCTTCCTCGGATTTCACGTTTACCTTGGCCCCGCTGCTCGAGCTGGCGGGCCGGCGGTTGGGTGTTGTCGGGCTCGGCTCGATCGGTCGGGGCGTCGCTAAGGTCGCGGGGGCCTTCGGTATGGAAGTCGTCGCCCAGACGCGGACGCAGCCGGAAAGCCTGCCGGAGGGTGTGCAGGCTTTGGTGGGGCTGGACGAATTGCTGCGTAGCAGCGACGTGGTGGTGCTGTGCTGCCCGCTTACCTCCGAGACGCAGCACCTGATCAACGCGCAATCGCTTTCGCACATGAAGACCGATGCGGTCCTTATCAATACAGGCCGGGGGCCGTTGGTCGACGAGGACGCGCTGGCGGCGGCGCTCAAACAAGGCGAGATCGCATGGGCGGGGCTCGATGTGCTGGGGCAAGAGCCACCGGCGGTCGATAACCCGCTCATTGGCATCCCCAATTGCAGCATCACGCCCCATATCGCGTGGGCGACCAAAGAGGCCCGGGCGCGTCTCTACGCTCAGGTGATTCGCAACATCGAGGCCTTCCGGGCGGGCGAACGCCTCAACCGCGTCGATTAGCGGTCCACCATTACGTAGGGGCGGAGGCGCTCCAACGTGCTTTCCGTGACGCCGGGCACCTTCAACAGATCGTCGACGCGCCCGTAGGGGCGACCGTCCACGATGCGTTGGGCCAGGACTGGCCCGATGCCGCGCAGTCGCTGCAGTTCCCGCTCGGTGGCGTAATTCAGGTTGATCCGGTGGGCGGGAACCGGAGCCTGGTAGGGCATGGGCGGCGCTTCGTCTTCGATGGGCGAAGGTGCGCCCGGGCGGAGAAATGCCATCAAGTCGTCTTGATGATGCTGCCAGACACCCATGCCACTGCTCTGTGCCGCGCGCTCGGCGACATGCAGCCGATTGAGAAAGGAGCTTGCCGCGAGCCCGTGATACCAGTCTGTGGTGGGCTTGGCTTCACTGATCCGGCCGAGCCCACGGGCCACCAGTTGTTCCGCCAAGTAGTCTTGCTGGCGGACGACGATGGCATAAAAGGATGGATTGCGGGAGGGCCCGCCGACGCGTTCCCACCGGGTGAGGATGCGGGCTCCCGTCAGCAGGAATCTTTCCGAATAGGCTTTCGCTTCGAGCCCGAGCTCCAACGTCTTGTCCAGGCTCAAGTCGAAGAACCGGGCCTGCTCACCCAACAGATCAAGGTTGTCCCGCGTCGTTTCCGGAGCGTCGACGAAATAAAGCTGAAAGCGGTAGTGCTGATCGTCGTGGGCAACGCCGAAAGAATCGCCGTCGTGCGGCACATTGCTCTCAAACTGCCAATAATCCAAGGCCACCCAGCCCGAAGCTGGCGTCGCTGAAGGTGCCGCGCGCATCTGCGTCGCCAGCAGCAGAATCGCCCACAGGGGAAGGAGCTTTTGGACTGTCGACAGCATCGTAAAAACCCTTCTGGTTTATTGCTAACAATTCGGCAGCTGAGGAAACGACTTTAACGAAAAGCGTATGGAACTCATGGGGAAAAAGCGAGAATTAGCTTCATCTTCTTATTTAATCCTCGCTTATGAGGGTGTTTAGTTTGTCTTTCCATGCCGCTGGAGGGTTGTCGTGGCACGCTAAAAGTCCAATGCTGGATACATGTTTGGGCAATCGGCGCCATCCACTTCGTCCCGTCCCACCATTGTCAGTTGCGGCTGCTCTAGCCCAACGGCGGCCGGTCTCATGGACCCGGTTACGGACAATGATCAATCAGGCGAGTGGTTCAAGTTGGCCATCGCGCTGGTCTTCGCAGGGCAGGGGATGGCCCTCGGGCTGGGCTACAACAATGCCCGGCTGGCGGGCGAAGGGCCTGAGTTTGGCGGACTTGTCTACTGGCTGATCCACGGGGCGCTGCTCGCATCTGCGTTGATCGTGCTGCTGCTGTTGGGGCTGCCGCTGCTGCGGGCGACTTTTGTGGCACTGCGCCGCAAACAGTTGACGATCGAAGCCCTGTTTACGCTCAGCATGCTGGGGGCCTTGGTCGGCTCGATCGTTTCGTCCGCTACCGGTCAATCGAGCGTCTATTACGAGATCGTGGCCATTGTGCTCTCTATATATACCGTGGGTCGACTGGTGGGGGCGCGCCAGCGGCGGAAGGTGGAGCAGGAGTTGGCGGCCTTGCGGGATGCCTTTGCCAACGCCTATGTGCTCGATCCCTCCGGGGCACGGCGCGAAGTCCCCGTGGGCTTGGTGGACCCGGCGCATGATCGGGTCGAAGTCCGCCCCGGAGAACCCATCCCGGTCGATGGAAAGATCCTCGAGGGCGTCGGCTATGTTCAGGAAATGAGCCTGACGGGAGAGCCGGATGCCGTGCCACGAAAGCCAGGAGATGCCGTGTTGGCGGGCACCTATTCCGTCGATGCACGGTTCACCCTCCTTCCCGAAGCAACGACGCAGCGTCAGCTGGACCGGATTCTGTCGATTGTAGAGCGGGCAGGGGAGCAGCCTTCGCGTTTGCAGGCCCAGGCCGACCGGCTCATGCGCTATTTTGTCCCTACCGTAGTCGTGGCTTCACTGGCGACCTACGTCGGCTGGACGCTGACCGGCGCCCCTTGGTGGGAATCGCTTTTCAACGCCATGGCTGTTCTGCTGGTGGCCTGCCCCTGCGCCCTCGGGCTGGCCACACCTCTAGCGGTCTGGCGCTCTCTCTACGGCCTCAGCCAGCTGGGTGTCGTGGCCCGTTCCGCCACGATTATCGATGGGCTCGCTATGGCCGAGGGGGTTATCTGGGACAAGACAGGCACATTGAGCGAGGGCGTGTTGCAGCTGCGGGAGTGGCGTGGCGCTCCAGGGGCCGAAGACCGTCAGACATGGCTGCGTCAGGCCGTTGCGTCGGTCGAAGATTTGTGGCCGCACCCCATTGCCCGGGCGCTGGCGCAAATCTCCTCCGAGCGTCTGGATGTGGCGGATACGCGTTTGCTGCCAGGCAAAGGCGTCGAAGCCGAGGTAGATGGGCGCTTACTGCAAATTGGGAGTAGCGCCTTGCTGCCGGAGACGAGACCTGACTGGGCGGCACCGGAGGGAGATCGCGAAGTCTGGGTCCTGGAAAACGAGCGGCCCGTCACCCAGATCATCCTGCAGGAGGGGCTGCGTGAAGATGCTGCGCCCGCCATGCAGGCGATGAACGAATTGGGGCTCGAAGGGCGCGTCTTGACGGGCGACCCACACCCGCGCTGGACCCAGATCGGAAGTGCGCCGGTGGAGGCGGGACTTTCGCCGCTCGCAAAACAGGAGCGGGTCCAGCAACTGGTGCACGATCGGCGTTGGCTCTATGTCGGTGACGGGATCAACGATGCGGCTGCCATGACTTCCGGTGTGACCGCCATCGCCATGGGCAGTGGGGCGGCGTTGACCCGCTCCACGGCCGAGGGGGTGTTGCTGGGCGATTCGCTGGCCTCGCTGCCGCAGGCCATCCGGATGTGCCGACATGTGAGGCGGGTCGTGCAGGGCAACTTGTGGTTTGCGGCCTGTTATAATCTCGTCGGCATGGGCCTGGCCGCGGTCGGTTGGCTGCACCCCGTGGCCGCAGCCTTGCTGATGGTGGTCTCGAGCTTTCTCGTGTCCGCACGTGCACTGGCCGCCGCAAACTCCGGTGGCCCTGATGAAGACCATTCTACTAAAAGAAGTAGAAAAGAAGCTGATCCTTTGGATTAGAAACAGTTATTCACATGCGGGCGGATGGGTGACCCTTACGGTCTTAATTTGACTGTTAACCCTGTTAAGGCTCGCAAATAGCGTATTTCCGGACTGCCTGACTGATCTAGGTTGTTAGAAGCGGTAATGATTGAGCTGGTGGAAGCGGTAGAAGTAACTTGTTTCTGATAAGCATCTTCAGTGAGAACCTGTCGCAATAAAATTTACGAAGATTTGATCCTGTTTTTTCTGTTGCCTTGACTCCGCTATCCACACGTAATCCGGCTTTCGGTCAGCGATGCGTGGTCGGCGTCGCAGCTTCGTCATTCTCACGTCTCATCACTCAATATGGCACAAGAGCGAATTTCGCGTAAAAGTTTTCTGCTGTCGGCGGGAGCTTTGTTCGCCGGGGTCTCCCTGGCAAAAGGACAGACGCCGCAGCCCAAGCAAACACGATCCACGACTCCGTCCGATCTCGAACGACGGCTGCAACCGGATCAGCGATCGGTGCCTTACCAGGCCGGCCAGCGGTAAGAACGCCCTTTTCCTTCGGAGTTACTCATGCCCAATATTTTCACGCGCTCTGCTAATCGTGTGCCGCTGCAGGTGATTCTGATCCTGTTGATTTTGGCCACCACGGCGGTTGCGGCAGTTTGGTACTACTATCCGCCGCAATACACCCGGGTCGGCTACATGCCGAAGCAACCGGTGTTATACAGCCACAAGATCCACGTGGACCAGCTCGGTCTCGACTGCCGTTATTGCCACTCTTATGTGGACCAGTCGGGCCACGCGAACATCCCGGATTCCCAAACCTGCATGAATTGTCACTCGCAGGTGCGGAAAGACAGCCCCGCCCTGGCTCCCATTCGAGAGAGCTTTGAGAGCGGCAAGCCGGTCGAATGGGTTCGCGTCCACAAGCTGCCGGACTACGTTTACTTTAACCACTCTGTGCACGTGAACCGCGGCATCAGCTGTGTCGAATGCCACGGTCAAATCAACGAGATGACCGAGGTGTGGCACGATAAGCCGCTGTCGATGAAGTTCTGCCTCGATTGCCACCGCAATGCGGACCAATACGTGCGTCCTCTCGACAAGGTCTACGATCTGACCTGGAAGCCCGAAAGCCGCGAAGCTTTCCTCAAGCAAGCGCACGAGCGGGTTGTCGATTGGAACATTAATCCTCCCCAAAGCTGCTCGGGTTGTCACCGATGATTCAGGATTTCCAACAATCTTCTGCCCCTGGCGGGCAAACGACCGGCAAGAGCTACTGGCGTAGCCTCGACGAGCTGGCAGACACCCAGGCCTTCCGCAACTGGCTCCACCGCGAATTTCCGCAAGGGGCCTCGGAAGCGACCGGAGTCAACCGCCGTCACTTCCTCAAGATCATGGCCGCATCCTTTGGTGCGGCTGGCATCGGTCTCGCAGGTTGCCGTCGTCCGGAACAGAACATTCTGCCGTATTCGCGCCAGCCGGAAAACAGTATTCCGGGCGTGCCGGTCTTCTACACGACTTCCTTCCCGGACGCGGTCGACAGCCTGCCGCTGGTCGTGGAAACGCACCAGCACCGGCCGACCCACATCGAGGGGAACCCCGGTTACAAGTCTTACGGCGGTAGCACCAACGTCTTTGCTCAAGCCTCGATCCTGAATCTCTACGATCCGGATCGCATGACCGCCTCTTCCGAGGGGAACAACCGGCGCATCAGCAGTGCGGAAGCCGCGGACATTCTGGGCAAGGTCGCGAACAAGTTTGGCCAGACCAACGGCCAGGGCCTCGCGATTCTGGCTGAGCCCAGTTCTTCGCCGACCCGTGCCCGCCTCGTGCAGCAGCTGAAGCAGCAGATGCCTCGCCTGCGTTGGGCAGAGTATGCCCCCAGCGCACGCACGAGCCCGGACAAGGCGCTGACTCAAGCCCTCGGTCGTCCCGCCCGCCCGGTCTATCATCTGGACCAGGCGAAGGTGATCCTGGGGGTCGATAGCGACTTTACCCTGCACGAGCCGGGTTCGCTCGCGCTGGCCCGAGGCTTTGCCGCAGGCCGACGCGCGAAGAACCAGGCCGACGCCAAGAACATGAACCGCCTCTACATGGCGGAAAGCGCGTTCACGGCGACCGGTGCCATGTCGGATCACCGCCTCCGGGTTCCGACCTCGCAGATCCCTGCTTTCGTAGCGCAACTGGCGGCCGAGATCCTCAGCCAAAGCGGCGGAGATTCCGGGCTCGCTTCCCAGTTGCGGGAACAGGCTGCTTCGGCCAATCTCGATGAAGCCTGGGTCCGTGAATGCGCAGCCGATTTGCTCGCCAACCGTGGTCACGCGGTCTTGCACGCGGGGTCTCACCTCCCGCTCGCGACCCAGCAGCTGGTGCAGGCGATCAACGCCGAGCTCGGCGCAGTGGGCCATACTGTGGATTACGTCGAGCTGCCTCAAGCAGAGGCCGACTCGATCGAAGATCTCGCCCAGGCCATCGAGGCCGGGGAAGTCGAGACGCTCCTGATTCTCGGCGGCAATCCGGTTTACAATGCACCGGCTAATCTCGAGTGGGATCGCCTGCAAAAGAAGGTCGGTCAGGTCATCCGCCACGGTTTTTACTACGACGAGACTTCGCTGCTTTCGCAGGTCAACATCGCCAGTACCCATTATCTGGAGAGCTGGAGCGACGGTTTTACCTACGAAGGCGCCCTCGTTCCGGTGCAGCCGATGGTCCTCCCGATCTTCGAAGGCGTGTCGGAACTGGAAGTCGTGGCGCGTTTGGGGGGCCGACAAACCAGTGACGTCTATGCTCTGGTCGTCGAAACCTTCGGCAGCTACACGAACGAGGCAAACAAGGACAAAGCCTTCCAGCGCTTCTTGTCCGACGGCGGCCTTTTCGAGCACCGCTTCCAGTCCATCAACGGACGGGTCGAGTTCGGTAGCCTCCGCAATGCCCTTTCACAGGGCAGCTTCCAGGCGCCGAGTATTGGTTCCAACGCGCTCGAAGTCCGTCTGAAGATGGATGACACCGTCGGCGACGGCTACTGGAATAACAACGGCTGGCTGCAAGAGCTGCCAGACCCGCTGACCAAGCTGACTTGGGACAACGCGATCCTCGTGAGCCCGAAGCTGGCAGAGGAGCTCGGCTACGACACTGGCAAGGGCACCTTCCTCATCGGGGGGATTTCGAAGAAGCAAAACAACTTTGTCCGTGACACCGAGGTTAGCCCGGTGGCGGAAGTGACTGTCGACGGCGTTACGGTTCGTGGGCCCGTGCACATTCTCCCTGGCCTCCCGGACTACAGCGTCACCGTCAGCCTCGGCTACGGTCGCAGCAAAGTCGGCCGGGTGGGGAAGAACACCGGCTTCAACGCCTATCCCCTCACGCACAGCAAAAACTTCTTTGCCCGCAACGGCGCCAAGATCAAGTTGGTTGGTGAGCATTACCCGCTTTCCAATACCAGCCAGCACTGGTCGATGGAAGGCCGCGCGATCATTCGCGAAGCCAATGTGGAACACCATCTGGAGCATCCGGACTGGGTCAACCACATGGGCATGGAGTCGCACTCCCCGCCTGTCTACGGCAATGCCAAGGACATGCCGCTGCAGGAGAAGTCGCTCAAGCAGCCGCGCGGCAACAGCCTTTACGAACACCCCGACTTCGGCTCCCCGCCTCCCAATGTGGATGCCTGGAAGAAGGAGGGTGCGATGGACAAGTTCGTCCCCGAGCAACAGTGGGGGATGAGCATCGACCTCAATACCTGTGTGGGTTGTAACGCCTGTATCATTGCCTGCCAGTCGGAAAACAACATTCCGATCGTGGGTAAGGAACAGGTTGCCATGGGGCGCGAAATGCACTGGATCCGCCTCGACCGCTACTTCAGCTCGGGCGATCTCAAGCAAAACCAGGTGTCGTTACCGGCCAACCCGCAAGCCTCGTTCATGCCGCTGGGTTGCGTGCACTGCGAGAATGCGCCGTGCGAGCAGGTTTGCCCGGTTAACGCGACGGTTCACGACCGCCAGGGCCTCAACGTCATGGCCTACAACCGTTGCGTCGGCACCCGCTACTGCGCCAACAACTGCCCGTATAAGGTCCGCCGTTTCAACTTCTTTGATTACAACAAGCGTAACGTCGACGAGCTCTATGCTGGCCCGCTTGGTACCAACAAGTACAAGACCGAAGGCGGCACGCTGGTTTCCATGCAACGTAATCCGGACGTGACCGTCCGCATGCGCGGGGTGATGGAAAAGTGCACCTTCTGCGTGCAGCGCATCGAACAAGCCAAGATCGCTCAACGCGTCAAGGCCGCGGACAGCAACGACATCCGCATCCCGGACGGCTTGGTGCGCGTGGCTTGCCAAAACGCCTGCCCCACGGATGCCATCGTTTTCGGTGACATCTCCGACGCGGATACCGCTGTTTCGGAATCCAAGGCCAATGACCGTGACTATGCGCTCCTGGGCTACCTGAATGTGCGCCCGCGCACGACTTACCTCGCCCGCCTGCGCAACCCGAACCCGAAGATGCCGGACTTCGCTGAGCCCTTCAGCTATCAGGAATACTTCGGCAAGGGCGGCACCGAGCATCAACCCGCGAAAGGCGGCAGCCACGGTGAAACCGAGCACGGTGCCGAAACCAACGCTGGCCATGGGGAATCTCACGAGTCCTCCGAAGGCAATGAGCATCACTAAACCCGCGACGATAACCTTTTAACGATCGATTACCTTGAGCAGCGCACACAGTACAGCTCATGCTCCCGTCAAGGAACCGGCGGTCCTCAAAGAGGTGCGTCCGGCGAATATGCCTCGGCGTGAGATCATCGAGAACCATCGCGACTACAGCTGGATCACGCAGAAAATCTGCGGCATCGTCGAAGGCAACGCCCCCAAGTGGTGGTGGATTGGCTTCATCATGGCGTGCTTCATGGCCAGCTTCACACTTGCGGGTCTCATTTATCTGGTCTCCACCGGTACCGGCGTCTGGGGCCTCCGCAGCCCCGTCTTCTGGGGGTGGGCCATCGTCAACTTCGTGTTCTGGATCGGTATCGGCCACGCCGGCACGCTGATCTCCGCTATCTTGTGTTTGCTAAAACAGGGTAACCGGAATATCTGGTTGATTTGTCAGGTGCATCGCGGCTCGATCTTGCTCCACACCGGAAGAACTGATTGCTTGAAAGGATTTCCTCTTGCAAA